>JBAYFL010000003.1:0-328714 GCA_041667205.1 Verrucomicrobiia bacterium | reverse complement strand
GAGGGAGGGTGGGGGGGGGGGGGGGGGGGGGGGGGGGGGGGGGGGGTGGTGGAAATATGTTTTGGCCAGTTTGTCTGGCGAAGGCATTCGAGTTTGTCGCCGACCGAGGTTGGAGTTTCGATTTGCCGGCGCGGCCTCGGTCGAAATCTGAACCGTTTAACTTTTGTAAGAGGCAGTGGTTGATACTGCGAAAACGCGGGAACGGATCGGACAGTCATTGCAAGCACTTACGTGGGCGAAGTGACGAAAAATGACGAAAGTGGAGAAAAGCACGGAGCAGCGAGCGCAAACATCGGCGAACGACCGCAAAACGGGACGCAAAGAAAATGAAAATGAGTTCACGATGAACACGTGACTTACGACGACGAAATGACTGTAAATGTTGAGATTGTGAAAACGCTGTTTGTGCGAACGGAGGAAGACCAGATGAAGAATCGAAAACGAAAACGAAAGATTGCGAATTCACTTCTCGGCAGGCGTTACACGCCTAGCCGATCGGAAGAACCGGAAGCCCCGGCCGTGCCGCCAAACAAGATTGCGCCAAAGCCAAAGAAAACAACACAAGCGCATCAAGTCGTGACCAATGTTAATTCGGAGATGCCCACACGAATCGTTGACCTAAAGAAGAGGACCTCTTTCAGCGAAATTCCTAGACAAGCATTTCGTAACAAACTCCAGCCCACGATGGCCGAGGCTTGTGGCATGCCCGATCCAGCCAATTACCCACCGCCCGGTCGTCCAACATTGAGAATCGCCACCGAGGTTCACTCGGCGCTCTGGGAACTTTTGCGCCGAATAGATGAACAGAGATTGACCCTTGAGGATAATGTGCAGCAACGCCTTGAGCAGAACACCGAACTCGATCCGGCATTTAAGAACGCCTTGCCAACGATGCAAAGCGAGGCTGCCAAGCGTGACCAGGAAGCCGTGGAAGCGCTGGCAATGCTTGCTTATGAGGCGGTTGCGTTGGTTGAACAGTTGCCCATTGCACGATTGCGACCTATTGCTCAACAACTTGAGGAGTGGCCTGTTCTTACGTGCCGACATCCGGTGGCGAAGAAGGATATTGAAACGATCCTGAGCGAGCTTGAAGTGGGCAAAACCTCTCTGCTTCAAACAATGAGTCCGAAATCCCGATGGAGCTGGCACAAAGAAGGTGTGAAATGTGCAGTGTTTCTCATAAGCCAGATGCGCCATGCACGTTTCTTGCGTTCTTTTGAGTTCACAAGAAATGAGTTTAGCGGGCGGTTCACGATACGTCGTTTGTTGGATGCAATAACTGCTGATGGCGTGTTTCCACCAAGCGCGGGTGTGCCGAACTTCCTGATGAACGAGTTTTTCAAACCGTTCTCGATGCGCGGCCTACTAGAGATCATTCGTGCTGACGGCATACAAGTTCCCAAGGCAACCACGGAAATCGAATCTCTCAACAAGTTGCTGAACAGCAATGTGCTCTATCGACGCTTCAAGAAAACACCTCCATCTAGGGTGGTTAAGTGTTTACTGGAGAAAGTGGTCAAACGAAGTGGGGTTGAACGTCTAAAACTAAACCGGCTTATCCTTCAGAGGGTTTACCCGGAAGAATGCCCCAAATACCCGCCAGCACAGTCGGAACTCGAATCGCTCAACTGGATGTTGAGAGGGACGGGATTACACCGACAATTCAAGCATTGCGTCCTGTGTGAAGAAGCAAAGCATCTCATGCAGCGCATATCGGAACTGAATGACAACGAGTGCACAAGGTTGAACCGGTTCATTCTCGAAGCTGCTTATCCGCAAGAGTGTCCGAAGAACCGCTTCTTAGCGCTGGGAGAGTTCAAGAACGTGGAACGAACCTTCGGCCAAATCTGTAAGAGGAACGCCCCTAAGTGGCGCCTATACTACAGGCAGTTGTTTGATGAATACTTTCCCGACGCAACAACAGAACCTAAGTTGCGGCGATTGATCGTGAGGGATGAGAGGGCCGAACACGTAGCGTTCTCAAAGGGGGAATGGCAGGCAAAGATATTCGACACGGTCTGGAGATGCCTCGCAAAGACTTTGCGGTAGAAATAAAGGGTGCACAACTTCGTAACCTGACCCCATCAGGTTACGATACGGTTCCGTCCGCTTGTGACGTAGATGCGCTGGCCTTTGCGTGGTCGCATGTTATGCGTCATGCATGCGAGAAAAACGCGACAACGTCAGCGACAATCCTGACAACTCCACGGTTGCCCCGCCTAGCGTGGCGGCGAACAACGCAACGGTAGAAGCCGGAGTTCATCCGTCTGCCGGTCGGACGAGGGGCGCGGAGCCCTCGCACGGGCCTTTCCCGCGCCTATCTCTAGCTCATCAACGAGCGGAAAACCAAATCTGTCTCGCTTCGCAAAACGGGCTGCCTGCGCGGCGCGCGGCTGATCCGCCTCGCCAGCTTGAAGGCGTATTTGCGACAGCTCATGGAGCATCCGGAGGCGACACAGTCATGAGCACGGCACAGAAAATGGAACCCGGCCAACTGGTGAGCATGGGTGCCGCGGCAAGACCGGACGAAGTGGATACAACGACCGGGCTAATTGGCACGCACCAGAACGGAGATCGAAGGGCGTGTGCGGCGGGTGATGCGGTGAGCAATACGACAGGGCGTTCGCTGGTTGCTGTGTGGGAGATTAAGTGACGGGGGCAGATAATCGGGGAAAAGCGAATGAAGAAGACGGCAAGTGAAAGAATGGGCGGGACGATGAGCACAGACGAAAGACTACTGAAGTTATTACGGGCGACACCTGAACAGCAGGCAATCATTGATCAGGTTCTCGATGGCAAGGCGCCGATGAAGCCAGTTGAGGCCACGGGGCCTTTGCTGATGGGGATGGGAGCGGGGGCGAAGTTTCTGGGCGTCGGCCGCGCGACGTTATGGCGGATGATTCGCGCAGGGCGATTGAAGAAGGTGGAGATGTTGCCTGACAGTTTCCGGATTCGGCGTGCTGACCTGGAGGCCATCGTGGCGGGGAAGGGGGGTGCAGTATGAGCGAGAATAATACACACATGATTGACGGGGGAGAGATACAGAAGGCGTTGGGCGTTATTGTGGCTCGGGGAGATGTGTTCGAGGTTCGTATCCTTGAACCGAGACGGCTTGGTCGTGGCTACTCGCCGCGCGTGATCTATGGCTACTTCGATGATGGGGCAGGGGTGCCCAAAGCTCTCTTGGACCTGCGGCTCGAAGGGGCGAAGGGGATCTACGTTACACTGAACCCGGTGAATCCTGCATTGCTGGCGCGAAGCCACAACAAGTTCACAGAGGCGAAGGACGGCCACACAACCGCGGACAAGGACATTGTTCGTCGGTGCTGGCTGTTTGTGGATTGCGATCCGAAACGGCCCAGCGGGATTTCCGCCAGCGATGAGGAGAAGGTCAAAGCCTTCGATTGTGTGGAAGACGTTTATGCCTATCTCAAGGGATTAGGCTGGCCGGAGCCTGTCGTTGCCAACTCCGGCAACGGATACCACTTGCTGTATCGGATTGACCTGCCCGCGAATGACGAGCGAGTCCGGCATTGTTTGGAGGCTCTCGACCTGCGATTCAGCGACGAGGCGGTTAGCATAGACACGACGGTTTGCAACGCGGCCCGGATTGTGAAGCTCTACGGCACGCAATCGGCGAAGGGGGATCATTGCCCTGACCTCGGCCGGCCGCATCGGTTGTCCAAGATACTCAAAGTGCCCGAAAGGATAGAGGCGGTAGCGCTGGAGCAGTTGGATGCCTTGATCAGCACAATGGAGGCAACACAGCCAAGTGTTGTTCAAGAGTCGAAAAGTCAAAACAGACCGTCTGAAGCGTATGTAGGAGGCGGAAGCATACGCCCCATACGGTCAACTCCGACTTCTCGGCGGGCATGGGACCTGACAAAGGTGCAGGAGTTCATTGACCGGCATCTTGTTGAGTGCAAGCCGGGGCCGGCGATGCCCTACGATGGCGGCTTCAAGTGGGTCTTGGGCAGTTGCCCGTTCAACTCCGACCACAACAATCGCTCGGCGGTGATTGTGATCAAGCAGGATGGCACGCTCGGATTCAAATGCCATCACGATGGATGCAAGGGGAACAACTGGAGGGCGCTCAGGGCGAGATTTGAACCGAAGTCTGGCACGCAGGATGACCACGAGGGGAGCATGGTTCTGGACGTGCCCGGTGATGAAGACCTGGTTGCCCGATTCGGCCCGCCGGTCACGATGAACAAGTTTGGAGAACCGGCTCATGTGAACCAGATGTTCGTGGCTGCCAAGTTCGCCCGGGACAACCTGATTCTGCACGAGCCAACGCTGAACATGGTCTATGTCTATGACCCGGATACCGGGCTTTGGAGACCCAAGACCGAAGCCAGCCTGATAGTGGAGGTTGGCGAATCGCTTCGTGATATGCTCAACGAGTGCGGTGGTGGACAGCTTCTAGGCACGCGCACGGAGAACCTGGTGGCGCAGATCGTCTGTTTCCTCAAAGGAATGGTTGAGCGTCCCGATGTATTCCAGCAAACGCGTCATGTCATCCACGTCGGCAATGGGGTCCTGCACATGGACGACGACCTGCCGACGCTCCATCTGTTCAGCCCGGACTACTACTCGCGCAATCGTTCTGAGATATGCTTCGACGCGAAAGCGGAGTGTCCGAGATTCTTGAACGAACTACTGTTGCCTGCCCTGCCTGATGAGGACATCGCACTCCTTCAGCGATATGCGGGGCAGTGTCTGATCGGGCAGAACCTGACGCAAAAGATTCTGCTGCTCCGTGGAACACCGGCTGGAGGCAAGTCTACGCTCGTCAACATCCTGGAGACGGTCATTGGGGTTCACAACGTCGCGCAACTGCGGGTTCAGTTGTTGACCGAGCGATTCGAGATCGCGGGATTCGTGGGGAAGACGTTGCTGAGCGGCAAGGATGTTCCGGGCGACTTCCTGAACAACAAGGCGGCTTATGTGCTCAAGGCGCTCGTGGGAGGTGATCGGCTGAACGCAGAGCAGAAGAACGTCAAACATCGGTTTGAGGTTATGGGGGAGTTCAATGCCATCATCACATCGAACTCCCGCTTGCACGTTCGGCTCGACACGGACACGGGCGCATGGCGGCGTAGGTTGCTGATCATTGACTACGAGAGACCGCCGGTGGAGAAGGCGATTCCACAGTTTGACCGACAGCTTGTGAGCGTCGAGGGGCCGGGGATTTTGAACTGGTGTATCGAGGGTGCGCGCAAGTGGCTGGCGGAACTGAAGGTCTGCAGCAGCATGCAAATGACTCCAGCACAGATTGACCGGGTCGAGACCCTGCTCTCCGAGTCTGATAGTGTGCGGCAGTTTGTTGTCAAATGCGTTGTCAAAGGCCCCGGCGGTGACGTGACGGTTCATGAACTTCTGACGGGCTATAACAAGTTCTGTGATGAGCGGGGATGGCAGGCCGTTACGGTGCGCTGTTTTGAAAACCATATCAGTGACGTGATGATGGAGATCCACCGAGTTGCGAAACGCACAGACATCAAACGCAACGACAAGAACCAACGGGGATTTGCACATGTCTGTCTGCAAGACGGATAGCGCGAAGGAAGCAAGGGACACAATGGGCACGGCGAAGAAGACTACGGTAAAACACGGTAAACCTGAGGAGAAGCTGACGCCGAAACAGCGAACGGCGCTAAAAGTCTATGCCGAGACGGGCAACAAGACCGAGTCGGCACGGGCTGCGGGCTACTCGGATCCGAATGCAAACGCAACGCGTGTGTTCGAGCCACCGGCGATGCAAACGGCTGTCGTTGGCATATTCAAACAGTTGGGCATTACGGAAATGGAACTGCTTCACCCGATCAAGTTGGCGCTCAATGCGAAGCGAAAAGAGAAGGTGGTGGAGACTCGGAAAGTGAAGGATGGGCTGTTTGAGATGGAGAGGCCGGTGGAAGTGACGAAGGGGGTGCCGGATATCGAGTTGCGGCTACAAGGAACGGCGCTAGGAACAAAGTTGTTACGCATGGGCGAGGGCGACCCGGAATACGGTAGAAGATGTTCGAGGCTGGAGCGGAAGCAGTGAACCAGAGTTGGGTGCGGTTGCTGTTGAAACTCAAACCGCATCTTTCGCCGGAGGCGTTAGAAATATTGGAGAACGAGATTCGGGACATGGCTGCGGCGGGAGAGAAAGTTGGGGGGGTATGGTGGCGGTTGAACGTCGAGCCTTTGTCCGTGGCGGAACCATGCAAAATGCAACTACGATGAACACGGGACTTACGACACTCAAACGACTGGAATTGACTTCATTCAATGGAATGGTCGTCGGCTTTTCATGCTTGCAGTTACTGGAGCCACAAGAAGTCGGTAAGTATTGGCCTTTCAGGCGGCGGCAGTGTTGGAGATGGCAAAGAGAAGGTTCGTGGAGGCATGAAAGTCAGAGGCTAGTCGGAATTGACGTTGGTCATCGAGTTTCGCTTACCCTTACGCCCAAGGCTGTCGGCAACGGGCCGGGCGCTGACGGTCGGCCGATATATGGCGAGGAGGCTTGATACATTGCGACCAAGCTGTCCTGAGAGCGGTTCCACCAACCCACGACTGGCGGCGTCGGCTCCAACTGTGGGAACGACACCTCCACTTTAACCCAGGCGTTGAGCAGATGTTCGCTGCACTCCCGCAGCCAGTCCGGTCGAGGCATCTCTTCCGAGGAGACCGCATCGTGGTATTTCCGCACCGCGTCGCGCAGCCGCAGGATCGCAGCGAGCGATCTACCCATTTCCGAACTGCGAATCTGCAACTGGCGGGAGTGATCGTAGAAATGACTGCAGTTGATCGCCGCATCACGAGAAGCGCCGCGCATGTTGGCGAGCACCTGCTGTGGAGACAGCGCCCCGGTGGAGGGGCCTGGTCGAACGGCAGAATGCGTCGCGCAACCTGTGAGCGCCAGCGATGCGATACAAAGAACTTGCCAATACTTTTTCATATTATCTCACTTTCAATTACCGCCTGTGAGTCGCCGAGCTTCGTTTATCCTTATGCCCAAGGCTAACGGCAACGGGGCCGTGGGCAGACCAACGTATGACGCTGATGCGTAAACCAGATCCACGAGGCTGTGCTGGGATCGGTCCCACCAGCCTACGACCAGCGGTGTCGGCTCCAACTGCTGAAACGACGTCTCCACGTTGATCCATGCTTTGAGCAGAGTCGCGCTGCACAGCCGCAACCAGACTGACTGCGGCCCGTAGTTCCAGGTGAACCCGTCGTGGTATCTCCGCGCCGCGTCGCGCAGCCGCAGGATCGCGGCGAGCGATTTACCTATTTCCGGGTTGCGAACCTGCAACCGCTGGGCATGGTCGTAGAAGTGACTACAGTTGATGGCCGCGTCGTGGGCGGCGCTGTGCATGCTCTCCAGCATCTGGTGTGGAGCCAACGCTCCGGCGGAGGGATCTGGTTGAACCGCAGAACACGTAGCGCTGCCTGTGAGGGCTAGCGATGCGATACAGAGGAGTTGCCAATATGTTCTCATGTCATTTCGCTTTTGGTTCGCTGTGTGCCGGTTATCGAGTTTCGCTTACCCTCACGCCCAAGGCTGACGGCAACGGGCCTGTGGGCCGGCCGATGTAGGGCGAGGCGGCGCGATAGAGATCCACGAGGCTGTGCTGGGATTGGTTCCACCAGCCTACGACTGGCGGCGTTGGCTCCAGCTGCGGGAACGACACCTCCACGTTGATCCATGCGTTGAGCAGATTCTCACTGCACACCCGCAACCAGTCCGGTCGCGGCCAGTAGTCCGAGGAGACCGCGTTCTGGTATTTCCGCACCGTGTCGCGCAGGCGCAAGATCGAGGCAAGCGATTTGCCCATTTCCGAGCTGCGAATCTGCAACTGGCGGGAGTGGTCGTAGAAGTGACTACAGTTGATGGCCGCGTCGTGGGCAGCGCTGCGCATGGACGCCAGCACTTGCGGCGACAACGCTGGCGGCAGATTGTTATCGGCTCCGCAGGGCAATGTCGCCAACCCGGCCAGTGATGCGATACAAATTATCTTCCAATATGTTTTCATGTTTCTGTTCTTTCCGTGTTCGTTTGTTTTTGACTGATTATTGTTTCCGATTTCCCTTACTCTTCTCTTCCTGATTCGGCTGAGCCGGTTGGGCCGGCTGGTTGGGCTGCTTACCCTTTGGTTTTGCTGTGGACCTGCTGGCTTGGGAACTTGGCTTGGCGGGTTGATCCTGACGCTTCACTCGCTCCGCGCCCGTAGCGGGATGGCTCGGTTGGCGAGGTTGATCTTGTTTCGGCGACTGGACTCTCTCAGGTTTTGCAGCAGGCTGAGATGTCTGTTCCTGCCGACTGCTTCTCGGTGACTGGATCTTCCCAGTTCTTGCAGCAGGCTGAACTGTCTGTTCCTGCTGATTACCTCTCGGCGTCTGAACCTTCTCAGGTTTCACAGCAGGTTGAACCGCCTGTTCCCGTTGGCCGCCTTTCGGCGATACGACCTTCTGAGTTCTTGCGGCGGGCTGAACTGTCTGCTCCTGACGGCTACCTCTGGGCGACACGACCTTCTCAGTCCCTGAGCCAGGTTGAGCGCTTCTTGGCGACTGGAGCTTCTCAGTTCTTGCGGCGGGCTGAACCGGCTGTTCTTGCCTACCACCTCTCGGTGACTGAATCTTCTCAGGTTTTGCACCGGACCGGGCGGGCTTGGCTCCGACGACCTCCGCGGCTGGTTTCACCCGTGCCGGACTCGCTTCGGGCTGGCCGGGCTTGGATGTGGTCTTCCTGGTTTCCCGGACGGCTACAGGTTTCGCAGCCACCGCTTCGGACTGTCCGCTTCTTCCTTTCAATTCCCGCTGCTGGAGCTTCATCTCGGCCTTCGGCTTGTTCACATCGCGCGCCGCGACAATGTTGTTCGTTATCTTGGGCTGAGCGATCCGGGCTTCGCGGCTGACCTGGCCTTGGCGGATGGCGCCCGCTCGCTGTTGGACCACGACGGCGGTTTCAGGCTTTCCCTTGCGGATGACCGTGTTGTTTTGCTGGATGCGGGCGGTCACCGTGGTGTGGGGTTTCTCATGCACCGCGACGTTGGTGTAGTTATAGCGTTGCCTGTTGGTCGTGTAGTTGTTGATCACCGTGTTGTTGACAACCGGGGCGGCACGGTAATTCTTGACCATGGAGGCGTGGCTGATGTTGCTGACGCGGACCCTCCCGTAATCATTGACGCTATAGAAATCCCTCTGATTGACGATGACCGCGTGGCTGGCATAAGCGAAACCGCCGATGCTCAGGCTGACGCTCACGCCGCTCGCAACCCGCGAGTGGGGACCACCCCAAGATCGGTGGCCGTAATACGTCTCACGGTAACCCAGTGGCACCCAGCCCACATAGCCCCCGGAATGGATCCACGACACCCTGCCGGGATTCCAAAAAAAGCCCACGTCGAGAAAGGGCAATCCAACCCGCACGCCCATCACTGGCGGCGCCCAGCACCAGGAGTTTCCGACATAGACCCAGTTCCCATAGTGATGGGTCATGTAACCGAAAGGTTCGGCTGGAATCCATGTCTGGTCGCCATACCATTCGGTCCACCGTCCCACCGTGTAAGGCGCCCATCCCGCAGCCACGTGTGTGGGACGCCAGAATATCCGTTCCTGCCCCTCATAGTTCACTCTGTCCCACCGCCCGTGTTCTTCAAAGACATAGGCTTCGTTATGCAGGCTGGGAGGGAGATACTCAGCCGAGTGGCCTCTGACGTTGGCCCTCTCTGCCCAAAATGCCTCGCGCGTGGCGTTCCAGCTATTCCAGCCCGGTTCGACGGCGCCATCGCCCGATGCCACCTGCTGCGCGTCAGCAAGTATCGAAGGCGAGCCTGTTGCCACGTCGTATTTCGCCTCGGTTCCCGCGTGGATAAAGGTCACTTTGCCATTGAGCGGGATTACCTCGACGGAGTTTTCGCCTACATAAAAGTCGAAGGCGGCGCCTGGCTCGGCCAAGACGTATCCGAAGGAACTTGTCGCCTTGATGACGGCATTGGGGCTTTTGTTATAGAACCGCGCCACGCCCGAGGCCACGTCCACCTCGGTCAGATCGCCCTCAAGGCCGATGAACTGGACCTGCGTGCTGTAGCCAATGCGGATCCGGGTTCCGTTGGGCACGAACAGTTCCGCCATGCCTTGCTTGCCGGAAAAGAGGGTGTCCTCCACGCCGAAAGGCGCATCGTTCACTGTGGCTACCCAGTCTTTCGCGGCCGGGACATAACGCAGCAACTCGCCTTCGATATGATACACGCGGCCCACCACGACAGGCTGATACGTCCGGCCTGATTCGGTGGTTTCATAGACGCGGGGTGGTGGCGCTGCTTCCGACGGGACCGGCACTCGCACGACCGCTGCCAGACCCAAACACACCGCCAGTCCCATCCAACTCTTCATTGTCTGTTTCGTTTTCATTGTCTCTTTCACTTTCCGATATTGACTGTTTCCAATTCTCTGTGGCCGCCTTTAGTTGCCGATATAAACCAATACACCTGTCACAACGGTGAGTATTGGCGCCAGGATGCTGAACTGGCTGCGGCTGATGCCGAATGCTCCAACCAGCCCTGCCGTGACCAAGTTGATGGCCGGCAGTAAAATCCCGATATTATTGGTGATGTTCATGAATACGTCCCTTGATGTGAATCGCCCTCAGGATGCCTTGCCAGTGCCAGGCGACTCGAACGGGATAGTGGCGCGTGACAGCGCGAACCACTGCGGCAAGATGCCAGTAAATTTGGATTGGTGAACTCACGATGGCCTTTCATGTCCGCTCATACTTGCTTGGGGTTCACCAGCAGCAACACGACCCCGCCAACGAGCGCCAGTGTTCCGACGGCTGGCGAGATGAAGTGATTGTGCGTGGTCTCGAAACGCATTCCGAGGAACTCGACGGGCTTTCCCGGAGTCGTGAAGGTGATGCCCGAGTAAGCGAGCACCACGACGCCCAGAGTGACCAGGATGACTGCAACGATGGTTTTCGTGTTCATTGTGAATCTCCAGTTTGGTTTTTTCAGTCAGCAGCTTCCTAAATCGCTCGCCGGCCTTGGATGATGTTGAGCAGCACAACGATGACGGCAATCACCAGCAAGACGTGAACAAACCCTCCCATCGTGTAGCTGCTCACCAATCCCAGCAGCCACAGAACCACCAGTATTATCGCAATCGTATACAACATATAATCTGTCTTTCCATTTGCCTTGGAACCTCTGCCGGCTGGCGCTCTCTGGCGCCAGCCAACAGCGATTCATTCGTTAGTTGCTCTTGGATACAGCCACCACTTCGATGGTCATGTTGTTGATCACGTTCTTCACGCCGGTGATGTCCGTGACGAGCTTGGTGACCAGGTCCCTTTCGGCGGCGTTCTTGGCCTTGCCGCCTAACGTGACCGTGCCATCCTTCGTGTCCACCGTGGTGTTCACCATGCTGGTCGAGCGATGGAACAGCAGCGTCATCTTCACCTGGGCGGTAATCGAAGCGTTGTCCATCGTTTCGCCCATTGTTTCGGCGGATTTCTCCGGCTTCTCAACCACCCTGATCTCGTTTTTGACGTCCTTGACGCCTTCAGCGTCCTTGGCGTATTCGGTGGTCAGTTCCTTTTGCGCCTGGCTGGCGGCCTCGCCTCGCAAGGTCACGATGCCGTTTTGGACTTCAACCTGCGTCTTGGTGGCGCTCACGTTGCGGTGAAACAACAGTGTGGATTTTACTCGCGCACTGATCCATGCATCCGAGTTCTCGGCGGCGCGCTCGGCTTTGGACTCCAATTGGTTGTCCACGCTTTTCACTCCGGGCAGGCCCGCCACGGTCTGCTGAGCCAATGCTTTGTGAGAGTCTTCGGCGACGGTTCCCGTCAAGGTGGCCACACCATCCTTGGACTGGATCTTTATCGTATCGTTCTTGAGGTAGGTCTTGAACACATACGACCGCTTGGCGGATGACTCGATGCGGCTATCCGTGTCGGACGCGAACACCCACACACCGGTGCTCACCAGAGCGGCCGCGGCGATTACACACGCGACCGGATAGATGATTGTTGGATACTTGACTTTCATTGAGCTTTCTTCTTTCTGTTTCTGTTGTTGGTTTTTCAATACGAGGAGACGCTACGCTTCAGGCTAGCCGTTATCTATGGGGCATAACCCTATGGGGCGTAACCCTACCGCGTTGCCTGGCGCGCAAGCTGGCCCGTTCCGGGCTAAAGAAAACGCGGCCGGCCAAGTTTAGCAAAACGGCCTACGATGTGTTGGCCCAGCAAGAACCTTTCGATCTGAGTAAGATTTGGGGCTGGACGCGTTTTGGGCAGCTACAGCGGATCGGTCGCCGAAGTTGGATGATGCCCGCAGATGCGAGTGTGAGCGCGCGAAGAAAGTCGAGAACCTGTTTCAACCGGCACAACAGCCAGAACTGGGTTGGCGGTTCGCTAGTGTGGACGAACGATTGATTGCGAGCAACCTCGGTGGAACTGTGTCGGCACTACTAAATACTCTGGCGGTCGAACCGAAGCGCGTCGAGAGGGACAGCGCAACAAACTCCTCCCACTGGATCCGCGGACGACAAATAGTCGATCGTGCCCTACAACATCAAAACGCCTGCCGCCATTTCTTGAGTGTGCGTTTGAGTCTCCATTGCAGCCACGCACGCGGGGTCTTCAAAACGCTGGGCCGGTAATCTTCGACTGTTTTCATTCTCGAAAGAACCTCTTCCTTCCTTGCCCACAATCTCAGATTCCGATCGCCTTTATGGAAGCTCAGATACTTGAACGTCTTGCTTAAGATGCTGATGACAGGAACAAACGTTTCGGCGTTTCCTTCATACACGATGCCATCATCGGCAAGCACATCATTTATGACTCGCGCGTAGTGGGAAACTTGTTCCTCGTTCATTTCCGCGAAGGATCCTGCGTTTATGACGAGATCAAATTTGCCGGCCTTGCAGAGGTCGTCCACCAGGTAGTTCGGCATAAAGACGAATCCTCTGTCCGGCGGCTTGCTCAAGGCCGCTGTGTCTCCACCATAGACAACACCACCGGCACCACCCAAACCACTGGTCAACGTCAGATATACGGAGGAATAGGCAAGAGATTCAGGCAAATCAACCAGACAGTAAAGAGAAGGCTTCAGTATCCTCCAAAGCGAATAGGCCAGACCGCCATAACCGGAACCAATTTCCAAGATCCGAATCGAGCCTTTCGAACGCAAGTAATCTATTGCCCCGGAGAGATACAGACCCGTGATTTGTTTCTGATAGAGAAGGACATCTTCATTGACCAAGCCGCCGTCTATTTCCCAACCGATTTCGCCGAGCATACGAGGAGGCTGAGCGACCATTTCCTTGGGCAGTCGTGACGTTAGCTTCTGATACTCTTCGTTCAGATTCTCCGGAATGGGTGCCCAATGACAGCTCAACATCTTCCCAAGGTATTGCCCCGAAAATGGATAAGCATGAAACCTCCAAGTGTTGACAATATCGTAACTGGGATTGAGGACGTAATTGTAGAGTTTGATGATCTTCCACATGACGCCGGGAAGCACGAGTTCATGCCTCAGCTTGCCTTGTTCCAGCAAACGTTCCCGCATTGCCATTGTGCCGCGAATTTGTTCCAGCGTGCCCAAGGCTGATGCAAACTCGCTCTGATTGATCGGCCTAAACATAGGCGCACATACTTGTTGGGTATTCATAGCTCTTCCTTTCTCTTGTGTGGGGTGTGTCACTCGTGTGTCTTATGGTTTGGCTTTTTCCGCGGTTGGTTTGCCGGGGGGCTAGCTTCTACCAGCAAGCCCGCCGCGAGCGCTTTGCTCGCACCGGCTATGGCCTCACTAAGTCGCTCGGCCAACTGTCCATAATCTTTCCCGTCCCAAGCCACCGGGTCCGCGGTGAACACGCCGCGTTTGGTCTCCGTTGAGTTTTTCCCGGTCGACCGCGCTTCCCACGTCACGGCAAAACGAATCGAGCTGTTTCCGTTTTCAACCCGCACCCCCTCGCAAGCCAAAATCCGGATCGTCATTTCATAATCCAGCGTGTCGTCTCCGTGCGAATTCAACGCAACCTTCTCCACGTTTCGGGCGGAACTGAGAGTTTCTTTCATCACGCGCCCGATTCCCTGGTCGAGCGGCTCCGCCCAACGGTCAAAATCCTCAAAATGAATTTCATTTGCGCCCGTTCGGACCGCCATCGCCTTGCTCCGCAAGTAGGCCGGCACTTCCACGGGCCTCAAACCCAGCTTCCAACGCTTGGACTCACCTTCAGCGGCTCGTTCGGGCGTGGCGCTCGGAACGGTCAGCACATAGAATCGTGATGGATCGGCTTGAGGTTGCAATACAGCACAACCGCTCAGAGCGCAGGAAGCGAATGCGGAAAACAACAGAACGAACGAGCGGCTCGCCGCGATAAAGAACATTCGCGGAATTCCAAAGGCCAGGAGCTTGGTTGGTCGAGATGGTTGCATTTTACGGTTCCTTGTCGGGGCGCTTTTTCCCCGTGATTAACGCGCTGGGGTTTCGTTCCAGAAAATCGGCCAACCGTTGCAGCGACTCGGCCGCATCCCTGACCTGCTGAAGCGTTCTGACCGCTTCCTCGCCCAAGCCGCTTCGTGGGCCGAGAAGTTTGTGGACGCTCTCCGCCGCGTCGTGGAAAGAACGCAATGTCTGCACCAGTTCTGTCCGCACCGGCTCCACTTGGGTGTCGAGCTTGGCCACCAACGCCTGCACGTCGGTCGCAGTCTTGTTCAAGTTTGCGAACGCCGCCTTGGCTTCGCCGGAACCCGCCAAGGCTGCGATGGATTCCGCTGCCGCCGAGACTTGGGTCACCATCTTCTTCAGATCAAGTTCTGCGGCTTTGTGGTTCACGGTAACCAGCAGAGACTTTAGTTCGCGGGAAATATCCGCGAAATTCGCCGTCTTCAAATCACTAATGATCTTGGAGAGGTTCGCCATCAGCTCGAAAATCTGCGATGCCACTGTCGGCACCACGGGGTATTCGGCATCGCGGCTGGCCGGCGGTGCAGGGGATTTCCGGGGATCGAGAAAATCCAACTGCACGAACTGCAGGCCGGTGATGCCCACCAGCTCCAACTTGGCGCGCAAGCCTTCTTCGACCAGCCGCTGCAAAGTAGCACGGTCGGTGAGTTTGATCGTTTTGCCCGCGCCGTCGGTAATGGCATTGTTGTCCAACTCACCGACGACGGCCACCGGCGCCGGCCAGGTTTTTGCGTCGTAACGGACACGGATGGACATGACCCGGCCCACCCGGACTCCGCGCAATTTGACCGCGCTGCCCAGGTCCAATCCTTGCACTGACTCGTCAAAGTAAGCCACGAAACGTCCCGGCTTGGAGAACAAGTGGGCGGACCGTAACGAAAGGAGCGCCACGACGATCAGCGCAAAGGCGCCGAGCACGAACATGCCGACCAAGGCGGGGTTGAGTTTGGTTTTCATGCAGGAAACAAGTTAAGGCTGCTTGGCGGCGGCGGGATGCGTTTGCTTTGGGGAATCTTCGTCCTTCAGAAATTCTCGCACGCGTGGGTCGGTGCTGGTGGCGGCCAGTTCGGCGGGGGCACCTTCGGCAATGATTCCCTTGACCTCGCGGTCCAGAAAAATGGCGTGGTCGGCGAGGCGAAAAATGCTGGAGAGTTGATGGGACACGATGACCATCGTCGTCCCCAAGGTTTCGCGCACTTGCAGGATCAACTGGTCCATCGCCCGCGACGTGATCGGGTCCAGGCCCGTCGAAGGCTCATCGAAGAACACGATGGCCGGGTCCAACGCCAGCGCCCGGGCCAAGGCTGCCCGCTTTTTCATGCCGCCGCTCAACTCCGACGGAAACAGATTCCCCGACCCGGACAAACCTACCTGCGTCAGCTTGAGCGCGACGATTTCCTCGCGGTCCCGCCTCGTCAGCGACGTGTATTCTTCCAGTGGCAGGGACACATTTTCGGACAGGGTCATGGAACTCCACAACGCGTTGTTTTGGTAGAGCACGCCGAACGATTTCAAAATGTCCCGTCGGTCCAGCGTCTCACACTGGGTGAAGCTCTTTCCGAAATAGGCGACGTCTCCCTGCGTCGGTTTCAGCAATCCAATCATGCAACGAAGGAGGGTGCTCTTGCCGCAGCCGCTGCCACCGATCACGAAGAATAGTTCTTGGGCGCGGACCGAAAATGACGCCTTTTGCAGGACGACGGTCTCACCGTAGCCACAGGTCAGGTTCTTGACTTCGATCACGGTCGCTGGGGTGTCGTGTTTCATGGGTGGTCAGATTCCCAGCACGTTGAAAATCACCGCGAACAGGGCGTCAGCCACGATAATCAGCAAAATGCCCGTCACGACGGACGAGGACGTCGCCGTCCCGACGCCGGCGGCGCTCCGTTCGCATTGCAGCCCACGCAGGCACCCGGCGAAACCGACGGCCAGGCCAAAGAAGACGCTCTTGATCAACCCGCTGGTTACATCCGAGAGACCCACGCGATCCTGCGTTTCGATCCAGTAGGCCGCCGCAGGAATATCCAGCATCGTCGCCCCCACAAACAGGCCGCCCAAGATGCCAAGGATATTGGCATAAACCGCGATGACCGGCATCATCACGCCCACCGCGATCAGCCGGGGCAGCGCCAAGAAGTCCACCGGCGAAATGCCCAGCGTCTCCAGAGCGTCAACTTCCTCGCTCACTTTCATGTTGCCGAGTTGGGCCGCGAACGCCGCCCCTGTTCGGCCGGCCACCACTACTGCCGCCATCATCGGCCCCATCTCCCGCACCACGGCCAGCCCGACCAAGTCGGCCACAAAAATACTTGCCCCGAATTGCCGCAACTGGAGCGCCGACTGAAAGGCCATAATCACACCCACCAGGAAGCTGACCAGACTCACAATCGGCAGCGACAGCGCCCAGCACTGCTGCATCTCGAAAAAACAATCCATCCAACGAAAGCTGCGCGGCTGTCGCACGGCACGGATGAGACTGAGCGTGCATTCCCCCACGAACGAAAGATTCTTCTTCACCGCGTCCATCATCTGTGTCGCCGCCCTCCCGGCCCATGTCCCGGCTGGTCCTGCCTGCGCTTTGGTCGCGGGCTTGGCTGCGCCAACTGCCACGACTTGCTGAAGCAACGTCTGCAAATTCGCGGGCAACGCTTCGACCTGAAGATCAATCTTCTTCTTCGCGCACCACGCCCGGCCATGCACCAGGAACAGCACCAGCGAAGTGTCCCACTTTCCCAAATCTTCCGGCACGACCCGCACGCTCGTCGCGGTTTTCTCGCCCAGCACGCCAGTCCATGAAAGAAGTGGCTCGCTCAGTCGCCAATCGCCTCCGACTTTCACCAAGCACTCGCTGCCTGATTGCCCGGCTTCTAGTTTGGCCGTGGCGGTTTTGAGTTCCGTGCCGGCCTCTGGCATTTGCTGACGCGCTGTCATCGGTCGAAAACCACTTGGAAGGAAACGAACGGTCAAATTAGGTTGAGGCCCGCGACCGGCTCTGTCCGCATCATATTTGTAACGAGCCGTCTTCTTCTCATGGCAGCATGATAGGCAGTGAAGCCTTGCGGCTGCTATGGGGTGTTCACCCCATAGACGGATGGAAGCAAGCGGTAGAGAGTGACGTTGTTTAGGCGCGGCTTGCCGAGGGCAAACTTGTGGCCCGCGATGGCGGGATACAACAGCCTTGAGCGAGTGAACGGCAAGACACGAGTCTCAGAATTCGATGAAAATAAAATTGAGTAAGTTGTCAAAGCCGTATCCAGCGGCGTTGTGCAAACATTTGAAGCCAAGCTCCAAGACCAGCTTGCAGCCTGCCATCCGGCTGGGACGCCAGGCGGTGGCCCTTGGCTTGGAGACGCTGGACTTGGATAATATCCACGTGCGGGCCTTGACGACCTTGGCGTTGAAAAAGGCGGTCAAGGCCAACCCGCAGGGCCTGAAGAAAGAAATTGCCGGCACGCAACGGCTGGTGAGACAATCCATCACAACAATCAACCGGTTCGCGTGTGAATTCGGCTTCCATCATGAATCGTAAATCCAGCGGACTGTCGCGGCGCTATCAGACAGCCTTGCGCCGCTATCTCAAGCAAGCTCCGACGGCGAGTTTGCAGCCGGCGACGAGACTGGGACGTCAGGCAGTGGTTTTGGGACTGGAGACGCTGGACATGGCCCTGATTCACGAGCAGGCATTGATTACCCAAGTGCTGCTGCGTTGTTCACCTGACGTCATGGATCGGATGTTCAAGCGGGCAGGGACGTTTTTTGCCGAGGCCACTGTCCCGCTGGAGGAAACACACCGCTTAGCGCTGGAAGCCAACGCCCGCTTGAGGCAGGCAAATCGGACGCTGAACCAGCGGACCGTGGAGCTGGCCACTTCCAACCGGGAGTTAAAAAAGGAAATCGCCCAACGTGAAACCGTGGAGAAGACCCTCCGGCAAAGCAAACAGCGTTTCAGACAGCTATTAGAACAGTCGCAGCTCCTACAGGAACAATTGCGGCATCTGACGCACGAGATTCTTTCGACGCAGGAGGAAGAGCGAAAGAAGATCAGCCGCGAGCTGCATGATGTCATCGCCCAGGTCCTGACGGGCATCAATGTCCAGTTGGCGACCTTGAAAACGGGGGCCGCGGTCAATACCAAGGGCCTCAACCGAAACATCTCGCGCACGCAACGGCTGGTGGAACAGTCGGTGGACATCGTGCATCGGTTCGCCCGCGAATTGCGCCCGGCGGTGTTGGACGACCTGGGGCTGATTCCCGCCCTGCATTCGTTCATGAAAACCTTTACGAAAAATACGGGCATCCGCGTGAGTTTGACGGCGTTTGCTGGGGTGGAAAAATTAGACATCACAAAACGCACGGTGCTCTTTCGCATCACCCAGGAAGCGATGACCAACGTCGCCCGCCATGCGCAAGCCAGCCGGGTGGAAATGAGCCTTCGGAAACTCCCGAATGACGTTGGCATGAAAATCAAAGACAACGGCAAATCCTTCGACGTGGAACGGGTGTTGCACGCCAGGAAGAACAAACGCCTGGGGCTGCTCGGCATGAGAGAGCGGGTGGAGATGATCGGCGGCAAGTTCATGGTGAAATCCACCCCGGGCCACGGCACCACCATCCAGGCGCAGATTCCGCTCGGCAACGGTCCTCGCGGGCGGGGATCAATGAAAGGACGCTCTTAAATGAAAACAACCAGTCCCAAATCCACCCCCTCGGCAACCAGTTTGCCCAAGTGCCCCACGGGCATCCAGGGTCTCGACGAAATTACCGGCGGCGGGTTGCCGCTGGGGCGGCCCACACTCGTCTGCGGCGGCGCGGGGTGCGGCAAGACGCTGTTAGCCGCGGAATTCCTCGTGCGCGGCGCGGTGCAGTTCGGCGAGCCGGGCGTGTTCATGGCCTTCGAGGAGACGGAAAAGGAGTTAAAGGCCAACGTCGCGTCGCTCGGATTTGACCTGGCGGGCTTGATTCGGCGCAAAAAACTCATGCTCGACTACGTCCACATCGAGCGTAGTGAAATCCAGGAGAGCGGCGAGTATGATTTGGAAGGATTGTTCGTCCGGCTGAATCACGCGATTGATTCCATCGGCGCCAAGCGCGTGGTGCTGGATTCGCTGGAAGCGCTGTTCGCCAGCCTGCCCAACGAGGCCATCCTGCGCGCCGAGTTGCGCCGGCTCTTCCGCTGGCTCAAGGACAAGGGTGTGACCGCCGTCATCACGGCCGAGCGCGGGCGCCAACAACTGACGCGCCACGGGCTGGAGGAATACGTGTCCGACTGCGTCATCCTGCTCGACCATCGGGTCGTTGATCAGATTGCCACGCGGAATCTGCGCGTGGTGAAATATCGCGGCACGCTTCACGGCACCAACGAATTTCCATTTCTTATCGGCGACGACGGCATCAGCGTGCTGCCCATCACATCGCTGGGGCTGAATCACAAGATCTCAGGCGAGCGGATTGCCACCGGTATCCCACGGCTCGACGCGATGCTGGGCGGGCGTGGGTTTTTTCGCGGCAGCAGCATTCTGCTCACGGGCACGCCTGGCACCGGCAAGACCATCGTCGCCGCCAACTTTGCCCAAGCCGCCTGCCGGCGCGGGGAGCGCACCCTTTTCTTCTCATTCGAGGAATCGCCCAACCAGATCGTCCGCAACATGCATTCCATTGGGTTGCGCCTGGAGCCGTTGGTCAAGCGCGGCCTGCTGCGGTTTCACGCGGCGCGGCCCTCGCTCTACGGCTTGGAAATGCACCTGGCCACGATGTTCAAGGAGATTGCCGAGTTTCAACCCCATGTCGTCATCATAGACCCCGTTACCAGCCTGATGGACGCAGGCACATCCTCCGAATGCCGGGGGATGATAACGCGGCTGGTGGATTATTTGAAGGCAGGGCAAGTCACCACACTCTTCACCAGTCTGACGCAGAGCGGCCACGCGCTGCAACAAAGTGAAGCCGCCATGTCCTCGCTCATGGACTCCTGGTTGTTGTTGCAGGACGTCGAAGGCAACGGCGAACGCAATCGCGTGCTTTACGTGCTCAAAGCGCGCGGCATGGCGCACTCGAACCAAATCCGCGAGTTCCTGATTTCGGACCGGGGCATTGACCTTGTGGACGCCTACATCGGTGCCAGCGGCGTGTTGACCGGCTCCGCCCGCGTGGCACAAGGGGCTCTCGAAAAAGCCGTCGTGCTGGCCAACCAGCAGGAAGCCGCCACGCTCAAGCGCGAAGTGGAGCGCAAACGCGCGGCGCTCGAACAGAAAATCCGTGGGCTGCGCTCCGATTACGAAACCGAAGCCGCGGAATTACGGCGCATTGCCGAACAGGTCGGCACGCGAACTTTCGTGCTGGGCACCGAGCGGACAGCCTCAGGCATCTTGCGCCAGGCGGATATCAAGGTGGCGGCCAGCACGCAGAGCAAACCCAAACCGGGGAGGAAAATTTGATGAAAACCAAAACGGTGAAACGACGCGCCTCCGGCTCCAAGCGCCGGCCCGACAAACTCTGGCAACTGCGCCTTTACGTGACCGACTCGACGCCCAAATCGCTGACGGCGTTCTCGAACCTAAAGAAGATTTGCGAAAGCCAACTCAAAGGTTGCTATCGCATCACGGTGATTGATTTGGTGAAGCAGCCCCACCTGGCCAAAGGCGACCAAATCCTGGCCATTCCCACGGTGGTGCGCAAGTTGCCGAAACCCGTGCGAACCATCATTGGCAACCTCTCCAACATCGAACACGTGCTCGTCGGCTTGGATTTGCGCTCCGCCGGTTAACCGGGACGAACGCCCGTGAAAACAAACAAAACCAGCCACGCGACGCAGGCCTTTGAGAAGTCCATGGCCGCCCGGCCCACGGGCAAATACGTCCTGCGACTGTTCGTGGCGGGGGCCACTGCCAGATCGCGCCAAGCCGTCCTGCGCGTCCGTCAACTGTGCGCAGCCGAACTGAAAGACAACTGCAGACTGGAAGTGATTGACATCTGTCAACAGCCCAAAATGGCGCGCGACAACCAGATCGTCGCGACCCCAACGCTCATCAAAGAATTTCCACGGCCGGTGCGCCGGTTCATCGGCAACCTGGCAAACACCACCGGCCTGTTCGCCGAGTTGGACTTGATCGCAAAAGGTAGAATAGCAGTTTGAAAACTACTCACCACAAGAGAACCTCCCGCTCCGCGCCGTCTCGCGAACTCGCCAAGCTCCGCGCCCGCCTGGCCGAAGCCGATGAAACGCTGCGCGCCATCCGCAGCGGAGAAGTGGATGCGGTGGTGATCGCGGGCAAGCAAGGCCCACAAGTGTTCACTCTGCAGGGGACCGAACACGCCTACCGCGTGCTCATCGAATCCATGAATGAAGGTGCGTTGACGCTGACGGCTGACAAAACGATCCTCTATTCCAACCAGTGTTTCGCCCGAATGGTCAAATGCCCGCTGGAGCAGGTGATGGGCAGTTCCTTTCGCCGCTTTCTTTCCGCCGAAGACCGGGCCGCGCTCCGGTTGCTCCTGAAACGGGCCGACAAATCCGGCTCTAAAATCCAAGTGCTGCTCAATGCCGGCGACGGTTCGCATACGCCGGTGCAAATCTCCATTCGTCCACTGACAAAGAATGGTTTCAACGGCGCGACCATCGGCATGGTGCTGGCAGACATGACGGAGGCCCGGCGCAACGAGGAAATGTTGCGGGCCTTGACGCACCGCGTGGTGCAACTGCAGGAAACCGAGCGCGGGCGCGTGGCCCTCGAATTGCACGACAATATTACCCAGCTTCTCTGCGCCATCCTTTTTCGCAGCCAAGCGCTGGCAGACAAACTTTCGGCGCGCGACGGCCCAGCGAAGAAAGAGGCGGCGAAACTCCGCGAGTTGCTTGGCCAGGCGGCCGAAGAAGTGGAGCGCATCTCGCGGAATCTGCGGCCCAGCGTATTGGAGGCGCTGGGTCTGGTCGCCGTCCTGCGCGACGCCAGCACGGAGTTCGCGGATCGGACGGGCGTGGCCGTCAAGCTGGCCTGCGTGCAGTTGCCCGCGCCGTTGCCTGCCGGCACCGAGTTGGCGCTCTACCGCATTCTCCAGGAAGCTTTGAAAAACGTGGAGAAACACGCACGTGCCCGCCACGTTACCGTGTGCCTGAGGCTGCGGGGCGCTTTCGTTCAGTTGGCGGTCCATGATGACGGGATCGGTTTCGACCCGGATCATCACCCGGCCGGACGAAAAGGAAAGAGCGGCCTTGGTCTGCTGGGCATGCGCGAGCGAGCAAACTATGTGGGTGGCACCCTCAAAATCAAATCCGTTCGCCGTGCCGGCACGGAAATCGAGGCGCTCATTCCCCTGCCGCCCAATGCCACGGCGGCTGACTGAGCTGACTTATGAAACGAATTACTGTTCTGCTGGCGGAAGACCACGAGATTGTCCGCGAGGGCCTGCGGAATTTGTTGCTGGCCGAGCGCGACATCGAGGTGGTTGGCGAAGCGGCCACCGGCCGCCAAGCGGTGGCCCTGACAAAGACACTGCACCCCGACGTGGTCGTGATGGACATCGCGATGCCGCTGCTCAATGGTCTGGAAGCCACTCGGCAAATTCGCAAGGGATTTCCTGCCACCAAGGTGCTCATTCTTTCGGCGCACAGTGATGACGCCTACGTCGAGCAAGCGACCGCGATAGGAGCGGCGGGATTTCTGCTCAAACAATCCTCCTCCCACGTTCTGTCTCAGGCAATTCGGGAAGTCCAAAAGGGAAACATCTTCTTCAGTCCCTCCATCGCGAAGCGCCTCCACAACCAGAAAACGCCGGTCGGAGGGCGACCACTCCGAAAGCGAGTGGCCCGCCTGAGTTCGCGCGAGATGGAAGTGCTTCAGCTCATTGCCGAAGGCGAACCCAACAAACAAGTGGCAGGCGAACTGGGCATCAGCATCAAGACCGTCGAGAAGCACCGGCAGAGTCTTATGCAGAAACTGAACATCCACGATGTCGCCGGTCTCACTCGCTACGCCATTTCCGAAGGCATCATCGAGAACAGTGTCCAGTTGACGATCGTCTAGTTACTGAACCCGCCGCCTCCCCGGTGTGGCTTGGCCGGGATTGGATCCCTGAAGTCCCAGATGGGGTAAACACCCCATAGCGCCCACACGCCCCCGTGAGTATTCTCCCACTCTGCAAGAACCAAACCGCTTATTCAAAATGGAGACGATGATGAGAGAAAACACAGGCATGAACGGAACCCGGAGGCGGGCTTTGTTCGTGAACGATCGCCTTGTGCTGCAGGAATGCTTGCGGCCGTTCGTGCTTGGTGAACACGGTTTGGTGTTGTTATTTGTGACAACCATTCTAGTGATCGGAACACTCCACCTTGCCGCGTTTTTCGTTATTCGGTCTGACTTTGTGCCGAACCGCGAAACAGCCAATAGCCGGCCTCCGACACTCGCATCCTACGATTCTCGTCATTGATGAAAACCATGAAGATGAACCGCCAGCCAACTCCCGAAAGCATAATTTGGACTGTGAATCGGTTGATCTGATCACTCGACCGCGCCTCAGACGAGTGGTTCTGCCGGCGAACGAACAACTTGATAAGTGAAATGTGACTCTATGCAAAACAAAACCATAGAATGCTCGTTGAGGTTTGAAGCTGTGGACATTGGCGGTCTTTTATCCGTGCTCAGCGCGGTAGCATGGCTCAATTGTCCTGATCTAAAGCAGATCTCACAATTTACCGAGCTTGATTCGAAAACAACTCGCCAACTTCTGAAGAACGGCATTGTTCTGGGACTGCTCGATTCATTCGATGGCGAGCTTTATTCCTTGGTGCCGCCCTATCCGTTTAAAGGTTCCATCGCTCAGCAGCGGGCAGTGATTCGGGAGTCCCTTGTTCGCATGCCACTGCTCACCAATGTGCGCCAATTCCTATGCATGGAAGAAACACTCGACGCGGCTCTCCGGAAGGCGGCCACGGTTCAAAGGATCGAACACTTTGATCCTGAACAACTCGCACCTCTCCTGAAGTGGGCCAAAAACCTCAAGGCTCTTGAGCCAAAACTTGTTTTGGAGGATCTCTACGAGGAAGCCGCGAAGACAAAAGCAGAGCGGAATAGAAAGCATCCCAACAAACGTGTCGTCTTCCTGTCACACAACTCGAAAGACAATCCCATTATTCGCCGGCTCGCAACCGATCTTACGACCGCAGGCGTTTCCGTATGGCTTCATGAACAGCGAGTTTGTGCGGCGACATCCGTTGCCGAAAAGCTAGCCCAAGGACTCGTTGAATCGGACTGGTTTCTAATCGGATTAAGTCAGGATGCTGTGGAATCAGCGTGGGCAAAAACGGAATTGAACCAAGTTCTTTTGGACGAGGTGGCAAAAAGAGGGACGCGCCTCTTGCTGCTCAGGCTAACCGATTGCAAGGTTCCGAAGCTTATTGTCAAACACGCGTTTGTTGATCTGTTCACATCCTATGAAACCGGCCTACAGGCGTTGATCAAGGCCATCAAGGCAGAATTGGGGCCGGTTGCCGATGCGCCGATCCAGCCAGTGACCGGTGGTGTTTTGCCTCCAGGACCTGTGGCTACCGCACGCTAGGCTGCCTATGATTATTGAACGCATCAGTGCAGCAGTCGAAGTCTATTCCAGGCTGCCTCGGTATAGGGAGATTCTCGGTGTGTTGCACAAGTATGGATTCGGCGAGATGCTGAAGCTCGTCAGCCTGCAAAGCTCACTCAAGATTAAGAACGATGAAGTTCTCCAAGCCGAAGATGTGATACAGAACAAATCGGCTGCTGAACGCTTTCGCCTGGCGTTGGAGGAGTTGGGGCCGACATTTGTCAAATTCGGGCAGGTTCTGAGCAGTCGTCGTGATTTGGTGGATGAAGCGCTTTTCCTTGAGTTGCACAAACTTCAAGCCAAAGTGCCACCGTTTCCGGGGAAAGAAGCGGTCAGAATCATTGAAGAGCAGTTGGGGCGTCCCATCGACGAACTGTTCAGGGAGTTTGATGAGACGCCCATCGCTTCAGCTTCTTTGTCCCAAGTGCATCGAGCCGTGGCCCGCGGAGGGGCCGTGCTCGCCATCAAGGTGCAACGACCTGACATTGCTGAGGTTATTAACCAGGATTTGGCCATCCTTGCGGACGTAGCTCGTTTCCTTGAAAAACATGTCGAAGCAATCGCTGCGCTTAATCCAGTTGGCGTCGTGGAGGAGTTTTCGAAGACAATCTATGACGAACAAGATTTCACGCGCGAGGCACGCAACATGGAACGCTTCGCCAATCAATTCCATAACAACCGAACCATACGGGTGCCGGCCGTTTATCGTGAGCTTTCGACGGAAAAAGTGCTGACCATGGAATATATCAGCGGTTACGCGATCGACGATCCCAGTGCCCTGCGCAAACATCAGATTGATCCAGTAAAGCTTGCTGACCGGCTGGCAAAGCTCATCTATCAGCAGATGTTTCAGTTCGGATATTTTCACGCCGATCCGCATCCTGGCAACATGACGGTGCTGAAGGGAGAGATCATTGCGCTTTATGATTACGGAATGATGGGCAAGCTCGCGCCATCGTTTCGCGAGAAGATAGCCTCAATGATTATGGGATTGAACGAAAAGGATAATCGGCAGGTCACGCGATCTCTTCTTGGGATGTCAGACGAGCACTTCGTGGAAAACATGGAGAAACTGGAAGCTGATGTGGAGGCGTTCACAGAGGAGCACGTTAGCGGGCCACTCAAAGATCTTCGAATCGGCTTTATCCTCAATCGTTTGCTTGAAGTGCTCATGAAGCACAAGCTGCGGATGAAAGCAGATTTTTATCTCGGCATCAAAGCTTTGAGCCAGGTTGAAGCAATTGGTGTGGTGTTAAGTCCCGACCTGAATTTCATCAACATCGGCAAGCCATACGCCACCGAAGTGCTGGAAAAGAAGTGGAGCTTCCATGATTTGTTGCACAATGCTTCTGCTGCGCTTGAGGTGACTGTTGATGTGCTCAAGACCCTGCCATTTGACCTTCAGGAGCTGTATCAGAAAGTAAGGAGTGGCAAATACAGCATCCCTATCGAGCACAAGATTAATCCTCAAGGTTATGAGCCGTTGCGTCAGACATTAAACCATATTACCAACCGGATGGCTCACGCGATTGTGCTTTCGTCGCTCCTGATCCTGTCGGGATTGCTTTTCGTTTCCAATGTGCCGCCAAGATGGCACGATATTCCTGTTTTCGCGATCATCTGCGTTGGAATTGCCGGTTTCACATGGCTGCGTCAGAGGTGGTCAATTCACAAACACGGGGGATTGTAAGTGTTAGCGTTCTTCGATCAAACCCAAGATTGGCACGCCGTAGGGGGTTTACTTATGGGGTAAACACTCCATAGCGCCCGCACGGGCCCGTGAGTAAGCTCCCACCATCTTTAGCGCTTTTGTTAGTAGGCAGATACGGTCGCTTGGTTTCCCCTTCCCTACTCCTCGGGAGGGGGAAACTTTTTTCCACGTCAAGCCGTCGGAAACTAACGTGTATTCGGCAAGAGTTGTATTAATGCGGTCTGTTGCTGTTTGCTGCGATGATCATCAGATCCCACAGTAGGGTCAACACCCCATAGCGTCCACGAGGCACTCGCGCCTATGTTGCGTGGACATGAAAAACAATCGCAAGAAGACGACACTAACGTTTGGTGGTTTCATCGCGGACATCTACAGCACCCGCGGAAAACGGCGGGCTGCCCGAATTGTGCGGTTCGCCATCAACGAACACTTCGTTGTGTTTCCAGGACAACAGCGCTTTGTAATTTCATAAACAGAGCTGGAGACGCTATGAAAAACAGAATACCGCGGACAAATCAGCATCAGCCCAATTGCGAAGATCGAGGCTGGCGATTGGTGGTTAATATGTTTTGGAGTGTCGCCAGTCTGTTGGGCATTACCAGCTTGTAGCTGATCAGTGGAAACGGCCAGAGAGTTACCAGTTGAGGCAAAGAACCGTTCTCCCCGCCAATGAAAGTTTCGATCACCATTCTCTTCATGGCTTTGACGCTCCGCGCCGCGTTTTGCGCGGAGAGCGAAACAGTCGGGGTGCTCATCCAGCAGGGCGACGCCCAAGTGGCCAACCATCAGCTCCGGGCGGCGCTTGAGACATTTCAGAAGGCCGGCAAGCTTGAGCCTGACAACCCGGATGTGCTGGTTCGCACCTCGAAGCAGTGCGGTGAGTTGATAGCGGACGCCAAGTCGCCATCCGAGGCCCGGTTTCTTGCCGAAACCGCGTTCGCCGACGCCAAACGCGCGGTCGAACTTGCCCCCGATCACGCGAAAGCGCACCTTTGCCTTGCCATCGCTTATGGCAGGATGACCGATTACACAAGCAACCGGGTTAAGATTGAGTATTCGAAGTTCATCCGCGACGAGACCCTCAAATCCCTCGCGCTCGATCCCACGGACGAATATGCATGGCATGTGATCGGCCGTTGGCACGCGGGCATCTCCGGGCTGAACTTCCTGCTCAAGTTCTTCACAAAGCTGGTTTACGGCGGACTGCCGGACGCTTCTTACGAAGAGGCGGCGAAGTATTTGAAAAAGGCGGCGGAGATCGCACCGCAGCGGATTCTGCACCACCAGGAACTGGCGAAGGTTTACGTGGCTCTCGGCAAACGCAGCCTGGCAGAGAAGGAATGGCAGGCGGTCCTTAAAATACTGCCGGCCGATGCCGACGACGTAAAGGCACGCCGCGAGGCGAAGCACGGGCTAGGCAGCGATTCCAACCTACGCGCCAGCGCACGCCAGCCGGCCAGCAACCCGATCCCACCTTTGGCGGTGATCGTTCCAAGCCGCTGGACACCCGTCACTGCCAGCAGATAAAGGCTGCCGCTGAAAACAACGCCGTTTCATGAAATGCAGCAGTGGGGTCAATACCCCATAGCACCCTCCCGCTCTCCGGCTTACGCTCACAGTATGAATAAGAGAACATCTATCCCAAATTGAAAGGACCATTATGTTAGGAGCCATTCTATTGATTCTGCTCGTTCTTGTGTTGCTCGGCGCACTACAGATTTGGCTGAGTGATTCAAGCGATTGCCTGGGTTTGGAAGGAAGCATGCTCGGAGCCGTCAAGACCATTACCGTTCTCCCAAGTGGGGTGGCTACTTCAACTATTTCAGCAATAGCAACTATTGCGGCTGGTAAAACACCGGCCCAACTCGAAAGGAAAAACGCACATGCCAGTAATGAAAAGCATAGACGGCCGGCTCTATAACATGCCGGACGAGGACGCGGCGAAATACCTGATCCCAGCGGACAAGGTCGCCGAAACACTGAAAGAAACCGGTCTCCAAGCCCCGGCAGGGGCCGGACCATCGGGCCAAGTGCAAGCTTATGGCAGGCATGGCGGACACGGCGGCCATCACGGCGGCGGAGGCTGGTGGGGATTTGGCGCGGGTTTGGCCTTGGGCGCCGCAGCGGCCTCCTACAACAACTACTCCAACTACCAGAACTACGCGAACTACCACGGCTGGTAACACAGGACCGCATCGCTGATTCCTTCCCGGCGCGCTGCCGGGAAGGAATCGCTCCGGCAGTCGGATCCGCCACGGCTGCACGAAGCTTTCATATGATTCACGGCGGTTGTTCGATCAACAGATAAGAAAAGGAAACAGTTATGGCAATTCTGCAAAGCAACAACGGACAGTTCTACCAAGTGCCGGACGAGGAAGCCGAAAAGTTCCTGGTGCCGGCCGACAAAGTGGAAGAAACCCTGCGCACAGCGGGGGCCGCGCAACAACCGCAGCACCAACAACCGTGTTGCGCCCCCGGCGCACCGGCCGGTGGACCGATGAGATTGGAGGCGTCCACCGTGGTCATTTACGTCGGCGGTAGTGGACCTCCCCACGTCATGCAGGCGGGTGCCGGCCCGCAGGGCCAAGTGCAAGGCTATGCCGGGCATGGCGGACGCGGCGGGCATGGTGGCCATCACGGCGGTGGAGGCTGGGGGTGGTGGGGATTCGGCACGGGTTTGGCCTTGGGCGCCGCTGCTGCGTCCTACAACAACTACTCCAACTACCAGAACTACAATAACTACGGTGGCGGCTGGTAATCAGCCCCGCTGCATTGTTCCTTCCCCAGCCCCGCCACGGAGCGGCGGCTGGGGCAGGAAGAGCGGCGAGCGCACGCCGCATTCGAGACGCCCTTAGCCGAGCTTGCCTCCACTTCTTCTTGTGAAGACTCCACAATCAAGTTCGTCGCCAAAGCAGCCGTTGCCCCAGCGACCCCCCGGCGTCATCCAGCAAACCAACGAGGAAAAAGGCGACGCATTCATCGCGTCGGATGGCAAGGACAAACAACTGTTCGCCTTCCAGCGCCAGTCCCTTCTTGGTGTGGTCGCCGCCGGCGTCGCCCATGAAATCAAGAACGCCCTCAACCCCGTCAAACTCCGCGCCGAGCGGATGATGATAGCGCACCGGGAACAACACGACGTCGGTCTGGAGGAGGGCCTCGACCTCATCATCCAAAGCGTTGCTCGTTGCGTGGAGATATCCAACAAGCTCAGCACCTTTGCGCAGCCCGCCGACGTCGGCTCGTTCTTCCCGTTCGACCTCAACGACGCGATCCGCGACACGCTGACTATCGGTAACGCCGTGCTCAGCAACGCCAAAATCAAAGTCACCACCCAATTTGGCGAACTGCGGCGCCTGAAAGGCAATCCCAAGGAAATCCAGCAGGCACTCATGAACTTCCTGCTCAACAGCAAGGACGCCATTTTGGAAATCTGTGCCAAGACGCACCGCGAGGGCGGCAACATCACCCTCAGCACCACCAGTGAGGGACAGATCGTCGTCCTGAAGATCGCCGACGACGGCTGCGGCATGAGCGATGACGTGAAGAAACAAGTGTTCGTCCCGTTCTTCACCACCAAGGAGGCGGGAAAAGGCACCGGCCTCAGCACGAGCATCAGCAACAGCATCTTTCAGGCGCACGGCGCCAACCTGTGCGTCGAGAGCCGGTTGGGCAAAGGCACCACCATCACCGTGCGTTTCCCCGTCTCCGGTTCACCGTTGAAGCCCCAATCCACCAACACCGTCTTCGGAAGACCTGCGATCACGTGACGCAGCACCGCTCGCGCTTTGAAACCCAGCGTTTCATTTCAACCCTTCTCAATTCCCGGCGTTCCCAGGCAGCAACAGAAACTCAGAAGAATACGTTGGATTCCTGAAATCCGGCACTGGGGTCAACACCCCATAGCGTCCACGAGGCACTCGCACCTATCTTGTGTTGCCATGAAAAATAATCGCAAGAAGACGACACGAACGCTTGGTGGTTTCATCGCGGACATTTACAGCGCCCGCGGCTGTCAGCGGGCGGCCAGAATTGTGCGGTTCGCCGTCAACGAGCACTTCGTTGTGTTTTCAGGGCAGCAGCGCTTTGTGATTTCCTGAACGGAACTGGAGACGCAATGAGAAACAGAATCCGGCAGACAAACCATCATAAGCCCAAGCGCGAAGATATCGCGTATTTGGCCTATCTGACTTGGGAGAGAGAAGGGCGTCCTAATGACCGAGACACGGAGTATTGGATCCAAGCCGAGACACAATTGTGGTCACGAGGCTGGTGGAGCTAAAGAACAAAGCGACTGCGGAAAATAGACCGCGCAATCTCTACAGAGTTCGGGCAATGAGAACAATCACCAGAAGCTGGCTTCTTGAATCGGGCTTCAAAGCCATGAAGACCGCGTCCGAAGCAATTCTGAGGCGGTGGCGCCAATATAACGCCCGCACTACAGAATCCACGAGGAGGCCTGTCATGGAGCGAATCAGACAATTCTGGAGTAGCTTTAAAGACGTTGCCACAGTGTTCTCGTTCGTTGTCAATCTGGTGCTGGTCTTTGTGCTGCTGATCCTAGCGACGATCATTCGCCAACAACTGCCGATCAAGTTCGATCTGCCCGTCAAGTTCACGCTGCTACTCAACCAGAACACCACCGTAACAACGCTCACGCCCACACACATCAGCACTGTCGTTAACCTCTCACTGGGCGCATTTGGCAAGGTCAACGCCCCTGTATCGATGGAATTGCCGGCTGGCACGCCGCTTCAGGTCAACTTGAAAATGGACATCCCGGTGAGCACAACGGTGTCGGTCAATCAAACCATCCCGGTTAACTTTGACCAAGGGCTGGCGATCAAGCTTGGCAAATCAGGATTGGTCCCGGTTGTCGCCGAACTGCGCAGCGCGGCCAAGCCTTACGTCGCAATGCAGAAGAGTCTGCCTTGACGTTTCACCCGCTGCGGGCGGTGGCCGCCACAGCCAAGTAATCTCTTGCGCGGCAGTTCGGTGCGCAATTTCATGGATGGCGCCACAGACTGCGCCGACTGACATTAGCAGTTACTCATGGGCGAACTGACAGACGCAGGCGGGAAAGGAAGAACTTTATGAAAACAAGAGCAGGTTTATGGATTGACCATCGGAAGGCTGTGATTGTGCTGATTTCGGGCGAAAAGGAAGAAACTAAAATCATCCAATCCAATGTGGAAAGGCAGCCCGGACGGGTTGCTGGCGTGCGTTCAACGGCCTCGCACGAAGCGCAACAACTTCAGGCCGATGACAGCCGAGACCGGGAGTTCACGTATCATCTTCAGCGTTATTATGACCAGGTCATCGCTGTGATTCGTGACGCCGATGGAATTCTGATCTTCGGTCCTGGCGAGGCCAAGGGTGAGTTGAGAAAGCGTCTTGAACACGACAAACCTAGTGGACGCGTCCTGGCTGTGGAGACCAACGACAAGATGACGGATCATGAGATCGCGGAGAAAATTCGCGAGCGATTCCCAACTCCGGTGAGTGAGAAGGCAGCCTGAGTTCGTTGAGGAGCTGTCACTGTGGCGCGAATACTGAGCTGCGCATGACGAACGCCGTGCCTATACCCCAACGGTCGCAATCTCTCGGGGAGGAGATTGCAAACAGCGTGAGCCACGGCATTGGCTTCGTGGCCGCCTTGGTTGGGATGCCGTTTCTCTTGTTGGCCGCGATTCGGCGCGCTGACACCGCGATGCTCGTCGGGGCCAGCGTCTTCGCAGCGACAGTCACCCTGCTATATCTGGTATCAACCCTCTATCACGGCCTTCGCATCAACAGGGCCAAGCGCGTGTTCCGGGTGCTTGATCATCAAGCCATCTTCCTCCTTATCGCCGGGACCTACACGATGTTCACACTCGGCATCCTTCGGGGCTGGCTGGGCTGGACTCTGTTTGGAATCGTCTGGAGTCTGGCCATTGGCGGTATTGTGCTGAAAGTGATGGGAGGGCTGCGTTACCCGGTGTTTTTCACATGCCTTTACGTAAGCATGGGATGGCTTGTGCTGGCGGCAGTTCACCCGTTGTCGGTTTTGGTTCCGAAAGCAGCTTTGCTTTGGCTGCTGGCGGGAGGCGTTTCTTATACGGCAGGCATCGCGTTCTTTGCCGCGAGACGGATTCGCTACGCCCACTTCATCTGGCACTTGTTCGTTCTCATCGGCACAGTCTGTCACTTCTTTGCCGTGCTGTCGTGCGTGGCATGAGGATGCTGACGAGTGGAACATTGCCCGTCATCTGTCGCTGCTGCGTTGTTCGTTTTTCGGGATTGCCTTCTTAACTCCGCCAGCCTCGCGGTCCGCAATTGCATCTCGGCTTAAATCCAATACTCCATGTCGCGGCCATCAGGACGCCCTTCTCTCTCCCAGGTCAGATAGGCCGAAGTCGTAATGTCTTTGCGCCGGGCCCATAATTCGTCTGTAGCGTTTTGTTACTCATGGCGGCTTCATTCTGAATAAGCGGTCTGGTTCCTGCAGGGTGGATAAATACTCACGGGGCCGTGCAGGCGCCATGGGGTGTTCACCCCATAGAGAAGAGACTGCGCATGGCGTAATATGCGCATGCGATAAGAACGAAACGCGGAACAACAAGGGTGCTACACAATGAACATACGATCTGAAATGAGTCGGGGTAGTCGGCCTGAAACGACTCCGTTTTGCAGACGTTGCGGCGTGCGGTTGCTCGATGCCAATCGTGCGCTTCGAGTTATTGGATGCTGTCACGTGTGCTCCACGGTCAGAGGACGGGTCGCGGCCCGCAAATCCATATACCGGATTCGAGTGCCAGTGGCGGGTTTCCTGCCTGCAAGCTTCTGGAAATGACGTTGGTCAGGTGCGGGGGACGGCCGATTCCAATCCGGTTGTGTGAGAAGGCCGCCTGAGTTCATTGAGGAACTGTCGCCGTGGCGCGGACTCGCTCGTGGCAAGAGGCGAAAATCATATAGTCCTCGAAGTTGCCCCGTGTGGACAGTGGGGATAAAGTTGTCTGCTTGTCCGTGGTCATTGTGAGCGATCAGAATCATTCACCCGGAGCCAGCAATGCCCGTCGAATTCAAGAACTACTACAATGTTCTCGGCGTAGCTCCAGACGCGAGCGACGCGGAGATCAAGAAGGCATATCGAAAGCTCGCAGGCAAATACCACCCCGACGTAGCCAAAGACAAAACCACTGCCGAAGAAAAGTTCAAGGACCTCAACGAAGCCCACGAAGTCCTCAGCGACCCGGATAAACGGCGGAAGTATGATGAACTGGGCGCAAACTGGAATCACCCCGAACGGCAGGCATCGTGGCAAAGCAGCGGATACGGGGGATTCGGCGGAGGTCCGGAAGAAGGTTCTGAATTCCATTTTGAGGGCACGGGTTTCAGCGATTTCTTCGAGCAGTTCTTCGGCAGTCGCGGTCGCCCATCTGGTGGTTTCGGCCGACCGTGGGAGCATGGCACGGGAGCCGAGGCAGTCGCACAGCACGGTCAAGACATCGAAGGCGACATCCTGGTAACGCTTGCCGAAGTCTTGCACGGTTCGACGCGCACGATCAGGCTGCAGCGCACCGATCCGCGCACGAGGCAATCCACACTACAGACCTTGCAGGTGAGAATCCCACCCGGCGTTCGTGAAGCGCAACTCATCCGTCTCACGGGCAAAGGACAGGAGGGTGTTGGCGGAGGTGACCCAGGACACCTGTATTTGCGCGTCAAGTTTGCCAAACACCCCGACTTCCGTGTGCGTGGTGCCGACTTGTATTACGATTTGGAACTGTCCCCGTGGGAAGCGGTGATGGGCGCCACCATCCACATGCCAACTCTTGATGGAACGGTCTCCTTGAGAATCCCGGCTGGCACAACGGCTGAACGGCAATTCCGTTTGCAAAAGAAGGGTTTGCCCACGGGTGACGGAACACGGGGTGACCTGTATGCCATTGTGTCCATCCAGGTTCCGGCACGCCTTGCTCCCGAAGAAAAAGTCCTGTGGGAACAGTTGGCTGCGAAGTCAACATTCAACCCGAGGAAAACCTCATGAGCAAAAAATCTGTTCCGGTCATTCCATCGCACCTTGCTCTTGAGTTGTTTCAGCCGAAGCCAAGCGTTCTTTACAGCCTCGATGCAGCCGCCCATCTCGCGGGCGTGTCCCGCCGTTCTATTCTAATCTATTGTCGCGCAGGCCTTGTGAGACCGGTCCTTCAGTCACCGTATGAGGTGATGGAATTCACGGAAGAGGCAATCCATACTATTCGCCGGCTCGAACACTTACGGGCCGTCCATGGCGTCGGCCTGGCCTGGCTCAAAGCCATGTTCGATCTACTCGATGAGGTGGAGCACCTGCGCGCTGAGTTGCGTTTCTTGCGCAACCATTGATGAGGCGAGCGCACGTCAAACCTGCGCCGCATGGTTAAGAACTCGGGGCTACCATCATCATCACGGTAGGGTTAACACCCCATAGCGCCTGCCGGGTTGCCCAGCTTATGCTCGGGCTATGAAAACCAATCAATGTAAGCTGCCATGCGAAAAGAGAATAATCTTGAAAGCATTCAAACGAGCGATTTTCATGACGTTTGTCTTCGCGGCCATAGCTTTGTTTCAGGGGTGTGCTTTGCTACTGGTAGGAGGTGCTGTGGGAGGGGCCACCTACGGCGCTGTGATGTATGTTGGAAATACATTGCAGGTGACCCATGATGTCTCTCTGGACAGAGCGTGGAATTCGGCCAACGCAGCGTTGAAAGAACTACAGATACCGGTTACGTCATCGAAACATGACCAGATGTCCGGCCACTTGGAAGGGCGCAACGCGCAAGAGCAACCCGTGAGCATCGACCTGTTGCGCAAGACCGAGAAAGTGACGCAAATCCGGATTGCCGTGGGGAGATTCGATACATCGGCAAACCGAGAGGGATCGCGGCTCATTTACGATACGATGAAGACCCGGTTCTAGCCAAGAATGAGGAAGAACAACAGTCTGTGTGAACAGTAGCGACCTCGCTAGCGAGCATTGTCTTCTCGTTTCAAACTCAACCCGCTTTGTTAGCAGGCAGATGCAGTCGCTCGGTTTCCCCTTCCCACCTCCTCGGGAAGGGGAAACTTTTTTCCACGTCAGGCAGTCAGAAGTTACAGCTACGCACGATGATCTGCTCTACGGTTCGGTTTTTGACCCTGACGCGGCCGAGTGTGATGGCGGGTTTTACCCCATAGCCGACGGGTCGAGACCGTCCGATATTGAGCGTGATGAACAACCAGTTGAACTCGCTCGCGCGGCGTTATCAGGCGGCGGTGCACAAGCACCTGATTGTGGCGATGGCCAGCTCGTCAAGCCGTCTGGGGCGCAGCGCCACTCATCCGATTGGAGCGTCCCTGTGCCTTGCGCTGGGTTACATGATCCTCTGTGGCACGTATATTCTGTTCTCAGGCCGAATCGCGGCCGGCGCGGCCTGGTCCATTGCCCAGTTGCGCGACATCGAGTTGCTGAAGGGATTCGCGTTTGTCATCATCACAGGGGCGGCGTTTTTTGGATTCGCCGCCTTCCTGCTGAAGAGGATCGGAATCCAGCAACAGCACCTCGCTCTGATCTTCCACGGGGTTTCCGATTGCCTGTTCCTGCTCCAAGTCGAAGCTGGCGATTGCTATCGGTTCCTCTGCGTCAATACCGCCTTTCTGAAACTGACCGGTCTCACACGGGAACAAGTAGTTGGCAAACAGATGGAGGAAGTTCTGCCGAAAACCGCGCACGCCCGGGTGCGGATCAAGTTTCAGGAAGCGGTTCGGGAGCGCAAAACCGTGAGCTGGGAAGGCAGTGCCACTTACCCAGCCGGCCAGCGCGTGGGCGAAGTCACCCTGACCCCGCTGGCCGACAAGACCGGCACAGTTGTTCAACTCGCCGGTGTCGTGCGCGACATCACCGAACGCAAACAGGCGGAGGACGAAGTGCGCCAGCTCTCGGGTCACCTGTTGCGGTCGCAGGATGAAGAACGCCGGCGGATTGGCCGCGAGCTGCACGATTCGACCGCGCAGGAGTTGGCGACCGTGGCAATGAACCTCGGCCTCCTGCAACAACGCAGCGCCGACTGCGATGTCACCGCCGACAACCTTCTCGCAGACAGCCAGGCGATCATCGAGCAGTGCCAGCGCGAGCTGCGGACGCTGTCTTATCAACTGCACCCACCCATGCTGGACGACATGGGTTTGGCAGGCGCGGTGCAGGAATACGCCGCTGGGTTCATGCAACGCAGCGGGATCAAGGTGACGCTGGACGCCAGTCCGGCCCTCGGAAGATTGACGGCCGAGACGGAGCGCGCACTGTTTCGAGTGGTGCAGGAAAGTCTCAGCAACGTCCAACGCCATTCCGGCAGTTCGACCGCCACGATTCGGATTGCGCGTGAAGCCGCCGGGGTCATCCTTGAAGTTTCTGACCAAGGCTGTGGGCTGCGCATTCGGGGCGACGGCACTGTGACAAACGCGGGCGTGGGGTTGGCCGGCATGCGCGAGCGCGTGCGTCAATTAGGCGGCCGGTTCGAGATTGAATCGAGTGGTCAGGGAACGATTGTGCGGGCCATCGTGCCTGGGGAGCCGGTGGTCGCATGAAGACCCTGCAAATTCTGATTGCCGATGACCACGAGCTGGTGCGGAAGGGCTTGCGAACGGTGTTGGAGAACCAGCCCGGCTGGAAAGTCACTGGAGAGGCGACCAACGGCCGGCAGGCGGTGGAGTTGGCCAAGCAGTTGGGGCCTGATGTGATTGTGTTGGACGTGACGATGCCGGAACTGAATGGCTTGGAAGCCACGCGCCAGATCCTCAAGGCAATCCCCAAGGCCGAAGTGCTGATTCTCACCATGCACGAGTCCGAAAAACTGGTGAGCGAGGTGCTTGCCGCGGGCGCCCACGGCTACATTCTGAAAGCGGACACGTCGCGCCTGCTGGTTTCCGCCATCGAATTGCTCGCCCAGCACCAGCCGTTTTTCACCGGGAAGATTTCGGAAGTGGTGCTGAGTGGTTACCTGAACCCCGGGAAAATCAGGAAAGGTGCGGCTGGCCCGGTGCACCGCCTGACGGCACGCGAACGCGAGATTGTCCAACTTCTGACGGAAGGCAAGACCAACAAAGAAGTTGCGGTTGCACTCGGCGTCAACGTCAAGACAGTGGATGCGCACCGGGCCAACGTCATGCACAAACTCGACCTGCATTCCGTGACGGACCTCGTCCGCTACGCCATTCGCAATCATATCATCGAAGCTTGAAGCAGTGTGTCGAGTTTCTAGGGTGATTCTGGGTAAAAATAGGGAATGCAGTAATTTCACCCTTCCATGGAACACCTCTAGGGTCTGGTGTTATGAAACAGACCCCGACCACGCCGACCGCTCCCGACAACTTTCCCCACCCGATCCGCACGTTGGTGGTGGATGATTCCGTCTTATTGATGAAGAGCTTGTGCGCTTACCTAAGGACGCAACCGTTGTTTCAAGTGATCGGCACTGCGATGGATGGCAGCGAGGCGCTGCACATGGTGGAATTGTTCGCGCCGGACTTGGTCTTGATGGATATGCACATGCCGATCATAAACGGCTTGCAGGCGACGGCGATTCTGCGCCAGCACGCGCCCAACATACGGATTATCATCATGACGATGGAGGATTCGGCCACAGCCGAGGCGGAGGCACGGGCGCATGGCGCACACGGTTTCATTGGGAAACCACGGATTATAGACGATCATCTGATAACCGAGGTTCGCCGGGCATTTCATTTGGACCATGCGCAGGGTGAGCAGAGCAGTTCTTGATCCCAAGTCGCTCCGTTTTCACAACCAAGCCGAACTGTGTCAAGCGACTGTCAGGAAAGCGCAAGCTGACGGCATTCATAGAACTACAAAACACCTTGCAGGATGTCGGGAGCAAAAGAAGTGAGCAAAGAAAGAAAACCGTCGCCACTGCGGCACAAGATTATCGTCACTGTTCCGTGACAAAACGTGACAACTTCCATGCCGGAATGTGCCGTTCTGTGCACTTATCGTTTGCATAATCAGTTGCAAACACGCAGGGAAATTCTTTTGTTACCGGTTCGATCCCTACCTCCGGAGCCATTTTTCCCTAGGAGGCGGGCTGGCATAGACGCTCGATACAGTGGTGGCATGGTGGAACCGACGGCGCGACGCGCGCTGAACGGACGCGGGGTTTCTTCTGGGTCGTGTAGTTTTGAAGATCATTTTCTGAGGGCTTGCTTTTTGGGAAGACCGATTCCACTAGCGGCTAGTCTCTACCAAAACAAGTGCTGTAAGAGACAACATCAGGATTGTTACAGGGGTGGAAAGTTGCGAAAAGTGTGTGGGTGGATGTGTGGGTTCTTGTTCATGAGATTTCAGGATGTTCGGGGTGTTTCATAAAAAAATCCAAATCAGGAGAAAAGTCGAAATCACCCGAAAATACAAGGCCCCGAACACTTGTCCGGGGCCTTAAATTGGTTGCGGGGCCTGGATTTGAACCAGGGACCTTCAGGTTATGAGCCTGACGAGCTACCAGGCTGCTCTACCCCGCGATCCAAATTGCGGGCGCACTCTAGCCATCCGCAGTCGCTCGGTCAAGGGTTTCTCGGCGGCGGCGCGTTATTTCCCTGGTCGAAACGGAACACTGTCTCGCCAGGCTTGACCAACTTCAGCTTTTCGCGCGCCACGCGCTCCACTTCGCGCGGATCGTTGGTCAACGCTTGCTGGCGGGCCAACTGACGGTTGTATTCCGCCTCCTGATCCCGCAGTTGTTCGTCGAGCTTGTATTTCTCCGTCCGAAGATTCTGCGCCTCCCGCAGCCTTGGGATATACGTCACCAAGAAGACTGTCAGCGCCAGAATGAACGCCGCCAGCCATAGCACGCCGCGGATGGATGTTCGCGCCGGTTGGCTCATCGTTAGCGAAGCCGCAGCTTGCCGCCGTAAACGGCGTTCGCGCCCAATTCCTGCTCGATGCGCAAGAGCTGGTTGTATTTCGCCACGCGGTCGGTGCGGCACATGCTGCCGGTCTTAATTTGGCCTGCGTTGGTGGCGACGGCGATGTCTGCGATCGTCGAGTCCTCGGTTTCGCCGCTGCGATGGCTGATGACGGCGGTGTAACGCGCCTCCTTGGCCATCTCGACAGCGTCGAACGTCTCCGTCAGCGAGCCGATTTGATTCACCTTCACAAGAATCGAGTTTGCGACGCCCTCGGTGATGCCGCGCTTGAGGAACTTGACGTTGGTGACGAACAGGTCGTCGCCGACGAGCTGGATCTTGCCGCCGAGCTTGTCGGTCAGCAGTTTCCAACCTTCCCAGTCGTTCTCGGCCAGACCGTCTTCGATGGAAACGATCGGCCATCGCTTGCACCAGTCAGCCCAGAACTCCACCATCTGCGCGCTGGTCCGCTCGCTCTTGTCGGACTTCTTGAAGACGTAGCGTTTCTTGTCCTTGTCGTAGAACTCGCTAGCAGCGGGATCAAGCGCGATGAAGATGTCCTTGCCAAACTTGTAACCGGCAGCTTTGACGGCTTCCGCGATGACTTCCAGCGCATGCTCGTTGTTCTTCAGGGCCGGCGCGAAACCACCCTCATCGCCGACGGCGGTCGAAAGGCCGGCCTTCTTGAGCACGCCCTTCAACGCATGGAACGTCTCCGCGCCCATGCGCAGAGCCTCGCTAAACGTCGGCGCGCCTGCGGGCATGATCATGAATTCCTGGACGTCCACCGGTGCGTCGGAGTGAGCGCCGCCGTTGAGGATATTCATCATCGGCACCGGCAACACATGCGCATTGGTGCCTCCGAGATAGCGGTAGAGCGGCTGGCGCTTCACGATGGCTGCGGCCTTGGCGGCGGCCATGGAGACGGCGAGAATGGCGTTGGCGCCGAGCTTGGACTTGGTCTCAGTGCCGTCGAGCGCAAGCATGGCCTTGTCGAGGCCGACCTGATTGGCGACGCAACGGCCTTTGAGAACGGGCGCGATCTTGTCTTGGATATTGGCGACGGCCTTCAGGACACCCTTGCCGAGAAAGCGTTTCTTGTCGCCATCACGCAGTTCGAGCGCCTCGTTTTCGCCGGTCGAAGCGCCGCTGGGGACGGCGGCGCGTCCAAGCGTGCCGCATTCCAGTATCACGTCGGCTTCGACAGTGGGGTTGCCACGGGAATCAATAATCTCTCTAGCAATAATAGATGCAATTTTTGTCATTGTTATCCTTTCAGGAAATCCCGCCCATTCTAGGGTGAGTCGGAGTGCTGTCAAGCATCCCATCGCTGCGGATGCAAAATCACCAGAATTCGATCTTCCTGAGTTGCAGGAGACGTGAGCGGAAGGAACTGCGTTACTGAACCCGCCCGACTGCCAGCGTTTTCGACCAACTCCTTCAGTGACAACACTTCCTCGGCCCCCCCCCGCGGCGACCTCTCCGCCAAGTCCTCGTCCCCGCGCGACGGCCGGTGGGTGGCCTTGCTGCTCTGCTGCTCCAGCGCCCTCTGCCTGAAGGATCGCGACGACTTCATCGGCTGGGAACCTCTCACCCACGCCCAGCGCCTCAAGCTCATCGCCCATAACGCCCGCTTCCTCAGCTCGATGAAGCCCGTGAACCCAACCTCGCCTTCCACGCCTTGGCCGCCGCCGTCGCCGTCCTGCCCGAACACTGGCTCGCCCGCTTCGGCTACCGGCTCTTGCCGGCCGAGACCTTCACCGATGCCGAAGCTCACGCCGGCACTTGTTACAAGGCCGCCGGCTGGCAGCCCGCGGGCATGAGCGCCGGCTTTCAGCGCCACCATCGCTGCGAAACACTTCCATGAAATCCCTGACTGCCATCCTCCTTCGGCCCACCATTCTGGCCACGCTCGTCGTGGGCCTGACCCAAACCTGCCCTGCGCAGTCCCCTCACGGACTTACTTGGCCAGCTCAAATCCACGACTGCGTCTTCCGGCGACGCCGCCCTGAAATCGCTGAGCGGCGACCTGGGATCCAAGCCCACCTCGCTCAACACATCGCTGGCCGGCAATCCCGCCGCGCAAAGCCAACTCACCAGCGGGATTCAATTGCTCCTCAGCGGTAACGGCGCCGGCTCGATCGGGATACTGTCCAAGCTTACCGAAGCCAAGCTCACGCCCGACCAGATGAAGCTGGCCAAGGATGTGGGCAACGTTGGTAGCGCTTATGTGATTCAGAAAAATTTCGGCGTTTTGGAGGGTTCACAGAGTGATGTTGCTCAGATCGTCAACTCCCTTCGTAAATGCAATGCCACCGCCGCTCTTCCAGCGGTGCAGAAGGTTGCACAGAACACCAAGCTCACAGCACCGCAGAAAGAACTGCTCACCTCGATGGCTGGCAAATATGCCCCCGGAGTGAAGAGGGTTGGTGATGTCCTTGGCGGCAAGCTGAAGTCTTTTCCGGGCTTTGGCAAGTGACGCACACGACGGTATGACCGTCTTGACAGATAACATCCACTGATGGGTCAGCCACGACGCCTTTAGGGATGAAGTCACGGAATTATCTGACAGCGCACGGCTTCAGGTCTTATAGCGTCCAGCCTTTGCGATAGGTTCCGCGGATGAACTGATCCGCTTCAGGGCAATTGGTGGCCTTCAGGTTCTTCGGATCCCATTGGAGTTTCTTACCCGTGCGGAAGGCGACCGTGCCCAGCAGATTGTGCTCAACCAGCGCGCCTGAGTAGTCAAAGTTGCAGAGTGTTGGCGCGCCCGTTTTGCACGCTTGGATCCATTCCTGGTGGTGGCCAAGTGACTTCGGAATCGAAGGCTCCGGCGGCTTGAAGTCCTTGAACTTGGCCTCGGGCAACAAGATCCACTTGCTGTAGTTGGCAACTAGGATCCCTTTGTCACCCACGAACATGACGCCCAGATGCCATTTGGTCAGGTCAACACCCTCCGGCGACTTGGGCCACTGCTTGCCGTCATACCATGTAAGCTTGACCGGCGGCCGCTTGCCGCGGGCCGGGTGTTCCCATCGCACCGTCAGACAATCGGGGTATGTCTCGGCGCGCACTGGCAAGGGGCCCTCCGCCTCGACCGTCGTGGGATGCTTCAAATCCAGCGCCCAGAACGGCAGATCAATGATGTGGCTCCCCATGTCGCCCAACGCGCCGTTGCCGAAATCCCACCAGTTTTGCCAGGACATGGATCGCTTCTCGAAGTAGCACGAATGATACGGCCGTTCGGGTGCCGGACCCAGCCAGAGGTCCCAATTCAGTTCTTTGGGAACCGGTTGTGTTTCCACCGGCCGGGTGCGCGGGCCGACGATGCCTTGCTCGACCCAGGCGTGTGCTTCGCGCACCGGCCCGACGGCGCCTGATTGAATCAGTTCGACCACGCGGCGGTAGTTCTCGCCAGCGTGGATCTGCGTGCCCATCTGGGTAGCCACTTTGGCTTGTTTGGAGGTCTCTCGCATCACGCGGGCTTCGTAAACGCTGTGGGCCAGCGGCTTCTCGCAATACACGTGCTTGCCCTGTTTCATGGCCCCGACGCTGGCCAAGGCATGGGTGTGCTCGGTTGTGCTGACGATGACCGCATCAATGTCTTTTTGGTCGAGCAGTTTGCGCCAGTCGAGGTAGGTCTTGGCCTGCGGATACTTTTTGGCGGCCTCGGCCAGGAAGGTTTCGTTCACGTCGCACAGCGCAACGATATTTTCGCTTGCCACCGCGGCCATGTTGGCTGCCCCGCGGCTGTGCACGCCGATGACGCCGATGTTCAGTTTTTCATTGGGCGAGCGACTCGGGGCTGCCGGGCACGTGTCGGCCAGCCAGAAGCCGGCCCCAGCTAAAGCAGAACTCTTGAGAAATTCGCGACGATTGGTATGCCGGTTCATGGCTAATGCCTCCGATTGGATGATGGGAATATTGATCTTGGCGGGGTTAATGTGGTGGAGAGTGTTTCACGCTTTGTTTCGTTCGCCGACCTTGCCACCTTCATACGTCAGACGCGCATCCTACGCCGTTGCACTGGCCCGTCAACGCAAGAATCCTCCCCCCGCGCTCGATTCGTAATCGAGCATCGCACAGTCGGACTATGCCAACCCTGTCGCCTCGCACGCTGAAACAACTCTCGCAAGTCCACCTTCAGAGTTTGCGTAATCCACACGCCCTGACACCAGAGAAGAGCTTCGTTGCATTTCTTACAGAAACAGCTAATAGTAATCCCAATTGGTAGTGTTTTGCAGTGAGTCGGTGGATCGTTAAGTGGCCTTTGAACAGCCGGTGACGATCTGAAACCCGAATGTCGGGAACAAATCACCGCTGAACCCTCCATGCGAAGCAAAAGGGATAGTAAAATGGCTACAAAGCTGTTCGTCGGCAACCTGTCGTTCAACACTACCGAGGGAGACATACTGGAACTCTTCAAAGCGGCTGGCAATGTCACCTCCTGCGCGCTCATCCTGGACAAGATGACCAACAAGTCCCGTGGGTTCGCATTCGTCGAAATGGCTTCGCAGGAAGATGCGACCAAAGCCATCGCCGAACTCAACGGCAAGGAGCTTGACGGTCGGGCACTGAACGTGAGCGAAGCCCGTCCCCGCGAAGAACGCCCCCGTGGCGGCGGCGGTGGCTTTGGCGGCGGCGGCGGTGGTGGTCGCGGCTTTGGCGGCGGCGGCGGTCACGGTTACGGTGGCGGTCACGGTGGCAGTCGCGGCAGCCGTCGTTCCTGACAACGTGTTGTTGTCAGCAGGCCCACTCTTCAAGAGCAGAAGGCCCGGCGTCTTGGCAGGGAAAGTTTCGGTCTGGGCGAGGTCGGCAATCCGAAATCGAGATGTCGAACATAATACCGCTCGCACATCCTGAGCGGACCGGTTAGTGTTCGCACATCGGTGGAGAAACTAATCATTCCGCCGGCCATATAACCCGTAGGCGAAAGGCATCACGATCATGGGCGATAGATCTCCCAAAGCAGTTCACAAGCAGTCGTCGCAGAAACAAGCCAAACTCAACCAGGCAAACCAGCAGAAGCAGCAGGCCGTTTTTGCGAAACAAGCGGCCAATAAGAAGAAATAGCCGCTTCGACCCAGCGGTTCTCATTTCATCCGTCTGGAGCGTGGATGAAATGAGTCTGGCAAATCGAGTTGGCACTGACGATGACAACCATATTATCCACGGAATTCAGGCGTGGCATCACCCTGATGCTGGATGGCGTTCCCCACATGATCGAAAGTCTCCGCACTTCCGGCACTGCACAAACCAGACACAAGATGCACGTCCGGGTGCGGAACCTGAACACCAACCGTGTCGTTGAGCGATTGTTTGCCGAGAATGAACGCGTTGTTGTCGCTGAATTGGAAACTCGCCTGGTTCAATTGAGCTACCAACAGGACGACAAGCTTGTGTTCACCGACTCCGAAACATTTGACGAGCTGACCATGACGGCCGGGCAGATCGGCGAACGTCGCTGCTTCCTGAAGGAGAACGAGGCCTACAAAGCCTTCTACCTCGAAGGCAAGTTGCTCGACATCGAGCTTCCTGAAAACGTGGCATTAAAGGTCGTCGAAACCGCCGCTCCGCAGAAGGGAGGCTCGCAAGCCTCCTACAAAACCGCAAAACTTGAGGGCGGACTGGAGGTCATGGTGCCTCTGTTCATCGGGCCGGATGACCTGATCCGCGTGGACACGGCAGAGCGAACATACATCTGCAAGGTGGCGGAATAGTCAAGGCGAGGGGGGATCTGGCAGGCCATCTTCGGGCCAGAGTTTGTGTCAGTTTGAGTCGGATGTTTTTTGCAGGATCTTGACTTCCCAGCCGCCACCCAGCGATTTGTAAACGGCGACTGCGTGGTGGAGTGGTGGAAGACGTGGAAGGACAAACGGTTGCGCACCGAGAAGGCGACCGCGCGCGACCGGCAAACTGATTCTCCTTCCGGGAGAAGTGAAGGCCGATCTCGCGGCAAAGATTCGAGCGCAGTGATCAGCGAGTGTGGGCGACGGCTCGTGGTTTCACCTGAAATAAGTTCTGCATGAGACTTGGTGGTTTGCGCCGACCACGATATCGGCTTGGTAGCCGCCCTGATTCTCAATGTAGGATAAATCACCCTTTTTCATCACCACCGCTGCCATTATCATGAATCGGTTCATTCGGCACCTCATGGCATTGGTTTCAACGGAGCGGTATAGGTGACTCCATTGATTGTCACCGTCTGCGGCTCGCTCCTCTTCACGCTCGGCGCTCGCGCCGTCGAGTCCTGCGGCTTGTTGGGTATTCTTCCATACTTGTCCGGCTTGTATGGCGATTTGTTTAGCAACTCTTTCACTCTCTCAAGCTTCAAGCTGTTGTTGATGGCAATCGGCCACAGAATCCATCCACAGTAGCTTGCTTGACCCACGATGGATTGGCCGATGCACACGACAGGCTTTGGCTTCCCCCAATAGGGGTCACCCTGCGAGAATAGAAGGATGTCACTCGTGTGTCTCGTAAGCGCACGCATACCTAGCTCGTGGTTGAGCGTGAGCGACTTCAACGCGTCGCCTCTCAGCACTTCAGTCACCTCGAACGTGGTATTGGTGCTCGTGCGGGAAGCGACTCGGACGATGAAGACATATTCTGCTCTTCCAAGGAGAGCTTCCAATGGCCACGGCAAAGAGGAAAACGCATCTCTGGGCGAGAGCATTGAAAAAAGCAGAATGAAACCGAGGATGGAAAAGCGTGTTTTCATCGTCGCTCACTTTCCGCCGCCGCGCCCGCCGCGAGCATCCTCACCGCAACAGCCATCACCATGAATCGGTTCATGTGAAACCTTTCTTCCTCTTCGCCTTCGCCGGGCATAGTCCTCTCTGCGGCTTGCGGGGGCAAGCGGTTTTCATTTCTATGGCGGCGCTCTGTGGGCGTCGTCCGTTGTCGGATGGGCGGTTTGAAACCGCCGATCCTTGGTTGGCGCAGAAAGTAGGACAGGCGTCCCGCCTGTCCAGTCATTGGCAAGCAGATAGACAGGCAAGATGCCTGTCCTACTTTTGCGGGAGTTCGATTTCCCAGCCGCCGCCGAGGGATTTGTAGATGGCGACGAGGGCGGTGGCGGTGCGGGTTTCGCTCTGGGCGAGTTGGGCTTCGATGGCCAACTGTGAGCGCTCGGCGTCGAGGACGGCGAGGAAATCGGAGACGCCGCCATCGTAGCGCTGGCGCGCGAGTTTGAAGGCGTCGCCTGCGGCGCTGGCCGCGGCTGCGAGGTGATTGCGCCGGGCGCGTTCGCGGCCGAATTCAACGAGGGCGTTCTCTGTTTCCTCCAGCGCGAGCAGGACGGTCTTTTCGTAGAAGGCCAGTTCGGCGTCGGCGCTGGCGCGGGCGGCTTTGATGCGGGCGCGCACGCGGCCGAGGTCGAACGCGGCCCAGGAGAGTCGCGGGCCGAAGGAGAAGGTGTCGGCGCCACCTTTGGCGAGGCCGGAAATCTGGCTGGATTCGAGGGCGATGTTGCCGTTGAAGGTGACGCGAGGGAAAAGGTCGGCGGTTTGGACGCCGATGCGAGCGGTGGCCGCAGCGAGCGCTTGTTCGACGGCGCGGATGTCGGGCCGGCGACGCAGGAGTTCGGACGGGCTGGCGATGTTGACGAGGGCGGGCAGGGCGGGCAGGGGGGCGGCTTTGGCCAGGTCCGGTTCGAGTGTGGTGGGTTGCCGGGCAATGAGAACGCTGAGCCGGTGGATGGCGCGTTTGGCGGCGGCCTCCAGCGGCGGAATGGCGGCGAGCGTGGATTCGAGTTGCGCGCGGGCGCGGGCGGCGTCGAGTTCCGTGGCGCGGCCGGCGTGGAGTTTTGAAAGGGTCAGGTCCAGTGTTTCGCGCTGGGTCTCGGCGTTGCGGCGAAAGACGCTCAGTTGGTGCTGCGTGCCGCGGAGTTCGAAGTAGTTGCGGGCGAGTTCCGCCGTGAGGGTGACCAGCACATCGCGACGTGTGGCTTCCGCAAGGGAGACCTCGGCGGTTGCGGCCTCGACGGAGCGCCGGACGCGGCCGAAGATGTCGAGTTCCCACGTGGCGTCGAAGCCGCCGTTGTAGAGGGCGTGTTCGCGCTGGTCGCGGGATAGCGGCATGTTGATGGAGTCCTTGCTGGATACCGAGCGCGTGTAGGAGGCGTCGGACTGGACGGTCGGGGCAAAATCGAAGAGGACATGGGTGCGGAGGGCGCGAGCCTCGCGAACGCGGGCGGTGGCGATGCGCAGGTCGTGGTTGGCGGTGAGCGCCTGGTCAATGAGTGCGTTGAGCTTCGCGTCGTTGAAACCGCGCCACCAGATGACGGCGGTCTGATTGGTTGCGATGTTCGGCTGGGTGGCGTTGCCGAACGCAGAGCCGGTGTTCGTTTCGGGTTGCTGGAAATTCGGTCCAACGGCGCAGCCGGTGAGAAGTGAGCTAGTCATCAGGCCGACGATGAGCAACGTCGCCGCGCCTTGTGCGGATGTGCCAGCGGTGGCGGGCTTCTTCTTGCGTTCGATGACGGCGCGGATGACGACGTAGAAGACGGGCGTGAGGAAGATGCCGAAGAAGGTGACACCCAGCATTCCATAAAAGACCGCCGTGCCGATGGACGTGCGCATCTCCGCACCAGCGCCGCGGGCGAGCATCATCGGCAGCACGCCGAACGCGAACGCGAGCGAGGTCATCAGGATCGGCCGCAAGCGGAGACGCGAGGCTTCGAGGGCGGCTTCCACTCTGCCCTTGCCGCTGTCCTGGATTTGTTTGGCGAACTCGACGATGAGGATGGCGTTCTTGCACGCGAGGCCCATGAGCGCGACGAGGCCGATCTGGGTGAAGAGGTTGTTGTCGAAGCCGCGCGCCCACGTGCCGAGAATGGCGAAGAGCAGACACATCGGCACGATGAGGATGATGGCCAGCGGGAGCGACCAGCTTTCATATTGCGCGGCAAGCACGAGGAAGACCATCAGCACGCAGAACGGGAAGATGAAGGTGGCGGTGTTGCCCGCCATGATCTGAAGGAGGCTGATCTCGGTCCACTCGATGCGGAAGCCGGGCGGGAGGAGCTTTTCCGCGAGGCTGTTCATGACTTTGATCGCGTCGCCGGTGCTGACGCCGGGCGCGGGCGCGCCGGTGATCTCGGCGGCGTTATACATGTTGTAACGGATGATGGAGACGGGTGCGACGACGTCGCGGGTGGTGACGACGGTGCCGAGCGGGACCATCTCGCCGGCAGCGTTGCGGGTCTTGAGGTTGGCGACGTCGGCGGCTTTGACGCGGAACGGCGCGTCCGCCTGCGCGGTGACGCGGTAGGGGCGGCCGAAGGCGTTGAAGTCGTTGACGTAGAGTGAGCCGAGGTAGATCTGGAGCGTGTCCCAGACGTTGTCGAGCGGGACGTGCATCATCTTGGCCTTGGCGCGGTCCACGTCGAGGAAGACCTGCGGGACGTTGGCGCGAAAGGTGGAGATCGCGCCGGCGATGCGCTTGTCCTGGTTGGCGGCGCCCATGAGCTGGTAGGTGGCGGCCTGGAGCGCAGGGAAGCCGGCCTCGTTGCGGTCCTGCACCTGGAGTTTGAAGCCACCGACCATGCCGAGGCCGTCCACCGGCGGCGGCCCGAAGACGCCGATGAAACCGTCCTGGATGCTCGTGAACTTTTTCTTCAAGTCTGCCACGATCTTCTCGCCGGTGGTGCCCTGCTTTACGCGCTTGGAGAACGGCTCCAGCGTGACGAAGAAGCTCGCCGTGTTGGGCTGTGTGCCGAGCGTGACGAACGAGAGGCCGACGATCTCGATGACGTGGCCGACGCCCGGCGTCTCGCGCATGATCTGCGCCATGCGGTCAGCGACGACCTTGGTGCGCTGCACAGACGCGCCGTCGGGCAACTGGACGAAGGCGATGAGGTAACCTTTGTCCTGCGGCGGCACGAAGCCGGTCGGCACGTGTTGGAACCCGACCCACGTCAGCGCGATCAGGCCGGCGTAAAGCACGAGGCCGACGCTGCAATGCCGCAGCAGCCGGCCGAGCAGCGCGACGTAGGCGTTGCGGCTCGCGTCGAAGAGTTTGTTAAAGCCGGTGAAAACCAAGCCGATCGTGTTGTGGATGAGTTTGCCGATGAAGTCCTTTTCTTCGTGATGCGGCTTCAGCAGCAACGCGGCGAGCGCCGGGCTTAGGGTAAGGGAGTTGAACGCCGAGATCAGCGTCGAGACGGCGATGGTGAGCGCGAACTGCCGGTAGAACTGGCCGGTGAGTCCGCTCAGGAACGCCGTCGGGATGAAGACCGCCGCCAGCACGAGGCCGATAGCAATGACCGCGCCGCTGACCTCGTCCATCGCCTTGTGCGTGGCATCTATTGGTGAGAGGCCGAGGGCGATGTTGCGCTCGACGTTCTCGACGACGACGATGGCGTCGTCCACCACGATGCCGATGGCGAGCACGAGGCCGAAGAGCGAGAGATTGTTTAGCGAGAAGCCCATCATCGCCATCGCTGCGAACGTGCCGATGAGGGAGACCGGCACGGCAAGCACCGGGATGAGTGACGCGCGCCAGTTTTGCAGGAAGAGCACCACGACGAACACGACGAGGACGATCGCGCCCAGGAGCGTTTCGATGACGGCGTGGATGGACTCGCGGATGAAGGTCGTGGTGTCGAACTCCATCCGGTATTCCAGCCCCGGCGGAAAATCCTTCGCCATGTCGTCCATCGTCGCCGCGACGGCGTCGCGCGTCTCGATGGCGTTGGAGCCGGGCAACTGGAAAATGGCAACGACCACCGACGGCTGGCCGTCGAGGTAATCGCGGAGGTTGTAGTCGTTCGCGCCGAGTTCGATGCGGGCGACGTCGCGGAGCCGCGTCACCTGTCCGTCGGAGCCGGTCTTGAGGATAACCGCGCCAAACTCCTCCGGCGTGGAGAAGCGACCCTTGGTCTGCGCGGTGATCTGGAAAAGGTTGTCGGAGGGCTGCGGCGGCTGGCCGAAAACGCCGGCCGCAACCTGCACGTTCTGCTCGCGGATGGCCTGGACGATCTCCGAGGCGGTGAGGTTGCGCGAGGATGCTTTGTTCGGGTCAATCCAGACGCGCATGGAGTATTCGCTGACGCCGAAGATGCGCACGTCGCCGACGCCCGGCAGGCGCGCAAGGCGGTCCTTCACGTGCAGGAACGCGTAGTTGCCCATGTAGAGATCGTCGTATTTGCCGTTAGGCGAGATGAGGTTGACCATCACCGTGATGCTCGGCGCGCGCTTCATGGTCGTGACGCCGAGGCGGCGCACTTCCTCCGGCAGGCGGGGCAGGGCGGTGGAGACGCGGTTCTGGACTTGCACCTGCGCCATGTTCAGGTCGGTGCCGGTCTGGAACGTGACGCCGAGCCGCAACTGGCCGTCGCTGCCGCACGCGGACGACATGTAGAGCATCCCCTCGACGCCGTTGATTTCCTGTTCCAGCGGCGTTGCGACGGTCGAGGCGACGGTCTCGGCGCTTGCGCCGGGATAGTTGGCCATGACGAAAACCGTCGGCGGCGTCACTTCGGGATACTGGGAGATTGGCAGTTCCAAGACCGCCACCAACCCCAGCACCACGGTGATGATGGAAAGCACGGCGGCGAAGATCGGCCGGCGGATGAAGAAGTGGGAGAATTTCACGGGCGTAATGCGTAAAACGTAAGGTGATGTTATCGCTGTGCGGCGGCCGGTGTGTTTCCGTTGGGCGGCGCGTCCACGATTTGGACCTTCGCGCCGGGACGCGCCATCATCAGGCCGTTGACGATCACGCGGTCTTGCGGCGTCAGGCCCTTCGTCACGACGCGCATCGCGCCATGCTGGCGGTCCACTTCGACCGGCCGCGGCTCGACCACGCCGTCCTTGTTGACGACCATCACCAGCTTTGTCCCCTGGTCAGAGCCGATGGCGACTGCGGGCACCGCGAGCGCCTGCACGGCCGGGCCGGCCGGCACGCGCACCGTGGCGAACATGCCGGGAACCATTGAACGGCCGGCATTGGGGAATACGGCGCGCAACCGGATGGTGCCGGTTTTTGCGTTCACCTGGTTGTCGAAGAAATCCACGTGGCCCTTGTGCGGGTGATTCTGTTCGTTCACCAGACTCAGTTCGCAGACAAGCGTGCCGGTCTTCTGTCCCAATCCATTTCCACTGCTGCCGGCAGTCCGGTATTTCAGGAACGCAGCCTCATCGGCGTCGAAGTAACAGTAGATCGGGTCCATCGAGACGATCGTTGTCAGCACTGTCGCCGAGCCGCCGCTGCCCTGAAGTTGGACCAGATTGCCGACGGTGACGAAGCGCCGGCTGACCTTGCCACTGATCGGAGCGGTGATGCGGGTGTAATCCAGATTGAGTTTGGCGGAAGCTTCGGCGGCGCGCGCTGCGGCGAGGGCGGCATCGGCCTCACGCGCGGCCTTGCTGCGGCTGTCGTATTCTTCTTCAGAAATCGCCTTCGTGCTGCGCAGGTTCTCGGCGCGTTTGAGATCGTTCCTGGCGAGGTCCAGATGCGTCTCGGCGCGCTGGCGCTCGGCGCAGGCGCGGTCCAGGTCGGCTTGGTAGGGACGCGGGTCAATCACGAAGAGCAAATCGCCGGCCTTCACCTCCGCGCCGTCCTGGAAGTGAATGGACTCGATCTGCCCGTGAACGCGCGCCCTGACCTCGACCATCTCCACCGCTTCGAGGTGACCGGGATATTCGTCCCAGTTGGTGAAGGTCATCGTCTGCGGATGGGTGACGGTGACCTTTGGCGGCGGCATCTGCTGCGGCGCCTGCTTTGGCGAGCACGCAGTCAACGCTGCTACGAGGAACGTGAAGCAGAAGAGGAGTGAAGCTTTCATGGTGTCTTGGAAAGGGATTGAGCTACGCGTTGCGTCGTGTGGCTGATCGGGTAGGGGAGCGGTCAGACTTGGAGACAGCCGGCGCGCGGAAACCTGCGGAAAACACGGCGATCATTTGGCCCAGTAGAACGTCGGTGTCGCTGGGATGGCAGACGCCGCCGGTGATCTTCTCGATGCGGGAGGGATTGCAGAGGATAAACACAAACGCGCCCCAGACGAACTCGAAGCGCCACAATAGATCGGCCTTGGGCAGCCGCGGCACACTGCGCTGAAAGGCGTCGAGATAGGCCGGGCGCACATCGCGGTGCTGGCGGCGCAGCAGTTCTTGGACTTGCGGGTTCGGATCGGTGACAACGCGGCCGATCAAACGCATGACCGTTTCGCCCTTGCCTGGGGTGGTGGCCATGCGCAATGGCGGCATCAGCATCGCCTCCAGAAGTTTCTCCAGTGGAATCGCGCCGCCCTTGTATTCTGTTTCCAGCCCTCGCAGCATCTGGAAATGTTCCTCATGGATCGGTCCGAACCGGCGACTGAAGACGGCTTCCATCAGCCCTTCTTTCGAGCCGAAGTGGTAATAGACAGTCGCGAGATTGGCTTTGGCCTCTTCGACGATGTGTCGGAGCGAGGCGCCATCGAAGCCGTAGTCGGCAAACGCCTTTTCAGCCGCGTCCAAAATACTGGTCTGGCTGTCTTTGGTTTGAGTTGGCGCTTTCATATATTGAACGTTCGTTTAATTAGAACGAACGTTCAATACACTAAAAGCCAGATACTGTCAAAGAGTTTTATGTTGAAGGGCAGGGGAACCCTGTAAAGGACCGGCGCGTCGGGAATATCAGACTAAGCCAGCCCGTTCCACTTCCGCAGGGACCATTCGGTGATGATGAGGGTGCAGAAGACGGCGAACCACCACGGCGTATCCCACAACTCCAGCTCCAGCGAAACCTTCTCGCGGCGTTCGAGGAATTTGAGTTCGTCCGGCAGGCGGCTCGCGTCGTTGAGGCGCAGGAACTTCCCGCCCGTCAGCGCGGCCATTTCCTTGAGCAGAGGTTCGTTCATCGCCACCGCCTGTGTTTCCTGCGACGGCAGGTCGCGCACGCCGAAGAGCGCGGCGGCCTGGCTGAGCTTCTGGGGCAGGGCGGGGACTTCCAGCCGCAGCGAGTATTCGGCGCGAGGCAGGTCGTTGATGGCACACCGGTAGAGGCCGCCGCTGCCGGCGACGTGTTCCATTCGGACGCGGCGGAGCGGTTGGTTGTCCTTAAAGACGATGGCGGTCACCTCGCTGTCGTTGAGCGGCGAGAAGTCCGCGCCCAGCACGCGCGCTTCGACTTTGACGGGGTCGCCTTCGCCGAACTCGTCGCGCGAGGTGCCGATCATGACGTGCTGGTCGCGGGCGCTGAACGGCGAGCGCGCGGCCCAGCGGATGATCTGACCCCAGAAGCGGTGGAAATTCTCGTCGGCGACCTTGAAGCGCCATCGCCAAGTGTTGTCGCTGCCGAGGAAGAGCACCTTGCCGATGCCGTAGTATTGCGTCACCAGCAACGGCGACACCGCGGTCGTGAGAAGCGCCGTGGCGGCGGGCTTGGTGCTGGCGGCTGGCCATTGCCAGTAGAACGGCGGCAGTTCCGTCCAGAGTTTCTCGTTGGCGACAGGATCTGGCACGAGGTGTGTGATCGGATGTTCGCGGCCGGCGGGCGAAAGCTGGAGGTGAAGTTCTTTGCCCTCGGACGCTTCGGTGGCCGGAACTATGGGCAGCAAATCGGCGAGACGCTGGTTGCGCCATGCGGCGGGCATGCCGCGGCGGCCGGCGATGGCGATAAGCGTGCCGCCGTTGTCGGCGACGAAGCTCTCCAGTTGTTGCTCGGCGGCGGGCGTAAGCTGGTCGGGCGTGAGGTCGCCGAGGATGATGACGCTGTATTTGAACCACTCCTGCCGCGACGACGGCACTGGAGGATGGTTCGGCTCGACGAGCAGGATGGTAGTGAGTTCCACCGGCTTGTCGCGCAACAAATCGTTCTTGAGGTAACGAAACTCCCAGCGCGGTTGGTTTTCGATCAACAGAATCCGGAGCTTGTCCTTGAGCACCTGCACGCGGAACAAGCGCACGTTGTTCTCGGCGTTCGCCTCGCTGGGCTGCGGCGGAACCTCGACAGTCAGCAACTGGCTGCCTTCGCCCTGCGGCCGGAAACTGATGATGGCGGTGTCGCGCGACGGATCCGCGCCGGGCGTGACGTAGGATTCGCCGATGGCCTTGCCGTTTTGCAGAACGCGAACCGGCACTCGTTGGCCGCGGTAGCCACTCGACGCGACAGCCACTGTCGCTGAAGCCTCGTCGCCGGAGAAGACAAGTCCGCTGGATGCAACCTCGGTAACGGCGATGTCCTTGGGCGGTGTGGTCGGGCCAACGCCGATGGTAAAAAGCTTCGCCTGCCGCTCGGCGATCTTCGCAGCGGCTTCCAGCGGATTCGGGCCGCGGTTGTGGCCGCCGTCGGAAACCATGATCACCGCGCCGACGCGCTCGGTCGCCAGATCCATTAACGCAGTCACAGCGGGTCGGCCGAGGTCAGTTGCGTCGCCGTCAGGCCCCGCCCACGGCTCGCGCGAGTCGAACGCGGTGGCGCTTGCGGCGAAACGATAGGCGCGCAGTTGCGACGTGTTTTGCAGCTTGCTTAGAAGCACGCGGTCGAAGACTTTGCGGACCTGCTCAGCGCGCGTCGGGCCGCGCGGATCGTCGCGGATGGTCATGCTGCGCGACTGGTCCACCAGCAGCAACAGTGTGTCCTTCATGGTGCGGGTGATCTGTGTGCTGATCACCGGTGCGAGCAGCGTGAAGAAGAGCATTGCCACCAGCAAGATGCGTAGCGTCGTCAGAAGCAGGCCAACGCGAGGCGAAACCTGCTTGCGTTCGCGCCGGTAAAGCCATGCGAGCAGCACGCCGACGCCGATGAGAAGCGGCACGACAAGCCACCAAGGCCAGGGGTTGGCGAAGATAAGCGTGGCGATCATCGGTTCATCACCATCTTTGGCGCGGCCACTTCGCCAGGCGAGCGGCGCGCGCTCCAGAGTGAAGTCAGCAGGGTTTCGACCACGGCCAGGAGCAATGCCAGCGCAACCAACTCGCGCCAGAGTTGCATGCCGAACCGTTCATTGCTGATGCGCGACGGCAAGTCGTGCCAGTTCTCCGGAAAAGTTGCGCCGAGCCAGCGCGCGATAAGGTCGCGTTGCGGCGGTGAGAGCAGCGAGAGGTCGGACTCGGTTGCGTCAAGATTGATGGCGAGGGCGCGGCCGCCGCTGGCGAAGACGCCCGGTTCGTCAGTTTTCACGTCGCGCGCGGGCGGCGGTTCGCCGACAGCGAGGTTGCGCGATGCCTGTGTAGAGACGGCGAGCTCGTAGATCATCTCGTGCGCAAGTGGCACGAAGACGGGATGAATGGGCAGGTCGCTCCAACTGTTGTCGAGCGGCAGCGCCGTCTGCAACACGCGGCCGTCCCCGAGGCGGCGGGCGACGAGCAGCGGATCGCCGTTGGCGAACGTTGCCAGCGTAAACGTGCCTGCGCCGGGATTGAGACGCCACCACGATTGCACCTGTGCCTGGACCAGTTCGGCCAGCTCCGGCCGCCAGGTGGCGTTGGCGGCGACGCGGTTGGGCGCGTTCTGTTGCGCACGGGAGATCGAGAGAAGTTTCGCCGGCAACAGGTAGCGGCCTTCCTGAAAGAGCGCGGTGTTGTAATCGGCGGCTTCGGCGAGGCTGCCGGGCGCAACGAGTAGGCCGCGACCGGAGGCGACGTAGCGCTCCAGTTTCTCGGCGAGCGCGCGATCCATGCGCGCGACGTTGGCGAGCACCAGCACGCGATAGGGCGCGAGGTCGGTTGCCGACAGCGCGTGAGCATCAATCACCGTCGGCCGAACCACGCTTTCGTCGCCGGGCCGGAGCGCGGCGGCGAGGAAGCCGCTGCCGCTGCGGAACGCGTTGGGCGATGGCGAGCCGTCGGCGATGAGCACCGGCAGGGTTTCCAGTGCGTCGAGCGCGAGATAGCGGCGGTTGTCGAGCGTCAATTCATCCGCGCCGATGTCGAGCGCGGCGCGGTGCGGGCCGGGTTCGGGAAACTGGATGTTGAACGTGACGGTCGCGGTCTCGCCGGGTTCGAGATGGGCGTCCTTCGTCGCCTTCTGGATGCCGTCGAGGCTGAGCGCGGCGGAGATGTCACGCGCAGCGCCGCTGTAGTTGGCGATGCGGCCGGTGATGCGCGCGGTGCTGGAGGCGGCGACGATGCGGGGTTGCACGTTGAGGTCCAAGATGGCGAGGTTGGGACGTTCGGCAGCGCCGACGGTGAGAACACGGACGGTCGGCTTCGGCTGCCTCTTGGCGAACACAGCGGCCACGCGTTCCCAGTCGGCGGCGCGGTCGGTGCTCCAACCGTGCGAAGCGCCGTCAGTGATGATGTAAACCTCGTGGTTTGGATTCCGTAGCTTCGGCAACCACGCGCTGGCCTCTTCCGCCGCGCGCAGCAGATTGGCAGGACGGGGCTGCGGCTGGAGCGTCGCGACCATTTGCTTGGTTCGTTGCAACTCGAAGCTTGGATCGGAGGAAAGTGGTCGCGCGGCGTCACCTGCGACGATCACTGAGACAGTGTCGCCTTGGCGAAGCGTGTCAATCAGGCTGAGCGCGGTGCGGCGGATGTTCTCGAAGTCGCTGGTTTCGCCGCCGCCGTAGGTGGTGCTGAACGAACTGTCAAGCAGCAGCACGAGATCGGTCCGCGAGTGGCCGAGGTAGGCGGTGAAGGCGGTCTTCACCAGCGGTCGGGCCAGCGCGAGCGCGAGAAACGCGAGGATGAAGATGCGCACGAGCATCAAGAGCAAGTGTTGGAAACGGAGACGGCGCTTGGCCTTTGCGAGCGACTGCCGCAGGAACATCATCGCCCCCCACGGCACGATGCGGAACCGCTGCCGGTTCAGCAGATGCAGGATGATCGGCGCGGCGATCGCAGCCAGGCCGGCGAGCATTAGGGGATTGAGGAAGGAGATCGGTGACATTGGCGCGTCAACGGTTTCAGAACACGAAGAAGGCCCACATCAGGCCAGCCAGCCACGTCAACATCGCGAAGTCGCCCATCCGGCGGCGCACGGCATAGAACAGCGGCGCAGCCAGCAGGAGCAGCCAGAACGACGAAGCGTGCATCACCAACAGCCAGAACAGATGCTTGTCTCCGGGATGAACGAGGAACAACGGTGGGCGTCCATCCCAGCCGGTCGCCGCGATCCAAGCGATGCTTGTGGCGAGAAACGTAGTTTCCAGAGCGATGAAAAGAATCGTGATCACTTTGGAGTGTTCTTGGAGGAAGGATTTCATGACAGAATACACGTTTCGTATTTACCGCAGGTCCATCCGCCGCGCGAGATAGGCGGCCAGCGCGGTGTCGAACGGCTCGTGGGTCTTCATCGGCACGTAATCAATCTGAAACTGCCAGCAGAGGCGGCGGACGCGCTCGATGAAGGCGTTGACCTGTGCCAGATATTCGTCGCGCAACTGGCGCGGCTCGATCAGAAGCCGCGTGTCGGCGATTTCCATGTCCTCGAATTGCGTGAGCTGCGTGAACGGGAAACTCAGCTCATCCTCGTCGAGCAAGTGGAAGACGATGACCTCGTGTTTCTTGTGGCGGAAATGCTGGAGCGCGCTGGCGAGACGCTCCGGGTCGTCGAACAAATCGCTGAGCACAATGATGAGGCCGCGTTTGCGGAAGCGCTCGGCGAGGTCGTGGAAGATGGCGCTGAGATTGGTGTCGGCGCCGGGCTGCGTGCGGTCGAGTTCCTCGAAGATGCCGCGGAGGTGGGCGGCCTTGGCGCGCGGTGGGATGTAGCGCCGCACGCGGCTGTCGAACGTGACGAGGCCGACGGCGTCGCGCTGCTGGAGCATCAGGTAACTGAGCGCGGCGGCGACGCAGCTCGCGTAGCGGAACTTGGTCGGACGCGGCGGTTTGGAGTCTGAGACATAGTTCATCGAGCCGCTGGCGTCCACGAGCAGGTAGGCGCGGAGGTTGGTTTCCTCCTCGTATTGCTTGATGTAGAAGCGGTCGGACTTTCCGAAAAGTTTCCAGTCAATGTCCTTGATGTTGTCGCCGATGACGTATTGGCGGTGCTCGGCAAACTCGACGCTGAAGCCCTTGTGCGGCGACTTGTGCAGGCCGGTGATGAAACCCTCAACGACGAGGCGGGCAATGACTTCGAGGCGGGAGAGTTTGGCGAGCGCCGCGGGATCGAGTTTGGTTGGCGAGGCGGTGGTCATTGGAAAGGCGTATTGCGTAATCGGAATACGCAATACGAGATTTCTACTCTGACCCGGGCACAGGTATCGTTTCCAACAACTTCTTCACGATCGAGTCCGTTGTGACGCCCTGGCTTTCAGCGTTGAAGTTGGTGACGAGACGGTGACGGAGGACGGGCAAGGCGCAGGCTTGAATGTCCTCGGTGGTGACGTAGAAACGGCCGGTGAGAATGGCGCGGGCCTTGCCGCCGAGCACCAGATACTGGCTGGCGCGCGGGCCGGCGCCCCACGCGATCCATTCGCGGACGAAATCGGGCGCGCCGCTGGCGTTGCCGCTGACGCGCGTGCTGCGGGCGATATTCATCGCGTAGCGATAGACGTGATCGGCGACGGGCACACGGCGGACGAGCTGCTGAATCTGGATGATATCCGCGCCGCTGAGCGCGTGGCTAAGTTCGCTGGCGTAGCTGGAGGTTGTGCGCTTAAGGATGTCGAGTTCCTCGGCTTCGGTCGGGTAATCAATCCGAATCTCGAACATGAAGCGGTCGAGCTGCGCTTCGGGTAGGGGATAGGTGCCTTCTTGCTCGATCGGGTTTTGCGTGGCCATGACGAAGAACGGCTCTTCCAGCGTGTAGGTGCGGCCGCCGGCGGTGACCTTGTGTTCCTGCATCGCTTCGAGCAGCGCGGCTTGTGTCTTCGGCGGCGTGCGGTTGATTTCGTCGGCGAGGAGCATGTTGGCGAAGACGGGGCCGGGCAGGAACTGGAACTTGCGCCGGCCGGTTTCGGGGTCTTCCTGGATGATGTCGGTGCCGGTGATGTCGCTCGGCATGAGGTCGGGCGTGAACTGGATGCGCTTGAAGCTCAGCGAGAGGACGCGGCTGAGCGAGTTGATCAGCAACGTCTTGGCGAGACCGGGCACGCCGACGAGCAGGCAGTGGCCGCGCGCGAACAGCGTCACGAGCAGTTCCTCGATCACGTCGTCCTGGCCGACGATGACCTTGGCGAGTTCGGCGCGAATCTGGTTGTAGGCGTCCTTGAGGCGGGCGACGGCGGCGACGTCGTCGGGCGGAATCGTGGGGGCGGTTGGCTGGCTCATGATTTGGGTTTGGTGGCGGCTTGGATGGTGATGGTGATCTGGGTGCCCGGTTTGGGGCAGGCCTTGTCGTTGACGTTGTAAATGTAATCGTTGGTGCCGTCGGCCATTCCGTTGTCCACGATGGCGTCGGGGTGATGCATGGTGACGATAAGATCGCCGAGCACGTCGCCCATGTAGCGGCCATCAAGGAGCCGCGAGCCGACGAAGACCCAGTGGTGTTCCTTCATCGGCTTCTTGGTCTGCTCGTCGAAAAGGAGTTCCTCGACGCGAACGTGCTTCTTCGCGTGAGTCTTCGGGTCTTCGTAGTCCACGTAAACCACCACCGGATCGCCGACGGGCGCTTTGCCGCTGCCAACCATGTCGGCGGGCTTGCCGGGATTGAGGCCGAGCGCCAGCAGCGCCAGTTGGAAATGGAACGGCCGCACCGGCGCGACGAGCAGCGACTCGTAACCGCGGCCGCGCGGCGAGGCGATGAGCACCTCGATGTTGCGTTCCCATGTCGCTATCACGCCGGGCATGACGATCCGGCGTTTGGCCGGGTCGAGCGTCATGACGCCGATGCGGACCTTGCCGTCGGGCAGCTTCTCGATCTTCGGTTTCGGCGGATTCTTGCCGAGGTCTATGTCCTCGGTCTTGAGATAACTATCGAGTTCGGCCGGCATCGGCGGCGCGTCGGCGGCCAGCGCGATGCCGCCTGCCAGACAGAGGGCGAGCAGAGTGTGTCGTGTCATAAGATTGAGTGCCGTCGGTGTCGCCGGCAGCGGTTACTTGCCGCGCGCGGCCTCCAGCGCCAATACAGCGTAAGCGGTTACCAGCACCGGATCGGATTCTTCCCAACGCCCGGACTTGTTGACCCAAAAACTTCCGTCGCGCTGCATCGTCAGCAACGCCTCGGTCATCTCCTTGCGCCAGTCGTGCGCGATACCTTTGTCGTCGGTGATCGTCGCCTCGCCGAACGCGTCGAGCGCCTTGGCCATCGCGTGCAGGTAGTAAAAGTGTCCTTGCTCGCCCATGCCGGGATTCTCCTTGAACGTCCAGTGTGTGCGAATCCATCCGAGCGCGGCTTGCGTGCGCTTGTCCCCCTTGCCGAGCTTGGCGTAGAGAAGGCTCTTGAAACCGGCGTAGGTCATCGAGCCGTAGGAACGGAAACTCACACTGCCGGTTGCGTTGGTGACGGCACCGCCGCGCGTCTCGTTCGGCGCGTAATAGAAACCGCCGGCGTCCGCGGGGTTCAGTGAGGCGTTGGTGTTCACCGACGGCAGGTTTTGGCAGCGCGCGAGAAACGCCAGCGCCTTCTCCCAATGCAACTGCGACTCTTTCCGCTCCGTGTCGCTGGCCTTGATCGCCTTGATCTGTTCCGACATGTGCAGCGCCTCCAGCGCGAAGGCCGTGTTCGACAAATCTGGCCGCTGGCTGCGGCCGTAGCCGATGCCGCCGTAGCGCGGGTCATCCTTTGAGGTGCCTTCGGTCTCGTCAAACTGCGAGTTCAGCAGATAGGAGCGGGCATTGCGGATGACCTCCGTGTGCTCCGGCCTGTTCGCAGCGACGAGCGCCATCAGGCAGATGGCAGTCGAGTAGTTCGGATACGGGTCCATCGGCGGGCCGCCGTAGATCGTGCCGTCGGGCTTCACGTTGGAGAGGATGAACTTCAGCCCGCCGGCGATGCGCTTCTCGTAGTCCGGCGTCAGGCCGCTTGGCGCTTGGAGGAACGCAAGCGTCACCAACCCGGTGATGCCCGGATGTTTCCGCCACGATCCGTCCGGTTGCTGTTGCTGGCCGAGATACTCCATGCCACGGGCAATGGCCCGGTCGCATTCCTGCTTCAGCGAGATGTCGAGCGCCGCCGCGACCGCGGCGCTGCCGAGCAACGCGCTCATGAGCAGTGTTTTCCTCATGACCCGTCACGCTAGGGGAGCCGCCCGGCGAAGTCAATCGCGAGTCACGATTGGGCAAGTTGACGGCGGACAGAAAAAGTGGGATGGGCGCTTATCCTGTCCAACCGTTGTGTTCGATGCCGGACGGGCAGGCATGTCTGTCTTACTTCGGTTGCGGGTTAGCGGCGACAGCGGGGCCGGACGGTGGGGTGGCAAACACTACCAGGTCGCGGAGAACAGCAAGGGATTCGTTCAAGAGCGGATCAGTCACTGGCTCTTTCACGTCACTTTCCTCGTCAGTGGCGTCGGGGGCGTCCGCGTCGTGACCGACAGGCTTGGCGGCGGCTGCGGCGGAGCGCATGGCGCGCGGCGCGGTGACGGAGGCGACGGCGTTGGTGGCGCCGACGGCGATGTCGGTGAACTTCAGCTCGGGCGCTTTGCGCGCGAGGCGCTCCTTCTTGCGGGCGGCGTCGCGCTCGGTGGTGGCTTTCTTTTCTTCTAGGCGCTTGGCTTTGTTGAGGGAGACGGTGCCTTCCTTGAGCTGTTGCTTGAGGCGGGCGATGTCTTCGTTGAGATAGGTGAACTCGTGCTCGGTGGCGACGCGTAAGAGGGAGCGCTGGCGCAGTTCTGTGAGTTTGCCGTTGAACGCGCCGAAGTTGAGATGGGGCGCGGGCTGGACTTCGTCGTAAGGCATGGCGTTGTTGAGCGAGGACTCGCCGATCTCGCGGATGTCATACAGCGAGGGCATGATGATGTCGGGGATGACGCCGCGGTTTTGCGTTGAGCCACCGGCGACGCGGTAGAATTTCTGTGTGGTCAACTTGAGCGCGCCGGGATTGGGCACGTCCTGCAACCACGCGGAGAGTGAGAGCATGGTCTGGACGGTGCCTTTGCCGAAGGTCTTGCTGTCGCCGACGACGAGCGCGCGGCCGTAGTCCTGCATCGCGGCGGCGAGAATCTCGGAGGCGGAGGCGCTGACGTGGCTGGTGAGCACCACGAGCGGGCCGTCGTAGGTGACGGAAGGATCTTCGTCGCGCAACACTTGGATGCGATCGCGCGGGTCCTTGATTTGGACGATGGGGCCTTCCTTGATGAAGAGGCCGGCGAGCGCGACGGCCTCGTCGAGCAGGCCGCCGCCGTTGCGGCGCAGATCGAGCACGATGCCGTCCACCTTTTGCGCCTTGAGCTTCTCGATAAGGATGGAGACGTGGCGGGTGCTGCTGACGTAGTTGGTCTCACCGCTGCGGATTTTGTCCGTGTCAGCGTAGAAGGAGGGCAGGTCAATGACGCCGAGGCGCTTGGCCGGGGTGTCGCCGGTGGCGGGGAGTTCGACGACCTTGGCTTTCGCTTGCTGCTCGGTGAGCTTGACCTCGTCGCGGACGATGGTGATGACTTTGCGCTCGGAGGAATCGGCGGCGCTGGCGGGAATGACCGTGAGCTTGACCTTCGTGCCCTTGGCGCCGCGGATGTGTTCGACCACCTTGGTGAGCTTCATGTCCATGACATCCACCGGGGGCTGGTCACCTTCGCCGACGGCGACAATGCGGTCGTCGGGCTTAAGACGCTTATCGAGGTCGGCGGGGCCGCCGGGGACGAGGCTGACGATTTTCGCGTAGCCATCCTCGGAGCGCAGGACTGCGCCGATGCCGAAGAGGGAGAGTCTCATGCCGATCTCGAAGTCCTTCAATTGCGACGCGCCGAGGTAATCGGAGTGCGGGTCATAGGCGTGGCAGAGGGCGTTGAGATAGAACTCCAGCACGTCGCCGGCATCCATCTCGCGCATGGAGCGGAGCATCCGGTCGTAACGGCGCGTGAGAACGTTGAGGGCCTCGTCGGGCTTGGTTTTGGTCTTGTTCAGCGATTCCTGGAGGAGGTCGTATTGGACGCGCGCGCGCCAGAGCTTGGCGCGCTCGGCTTCGTCGGTAGGCCAAGGAGCTTTGGAGCGGTCAATCTGGATGGTGCCGTTGCTGTCGAAGTTGGGCGGCTGCTTGAGCGATTCCTTGGCGAGCGCGACGGCTTCAGCGATACGCTGTTGGTAGCGGGCAAAGATGTCGAAGCCCGGCTGCACGTCGCCGGCGCGCGTCTGGTCCGGCAGCGTGGCGAGGTAGCTGTCGAATTCTTTCAGGTCGCTCTGGAGGAAGAAGAGGCGGTTGTAGTCGAGAGCCTCGACGTAGCGCATGAGGAACCGCGAGGCGGATTCCGCGTCGAGTTTGTGGTGCGAATAATGAGCGTGATCGAAAAGTTTGACGGCGAGCGCGGTGACGGCGGCGGATTCCGGCGGCGGCTGCAATGTTGCTGCCAACGCCGCCGTTGCGACAAGAAGCCATGCGACCGAACAAGCGACTCGTTTCATCCACATGGCCTTATTCTTGCCTGTCGCTGCGTTTCCGGCAAGTGACAATGGGAAGGCGGCGCGAAAAATGTTGCCGAAAAGTTCTTGCGCGTTTCTGCCACCGGCTCATAGTTCGGCCCAACATGAGCGGAAAAGATCTGGAAGTCTGGACAGCACAAAGCCTCTGCGACATCGGCATCCTGCTATCCATCACGACATTTGTCCTGCACCTCGGTCGCGGCTACTTTGAGCGCACCGTGCGGCAGTTGCAGGCGAAGATGGCCGAGGAGATGTGGTGGGTGACGTATCTCCTTGTCCGCGATGCCAGCCTGTTCGCGGCGGTGCTGATCGGATTCCTGATGTTAAACCCGGACCTGATGGCCGACATCAAGATCGGCCTGCCGTTCGTGCCGCTTGCGACGGTGCTAATGACTTGGGCCGGGCTGGTGAAGCTGACGAGCCGTGGGGGATGCGATGGCGCCGCCAAGAACCGGGCGACAACTCTGCTCGCGTTGGCCGCTGCCTCGAACACCATCGGCTACACGCTGGTGATGGAAGCGCCGGGCAAGGAGTATGAGCATGTCAAGTGCGCCTTCTGGCAGACCATGAGGTCGTTGCGCTCCAACGCGAACCCGGACTTGGCAATCTGGACTTTCTACATCTGCTTTGCGGCGATGGTCGTGCTGGTGGTCGCGTTCGTGTGGCGAGTGCGGCGGCAACAGGCGGCTGAAGAATCACCGCTACCGTATCGGCGCGGCACGCCGCCGACTGAGCGGTGATGCGGAAGACAACGGTATGTGGTGGTGGGATGAACTTCCAAACTCGCCCGGCTGAAGCAATGGCAAACCGTATTTGACTTGCCGGGAGGCAAGGCATAGAAGGCTGACAACCTCGCACCCAAGTCCCGATGAATACACAACGGGTTTTGTTGGCAGTTCTGATGGCTGCGGTTCTGTTGCCCGCCGAAGTGCCTGCGGCAAACAAGCAGAAGGAGGTGCCGCGGCCACAAGACGCCATTGATACGTTGCCGCCGTATTTCGGCCTGAAACGGTTGGTGGCGGTGACGCAGTTCATCAACAAAAGCGGCTATCAGGGCCAACTTCAGCTTGGCAACGGACTGGCCGACATGCTCACCGACGCGCTGATGCGCAGTGGGCGATTTATCGTCGCCGAGCGGCAGCAACTCAAGGACGTGCTGCGTGAACAAGACTTGGCGCAAAGCGGGCGGGCTATTGCGGCCGGCGCAGCGGAGGTCGGAAAACTGTTGAACGCGCAGGCGATCGTCATCGGCACTGTCACCCATTACGACGAGCACTTGATGGTGGGAGCGGGTGCGGTTGGGGGCGGACCGCAGTTCCGGGTCTCGACGGCAACGGCGCGGCTGCAGATCAACGTCCGCGTTGTGGACACAACCACAGGCGAGGTGATTTTGTCGCAGTCGAGCCGTGCGACCGACCAGGCCAGCGCGTTGGCGACGGCGTTCGGCGGTTCCGGTTTTGCCAGGACCGCGAGCGGCAAGGTGTGCCAGCGCGCCATCACCGATGCGGTTCACAACATTTGCCGCACGATGGACGAGGTCCCGTGGCGCGGACGCATCGTGGACGTGCGCGGTGACGACATCATCATTAACGCCGGCCAGCGGTTGGGTGTGGTGCCGGGCGACTGCTTCCGTGTGTTCACCGAGCACGATGTGCTGCTCGACCCGGAAAACGGCCTGCCACTGGGCTCGCCGTTGTCGGCGGCGGGCGTCGTTCAGGTGCGCGAGGTGCAACTGAAGTTTGCCGTGGCGCGACCGCTCACGGGCGCGAACTTCGCCCGCGGCCAGGTGATCCGGTTCGTGCCTGCGTTCGAGATTCCATCGTCCTCGCCCGCGTTGTCCTCGTCGTCGCCGTTGCCGCCCGACGCGCCGGGGATCGCCGCCATTCGCGCCAAGCACGCGAAAGGTGGCGGCACGACCGGATTGGCGGAGTTAAACAAATACCTCGGTGATCATCCCGACGACGTGAACGGCTTGCTGCTTCGAACGGCCATCATTCTCAAGAGCACCACGGCGAACAAACACGTCGCGTTACAGGACACCCGGCGGCTCCAGCAGTTGCGGCCGAACGATCCCGATCTGCCGGTGTTGGAGGCGCGCGCCGCGCTGGCGCTCAACGACCGGAAAGCTGCGCTGGCGGCGCTTGACCGTGCGCTGCAAATGACGCCCGGCAATCTCGACGCGGTGTTGTTGCATCGGCGGGTTGCGGAAATGATCGGCGACGCCGATCTCGCGTTCCGCGACAGCCGCCGCGCCTGCAACCTCGGTTATAAACTCCGCCCGAAGCTCCGCAAGCCGCTGGAGAATTTCAGCGCGAAAGACCCGTTCGCATCGCTGCCGCCGGTTTACGGGCCGAAGATGCGGATTGCCCTGAGCGCGTTTGGAGTGAACCAGAAGAACGCGGCGGCGCTGCTGGGCACGGGCCTGCCTGACGCGATTGCCGACCGGCTGGCGGGCACGGGCCGATTCATTATGGTCGAGCGGCAGCAGATTGCGGATGTGCTGCGTGAGCAAGACTTCGCCAAGAGCGGACGCACGGTGGAGCAAGCGGCGCCGCAGATCGGCCGGCTGCTGAACGCGCAGGCGCTGCTGTTTGGCGCGGTGACGCGGTTCGAGATGCATATTACTCGCGGCCAGCAGGCATCTGAGTTTGGCGGCGCGCAGTTCGAGGTGGCCTACGCCACCTTGCGGCTCGGTGCGGCGGTCCGGCTCGTGGACACGACGACCGGGCAAGTGATTTGCTCGAAGGAGTCGCTCCAGCAGAAGACCAAGCCGGCCCTGGGCGGCGCCTACGCCGACGACAACATTCAGATGAGCAGTGCAGGCATGGCGCGGCTGCCCGTTGAGGAAGTCAGCCGGATGGTTGTGGATGACATCGCGCTGCATCTGGCGCGCACGCTGCAAAACCGCGCGTGGCTGGGCCGGATCGTGGCCGTGCGCGGCGATGACGTGTTCATCAACGCCGGGGCGGAACAAGCCGTGGCGCCCGGTGATTGTTTCCTGGTGTTGACCGAAGACGAGTTGCGCGATCCGGCAACGGGCCTTTTACTTGGCGCGGCCAGGAAAAGCGCGGGTGCCATCGAGGTGCGCCACGTCGAGGCGAAGTTCGCAATCGCGCGCGCTGTGCGCGGCGGGGGGCTTACACGGGGCCAGGCGCTGAAGTTTGTCCCGGCGCACGTCGTGAAAGGTCCGGCGGCGACTGCTGCGACGGTGCCGCCGCCGGCCGACACACCGGAGGTGGCGCAGGCGCGCGCATTGTTTGCGAGAAAGGGCTTCTACGACGCGGACCGCGCGGTGGACGCGATTCTCGCCGCCAAGCCGGACGACGCCAGCGCGCGGTGGTTCCGGGCGGAGATCAATCTCAGGAGCTCCAGCGGGAATAAGCATCAGGCGGTTCGCGACGCGCGGCTGTTGCAACAGATGCAGGCGGCCGACCCCGCGTTGCCGGTTCTGGAGGCCCGCGCCGCGGAGGCGGCCCACGATGCCGAAGCGGCGCTGGCCGCGCTGGACCGGGCGTTAAAGCTCGATCCGCAGAACGTGGACGCGCTGCTGTGGCACAAGGAACTGGCCGGGTCGCTCGGTGATGCCGAGGCGGTTGCTCGGGATGCGCGGCGGTTGTTCAATTTGGGCGTGGATTCGACGAAAGCCAAACGCCGCGCGCTGAAGACGCCGACCGCGAAGAGATGATGTTGGCGGCCTCGTCCGTGGTGGTTTGTCGCAGGCAACGAAAGCTTTACCACAGTGGAATTCGGTGTTACCGGTTTAACCGATGAGCACAACGCCAACAGCAGCACCGAAGAAGGTCAATCTGCGCCGGCCCGGCATTATGGAGGCGGTGCAGCAGCAGGTGGAGCAGCACTACCGCAGCGTTCTGGTGGAGAAACTGCGCGCATCCGGCAACGTGTTGTCGGCGGCCGGCCTGACCGTGCGACTGGCAAAGCAGTTCGGTTTTTGCTACGGGGTGGAACGCGCGATTGACCTGGCTTACTCGGCGCGAAAGGTTTTCAAGGACAAGAAGATTTACATCCTCGGCGAGATCATTCACAACCCGGAGGTCAACGAACAGATCGGCCGGATGGGCATCAAGTCGCTCGCCGGGCCGAATAGCGAGGCGTCGCTCGACGACGTGACGGCCGACGACGTGGTGATCGTGCCGGCGTTCGGCACCGAGGTGGACACGATGAGCCGGCTGAAGGCGATCGGCTGCCAGCTTGTGGACACGACGTGCGGCGACGTGCTCAGCGTGTGGAAACGCGTCACACAATACGCATCGGAGGAAATCACCTCGATCATCCACGGCAAGGCATGGCACGAAGAAACCAAGGCCACCAGCTCGCGCGCATTGGCGAAGGGGCCGGGCCATTACGTCGTGGTGTATGACCTCGCGGAGACGGACTACGTCTGCAATTACATCCGCCACGGCGGCGACAAGGCGGAGTTCCTGAGCAAATTCAAAGGCGCGCACTCGCCGGACTTTGATCCTGATCGCGACCTCCAGTGCATCGGCTTGGCAAACCAGACCACGATGCTGCGCAGCGAGACGGAGGATGTGCAGCGTCGGCTCCGGCGGGCGATCCTCGACCGCTATGGCGAGAAGGAGCTTGTGCAGCGCTTCCGTTTCTTCGACACGATTTGTGGCGCGACTCAGGAGCGACAGGACGCACTGGACGAACTGCTCGCACAGCCGCTGGACCTGATGATTGTCGTCGGCGGCTACAACAGCAGCAACACGTCGCATCTGGTGGAAATGTCCGAGGTCGAACACCCGACCTACTTCATCAAGTCCGCCAGCATGATTGTTTCCGACAAACGCATTTGCCATTACAGTTTGAAACTTCAGAAAGAAATCGAGACGGAAGACTGGATGCCGGTCGGCGGGCCGACGGCCATCGGCGTCACTGCAGGCGCATCGTGCCCGAACAACCTCATCGAGGAAACCATCCGGCGGCTGTTTGAACTGCGCGGCATCTCGCTGGAAGAGTTGCTGAAGACGTAAACTTGCCGCCGACATTCCTGCCGGCGACGTTTGTCGTATGAAACAGCAACAGATTGTTCGCTCGACGTTGCGAGTGCTGGCGGCGTTGCTGGCGGTTGCGGCGATGCTGTTCGCAGCGCTGTTTTACATGACCCATTGCGGGCCGAGGAATCCGGAGCGCGTCGTGAAGATCACCGACCAAGAGGAACTGCGGCAACTGAGCGACCGGCTCGCCGCGCATGTCCGGACGCTCGCGGGCGACATCGGTGAGCGGAACGTATTCAAGCCCGACGCCTACCGCCGCGCGGAGGATTACATCGCCGGTGTGTTTCGCGGCGCGGGCTACGAAGTGGATCGGCAGCCTTACGAAGCTGAGCGTGTCACGTGCGTGAACCTCACGGCGGCACGAGGTGGATCAGCCTTGCCCAACCAGATCGTCGTGATCGGCGCACATTACGATTCCGTTCACGGCTCTCCCGGCGCGAACGACAACGGCAGCGCGGTGGCGGTGCTGCTGGAACTGGCGCGGAAATTTGCCGGCGAGAAGCTTTCACGAACTGTCCGTTTTGTGGCGTTTGCAAACGAGGAGCCGCCGTTCTTCCTTACCGACAAGATGGGCAGTCGTGTTTACGCCGTCGGATGCCGCCAGCGTTGCGACGATGTCCGCGCGATGATTTCGTTGGAGACGATGGGCTGCTACAGCAACGAGCCCGGCAGCCAGCGTTATCCACCGCTCTTCAACCTCTTCTATCCCGACTGCGGCAACTTCATCGCCTTCGTTGGCAACATTACCTCGCGCCCGCTCGTCAGCCGTGCCGCCCGCGTCTTCCGCTCGATCAGCAATTTCCCTTTGGAGACCGTGGCGGCGCCCGCGTTCGTGCCCGGCATCAACTGGTCCGATCACGATTCCTTTTGGCGCGAGGGCTGGCGTGCGTTCATGGTCACAGACACCGCGCCGTATCGCTATCCGCACTACCACGAGGCGACCGATACGCCCGACAAGGTCAACTGCGACGCACTGGCGCGCGTAGCGATGGGAATCGAAGCGGTGGTGCGGGACTTGGCGAATAACGCCGACTGACGCCGGGCGCTCGCGTCGGCTTATGCTTTGCCCGTTGTGGTTTCTCCGTCAGGGCGTTTCGTCTTGACGCCGAAAGCGATGATGGCGCCGCCGAGCGCGGCAATCAGCACCGTCAGGATGAGTGAAAGCTCCGAGAACACCGCAGCGAGGACGACGAGGCCGGATCCTGTGCAAAGACGCATGGCGCGGTTAGGCACATACCGGGCCACCAGTGCGGAGACCGTCGTTGCGAAAACCACCACCAGCACCAGAACGCCCGAATTGAAGGTTGCGCCGGAATTACCCATGACTGTTTTCCTTTCTCATTTTGTTCCTGTCGCCTTGAAGAAAGTATAGCAGAAAACGCCGCTTGGCCCAGCCGTTCGATAAAGGTCTGCGATCCCTTTCTCAAATAACTGCGCGTCCGCCAGCCCTGCTTCGATGACGGTCTTGCGGACGCCTTCGATCATCGCCGTGAACGTCTTCTTCGTGAAGCCCTCGACAAAAGTCGGCTTGCTCGAATCCACATAGACCATCCGGGGAGAGACGCGGACGGAACCGTAGCCGGCCTCGCACAGCAGCGGATAAAGCTCCCGGCCGATCAGGGCGTTGCCGCCGGCGCGGCGCTGCAATTCCACCTGGCATTGGATCGCCCGGTGCGCGGCGTCGCTGTCCGGATGGAAACACGCCGAGCCGTGGTCGCCTTCGATGACCGTGATCGTGCCGCCGTCCTTGATGAGGTTCTTCAGGACGTGCAGCGCCTCCACCGGGCGCGCGAGATGTTCCAGCACAAAGCAGACGAACACATGGTCGAACGAGCCGGGCGCAAATGGCAGGTTGAAGATGTCCGCCCGCTGGAACTCGACATTGGACAGGCCGGCCTCCGCCACCCGCCGCCGCGCCTCGGCCAGGGAAACCTCCGAGATGTCCACGGATGTGATCGCGGCCTGCGGGCTGTTCCGGGCGAGCGTCACCGTCTGAGCGCCCACGCCGCAGCCGGCTTCGAGCACGCGGCTGCCGGCAGGGAAGGCCGTATCTGAGTGCAGCAGCTCCGCCAGCGTGGATGCCTGGTCCTGCAAGCGGATGTTCTCCCGTGGATCGTAGCCGTGAACGTAAGCCTTGCTCATGATTCTTCACGCTCGCAGAAACCGCACAGCCACCGGCTGCCAGAGCGGGATGTGGCCGCGCGCGATAGGCGTGCGGCTCAGGCGCAACAGCGGCTGCGAATCGAATGCATTCGCGCAGTGCGTCGGCGAGGCGACGAACTCATCCAGGAAGAACCGCGTCATTGGCTTGAACAACTCCGAGACGCTCTTCGCCGTCAGGTAGTGTTCGTGGAACCGGACCTTGGCGTGATACTCGAACGTGGCGACGAAACAGGAGCCGCTGAAGGCTTCGTTGATGGCCCGCGTGATGCCCTCGCGGACGGGCGGCTCGATGTGCTCGAACACCGACACGCACGAGATGTGCGTCAGGTCGCGCCGTGCTTCCAGCAGTGCCTTCAGCTCAGTGTAGGTGGAATTCGACCGGACGCACTCGATGTTCTTCGCTGCCGAGGCCGGCCCGCGGGCGTTCGGGTCCATGATGACTACCTGCTTCACCTGCTGCGCCAGGATTTCGCCGAGGAACCCCGCGCCCGTGGCGGGCGAGCCGCCGCCGATGTCCAGCACCACCGAGTCCTGCGTCAGGTCGAGCAGCTCGATGGCCTTGAAGTATTCCCAGAACCGCTGGCTCATCTTCCCACCGCCCGCGCGGCCGAATACATGGCCGTCCCACTCCGCGGGGTGCTCTGGCGAGCCGTAGCGTTTCCACAACTCCGATTTCAGCGCGCGGGTGACGTTCATGGTCTTTGGCCTGACCAGCACTTTCTCCCGCCCCAGCCAGCCCCGTCAAGGAATCAGTATTCAGTATTCAGTAGCCAGTTGTAGTGTCGGCCGTCTCGGCCGATGGAGCGAGCGAAAGCGAGTTCCACAGCAGCCATGTTGGTTTGTCGGCCGAGACGGCCGACACTACAACGTGGCGACTGACCATTGGTTGCTGATCACTGTCGTTTCCCCGCCCCTTGCAGGAACCGCCGCGACTTTGGCAGACGGCCGAACTGCTGGCCGATGGCGTTCAGGAGGAAGGCGTCTATCTGGTGGTGTTGGGCGGCGGTGAGGCGCAGGCGCGAGAGGCCGGGGGCGTCATCGAGCAGGTCGCTCATGATGCGGCGCGTGCCGGGGTCGAAGGGGAGGGCGGCGACATCGGGCCGGAAGCCGAGGGCGTCGAGGGCGAGCAGCTCGAAGCGCGCCATGAAGAGCGGCGTGGGCCGGGCGGTGTCGAGCGCGGAGAGGGATTCGGTGAGGAGCTTGAACAGCGGCGGGACGGGGCCTTCCGGCTCGGTGGCGAGGTCCACAAGTTCGCAGCAGTAGCTGGCGGCGTTGAACGCGTCGAGCCGCTCGCGAATGCGCGGGAAGGGGTTCTCGACGTAGCATTCCGCCAGCGTGTGCAGCTCGCCGCGGCGGCTGGGGACGAAGACGAGGTCGTCGAGGTAGAGGAGGTCGAGCTTGCCGCGGAACGCGCTCTTGGGCCGGTGCGCGCCCTTGGCGACGGTGCGGAGCTTGCCGAAGTCGCGCGTGAACCACGTGACGATGAGGCTGGTCTCGCTCCAGTCGGAGGTGCGCAGGACGACGCCGGATGTGTCGGTCAGAGGCATGGGGAAGCGTGATGCGTAATGCGTGATGCGTAATGGCTGTCCTGCATCTTCGCCGCGGGCTGCGAAGATTCCATGAGGGTGGGGCGAGACTCCGTCGAGCCTCCGCTCTTTGCGAGCATCACGCGGCATCGAAGGAGGCTCGACGGAGTCTCGCCCCACCTCAAGGGGTCGCGGCTCCGCCGCGCTATGTCTCTGCGTTGAATCTCCGTGTTCATCTAGTCAACGTCAGGTTTGCAGTTCGCGCCGCCCGTTGCAATCCCAAGCCGCCGGGTGCTACACTCCGCGCCCATGAACCGAGAGCTTCTCTCCGTCATCTCCCATCTCTCATTGCTTCTCGTCATCGCTTGCCTGGCCACGACCCTTGCCGCCGCCGAACCCAAGCCTGCGCCGACGTTTCCCCCGGTCATAGCCGAGAGACTCAAGGGCCAAGACCCGGCAAAGGTCACCAAGTTGGACTTGAGGAACTCGGACATCCGCGATGAAGATCTTGCTTCCCTCAAGCCGCTGACGCGGTTGCGAGAGCTTGACCTCTCCAACACGAAGGTCAGCGACGCGGGGCTGGCGCATCTGAAGCCGCTGACGCAGTTGCTTTGGCTTGACCTCATGTGGACGCAGGTCAGCGACGCAGGATTGGAGCATCTGAAGCCGCTGGCGCAGTTGCAGGGTCTTTTCCTCAGGGGCACGCAGATCAGCGACGCGGGGCTGGCGCATCTAAAGCCGCTGATGCGGTTGCAGTGGCTTGACCTCGGCGGCACACAGGTCAGCGGCACGGGGCTGAAGCATTTGCAGCCGCTGACGCGGTTGGAGGGGCTTATTCTTGCCGGCACGAAGCTCAACGACGCGGGGATGGAGCATCTGAAGCCGATGACGCAATTGCGGGAGGTTGACGTCTGCGGCACGAAGATCAGCGACGCGGGGCTTGCCCATGTGATGACGCTGAGGAAGTTGCATTGGCTTGACCTCGACTGCACACAGATCAGCGGCACGGGGCTGGCGCATCTGAAGCCGCTGAGGCAATTATGGCGGCTTAATCTCGACGAAACCAAGGTGAGCGACGCGGGGCTGGCGCATTTGAAGCCGCTGACCCAGTTAAGGGAGCTTTACCTCCGCAAAACGCTGGTTAGCGATGCGGGGCTGGCGCATCTGAAAGTGCTAACGCAGTTGTGGTGGCTTTGTCTCAACGACACGCAGGTGACGAAGGCGGGGGTGGATGCACTTCAGAAGCATCTGCCGAAGTGCAAGATTGTCTGGTCGCCCCGTTAAGCGCCCGGCGGCGGAGGAGGGGGCGGGGCGGGGACGGGCGAGGTGGATCGCGACTTCCGGGCGCAATTCTTGCGCGGCTCAGGGGCAGTCGTGCCCGGAGGTCACGACCCACCGGGCGGCGCGACCCCTGAGACCAAGGCCTACTATGCCTTGCGCTGGCTGACGTCAAGCCAGCCGACGCCGAGCTTGCTGAGGGCGTAGCCGGTTTCCTTCAGGTAGTCGCCGTAGGACATCATCCAGTGGAAGCCTTTCATCTGCTCCATCAGGGCGGTGCTGTCGCCTTCGATGCGCACGTCTATCTGGGAGCGGCAGATGTCCAGGAACGGGTTGGCCGCGATCTTGGCACGGAAGCCGATCCATTTCTTGCAGGCGAAGTCGGGCACGAGGTTGGTGCAGACCTGGCCGAGGCGCATCTCGACCTTCGGCGCGGCGCCGTAGTCGCTCTCGAAGTGGGTGAGGATCTTGGTGCGCTCGCCGCGGCGGCCGTCCATCTTGCGCGGGGCGGTGCAGTGGGCCAGCGTGACGATGTCGCCGTGCGGGTAGGTGGGGTCGTTGAGGAAGACCGGCAGGCCGCTGATGTAGTGCAGCAGGACGCCGGAGGGAATGACGACGAAGTCGGACTCGCAGAAGGCGAGGTAGTTGTCGTCGTTGAGCAGGCTCAGCACGAGGCAGGCGGTGGTCTGCGCCATCGGCATGATGGTGCCCATGCAGGAGTTGATGGTGATGGCGTCGGTCCCGGCTTCGTCGAGGATGTCGTTGAAGACCTCGCGCAGGACGAAGGCGTTCTCGATGAAGGGGCGCTGGGTGTGCAGGGTGATGCCGCTCTGGCGCAGGTAACGCGTGGCCAGTTCCTGGCAGCGTTTGACGACGGCGTTGTTGGCGCGCGCGGCCTGGATGCGGGGGGCGAGTTCCTTGTAGGGGTAGTCCACGAGGTCCATCTTCCAGAGTTCGCGCGAGATGGTCGGCGCTTGTTTCCCGCCTGCGCCCCAGCCGCCCGCGCCGCCGATGGCGATTATCTTCTTGCCGAGGGTGTTCTTCAGTCCGTGCAACGCCCGCAGCCGCCAGAGCAGGTCGGCGAAATCGTCGGTGACCACGTCGTGGACGGTCATGCCCGGCTGGCCGTAGTCGTCCACCATTTTCCGCAGGAAGCGCGGGCTGACGATTTCATACCAGAGATAGACCGGACCCGGATCGTGGCGGAGGAACATCAGGTTCCACTTCTCCGGTCGTGTGAGCGCCTCCAGCATCTTGTGGCTGCCGCCCGCGGCGAACTGCAGCATCACGTCGTGCGCGCCCTGGGCCAGCGCGTCGGGGGATTGGCCGTCCTTGAGCAGCGCCACGGGCAGGAACTCGACGGGGAAATCGGCCTTGCTCTTGAGCTTGGCGAGTTCCTTGGTGATGCGCGCCTCCTCGGCCTTGGCGTCGGCGTCGGTTTGGATGCCGCCCCAGTTGCGCCAGCTCCCGGCCTCGCGGCGTTTCGGAACGCTGTAGGTCAGCACCGGCTGCACTTTCAACGGCAGTCGCTGCGGCGGCTTGCGGGTCAGGGTTGGCAACGACGGCCCTGCCATCGCCGGCATCGCCGACAGCAACGAGCCGCCGACGGCGACGGCGCTGACGTTGACGATGAAGTTGCGGCGCGAGATGTCGAGGGGGACGGGACGGAAATTTTTATGCGCACAGCAACTACAGGAACAATGGGGCTGATTATTCATGACGGACCTCGGGTTGGCTGGGTGGAATGCTGACGGCGGCGTTGCTCCGGCGTTGGTGTCGGGGCCTTCAGCGCAGCGGGTGCTGTTGTCGCCGCAGTCATAGGCTGGAGGAGAGATTATCGCCGGGGAGAGGCGGGGGACAGGAAAATCTAGCGGGGGCTAATGCGTATTGCGTAATGCGCAAGGGCAGAGATGTCGGAGGACGCGACGTTCGGCGGCGCGCATGGCGCGGCGCTGCGCAGGCGTCCGGTCGTCGAAACCGGCGAGATGGAGAAGACCGTGGACGAGGTAGAGGGCGAGTTCGTCGTGAGGCGGGCGGCGGAGTTTCTTGGCGACGATACAAGCGCGCTCGGCGCTGACGACGATTTCACCGAGGCCGTCGCCGAGGTCGAAGCTGATGACATCGGTGGGACCGGCGTGATTGAGGAACTGTTGGTTGATCGCGGCGATGGTGGCGTCGTCAACGATGGCAATGCTGAGTTCGCGGATATGTAGCCCGCCACTCCGTGGCGGGATTTTGATTCCCGCCACGGAGTGGCGGACTACGAAGATTGCAGCCTCGCGCAGGAACCTAAGCAATCTTGCTCTGGCGATCGGCAGGTGGCGCTGCCGGTTGCTGAGGCTGACTCGGGGCGGAGGCGGACGCTGGGGTTTCATCCTTGGGGTAGGCGATGCGGGTGTGGAGCATGTTCAACAGCGTTTGTGTGAACCGCTCGGCGATGACGCGCAGTTCATGAATGGTCAGGCTGCAATCATCGAGCTGGCCGTCCTCGAAGCGCGCCGTGATGATCTGCTCGACCATGGCGCGGACTTTTTCCGGCGCGGCGTTGGGCAGCGAGCGGGCGGCGCTTTCGACGGCGTCGGCAAGACTGATGATGGCGACTTCGCGCGAGTTGGGTTTGGGATTGGAGTAACGGAAATCATCCTGCCGCGGCTTGAGGTCGGCGGCCTGGCCGGCGTTGAGGGGCCGCACGACTGTGGCGGTTTCCTGTGCGGCCTTGCGGGCTTTGTGGTAGATGGAGGTGGCGACGGTGGTGCCATGATGCTGCACGATGGCGTCCACGATTGGCTGGTTGAGGCGGTATTTGTGGGCGAGTTCCTTGCCGACGCGAACGTGGTCGGCGAGGATCTGGAAACTCGCTGCGGGCGCGAGCCGGTCGTGCGGGTTTTGGCCGGGGGCTTGATTTTCAGAGAAGAACTGCGGCTGGCCGGTCTTGCCGATGTCGTGGTAGTAGGCGCAGACGCGCGCGAGCAGGGGATTGGCGCCGATGGCTTCGGCGGCGCTCTCGGCGAGGTTGGCGACGACGAGGCTGTGATGGTAGGTGCCGGGCGCGTTGAGACAGAGTTTCTTCAGCAGCGGATGGTTCAGGTCGGAGAACTCCAGCAGCCGGATGTCGGTGGTGATGTGGAACAGGAACTCGCAGACGGGCAGCAGGCCGCTGGCCATGAAGATGGTGAAGATGCCGTTGATCAGGCCCGCGATGGCTTGGGACATCACGGTGTCGAGCGGGACGTGGGTCATCGCCGCGAGCGAGCCGATGCAGAGCAGTTCGGCGACGGTGATGGCCGCGCCGGCACGGACTAGTTGGGAGCGGCGGCGCATGTTTTGGGTGAAATAGACGCCCACAAAACCGCTGACCATGCTCGTGATGAGCAACGGGAAGCTGTCCCCGGCCATGATGGCGGTAAAGACGCTGACGAAGGCCACCATGAAGACGCCAAGCGAGGGCATGAGCAACACGCCGACGAGCATCGGTGCCAGCGCGGCGGGGATCGCAAACTCGGCGACCGCAAAGCTGACCAGCATAGTGCGGCTACAAAGCAACATCACGGCTTTCACCAACGCGAGATTCATCACGCCGAGGATGGCCAGCAGCAGCAGTTGGCGCGTGTTCTGGAACGTTTGCGGATGATTACTCCAGAGGTAGCCGCAGCTTGCGATCAACACAACGAGCATCAGCAGCGATCGGCCGTAGAACTCGATGCGGCGCGCTTCGGGCGGGCGAAGGCGGGTCAGTTCGGTGTTGTAAGCTCGCAGCAGTTCCAGCGACTGGCCGGTGACCTCCTGGCTCTGGAACACGATGGCTTGGCCGGGCGAGATGTGCAGAAGAACGGGCTGCACTTCCTTGCGGCGGGCGTCCTGGCGGAGGCGCGTTTTCTCCCGGTCGAGCCGAAGATTGCCTCGCAGAGCGTCGGCGGCCAACTGACGCCACGCGGCCAGCGACGGCTTGGCATCGGGGAGGGCGGAAAGCAGTTGAGCCTCGAACACCTGCAACGCTTCCGAAGGGGTTCGCAACATCGCGGCTTCCAGCGTCAGTTCTGCCGGAGCGATGACGATGCGTTTGTTGCCGCCGGTGAGCGAGAACTCCAGTTCGGAACGGTCGGCCACGATGCCCGCGCCGGCAAGCTCGCGCAACAACCGCTCCATTTTGGGAATGCGGTCGCGGTAGTAGGCGAAGCGGCCGAGCGCGGCGCCCTCATCGGTGCTGAGTTTGTAGAGAGAGCTTTCGTTCCATCGGTCAACAGCCTCCTGCGCGCGGCCGGCGGCGAGGCGTTCGGCCAGCAACGTGATGCGCCGCCAACTGTTCTCAAAGTGTTCGAGGTTCAGTTGCCAGACTGGCGGCACGGTCGCGGCGGCGCGGTCGCACTCAGTGGCGGTGGCCAGTTCGTCCCGAAAATCAAAATCAATGCTGGAGATCACCGTTCGCGGCGAACGCTGGCCTGGCGAGAGATCCACCAAGCCACTGAGATCGCCGACGGAGAACAGCCCCAGCAGCGCGACAAACGTGGCAACGAACAGCAGCACGCGGACGATGCGGCTGCGGTCGAGCCACCAGCGCGGAGGCGCGGTGGTGTTGGGAGAGGGGATGGTCATGGCTTGGCGGCAGGCCGACCGGGGGGCTGGAGCTTGAGTTCCTGCTGGCCGCGGTTGCGATATTCCTCGTAGCGCTTGATAATCTGCTGCACCAACTCGTGGCGGACGACGTCTTTTTCCGAGAAGTAGCAGAACGCAATGCCGGGCACGTCACGGAGGACATCCTGGACTTCGATGAGACCGGAGCGTTTCGAGGAAGGCAGATCCACTTGCGTCACGTCGCCGGTGATGACGCACTGGGAGTCGAAACCGAGGCGCGTCAGGAACATGAGCATCTGTTCGGCCGTGGCGTTTTGCGCCTCGTCGAGGATGACGAAGGAGTTGTTCAGCGTGCGGCCACGCATGAAGGCCAGCGGTGCGATTTCAATGACGCCGCGCTCCATGTGCTGCTGGATCTCGTCCACCGGCATCATGTCGTAGAGCGCGTCGTAGAGCGGGCGCAAGTAGGGCGAGACTTTTTCTTCGTAGGTGCCGGGCAGATAGCCGAGCGACTCGCCCGCTTCAACGGCGGGGCGGGCGAGGATGATACGCGCGACGCGGTCTTCTTTGAAAGCGGAGACGGCGGTAGCCATCGCGAGATAGGTCTTGCCGGTGCCGGCGGGGCCGATGCCGAAGACGATGTCGTGGGTGCGGATGGCCTCGACGTAGAGTTGCTGGCCTTGGGTCTTCGGCGCGACGGGACGTTTGCGCGGCGAGACTTCGATCTTGCTGGAGAACATCTTCCGCAGGTTGGCGTCGCCGCCGCGGCAGATGGACTGGAGGGCGTAGTTGAATTCGTGTTTGCGAATCTGGATGCCGTTCTCGCGGGCGTTGCGGAGTTCCTCGAAGAGATGCAGCGCCTGTTCGATCTTCTTCTCGTCGCCTTCAATCTTCATCCAGTTGTCGCGGGCGACGATGCGGATCGCAAGAGTCTCTTCGAGTTTCTCAAGGTTGCGCAAATCGTCCGCGTAGAGGGCGCAAAGCTCGCGCGGATCGTCGAATTGGAGAAGATGACTGGCCATGGGTTCAGGCGAGGTTGGCAACGGTCGCTTGGAGGCGCTGGTAGAGTGGCTCAAGGGCTTCGGGGATGACCTTGGTTTCGCCGATGACGGGCATGAAATTAGTGTCGCCGTTCCAGCGCGGCACGATGTGAATGTGGACGTGGTCAACGATGCCGGCACCGGCGGTGCGGCCGAGGTTGATGCCGACGTTGAAGGCTTCAGGTTTGATGACGGCTGTGAGGAGTCGTTTGCAATGGCGCGTCAGCAGCATCATGTCGGCGAGTTCGGTTTCGGTGAGGTCATCAAGCTCGCCGGTGTGTTTGTAAGGCGCGATCATGAGATGCCCGCAGTTGTAGGGGAAAAGGTTCATCATGGCGAAGCAGGTCTTATCGCGGATGATGATAAAGTTCTTCCGATCCTCGCTGGCCTGCGGTTTTGTGCAGAAGATGCAGCCCTCATCGCTGTTGTTCTTGATGGCTGCCTGGATGTATTGCATCCGCCACGGCGCCCAAAGATGTTCCATAGTTCGGCGAACCATACAGCAGTGGGTGGCGACAAGTCAACGAACGAGCGACCAAGAAAAATGGCTGAAAAACCAATCAAAAACGCGTGTTACGAAAATAGTTTCAAAAAATTATGTTTAGAGTGTTGACACATTTTGAGTCCGCACATATAGTTCGCACGCTTTCGGTAGAGTATGAGCCGCGAGCAACTGAATGACGGTAAACAAGTGGCCCTGGATCTCGGACGCATGAAGGCAAGCTGAATAGCTGCGCAGGCATGCGTCTGTGATCAAGGGCCGACGGAAACGTCGGCCTTGTTCTTTCTATAGCGGTCGAGGGTTAATGGATAACGGTCGCCAAGAGGCGGACGTCAGTGACCCGAGGATTTGAACTGGGGGCATAGCTCAGTTGGTAGAGCGCCTGGTTTGCAACCAGGAGGTCACCGGTTCAAACCCGGTTGCCTCCACCAAATGCGGCGAACGACTCGTGAGGGCGTGTAGCTCAGTTGGTTAGAGCAGCCGCTTGATAAGCGGCAGGTCACTGGTTCGAGCCCAGTCACGCCCACCAGTCCAAGGGCGTGTGTTTGGAGTCCAAGATAGACCGCATAGTGAATTTTGGTTCCGGCAGAAAGCCGGGATCCGGGTTCTTTGAAAACGATATACTGGTAGAGAAGAACAACTTACGCTGAGTGATCTTTCTCAGTTCGTTACGCTATGCGTAACGTGGCTGAGGGGACGCTTTGTGATCAAGCTACTAAGGGCAAACGGTGAATGCCTTGGTGCCAAGAGGCGATGAAGGACGCAGTCACCTGCGATAAGCTCCGGGGAGCGGCGAACACGCTTTGATCCGGAGATTTCCGAATGGGGCAACCCGATCGGGGTAATACCCGATTATCGTTGGATGAATTCATAGTCCAACGAGGCGACACCCGGTGAAGTGAAACATCTCAGTAACCGGAGGAAAAGAAGAAGAAATTGATTCCGTCAGTAGTGGCGAGCGAACGCGGAACAGCCTAAACCAGTCTGACTTGTCAGGCTGGGGTTGAGGGACCGTAATATGGCATCCAGAGCGCTAGACGAACGGCATGGAACTGCCGGCCATAGAGGGTGATAGACCCGTAGTCGAAAGCGCAAAGGAGCCTAGCGGCATCCCAAGTAAAGCGGTGCACGTGAAACACTGCTCGAATCCGCCCGGACCACCGGGCAAGGCTAAATACTCCTTGGCGACCGATAGTGAACTAGTACCGCGAGGGAAAGGTGAAAAGCACCCCTTTGAGGGGAATGAAATAGTACCTGCAACTGTTTGCCTACAAGGTTTCGGAGCTCGGCGCAAGCCGGGTGACGGAGTGCCTTTTGCATAATGAGTCTGCGAGTTATTGCCAGTGGCGAGCCTAAGCCGTTATGCGGCGCAGGCGTAGCGAAAGCGAGTCCGAATAGGGCGACCGAGTCGCTGGCAACAGACCCGAAGCGGAGGTGATCTACTCTTGGGCAAGGTGAAAGCTGGGTAACACCAGCTGGAGGCCTGAACGGCTCAATGTTGAAAAATTGTCCGATGATCTGAGAGTAGGAGCGAAAGACTAATCAAACCCCGTGATAGCTGGTTCTCCTCGAAATAGTTTTAGGGCTAGCGTCGTGTAACTAGCGCCCGCAGGTAGAGCACTGAATGGACTAGCGGCCCCACCAGGCTAGCGAACCCAATCAAACTCCGAATGGCGGGTTGCCGTACCACGGCAGTCAGACGGTGGGGGATAAGCTTCATCGTCGAGAGGGCAACAGCCCAGATCGTCGGCTAAGGTCCCTAATCTAGATTAAGTGGGAAAGGATGTGAAGTTGCTCAGACAGTGGGGATGTTGGCTTAGAGGCAGCCATCATTTAAACAGTGCGTAACAGCTGACCCATCGAGCGATTTCGCGCCGAAAATGATCGGGACTTAAATCTAGAACCGAAGCCACGGCAGCAAGCTGAATGCGTTTGGCTTGCTGGGTAGAGGAGCGTTCCATGCAGCGTCGAAGCGGGAAGGGAACTGACCGTGGAGCGCATGGAAGTGAGGATGCAGACATGAGTAGCGATAAAGCACGTTAAAATCGTGCTCGCCGTAAGCCTAAGGTTTCCTGGGGAAGGTTCGTCCGCCCAGGGTTAGTCGGAAGCTAAGCCGAGGTCGTACGACGTAGGCGATGCACAGCTGGTTCAATATTCCAGCACCACCTTAGAGGCGTTATCAGCAGCGAAGTGACGGAGTAGGCTAATGTAGCGAGGTGTTGAATGTCCTCGTCTAAGGCCGTAGGAGGTCCGCCAGGCAAATCCGGCGGGCAGCCCGCAAGGGCGACTCTGAAAGTTGGGGACCCTGAGTCCACGGACAAGGGGGATTACATGATGCCAGACTTCCGAGAAAAGCTTCGTTGTGAGCTTCTAGGGTGACCGTACCGCAAACCGACACAGGTAGGCGAGTCGAGTAGACTCAGGCGCGCGAGTGAACCCTCTTGAAGGAACTCGGCAAACTAGCCCCGTAACTTCGGAAGAAGGGGTGCCTGGTTGTGCTGCAGCAATGTTGCGCAATCGGGTCTCAGTAAAGTGGGAGCCGCGACTGTTTAACAAAAACACAGCTCTCTGCGAAGTCGTGAAGACGACGTATAGGGAGTGACAAGTGACCAATGCGGAAAGATTAAGGGGAGATGTCAGCTCGCAAGGGCAAAGCATTAAACCTAAGTCCCCGTGAATGTCGGCCGTAACTATAACGGTCCTAAGGTAGCGAAATTCCTTGTCGGGTAAGTTCCGACCTGCACGAATCTTGTAACGAAGGCTCCGCTGTCTCCAAGAGGCGCTCGGCGAAGTTGTAGTGGCGGTGAAGATGCCGCCTGCCCGCAGTAGGACGGAAAGACCCCATGCACCTTTACTGTAAGCTGGTATTGGCGTTTGGTCCGTGATGCTTAGAGTAAGTGGGAGGCTTTGAAGGGATGGCTTCGGTTGTCCCTGAGCCGCAATGTGAAACACCACTCTTCGCTAACTAAGCGTCTAACCCCAACCTGTCAGCCAGGTGGGAAACAGTGCCAGCAGGTCAGTTTGACTGGGGCGGTCTCCTCCCAAAAGGTAACGGAGGAGTTCGATGCTTGGCTCAACACGGTTTGCAACCGTGCCGAGAGCATATGGGTAGAAGCCAGGCTAACTGCGAGACCAACAAGTCGAGCAGGTGCGAAAGCAGGACCAAGTGATCCGGTGGTTGAATGTGGAATTGCCATCGCTCAACGGACAAAAGGTACGCTGGGGATAACAGGCTTATCGGGCCCAAGAGTTCATATCGACGGCCCGGTTTGGCACCTCGATGTCGACTCGTCGCATCCTGGGGCTGGAGAAGGTCCCAAGGGTCCGTCTGTTCGCCGGTTAAAGCGGCACGCGAGTTGGGTTCAGAACGTCGTGAGACAGTTCGGTCCTTATCCACTGTGGGCGCAGGAGTCTTGAGGGGTTCCCTTCCTAGTACGAGAGGACCGGAAGAGACGGACCTCCGGTGTTTCAGTTGTCGCGTCAGCGGCAGCGCTGAGTAGCTGCGTCCGGAAGAGATAAGCGCTGAAAGCATCTAAGCGCCAAGCTCATCCCAAGATATAGACTCCCGCATCGCAAGATGCCTAAAGGCCACGGGAAGACCACCCGTTTGATAGGTCGCAAGTGTAAGCGCAGCAATGCGTTCAGCTAAGCGATACTAATCGGCCGTGCGGCTTGATCACTTTTATCTTCCCTCATGGGGAAGAAAGTGATTTCAAAAAACAGCGTAAGAAGTCCCTCTGCCAGTATGTCGTTTCCAGAGAACCTGATGGTTCTTTTATAAACCAGTTTTCCCGGTGACCATAGAGCAGCGGTCCCACCCGTTCTCATTCCGAACACGGCCGTGAAACGCTGTCTCGCCGATGGTAGTGCCTGTATAGCTTGCGCGAGAGTAGGTTGTTGCCGGGTCTATCGAGGCCCGAGTCCGAAAGGATTCGGGCCTCGTGCTTTTTCCCCTTGTCCCACTTGCCCGTGCGTGAGGGCGTGTGTTATTGAAGTGACTCTTGAACATGAAAGTCCTTGGCAAAAACTATCGCGCGTCCTGGATGGTTGAACGCAACGGTCGCGGCGTTGTTCGGGTGATTGACCAGCCGCTGCTGCCACACCGGTTCGCCATCAAGGATCTGCTGACCCACCGCGACACCGCCGATGCCATTCGCGATATGACCATCCGCGGCGCGGGCACCATCGGTGCTGTCGCAGCATTTGGACTCGCGCAGGGCTGTCTCGAAGCGCCCTGCGATAACGACGGCTTCTGGCGTTACGTCCGGCAGGTCTATGAAACCTTGGTGACGACGCGGCCGACGGCGAACGATCTCAAGCACAACCTCGACCGCGTCATGGCTCGCATCGAGGAGATGCCGCCCGCGAAAGCAAAACGTGCCGCTGTGGCTGAGGCGAACGCCGTCAGCGATTGGTATGCGCAAGTTGGGGAGCGTATCGCGCGGAACGGCTTGAAACTCATCAAGAACGGCACACGGATGCTGACGCACTGCAATGCTGGCTGGCTCGCGCTCCAAGAGTGGGGCAGCGCTCCCGCGCCTGTTTATCTGGCGCATCGCAAAGGCCGGAAAGTCTTCGTCTGGGTGGACGAAACCCGACCGCGTTGTCAGGGCGCAAACCTGACGAGTTGGGAACTAACACAGGAAGGCGTCCCCCACGCGATCATTCCCGACAACGCCGCTGGTTTCTACATGCGTCGCGGCGAAGTGGACGTGGTCATTACCGGCGCCGACCGCATCGCGGCCAATGGCGACACGGCCAACAAGATCGGCACCTACGAAAAGGCCGTCCTGGCGCATGAGAACGGCGTGCCGTTCTATATTGCCGCGCCGACTTCAACGTTTGACCCGCGCTGCAAGACTGGCGACGGCATCCCGATCGAGGAGCGTTCGGCTGACGAGGTGTTGATCATCTCCGGCCGCGACGAAACTGGGAGGATTCGCCGCGTGAAGATTGCTCCAGAAGGAGCGACGGCCCGCAACCCGGCGTTCGACGTGACGCCCGCCAAATACATCACTGGCATCATTACCGAGCGCGGCATCGTCCGTGCCAGCCGCGAAGCAATTCGGAAACTTCTCCGATGATCCGCGCCGTCTTCTTCGACCTCGGCAAAGTGTTGCTGGACTTCGATTGGGAGGCCGTCTGCAAGAACGCGGGCGCTTGGTGCGACGAGGACCCGGTGCGCATGGTGCGCTGGATCGCAACCTCGAACCATACCCAGGACTACGAATCCGGCCGGTTGACGTCGCACCGGTTCTTCGAGCACGCGCGCGAGGCGCTCGGCTTTCGCGGCCGGTTTGAGGACTTCGCCGAACTCTGGTCGGACATCTTCACGGAGATTCCCGAAACGATAGCCGTGGTCCGCCAGCTGAAAGGCCGCGTGCCGCTGGCACTCCTATCGAACACCAACGAAATGCACATTGATTGGGTGATGGGCCGCTGGGATTTCATGCGGTTGTTCGACGACTTGGTCCTTTCGTTCCGCGAAGGCTGCGCCAAACCGGGGCCGGAGATTTACCGGCGCGCTCTCGCCAAAATGGCGGTAAAGCCGGCGGAGGCATTCTTCGTGGACGACCGGCCGGAGAACGTTGCCGGCGCATTGGCCGTGGGCATGGACGCGGTGCCATTTACCGACGCGGCAGCATTGCGCGCGGCGCTGGTGGCGCGGGGCGTGTTGCCGCGCGTGTGAATATTGATTCTTGCGGAGCCGCCGAACGGGCGAATAGGCATTTAGGCGAATAGGCATTTTCCGTTGACTTTGGCTGAGAGCGTCTCTAACGTGCCGCGCGTTATTTGGATGGGGTCGTAGCTCAGTTGGTAGAGCGCCTCAATGGCATTGAGGAGGTCAGGGGTTCGACTCCCCTCGGCTCCACCATTTTCTTTTGCGTGGATTGCGCCCGCGGGGTGCGGGTTTTCTCCGTTGCGTGAGAGTTTCCAGCGTTGCTACTTTGCTCCCGCCACCATGAAGTAGCCGATCAGCAGCCGGTTGCCGGTGCTGGTCTTGTCGCGTTCCTCCAGCACTTTGATCTTCAACGTGTGCTTGCCTGGCGCGAGGCCGCAGGAAAGCATCGCGTAGTGGTTGCGCGCGAAATACGGCCCCGGCGCAGTGTCCACCTTACCGTGCTTGCAGCCTTTCGGGCCGCCGTAGTTCTTGTCGGTTGGTTCGTCCTTACCGTCGTCTATCGTCCACTCATACTTGCCACCCTCCTTTTGGACGTTCTCGAAAATGCCGATGGCCGTGCCGTGGAACTCGAACTCCAGCGAATCGCCCGCTTTGCGAGCGTTGATCGTGCCGTGCGCATAGCGTTTCAGCAGTCCGTTCTTCTCGTCACGCGGCAACACTTCCCAGTCGCCGGACAGCTTCGACGCGCTCGGCGCTACCAATTTTGCCGTGCCGAACTCATCGCTCACCAGCGGCTTTGGCAGCTTCGGCGTCGGCAATGGCTTCGCATCAATCTGCGTTTTGAGGTAGGCGACGATTGTGTCGCAGTAGATCGTGTGGCCGAGATCATTCGGATGCACCGAGTCGCCCATGAACACCTGGCCCACGGCCTTCCAGTTCAACTTCGGGTTCTTAAGTTGCACTTCAGTTGGCTTCGGCAGGTCGGGCCGGCTCAGCGCCGCCACCAGCGGCGGTTGCAGGTCAATGTCGGGAATGTTGTAGTGCTTCGCCACCGCCGGATGGCTGCCGCGCTTGCAATTCAGGTCGCGGCTCGTCGTATAGACGAAGACGATCTCCGGCTTCGTTGGCGACGACCAGAGCTGGCGCACGATGCCTTCCATCGTCGCCTTGCGGAAGTCGTTGGTCGGGCTGCCGTCGTTGATGTTGAACTCGACGAACACGAGGTCCGGCCGCTGCGCGATCACCTCCGCGCCGCAACGGAACGCGCCGAGGTCGCTGCCGGTGCCGCCGATGGCCGCGTTGATCTCGCGCACGTTTGCTTTCGGGAACGTCTCCTTGAACCATTTGAACGTCTTCACCCGCCAGCCGGACGCGGCGGTGATGCTGCCGCCAAAATAGGCAATGCCGACATCCTCGCCGGCCTTGAGCTTCTGAAACACGCGTCCCAACGTCCGCCGAGGCGGTGCAGTGCAGCCGGCGTCGGGAATGATGGGATTCGGCATCTCGGCAGCGATGACAGCGGCGGCGAGCAGCAGCGGCGTGGCAGCGAGAGCGAAGCGGCGCATAAGTGTTCTCCTTTGCATGTAAGTTGTCGTCGGGTATAAACGCCGATCAATTACATGTCAACGACGACTCCTGGCGTAGCGCCGGCATCCTTGCCGGCGATGTTGAATGTTCGCGCGACAAACGCCGCCGGCAAGGATGCCGGCGCTACGTGTCTCCGCGTTCTCTGCGTCTTTGCGTTGAGTTTCGTTCTCTGTGGCAAATTCGCTACCGCCGCCGACCTGTCGCCGCTGCTCGGCCCGCAGGAGCAACTTGGCCTCGACGCCGCGTTGCGCGCGAACATGATGGGCCGCGCCGACCTCAGCTATCGCAAGGACAACGCCGAGACAGAGTTTCGACTCGAAAAAGTCCGCCGTTTTCTCCACGAATCGCTTGCTCTGCCACCGCACGCTGACGCAGTCGCCCGCGAGCTTCGTGCCACGGACTCGCTGGCGAAACTGGCAGGTTTTCTGGCGTGCGAGCGGGAGATTCGATTTACACCACCGCCCAGATCACCGGGCATCGCAGGTGATCCGGTTTCGTATCTGGTTGCTGCCTGCGAGCGCGCCAACGCGCTCATAACGAAAGCCTTCGCCGCCGTGCCGGCGGAGGAGCGTTTGCAGGCCGCGGCGCTTTACGCTGTCGAAGAACTTCACCAGTCGCCCGAACTGCTGAAGAAGGTTGGTGCTGACAAGCTCGACTACGAGGCCGCGCATCTGGCGATGCTTGCGCCGCATCGGAAGATTGACTGCGCCGCGCTGGCCGAGGCGTTCCAGATTCTCTGCGCGGCGATTGACGATGCGTTGCCGCTGCTGAAGGCGCATCCGCCCGCGCCAATGACGCGCGACACGCCGCTTGGCAAGGTCGTCGTCGGGACGACTGGCAACGACGTGTATCGTGACGACGCGTTGCTCATCATTGATCCGGGCGGCGACGATGTTTATCTCAACTCCGCTGGCGGCGCGGACGGACTCGCAGGCCGGCCGATCTCCGTCGTGATAGACCTCGCCGACAACGACCGCTACGAAGGCAGGCGGAGCTTCTCGCAGGGCTGCGGCTTCTGGGGCATCGGCATCCTGGCGGATTGCAGCGGCGACGATACTTATGTCGCGCAGAACTGCACGCAAGGCGCGGCGCTGTTTGGCTGCGGGATGCTCGCGGATTTCGGCGGCCACGACCGCTACGAAGCCGACACGATGGCGCAAGGCGCGGCGACGTTCGGCTTGGCAGCGCTGTGGGACCGCGCGGGTGACGACGGCTATCGCGCGGCGCAGTTCGCGCAGGCAGTCGCGGGCGTCGGCGGTTGCGGCGTGTTACTGGAAGGCGAGGGCAACGACACTTACTACGTCGGCGGCAAATACGGCGACAACGAGCGCTACAGCGCGCGTTTCCTCTCGCTCGGCCAGGGCTTCGCCATCGGCGCGCGACCGTTCGCAGCGGGCGGTGTGGCGATCCTCTGCGACCTCGCTGGCAACGACAATTACTATGCCGACATCTACGGCCAGGGCGTCAGCTATTGGTATTCGCTGGGCATGTTGCTCGATCTCGGTGGCAACGACACCTATCGCATCTACCACTACGGCCAAGGCGCGGGCATCCACCTCAGTCCCGCCATCCTTGCTGACTGGTCAGGCGACGACAATTACAGCTCCCACGGTCTCTGTCAGGGCAGCGCGCACGATTACGGCGTTGGCATCCTGATAGACAAGGCGGGCAACGATCACTACACCGCCGACGAAATCGCACAAGGCAGCGCGGTCTATAATGCCACCGGCATCTTCATTGATTCCGCCGGTGACGATCTCTACGCCGGCCGCGACGCGAAACAATGTCAGGCTGCCGGCCACGACGGCGTCCGCCGCGAATACGGCGCGGTAGGATTGTTCTGCGACCTCGGTGGTCACGACGCCTACGTCGGCGGCGGGCGCGACAATTTCGTTTGGCTGAAACCGCTCTACGGTGCTGGCGTGGACACGGAGATAACCAACGCCGTCTGGACCGTGAATCCAAAATCCAAAATCCAAAATCCAAAATTGGAAATGCCTGAGGCGCTGGAGCCACGCTACGGCCCGACGCCGTGGCACGCGCCGCGCGACGACGCTGAGCGCGAACTGTCCGCGCTTTACGAGAAGACGGTCAGCTACGGCGACAGCGGCGAGAGGCTGGCGCAGAAACAGAAGGCTGTGGAAGAAATCCGCAAGCGCGGCGCGGCGGTGCTGCCGTTTCTGATCCGCCAACTGGACCGGCGCGAGCCGATGGCGCGGCAGCGCATCGAGGACTGGATTTGCGACTGGGGCGCGGCGAGCATCCCGGCGTTGCTGGACGGGTTGGCGGTGGACGACCTCGACATACGGCGCAACTGCATCTTCTTTTTGCGGCAGTGGCCCGACGAGCGCGTGGCACCGGCGGTGATGAAGTTCCTCGACAACGAGCGGCTCCAGCCGACCAGCCTGCACACGCTCGGCAAGCAGAATGCCGCAGCCGCGCTTGGTGATGCGATGCGGTTGCTCGGCTCGCCGAAGGAACTGGTGCGAATGCGCGCCGCGCAAGCGCTGGGTCGCATCGGCTCGGTGGTGGCGGTGCCAAAGCTCGTTGGGGCACTCGGCGACCGGCTCTGGGACGTGCGCCGGCAGGCGGAAGGCGCACTTGTTGCCATCGGCAAGCCGAGCGTGCAGCCGTTGCTGGAGGCTGCAACCCAACATTCAAAATCGCAGATCCAAAATCTCTCCGTTCTTCACGCCATCGAAGCGCTCGGCAGACTACACGTGCAGTTGCCGGCAGGAGTGGTGGAAAGTGACGACTGGGCCGCACGTGGCTTTGCGGCGGCGACGTTGACGGACGTTGGTAAGTTGCGAGAGATGCGGAAGACGGAGAAGAATCCGTTTGTGTTGTCGCGGATTGACGAGACGCTGGAAAAGGTGGAAAGGGAACCGCATGAAGATCGTTTACGTCGTTGATGTTCACGAGAACTACGCAGCGGTCGCGAAAGCAGTAAACGTCGCCGGCGCGCCCGACCTGTTGATTGTCGGCGGCGATATCACAACCGCGGGCACGGTGGAGGAAGCGGCGCTTGCGGTAGAAGGCTGGCGTCCGCTGGCGACGCGGCTGTTGGCGGTGGCGGGCAACATGGATTCGCCTGCGATTGATGTGCGGCTGGCGGCGTTGGGCGTCGCGCTGGATGGCCGCGGCGTGGTGATAGGCGATGTTGGATTCTTCGGCGTTTCCGCAGGACCGAAATCACCGTTGCATACGCCTTACGAGATCACGGAAGAGCAAATCGCGGAGCGCATCGAGGCAGGCTTTGCCGAGGTGAAGAACTACCGTGTGAAAATCTTCTGTCCGCACGCGCCGCCGAAGGACACGGCCTGCGACCGCATTCACAGCGGGTTGCACGTCGGCAGCACGGCGGTGCGGGCATTTGTCGAGCGCGAGCAGCCGGATCTTGTCTTATGCGGCCACATCCACGAATCGCGCGGCGAGGACATCATCTGCAGGACGCGCGTGGTGAATCCGGGGCCGGTGACTGCGGGGCACTACGCAGTCGTGGAGATCGGCGAGACGTTGACGGTGAAGTTAGTCTGACAAACGAAGCGGCCGAAAAACAACGTTTGAAATCCTCGACGGCGCGGGCATGATGGCACATATCGAGCACCGAGCAGTAACAAAGAACGTCACCATGAAATTGAAACTGTCGCGAAGAAAGTTTATCACTTGTTCCGTGGTTGGGTCGTTGGGTGTTGGGGCGGCGCGCGAGGCGGTGGCAGCGGACGCTGGCGGCGTGAAAGCTCAGGCGACGTTGCCGAAGGGGAAGGTCGCGGGGCTTGAGATCAGCCGGCTGATCCTCGGCACGAACATCATCACTGGCCACATGCACGGGCGCGAGTTGCGCTACCTCAACGACCTGTCGCTGCGCTACAATACGGACGCGAAGATTCTGGAGACGTTCGCGCTGTCGGAGGCGAACGGGATTGACACGTTCATGACCCATCACGAGCCGCGGGTGATGCGACTCTTGAAGCAGCATCGCACGGCCACGGGCGGGAAGATGAAGCTTATCGTCGCACCGGAACCGAAAGCGAGGACGGTGGAGGACTACAAGCGCGTGGTGCAGGAGTTGGTGGACGCGGGCGCCGACGGCATCTATGTCCACGGCGCCACGACGGACCCGATGATGGCGAAAGGCAAGATAGATCTGGTTGTGCAATTCGTGGAGATCATCAAGGCGACCGGGCTGCCGACTGGCGCGGGCTGCCACTGGCTGGATTCGTTGAAGGCGCTGGAAGCCGCGAAGGCACCGTGTGATTTCTACGTAAAGACGATCCATCATCATCATTATCCCACTGCGCCGAAGAAGGAAGAGATCAGCACGCCGTGGCGCGAGCTGCCGCCGGTCTATTGGTGCAGCAACCCGGAGGAGACCATTGCGTTCATGAAGACGGTCGAGAAACCGTGGATCGGTTTCAAAGTGATGGCGGCGGGCGCGATTCAGCCGCGCGACGCGTTCCGTTACGCTTACACGAGCGGCGCGGATTTCATCCTGGCTGGGATGTTCGATTTCCAGGTGGCCGAGGACGCGGCCATCGCAAACGAGGTGTTGGCGAAGATTCCGAAGCGCGACCGGCCGTGGCGTGGTTGAGCATCGGGCTTTTCTTTTTGCGTCGTTTCGCGTATTTAGCGGCCAGAAGTTGGTTGGCTGGACTTGAACTGGTGAACAGAGGTTTGTCGAAGAAGGAATAACTATGAAGCGATTCTTGTGGCTGGCGATGGGAATGATGACGGCGTTGGCGGCGACGACGAAGGCTGACGAGGCTTGTGCTGCCGACAAGCTCGGTTGGCAGTTGGCGATCCATTCCTACACGTTCAAGGAGTTCCCCATCTTCGAGGCGATAGACAAGACCGCCAGCCTCGGCCTGAAATACATGAGCATCTCCGGCAGCGTGAACCTTGGCGGACCGAAGCCGGTGAAGACGATGACCGCGCCGCCAAAGGACGTGGAGGCGATCCAGAAGAAGCTTGCCGCCTGTGGCATCAAAAAGCTAGTCAACATGGGCGTGGTGAAGCCGGTCGCCGACGAGGCCGAGACGCGCGCGATCTTTGAGTTTGCCAGGAAGCTGGGCATTGACGTGCTGGTGGCCGAGATGGAGCCGGACGCGCTCGACACGGTGGAGAAGCTCTGCAAGGAGTTCAACATCAAGGTTGCCATTCACAATCATCCCAAGCGCGAGAAGGATCCGAAATACAAGCTGTGGGATCCCGAATATGTGTTGTCGTTGGTGAAGAACCGCGACAGTCGCATCGGCGTGTGCGCTGATACGGGCCACTGGCTCCGGTCGGGCCTTGACCCGGTGGAGTGCCTCAAGAAGGTCGAGGGGCGGATCGTTGCGCTGCACTTCAAGGACCTGAACGAGAAGGGCAACCCCAAGGCCCACGATGTGCCGTGGGGCACCGGCGTCAGCAACGCCAAGGGTCAGTTGGCGGAACTCAAGCGGCAGGGCTTCCGCGGCGCGTTCTGCATCGAATACGAGCACAATTGGAAAGAGTCGCTGCCGGAGCTTGCACAGTGCGTGAAGTTCTTCAACGCAACGTGCGCCGAGCTTGCTGGCAAGTAGCCGAGTCAGACAGGTTGTTCCGCTGCGGCGTCGGATGAACGTCGCTGACAGGAGTTGGATGGCATGAGAATGGGTCCAGCAACGTCGTTGCTCTTGGTCGGTGTGTTTGCGATCTCGGCGGCGGTTGCCGCCGCCTCGCCCAACGCAGCCGCGCCGCCGGTGAGCGCGGAGATCGAAAAACAGTTTCGCAGCCAGCTCGATGCGCCGCTGTTGTTCGTGAAGCGGCATTCCTACACCGGCATCCACATCTACGATACGTATTACAAATGGCCACCCGGCGGCGGCGGCATCTACGTGCTGGAAAACCCGTCCGCGCCGCGCGAGCAGTGGCGCATCCGGCCGTTGGTTGACGAGACGACGCCGGGCACACCGGGTCACGGCGTCTATACGCATCCGGATCTTTCGTGGGATGCGAAGAAGGTTCTCTTCTGCCACAAGGGCGATGCGAATGGCAACACCTGCATCTACGAGGTAAACATGGATGGCACCGGCTTGCGCCGTGTCACCGACCCGACGCCGGCTTGCGCCATCTACAAAGGCGCCAAGAGCGGCCAGCACGACATCGCGCCCGCCTACCTGCCCGACGGACGCATCGTGTTCCTCTCGACGCGTCCCAGCGGCCTCGTGCCGTGCGCCAATGAAGGCGTCAGCATCCTGCACGTGATGAACGCCGACGGCTCCGACATGCATTCGATCTCCGTCAACAACGTCAACGAGTTCGACCCGAGCATCCTGCCCGACGGTCGCATCCTCTTCGGTCGTTGGGAATACGTGGACAAGAACGCGCTCACCATCCAGTCGCTCTGGACGATGAACCCCGACGGCACGCAGGAGACGGCGCTTTACGCGAACAACATGGTGTTTCCTGAGTCCATCCTCGACGCGCGCGCCGTGCCCGGTTCGCATCTGGTCGTCGGCACGCTGGCGAAACACAACTCCACGCCGCGCGGCTCCATCGGGTTCATTGACCCGCTCATTGGTAAGAACGACCCGAAGGCGATCACGAACCTGGAGCATCCCGACGACCCGACGTTCGACAAGGGTGACTCGTGCGAGCCGTGGCCGTTGTCGGAAAACCTCGTCCTCTTCAGCGGCCGGCCCGCAGGCCAGAAGCGCAACGCGCTGGAGATGATGGACCGCGCGGGCCATCGGATCGTGTTGATGTCAGACAAGGACATTTGCTTACACTCGCCGATGCTGGTGAAACCGCGCCCCGTGCCGAAGGTCATCGCCGATTCCACTGACCGCAAGGCCAAGACCGGCCGGTTCTTCGTGCAGGACATCTACCAGGGACTTCCCGGCGTGAAGCGTGGCGAGATCAAGTCGCTGCGCGTCATCGAGGAAACCTCGCGCATCAGTGGCCGCGACGGTGGCACGCAGCCTTACAACCAGACGTTCCTCGTCAGCGCGGCGCTGGCGTTCAGCGTGAAGAACTTCCTCGGCGTCGTGCCGGTGAACGAGGACGGCTCGGTTTACTTCGAGGTGCCGGCAGGGCGGGCGGTCTATTTCCAGGCGCTCGACGGCGACGGGCGGCTCGTCCACAGCATGAGGACGTTCGTGCAGGCCGCGCCGGGCACGACGCGCTCGTGCATCGGCTGCCACGAATACAAATACGGCACGACGTTTCCGGAAACCATGCGCCGCGTCCTCGCCCGCGGGCCGGCCCGGCTCCAGCCGGAGTCGTGGGGCAGCGGCTACATGGATTTCCCCGGCATGATCCAGTCGCTGCTCGACAAACATTGCGCGAGCTGCCACGGCGGCGAGAAGGGCTTCGGCGGCGGCCTCGACCTCACCGGCGGCTGGACGGAGCATTTCAACATCAGCTACGAGAACCTCGCCAACCGCCGCGACACCCAGCTCATCGCCTACTGGATCGCCGGCATTGACTGCATGAACGGCACGGCCTTCTGGTCGTCGCAGATTTTCCAGCCGCGCAGCCACGGCTCCGGCGCAGCGCCGCTGGCGAAGCTGCTCCTCGACGGCCACGGCGGGCGCATCGCCGGCCTCACGCGCACCGAGCGCGACTTGCTGATGGCGTGGATGGATTCCAACGGCCTCTATCACGGCTCGTGGGACAGCACCAAACACGGCTGCCAGCTCACCGAGTGGCCGAGCGTCAAGAAGACGCTCATGGCCGGGATGAAACAAGCCGGTTGCGTGCGATGCCACGGCAACGGTTTCGAGAGCGATTGGTTCAACCTCCAGCGGCCGGAACTGAGCCGCATCCTGCGCGCGCCGTTGCCGGCGGGCGCGGATGGCCTCGGCCTCGGCCTCTGCCGCGACCGCAAGGTGGACCCGAAGTGGCAGCGCGTGCGGCTGCTCTGGAACGGCTACGCCCACGCCGTCAAACCGCTCGATGCGTTCGCGCCGGCGCCGTTCACGCCGCCCGACATGAGCGGCGCGCCGCTGGTGAGCTTCGCCTCCACGACCGACAAGCACTACCAGATGATGCTCGCCGCCATCCGCAACGGCCGCGAGCGGGCGCTGCTGACGCCGCGCGTGGACATGCCGGGCGCGGAGGTTCTTCCCGGCGCGTGCCGCCAGTTCAATCCGCCGCCGATGCCCGCTCCGCTGCCGCCGCTCCAGGCGACGCTCGGCGACGACGGCGTCGTGCAACTGGCGTGGGAGCGTTCCGCGCGGACCATTGGTCTCGAAGCCGATGTGCATCGCTCCGCCAAAGCCGGCTTCACGCCCGACGACTCCACGCTGCTGACGCGCACGGGCCTCGCGAGCTTCACGGACACATCGGCGTCGGTGGGGCGGCAGCATTACGCCATCGTCTTCGTTCGCGACTCGCAACGCAGCCAGCCGGTCCATGCCGCGCTCGACGTGCCGCAGCCCGTGCCGCCGTCCGCGCCGGTGGATTTCACCGCCACGTCGTCGTCCGGCTGCGTGCGGTTGCGCTGGCAGTCCGTGCCGGGCCGCGCGCTGAGCTACAACGTCTATCGCGCCAAGGCCGGCTCCAAGCAGTTCGACAAGCTGACCGCCGAGCCGATCGGCGCGGCGTGGTTCACCGACGGCACGGCGGAAGCCCAGGTGGAATACGCCTATACCGTGCGCGCCGTCAGCCGGCGCGGCCTCGAAGGCGAAGCGGCGCCCGCAGCCGTTGCCGTCGCGCGGCTCGTCAAGGAGCCGGTGTTCGCCGCGAGCTTCGACAAGGACACGCGCGGGCGGCTCGACGGCGGCGAAGAGTTGGCGGGCGAGGCGCGCGGCGGCGCGCGGATTGCCGGCGGCGTGCTCGACCTGACGCGCGGCGGCCACGTGGCCTTCCCGCATCGCGAACAGTTCGACCTCTCCCAGCCGCTCACCGTCGAGCTGTGGCTGAGCATGGAGGCGGCGGGCCAGATGCCGATTCCCGTGAGCTGCGGATTGTGGAACCAGGCGGGCTGGTTCCTCCAGCGCATCAGTGGCCGTTGGCGCTGGCACGTCGGCGGGTTCGACTGCGACGGCGGCAAGCCGGTGGCGGGGCAGTGGATGCACATCGTCTGCACCTACGACGGCCGCGTCGCGCGCGTCTTCCAGGACGCCGCGCAAGTGGCGGAGAAAGCCGGCACAGCCGTCGCGCTGCCGTGGTCGGGCGACCTGCTCGTGGGCCACTACAGCGGCATCCCGAAGGACCCCGCCTTCCAGGTCACCGGCAGGATCGCCGGCCTGAAGATCTACCATCGCGCCTTCACCGCCGCCGAGGCCGCCGCTGCCGCGCGGGTCAAGCCACCGTCATCCGGGACGATCGCGAAAGCGGAGACGAAGTAGGCGGCGTCAGTCGCGGATGAATACGGATTCGCACCGATGGCGATGCCTCTTGGTGATGCGCTGATCACTGCTTCGGCACGTTTGAATCAGGGCTCCCCGGCTTGGTGTTGGCACCTGCACCACGAAACACTCTCCTCAACACGACGATCACGGCGATAACCGGCACCAGAACGACTGCGGTCCCAAGGCAATCCCAGATGCCAGTCGGAACGGAGTCATCCATCTGCTGCTGCACTCTCGTGAAACGCTTCCAGAGGTCCAGGCCTTCCCACGCTACGAACAGCGAGAACAGCAAAGCGACCACGGCGAGGATTTTGGGTGCGAGTTTCATGCTCGCGCCGTCTCGCATTCTACGTTGCGTCGCGCCAGTCGGCGATCTGGTTGCGGACGGTGGCGGCGGTGGGGTCGGAAAGTTCCTCGAAAATCCGCAAGGCGGCCTCGGCGCTGGAAACGGCGGCGGAACGGTTGCCGAGTTTGTTGAAGGTGAGCGAGGAAATCCAGAGCGCGCCGGCCTCACCGCGGCGGTCGCCGAGGTCGCGGTAGATGAGCAGGGCTTGCTCGAAGAGTTCAATCGGCTCGAAGAGGTCGCCGTGGGCCTCGTGGACCAGGCCGAGGTTGCCTAGGGCGTCGGCTTCGCCCTGACGGTCGTGAAGCTCGCGGTAGATGGCCAGGGCTTGCTCGAAGGCGGCAATGGATTTGCGGTGGGCGCCGGCGGTCAGTTGCGCGGCGCCAAGGGCGGCCAGCGCGTCGGCTTCGTTGTGGCGGTCGCCCATCTCGCGCGCGAAGCTGAGCCTTTGCTCGATCTGTTCGATGGAGTTGTGGCCGCTCTCAGCATCAGCGGCCGGCGCGGGCGCAGCGGTCTGTTCGACAACGGGCGCGGCAGGTTCGGAGACGATGGGTTTCTCTTCCGGTTCGACGGCAACGACAGCGACGGGCGCGTCAGGCTTGGTTGCTGCGTCGGCCGCTTCCGCGACAACAGTGTTTTCTTCTTCAATGACACTGGCCGGGGTAGGGAGCACCGGTTGATCGGGTGATGGCGCGGGGGAGATGGTGATCTCCGGAATATGGATTTCGTCTTGAACGGCGGTGTCGCGCACCGGCTCGACGGGTTCGATGGGCAATTCAACGGGCTTCGCAGGCGGCTCGGCGATGGTGAGCGGCAATGACGGCGGTTCGTCGGTGGTCACAACCGGGAACATGGCGGAGGACTTGCCCGACGCTGGTTCTTCAACCGGCTGCGGCGGAAGTATGACGGTGGTCTTGCTCAGCGCTGGCTGTTCAACCAGATGCTGCGGGAACATGGCGGAGGACTGGCTCGACGCTGGTGCTGTGGCCGGCGGTTCGGGGAGGAGGGAGATACCGCCGGTGGAGGTTTCAACGTCGAGACGTTGATTTTCCATCCAGTCGAAATTCTTCGTCTTGGAGGTCGGCCCGAACGGGCCTTTGAACTTCGGCGTCTTCCGGGCGCGCGAGCCGATAAAGGCCGCGACGCCGGTAACGACGACAGTGATGCCGAGGAGCGTGTTGAGCAGTGTGGCTGTCGAGTTGTCCATGATTGTTATCGGGCGCGGTCAGAGTATCAGTAATGCCACGGCGCGCGCAACGGGCGGCTGAGCATCTTGTTGGCTTCATCGTCGCCGACGATCTGCTCCGTCTGCGGGTCGAACTTGAACTTGCGCTTCAGGAGCATGGCGATGTTGCCGAGGTGGCAGAGCATGGAAGTTCGGTGCGCAACCTCGACCGGCTCGACGCCGTCCTTTCGCGATTTCACGGCGTCGAGGAAGTTGCGGTAATGGTTCTCGCTGACGGCGAGGCGTTTGTCGTTGGTGCCGAGGACGGAGTCCTTGAGCGAGGCGGGCTTGCATTCGAACTTCGACGAACCGATTTCCAACGACCCTTCACTGCCTTCGAAGCGGACGCCGAAACCGGGTTTGTTGGTGTGGCAGAACAGCTCGACGCCGTTGGGGAACTTCGCGCGGAAGGAAACCTTCGTCGGCGTCGTGAAGAGGTCGCCTTTCTCCGGCCACTCGGAGCCGGCGTCTTCGAACTCCACCGGGAAGATGTCGTCGCCGATGCCCCAGCGGACGACGCCGTTGGAGTGGTGGCCGAAGTTGGTGGTCTGGCCGCCGGAGTAGTCGAGGATGAACCGGAACTTGTAGAAGCAGCGGAGATTGTGATACGGCGCTTGCGGCGCGGGGCCGAGCCAGAAGTTGTAGTCGAATCCCTCCGGCACAGGCTCCGCCTTCCAACCGGGGCCGGGGCCTTTGAAGTTGTTCTCGGCGACGTAGCTCTCGACGCGCTGGAGCTTGCCGATGCGGCCGTTGAGGACCAGTTCGCACGCCTGCCGGATGTGCGCCTTCGAGCGCCACTGGCTGCCGCATTGGAGGATGCGGTTGTGTTTGCGGACGGCCTTGATCATTTCCTGTCCGTCACGGACTGTGAGTGAGAGCGGCTTTTGGCAATAGATGTCCTTGCCGGCTTCGGCGGCCATGATGGTCTGCACGGCGTGCCAATGATCGGGCGTGATGATGGCGACGGCGTCCACGTCTTTGCGGGCGAGCACATCGCGGAAGTCAATGCACGCGTTGCAGCCCTTGAACGAATCGTTGCCGGTCTTCTTCGCGTAAGCCTTGTTGACGAAATCGCGCTGCGGCTCGCGGCCGAGGAACTGCTTGTCGTCGCGGTAGCCGCGGCTGCCGCGGTTGACGTCGCAGCAGGAAACGATTTGGCAGTCGTCGTTCTTGAGCCACTCCGGGATGTCCACGGTGCTCTGGTTGCCGCAGCCGATGATGGCGAGCGTGATGCGGTTGCTGGGCGAGTTTTTGCCGAACACGGAGGACGGCATGATGTAGGGCGCCCCGAACGCCGCAGCAGTGAGCGCGGCGGTGGAGCGGAGAAAATCACGGCGATGAATGCGCGCGCCGGAGCGGGAGATGTTCTTGTTCATAGCGGGGTTATGTTTACCACCATGAAAGGGATGAAAGCACCCGAAAAATACAATTAGTCGGGGATTGCTGCTTAAGTGGGGTGAGCTTCCAGCTCGCCCGTCAATGTAATAGACCGTGGCGGGCGAGCTTGGAAGCTCACCCCACTCAAATGGCGGCCCCGCAGGGCGCATTACCGAAAAACAAAGTGGCGCGCAAACTTCGCTTGCCGTCGTCGTCGTCGGCGTGAATGATAGTGGTAATGCGACAAGCGTTACTGATCCATTATCACGAGATCGCCCTCAAGGGAGGGAACCGCGGTTATTTCGTCGGCCGGCTGAAGGACAACCTGGCGATGGCGTTGGAAGGCCTGCCGGTGGAGCGCATCGCGCATCCCGACGGTCGCGTCGCGGTTTGGCTGAAGGACGACGCGCCGGTGAAGCCGGTTATCGAGCGGATTCTGCGGGTGTTCGGCGTTGCGAACTACTCTGTCGCGCGCGAGGCGGGACGCGAACTGGAGCAGATGGCCGACGTGGCGTGGGGGATGTTGGGCGACCGGCCATTCGAATCGTTTGCAGTGCGCGTGAAAAGGGCGGACAAGAATTTCCCGATGAACTCGCTGGAGGTGGAGCGCAAGCTTGGTGGCATGTTGATGGAGCGCATCCGCGAGAAATTCGGGCCGCAGGTGAAGGTCAATCTCGACGCGCCGGAGCGGACGTGTTTTGTGGAGATCACCAGCGGGCCGGTGCTGGTCGCGGTGGACAAGCAGCCGGGGCCGGGCGGGATGCCCAGCGGCACGGCGGGACGGCTGATGTGCCTGCTCAGCGGTGGTTTTGATTCGGTGGTGGCGGCGTGGTTCATGATGAAGCGCGGCGCGAAGGTCCACTTCACGCATTTCCATGCGACGCCGGAGCGCGCTGGCGAATCGTCGGCGCCGGTGGCGCGCGAGCTGGCGCGGCGGCTGACACCGTGGCAGTTCGGTTCGCAGTTGTGGCTGGTGCCATTCGAGGAAATCCAGCGCCACATCGTCGCAAAGGCACCGTCGGAGTTTCGGATCATTCTTTACCGGCGGATGATGCTGCGCATCGCGGAACGGCTGGCGTTTCGCAAGAAATGCCTCGGTCTGGTCACCGGCGACAGCCTAGCCCAGGTCGCGTCGCAGACGTTGCACAACCTCCGAACAGTCGGCGAGGTCGCGCATTTGCCGCTCTACCGGCCGCTGATCGGCTTCGACAAGGAAGAGATTATCGCGATGGCGCGACGGCTCGGCACTTGCGAGACATCGTCGCAGAAGTTCGAGGATTGTTGTCCGCTCTTCATGCCGAAGCATCCGGTGATCTTCTCGGAACTCGATAGCGTGACCCAAGCCGAGTCCGCGCTCGACGTGGATGCGTTGGTCCAACTCGGCCTCGACGGCGCGAGCTTAGAGCGATTCCACTTCAAAGCGGGCGAGGTTACCGTGGAAACCGTGATCAAGGCAGGGGAGGGCACAGGTTCGGAAGCATAAGATTTCTCGAACCCGTCACCCTCGCCGGCATACGGGCACACTCCACCTGTCGCGCGCATTGCAGCGCGCTCGCGTCACGTGATGTTCAACAACCAGCCTTGAGGGCCGGCGGTCGGTCTGTTAGAACCGCGACTTGGACTTGCTCGCCTTCGGAGCCTTTGCCTTCGCCTTTGGCGCGGGCGTGGACGTGCAGCCGCAGGCAGAAACGCTCGCGGTATGCGTCACCGTCACCGTCGGAGCGATGGGCGGCACAATCGTTGGTTTGGCCTTTGCAGGCGCTGGAACCGACGAATGGCCGTTCGGCTTGGGTGTCGCGGCAGCCTTGGCGGCTTCGATGTCCCGCTTCAGCTCGATTTCCGCGGCAAGCCAGTTTTCTTCGTCACGTCCCGGCAATGAACCGGAGCGGAGGTAGATTTCGTAGGCCCGCTTGGCGATCTGTTCGTGTGTAAGATGAATCATATTCGTTTTCCTCAGTTATTACCGTTTATGTCCGAGTTGTTCGCAGTAAAATGCGCCTTCAATGCTTCTTCGGTTTCTTCGAGCGTTCGCTTCACTTCTGCCTCGGCCTTGAGCCAGTTATCGAGGTCTTGGCCTTGCTTGGAACCGCGCTCAAAGAAGATCTCTTGCGCGCGCCGGCAGATCAGGTCGTGCTCGATGGATCGCAGCCAACGCTCCGTATCGTGGTCGGCTTGCGGCTTGCGACTCGCCTTGACTCGCTTGGCGCGCTTCGAATCCTTCACTGCTGGATTCAGGTTGTTCATGTCTTCTGTCCCTTTCTTGCTCATAAAGCTGGTTAATGTTACCCCTCGGCTCCCTCAAATGAGCCGAGATAAGACGGGCAAGCATAGCTAGAACTTTTCGGAATGCAAGCGACGGTTGGGTTACAATCGCATAACATGTTGAACTCACGTGACTACCGAGCGTTGGTTTAGGGCTGTTCCGGCCGGTTTTAGCCCTCTTTTCCGTGCATTAGACCGACTGCGGCTGGAGTGCGACCTCACAAAAAAGCCCTTCAGGCGTGTCGTCACCGTTGAAATGTTACCAGCTTCAAGGTAGCATCCAAGACCTTATGAGCTTGGTTGAACAAGTAAAACAAGCCGGCGTGGTCGGTGCGGGCGGTGGCGGATTTCCCGCACACGTCAAACTGGCCGGTAAAGCCGACACCGTCATCGCCAACGGCGCCGAATGCGAGCCGCTGCTGCATAAAGACGCGGTTATCATGGAGCGTCAGGCGGCCGAGGTCGTTGCCGGCATCCAGTTGGTCATGAAGACTGTCGGTGCCAAGGAAGGCGTTATCGGCATCAAGGGCAAGAAGAAGCACGCCGTAGAAGCCTGCCAGACCGCCTGCAAAGGCACCCCGGTCCGCGTTCACCTGCTCGGCGACTATTATCCGGCGGGCGACGAATACGATCTCGTTTACTCCGTCACGGGCCGGCTCATTCCGCCCCAAGGCATCCCGCTTCAGGTCGGCGTCGTCGTCAACAACGTCGAGACGCTCGTGAACATCGCCGCCGCAGCGAAAGGCGTGCCCGTCACGCACAAAACACTCACCATCAACGGCGCGGTCAAGAGTCCGTTGACACTCACCGTCCCGGTTGGCACCACGTTCCGCGAAGCCATCGAAGCTGCCGGTGGCCTGACCACCGACGATCCGGTGCTCTGCCTCGGCGGCCTCATGATGGGCCAGACGACCGACAACCTCGACACGCCGATCGTCAAGACCACCACCGGCGTCGTTATTCTGCCGCGCAACCATCGCGTCGCCGACCGCAAGCTCAAGCCAGCGAACATTCAGGCGCGCATCGGCAAGTCCGCCTGCGACCAATGCCGCTATTGCACCGAGCTTTGCCCGCGCTACCTGCTCGGCTACCAGGTCGAGCCGCATCAGGTCATGCGCAGCCTCGGATTCACCGCCACCGATAAGAAATACTGGAACCAGATGGCGGCCAATTGCTGCGCCTGCGGCCTCTGCACGCTCTTCTCCTGCCCCGAAATGCTTTTCCCCAAGGAAGCCTGCGACGCTTCCAAGGCCGAGATGCGCGCCGCCAACATCAAATGGGCCGGCACCGCGCCCACACAGCCGCACGCGTTGCGCGAAGGCCGCCGCGTGCCGATCAAGGCGCTCGCCCAGCGGCTGAACGTCGAGCAATACGATGCCCCCGCGCCGTGGAGCGATATCGAACTCAAGCCGCGCCAGGTCTTCCTGCCGCTCCGGCAGGGCGCAGGCGCGCCAAACAAACCGCTGGTGAAAAAAGGCGACAAGGTCAAGGCCGGCCAGCCGCTCGGCGAGATTCCGAAGGACGCGCTCGGCGCGATAATCCACGCGCCGTTCGCCGCCACCGTCGCCGAAGTGACCAACGACCGCATTGTTTTGACGAGGTAACCATGAACGGGAAATCCATTGGCATCATCGAACTCACCAGCGTCGCCGCCGGCTTTGCCGTGGCCGACGCCATGCTCAAGGCCGCCAACGTCCAGATTGTCCTCTCCCGCAGCATCTGCTCCGGCAAATACATGGTCGCCATTTCCGGCGCCGTCGCCGCCGTGCAGAGCGCCGTGGACGCCGGCGCCGTCGTCGCCGCCGGCTGCCTCATAGACCAGTTCGTCTTCCCGAACCCGCATCCCGAAGTGCTCACCGCGCTGGGCCGCAGCCAGGTGCCGCCCGCCGGTGGCGCGCTCGGCATTCTGGAGTCCTTCAACGTCGGCTCCCTCCTCGAAGGCGCTGACGCCGCCGCCAAGGCCGCCAACGTGACGCTGATGGAAATCCGTCTCGCGATGGCGCTCGGTGGAAAGGCGTTCTGCACCATGACCGGCGACGTTGCCGCCGTCCAAGCCGCCGTCCAAGCCGGCAAACAAGTCATCGCCGAGCGCGGCGTCCTTGTGAACGCCGTCGTCATCCCGCGCCCCCATCCCGACGCCTACCGCGAAGTGGTGTAGTTGGCCACCGTAGCGGCTTTTCCCGCCCCGGATAAGGGTTTCTCCAGCCCGGACAGGGTTTTGTCCGTCGCGGAAGATACCTTTTTCGTCACGGAAGATGGCTTGTCCGAGGCAAAAGATACATCTTCCGTCACAGAAGATGGCTTGTCCAAGCCGGACAAGATTGCTTTTGACCGTTCAAAAGGGCTGTTTTTGTCAAAAATCGGTGTTTTTGATGTTCCAAGGCCATTTTTGCCGGTATCGAAGCCCGTCGGGGTGATTCAGTGGCTATTTCTAGACAGGTAAAACCATCATCACCACCCATGTCCTGACTGCGCCATCCAAGTCCCACCCTGTCATCTTCGAAATGCCAACTGCTATCTCTAGCAATCCGATCGTCAAGCGTCTCACACACGCTTTGCGGACCTAAAGCGATGCGCCGAAGATTCGATTATCCATCAACTTGAGTCTTTCTCGTATTTGCCTGTCCCAACTGCAAGCCAGTCGACCGCATCGCGGATTGCAGCATCCTGATGAAACAACTTTTGTTCAATACGCGGTGGAAGTTGTAGTCCACCTTCATGAAAGAGACGAAATTTAAGCGGATCTGATACAAAGATCGGTCTTATCAACGCATCGAATCTCAAAATCTTTGCGATATCCCGGCGAGCATGTTTTTGCCACGCTTGCCAGTGAGCGCTCAGTTGCGTAAACGACCTAACTGTCTCTTCGCGATCCGCTAAGTTTACGGTCTTAAAGGCACCCATTGCCACGGCATTCTCATCAAAAACCCAGCGAATTTCACCTGCTGAGATAATTCCGGACACTCCCTTGGGAACTGGGTCCGAGATTGCCCGCAGAGGCCCCATCCCCGCACGGTCTGGGATCGCATCAGCACACGCTACAAAGAACTTCTTGCGCTGTATGTCGGTCAAGTCACCTGCATCAATTAACCCTTGGACGCCGATTACCACATTAAGTGTGGAGGCATTTGAAATCGAAGTGACGCTTGCTGCTTGACCGCGTAAATCCAGGGCCAGACAAGCCCATCCGTTTTCAAACGGACGAATACAGCGTGACAGGAAGGCCAACTGAAATTGATCAAGCGACGAACCGAGCGGACTAATCAAAACAGGTTCCGCTGCAAAGACGTCACCGGCAACTTCAACGATTTTACACATTCTGCTGTCATAGCTGCCGTCGACTGGAAGCAGGCAGAGAATGGGTTGCTGATTCTCCGCTACGCGTAAAACATCTGCTGGAGAAGGCGCGGCAGAGCCTGCGGTCATTACAGGATACTCTTGCTGAAATATTAGCCCGTTGAAGTCTTCGCGGTAAAGCCAAGCGATTCGTGCTTTAGAACCGTCAATAAGCGTCACATCATTCAGTCTGCTAGCTGGTGGACTCAATGCTTGCTGTGGCATCGTCACCTGAAAACTTACCTCCATCCGACCTGTTTTCGGGTTGAACTGATTCCCTTTAATCGTTTGTTGCGCGGATCCCATAACCCGTGGCCGATAAGCAAAGTTTGGCACTGAACAAGCGTAGGGGAAAAGAATTCCACGAAGCCGTATTTTTGATCCTACGCGACTTTCCCCGCTAAAAAAATCATCTGCCAGTTTTTCTATGTCAGTAATTGCTCTCAGTCGCGTTGCAATTGGGGCAAGTGAGGTAAATGCCTTCTTCAAGAAGGCTACGAGTTTGAGGGCAGAAGCAATTGTTTCAATATTCACAATACCTCGTCGGCTATGAATGTATCATCGTGGCCGCAGATGACGCGAGTATGCGATGATGGTTGGGCTGGTCGGTGTGTGTTGGAACGGCATCGGATTCCTTGCCTGCCATGTCACGGAGTGTAGCAAACCTTACTGCAAGGTCAACGGCAGGAACATTGGACGAAAACATGAAGGAACAAAACAGGCAAGATGCCTGTCCTTCTTTCCACGAGTTGCTGCCAGTGTGGTGAGACGCGGTCGTTTCCGGCTTGTCTTCCGCGGCGGGGTGACGCATGGATTTGATGCATGAACTTTCTCCGAATGCTCCTGCCGATCTCGGCTCTCTTCTTCGCCGCCACGCTCCGCGCCGACGGCCCGCGCGATAATCTGGTGGACAATGTGCGGCCCGTGCCGCCGCCGGGCGTCGAGGTGCCGGCAGAAGACCGGGCGGAGTTGGAGGCGGGGCTGAAGAAGCTCGGCGCGGAAGTCGAGTTCCTGCGCGGCGCGCTGAAGACCCAGCCTGCAAAGCTGAAGTTGCTGCCGGACGTGGAGATTTACCACAAGGCCGTCCGCTACGCGCTGAACTACAACGAATTCTTCAAGAAGCCGGAGATCGCCACGGCGAAGACGCTGCTTCGGCAGGGAGCGGAGCGGGCGGAGGCGTTGCGCATCGGCAAGACGCCGTGGATCACGGCGACGGGGCTGGTGGTGCGCGCTTACGTGTCGAAGATTGATGGTTCGGTGCAGCCTTACGGGCTGGTCGTGCCGCCGACGTTCAAGCCGGGCGCGGCGCGGCGGCATCGGCTGGACTGCTGGTTTCACGGGCGCGGCGAGACGCTGAACGAGGTGAACTTCCTCGACCAGCGGCAGAAGTCGCCGGGCGAGTTCACGCCGCCGGATGCCATCGTGCTCCATCTCTACGGCCGCTACTGCAACGCCAACAAGTTCGCCGGCGAAACCGACCTCTTCGAGGCGTTGGCGAGCGTGAAGCGGCGCTACCCGATTGATGAGAACCGCATCGTCGTGCGCGGCTTCTCGATGGGCGGCGCGGCGTGTTGGCAGTTTGCGACGCACTTCGCCGGGCTGTGGGCCGCTGCCGCGCCGGGTGCGGGCTTTGCGGAGTCGGCGGAGTTCCTGAAGGTGTTCCAAAACGAGCCGACGAAGCCGCCGGCGTGGGAGCAGACACTCTGGCATTTCTACGACGCCACTGACTACGCGGCGAACCTCTTCAACTGTCCGACCGTAGCTTACAGCGGCGAGATTGACCGGCAGAAGCAGGCCGCCGACATCATGGCGAAGGCCATCGAGGCGGAGGGCATGAAGCTGACGCACATCATCGGCCCGCAGACCGCTCACAAGTATCACCCGGAGGCGAAGGCGGAGGTCATTCGTCGCATAGACGAGATTGTGGCGCGCGGCAGAAACCCGGTGCCGCCGCGTGTGCGGTTCACGACGTGGACGTTGCGCTACAACCAGATGCTCTGGGTGACGCTCGATGGGATGGAGAAACATTGGGAGCGCGCTCGTGTGGACGCTGACATCGTCAATGCGACGACCGTGCGCGTGACGACACAGAACGCCGACGCACTGACACTCTCGGTGCCGCCCCAATCTCGTCCGCTCACCGTTGGACGGCGTCCAACGGTAATTCTCGACGGACAGGAAGTTGCCGTTCCGCCGGTGCCCGCGAATCATTCATGGGTCGCGCACTATCGCAAGGCCGGCAAGCTTTGGTCGGCCGTGCCGTCAGTGGATGACGGCAGTCTCCGCAAGCGTCACGGTCTGCAAGGCCCGATTGACGATGCTTTCATGGACAGCTTTGTGATGGTGAAGCCGACAGGCAAGCCGCTCAACGACAAGGTCGGTGCATGGGCTGCCACCGAGATGAAGCACGCGGTCGAACACTGGCGGAAGCAGTTCCGCGGCGACGCGCGTGTCATCGCCGACGCCGCCGTGACCAACGCCGACATCGCATCGAGCAACCTCGTCCTCTGGGGCGATCCGTCGAGCAACAAGCTGCTCGCGAAGATTGCTGACAAGCTGCCGATTCGCTGGGACGCGCAGGCTGTCCGCGTTGGCGCGCAGAACTTCACAGCCGACCATCACGTGCCGGTGCTGATTTACCCGAATCCGTGGAATCCGAAGCGATACATTGTCATCAACAGCGGCTTCACCTTCCGCGAATACGACTACCTCAACAACGCCCGCCAGACGCCGAAGCTTCCTGACTATGCCATCGTGGACGTAAGCGTGCCAGTGTCCTCGCGCGCGCCCGGCGGCATCGTGACAGCCGGTTTCTTCGGCGAGCGTTGGGAACTGCCGACGGTGGCGAAATGAGCAGAGGTTACTGCGGCATTGCTTTGGCTTCGGAAAGGTGATATTCGGGCACAACATTTTTCTTCGCCATGAATATCAACAACCGCCCTCAGCTTTTCGGTTTGATCGCCGGCCTGTTCCTTGCCGCAGGTCTGGTGTTTTCGTCGTTCGTCGTTACGCGCGCGTGGATGGCCATCTCGCAGTCGCAGACCATCAGCGTTACCGGATCCGCGCGTAAGAACATTCGCGCTGACCTGATCATCTGGAATGGGACATTCTCGGCGGAATCGCCTGTGTTGTTGGACGCTCAACGCACGCTGAAGGCTGATCTCGGCAAGGTCACGGCGTTCTTGAACGGCAAAGGCGTCAAGGAATACCAGGTGTCGCCGATTGCCATCGAAGAGATTCGCGTGGGCGACCGTGACATACAACAGGCGAAACGTGTGGCCAGCTACCGGCTGTCACAGACCGTCACGGTTCACTCGTTAGAGGTGGATCGCATCTCGCAAGTCATCAATGATTCGACCGCGCTCGTCGAGCAGGGCGTGCTGTTTGTATCCGCCGCGCCGGAGTTCATCTACACGAAGGCGGGCGAAGCGAAGGTGGAAATGCTCGCCGAAGCCACGAAAGACGCTCGCGCTCGCGCTGAACAGATTTGCCAGCAGGGTGGGCGGGTGATTGACCGGTTGCTGTCGGCGAAGATGGGAGTGTTCCAGATCACGCCGCTTTACTCGACGGAAACCAGCGGCGAAGGGTTGAGCGACACGAAGTCGTTGGATAAGACCGTGACCGCGATCGTCTCGGCGCGCTTCGTCATGAAATAGAGTGCTCGCGGGCGCAACCATCGAGTGGAAGGTGAAGTCAGAGTGGTGGATGGGTGTTTGATTCGCAAAATGGCGGGCTTTTTCCGCAAACTGGCGTTGCCGTGGTCGGGCGACTCGCTATCATCGGCTCCGACGTTACAACTGGAGAACCGATATGAAATCGTTCCGCCTCTCGCTGCTTTGCGTTCTGGTCGCGCCGGTCGTCGCACTCGCGTTGCCCGCCAGCGATCCCGCGTCGCCGAAAGGCGTCTGCAAACTCCAGCCGTTCGGCCTCACCGAAGTGCGGCTGCTGGATGGGCCGTTCCGCGACACGATGTTGCGGGACAAAGAGTATCTGCTCAGCCTCGACGCCGACCGGTTGCTGCACATGTTTCGTATCACCGCTGGCCTGCCGTCGGAGGCCGAGCCTTACGGCGGATGGGAAACGCCAAAGTGCGAGGTGCGCGGCCATAGCATGGGACATTACCTGTCGTCGTGCGCGCTGATGTATGCCAGCACTGGTGACGCGAAGCTCAAGGCGAAGGTGGACTATATCGTCGCGGAGCTGGCGAAGTGTCAGGAGGCGATGACGAAACAGGGCTATAACAATGGCTTTCTGTCGGCCTATCCGGAGTCGTTCTTCGACCGTGTGGATGCTTGCAAGCCGGTCTGGGCGCCTTACTACACGCTCCACAAAATTCTCGCCGGTTTGCTTGACGTGCACGACCACTGCGGTAGCAAACAGGCGCTCGATGTGCTTGTGAAGATGGCCGACTGGCTGAGACTGCGGATCGCCAAGCTCAGCCACGAGCAGCAGCAGAAGGCGCTCGGCAACGAGCACGGCGGCATTAACGAGGCGTTCGCCAACCTCTACGACATTACCGGCGATTCCGATCACCTGAAGCTGGCGTTGGCGTTCAACCACGAGTTTGTCTTCGACCCGCTTGCGCGTGGCGAGGACAGGCTCAACGGCCTGCACGCGAACACACAGATTCCCAAGATCATCGGCGCGGCGCGTGAGTATGAGCTGACCGGTGAAAAGAAGTTTGGTGACGTAGCGAAGTTCTTCTGGGAGTGGGTAGCGTTGCACCGCTCCTACTGCATTGGCGGTCACAGCGACCGCGAGCACTTCCATCCGATTGAGGAATCCTCCAAGCACCTCAGCCCGGCAACCGCCGAGACGTGCAACACCTACAACATGCTCAAGCTCACCCGCCACGTCTTCGCGTGGGAGCCGTCGGCACGGGCGATGGACTTCTACGAGCGCGCGCTGTTCAACCACATCCTCGCCTCACAGGATCCGAAGACCGGTATGCCGATCTACTTCGCCTCGCTGAAACCCGGCCACTTCAAGAGCTACTCCACGCCCACAAATTCCTTCTGGTGCTGCACCGGCACCGGCATGGAAAACCACGCGAAATACGGCGACAGCATCTACTGGCGCGAGGGCGACTCGCTCTACGTGAACCTGTTCATCGCGTCGGAGTTGGCGTGGAAGGAAAAGGGTCTCATCGTGCGTCAGGAGACGAAGTTCCCGGAGAGCGATACGACGTGGCTGACATTGAAATGCGCAAAGCCGGCGGAACTGGCGCTGAAGATTCGCTGGCCGTTTTGGGCGCAAGCGATGACCGTGAGCGTCAACGGCAAGAAAGCCGACGTCTCAGGCACACCCGGCTCCTATGTCACGTTGCGACGCGAATGGTGTAGCGGCGACAAGGTGGAAGTGCGGCTGCCGATGAAACTGCGGCTCGAAGCAATGCCAGACGATCCGAATGTCGTAGCTGTGCTCTGTGGACCCATCGTGCTCGCCGGCGAACTCGGCACGGAGGGCTTGGACAAAATCAACCCCTATGTCCACAGGCAGCTTGATTTGGAACGAACGCCCATCCCTGACATCCCGACGCTGGTCTGCGACGCAAAGGACTTGATCAGTTGCATCGAGCCAGTGGCGGGCCAGCCGCTAACCTTCCGCACGAAGGGCATCGGCCAGCCGAACGACGTGACGTTGATTCCCTACTACCGCCTTCATCACGAACGGCTGGCGGTCTATTGGCCGTTGCTGAGCGAGAAGGACTGGAAACAGAAACTGGCCGCGAAAGCCACGGAAGAAGCAGAACGCAAAGCCTACGAAGCGCGCATCGTGGACGAGGTTCATCCCGGCGAACCGCAGCCGGAGACCGACCACGGTTTCAAAGGCGAGAAGACCAACGCCGGCGAGTTCCACGGTCGCAAATGGCGCGACGCCCACGCCGGCTGGTTCAGCTACGAATTGAAGACGTTATCTGACAAGCCGATGGTGCTCGTCTGCAGCTACTGGGGCAGCGATGGCGGCAGGCGCGAGTTCGACATCCTTGTGGACGGCGAGCGGATCGCGACGCAGAAGCTGGCGAAGAACAAGCCGGGTGAGTTCTTCGACTTGGAGTATCCGATCCCGGCGAAACTCACTGCATGGAAAGAGCGTGTGACGGTGAAGTTTCAGTCACATCCGGAGTCCATCGCCGGCGGACTTTTCGGCGTGCGGATCATGAAGGATGATTGTCAAACCAAAGGTAAGTGAAAGTTCTCCTTTTGTGGTTAGCTAATGAAATGACTGGCCATTTCGGAAGCGAACCACAGCGTGCCAGTTTCTTCTTGTCAGGCGAGAAGCGTGGGGTATCCTTTGTGGCAGTCGCTTGTGCTGCACGCCATTCGTCAGATGCCGTGGAACTACAGTGAGGGAGGGCGCGCCACGGGCGGGGATAACTTTAGCACCAAGCAGACATGGCACCATCCGACCATTCACATACACTGTTTCGTTGTGCTGTTTGCTGCCGTATTGCGTCGGCGTCTGCAAGATCACCAAGTGTTCAGCACAGCAGGAATCACGGCGGTGGCACAGGAATGATGTTGGCCCGTGCTTCCGCCCGCGTCTGTAGCGGCGGTCTGTGGCCGTCAGAATCCCCCGAGGTCTAACCCTGATTGTCATAACCGTCCGCTACAGCGCGATTCCGTGTTTGGGTTGATGGAGACTCTCCTGTCCGTTTGATGAAACCCGATGGAGGTGGGAATGTGCGCGTGGATTGGAACATCGGTTGTGCAGAGGAGAGTTTCGCGAGTCAAAGCTTGTTAAACCCAGCGTTTGTTGAATGCTGGCGCCGTCCGTTGACACTCCAAGTTCACCACTCCCAACCCCCCGCAACCGAAATCCCCGAAAGCCCACCGCGCTCTTGATGATCCCAATGGCCGGCTCCACCATTTGGCCCCGCAGCCGATACAACGCCCGCCCTCCACGCTCACGGCCAACTGCGCCAGTTCCTGCTCGACCTCTTGCGCGCGCCACGTCGCCCGCTTGCTGGTGGCCGCCCGCATCTCGCTTTGCGTCGGCTGTTCGTTGAAGTCGCCGGTGAACAGGCCGACGCTGGCGGGATTCCTCGCCGTGCCGGCGATGGCGTTGTTCGTGGCGGATTCTTCCGGCGACGTGGAAAAAGCGGCAGGGGACTGCCGTAGTCCAAGACGCTGTCGCGGTGTTGATAGCGCCTTCCTCGGACGCGCGAGCATCTTGGAGTGCGCCAGTCTTCTGGCGCCTTCAGTGCGCGGCAAGTTACGAGTTCGTGGCCTAGACGTGCCAAGGCCGAGTAGGTGGTGTTCCCCGCCTACACCACGCCGACGCGGCTGATGCGGGAGAGCAGGAGGATGCCGAGGGTCTGGAAGATGAAGTTGGGCATCCAGACGATGATTTCGGGGAAGAACTGGGGGCGGTTGCTAAGCGCCTCGGCGACGATGACGAGGAAGTAGTAGCCAAAGGCCAGCACCAGCGAGTAGGCGATGCCGATGGAGGTCTCGCGGCGTTGGGCGCGGATGCCGAAGGGGATGGCGATCATGGCGAACGCGAGGCAGGAGAAGGAGGTGGCCCATTGGCGGTGGGCGCGGACGACGTAGGGGCTGGGGTTGATGCCGCGTTGCTTGAGGTCGGCGATGGCAGCGACCAGTTCCATGAAGGTGAGGTGGTTGGTGTCGCGCCGAACCTGCTTGGCCTCGATCATGGGCGTGATGTCCATCGTGAGCTGGTAATCGTTCGCGATGACGCCGGGGCGGACGCGCTGCGGGTTGTTGGGATCGTTGGGGTCGTGCAACTCGGATTTGACATTGTGCAGCGTGATGAGGATTTGTTTGCGGGGAAGGTCGGGGTGGAGTTCGCCGTGGGTGGCGCGGATTTTCTGGATGACGCTGCCGCGCGGGTCGAGCTGGTAGATGCTCACGTCGCGGATAAGCTCGCCCTTGGAACTGCTGACATAGATGAGATAGCCGGGAAAGTCGTCGTTGAAGCGTCCCGGTTCGAGCAGCGCTGTGGGGTGGCTGAGACCAAGCTGGGCGAGACCTTGTTTGAAGGATGCCTTCAGCAGCGGCGCTTGCTGGAGATTGAACTGGAGGCAGACGAGGGAGAGGAGAAATGCCGCCGCCAGCACGGGCGCGATGAGCTGCCAGAAGCTCTGGCCGCAGGCGCGCATGGCGCTGATTTCGTTGTCGGCGGAGAGGCGGCTGAAGACGAGCAGACAGGCGGTCATCATGCCCATCGGCAGCGAGAAGGTCATCACGAACGGCACGAGGTAAAGCAACTGTTTCAGGACCGCTCCCGCCGGCACCTGCTTGGTGGAAAGCAACTCCAGGAGTTGTTTCAGCGCGTTGCCCGTGAGCAGGATGGCGCTGAACACCGCCACCGCCACGATGAGCGTGAACAGGACCTGACGTGCGATGTAGCGCTGGAGAATGCTCACGGCTTAGTTTAGGCTGAAGCCCTTGTCGGTCTTCGTGGGTTTCAACTGCTTCTGAATCTTCAACTGTTTGATCTGGCGTTCGAGACACTGGAGCAGTTTTTGCAGCCGCAACCGCAGGTCCAGCATTTCCAGAAGCTGCTGTTTTTGGCGAAGGTCGGTCAAGAGCGTGAACGACACCAAGTCGGCGAGCATCTCCGCGTCACCGATACCCGCGAGCGCTTGGAGAAGCGGTTTGGGGACGGCCTTGCCGGCGGCGGCGCGGAGTTTAGCCATCTTGCCGATGCGGGAGGTCAGGTCGTCGGTGTCGGCGTCAGGTGCGTGCGTGGTTTCCAGTGTCTCGATGGCAGCGACGGGGTAGGGCATGTCCGGCAGAAACTCCGTGAAACGCACGCGATGCAGTCCTTGAATCAGAACGTTTGATGTGCCATCAGGCAATTGAAACGACGCGCTGATGATACCGACGCAGCCCACGTCGTAAGGATGCGGCTCCGGTTGGCCCGGTGTTGGCTCCTCGCGCATCAGCGCGACGGAAAACAGCCGGTGCGTCTCCAGCGCGTCCTTCAGCATCCTGCGATAGCGCGGCTCGAAGATATGCAACGGCAACACGGCCTGTGGAAACAGGATCGCGTTCGGCAGGGCCATGACGGCAATTTCATCAGGCAGTTTCACTACGGCTCACAATAGCGGCTCCGGCGTAGCGCGCAAGCTTTGGGTTGAGGCTGGCGGCGCTGGTTACGAATCGCGCTTCACGAAATTCACGTCCAGCTCGCGCGCAGCCTTCACCTCGTCCACGCGCGTCACGGGCATGGTGAACGGCGCGTTGTGCAGAGTCTCGGCGTTGGTTGTGATCTCCTCGGCGATTTGGCGCATTGCGGCGATGAAACGGTCAAGCGTCTCGCGGCTTTCGGTTTCCGTCGGCTCGATCATCAATGCCTCCGGCACCGTCATTGGGAAATAGATCGTCGGTGCGTGGAAGCCGAAGTCGAGCAGCCGTTTGGCGATGTCGCGCGCGCTGGAACCTTGCTTCTTCTGGCGCTTGCCGGAGAACACGATCTCGTGCATGCACGCCTGTGGGAACGGGTCGTCGTAAAGGTCCTTCAGCTTCGCCTTGATGTAGTTGGCGTTGATGATCGCGACCTCCGACACGCGGCGCAGACCTTCGGTGCCGTGCGCAAGGATGTAGGTGAGCGCGCGGATCAGGATGCCGGTGCTGCCGTAGAAGGAGCGCATCTTGCCGATGGTCTGCGGACGGTCGTAATCCCAAGCAAATCGTGGGGTGTGGGGCGTGGGGCGTTGGGCGTTGGTGTTGCTGCTTCCCATCTCACACTCAACGCTCGACGCTTCACGCTCCACGACCTTTTGCAGTCGTGGCGTCGGCAGAAACGGCTCCAGCGCCTTCTTCACGCCGACCGGGCCGGCACCGGGACCGCCGCCGCCGTGGGGCGTGCTGAACGTTTTGTGGACGTTGAGGTGAACGACATCGAAACCCATGTCGCCGGGTCGCGCGAGGCCGATGAGGGCGTTGAGGTTGGCGCCGTCATAATAGAGCAGCGCGCCGACCTTATGCGCCATCGCGGCAACTTCCAGAATGTTCGTCTCGAAGACGCCGTGCGTGCTCGGATTCGTGAGCATGACAGCAGCGACTTCCTCGTCGAGCGCGGCGCGGAACTTCTCGATGTCCACCTCACCCTGCTTGTTTGACGGCACCGTCACGACATCGTAGCCGGCGAGATGCGCCGACGACGGGTTGGTGCCGTGCGCGGAGTCGGGAACGATGACCTTGCGACGCGGGTTGCCGCGAGCGGTGTGGTAGGCGCGGATCAGCAACAAGCCGGTCAGTTCGCCGTGCGCGCCGGCGGCGGGCTGGAGAGTGAACGCATCCATGCCCGTGATCTGGCAGAGCGTCTGTTCCAACAAGTCGAACGCAGCGAGCACGCCCTGCGTTGTGGACGCCGGCTGATAGGGATGGACGTTGGCAAAACCCGGTAACGACGCAATGCGGTCGTTGATCTTCGGGTTGTATTTCATCGTGCACGAGCCGAGCGGATAGAAATGCGTGTCCACGCTGAAGTTAAGTTGGCTCAGGCGCGTGACGTGGCGCACGACATCAAGCTCGCTGACCTCGGGCAGTTCCGCGTCGTGGTGTCGCAGACAATCCTGTGGCACTAATTCCGTTAGCGGTTTTGCGGGCGCGTCGAAGCCCGGCAGCGAGCAGGCGCGGCGGCCGGGCGACGAGAGATCGAATATGAGCGGTTCTTTCATCGCGGCTAAACCTTTTGGCTGGCGGCGCGGCTGAGCGATTCAGCGAGCCGCTGGATGTCGCCAGTGAGCTTCGTTTCCGTGACGCACACGAGCAGGTCGCGCTCCATGCCCGCGTAGAACCGGCCGAGCGGCAGGCCGGCAAGAATGCCGTCGCGCTCCAGCCGGTCGCAAATGGTTTGCGCCGGGGCAGGGCAGGTGACGACGAATTCGTTGAAGAACGGCGCGCGCGGGAACTTCAGCGCGAAGCCGGGGATGCGGCTGATCGCGTCGGCGGCTTGGTGGCTGCGGCGCAGGTTCAACTCGGCGATTTCGCGGATGCCGCGCTTGCCCATCAACGCGAGGAAGATGCACGCGCGCAGCGCCATCAGTGATTGGTTGGTGCAGATGTTCGACGTGGCTTTCTCGCGGCGGATGTGTTGCTCGCGCGCCTGCAACGTCAGGCAAAACGCCTCGCGGCCTTCGGTGTCCACACTGCGTCCGACGATGCGGCCGGAAACCTTGTGGACCAGTTGCTTGGAGCTGGTCAGGAAGCCGACATACGGCCCGCCGTAGCTGACCGGGATGCCGAGCGGTTGCCCTTCGCCGATGGCGATGTCCGCGCTGTATTCGCCCGGAGGTTTGATCGCGCCGAGCGAGAGCGGGTTGACGACGGCGACGAACCACGCGCCTTTCGGCTTGATCAACTCGCCGGCGCGCTGCATCGGCTCGATGCAGCCGAAGAAGTTTGGCGACTGGAGCAGCACGGCCGCAGTGTTCTCGTTGGTTGCAGCAGCGAGCGCATCAAGGTCGGTGACGCCGTCGTGCGTCGGCAGTTCGACAACCTCGATGTCCATGCCGGCGGTGTAGGTCCGCAGAATCTGCCGATACTCCGGATGCAGCGCGCTGGAGACGACGATGCGATTGCGCTTCGGGTGCGCGTTCAGCGCAAGGTAGGCGCTCTCGCCGACGGCCGAGCCGCCGTCGTAGAGCGACGCGTTGGAGATGTCCATGCCGGTCAGCCGGCAGATGAGCGACTGATATTCGTAGAGCAGTTGAAGCGTGCCCTGGCTCGCCTCGGCCTGGTAGGGCGTGTAGGCGGTATAAAGCTCGCCGCGCGAGACGAGGGCGTCTATCGCGCTCGGAATGAAGTGCTCGTAAGCGCCCGCGCCGAGAAACGACGTCAGCGCATCGAGCGGCTTGTTGCGGGCGGCCATCGCGCCGAGTTCGCGCTGCAACTCCGGTTCCGACATCGCCGCCGGCAGTTCCATCTTGAACTGGCGCAACGAGGCGGGAATCGCTGCAACCAATTCGTCGAAGCTCGCCACGCCGATTTCGCGCAGCATGGCGCTCAGGTCGGCGTTGGTATTGGGGATGTAGTCCATGGAAATACGGGGCGCGGATTGCGGGTTACGAAAAGAACTGTCTGCGGAAAATCGTCTCGGTCTGATTCAAAATTCCGCACTCCGCGTTACGCCTTCGGCTTACTTCTCATCTTCCTCGTCGTCGTCCGGGCGTTCCTTCTCGCTGAGGATCTCCTCGTAGTCGCTGTCGCTGAGCAGTTCCTCAAGCTCGGCGGGATCGGCGAGCTTGATCTTGAAAAGCCAGCCTTTGCCGAACGCGTCTTCGTTGACGAGCGCGGGATCGTCGAGCACGGCTTGGTTGACCTCGATGACCTTGCCGGAGAGTGGCGCGTAAATGTCGCTGGCGGCCTTCACCGATTCGACGACGGCGCATTCGGTGGTCGCTTCGATCTCGTCGCCAACTTTCGGCAGGTCGAGATAAACGATGTCGGTGAGTTCTTCCTGGGCGAAGTCCGTGAGGCCGATGGTGGCGGTCTCATTGTTCTTGCTCAGTTTCACCCACTCGTGGCTTTCCGTGTATTTCAAATCCGTTGGGACGTTCATGATGATGTTATCCGTTCTTTCGATAAATTGGTTTTGCTACGATCTGGGCCGGGAATCGCTTGCCGCGAATCTCGACCTCCAAAGCTTGTCCGCCTGTCACGCAGATCGGCGGCACGTAACCCATGCCGATGCCGACGCCCAGCGACGGCGACTGCGTGCCGCTGGTCACTTCGCCGACAGCCTGCCTGCCCGCCACCAGCGGATAATGCGGCCGCGGTGGCGCGCTCCTGCCGCTCATGCGAAATGCAACGAGCGTTTTGCTCGTGCCAGAAAGTGCTTGGCGTTGCAAGTGTTCTTTTCCGATGAACGCCGGTTTGCCGAGCGCGACGAACTTCGCCAGCCCGGCTTCGATTGCCGACGTCTCTTCGTCCAACTCGTGTCCGTAAAGCGGGTAGCACATTTCCGTCCGCAACGTGTCGCGCGCGCCGAGGCCGCAAGGCTTCGCGCGCTGCTTCAGCAACAAATCCCAAACCGCCGCCGTCGCCTCCGTTGGGATGACCATCTCAAAGCCGTCCTCGCCGGTGTAGCCAGTGCGCGCCACGAGCACGTTCTCACCGGCGAGCGATTTCCATGCGATGCGGTTCCGTTTTACCTCTGTGGCGATGCCCGGTAACAACGCCTCCATCACCGCGGTGCTGCGCGGGCCTTGCACCGCAATCGCGCCGGTGTAGTCGGAACAGTTTTCGATCTGAAGATCGGAGGTGGGGAAACCCATGCTTGCGGCGATGACTTGAATGTGCGGCACGTCCGCCTCGATCCGCGAGGCGTTGATGATGAGCAGGTATTCTTGCTCGCCGATGCGGTAGGCGTAGAGATCGTCCACCGTGCCGCCGCGCTCGTTGCACATCAGGTTGTATTGGCCCTGGCCAATGCTGAGCTTGGCGAGATCGTTCGTGAGCAGATGGTTCAGGAACGCCAGCGCCTGCGGGCCTCGGACGCGCACTTCGCCCATGTGCGAGATGTCGAACATGCCGCAATCCGTGCGGACCGCGTTGTGCTCGGCGAGGATGCCGTCATATTGGACGGGCATCTCCCACCCGCCGAACTCCATCAGCCGGGCGCCGAGCCGGCGATGGCTTTCGTAGAGCGGCGTGCGTTTCAGTTGAGTCTCGGATGACATGGGCGCGAACGTAGAAGAACCTCCGCCGCTTGTCAAAGATGTTTGCCGTCCAGTTGCAACCACCGGGCGATTTCCTCGAAGTTACGGGCCTTGAAGTGGGCGCCGCGGACTTCTTCGGGCTGGAGCATGGTCAGTAACGCGCAGCAGGTGGCGCCGGAGGCGACGCCGGCTGCGATGCCGGGATGGGAGTCTTCGATGACAAGGCAGTCGCGGATCGGGATGTTGAGGCGCTGGGCGGCTTGCAGGAAAATCTCCGGGTTGGGCTTGGGTTGAGCCACGTCGTCCACGGAGACGATGGTGTCGAAGAGGTCGCGCGCGCCGATCTTCTCCAACACGGCGTCAATGAACGGGCGCGAGGCGGCACTGGCCAGCGCGGTCGGTAGTTTGCGGGCGCGGACGAGGCGGGCGAACTCGATGAAGCCCGGAATCGGCTCGGCGATGCGACTGGCGACCTGGCAGGTGAGAGCGACTTTGCGGCGGAACCATCGCTCGATTTCCTCGCGGGACGGCTCGCGGCCGTGGTCGCGCTCGGCGAGGATTTCGCGGAGGAGGATTCTGGTGGCGAGGCCGAAGTGGCGTTGCACGTCGAGGGAGGTGCGCTGGGTGCCCATCTCGGTGAGGAGGACTTTCCATGTGTCGAGATGGAAGTGCATGGAGTCCACGACGACGCCGTCCATGTCGAAGAGGATGGCGCGGATGTTGGGGGAGGGCATGGGAATTGGAGTAATGGGGTGTTGGAGTTGTGGAGTGTTGGGGGGGGCTGGTCATCGGTAATGGGTGTGAGAACTTTCGCCTCAACACTCCATTACTCCACTGCTCCAATACTCCATTTCCTCAATCCGGATAGCCGTTCGGGTGCGCCTTGTGCCACGCCCACGCGCTGGCCACGATGTCCTGGAGCTTGTTGAACTTCGGCTTCCAGGCGAGTTCGGCGGAAATCTTTTTCGATGACGCGACGAGTTTCGACGGATCGCCGGGCCGGCGCGGACGCTCGATGGCCGGGATCGGATGACCGGTGACCTTGCGGCAAGTCTCGATCACCTGCTTCACCGTGTAGCCGTCGCCGCTGCCGAGGTTGTAGCTGACACTCTGGCGGCACTCCAACGCCAGCATGTGGGCGTTGGCCAGGTCTATGATGTGGATGTAGTCGCGCACGCACGTGCCGTCGGGCGTCAGGTAATCGGTGCCGTAAACTTCCACCTGCTCCTTCTTGCCGAGCGCCACGGCGAGAACGTTCGGGATGATGTGCGTCTCGCGGCGGTGATGCTCACCGAAGTTTTCCGACGCGCCAGCGGCGTTGAAGTAGCGCAGGTTCACGTGCTGGATGCCGTGGATTTGCTCATACCATTTCAACATGCTCTCGAACATCGCCTTGCTCTGGCCGTAAGGCGACAGCGGTTTCACCGGCAAATCCTCCGTCATTGGCACACGGTCCGGCGTGCCGAAGATCGCGCAGGAGCTGCTGAACACGAGCCGCCGCACGCCCGTCTCCACCATCGCGTCGAGCAGGTTGATGCCGTTGGCGACATTGTTGCGGAAATACTTGGATGGATTGACCATGCTCTCCGGCACGAGCGACGCCGCGGCGAAGTGCATCACCGCGTCCGGCGCGGCGTGCTTCAGCGCTTGGGTGATCTGTTCCTGGTTGGCGAGGTCACCCTGGACGAATGCCGCGCGCGGGTCCACGGCACTGCGGTGGCCTTCCGAGAGGTTGTCGAACACCGTGATCTGGTGTCCGGCGTTGAGCATCTCTTCGACGCAGATGCTGCCGATATATCCCGCACCTCCATTAACAAAGATGTGCATGGCACGGAGTATAGGAGCGCGGACAGGATTGTCAAACGCAGCCGCTTCGCTCTTCCTTTCGCCGCTCTGCTGCCTGCCCCTTAATCGCTCGACAATCGCCGGAACCAGTTTCAGAATCCGGTCGGCTAGTAGGCAGACACCATGCGCGAGTCCGAAAAGGCGAGAGTCTTAATTCCGGTGCAGCAAACTGTTTCACAGCTTGCAAACCTGAAGCTCCTCAGTCGGGTGATAGTTTCGGGAGTCGTATTGCTCGTCGTCTGGGCTTTCTTCTTCTATCCCGGCATCGTCAGTCTTCGAGTCGTTACCGACCCGGAACTAAGGACCACGGGCCAGACGCGTTTGCTGCGGGGGTGGTTCAATGATGCCGCCCGACGCTACGACAAGTGGGCAACTCGCTATCTTAACTCGCACCGTGGAGAACTCGTCTCCGAACACGACGTTGCCGGAACTGAATGGCCCATCTTTGGTTCAACATTCTTCCTGCTCACCACAGAGGAACTTTTCGCCAGCGGCAGAACCACAGAAACCATGAATCGCGATGTGGTTAATGCCGTAAAGAAGGCGGCGCAAGTCATAGCCGATCCCGCCACAGGTTCGTGGGTCAGACAAAAGTGGGGAGCAGATTACCTCAAGCGTGAGAACGTCTTCTACCGTATGCTGTTGCTCATGGGATTCGCTGCCTATGAACGTCTCACCGCAGATCGCCAATACCATGTCTTCATGACCGACCAGATGCGGTCCCTCGCGGACGAACTTCAGCGGGCGCCGTTTCACCTTCGCGATGATTACCCGGGTGAATGTTATCCCAGCGACGTGCTGTGGGCTGTGGCCGCGCTCCAGCGAGCAGGTCGTCTGGATGACGTCCGCCACGATGCGCTGGCCAGTGCCATCATGTCGGTCATGAACGGCACACTTCGCACGCCACACGGTCTGCCTGCATTTGAGGTAAACTCACGGTCGGGATCAATCCTGCAAGGTGCGCGAGGCTGCAATACCTCCGGCCTCCTGCCCATGGCCGTGGAACTGGACAAACAGATCGCCCGGCAATGGTATGAAGCGCACGTCCACCATTTCTGGGACAGCGGGAAATGGATTGCCGGGTTCAGGGAGATGCCGAGGGGCGGCGATGACAGCTTCATGGATGTGGACTCAGGCTTGGTGGTGGGCGGACTCGGTTCGGTTGCGAGCGCGTTTGGCATTGGCGCGGCGAAGGTTGTCGGGCGCTTTGATCATGCCGCTCCGCTGACGATGGAGTTTGTCGCGTGCAGTTGGCCGACACCGTTTGGGCCGATGATTCCCGGCGCTCTCGGCAGCATGGCGGCAGGTGGCTGGTGCTTGGGGGAGACCGCCTTGCTCTTCTCGATGAGCCGTCCGTCCCCAACTGATGTTGGTATCCCATTCACTGGACCTGTGCCGCGCATTGTCTGGGTGGTGATAGTTGCTTATTTCGTGGTCGGAGTATTGTTCATTGCCGGCGAGATCCGAGGCTGGGTGCGCTGGGCGCGCAAGTATCGCAAAGAACGAGGGCAACGAGTGAAGAAAAGCAAGCCATAAGCTGATCAGCCGAAACCTGCTGCTGCTAGCGGTGGCGTGGGCGGTGGGCAGGGGAGGTTGAACGGACGGGCGGGACGTGGTAGTCTTCAGGTGCGTTTAGGTTCAGGACGGAGAATGGTCATGATTATCAAGCTCATCATCGGTGCCGTGATTGGTGGCGCTGGCGGATTCCTCTATTACAAGTTCATCGGCTGCCATTCGGGCGGGTGAATGATCACAAGCTCTCCGTGGGGGAGCATTATTCTTGGCGTGACCTTGGGCAGTTTGGCTGCCACCAGTTTCAAGTAGAGTCAGCGTGGTTACGGCGATGTCTTCCGATAAATCACCAACCAATGCGGACAAACCCAAAGGGGTGCTTGCGGAGATTCTGCGTGAGCAGGATATCCGGCTGAAGGGGTATCGCGAGCAGGCGCTCAGGATTTACCCGCATATCTGCGCAAGCTGCGGCCGCGAGTTTACAGGGAAGCGACTGAAAGAACTTACCGTCCATCACCGAGACCACAACCACGACAACAATCCGCCGGACGGCAGCAACTGGGAACTACTCTGCGTTTATTGTCACGATCACGAGCACGAGAAGTCGCTGATCGGGAAGTATTACGAGGGGCAGAGGCCGGCCGATGCGCAGCCTCCGCCTTTGGTTACCAATCCCTTTGACAAGCTAGACTCGCTGCTGAAACCCAAGCAGGGCGAGAAGAAGACCTGATACCATTTGCAGTTTTGCCTCACACTGTAGAAGTGGCGGTCTATGGAGTCTGTCGGACTCAGCGGTTGTGGCCGATTGCTACAGCGCGGTGCTTGCATGTGCCATGCGTTTTCCTGTAAAGGTCAGGCTATTTCCGCAATGCGCCAGAACATTCCCTCGGTTTGTCCAACTCCTCCGGAGCGCCTCGCCTGCGGGTTTGTGCTTGCTCATGCCGGGGCGTTCTGACTCACCCGTTCCAGCGCGTCTCACCACGCTGAGGTTTTGGTCGCTGTAACCGCTGTCTGTCTGGACGGCACGAAACCTGCACGGAAGAGTGACATGAGACGAACAGCGAAAACGTCGCCCAAGCAAGCCACCTCGGCTCTTGAGGTTTTGACATTTTTGGAGATTCATCAACAACTGCCCGTGCTTTGTTCCGCCTGCGCCTCGGCCAGGAACGTCCGCCGTATCAAGATCGAGAAGATCCAGATGGGATTGATGACGGCACAAGCCATAGCCCGACACATGGAGAAAGCCGCCGCAGACGATACGCGCGAGCGCCGTGCAGTGAATGTGGCGCTGGAGCGCGAAGGCTTCGTCAGCTATCGGCAGCTTTTGCCGGTCATGCGCAGGCTTTTCCCGGATCTTTGGAACAGGACCGACGACGCGATTGCGGATCATCGGGGCCGGTGATTGGTTGTTCGCCGGGGTTGGTTTCCGAGTAGGTTTGTGTCAAACTCGCTTCGTGAGATTGAAGACTATGCGCTGCATCTATGGCGCGGCTGTTTGTATTCTCGTCTTTGCTTTGGGCTGTGCTGACAAGACGCCGCCGGCACGGCCCGCAGCGGGCACGCCCACAGGCGACGGCGACATCATTCCCGGCTTCCTCGCGCAAATCACCGAAGCCAATCTGCGCCGCGACCTGTTTTATCTGGCGAAGGACCCGCTGCCATTTCGCAAGGCGAACTACACCGTGTCGGGTCATAAGCGAAGCACGCTGGCTGAGACGGACGCGTGGATCGAGAGGCGGTTGCACGGTTGTGGCTACGAGGTGGAGGATGACGTTTGCGAGGTGCAGGCGTTTGGCTGTGATTTGAAGAAACCACGGCACCATACCTACGCGCTGCCGGTGCACGACGCCCCGTTTTTCACAGTCCAGAACCTCTACGCCAAGAAGACTGGCCGGCGATGCCCGAAGGAGATCATTCTGCTGGTGGCGCACAAGGACTCACAAAGCTGGATTGATTCGCCCGGCGCGTATGACAACGGCGTCGGCACGGTTGCGTTGCTGGAAATGGCGCGCGTGCTGGCAGGCTACCAGAGCGAACGGTCCATCTGGTTCCTCTGGTGCAACGAGGAGCACAAGCCGTGGACCAGTGTCATCGCTGCCAACAACTGCCGTCAGCGCGGCGATAATCTCGTAGCCGTTTTCAACGTGGACAGCCTCGGTGGCAAGTCAGACGAGGACATCGCCGCCGGCCGCAAGACCAACGTCACGCTTTACACCGCGCCTGAAGGCAAACGGCTGGCTGACTTGATGGCTGAGGTGAACGATGCTTACAAGATCGGCCTCATCCAAAGTTCTTATCTGCGCCCAAGGCCGGGCGACGACGACGGTTCGTTTATCAAGGCTGGCTATCCGTGCGCGGTGGCTAATCTCGGTTCCTATCCTTACGTTGACTCGGCGTATCATGAGGCCGAGGACAAACCGGAGCGCGTGGATTTCGCCAACGTGCGTATGAGCACGCAAGCCACGCTGGCCGCGGTGCTGAGACTCGACCGTGCGCCGTAGGGCGGGATTTTGCGCTTGAGGTGGTGCAAGGCGCGGCTACGATGCCACCGGAGCCAAACACTATGAAAAGAATTCCCGCCTTCCTACTGTTCGCCATTGCACTGAGCGCGCCCGCCGTGCTCTTCGCTGCTGATGCAGTCGCCGCGCCGACCTGGCATGCGCAGACGCTCGGCCAGGCGCTCGGCCAGATGGTGCTCTTCGCGGCGGTTGGCATCGCAGCGGCCATCATCGGCTACAAGGTCTTCGACAAGTGCACGCCGGGTGACCTGAACAAGGAGATTCTTGCGAACAAGAATGTTGCCGCCGCCATCGTTGCCGCCGCCGTTATCCTTGGCGTGTGTATTATTATTGCCGCGGCGATGATTGGTTGAGCCGCCTTCGTCCTCGCGCCAACGTGAAGCGGAGCAAAAGCGTCAAACTCGTGCTCATTGGCGGCCTGTCGGCTGGCGCGCTCGCCGGTTGCGACTCCTCATCAAACCAGCCGGGCGCTTTCCGTCCGGGCAATGTTTACACCAACAACTACTACGTCGCCCGGCTCGGCTACTATCACGCGCCGTCCCGCGCGTGGTTTCCGCTGCCTTACAATCACTACGATGCGCGGCGAAACGCCTACTACCACGGCGGCGCGTGGTCGCCGACGCCGCAGATGACCATCACCAACCTCTCCGAGCCGACGCCGGAGGCGTTGCGCGCGGCGCGGGCGGCCACGGCTCCCGCCGGCACGGTCCGGCGCAGCGGCTTCGGTAGCACGTCGCGTTATCATGGGGTTTACTCCTGATGCAACGGCACCGTTGCCAACCCAGGCCCGCGTGGCGCGAGAAAGTCGAGAGTGTCGGCTTGACGTATCACTCGCACGATTGCGGGCCGTATTGGGACGAGTCGGCCTGTTACGAGCTGACGGCGCGCGACGTGGACGCGTTGGAGACGGCGGCTGGCGCGCTGCATCGGCTTTGCATCGAGGCGGCGGAGGCAGTGATCGAGCGCAGTTGGTGGCAACGGCTTGGCATTCCAGAAATCGCGCAGCCGGCAATCCTGCGCTCGTGGGAACGCGACGACTTCAGTCTCTACGGGCGGTTCGATCTCGCCTACGACGGCGCCACGCCGCCGAAGCTGCTCGAATACAACGCCGACACGCCGACGGCGCTCGTGGAGGCGGCAGTGGCGCAATGGTTCTGGCTCCAGGACACGCGGCTTGACGCCGACCAGTTCAACTCGGTCCACGAGCGGCTCATCGAGGCGTGGCGGCGCTGGGCTGGCACGACGATTCATTTCAGCAGCATCAAGGATCATCCTGAAGACGAGCAAACGGTGCTCTACCTCCGCGACACCTGCCAGCAGGCCGGTGTGACGACGAAGGCCGTCGCCATTGAGGACATCGGATGGGACGCGGGCCAGAGTTTCTTCGTGGACACCGAAGGACAGCGCATCACGCATTGCTTTAAGCTCTATCCGTGGGAATGGATGTGGCATGAGGAGTTTGGCCCGAACCTCACGACAGACCCGGTGCAGTTCATTGAGCCGGCGTGGAAGATGCTCTTGAGCAACAAGGGCCTGCTGCCGATTCTCTGGGAGCTGTTCCCGGACCATCCAAACCTCTTGCCGGCGCACGAGACGGCCGCGCCGCTCGGCGGCCACTACGTGCGCAAACCGAAGCTCAGTCGCGAGGGCAGCAACGTCGCTTGGTTCGAGGGCGGCGTTGCCGTCGAGGAAACCAGCGGCGACTACGGCGAGGAAGGCCACGTTTATCAGGCGCTGGCCGCGATGCCGGAGTTCGACGGCCACCGGCCCGTCTTCGGCGTTTGGGTCGTGGATCACGAGCCGGCCGGCCTCGGCATCCGCGAAGACACACGGCGCATCACGGGCAACCTGAGCCGGTTTGTGCCGCACTTTTTCCGCTGACCATGAGCTACGCCAATCCAACTCCACTGCGGCTCGGCGCGACCGGCACGCTGGGCGGCCAGCGTTTTCGCGTCGCCGGTCGCGTCGTCATGGGCATGGACGACGAGGGCGAAACCTACTACTGGAACGAATTTCACCTTATGGACGACGCCGGCGGTTCCGCCACGCTGGTGTTCGAGGAAACCGAGAGCGGCCCGGCGTGGCGGCTGTTTACGCTCTTTGGTGCAGCGCATTCGCTAACCGCGAGTGAGGCGGCGACAAAGCGCGTGGGCGATCAGGTGAATCTCGACGGCAACCCGATGCCGGTCACGTTGGTGGACCAATCACGCGTCTATTTTATCGAAGGCACGCCGCCGGAGGGCGTGGAGGTCGGCGACGTGGCCGACTATTTCAATGTCGAGAGCGGCAATCAGATGCTGGTGGTGAGTTGGACCGGCGACGAGGTCGAGTGCTATCAGGGCATTACTGTGCCCGCCGAGACGGTGACAGAGGCGTTCAACCTGCCGCAAATGCCGGCGCTCTCGCGTTCCCTCGCGGCGGGCGGTTCGCTTGCAGCAAGCGGCGGAGCTGTTGAGTCCATGTCGTATGGCTGGATACTGAAGCTGGTCGTCTTTGCAGTGGCGATCGGCGCGTGGTTCTTTGTATCGAAGTCCACGGGCTGGCGTTCGACTGCGCCCCTAACGAAGCCGTCGCCTCCCGCCACGGCGCTGGCCCTCGGCGCGACCGGCACGATCAAGAACTGGGCTTTCGCCGTTACCGGTCGTGCTACCGTCGAGATCGCCAAAGTCGGCGTGCTTTACGACCAGCGCGAATACGAACTGACCCGTGCCAGCGGCGGGCGGGCACTGCTGGTTTGCGGACTTAACGGCAGCGCGAAGGAGTGGCACTTGTTTCTGCCGTTCACGCCGGCCGAGCTGCTGACGCCGTTTGAGGCCGCTGCGAAACGTGCAGGCGAAACGGTGACGTTTGATGGCAACGAGGCGACGGTGCATGAGCTATTCAGCGCGAAGTGTCTTTCGTGCGACGGTTCATTTGCCTCCGGCACAACGCCGGGCATGGTGCGGTTTGGTTTTTTGGCGCGCAGCTCGGCTGGCTGGTTGATGACGCGCTGGAACGAGAAGGGAATCGAGTTCTACATCGGCATCCTGTTACCGGAGCGCGAGACGCTGGCTGCTTTCAGCCGCGCTTCCACACCTTGAACCGCTGCGTCGCTTGCGTTACTGACCCGATACCTTCGCGACGGCGGGCGGCTTCGCTGTCAGGTCGTAACAGGTGATGTTCTTGCGGCCGCGCACTACGAGCTTGCCGTCGGCGATGGTCGGAGATGGCACCCACATTGCGCGGACTGTGGATTTGCCGAGTTCAATGCGTTTCTCCGGCGATGGTTTGAGCATCAACACTTTGGAGCCGCCACTGGTCGTCAGAAAGATCTTCCCGTCCACGAAGGCGGGCGACGAGACCGTCGAGGACGGCACTTTTTCCTCCCACAGCTTGTTGCCTGTCGCGAGGTCGAAGCAGTAGTGGATGTTGTCGTCCATCAGATAGACCTGATTGTCCAAAACGAGCGGGCTGGATTGCGAGCGCAGCGGGTCAATGGGGAAGTTCCACAGCTTGTTGAAACCGGTCGCCGTCAGCTTGCCGGCGAAGATGCCGATCTTCGGATTGCTCGCCTGCGCCGCGAGCGAGTCGCCAACGATTGCGGGCGTGCAATCGCCGCCAGCCGGTGTCGTCCAGAGAACGTCGCCGCTCTTGAGGTCCACGCCGACCATCACGCCACGGCCGTTGCAAATGACCACGGTCTTGTCGCCACACTTCCACGGCACGGGCGACGAGTTGCCGCCGCCGGCCTTGGGCTGAATCCAGAGTTGTTTGCCCGTGGCCGCGTCGAGCGCCGCGATTTTGCCGGTGTTCATGACGAGCACGCCGTCCGCGACCATCGGCGACGATGCCGGGGCCTTGCCGGGCATCGGCGCAGACCAGATTAGTTTGCCGCTGTTCGCATCCACGGCGTAGCAATGCGTGCTACCGAGCGCAAAGACGCGCCCGCCGGCCACGCAAGGCGTGCTGGACGCCATGCGACCGGTGGCCTCGCCGGGCGACTTGCACTTCCACAACGTTTTGCCCGTGGCGAGGTCAAGGCAGATGACCACGTCATCCGCCACCTTCATTGTCGGCGGCACGGCGGCGATAATCTGCTTCTTGATCTTCTCGCTGAAGTCCTGCTCGTTGACCCATTTCTCCATCGCTGCCTGATTCGGAAACCGCGTCTTCGAGACCGTCAGCAGCTTGTCATAAACCGGCAGGGGAATCGCGTCGCCGCGCTTCTCGAACCGGCCGCGCACGAAGCCGGAGGTAGTCTGCCGCTTTTTGCTGTCGAGGTGCTTCTCCAGCCAGTCCGCGATGACCTTGTCCAGTGCCGCGCCTTTCAGGTTCGGGTCGAGCGCGAGCCGCTCCTTCTCCATGCTCGCCACCGTCTCCTTGGGCCAGCCGGCGACCGACTGGTAGCCGAGCTGCCGCATCACCAGATCGTCAATGGCGCGCGTCTCCGTTGGCACGTCCCTGTGCCACACGATGCTCGCATACACGCGACCACCGGCAGCCACTACGCTGCCGTGGCCGCCGTCGTCGTCCGACGGAATCGCCTCGCTGTCCCAGAGTTTCGTCAGCCCTTTGCTGGGCCAATCGCTGGCCAGCGGCAGGCTGTCTGGCACGATGCCGTTGCGCAACGGCCCGCGCCACTGAGGCCAGTCGCTGCCGGCAAATGCGCCGCTCACGACGACGAGCGTGGCGAAAGAAAAAGCTGCGGTGAAGATGAACGAGGGCATGCGAGTTGGTTTCATGATGAATTTGTTAGCGCGAACAACAACGCCGGCATTAGGCTGGCGTCGCTACGCGGAGGTTTCTTTATCAGTTGTTGCCGCCCGGCTGCAAGCGTGGCGTGATTGATCCGCTCAAGAAGTGATCAACTTTCGTTGACGTATAATCAAGCCAGCATCTTATCTTCTGCGTTCCTGTAAGTTTTGGACGCGAATTCATAGAATTCCTGCTTCGTCATGGCATCGAGATCTGGTTTTGTAATTAGGATTTGATTCCTCAGCTTCTCATCGGGTTGCCAACTCGGGTTCTTAAGCAAGAACCACGCTTTGAAGACGGACATTGGTAAAGTCAATTCCCGTGTTATGGCTTCGTATTGTCTGACCGCCAAGATAAGCAAGATGTCGAACTGGTCTGGTATATACTCAAAAATATGATCCGGGTCTTTATCCGCATGTTTGAAGAAATTTCCCGCTGCGTTAATCGCACTAAACAATTGCTGGTGCTGACTACTGTCAATATGCTCGTGGACCCATTTTGTGAACGATGCTCTATTGTTTGTCATGTCACAAAGGTTCTTCGTGATCGTGAATGCGGCGTAAGAAAGAGTATGTATTGAGACGAAATCGCTGTTCGAGAAAAACAGTTTGCTAGCTGTCTCGATTTGCCGTCGTGCTGCATCAAGCTTTGAAATTAGAATACGGTTGCTTTTCATAGTTGATTTCACGGGACTCATATTGCTTGCAGTTCTATTCGCGAACAAGCCTCGAACGATTGTCGATTCCCGTCAGCACCCGGACGACGGTTGTTGCTACGGCTTGAGCAATCTGGTAGGCCGCCCAAATATCTCGCAAGGATTGTTCTTTGCCGGTGTATCGGGACTGGACATCAGGAAAGACGCTTAACATTGGCCGAAGGACTTCAAACTCTCTAATTGGAGCAACTGACCAGCATTCATTCATTGCTTTGCCGATGTCATGGCCGATTTTGCGTTTAAGGTAATTCTCGTCTTTTTGTGCCTTAACGATTAACAGACTCTTCAAATACATCTCGATAACCATTCGTGCCGCAATAACAGCTCTCGTGTTCGCTCTTGGTTCCGAAAGCTGCGAGATCACGGCTTGTAATTCCTTGAATCCATTTTCCAAGAAAGCCATGCCCAGTGGGGATAATGAAGAGAAACAATCTCTCTTGTGTGATCCAATAGCGAAATCGACACAGTCCAACCAATATGCCGCATAAATCGAAAACTCTGCGGTATTCGCTCGAAGTTGGCTCTTCAGAACTTCCGGCATTTCAAGGCACTTCATTGAATCTAGCGAAACAGTGCCGGCGAAATACGGAATAACAACAGGCCAGAAGCATGCATCGAAGAAATAAACCCCTTTGAATAGTGGCTGAACATTATGCGAACCACCTTGTGTGTTTTGCTGAAACCATTGAAAGATGAGATCGGCTCTCGGAGAGGGCACCGCAATCAACACTCCGTGCTTCTTTGAAAGCTCAGATAGCGCCAGCCAAGGCCTTCGTATTGGCGGAATGTCTTCCGCTCTGTAGTGCTCATTGAGGCGTTGGAGGCAGATAACCAGTTCAGCATCCGTCATCATTCAGTCCCGTCTTCATTTTCTCTGCGCGTGAGTTTACCACGGAATACACGGAAACCGGAATCGGTCATTTTCCTTTTCGTGTCCTTCCGTGCATGTCGTGGTTGCTCCAGTCTTCGCCTCGCCGTCGCTCCAAAGAAACTGTTGGCCCAATCGCGGAAGGCGCGCATCTCGCTTTGCGTCGGCGGATCGCTGAAGTCACCGGTGAACGGGCCGATGCTCGCGGGGTTCCTCGCCATGCCGGCGATGGCTTCGGTGAGTTGTTGGTTGGGAACTTCTCCCGGCAAACCTTGCGGACTGGATGCACTGGGTTCAACGGCTGCCGCCCTGCGAGGTTTGTCCATTCAGAGGCGGACGTCGGTGATGTCCCTGATGATAACAGGCAGATTGTGGCTACGACCGGAGGGCTGCCGGACCCGGCCTGCGGCGTGTAATCCCGCACGGGGGAACTCGAACTTGCGCAGGAAAGGTTGTGGGGTAAGATTATGGCTGCCTACGAAGGTTCCGTTGGTGCCAACGAGACTTTCGTTGGTGTCAACGGATAGTCCGTTGGTATCCACGAAGATTTCGTTGTAGCCTACGACGTTTGCGTTGGGTTCAACGGACATCGCGTTGGTGCCAACGAGTGTTCCGTAGGTGCCTACGAAGTGCTCGTTGGTGTCTACGGGGACTCCGTTGGTGCCAACGGAACTTCCGTGGACGCCAACGGAGGTTCCGTTGGGGCCGCTGGAAGATGAAATGAAACGTCCGGTTGGTGGTTGGATGCCGCCGGAAAGGAGTCGGATGTCATGAAGCAAGTGGATTATGTGCCGCGAAAAGACGTGGAGTTCATGGGATGGTTGAAGGGGTTGAAGAAGGGGGCGGAGGATTCCGCCGCGCTGCTGGGAGTGACGGATGAGGAGTTGGCGCTGCTGGCGGAGTGTGCGACCGGTTTCGAGGAGGACTTGAAGAAGGCGCTTGAACTGACCGACAAGGCCAAGGCGGCCGTGTTGGCCAAGGACGCCACCCGCCGGAAGGCGGAAAAGGTGGCGCGCAGCTTGGCGCAGCGGATGAAGGCGCACCGCAACTACACGGCGTCGGTGGGCGTCGGGATGGGCATTGAAGGCGCGGAGCGGCGGGTCGAGACGAAGGAAGCCAAGCCGACGGGCGGCGCGAAGGCGTTGGGGCACGGCGTGGTGGAGGTGAGTTACTTCAAGGGCGAGTTTGACGGGGTGAACGTCTATGGCGCGCGCGAGGGGGAGGAGGGGTTTGTGCTGCTGGGCCGGGACGCTCAATCGCCTTATGAGGACAAGCGGGCGTTGTTGCAGACGGGCCGCCCGGAGATCCGCCGCTATCAGCTCCGTTATGTGAAGAATGATGTCGAGGTCGGCCAGATGAGCAACACCATCAGCGTGACGTGCGTGCCATAGCGACGTTTCGGGGTTGCCCCGCCAGCCAGCCGCTGACGTGGTGGATTTCGTCGGCGATGGCTCGGTTTTTAACGGGTTGCGTTTCAGTCTCGGCGCAGTATCATCGTGGCATGACGGCGCTGCAAATCATTGAAGAGATCAAGCACCTGCCAACGAAGGAACAAGCCAAGGTAATCCGATTTGCTTACAAGCTGGACGCCGAGCGCCAGCTCAGCGGACCGGAGCTTGGCGCGCTGGCGGCGCGGCTCGCCGACACACATGATCCGGCAGAAGCTGCGGTGCTGCGAGAGACAATCACGCACGGATTCTACGGCAGCAAAGGCCATGCCTAAAGTCCGCCGGCGCAATGTTCCTGAGCCGTTGTTGCGCCATCTGCTCGATCGTATTCAATCGCGGCACATCCCCGCCGACCAACTGCAATTGCTGGCCGAGTGGCTCGACCGTGAACCTGATGTTCCATCCGGCAAATGGCACAAGCGATTCCCCTCCATGATTGTTTGTGGCGAAGGAGAACTTGTGAAGACCTTCCTGCTGCCCGGCCAACTGCCGGATGGCGAGGAAATTGGTTGAAGACGCTCCGTGGCGGTCTGCCCGACTGACCATCTCAGAGCCATCCGCTGACGTGATGGATTTCGTCGGCGATGTTTGGGACAAGGTCGGGCGTTCCGCTGCCGGCGACCATCTCCAGCCATGTGTAGGTCTCGATCACCAGCGGCACTTTTGGATTGGCCTTCGTGAAGTGGCGCACGAATGATTCCACCTCGGCGAGCGGCGTAGGCATCGCGCCGCCGGGCAGTAGCGGCATGTGATAGTGGATGCGGAGTTTCTCGACGCCCGCGTGGGCCATTGAGCGTAGGCCGTCGGGCGTTAGCGTGGGTGGCAGGTCGAGCGAGAAATAGACAGGCTGGCCGGCTGCGTTCACGCCACAGGTCTGATGGAGGAACTTCGACTCGGCGTAGCGGCGGCGCAACGTCTCCAACAGTTCGGGCGCGATGAGCGGCTTCTCGATCTCAATGCAGTTGGAGATGTGAATCTTTGCAATCTGGATGCCGGCTGTTTGGAGAGCCGCCACCGATTGTGCAAGGTCCTCGAACTCAACAAGCTGGTGGCAGATGTCGAAGTTGACGCCGAGGTAGTGCCCGCTGCCGCACTCGCCGTCGAGCGCGGGACGGAACTTTGCGAAGAACTCGATGACCTCGCTGGTGCGCTCGTAGGCGAGGCCCGGCTCCGGTTCGAGGCCGACGGTAACGCGCCGGCCGGTGCGGCGTTCGAGTTCGGCGCAGTGCTGTGCGCAACGCCGCAATGCCGCCGCGGTTTGCTCGTGGACATTGGGCACGCTGGCAAAGTCGCGTTTGAGCGCGCCGGCGGGCACGCTGAGCGTCGGCTTTTTCACCTCCGGCGGCGCGAGCGCGGCGAGCAGGTCGGCGCAGTCGCAGGTGTAGCGGAGGCGCTCGTCGCTTTCGTGCCATGTCGGTAGATAAACGCGCTCCTTCAAGTTCGGTTGATGAAAGCTGACAGGCACGAACGCGTTGAGCGCCACGAGCCGCAATCCCTCGTCGCGCAACGTGTCGTGCAGTTCCGTTACCGCCACCGGCTGGGCGCGGAGTTCCTCGACCATGCGCTGCGAGAAGCGGAGTTCCACCGGAAACTCGCGGTCGTGGTAAGCCTCGCGGCGGATGTGCGGCGCGCGGTGGCGCAGCGTATGCCGAAGCTCCTCCAGCGACTCGTCCGGGAAGACGTTTAGCGAGTAGCCGATGCTTGTGCCTTGGCGGCCCATTGGTGGAGCAGTTGCAGTGAACGGCGCGCCACGTCCGGCGCACGGTGGCTGTCGCGGCCGAGTTCGACGTTGATCAATCCGCGGTAACCGGCAACGTGCAGGGCGCGCAGCACCGGGGGAAAATCTATGTCGCCTTCGCCGAACATCCGGTGCTCGTGGACGCCGCCCTTGATGTCCTCGATGTGGACGTTGCGCAGCACCGGCGCGTTGTGTTGCACGATGGTCTCAAGACGCCCTGGCTCGGTGCAAAAGACGTGGCCAATGTCGAGCGTAAGGCCGAACGTTGGTGACGGCACATGTTCCTTCAGCCGGTCAAACGCTGCGAGGGTGTCCACCATCATGCCCGGCTCCGGTTCGAACGCCAGCGTCACACCCTTGCGTTCGGCATACGCAGTGATCTCCTGGCATCCGGCGATCAGCCATTTCCACGCGGCCTCCTCGGTCACGTCTTTCGCGCGCGGGCCGGACCAGAAGCTCACCGCCTCGGCGTTGAGGTCGGCGGCGAGGTTGATGGCGCGCTTCAAAAACTGGAGCCGCAATTCACGGCCTTCAGGCTGGTGGCTGATGAGGGTTGGCTCGTGTTTGAACCACTTGCTGAGCAGGTAGCGCGCGCCGGTTTCGATCACGACCGACAACTGGAGCGCCTTGAGCATCCCTTTCAAGTGGCGCAGTTCGGCGGCGGTGATGTTGAACGGATCGCAGTGCTGCACATCCACCGACAACGCGATGCCGTCGTAGCCGCAGCCGGCGATCACCACCAGCGCGTCGTTGAGCCTGTGATGCGCGAACCCGTTTGTGTTGTAGCCAAATCTCAAATTCATCGGAAGCAATCCAGTATCCAACCTGCCACGTCCGTCATCGTAACCCGCTCGCGGCGCGGCGATGCCTGCGGGCCGCTGGCGATGAACGTCGCCGGCGCGTCGTCGCGGCCGTGCGAGCCTCTCACCAGTTCCGGTTTCATCGGAATACGAAGCAGCGGCCAGTCAAACCAAAGTTCGCACGGATCATAACCCGGCTTGCGGTGGATGTCTATATGGCGGGCGAACGGCGGCGCTCGGCGCGGCTCCAGCCACCAGTAGTAGGCGAACCATTTATCGCGTGGCGCAACGGCGATGATCTCGCCGCTGCGCGGATGGTCGGGCTGGCGGAACTCCACGCCCGGCACCGCCGCCAGCGCTCGGCGCGCCGGCTCGACGGCGTCCGGCCTGCAATAAACGTGCGCCACCTGATGGTCCACCATTGCAAACGCCGCGCTCCGCTCGATGTCGAGATATTCGCAGCCGGCGATTTCGCGGACGGCGAGCAGCCCGGCGCGGCGCATGAGTTGGTTCGGCAGAATCGCGCCAGCGACGGGAGTGATCGAGTATTCGGAGACCACAAACACCGTCGTTCCTGGAACCGCCGCCGCGACAATCTCCGCCACCAGATCGTCCACGAGCTTCAAGTCGCGCGCCGTTCGCGGCGAGTCGGGGCCATATTTTTGGAAACCGTAATCGAGGTGCGGCAGATAGACCATCGTCAGGTCCGGATGCTTGGTCCGCAGCGTCAGCGCGGCGGCGGCGGCGATCCAGCGGCTGGAGCCGATGCCAGCCAGCGGTCCCCAGTAGTTGTGAAGCTTGAACTTGCCCAGCGCGCCGCAGAGTTCCTCGTAATAGCCGGCGGGCTTCGAGTAGCACCACGACAGCATGCTGTGTTCGAGATGAATCGGCTTCGGCGTGACGACCACGTCGGCGTTGGCGTAGAGGCTGTGCTGCCAGAACAGCACCGCGCAGGTTGCGGCGGGGTTACGCTGCTTGAGGATGTCCCAGAGCCTCGGCGCTTGCACAAGCTTCGCGGCTTGTTCCCAAAAACTGACTTCCAGCTTGTCGCGGTCGAAAAGGCCGTTGGCGATGATGCCGTGCGCCGACGGCGTCTGGCCGGTGGTGAGCGTCGCCTGCGCCGCGCATGTCACCGCCGGAAACACCGGCGTCATCGGCGCTGTCCAGCCGCTGTCGGCGAGCCGCGACAGGGTGGGACACTGCGCGATGTGTTGCGGCGCGAGCGCGGCGATGTTGATGACCAGAGCTTTCGGCGAACTCATGAAGTGCCTGCTACGTAACGTAAAGCCGCCTCGCCGTCAACCATGCCGGCAATGCAAACGCTGCAACGGCGACGCCGAGCCACGGCGTTGTCAGTGTTCCGACGAAGACGCCGTCGAGCAATGGAATCGCTAGCACCATTGCCTTGACGACGATTTGCAGGCGCGGTGCGGCGACCTCTCGGGCGCTGATGAGGCTGATGACGACGACCCACCCCATCATGAAGGACGCGAACGGCAACGCCCTCATACTCGTTGCCGGCGCAACGCACGCGCCGAGCAGCACGTTGCCGAAACGGCACGCGCCCATGTTCAGAGGGCCGACGATACGGACGGATTTGAGTCCGAAGTTATAGGTAGTCACCAGCAGCACAATCGCCGACGCCGTCAGCGCCGCCATTGCGCCGACAAAGCTCGCGAGCGCGACACCGACCGCGAGGAGCGCAGCCGCCAGAACGACCGCTGCCTTTGGCGGGACCTGGCCGGACGGCAGCGGGCGCTTCGGACGTTCGACACGGTCAACTTCAAAGTCGCAGTAATCATTCAGCGCCACGCCGCCCGCGTAGAGACACGCGGAACTGAGCGCAAGGAGCGCGATGACTATGGGTGATGGCGACAAGACGCTGACGGCGGCGCAGCCGGTGAAGACATTGGTGACCGCCGTGAAGACGTTCGGTGCGCGCACCAACTGGAGATAGTGTTTCAGAGCCATGCGTGTTGGGCGCGGATATTGCCGCATCCGGCGCGGCGGCGAAAGCGATAAAGTAGTCCTCACGCTCCGCGTGAGGGTTGTCATCAAAAGCATCACGCGGAGCGTAATGACTACTATGGCTCAGTAGGCTTTCATCGGCATGGTGCGACAGGCGGGGCAAAGTTCGCGGACCATCTCGCAAGTGACTTCGATCACGTCCATCGCTTTCATCCGCATGACGTGGCACGCGCCGATCTGGCCGTCCTGAATCAGCCCGCGCTCGCGCATCCGGAGTTCGAGCGGGTCCCATTCGATTTGGCATGGGCCGTTGCGCCAGATGTCTGCTTTGGCGGGGACGATCTGGCCGGTTTTCGGGTCGCGAATCCGGCGCGGTTCTTGGTCCCAACCGATGCAGTGCGCGCCGGCTTTACGCTCGCCGAGATGACAGGCGGTGCAGCGGTTCATGCCGACGCCGAGCAGAATGACCCAACCGCCGCGTTGCGCGAGCTTGCCGAGCGGCGACTCCATGCCGAACGTGCTGGCATCAAGGTGGCCCGCGCAGAGTTCGGCGGCGAGCGGGCCGATGGCGGCATAAGCGTGCGTTGCGTGGATGCTGCGGATTGCTTGTGGACGGTGGCGAAACGCCTCGGTAATCACGCCGTTGTAGGAAGGGGAGGTGAACACGTCGAAGATGTATTCCGCGCCGTGGTTGAACGTCGGCACCATCACCGTGCCGTTGGGAGCGACCAGTTCCAACAGCGCGTCAACCACTGCGTTTGCGCCGCCCTCTACGAAGCCAAAGCTGCTGAGTGAACTGTGAACGTGGATCAAGTCCCCGGAGCCAATCCCCATTGCACGCAAGCCGCCGACGATGTCCGCGCGCGTGACATGAACCGTTCGCGAACTACGCCAGAAACGCTTCAGCCATTTCCACATCGTTAGTCCAAGCCAGGCCGGATCGTGTCGTCTTTGTTACTCCGTTGCGCATTCGCCTTGCTGTTCAGCGGTGCGTCTGGCTCTTCGCTTGCGCGTTGGCTGCGCGGGCTTGCCGGCTGGCGCTGTGGCTTTCGCAGCCTGCCTCGCAACTGCCTCTGCTTCTGTCTCGCGCATTACGCGCAGCAACGTTTCAGCTTGAAACCAGTGCTCGGCATCGCGACCGTGCGGTTTCCCTTCCTTCTCCCAGATCATGTAGGCGCACGCAGCAACGTCCGCTGGATTCAACTCCGGTTGGGGGGGGGTCTCGCCATTCATGGCGGCGGCATACTGCCACGCGGCGCAGCTTCTTCCAAGCAATTTCTCGCGCTTCGAGTGTTCACGCGAGTCCTGACTCATCTTGACTCATCCGACGCTTGACCTGAGCGCCCATTGTGAAGAAGCTACGCGACTTTTACGGACAACTATGAATCGCATCGCACAGACTTGTTTACTCATCGGACTTGCAGGATTGATCGCTGTGGCGCAACCGGACGCGTTGGCCGCCTCCAGGCCGTCCAGCAAGAGACCGGCCACCGCGCCGGCCACGAAGAAACGCTCTATCGCACAGAACCCCTACCTCGGCGCGATTGTCGTGGACGCCGCCACCGGCAAGGTCATCTTCGAAGACAAGGCCGATGCCAGAGGCTACCCCGCCAGCATGCTCAAGCTGATGGACTTGCTCATCATCTTGGAGAAGATCGAGCGGAAGGAGTTCACCATGCAGGATCAGGTTCCCGTCAGCGCCAAGGCATCCCACATCGGCGGTTCGCGCGTCTGGCTGGCGGAAAAGGAATCGTTCGCCATGGACGAGATGCTCTACGCCCTCATGATCCAGTCGGCCAACGACGTCGCCGCTGCGCTCGCGGAAAAAATCGCAGGCAGCACCGGCGCGTTCGTCGAGCTGATGAACCAGCGCGCGCAGGCACTCGGTATGACCAGCACCGTCTTCAACTCTGTCCACGGGTTGCCGCCGGGCGCGGGCCAGCAACACGACGTCACCACGGCGCGCGACTTCGCCCTCGTCTGTCGCGAACTGCTCAAGCACAAGGACACGCTCCGCTACACCGCTGCCCGTGAGCGTCCGTTCCGGCCCAACGACCCCAAGCACATGGTCATGATGCGCACCCACAACCATTTGCTCGGCTCCGTTGAAGGTTGCGACGGGCTGAAGACCGGTTACATCAGAGAGGCGGGCTACTCCATTGCAGTCACCGCCCAACGCAAAGGCCAGCGGGTCATCATCGTCGTCCTCGGCAGCACCGACCGCAAGGTCCGCGACGCCAAAGCCGCCGAGTTGGTTGCCAAAGGATTCCTTGCCCTTGCCGCCGTGGCCGCGCCCGCCAAGGCGGAACCCGTCCCCGCGCCGACGACGCCGGCAAAGGCGAAGTAGTCCGCACGGAGTTCTTCCACACCTCAGCATTTGCGCTTGCGCCAAGCAGGCGACGCGCTACGCTGCCGCCGAATCATCGGTAGCAACGAATGCCATTAAAGGAGGACGATCATGCTCCAGAACCAGCCTCAAACAGCAATCTCCCGTCGCACTTTACTCGGCGCGGCGGCGGCGGGATTAACGGCAATGGCCGGCAGCGCGGGTGCGGCGGAACCGGAGGCGGCTTCGCATGGGAAATCAAAACGCAACACCGTGCGGGATCGGTTTTGGATTTTCACGGTCTACGCCGGCGGCGACAACGATTACCTTGAACGGGCCAATGTCCGTGGCGGCTCGCGCATGACACCGGCGGAAGGGGCGTTCTGGCTGAACGTGCCGAACCTGCTGCTCATCCGCAGCCACGACCAGCCCGCGCTGCCCGGCAGCCAGCAGTGGCGCGCGAAGAGTTCGTTCGAGCAATACGCCACGTCGTTCCAGCCGCTCGACCGCGTCGTCTGGTCCGTCGTCGGCAGCGGCGGCAAGGGCGGTTTGGGCGAGTTGCAGCCCGTCATCCAACTCGCCAAGAAGTTTCCGAACATCTGCGGCATCTATCTCGACGACTTCATCATAGATGCCAAGAAGCAGCCCGATGGCCGCATCGCCGGCCGCCCCGCGCTGCAACCAGCGGAGTTAAAGCAGGCCCGCGAGCGGTTGAAATCCGTCGGCCGGCCGATGGATGTCTGGATCACGCTCTATACACACGAGATCACGCCGCCGCGCAAGACGACGTCGCCGGTGTTTCGCGGCTGCGAGCCGCCACTGGCGGAGTATCTCGACCTGTTCGACGTGCTTACGCTCTGGACGTGGAACTCCGACGAGCTGGTGGCGCTGGAGGAGAACATGGCGGCGTTGGAGAAGATAGCGCCGAAGAAGGCGCGCATTGCGCTGGGGCTGTATATCTGGGACTACCACAACGCCCGGCCGGTGCCGCAGGAGTTGATGCAGCACCAGTGCGAGCTGGGTCTGAAGTGGCTCAAGGCCGGGCGCATTCACGAGATGATCTTCCTAGCCAACACAGTGCTCGACGTGGGCGTTCCCGGTGCCGAGTTTGCCCGCCAATGGATTGCCAAAGTTGGCGCGCAGCCGCTGGAATAGAGAACGGCCGGCCAGTGCGAGATAACTGGCGGCATCGAGGGATTTTTGGTATGTGTCTGAGTCAGACAAGATGATGTTCAAAGCGAGAATCATAGGAAGTTTTTTGGTGGCCGCGCTTGCGCTGATAGCCATTGGGTTCATTTCCTATCGCAGCACGACGGAGTTCATCAAAACGACAGATGCGGTCAACCACAGTCATCAGGTGCTGAAAAACGCAGGAAGTCTGCTGACCGACTTGATGAACATCGAGACCAGCGTGCGTGGTTTTGTCATCAGCACCAACGAAGTATTTCTTGAGCCATATCAGGTTGCGCTGCCGAGGGTGCCCGAACATCTCAAGGTATTGCGCGCCTTGACCGCAGCCGAGCCAAATCAGCAACGCCGGCTGGACAAACTGGAGCCGCTTATCTTGGCGAAGATCAAAGTCGTGCAGACCTGCATCAGCACGCTGAAGAAAGAGGGCATCGAAGTTGCGTCACGACTTAATGGACTTGAAGAAGGCCAGCGGTTGATGGATCTCATCCGCGTGGTGACGACCGCCATGGAAGATGAAGAGCAGCAGTTGTTAGATCAGCGCGAGGAGCGATCCAAGACCAGCGCCCATTTCGCAACGCTGATGACCACGGCGCTGAACATGGTGATGCTTGTCCTTCTCACTTGGGTCAGCTACACGACCCTCCAGCATCTTGCTGATCGCAAACGGGTAGGGGAAGAGCTGGCAAGAAGTTACGAACGGTTGGAGCTTTCGCAAAAGGCCGGACGCATCGGGCACTTTGAATACTTTTACCCAACGAACACACTGGTTTGCTCCGAACTGCTGGAGGCGCTCTACGGTGTGTCCAAACTCGGCTTGGGTGGAACATGGGAGAATTGGATGCAGCGGATTCACCCTGGAGACCGAAAGGCGGTAAATGAGGTATTTGAGCAAGCCCGGAAGAACGGACAGTTCGACACGGAGTTTCGAATCATCTGGCCGGACAACAGCGTCCGCTGGATCCAGATGAGGGCCGAAGTTCATTTCGATGCCGCAGGGAACCCGCTGCGCATGGTGGGCGTCAATCGGGACATTACTGGCCGGAAGCAGGCAGAGGAGAAGGTGGCCAATACGGTGGTCTATGCGCGCAGCTTCATTGAGGCCAGCTTGGACCCGATGGTGACCATCGCCGCCGACGGCAGGATTAGCGACGCGAATCGCGCCACGGAAATGGCAACCGGAGTTTCGCGCGAGGAACTCATTGGGAAGGAGTTTTCCAATTACTTCACGGAGCCTGATAAAGTCCGGACTGTGCATCAGCAGGTGTTTGCGCAGGGATCGGTTGCCGACTGCCTGCTCTCCATCCGACACAGGTCGGGCTGTCTGATGGACGTGTTCTACAACGCAACCCTTTGTAAAGACACGGCCGGCAATGTTCGCGGCGTGTTCGCCACTGCCCGCGATATTACTCAACGCAGGAAGGCGGAGGAGGCGTTACGCCGATCGCGGGACGAGTTGGAATTGCGAGTGCGGCAACGCACCGCCGACTTGGAACGGGAGGTTGCCGATCGCAAACTGGCTGAGGGAGCGTTGCGTCAGAGTGAGGAGAAATTTCGCCGCATCGCCGCCAACATCCCGGAAGTGCTCTACAGCGTGGACATGCGGACACGAGAGTTCCGTTATCTAAGCCCGGCTCTTGAGAAGATGCTTGGCTACACACATGAGGACATTCACAACGAGGGTGGACGTGTGGCCTTTCTGACGCGGGTGATCAAGAAGGGGGATTTTGAGGCGCAAAAGAGCCGCCTGATGCGATTACAGACGCAACCGATGGAAGTGGTCGGGGTGCGCGACGAGGAATGGTGGCTCTGCAAAGACGGAACGTTGAAGTGCATCGAGGACCGCTGGATACCGGTTTATGAGTCCGGGCAATTGGTGACCACAGAAGGCATGCTGTGCGATATCACGGAACTCAAGGAAGCGCAGGAAACGGTTCGTCGCGCCAAGGAGGATTGGGAACGAACATTTGACGCCGTGCCCGACCTTATTGCCATCATTGACAGCGAGCATCGAGTCGTTCGCGCGAACAAAGCCATGGCGGCCAGATTGGGCGTCACGCCTGCCCAGTGTGTTGGGCAAAGATGCTATCGCGTTGTCCACGGCACGGACCAGCCACCAGACTTTTGCCCGCACAAGCAATTGCTTGCGGATGGGCTTGGACACACTGCAGAGGTTCATGAAGAACGGCTCGGTGGAGACTTCATCGTGAGCACTACGCCACTCCACGACTCGGAAGGGAAACTTACCGGGAGTGTTCACGTGGCCCGCGAAATCACCGGGCGCAAACAAGTGGGGGAAAACTCCCACAAGCTGAACCCGTAGTTGAAGTAGCGCGGCGTTAATGGATCGCCAAGGTTGCCCTACAGCCTTGGGAATAGGTCATCCGCTATTTCTTCCCGTCGTTATTGATTCCTACCAAGGTCGCAGTGGTTTTCGCTCGCCTTGAGGGCGGTTTATTGGAAATGATGCCGCGATTTTTTCTGAGCACAGGAACAGAGCTATGAAGATATTCGTTCGTGTTGGTGCAACACTGGTGGCGATGGCTGCGATGGGTTGGAGTGCGTTCGCATCGTTGGGTCACGCTGCCGAGCCGGTGTCGGCTGGATGGAATAAATCCATCCACAACCTTCGCCAGCAGGTCATGGACGTGCGCAAGGGCGTTGAGGAGCTTAACTGGTTTTCCACCGAGCCGCTGCGGCCAATGAAGAAGAGCCGCAATGTCAACATCGAGCCGGAACAATGCGTTGACCTGAAGGCAAAGCTGGCCGGTGGCAAGAAGTCGCTCTGGAACTCGGTGAACTGGACCGACGGTCAGCCAGTGTGGGTGAAAGGCGCGGCCAACAACGCCACCTACGCATACCGCACCCTCATCTCGAAGGAGCCGGCGAAGCTTGTTGTGGAACTGGGCAGTCCGGACAGCTTCACGGTTTGGCTGAACCAGAAGCAGGTTCTTGCGAAGGAGAAGCCGGACAACTCGCGCACAAAGATCACTCTCGACCTCGCCAAGGGAAAGAACGATTTGCTGGTCAGGATCAACTGCTCGAATGAGAACAGCAGCTTCTTCTATTCCAGCGGCCCCGTCGTCTCAACGGAACTGGCGAAGCTTGAGGGGACGTTTGGCAATGAGAACCAGCTCTTCACGACGTATTTCTCCGGTTATCAACGGTGGTTCATGGACGACGCGAATGCAGGGCAGGAGCGCGGCGTGATTGGTTCGATGGTGCGGAAGCTCAAGACCGGTGCGACTGCGGAGAGTGCGCGGCTTGACGAGTTGGTCAAGAACAAGACCGCTTCTTCCGATTCTGCTTGGCTCGACCTGTTCCTCACGGTCGCGCGCAAGGCGAAGGCACTCGAAGATTCCACGGTGTTGTTGAAGTCGCTCAACACAAAAGCCATGCGGCTCGCCATCGAGGATTTGGCCAAAACCTATCCCGACAAATACAAGAACGCCGCGACTTACCTCGCACAGCTCGACGCCATCGAGAAGGAGATGCCCGCCATCCAGAAGGCGCTGACGGACGGCGACGACAAGGCCATCGTGGAGTTCGGCGCGCGCTGCGACAGCCTGCAACGCGAGGCGTTGATCATCAATAATCCGGTGATTGATTTCGACAAAATCCTGCTCGTCAAGCGCGACGGCAGCCGGCTCGGCTTGCCCGCAAACTGGCAGGGCAATTCCAGTGTCAACCCTGCTACCGTCAACGAAGTTGCTGCGATGTCTATCCGTGAGAAGAACCCCTTGTTGCAGCGCATCTACAAACCGAAGAAAGATGTGTTCGTAGGCGACATGCGGCTCCATTTCGACGGGGAGCGCATCCTGTTCTCATCCATCGGTTCCAATGACCGCTGGCAGATTTTCGAAATGAAGCTCGACGGCAGCGGCCTCCGTCAGGTGTCGCGCGGCGAATACGACGACATAGACAACTACGACGGCATGTATCTGCCCGACGGGCGCATCATCTTCGATTCAAGCTCCACGTTCCAAGGCGTGCCGTGCGTCGGCGGCAGCGATTACGTCGCCAACCTCCACATCATGAACGCCGACGGCAGCAACATCCGCCGGCTCACGTTCGACCAAGACAACGACTGGTATCCCACCATGATGGAGGACGGCCGCGTCATGTATCTGCGCTGGGAATACACCGATTCGGCGCACTACTTCAGCCGTGTGATGATGCACATGAACCCGGACGGCACGCGCCAGCAGGAGTTCTACGGCAGCAACAGCTACTGGCCGAACTCGATGTTCTACGCCAAGCCGCTGCCGGGCAAGCCCTCGATGTTCAGCGCGGTCATCTCCGGCCATCACGGCGTGGCGCGCGCTGGCGAACTGGTTATCTTCGATGCCTCCAAGGGCCGGCAGGAAGGCGCCGGCGCGGTCCAGAAAATTCCCGGCTACGGCAAACCGGTCGAGGCGGTGATCAAGGATGGTCTCGTGAACGACTCGTGGCCGAAGTTTCTGCATCCGTTCCCGCTGAGTGACAAACAGTTCCTCGTTTCCTGCAAGCCCGACCCGCGCGCGAATTGGGGCGTTTATCTCGTGGACATCTTCGACAACATGATCTTGCTGAAAGAGCAGCCGGGCCAGGCGATGTTCGAGCCGATCCCGCTGCGCAAGACCACGCCGCCGCCAGTCATCCCCGACAAGGTGGACCTCGACAAGAAGACCGCCACGGTTTCCATTCAGGACATCACCGCGGGCCGCGGGTTGGCGGGCGTTCCGCCGGGCACGGTCAAGTCGCTGCGCCTCTTTCAGTATGAGTATTCCTACCGGAACATGGGCGGCCACTACTTCGTCGGCATGGAAGGCCCGTGGGACGTGCGGCGGATCATCGGCACCGTGCCGGTTCATCCCGACGGTTCGGCGTTCTTCGAGATTCCCGCGAACATCCCGATCGCCATCCAGCCGCTCGACGCTGAGGGCAAGGCGCTGCAGCAGATGCGTAGCTGGTTTGTCGGCATGCCAGGCGAAAACATCTCGTGCACCGGCTGCCATGAGCAGCAGAACTACTCGCTCACTCTCAACCCCAGCGATGCCACGCGCAGCGCGCCATCCGTCCCCGCTCCGTGGCGCGGCCCGAAGCGCGGCTTCGCGTTCGTGCGCGAGGTGCAGCCCGTGCTCGACAAGTATTGCGTCGGCTGCCACGACGGCAAGATCGCCACGCAGCCGAACTTCGCCGATACCAACATCGTCCGCACCACCACTGGCTCGCCGCTGCCCGCTTCGTATCTGGCGCTGCACCCGTTCGTGCGCCGCAACGGCCCCGAAGGCGACTACAGCCTCCTCGCGCCGCTTGAGTTTCACGCCAACACCAGCGAACTGGTGCAGATGCTCCAGAAGGGCCACCATAACGTCAAGCTCGACGCCGAAGCCTGGGACCGCATCATCACGTGGATTGACCTCAACGTTCCCTGCTACGGCACGTGGCACGAGGCGCGCGAGATCCCGAAGAACTTCGAGAAGCGCCGCTACGAGATGAAGAAACTCTACGCCAACGTGGACGAGGACATCGAAACGATCCCGGTCAACTACACCCAGCGCCTCGCGTTCGTCCCGCCCGCGCCGGAACCCGCCAAGACTCCATCTCCCAACTCCCATCTCCCATCTGCCAAGAACTGGCCGTTCGACGCCGCCAAAGCCGCGCAGATACAGGCCGCGCTCGGCAACACCGAGATGACCCTCGATATCGGCGGCGGCCTGACGATGAAGTTCAAGCGCATCCCCGCCGGCGAGTTCGTCATGGGCGACGTGAACGGTTTCCCCGACGAATCGCCCACCGCCGCCGTGCGCGTCGCCAAACCGTTCTGGATGGCCGTCACCGAAGTTTCCCTCGCGCAATATCAGGCGTTCAACCCCGCGCACAAGAACGGCTACTACGACCGCCACTACAAGGACCAGGTCAACCCCGGCTACTCGATGGACGACCCGAAGCTGCCCGTCATCCGCATCTCGTGGGATGGCGCGATGAAGTTCTGCCAGTGGCTCGCCCAGAAGACCGGCAAGCGCGTCACCCTGCCGACCGAGGCGCAATGGGAATGGGCCTGCCGCGCCGGCACCGACACCGCCATGAACTACGGCACCCTCGACACCGACTTCTCCGTGCTCGAAAACCTCGGCGACAAATCCCTCAGCCTCATGGCCGTCAGCGGCGTGGACCCGAAGCCGATCAAGAACCCCGACAAGTTCTGGGACTTCATCCCCAAGGAAGAGCGGTTCAACGACGGCGTCCTGATGCTGGCTGACGTGGACGCCTTCGCCGCCAATCGTTGGGGCCTCAAGAACATGCACGGCAACGCCCGCGAGTGGACCCTCACCAACTTCCGCCCCTATCCCTACAGCGACGGGGCCGGTGCCAACGACGCCAACCTCCCCGGCAACAAAGTCGTCCGCGGCGGTTCCTGGTATGAGCGCCCCAAGTTCGCGCGCTCCGCCTTCCGTCTCGCCGTCCCCAACTGGCAGCGCCCCTACAACGTCGGCTTCCGCGTCATTATCGAGGAGTGACGAGAATCAGCCGTCAGCCGATCCTGTAGCGGCGGTCTATGACCGCCGATCTCGTTGTAGGCCACGTGCCCACACGTGGCGATGACGGTTACGCCGGGTCGGGGACCCGGCCTACGCCGGCGGTCTCCGACCGTCGCTTGCCCAAAGCTGAAAGCTGACAGCCGACAACTGACAGCTTCCCCCCTTTCGCGTCCTTTCGCATTTTTCGGGGCGGAGAATTTGTTTCCATTTCTTCGCCTGCTGCGGTAGAAACCGCCCATGAGGAAAGGGCCGAGACATGCCAATCTTCGATCCAAGCCAACTCCATAACGGCGAGGTCATAGACGCCGGCCCCACGAACGACGCCCACTGGCGGCAAGCCGGCATCACCACCAACAGCAGCTTCACCGTCGCCCTAAGCACGGCAAACTATTAATCGCTCCGAATTATGGAAACTCAGCCAAAACCATTCGTTTTCACACTGATGCCGTTTGAGAAATTCTTCGACGACCTTTATGAACTCGGCATCAAGGCGGCTTGCGGTGATGCTGACGCCCATTGCGAACGTGTTGACGAGCAGATTTTTGAGGAGAGCATCCTGCAAAGAGTTTACAACCAGATTGCAAAGGCAGACTTAATTATTGCGGAAATGACAGGTCGTAATCCGAACGTGTTCTATGAGGTTGGGTATGCGCACGCTCTGGGGAAGCGCGTTATTCTTCTAACTGCAAAAGCTGATGATATCCCGTTTGATCTCAAACATTATCCTCACATCGTCCACGATAATCGCATCACCGATTTGAAGTCTGAGCTTTTCAAACGCGTTAAATGGTTTGTGGAGAATCCAAAGGAGGCTAAACGGTTCTTTAATCCAACATTAGAGTGTTTTGTTAACGGAACTCGAATAGTTGCGAATCCTCTGGTTGAAAGCACACAAGAACAGCCACACTGGTCTGGATTCGACGTTTCTATCAAGAATTCGGAAGAACGAACTATCCAAATTCAAGATTTCCAGTTTGGCATAGTAGCCCCTGCCGGTTGGTATTTGCACAGGTTGAGTCCTAGGCTTTTTGGGGACGAATATATTTCTACCCAGGCTTTCTCAGTGCCACCTGATCACAAACTACATCTTGCTGAGTCAGCATATCAGTTGTTACCCGGAGCGTGGGTCAAAATATTCGCTCGTTTCGGGGCAAATGATAAAAATGTTCCATCAGATACTGAATACAATCTTGCCATACGATTATTTACGCCCAGCGGTCCTTTAGATTTTCCATTCCGCAAGAAACATGGACAGTAGAATGACATTATCTGATGGAGAATGCGTATTAGTCGAAGCCAGCACGGATGGTGGTGAAAGCTGTGCCTGACTTCTTTCGCGAAATCCGATAACGGTTGGGGATGATGAAACAGGTGATGGCGTGGTTGTGGACGGCGGCGGTGTGCTGCGGGGTGGGCATTACGGGTGAGGTCGGCGGGCAGTTGCTCGCCGCGGGCGACCGAAGGGTTATGATTCTGTCGGCGGCCGGCGCGGTGGAGTGGGAGCATCCGACGGCGCTCACTCACGACGCATGGATGCTGTCGAACGGCAACGTCCTTTTTGCCGACGGCGCGACGGTGACGGAGGTGACACCCGACCACAAGGTCGTCTTCCAATACAAATCGCCCGAGCAAAAAGGCGGCGGCACCTTTTCCTGCCAGCGGCTCGACAACGGCAACACGCTCGTCGGCGAGAACTCCACCGGCAAGGTGCTGGAGGCGGATGCGGCCGGCAAGGTGGTGTTCGAGTTGCAGACCCAGCCGGCTACGGTCGGCGCGCATCACAACATGCGCATGGCTCGCAAGCTCAAGAACGGCAATTATCTTGTCTGCCATTCCGGCGCGCACGTGGTGAAGGAATACACGCCCAAGGGCGACGTCGTCCTCGAACTTAAGACGCCCGCCATCGCCTTCGCCGCCGTCCGCACGGGGAAGGGAACCACGCTTGTCTCGTCGCTGGCCAGGCTGCTGGAGTTCGACGCCGCCGGCAAGGTGGTTTGGGAGTTCGCCAACACCGACATCCCCGGCGTGAAGATCACCAACATGACCGCTCTGCACCTGTTGCCCAACGGCAACATCGTCACCGGTTGCTATCGCGCTTACGAAAAGAGTGGCGCAAGCTTCCAGCTTGCGAATCCCAATGACCGCAAGCAGGAAGCTTGCGCCACCATTGGCTCCGGCTTGTTGGAGATCACGCGCGACAAGAAACTCGTCTGGCACCTGTCCGACCCGAAGCTCGCCGGCACGATGATGGCCGTGCAGAAGCTGGACGCCAGCGGCAAGGCGATGGCGGGAGAGAGGTAGGTAGGGCGACGGAGAATTAAGAATGAGAAGTTAAGAGTTCCGGGATCTTTGCGCTCTTTTCGTGTCTGTAATTCTTCACTCTCAATTCTGAACTCTTAATTTTCCTGTTGAAACTGCGCTTGGCATCGGCGGTGGAACCTTGTAAGAACACGGGCGCTTTTCCTGACGCGGAACACGACTAGCAGAGGAGAACAACAGCCATGGCTATGAAGAAATTTATCAACGACCCGAAGAACCTCACGCCGGAGTTGCTGGAGGGCTTTGCCCTCGCTTACAGCGACAAGGTGGCGTTGAAGAACGAGAAACTCGTCTGCCGCGCGCGTGCGAAGGACCCGTCGAAGGTGGCGCTGGTCACGCTCGGCGGCGCGGGCCACGAGCCGGCGCTCAGCGGGTTCGTCGGTGAGGGCATGCTCGATATCAGCGTCGTGGGCGACATCTTTGCCGCGCCCGCCGCGCCGAAGGTGTTCGACGCGCTCAAGCAGGTCAACCGCCCGGCGGGGACATTGCTGGTGGTGCTCAACCACGCGGGCGACGTGATGAGTTCGAACATCGCCATGCAGATGGCCAAGAAAGCGGGCCTCAACGTCAAGAGCATCCTCACGCACGAGGACATCGCTCCCGGCGCGAACGCTCCCGCCGAGAACCGCCGCGGTCTCGTTGGCTGCATCCCGCTTTACAAGATCGCCGGCGCCGCCGCGGAGGCTGGCAAGAGCCTCGACGAGGTGCTCGCGCTGGCGGAGCGGTTCAACAACAACATGGCCACGCTCGCGGTGGCGTTGACGACGGCGACGCATCCGGCGAGCGGCCAGTCCATCTTCGCGCTGGCCGACGACGAGATGGAGATAGGCATGGGCCAGCACGGCGAGGCCGGCACGGGACGCTCGAAGATGAAGAGCGCCAACGAGACGGCGGAGATCATGGTGACGCAGTTGATCGAAGCCGTCAAAGCCAAGGCGGGCGACAAGGTGCTGGTGATCATCAACGGCGCCGGCTCGACGACGCTGATGGAGCAGTTCATTGTCATGCGCCGTGTCGGGCAGGTGCTCGCGCAGAAAGGCGTCGTGCTGGCGCGCGCCCGCGTCGGCGAATACCTGACAGTGCAGGAGATGGGCGGCTTCCAGATGTTCGTCGCGAAGATGGATGACGAGATGCTGAAGTATTGGGACGCGCCCTGCGACGCGCCGTATATGACGGTGAGATAACTCAGTAACCCGCGACTCCGTCGCGGGCGAACCGCCACGGAGTGGCGGGTTACCAAGATATGCAAACCATCGGTTCAAATGTCATCGTCCGCATGATCGAAGTCGCCGCGGGAAAAATTCGCGCCGCGGAGAAAGAACTCTCGGCACTCGATTCCGCCACCGGTGACGGCGACCATGGAATGACCATCTGCCGCGTGATGGACGCTGCCGAAGCTGCCGCGAAAGGCGACACCAGCGGCAAGATCGCCGAGTTGCTCAACAAGGTCGGTTGGGACGTGATGAGCGTGGACGGCGGCTCGACCAGCCCGTTGCTCGGCTCTTTCTTCATTGGCTTGAGCGAAGGCGCGGGCAGCGCGGCGGAACTGGATGTGGCGGCGGTCGCGACGATGTTCGAGGCCGGCGTGGCGGGATTGCGCCAGCAGACGAAAGCGCAGCCCGGCGACAAGACGATGATTGACGCGCTCGTGCCGTCGGTGGACGCGTTGCGCGCTGCCGCTGGCAGCGGCGCGGATGTCTCCGTAGCGTTTCGCCAGGCCGCGGAGGCCGCGTCGCGTGGCGTGCAGGCCACGAAAGACATGACGGCGAAGTTCGGTCGCGCCCGCAACCTCGGCGACCGCACGCTCGGCCACGCCGATCCCGGCGCGACTTCGATCTCTTACATTTTTGCGGGTTTCGCAGAAGCAGTGCAGTAGAGCGTAACGCGGACACTCTTGTCCGCTTCATCGGAACGGCGCGGACAAGAGTGTCCGCGTTACAAATCAAATAGACACAAACAGGAGTAACGAACATGGCAGAAGCAGCAGGAAACCAAGAAGCCAAGGATTACGGAATTGGCGTTCCGCAGAAGACCGAAGGATTTTTCCTTAAGGGCCTCGGACACGTTGAGTGGGGCATGAAAGACCGCCTCTCGCGCGTCTTCAACCCCAAGAGTGGCCGCACCGTCATGCTGGCGTTCGACCACGGCTACATCATGGGCCCGACCTCTGGCTTGGAGCGCATGGACTTGACGATCACGCCGCTGATTCCCTACGCCGACTGCATCATGTGCACGCGCGGCGCGTTGCGGCAGATCGTGCCGCCCACCTCGAACAAACCCGTCGCTTTGCGCGTTTCAGCCGGCTCGACCATCCTGACCGACCTGAACGACGAGTGTGTCATGGACATCGAGGAGTCCATCCGGCTGAACGCCTGTTTGATGGCTGCGATGGTGGCCATCGGCGGCAAGTTCGAGGCGCTGACGATCCGCAACCTCACGCAACTGATTGACGCCGGCAACCGCGTCGGCATCCCCACGCTCGGCGTGAACGCCGTTGGCAAGGAACTGGTGCGCGACGCGCGTTACCTCGGACTTGCGACGCGGGTGATCGCGGAGAATGGCGCGCACGTCGTGAAGACCTACTACTGCAAGCCCGGCTTCGAGAAGGTCGCCGCAGCCTGCCCGGTGCCGATCGTCGTCGCCGGCGGCAAGAAACTACCGGAACTCGAAGCGCTCCAGATGGCCTACGAGGCGATTGACCAGGGTGCCGCGGGCATGGACATGGGCCGCAACGTGTTCCAGGCCGAGCATCCCGTCGCGATGATCCAGGCCGTGCGCGGCGTTGTGCATGACAACCTGAAACCGAAGGCAGCGTTCGACCTCTATCAGACGATCAAGAACAAGAAGAAGTAATCCCGGTTGTCGCACGCGAACAGTTCGCAAACGAAAAGGCCCGCGCACCACAATGCGCGGGCTTTTTTTCAACCTTCGGTTGCGGAATGGTGGAGGTGTGTTAGATTCCGCGAACTTTGTGCAATGGCGTGACCGTTGCGGTGCTTAGGTAACCGATGAATATCCACGAATATCAAGCGAAGGAACTGTTCCGGCAATTTGGCGTCATGGTCCAGTCTGGCGGCGTGGCGCGCACGCCGGAGGAGGCGGGCGCGCGTTACGACGAGATCGTCGCCGCGTTCGGATCGGGTGCGGAGATTGTCATCAAGGCGCAAATCCACGCCGGCGGTCGCGGCAAGGGTGGCGGCATCAAGTTCGCCCGGACGCGTGAGGAATGCGTCGCCGCGGCGCGCAAGCTGATCGGCATGACGCTGGTGACGCCGCAGACCGGCGCGCAGGGCCGGCTCGTGCGCAGCGTGCTCGTGGTCAACGCCGTTACGCCGCAGCGCGAGTTGTATCTGGCCGTGCTGCTGGATCGTGTGTTGTCGCGGCCGGTGGTCATCGCCAGCACCGAAGGTGGCATGGATATCGAAAGCGTTGCGGCGAAAACGCCGGAGAAGATTTTGAAGGAGGTCGTGGACCCCGCGCTCGGCATGATGCCGTTCCAGGCGCGCAAACTCTGCCGCGCGCTCGGTCTTACTGGCGAACTGGCCGCCGCCGGCGCGAAGCTGATGCTGAGCGTCTATCGGCTCTTCTGGGAGTCCGACTGCTCGTTGGTGGAGATCAACCCGCTCGTCGTCACGACCGGGCCGGACGGCAAACCGTGCGTGCTGGCGATGGACGCGAAGATCAACTTCGACGACAACGCGCTCTACCGTCACAAGGACATCGCGGCGATGCGCGACACGAACGAGGAAGACCCTCGCGAGGTTGAGGCGAGCAAGAACGACCTGAACTACATCGGCCTCGACGGCACCATCGGCTGCATGGTCAACGGCGCGGGACTGGCGATGGCGACGATGGACATCATCAAGCACTACGGCGGCAGTCCGGCAAACTTCCTCGACGTTGGAGGCGGCGCGAGCGTTGAGCAGGTGACGGCGGCGTTTAAGCTTTTGTGCGGCGACAAGAACGTAAAGGCGCTGCTCGTGAACATCTTTGGCGGCATCATGAAGTGCGACGTGCTGGCGGCGGGCATCGTCGGCGCTGCGAAGGCCGTTCACATCCCCGTGCCGCTCGTCGTGCGGCTCGAAGGCACGAACGTCGAGCAGGGCAGGAAGATGCTGAAGGACAGCGGCCTGCCGATCATCACCGCCACCGGCATGGGCGACGCAGCGGAAAAAGTTGTGCGCGCTGCCCAGCAATCATAATTCTTCACTCTTCACTCATAACTCTTCACTACGATGAGCATCCTCGTTGACAAAAACACCCGCGTCATCTTCCAAGGCATTACTGGCTCCGCCGGCAAGTTCCACGCCACCCATTGCCACAAGTATGCTGGCAACGTCGTCGGCGGCGTCACGCCCGGTCGCGCGGGCGAAGTGGACCTCGACGGCGTCAAAATGCCCGTCTTTGATACCTGCGCCGAAGCGGTGAAGCAGGCCGGCGCCAACGCCACGTGCATCTTTGTGCCGGCGGCGTTCGCGGGCGACGCCATCCTCGAAGCGGCCGACGCGGGCATCCGGCTCATCGTCTGTATTACCGAGGGCATCCCCGTCGCCGACATGGTCAAGGTGAAGCGCGTTCTCGCCGGGCACAAGGGCGTGCGGCTCATCGGCCCGAACTGTCCCGGCATCATCACGCCCGGCCAGTGCAAGATCGGCATCATGCCCGGTTACATTCACAAGCCCGGCCGCGTCGGCGTCATCAGCCGCAGCGGCACGCTAACCTACGAAGCCGTCTGGCAGCTCACTACCCGCGGCGTCGGCCAGAGCACCTGTATCGGCATCGGCGGCGACCCGGTCAACGGCACCTCGCACCTCGACGCGGTGAAGCTTTTCAACGACGACCCCGGCACGGACTCCATCGTCCTCATCGGCGAAATCGGCGGCAGCGCTGAGGAAGAAGCGGCGGCTTGGATCGGCAAACATTGCAAAAAGCCGGTCGTCGCCTACATCGCCGGCATGACCGCGCCCCCCGGCCGCCGCATGGGCCACGCTGGAGCGGTCATCAGTGGTGGCAAAGGCACCGCCGCCGCGAAGATCGAGGCGTTGCGGGCCGCCGGCATCGCCGTGGCCGAAACGCCCGCCATCATCGGCGAGACGCTCATCTCCCTCCTGAAGTCGCGCCAGCGCGCCCGCCCGCGCAAAGCCTCCGCCCCCCGCGCCAAGCGCGGCAAGAAGCCGGGGCAGAAGAAGACTGCGCGAAGGAAGTAGGGGCGGGACGGCCGCATCCCTCGTATGAGGTCAGTGTTGCTGGCCGCGGATGAAACACGGATTGGCGCGGATGGCGGTGTGATTCTAACGCTGCTGCGGCTCGGCCGAGACGGCCGACGCTACAAACGCCGAGGAAACATTTCACTCATCACTCTTCGTCTTTACATGATGTAGCCGCAGGCGGAGAACGGTCCCGAAGCCGGACGCCTCATCCGCGGCCTGAAGCGGAACATCTGAGGCGATGAGAGCGTTGTAGTGTCGGGCGTCTCGCCCGAACGTCTTGTCGTATCGGTCGTTCCGCCCGACGGGACTTGTTTGCAAACGGTGAAGCCAGAAGATGAGCCGGCGGGCGGGCAGCGGCGGAGGAGGCGGAAGGAAAGAAGGAAAGGCGTCAGACGCTTTGCGTGCGCGATGAACTCGCGCGGCGGCCGTCTAGCTGGAGAAGCTCCTCCACACGCCCCTCAGCGCGAGCATGAAGACAAACAGAATCGCCAAACCAATGCCACCCACAATCAACTGGGACGAAGTCACTGGCAATGCGAGACCGGCGTTGGCGAGGCCGGGATCGCCGGCTTCGAGTCCGGTCACATGTGTCGTTGGACCCGGTTCTATCCTGAACGCCACGCGAATCGGATCGCCGGGTTGGATGTCCCCCAGTTCACAAGCCTTTCCGTTTCGGTCGAGCATCGCATCCGCGCCGATGAAAAAGACAGCGGGGTTGAGCATGCGGGCAACGGCCGCATCGTTAGGTCTGACACTGAGGGTGCGCCATCGGGGGGTCAAACTGACCACCACGCCGCTCAGGAAGGGGCCATGCGGAATCACGCGAGTCACCACGACGGGTTTGGTGTTCGGGATGACGCGGGCCACCACCGCGGCGCTTGAGGGAGGGCCTCAGCCGCCTTCAACCACAGGTGTGCCAAAGCCCCAAAGCAAAACGAGTCCCGTCAGCCAGAAGGCGGATGTTGAACTCTTCATGATCCTTGTCTCCGTGTTTCCAAGCTTTCAGCGCTGGTTGGAACCGGGGAAAGAGTAGCAGTTGGATGCGACCGCCATCAATCTGAAAGGTTTTGCGTCGCTGCATTGGAAGCATCCAGGTTGCATGACACTTGGCATGTGACGGAGAGGCGGCGGGCGGGCAGCGGAGGAGGCGGAAGATGGGAGTTGGGAGATGGGAGATGGGCTACCGTGAGGGCCAGCCATCACTGTTTCCATTTACAAATCTGTCCTCCGCCTTGCGCGACATAAGACATGCCAGACGGGTCGCGCAGTTGCCAACTCTCGTAGCCTGACGAGGTCGGGATAATCTCCAACCGCAAGTCCTCAGTGAACTCAATCAGAACGTCTGCTGTGGCCTCTCGCAACTGCACTGCGGCAATGATACGACCAGCAAGAAGTTGATTGCCTTTGGCAACGGCGTCCAAGGGTGCGGATAAACCAAACTTCTGACCGTGGTCTTCGTTGGTCAGAATAACCCCGTCATGCCCAACGATACGCCAAAGACACTCGACGCCGATGTGTGCATCCGGGCCGAAGATGAAATACCAAGGCGAAGGCTCATGGAATGACACTTCGGTAAAAGCGCGTCCGACCATCCACGATAAATCGATGTCTCTATATCTGACTGGAGAAGGATGGATGATTTGGCCCATGCGCGTAGTTGCGCTCCTCACTTCTTGAACGTGAATCTTGGCGACTGGCCGTAGAACTGGAGGGGGTTGAGGAAGACGAGTTGCTCGATCTGGTCGCGGGGGACGGAGCGGCGCTCGAGTTCGCGGACGACGCGGGGGACGCTGAGGGGGTCGGAGACGCCCCAGTCGGCGGAGGAGTTGATGAGGAGGCGGTCCACGCCGTATTGCTGGACGATGTTGGCGGCGCGCTCGACGGAGAGTTTGGTGATGGGATAGACGGTGAGGCCGCGCCACATGCGGGTGTGCCGCCCGAACAGCGGCAGGGTTTCCTCGGTGCAATGGTCGAGGTTCACGAGGTTGTGGTCGAGTTTCTCCTCGTCAATGATGGCGAGGATGCGCTCGGTGCCGATCTTCTTGTGTTGGTGCGGGCTGTGGACGATGACGGGGCAGTTGAGCTGGCGGGCGATGCGGAGCTGGCGGCGGAGAATTTCCTCCTCGTCGGAGGTGATGCGGTCAAAGCCGACTTCGCCAAGGCCGACGCAACCCTCGCGCTGGAGGTAGGCCGGGAGCAGCTCGACGACCTGGTCGGCGACGGGGCGGGTGTTGGCCTCCTTGGGGTTCACGGAGAGGGTGGAGAAGTGGGCGATGCCGTAGCCGGCGGCGCGTTGGCGCTCGAAGCCGAGGAGGTGCTCGAAGTAGTCCGTGAAGGTGCCGACGGTGGTGCGCGGCCCGCCGAGCCAGAACGCCGGCTCGATGACGGCTTCGATGCCGGCGAGGGTCATCTTCTCGTAGTCGTCGGTGGTGCGTGAGTAGCAGTGAATGTGGGGTTCGATGATGCGCATGGTTTTCCTGGTGCGGGACTATTGCGCGGGGCGCGGAGGGTTTCAACCGGAAACTAATCTGCGAGCAGGAGGTTCGGTTGGCAGGGGGTTCTTATGCTGCCTGGCCCTTGACCCTCTTGGCCAGCCGCTCCGTGAGGCGGCGCAGGGCAGGGGAGCAGTCGGCGGGATCGAGCCGCGCCTCGATGATGCTGAAGCTGTCGGTGTGCTGGTCGGCAGCGGTGAGGGCGCGGTCGAGTTCCTCTTCGGTGTGAACAAGGAAACCGCGGCCCGCGCCGAGGAACTCGGGCAGGCGGCTGTAGTTCCACGGCAACACGTCGTTGTAGGGGCCGTCTTGCATGGGGCGCTCGGTGCCGTAGCCGAAGTTGTTTAGGACGACGACGATGGGATTGAGGCCGAAACGGGCGGCGGTCGCCAGTTCCATGCCGGTCATCTGGAACGCGCCGTCGCCGACAAGCACCAGCGGGCGCAGTTTGCGGTTGGCCAGTTGCGCGCCGATGGCCGCTGGCACCGCGAAACCCAGCGAGGCGTAGTAGGCCGAGCCGATGAATTCGGTGCTGTGATGGATGTAAAGGTCGGCCGCGCCGAATAACGCGTCGCCGGCGTCCGCGATGACGATGGTGTTCTCCGTGAGGTGCGCGTTGATCCGCTGGAAGAGGCGCTTGACGGTGAGTTTCCCTTTCGTCGGCACGAAGGCGGCGGGCGGTTGTGGGTTTGGAATCCTGCCGAGCGTGCGGCGGCGCAGTTTGGCGCGCGTGAGGCCGCTCAGGAAGTCCTCGAACCGCACGTTCTCGTAGTTGTGGTAGCGCACCGCGATCTTCTCGCTGGTGGCGTAGATGGAACGGCCCTGGTCCAGCCGCGCAGTGAAGATGCCGAGGTTCACGTCGGTCATGAACGCGCCAAGCATGATGACGCAGTCGCTGGACTCGACGTAAGCGCGCACGTCGTCCCGGCCCATCGCGCCCTCATAGACGCCGAGGTAGAACGGGTGGTTCTCTCCGATGACCGACTTGCCAAGGATAGTGGCGGCGACGGGGATGTTCGTCTTCTTGGCAAGGCGGACCACTTCCGCTTGCAGACCGAACCGATGCACCTCCACGTCTGCGAGGATCACCGGCTTCTTGGCGGCGTTGATCATGGCGACGGCCTCTTCCATCGAGGCCTTGAGCGAATGCGCGTCGCTCGGCTCGTGGAGTTCGAGTGGCGTATGATGCGGAATGCCCGGCACGCTCACCATGTCGCGGGGAAGCTCGATATAAACCGGCCGCTTGTAGCGCTCGGCGGCGTAGAGCACGCGGTCAATTTCCTGCAACGCCGTCTGCGGATCGCTCAGCACGGTGGATGCGACGGTGATCTGCTCGAACACCTTCTTCTGCGTGTCGAACTCACGCACCTTGTGGTGGAGCAGGGGATTCTTCCTGCGCTCGCCGATGCCGGGCGCGCCGCTGATAACGACTACGGGCGACTTCTCTGCAAACGCCTCTGCTGTTGAGTTGGCCACCTTCAGCCCGCCGACGCAATAGGTGACGCACACCACGCCAAGGCCGTTCAGGCGCGCGTAGGCGTCGGCGGCAAAGCCCGCGCCCTGCTCGTCGCAGGTGTTGACGATGCGCAGTTGGCTGTGCTGGATCATGTCGTAGAAGCCCAGCACGTAATCGCCCGGCACACCGAAAACGTGGCGCACGCCGCGCCCGTGGAGTTGCTCGATCAGATACTGGCCGATCCCGATGGAAGAACGTGTTCGGTTCATGGAGTGCCTGACTTTACACCGCGTGTGCCGCCGTTCCAAGCCGCGAAACGCTGAAATCCGGCTTGCTATCCGCGTGGGAGCCGATAAAACCATCGTCCGTTCGCTGACTGAGAATTCAACCAAGGAGATGATAATGCAGCGGTTCAATCGAGTTTGTCTGATCGCAGTTTCCACTTTCGCGCTGATGCTGGCGACGGCGGCGTTTGCCGTGGTCAAACCGCACGGGCTTTTCACGGACAACGCGGTGCTACAGCAAGGTCAGAAGGTGCCGATTTGGGGCACGGCCGACGACGGCGAGAAGGTGACGGTGAAGTTCTGCGGTCAGGGGGTCTCCACGGTCGCCAAGGGCGGCAAGTGGAAGGTCTGGTTGAAGCCGCTGAAGGCGGGCGGGCCGTTCAAGATGACCATCTGCGGCAAGAACAGCGTCGAACTAAAGAACGTCCTTGTCGGCGAGGTCTGGATTTGCAGCGGCCAGTCGAACATGCAGTGGAACGTCAAGGGCAGCACCGACGCGGAGAAGGTGATCGCGGAGTGCAAAGACCCGATGCTGCGGCTCATCACCATCCCGCGCGTTTCCAAGGACGAAGCCCAGACCGAGCTGCCCGCCGCGTCGCCCGGCCAGCCGCCCGTCGCGTGGCAGGAGTGCAGCCCGGAAACGCTGCCGGCGTTCAGCGCCGTCGGTTACTTCTTCGGCAAGCACTTGCGCGCGGCGCTGAAGGTGCCGGTGGGCCTCATCAGTTCCAACGTCGGCGGCACGCCCGCCGAGGCGTGGACGAAGCGGGGCGTATTGGAAAAGGAGTTTCCCGAAATCTTCGCCAACCACGCCGAAGCGATCAAGAACTGGCCGAAAGTCGAGGTGCGCAACAAGGAGATTCTCGCCAAGGCCAAGGCTGCGAAGAAACAGGTGCCGCGCCTGCCGCAGAATCCGACCACCAGCATGCAGCGCCCGTGCGGCCTCTACAACGCCATGATCGTCCCGCTGGAGCCTTATGCCGTCGCTGGCGCCATCTGGTATCAGGGCGAGTCCAACGCCGGCCGCGCCTTTCAGTATCGCAAGCTCTTCCCCGCAATGATCCAGAACTGGCGCAAGGATTGGGGCTATGCTTTCCCATTCCTGTTCGTCCAACTCGCGCCGTTCATGAAGATTGAAGCCGAGCCGAAGGAAAGCGGTTGGGCGGAACTACGCGAGGCGCAACTGTTGACTGCGCTGAATTTGCCCAAGACCGCGCAAGCCGTTATCACCGACGTTGGCGATGAGAACGACGTGCATCCGAAACAGAAGGACCCGGTTGGCGCGCGTCTCGCACTCGCCGCGCGGGCGATCGCTTATGGCGAGAAGATCGAGTTCTCCGGTCCGGCCTATGCCAGCATGAAGGTGCAGGGCAACAAAGCCATCCTCAGCTTCACCCATCTTGGCGGCGGCCTCGCCGCCAAGGACGGCGCGCTCAAAGGCTTCGCCATCGCCGGCGCGGACAAGAAGTTCGTCAACGCGCAGGCTGAGATTCAGGGCGACAAGATCGTCGTGTGCAGCGACAAGGTTGCCAAACCGGTCGCCGTGCGTTACGGCTGGGCCAACTTCCCCGTCGTCAACCTCTGGAACAAGGTGGGCCTGCCCGCGTCGCCATTCCGCACCGACGACTTCCCAATGCTGACTGCGCCGAAGAAGTAATCGTAGGACGGGCGTCTTGCCTGTTCTGTGTTTTTGCCTTTGAGTCGCTGCGGGCAACGGGTAGGTTCCTTGGCTGTTGCCATGAAGAACCTCTCTTACGCCGCCACATTGTTCGTGTTTCTGTCGCTCGTCTCGCCTGTGTCTGCCCAACGCTGGGAGAGCAGGGGCAAAGAGTTTATTTTGGCCGTCGCAGGGAATGAAATCGTTTATCGCGCGCCAGGCACGGTGGCGGTGAGGCGGGCGGGCGGGCCGGAGGTGAGGTTGAGCATCACACTTTGGCACGACGCTTGGATTCACGAACGGCTCGACGCAGGCAAGATCGAAAGCGGGCCGGAGGTGGATCGCAAAGGATGGTTGCGGCAGAGCGGGACGTGGGTGATTCGCGAGGGTGCCGCGCCGATGCGCTACACGCTGGCATTGGAGCCGACGGCGAAGGGCGCGGTGCTGCACTTGGAGACGGAGAAGACTGCGCCACTGTCGCTCACGGCCGGGCTGTGGGCGACGATTTCATTCGACCGGAAGGCGTTTGCAGGGCGGCGGCTATTTGCGCGGCCGGTCGCGCACGGCAAGGTGGGCGGCAACGTTTCCGGTGATTGCGAGGCGTTGCTGGTGGAGTTGGGCGATGGACGCGCAGTCGCGTTCGCGGGCGAGGGATTTCGCGAGCTGCGCTGTCGCGTGAACGAAACGACGCAGGGCTTCGAGATGAACTTGCGCCCCGGGGATTTTCCCGTTGGCAAGAAGGTGGTCACGTTGCTCAAGATCGGTTTTGACACGCTGCCGGAGAAGTTCGCGGGCGACATCGAGCCGCATCGCGAGCCGCTCGCTATTGGGAAGGTCAGTGCAACAAGCGCGACGGTGCCGCGCTTCGGCAAGCTGGAATTGAGCGTGGATCTGCGCGGCACGTGGGAGAACCCGTTCGATCCCGACCAAGTTGCGCTCGATGCGACGGTGACGACGGCGTCGGGGCGACAGTTCACGCAGCCGGGGTTCTTTATGGTGGACTACCGGCGCGAGGTGCGGGACGGCGTGGAGGTGATGTCGCCGGTCGGCGAGGGCCGCTGGTGCGTGCGCGTTGCTTGCGTCGAGCCGGGGCCGTTGCGCGTGAAGCTCACGGCGAAGGACCGCAGCGGCAGCGTGAGCAAGGACGCGGGCGAGTTTGCCGTGAAGGCGTCGGCGGGGAAGGGGTTCCTGCGCCAGAGCCGCGTGGACCCGCATTATCTGCAGTTCGATTCCGGCGTGTCGTTCGTGCCGATCGGTCACAACCTCCCCGGATATCACACCGCTGGGCAGACCGGCCCCGACGCGATCCGCAAGATGGCGGCGAAGGGCGAGAACTACAACCGTTGGTGGATGTCCAGCTCCAGCCTCGGCATCGAATGGGAAGATCGGCTCGGCTGGTATCGTCAGGCGCAGGCGGCACGGCTCGACAGCCTGCTCAACCTCGCCGCGGAACTGGACTTCTACTACATGCTCTGCATGGACACGCATCAGGATTTCCGCGAGGGCGGCTGGCGGGCGAATCCGTTCAACAAAGCCAACGGTGGCCCCTGCGAGAAAGTCAGCGAGTGGTTCACCGGCGAGCCGTCGCGCTCGCTCTATAAGAAACGGCTGCGCTACACCGTCGCGCGATGGGGTTACTCGCCGCAGATCCTCTGCTGGGAGTTCGGCAACGAATTTGAGGGATGGGCCGACACGACCGAGGAGACGAAGAACGCGTGGCATCGCGAGATGTCCGACTATCTCGCCGCGCTCGACCCGTATCGGCATCTCATCACGACGAGCTGGTGGGGCAAGACCGGCCCGGAGGCGTGCTGGCGGATTCCGAGGATGGACATTGTGCAGACCCATTGCTACACGAACAACGACGGCAACGTCGCCGAGCAGGTGCGCCGCTACTGCCTCGAACAGTGGACGAACTTCGCGAAGCCGCACATCTTCGGCGAGTTCGGCATCCGCAGCCATTCCTCCACCGCCGACAAGGACCCGAAGGGCTGGGGCCTGCACAACGCCAACTGGGCCGCGCTTTGCAGTGGCTGCTGCGGCATCCCGATGCCGTGGTGGCACGAGAACTACATCGAGCCGTTGAACCTCTACTTCCACTTCACCGCCATCGCCAACTTCGCCAAAGGCCTTCCCTTCGGCACCACGCGATGGGAACAAGTCAGCGTGGCCGCCACCGAGTATGTGGACCCGCCCGCATCGCCCATCACGCGCGACATCGTCCTCTCGCCCGTCAGCAAATGGGGCAAGCCCGCGGCCAGCGAGTTCAGGATACAACGCGACGGCACCGTCAACGACCCGGCGGAGATTCGCGAACTACTCCACGGCATGGGGCACCACGACCTCATCAACCCGCCCACCTTCGTCGTGGAGTTCCCGCGCGCGGGCAAATTCATCATCACCGTCGGGCGCGTCTCCCGTAGCGGCCTCCTGCGCGTCTGGGTGGACGGCGAACAGAAACTCAACCGCGAGTTCCCCTGCGGCGAGAAGATCGGCAAGCAGTGGATCTACCAGCCGAAGTGGAAGCTGTGGGAATCCGTCTATGACGAAGACGTGGCCGTGGACGTGCCCGCCGGCAAACATCGCATCCGCGTGGACAACCTCGGCGGCGACTGGATGCGCATCACCCGCTACGCCTTCACCGGCTGCAAAGTCCTCGACCGGCCGAATCTGCTTGTCGCGGCGTTGCGGGCCGTCGGCGGCCCCCGCATCGTCTGGATGCAGAACCAGGAGAGCGATTGGTTCAACCACCAGAAATCCGCCGTGCCGCCCGTGCCACCCTCGCGGATTACCCTCGACGGCTTCGCGGACGGCACCTACGCGGTGGAATGGTGGGAAACGTGGAAGGGCAAGCCCGTGCGCACCGAGAAAGCGACCGCCCACGCCGGCAAACTCACCCTCCTGCCCGGCGAACTCAAGACCGACCTTGCCGCGAAGATTCGCCCGCAGTGATGCGAACGTTTTGAATGAACCTAGTCGGCAGCCCGCCTGTTTTGGACAATGTGCAAGTGGCTTTAACCGGTTCGCATCTTCCGCCGCTGGCCTCCAACGGCTCCGTTCTTAATGATTACCAGTCAGAATCCGGAAGTTCTGGCAAAATCATCCATTGCGTCGCGGTGCGCTGTGACTAATATGAGCACGTGGAAAAGGAAATAATATTGCCGCAATGGATCGTTGTGCGCCTCGGCAACGACATGAACTGGTGGGTGGAAAAGACCAGCGATGAGATTTACTGGCCACGCGAGGGATTGAGCGTGCTCGACCCGCGCCAGTTCCGCGACATCGCGGAACGGCTGGGGGAGTATTATGCCATCGGGTTCCAGCGGGCGACGTTTGCGAAGGCGTTTGCCTTGTTTACCGCGGAGTCAGAGATGGATGAAGGCCGGTTGCGGCTGAAGATCGCGCTACAGCCGGGCGAAGACCCCGGAGGCAAGCTGTTCGCGCTGCCGTTGTTCGTGGACGATGAGCAGAGCAGTTATCGTGAGTTGGTGGACAACCTCATCGAGTTGCGGGTGAAGCTTCTGAACAAGACGCATCATTACGCGCACGCCGTGGATGATCTGGAGTTGGAAGAGGAGTTGGTGGCGAAACTCAATGACCGCTATTTCAATGGCAGCAGCCTCCACTGCTACGACGAGATCAACGAGATTCTTTCGTGGTCGCCCGCCGAGTGGGACGGGAGTGATGAAGCCGACGACAAGCTGCGCGCTGTCCAGGAAGAGGACGAAAAGGAAGAGCAAAGCTAGCGGGCGACGATGACTTCGATGCGCTGCTTTTGCAGCATGGCAATCTGGTCGCGCGGGGTGTCCTTGTCGGTAATGACGGTGTGAATCTTCTCCAGCGGTGCGGCAAAAGAGAGTGCGTGCCGCCCGAACTTGGTGTGATCCAGACACAGGATGACGCGACTGGCGGCGGCCATCATCTTCTGTTGCACCGCCACGATCAGGTTGTTCGAGTTGGTGATGCCTTCGCTGGTGATGCCGCCAGCGCTCATGATCGCGACATCGGCGTGGAGTTTTGAGAAAGATTCTTCTGCGAGCGGCCCCAGCAGCACGCCAATGCGGGGGAAGATGAACCCGCCGCACATGATCGTCTCCACCATGCTGGAATTGCTGAACTGGTTGGCGACGGGGAGCGAATTAGTGATGACTTGGATGCGCTTGCCGCCAAGATGCTTGGCGACGTGGTAGGTGGTGGTGCCGCCGTCAATGATAACCGACATGCCGTTCTCCACGAGCGCGGCCGTGGCGCGCCCGATCAGGTCTTTCTCATCCGCTTGGCGGGTGTCGCGGACCACGAAATTCAACTCGTCTGTCTTGTGCTCGACGGCCATTGCCCCGCCGTGGGTGCGCTTGAGGGCGCCTTTGGCGGCGAGTTGGTCGAGGTCGCGGCGGATGGTAGATTCTGACGCCTTCAGGTCGTGAGCCAGCGTGGCGAGGTCGAGGAACTCGTGCTGGCCGAGCAAGTCCTGAATTCGGCGGAATCGTTCGGGCGCTTTCACGGCCGGAATTTGGCACCGGCGGAAAAAATATGCAAGAAGTTGTTGACAGATATTGGTAAATCCGTTATTTATCTTGCTCGGTTTTGGAAGATATTGATTGAATCTGGAACAGCCATGAGCGTGCCTCAAATCCAGCGGTCCACGGTCGAGCAAATCGTGCGGGAAGCGGTTTACGCGCGGTTCCGTCCCACGGCGCCGGTGCCGAAAGCGCCGCCGAATCCGCTGGTCGTCAACGTCAGCGCGCGGCATTGTCATCTGACGCAAGAGGCGGTGGAGGCGTTGTTCGGCAAGGGGGCGCAACTCAAGCCGATGAAAATGCTCTATCAGGACGGCCAGTATGCTGCCGAGCAGATGGTGACGCTGATCGGGCCGCGGAGCCGCGTCATATCAAACCTGCGCATTCTTGGTCCCTGCCGCACGTTGAACCAGGTGGAGTTGGCGTTCACGGATTCCATTATGCTTGGTTTTGACGTGCCGGTGCGGATGAGCGGCAACATCAAGGGCACGCCGGGGTGCATGTTGATGGGGCCGAAGGGATTTTTTGAGGTGGAGGAGGGCGTGATTCGCGCGTTGCGGCACGTGCACATGAACCTTGAGGACGCGGCATTTTACGGCGTCAAGCATGGCGATAAGATGAAACTGCGCGTCGGCGGCGAATGCGGCGCGGTATTTGAGGATTTGGTTGTCCGCGTGGACAAGTCGTTCAAGCTCGAGGTGCACATAGACACCGACGAGGGGAACGCCTGTGGCTTGCGGCCGGACAGCAGAGTAGAGTTGTTGAAGTAAGGACGGCCCTGTTGGCCGCCCGGAAAAACGATAGGAGAAAAATGAACGAAGGTATTGGCATCATAGAAACGAAAGGTTACGTCGGCGCGGTTGAGGCCAGCGACGCAGCGGTGAAAGCCGCCAACGTGTCGTTGATCAAGACCATCCAGATCGGCGGCGGCTACGTCACCGTCCTGTTGAAGGGCGATGTCGGCAGCGTGAAGGCCGCGGTGGACGCGGGTTCGGCGGCGGCGGGCAAGGTGGGCGAACTGGTCGCCAGCCACGTCATTCCGCGCCCCAGCCCGGAACTGTTGAAGTCATTCATTGGATAAGGAGACGCACATGGCACTGCAAGCAATTGGTATGATCGAAACGAAGGGTCTCACGGCGTTGCTCGAAGGATGCGACGCAGCGTTGAAGGCCGCCAACGTCCAACTCACCGGCTGGGAAAAAGTCGGTTCGGGTCTGGTCGCGGCATTCTTCAAGGGCGACGTGGCGGCGGTGAAGGCCGCTGTGGACGCCGGCGCGGCTGCGGCAGCCCAGGTGGGCGAGGTCGTCAGCGTGCACGTCATTCCGCGCCCGCACGAGGAATTGCCCGGTCTCGGCAAGTGGATTTCAGCGTAAGGCTTGTTGACGTTAGAGGAAGCGCGGCGCTGTGAAGGTCACGGTGCCAGGCGTCTTTCGCGTTCAGGAGCAATGAAAATCCTTATCGCCAACATCGGCTCGACCTCCTTCAAGTATCGTCTGCTCGACATGACGACGGAGGCGACGCTGGCCAAGGGCGGCTTCGAGCGCGTTACCGATTACGGCGACGCGATCGAGAAGTCGCTCGCGGAAATGAAAGCCAGCGGCGTGCTCCCGCGCTTGCAGGAGTTGACGGCAGTTGGTTTCAAGACCGTGCTGGCCAAGGGCGTTCTCGGTTGCGCAGAGCTGACCGAGGACGTGCTAAAGGCGATGGAGGAGATGAACGAGGTGGCGCCGTCGCATAACCCGCCTTACATCGCCGGTATCCGCAAGTTCCGTGAGAAGCTGCCGCGAACGCCGATGGTTGGGTTGTTTGAGACGGCGTGGTGGGTCAATGCTCCAGAGGCGGCGAAGCGTTATGCCGTGCCGCAGCAATGGACCGATTGGGGCGTGCGGCCCTATGGGTTTCACGGCGCGAGTCATCGCTACATCGCCGAGCGCGTTGCAAAACTGCTCGGTGGCAGCGACCTCCGCGTGATCTCGTGTCACCTTGGCGGCAGCAACAGCATCGGCGCGACGCACGGCAACCGCGGCGTCGGCAACTCGCTCGGCATGAGCCCGCAGTCCGGTCTGCCGCACAACAACCGGGTGGGCGAGTTGGACGCGTTTGCGATTCCGTTCCTGATGAAGACGCACGGGCTGACGATTGACCAGATTGTCCGTTCGATGAACAAGGAAGGCGGTCTGCTCGGCATCAGCGGCGTCTCGAACGACGTGCGCGATATCGCGACCGCCGCCGAGCAAGGTAACGCGCGGGCGAAGTTAGCGATGGAAGTGTTTGCGCACAGCATCCGGCACTGGATCGGGGCTTACCTCGTTCAGCTCAACGGCGCCGATGCCATCGTGTTCACGGCCGGCATTGGCGAAAATCAGGCGCAGTTGCGCGAAATGGTTTGCGCCAACCTCGATTGGTTTGGCATCCGGCTCGATCCGGCAAAGAACGCGGCTCATCAGCGAGGACAGGAAACAGTCATCAGCACGACCGATTCGCGCGCGAAGATCATGGTTGTGCCGACGAACGAGGAAATTGTCGTGGCGCGCGAAGTGAAAAAACTTTTGGAAAGCAGGAAGTAGCCAAAGAAAGATAGAACAGGAGAACGAACATGGCAGATGCAATTGGAATGATTGAAACAAAGGGCTTGGTGGCGCTCGTCGAGGCGACGGACGCAATGCTCAAGGCCGCCAACGTCAAACTCGTCGGCATGGAAAAGGTCGGCAGCGGCCTCGTGACCGCCGTTGTGGTTGGCGATGTTGCCGCTGTCAAAGCGGCGACCGACGCGGGCGCTCAAGCGGCCAAGGCCATTGGCCAGGTCGTCAGCGTCCACGTCATCGCTCGTCCGCACGAGGAAACCAGCGTGGTGCTGCCGAAGATCGCGGCATCATCGAAGAAGTAAAGCGTGATACGTAACGAGTAATGCGTAAGGCAGAACTTACGTATTGCGCATTACGTATTAACCCGGAGGCCTTATGTTTTTGGCTAAAGTTGAAGGCTCGGTTGTTGCCACGAAGAAGGACCCGAAGATGCTCGGCCGCAAGCTGCTCATCCTTCGGCCCATGCTCGTGGACGACAAGGACCACACGAAGCTCAAACCCGGCGTGAACACCATTGTGGCGGTGGACAGCGTCGGCGCAGGCGAGGACGAGATGGTGATGTTTTGCCAGGGCAGTTCCGCCCGGCTTGCTAATGGCCTGAAGGACGCGCCGGTGGACGCGGTCGTTGTCGGCATCGTGGATGCCGTGGACGTTGGTGGCAAGATCATCTTCAAAACCGGCAAGTGATTGAAACAACATGAGCGCACCTGCGATTAACGAACAACAGATACGCGATCTGGTTCAGGACGTCATCGCCCGCCTGAAGCAGCCGATGTCCGCAGCGCCTGCTCCGGCGTCGCACGGCCCGTCTGCGCGGAAGGCTGGAGCGCCGAACCGCTTCGGCATCTTCGCGGACGCGAACGAAGCCTGCGAAGCCGCTGCGCATGCGCAGAAGCAGCTTGCGAAGGCTGGAGTTGAAGGCCGCCGCAAGGTCGAGGAAATTGTCAAGACGCTCTGCGAAAAGAACGCGGAGTCGTGGGGCCGGATCGAGTTGGAAGAGACGAAAATTGGTCGACTTGACCATAAGATCGAGAAGCTGAAGGTGCTGAAGAAAGTTCCCGGCGTGGACTTTCTGCGCCGGGTCGCGATGACCGGCGACAACGGTGCGACGATTGACGAGTGCGCGCCGTTCGGCGTCATCGGCGCGATTACGCCCTCGACTCACTCGATCCCTACGCTCGGCTGCAACGCGATCAACATGGTCTCCGCCGGTAACGCCGTCGTGTTCAACACGCACCCCGCTGCCAGCAAGTGCGCGGCGATGGCGGTGCGCGCGTTCAACGAGGCGATTCATGGCGCGCTCGGCATCGAGAACCTGCTTTGCACGGCTGAACCGCCGACGATGGAGAGCTTCAAGGCGATTTGCAGCAACCAGAATATCGCGTTGCTGTGCGTGACCGGCGGCCCGGCAGTCGTGAAGGCCGCGATGGCGTCCGGCAAGCGCGCGATCTGCGCTGGCCCTGGCAATCCGCCCGTCGTGGTGGATGAGACAGCTGATTTCGATAACGCCGCGAAGGGCATCATCGCCGGCGGCGGTTACGACAACAATCTGCTCTGCATCGGTGAGAAGGAAATCTTTGTCACCGCCAAGGCTTGGAACGGGTTCATTGCGGCGTTCAAGAAAGCCGGCGCGTTCGAGTTGAATGCGCAGCAAATCGAGGCGCTGACAAAAGACGCTTTCACTTTTGAAAAAGGCCAGGGCGCAGGCTGTCCGCATCCGGTGTTGAACAAGAAGCTCGTCGGCAAGGACGTGAGCGTGCTGGCGCAGTCCGCCGGCGCGAACGTGCCGTCCGGTTGCGAGCTGCTCTTCGGCGAGACGGACGCGGACCACGCGTTCGTCGAGGAAGAGCAGATGATGCCGTTCGTGCCGGTCGTGCGCGTGCGCGACGCGGCCGAGGGCATTGAGCGGTCGAAGCATGCCGAGCACAACTACCGGCACACGGCGATCATTCACTCCCGCAATCTCGACACGATCACCGAGATGGCGCGGGTGATGAACACGACGATCTTTGTCGCGAACGGCCCTTGCACCGCCGGTCTCGGCGGCGGTGGCGAAGGCTACCTGAGCTACTCCATCGCGACGCCGACCGGCGAGGGCATTACGACGCCGCTCACTTACACTCGGTTCCGCCGATTGACGATGTCCGGTTCGTTGAGGATTTACTAAACCATGATGCTCTGTCGCGTAGATGGCAATGTGACGGCCACCGTAAAGCACAAGAGTGCACACGGATGGCGGTTCGTGATTTGCCAGCCTATCACGGCGGACGGCGTGGAAATCGGTTCGCCGACGATAGCGATTGACCCGCTCGGCTCGGGGCTTCACTCGCGCGTCATGGTGACGACCGACGGCAAACACGCGACGGAGTTGTTGAACTGCCGCAAGACGCCGATTCGGAACAGCGTCATCGGGATCATAGACACATGAAACTCGGCAAGGTCATCGGCAAAGTGACGTTGTCACGGCAGGTGGATTCGTTCACCGGCGGCCGCTGGCTTGTCGTGCAGCCGTTGAACCGCGAGGCGCTCGCTGGCAAGGGTCAGCCAACGGAACCGTCGCTGGTGTGCTACGACAATCTCGGCGCGGGCACCGGCAACATCATCGGTTACGTCGAGGGCCGCGAGGCCGCGCAGCCATTTGAACAAGAAAGCCCGATTGACGCTTACAACGCGCTTATCGTGGACACAATCAATTACATGCCGCCAAAGAAATCATGAAACAAGTCATCGCACTCAAAGATGTCACCCACCTGAAAGCCAGCGGAGCGAAGACGTTCGCCGCGCCGGCCGACGCCATTGTTACGCCTTCGGCGAAGGATTTTCTGCGCAGCATCGGCGTCACGATCCAGTTCGACGGGGTTTCTGCTTCTGCGAGCAGTGCCGGCTCGAACGGCGGCGATCCCTATGGTGCGCCCGCGCCCGCGGCGGCCACACCGAAGTGGAAGCCGGAGCACGTGAAGCTGTTCAACTCGCCGGAGGCTCAGCGTATCAAGGAGCACATCGTTAGCGTTTCGCACCGGCTCTGGAAGCGCGAATACGTGGACGGCAACGGCGGCAACGTCAGCGTCCGCATCGGCCCAAACGAAGTGCTTTGCACGCCGACGCTGGTGAGCAAAGGAATCATGCGCGTCGAGGACATCTGCATGGTGGATCTCGACGGCAACCAGCTCGCCGGCACAGCCAAGCGCACCAGCGAGATTTACCTGCACCTCGAAGCGATGAAGGCGCAGCCAAAGGCCCGCGCCTGCGTCCACGCGCACCCACCGCACGCGACGGCATTTGCCATCACGGGCGCGGAGGTGCCGCGCTGCATGATTCCGGAGATGGAAGTGCTTGTCGGCACGGTCGCGAAGGCGCAATACGAGACGCCGGGCACGAAGGCATTCGCGGAGACGGTCCTGCCGTATTGCAAGGACCACAACTGCATCCTGCTGCAGAACCACGGCGTCCTTACGTGGAACGAGGAGTTGGAGAAGGCCTACTGGTTCATGGAGATCGTGGACGCGTATTGCCGCACGGTCGTCATCGCGTCGCACCTCGGCTCGGCGTTTACGCAGATTCCGAGCAGCAAGATCGGCGACCTGCTGAAGATCAAACAGGGCCTCGGTCTGCCTGACGAACGCACTGGTTTGAAGGAAGCGGACTACTGCGCGTGCGAGTTCCGGCCCGGCGTGGTTTGCGCAAATCCCGGCGAAGGATCGGCGCAGTCGCCGGATTTGGATTCGATCGTGAAGATTGTGACCGAAGAAGTCATGAAGGCGCTGAACAAGTAAGGATGATTGTGGCTCGCGATACGTGATTTGTGATTCGAGCGGTGGCGGTTGTCAGGGCCACGGATTGCAAATTGCGAATCGCGAGCCACGGTTCCCAAATGCAAAAATCACTCGATACCAAGCTGGCGGAAATCCGCAGCAACCCGCAGACGCGGACGTTCATTATTGCCGACGCCAAGGATCCCGACATGGCGCGTGGCGTCGAATCGTTCGGCCGCCTCAGTCCGAGCGACCCCCGCATGCGCGCGTTGAAGTCGCCGGAGGCGTTCCGCCCCGACGAGGCGAAGTATCGAACGGTGGAGGATTTCTGCGAGTTGATCCGCGAGGTGACGCGACAGGGGCTGATTGACATCATGTTGATGTCCGCCTCGACCAACGAGCGGCTCACCATCAAGGAGCGCCTTTTCGACAACAGCCACATCACGCCCGCGGCGCGAGCCAACGATACCACCGACATCTGGGTCGTGCGCGGTGGCCGTTACGTGGGCGAGGCCTCGCGGCCGTTCCGCAGCGCGACGATTGACCATATCCAGTGCGGCAAGGTCGAGTGCGAGCCGAAGGAACGCGTCCTTGGCGCGAACCTCGGCCTCTATTCGGTCACCTTCGTCAACTGCATCCATCGCGACATGCAGTCGCTGCGCGAGTTCAAGGAGTTCCGTGAGGAGGCGGAGCGGAAGGGCTTCCGTTACTTCCTCGAAATCTTCGACCCGAACGTGGACAGCGGCCTCGCGCCGGAGAAGCTTGGCGCGTTCGTCAACGACAGCATTGTTCGTTCGCTGGCGGGCGTCACGGAGCGTGGCCGGCCGGTGTTTTTGAAGATGGTCTATCACGGTCCGAAGCTCACCGAGGAACTTGCCGCCTACGATCCGAGCCTGCCGGTGGGAATCCTCGGCGGTGGCGCAGGCACCACCTATGACGCCTTCAAGCTCATTGCCGAGGCGCAGAAATACGGCGCGCGCGTTGCGCTCTTCGGCAGGAAGATCAACAACGCCGAGCACCAGCTTGCGTTCATCGAGATGCTGCGGCGGATCGTGGACGGCCAGGTGCAACCGGAGGAAGCCGTGCGCGCCTACCATGGCGTTCTGCAAGGGCTTGGCATCAAGCCGCAGCGGCCGTTGGACGAGGACATGCAGCTCACCGACACCTCGATGAGTTACGCTGGCCCGACCACCGTCACCGTCTCAAAGAAACTTGGGACAACCGGCGGTCAGAGACCGCCGCTACAGCGCGACACGGCCAAGGCGAGTGTGTATGCACCGGCTGCGGCCGTCACCTCATGGCCGATGTTCCCCGACGGCTCGCCCGACTTCGGTCGCATGAGCAACGCGGAGCGCGTCGCCTACCACAAAGCGCGGCTGAACAACAAACTCGGCTGGACGAAGTAACGGCGGCGGAGAGCTTTTGTTCGTAGCGTAGAACGGGCTTCCAAGCCCGTTGGTAGACGGTGGCGAACGTCTGCAACTACGACGAACGGATGTGGACATCCATTCTACCGAATCCTCAACGAGACTTTCCGACGTTGGGCAACACCTCCTGCAATACCGCAAGCACCATCTCCACGGCGAGCGTGTCCATCGTGCCGTTCGCGGTGACGACGCGGACACGCGGGCCGAGCGGCGCCCAGATGTTGGGCGAGGTGGGTCCGAAAAGCGCGAGCGTCGGGACGCCGACGGCGGCGGCCAGATGGGTGATGCCGCTGTCGTGGCCGGCGAAGAGCGCGCAGCGTCCGAGGATGGCGGCGAGTTGGGGCAGGGGCAGGTTCCACGCAACGGGAAGGTTGAATGGCGCGAGCGCGCGGCGCGCGGCGTCGTCAGCTTCGCCGCCGATGAGTAGGATGTCGCAGCCGTGTTGTTCGCGCAGCCAGCGGATGACGGCTGCCCAGCGGTCGGCGGGCCAGACTTTGTGTTCGCCGCCGCTGCCGGGATGGAGGGCGATGGGACGGGGAGAGTGAAGAGTGAAGAGTGAAGAGTGAAGAGTGAAGAAGGATTCGGCGAAGGCGCGGTCGGCGGCGTTGGGGTAGAGACGCGGATGCGGCGGGTCGGCGCGGAGGCCCAGTGAGGCTAGCGGGCGGGCGAAGTGTGCGGCGGCGTGTTCGCGGTCGGGCTTGGCCGAGGCGCGGAGAAGATGGGGAACGCCGGCGCGGGCGAGGTTGGCGCTGAAGATGTCGTCGGGGTCGTAGAGATAGGAGAGGACGAGGTCGAAGCTGGCGAAGTAGTCGCAGAGCGACGGATCGAGTTCGGCTTCCGGCACGAAGAAGCGTGCCATGGCTGCGGCGTCAATCGAGCGGACGGCGTCGGCGTAGTAGCGCCCGTCGGCGAGCGCGGCGATGCGCGGGTAGCCGAGGATTTCCAGCCGCGCGGACGGCCAGCGTTGGCGGAGCGCGCCGATGGCCGGGAGGGTGAGGATGAAATCGCCAATCGCGCCGCCGCGAATCACCAGAATGCGGGGATTGTCGGGAAGCGAGAACATTCGCTATCAATACACGAACAAGCCGAGACCGATGAGGAACAGGCCGAACACGCAGCCGATGGCGGAGAGCGTGCGCAGGCGTCCATCGGTGACGGTGGCCCATTCGATTAAGTCTCGCATCCGATAGGGCGAGACGGTGAACCAGATGCCCATGATGGCCCAGACATAGGCAATGACGGTCATCACGAGCCGCCAGGGAGTTTCAAGTTGGTTGGCAGAATCCACAACGACCTTTGCGATCATCAGCAGCAGGATCGAAAGACCGCGCACAGCGAGGAAATCGAACTTCAGTGCGATGAGACCGACGTAGACGCCGATGAGAAACAGATAGACGACGTTCTTGGGCACGGCCATGCCGTCCTCGCGGGCACCGTTGACGATGAACAGGCACCAGACGAGCGCGATGCTCAGGAAAACGATGCCGGGCACGACGGCGCGCGGGAACTTGCGCAACCAGTCGCGGTAAGCCTGCGGTTTCAGCACACCGGGCAAACGCGTGGCGACGATGGCGGCACCGACAGCGATGGCGACGGCTTTGAGCGGGATGTAGTGATACATGGCGGTAGTTAGTGGGCAGTGGACATTGATTGGAGGACAGGGTCGCCGTAGAGGGTGTGGGATTTCGAACGGGTGATGCGAACGTCGAGCAACTGGCCGCGACGGCAGCCGGCGCCCGGGAAATAGACCAAGCGGTTGCAGCGCGTGCGGCCGAAGAGGCGGTCTTCAACCTTCTTGCTTTTCGGTTCGCCCTCGATAAGCACTGGTGCGACGCGACCGACGAGTCGGGCGTTGCGGCGGGCTGCATGTGTTTCGGTCAGCTTCCAAAGATGATGGTGACGGCGGACGATTTCCTCTTGCGGAATCTGGCATGGCATTGCTGCGGCGGGCGTGCCGGAGCGGTTGGAGTATTTGAAGAGAAAGACGTTGTCGTATTCCATCTCCTCGCAGAGTTGCACGGACGCGGCGAAGTCGGCGTCGGTCTCGCCGGGGAAGCCGACGATGATGTCGGTGGAGAGCGCGATGTCGGGCACACGGGCGCGGAGCTTCTCGATGATGCGCCGGTATTTGTCCACGCTGTAGGTGCGGCACATGGCTTTCAGGATACGGTCGCTGCCGCTTTGGACGGGCAAATGAACATACTCGCAAAGCTTCTCCAGCCGGCCATAGCAACGGATCAGGTCGTCGCGGAAACCTTGCGGATGCGGCGAGAAGATGCGGATGCGCTCAAGGCCCGGCACGGCGTTGACCGCTTCGAGCAATTGGACGAACGGCGATTTGCCGTCGCTGATCGGAATCAGGCTGCGGCCGTAGCTGGTGACGATCTGGCCGAGCAGGGTGACTTCCTTGACGCCGTTGGCGACGAGTGCGCGCACCTCGGCGAGAATGTCTTCGATGGAACGGCTGCGCTCGGTGCCACGCGTGGCGGGGACAATACAAAAGCTGCACTGCATGTCGCAGCCTTGCATGATGGAGACAAACGCCGTGGGCCGCGCGGTGGGAGTGGCGTGGTCGCGGATGGCGCTTTCGCTGCCGGCCTCCTCGGCGATGTCGCTGATGGGCTGGTGTCCGTTGTTGAGAAAGCGGTCGAGGTGGTCGGGAATGCGGTGGAGCTTTTGCGTTCCGATGACGAGATCCACTTTGGGCAGGCGGTCAAACAACTGGGGGCCGAGCCGTTGCGCCATGCAACCCATGAAGCCGAGGACGAGATCGCTGCGGCGGTGCTTCATGCGCGTCAGGAGTCCCATCTTGCCGAGCGCCTTCTGTTCAGCGAGATCGCGGACCGAGCAGGTGTTAAGAAGGATGACATCGGCATCGCGCTCGGATGTGGCGAGAGTGTAACCGCGGTCACAAAGCATGGCTGCAACGGCGTCGCTGTCGCGCTCGTTCATCTGGCAGCCATAGGTTTTGATAAAGACCTTTTTCACGAAACGCGATAACGGCTGTGCGGGAGGCGACAACGCTACGGCGTCATCGGCCGGCCGTAGATGAGCGACATGATCTCTGTGCGGCTGGTGATCCGCTTGCGGAAGTCGCCGCGCATGGCGCTGGTGACAACGGAGCTGCCGGCCTTCTTGACGCCGCGCATGGTCATGCAGGTGTGAATGGCCTCGATGATGACCGCGACGCCGTTGGGGTGGAGCATTTCGGTGATGAGGTCGGCGATCTGGCTGGTCATCCTCTCCTGCACTTGCGGGCGGCGGGCGTAGGCCTCGACGACCCGCGCCAACTTGGAGATGCCGACAATCTTGCCGTGGGGGATGTAGGCGACGTGCGCCTTGCCAAAGAACGGCATGAAATGGTGCTCGCACATCGAGTAAAACGGGATGTCTTTCACCAGCACGACTTCGTGGTGGTCCTCCTTGAAGGTGGTGCTCAACGCCTTGCGCGGGTCTTCTTCGCCGTGGCCGAAGATTTCTGCATACATCCGCGCAACGCGGGCGGGCGTCTCCTTCAGGCCCTCGCGGCCAGGATCCTCGCCAACGGCTTCGAGGATCTGACGCACGGCCTTTTCAATTTTCTTCTGGTCAACCTGACGAATCATGAATGCTCCGGTGTTAATGGCGCGGCAGCATAGACGAGACCCTGCTGCGGGTCAACTGGCGGTCAGGGCGCAGCGGTGAAAGCGCGCAACGGCGTGGGGAGTTGACGCGTCAGTATTTGGGCAGTTCGCAGCCGCACTTGGGGCATTTTTCGAGCGGATGCTTCAGGTCGAGGGGGTAGGGGGCGCTGCATTTCCAGCAACGCGTGAGGACGAAGGCGCTGCGTTGGTTGCATTTCGGGCACTTGACCGGGTAGTCCTGAAACTTGACCGGCAACTGCGCCTTGAATTCGTTGCCGCAGTTGGCGTTGCTGCACATCAGCAGTCTCTCGGTCGTCGGCGTTGAGAAAAAAGCAGTGCCGCCGAGCATCAACCACACAGCGCCAAGCACAATGGCGATTCCCATGAGAATAAAAAGCTGACGAGACTCCATGACGGTTCGCGAACTAGCGTTTGGGTTTGGTTGCAACGTCGTGAAAGAACGACTCAAAAGCGAGGCTGGCCTGTTGCGGCGTCAGCAACTGGACGTGGCCATCTACAAAGATCACGTTGGCTTTGCCACCTAGAAGTGTGAACGGGTCGGCATTATGGTAAGAGCCGGGTTGCTCGCGATGGGGATCGTCGTGCGCGAAATAGCCGTCGTTGAGGAAAGTGCGACCGTCTTCGGGCGGAAAACCGGGAGGGTTTTCCTCCGTTAGCAGCAAGGTCTGTGCGGGCCGTTCGGCTTCGATGAACTTTTGTGCCCGCGGATGAACGACCTTGTCGAAGGCAGGCAGCACCTTGGTTTTGACGTCGTCGGCGCCGCTGAAGTAACTGGCCATGGAATAACTGCGGACGTAGTCCTTGTTGGGGCGCGAGGGACAGCGATAGACGCGGGTGTCGTTCACATAACGCCAAAGGCTTCCCTGCGTGATCGAGAGGATGCCGTTGGTGGCGGCCAGTGCGGGGTTGGCGATCCAGTTTGGCTTGTTCGGGACGCCGAACATGGTGGAGGCGCTGTCGTTCTCGTTCAGCGGGCAGCGGCCTTCGTTCTCTGCGGCAAACGACATCAGGCCATTGTAAAGCTGCTTGAGGTTGCCGGTGCACACCACGACGTTGGCCTTTTCCTTTATGCCCGTGACCATTGGAAACACCAGGCCGATGAGGACAGAGATGATGACCATGACCACCAGCAACTCCACGAGCGTGAACGCGGTGTGTTGACGCTGGGGCGCACGCCGTGCGGAGAGACGGGACCGTGAAAACGTGTTCATGTTCCGGGCAGTGTGTGTCATTTCGCGGCACACTACACCGGCTCCGGCCTCAAGGTCAATATCCGGCGACCGCGCGGACAGCGTTCCATGTTGCGTTGGTGAGGCGTCACAGCTAAACATTTCGCACGGCTCATGGTCAGACAACTCCATCTTGCGGCGTTCTACCGGCAACTGGCGGCGATGTTGAATGCAGGCGTGTCCATGGAGCGCGCGTTGCAATCGCTGGAGCAGGCCGCGGCTTGCCGACGGCTGCGCGGGATAAGTGCGGCAATCTGCGAACGCATCCGGGCTGGCAGCGATTTGACGGAAGCGATGGCTGGACACGAGTCGGTGTTTCCGCTGCTCCATCGCGAACTGTTGCACGTCGGAGAGAGGGCCGGCACGGTGGACCGGGCGTTGCGGCAGTTGGCGGAGATGATGGAGCAGATGGTGGCGATCCGAAAAGAGATATGGGTGCAGATGCTCTATCCGTTCCTGTTGTTGCACCTGTCAGTGGTTGTGGGGCCGCTGCCGATGTTGGTGTTCACGCGCGACTATGGCGCTTACGGGACGGCGATTCTTTCATCCCTGGGATTTCTCTATGTGGCGGCGGCAATGGTCTGGTTCATCGTGCGGCAGATTTCGCGAGACCGCTCCAAGCTGGCCTTGGCTGACCGTCTGGTGCTGGCGGTGCCGATGGTGGGAAAGATTCACCGGGATCTTTCGCTGACGCGGCTGTTCTCCGCGCTGAAGGCCCTGTTGAACGCCGGCATCGGCATTCTGGAGGCGATGCCGCGCGCTGGCGCGGCGTCGGGCAGCGCGGAGCTCGCGGCGGCTGCGCGAGCAGCAGTGCCGGAGTTAAGGCGCGGCGAGTCGTTGGTGACGGCAATGGCTGAAGTGTTGCCGCCCGACGCACTTGGCCTGATCGCGACGGGCCAGGAAAGTGGGAAACTCGACGACATGCTCGAACATCTGGAGCGGCATTTCTTCGACGAGAGCCGGCGGCGTTTGCACGCACTGGCGGAATGGTTGCCGAAACTGATCTACATGGGCGTCGTGTTCTGGGTCGGATGGCAAATCCTACAAATGGGACACGGCTACGGCCGGGTGCTTTCCGGCGTATTGAACAAGTGAGTTGCTGTGCCGCGATTCGACTGCGGCTGGCTACGCAAGCCTCTTGGCCGCATCCGGCGCGGCGCTGGCGGCAACGATTTCGCCGAAATAAACGCGATGATTGATGCCGAGTGAGGCGATTTCTGGCGTCAGGTTCTCCGCGATCACATCGTTCTTATGCACGACGCGGCACTCGTAATGCACGACGCCTTCCGCGATGAGCGGGGCTTTGACGGCTTGTGAGGGCGCGGAAGTGAGTTTGGATTTGGCGAACTTGTCTTCGGTGGCGCCGGAGGCGGTGCCGAGGTATTGCAGCGCATTAGCAAATTCGGGCGGCAAGACGTTGACGGTGAATTGATTGGTCTGCTCAAGGTTGTTGAAGCTGTGGCGGTTGGTCTTGACCAGCACGGTGATGATGGGCCGGCCCCAAATCAGTCCGCCGGTCAGCCAGGCGACGTTCATTGCGTTCGGCTTGCCATCGCTGCCCACGGTGCAAAGGAGCAGGCCGTGCCGCTCCATCACGTTCATTGTTTCCCGCCAGAGATCGAACGGCTTGATGTCATTCTTCTTCATAGTTGTCACTTCCTCACTTGTTCTTCATGGACCAGGTCGGTTAATGCACGTCGTTCGCGCGGCTTTGCCGCCTCCGCAGGATGCCCGATTGGCAACAGCGCCACCGGGCACCACGACGCCGGTGCGCCCAGCGCTTCGCTCACCGCCTTCTGCCCGTAAGCGGCGATCCAGCAACTGCCCAAGCCGAGCGCCGCGGCGGCGAGATGCGCGTAGTCACACGCAATCGTCGCGTCCTCGTGACTATAGACTGCCGCGGCAGATTCGCCAATTTTTTCACGGTTGCGGTCCGGATTGGCAAAAAACACCAGCATTACCGGCGCTTGCGCCGCAAACATCTGGTTGAAGCACGCCTTTGCCAGTTGCTCCTTCCGCGCGGCGTCGCGCACCACAACGACCTCGCAGGCCTGCGCGTTGAACGCCGACGGCGCGCTGTTGACCGCTTCCAAAATGGCCTGTAACGCGGTGTTGTCCACCGGTTTGTCCTGATACGACCGCACGGAGAAACGGCCGCGCAAAACTTCAAAGAATTCCATCGTGATCATTCCTTTCGTCGGGAAGACTGTTAGCGAATCGCAGCAGCGGCGTCCAGCATACAAGTGGAGGCGCGGACCATGTTTCAATCGGCGAAGACGAGCGCGGCGGCATCGGTGGCGGCTTTGACGGCGTCGGCGAATTTGCGCTTGGAGGTTTGCGGGTGCTTGAGTCGGACGATGACGGCTGGCTGCGATTCCAGCAAGGCCAGCGCGTAGGCGCTCTTGACGGCGAAGTTGACGTTTTGCGGAAGCGCGCCGGTGCGCTGGTAAGCGATGGATTCCGTCATGCGCAGGGTGATGATGCCGATGACGTTACCGCGTTCGTTGACAAGGGCGCCGCCGGAGTTGCCGGGTTGGATGGCAACGTTGACTTGGAAGAAGCGCGGGTCGTCTTCCAAGCCGACGATGCTGCTGATCTTGCCGTCCGTGAGCTTCGGCGCGGTGCCTTGCATGTGGATGTTTGGGAAACCGACGGTGAAAACGGTGTCGCCGAGCTTGGTGTCGCGGCTGGAGGAGAGCGGCAGCGGCTTGAACGTCCCGTCGGTCTTTAGCAGCGCGAGATCGTTGACCTTGTCGGCGGTCACCAATTGCGCCGGAAGGTTGCCGGCGTCGGTGCGGATGATGATGCGCGTGGCGTCGCGGACAACGTGGAAGTTGGTGACGAAAAAGCCGTCTTCGGTAACGAAGAAGCCAGAGCCGGACGCGCGGGTCGGTTCGCCGCGACTCTTGCGGAACTCGTCTGCGCGTCGGCGGGCCTCGGCGATTTCGTCGGCGGTCATGCGGAGTGAAATTTCCCGGATGCCATCGCGTGCTTGCGCATTGCCTTGGATGACGGCAAGCCGGAGCCACTTGTAGGCTTCGACGTAGTCCTGTTTGACGCCGCGTCCTTGGGCAAGAGCGTTGCCGAAGTTGCGCCGAGCGACAGGCAAGCCTTGCTCCGCGGCTTGGCGAAACCACTTGGCAGCTTCGACGAGGTTTTGCGAAACGCCGCGGCCTTGGTCATACATGGAACCGACGTTGTTCATGCCCAGTGGCAAGCCTTGATCGGCAGCCTTGCGATACCACTTCACGGCTTCGTCGAAGTTGACGGTAGTGCCATGACCTTGCTCGTGCATGTAGCCGAGTTCGGACTGTGCCGGCGCGAAGCCCTGCTCGGCGGCTTTCTGGAACCACTTGAGGGCCTCGGAGTAGTTCTGCGGCACGCCTTCACCGTAGTGATAGCGCACACCGAGCTTGAACTGTGCTTCGGCATTGCCCTGTGCGGCCTTCGCGGACAGTTCCGCAAAATCAGAGAGCTGGGCGCGGGCGGTGAAAGATGAAGCGATGAAGGCTGCCAGGAGGACTGGAAGCAGACAGCGCACGTTGTTCATGGCGTGAATGGATTAACGCGGTTGGTTGATCGCCACGACCGGCGCAGGAGCGGGAACGCGGCTTGCGGTGGCCTGCATTGTTTCGAGCCGCTTGAGCAGTTCGGTGGCGCGGCTGCGGGCCTGGTTCATCTTCGGGTAACGCACATCGCGATAGCCGGTGACTTGCGAGGGCAGGCGCAGTAATTCCAACCAGGTCTTGTAGGTCTCCGGATCGTGGTAGAAGAACTTGGCGCAGAGGTCGCAATACCAGTCGCGGAAATCCTTCTCGCGCTTGTGCCATCGAGGCAGGATGCGGCGCAGGACTTTAAGGTGGCGCATGGCGCGCATCTGCCACTGCTTGCCGCGCATGTCGAACTCAATCTGGAGGCCGAGCACGTCGAAGTGCGGGCGATTGATGTGGCTGTAGCGGATGCGGTCGCCGCGCGCCGGGTCCACGTCGTAACGGGCGCGGTCGCGGCGGTGCTTTTCCTCACTGGTCAGGAGGTGGGCGACGTAAATCTCATCCTTGATGACCATCGCGCGGTGCAGGTTCGAGATGGCGGTCTTGGTGGCTTCGAAGGCGTGCTCGGCCTTGTCGAGCATGTGGATCGCCTTGATCTGCTCGATGAATTTCTTCGCGTAGCCGATGCCATCATACTGAATGAGGTCATAGACGCGTAGTGCCAGATCTCGCAACGAGTCCACGTCGAGGCGAATGTGTTCAACAGCACGATGGACGAGTTCGCGGTAGGCGGTGGCGAGCGATGCGCCGCTGCTCTTGGTGCGGGTGAGGATGTCAGCCTTGTCGGCGACCACCTGCTCGTAGGTGGCGTGTTTCTCGACGGCGGCTGACTGGCCAGCGGCGGCAGCAACTTCAGCAGGGGCGACGACGATCTTGCGGCCGACGTTGAAGGCTTTGATGTTGTCATCGCCGGCGCCGCCGACGGTGGCGCGGATGGCCCAATCAATGTTCTCCATCGCCAATGGCAGCAGGCCGCGTTGGAAAGCGATGCCAAGCATGATGACATTGGCGTAGAGTTGGGTGCCGAACAATCGCTCGCTGACCTCGCTGGCGTTGAAGCTGAAGTAGGCGTTGCCTCGCGTGTAGCGGCGGATGATGTCCTCCAGTTGCGCCGGATCGAAGTCATTGCGGCCGAGCAACGTCTGGATGGTCGGCTGTTTGTGGGTATTGACGATGGCGGTGGTGTAGTCGGGACTGCCGACGCGTTGAGGCACGTTCGGATCAAGCGAGCGCACTGCCTCCAGGATGTCCACGCCGATGATAACGTCGGCCTTGCCGTAGGGGATGATATTGGAGCTGTGGTTGGAACCGCGCGGCTTGAAAGTGATCTGCGAATAGACGCCGCCGTTGCGGATGGCGAGGCCCTTCTTGTCGCAGAACAGCACATCGTAACCTTGCTTGTAGGCGGCGCGGACGAGCGTGGCTGTGGCGAGGCCGATGCCCATGCCGCCGACGCCTGCGAGGTAGATGCGCCAAGCCCGCTCCAAGCGGGGCAAGGCTGGTATGGGAATGTCTTGAAGGTTGAGCCGATCCACGCGCGACGGGGGCTTCTGGCTGCGGAGAACCGTGACTTCCTCGAACGACGGGCACGCCTTGATCTTGGCGCAAGCGCCGTCGGAAACGCACCAGGAGAAATCGGTCTGGACCTTGGTGCCGTAGGGCGTGTTGGCAACCGTCAGCCCAGGACAGCCGGTGGCGTTGGTGCATTCGAGGCAGAACTCGCAAACCTCGGGCGTGACGCTGATGAATGTCTTGCGCGGGAGGAAACCCTTCTTGCGGATCGTGGCGCGCTCTTCGCGGGCCTCGCGCCGGTGATGGGTGATGCCGCACTCCTTGTCGGCGATGAGGACTTTGACGCCGGGCTTGAGGATGGTTTCCTCCAGCAGTTCCTTCCACTGGGAGCGATAGGCCGGGTTGGCGCGGGTGACTTCGGCGTGGTTCTCACTGCCGGAAAGCACGCCCTCGACGATGCGGTCAATGCTCTGGCGGAAAGTTTCCTCGCCCATCAATCCGCGCGATTGTCCCGGCGTGGGTTGGTGGCCGGTCATCGCGGTGGTCCCGTTGTCGAGGATGATGTAGGTGATGTCCTGGCCGTTCTTGACCGAGTTGGAGATGGCGATGACGCCGCTGTGGAAGAACGTGCTGTCGCCCATGAAGACGACCTGCTTGTTCGTGATGAACGGGTCAATGCCCGCGCCGGTCGCGCCGCCGAGGCCCATGCCGCTGTAGTTGTGCATGAGGTCTTGCGTCGGCTCGAACATCAGCATCGTGTAGCAGCCGGTGTCGCCGTGGAACACCAGGTCCACCGGGTCGCTGCCGTGCGTGCGGCGCATGTAGTCGCTATCGCGGAATTGCTTCTTCACCTCGATCAGCACGCTGGCTGAGTCGCGGTGCGGGCAGCCGGGGCAGAACGTCGGCGTGCGTTGGACAATGCTGATGTCAAACGTGGCGGTGCGTCGCAGCAGGTCGAGTTCGGCCTCGACCTTGGCGCGGTCCACGCGGACGGCGGGGTCGTTCAGTCCCAGCACGACGGGGCCGAGTTTTTCGAGAACAATGGAGGGGTTGAGCCCGCGAATGGCCGGCAGGCCATCACCGTCTGGAAACTTCTTTCCCCAAACCGCCGGCGGCAGAAACGCGCTGTCCTGCTGTGCCGCTCCGCTGAGGATGGAGGCGATCTGCTCTTCGAGGAAACCGCGCCGCTCCTCGATGACGAAAATGTTCTTCACCTGCTCGGCGAACCCGACGACGAGTTCGGCATCGAGTGGATACGTGAGGCCGAGTTTGAGAATCGGCATCTGGTCGGCGAGGCCGAGGTCTTCTAGCGCGTGCTGGAGGTAGTTGTAAGCCTGGCCGGAGCTGACAAAGCCGATCTCGTAGCGGGCGCGCGGATGTTGATTGGGCGAGAGGATGCGGTTCACGCCGTGGCGGCGCGCGCTTTGCAGGAGGCGCTGGACGCGGGACGGCATGTCCTTCTCCTTGTTCCACGTCCGCGGTGGCAGCAGGACCATGTCCTGCACACGCAGTTTGGAGGAATCGAGTTGCGTGCGGTTGTTAGCGCTGATTTCCGGAAAGCGGTTCGGCCGCGTCTCCACCGAACCGCCGCCATCCATCTGGTTGGTGGTGACGATGTAGGCGACGTAAAGCTCCGCCTCGCGGGAGAGCTTGAATGCCAGATCAATCCAGTCCTTCTGCTCCTGCACCGTGGCTGGCTCCAGCACCGGCGTCATCAGGTGTTTGCAGATGAAGCGCGAGTCCGTCGGCACTTGGGTGGATTCACTCCACGGGTCGTCACCGATGACCACCACCGCGCCACCTTCGCGATGCGCGCCGGCCATATTGCCGAGCGCGAGCGCGTCGCTGGCGACGTGGGCGCCGACGCTCTTGAATGCGGCGATGGCGCGCAGGCCCGCCATCTGCGAGCCGTTGATCATCGCGACGGCGTGGGCCTCGTTGTTGGCGATCGTGGCGCGGATGCCGTGCTCGCGGAGCAGTTCACCGACGGCCTCGGCGGCATCGAAAAAGCTGGCGACGGGCGAACCGGGATAACCGGTCAACAGGTGTGTGCCGCCCTCGACTTCAAGGCAGCCCTTCACCAAGAGTTCGTTGCCGGTAAAAACCTCGTCGCCACTCTCCCTCAAAAAGCGGGGGTCAACTTTCATGCGATGCCGGACTTTATCAGCGGACCGGTTGGTTCGCCAGCTTTTGTTGGAGCAGTTGTGTTGCCGCTACGCATCTTAAGGCCGTGTTGTGTAAACTCAACACAACCACAAGCTGTTAGGGCTGACAACGACTCCCGTTGAATGCAGTCATCTGCAGTCATCCAAGGCCGGGTCCGGACGCGATTCGGTGGAAAACATTGAGCAGCGGGCGGCGATTGTTCTACCGAAACCGCTTGGTGACGGTTACTCTCATCCGTCATGGCTTTTATTGGCAAAATCAACCGGCTGCGCCTCGTGAGACACGCGACGCCCGGGGCATATTTGGATGGAGAGGAACTGGGGGAGATTCTTCTTCCCCGGCGTTACGTGCCAGAGGGAGCGGCTCCCGGCGACGAGTTGGATGTCTTTGTCCACCGCGATTCGGAAGATCGCTTGGTCGCGACGACGGAAGTGCCCCTGGCCACCGTGGGTGACTTTGCCTGCCTGAAAGTCATCAGTGTCCATCCCCAGATTGGCGCCTTTCTCAACTGGGGCCTTGCCAAGGATCTGTTGCTTCCGTTTCGCGAGCAGACCGCTCCGCTCAGCCCGGGGCAGGGTGTGGTGGTTTACGTTTACATTGATCCCAAGACGGATCGGATCGTTGCGACGGCGCGGCTGAAGCGGCATCTTCTCCGGACGCATCCGCCGTATCAGGCGGGGCAGCCGGTAAACCTTGTCATCGTGGACAAGACGCCACTCGGCTACAACGCCATCGTTGAGCGGGAACACATGGGTCTTCTCTTCTCGAACAACCTCCTGTCAAGCATCGAGGTAGGGCAGCAACTCAAAGGATTCGTCCGCGCAGTCCATCCCGACGGCAAGATGGATCTTGCCCTCGACGCTTCCGGCTACAAACGCGTCGCACCGCTGGCCGAGCAAATCGTCGAGGCCCTCAAGCAAAATGACGGGCGACTCCCGTTTGATGATAACAGTTCCCCCGAATCCATCCGCGAGAAGTTTGGCGTCAGCAAGAAAGCCTTCAAGCAAGCGATCGGCGGGCTCTACAAGTCGCGCCGAATCAGGTTTCTCAATCCGGGCATCGAACTCATCGGCAACAACTCTTGAGCGGCGGACTGATCGCGCGCCATGCCGTTGCGTCGCGTGGAGTCACAAGCGCGCGGCAGTGCTGGAATACGATTTGTGGGGAGTTTCTCGTGGAAGAACTGGTGGGCGGTGCAGGGTTCGAACCTGCGACCGCGTGCGTGTAAAGCACGTGCTCTACCGCTGAGCTAACCGCCCACAGCGTCGCGCGCGGATTGAAGCATACGCGCGCCGAAAAATCCACCTGTTCAGTTCTCGTCGAGCCGTAGGCAGACGGTTTCTTCTGGGCTACGCAGGTAGAGGCGATTGCCGACGAGCGCGGGGTGCGCCCAGAGGTCGGGCGAGCGACCGTTCTTTCCTTGGAAGACTTGCAGTCGCGAGATGAGGCGGTAGCTTCGGCTCTCCGCGGCGAAGAGCAGCAGTTCGCCGGTGGTGGTCGTGGCCAGGACGCGGTTGTTGCCGCCGATGAGGCTGGCGTATTCGTTGAGCGCCTTGTCCTCAAAACGCCATCGCTCGGCCAGTCCGTTGGCGGCGTCGAGGCAGAACAGCAGGTCGTTGATCGTGCCGAAGAGCAGGCCGTTGACAATGACCGGCGTGGAGATTTCCGGCTTGAGGTCGTTGTGCTTTGCGACCGGCTGAGGGCGGATGGTGCCGTCGGCATTAAACGCATGGAGCCTCGTGGCGTGGTCGTCGGTGGAGAGGAGCAGGAACTTGCCGAACTTCAGCGGCGTGGGAACGTTGTAGTCGCGCGGTTTTGGCGGCGTGATGCTCCACAGGCACTTGCCGGTCTCCGGGTCCCAGCCGCGGATGGATTCGATGTCATAGCCGACGAGTTGCCGCCGTCCGCCGAACACGTCCAGCAACATCGCGCCGTGGGCCATTGGCTCGCCGGGCGTCTTCCAGAGCAGTTTGCCGGTGTGGCGGTCGAGTGCGACGATGGCGGCGTCCTTCGACGCGGTGCCGGTGATGAGACGGTCGCCGTCAATGGTCGGGCTGGGGCAGAATCCCCACGCCAACGACTTGCCTCCGAAGTCGGCGAGGAGGTCACGTTTCCAAAGAACCTTGCCGGTCTTCAACTCGACGCAGTGCAGGTGACCGAACGCGCCGAGCAGATAAACCTTCCCGCCAACGATGACTGGCGTGGCGCGGGGCGTGTTGGTGTAGTCCAGTTCGCCGGGCGCGGGATAGGTCAGTTCCCAGAGTTGTGCGCCCGTATCGGCGTTGAGGCAGCGCCACGTGTCGTCTTTGGTGCCGCTGGTCTTGTCCGCGACGATCAGGAACGGCGGTAGCACGGCGATGCCGGCCATCGCCGGGCTTTCCATCTTCTTGCGCCAAAGAAAACGTGCCTGAGTGGGCAGCTTTGCGGGCATGTCGTTGCTGATGGCGTCGCGTCGCGGCCCGCCGCGCCAGTCGGTCCAGCCGGCGGTTTCCTTTTGGGCGGGGCAGGGGACGAAGCCGTCGCGAGTCTCCATCTTCTCTTTCAACTGCGAATCGCCGCTGACGGCCAGCAGCGCTTTCGTGATCGCCTCCGCGTCTGTCGCTGAAACTCGCTTCGTGACGAACACGCTGATGAATGGCACGGGCGCGGTGTGGCCGATGACGCGGAGCGCGCCTTTGTCAATCGCGCCGCAGCCTTCCAGCAGTGCCATTGCGTAACTGGAGATAACGCCAGCATCGGCTTGTTTCTCAAAGACGGCCAGGCCGGTTTGGTTGCACGTGGCTAGTGTCTCCGGCTTCTCGGGGAGCGGCAGGATGAGCGACTTCATCAGCGCGAGGGCGGCGGCATGTTTCTCATCGCAAGTGGGCGGACCGAAGAGAACTTTCCGTCCTTTCAGATCCGCGACGCTTTTGGCGGGGTCGTCGCTGCGCACGATGAAGAGGCCGGTGAGCGTGGTCTTCCCCTCGCGGTCGGTCAGCATCGCCAGCGGCGAGATCGGGATGTTGATGGCAGCGGCTTGCGCGCAAACCTCCGACTGTTTGCCGATGATCAAGTCGAGTTTTCCATCGGTGACGCGCTCGGCCTCCTTCAAACTCTCTTGCACAAACGCCTCGACCGGGCGGCCGAGCTTTGCGCTCATGAACGCTGCGAGCGCATGATAGTCGCGCTGGGCGAAGCCTTTTACGCACGCACATGCGAGTTGCTTGCAGAGCGGGTCCATCACGATCATGCGGAGCGGCTCGCGCGCGGCGGGCTGTGGCGTGGGTTGGCCGCAACCGACGGCAAGAGCGAGCAACGCGAACGGAAGAGCGAACGGTTTCAGAAAACCAGAAAGAGGCTTGGCGGCAGGCATGCGCTATTTCCCCAAGGCCGGACCGGTCAGCACGTGGATGACGCAGCCAACTTTGTCCAGGAAATACAGCTCGCTGCCATCCTTGTTGGTGGCAATGGCCACCTGCGTGCAGCCGACGTATTGCGACTTCACCATCGCCACCAGCGTGCACTTGCCGTCGGCGCTCCAGCGCTTGACGCGGAAGTTGTTGGACTCGGAGGTGTAGATGGCGCCGGCGGGACCAAAGCAGATGTTCTTCGGCTCGCAACAGCCGCCGTAGCCTTCGAGCGAGTCGGGGTCGCGTTTGCCGAACTCGCCGAGCTTGTTTCCGTCACGGTCGAAGCGCATCACGTGATGGCGGGCGTTCTCGACAACGTAGAGGTCCTTGCCGTCCGTGCCGATGTCCTGGCAGCCGCAACAGCCGCGCAGGCCGCGGACGATCTCCTTGCAGTCGCCCAGTTGCTTGTTGAACCGGAAGACCGCGAACGATGTGCCGGCGCGCGAGCAGACGAAAATGTCGTCCTTGATGACGGCGGCGCCGGGCGAGCGGGAATACTTGCCGGCGCCGGGCAGCTCCGCAGTCTTGAGGATTTTGCCGTCGGGGCCGAGAAGTGCCACGGTGGCGGAACTGGTCACCACGTAACTGCCATCCGCGCGTGCAGCGATGGCGTGCGGGGAAAACGGCATCTTCCATGTGGCCTTGAGCTGGTCGCGGGTTGTGATGACACGCACGACGTCGTCGCCTTCGTCACAAGCAACGATGTCGCCGGCGGTGTTGAGGCAGAAGTGGGAGAGGGACTGGCATTGGGTGGCCTTGGTCGCGCCGATCTTGCGGGTTTGTTGATGGGTGACGATCGGCGTAGCGGCGCTGACAATGGTTGCGGCGATGGAAAACGCTGCAATGAGCAGGAGTCGGTTCATGATGGCGTCCTTTCGTAGGCGAAACCCAGTGTTGTTATCAGCGAGGCGCACTATAGGCGGATGCAAGGGCGCTTGTCAGGCGATTTGTTGACGGCTGTCGCGGTCGCCTTTGGCATAAACGATGTCGCGTTGTGCCAATACTCAATCTGATGGAAACCCTTACGGTCAAGGCTTCGAAAAAGTTATGTTGCGCAACTGCCGCTGAGATTACACTGGCCGCCATCGAAAAGGAGAACTCAACCATGAACCAACCTGATTCCACTTTCTCTCGTCGCAGCTTCCTCCGCCGCGCGGCCGTTGCCACGGCGGCGTTCCACGTCCTGCCGGGCTACGTGCTCGGCCTCAACGGCCAGACTCCGCCGAGCCGCAAGCTCAACATCGCCGGCGTCGGCGTCGGCGGCATGGGCGGCAACAACATCAAGCGTTGCTCCGAGACGGAGAACATTGTCGCGCTCTGCGACATTGATCCCAACTACGCCGCCAAAACCTTCAAGGCGCATCCCGGCGCGAAGGTCTATATGGACTTCCACGAGATGCTGGAGAAGCAGAAGGACATCGAGGCGGTGGTCATCGCCACGCCTGACCACAACCACGCCGTTGTCGCGATGGCCTGCATGAAGGCCGGCAAACACGTTTACGTCCAGAAGCCGCTGGCGCATTCGGTCAACGAAGTGCGCGCCATGACCGAAGCCGCCCGCAAATACAAAGTCATCACGCAGATGGGCAACCAGGGCCGCTCCGGCGAGGGCGCGCGGATGGTTTGCGAATGGCTCTGGGCCGGCGCCATTGGCAACGTGCGCGAGATTCACGCCTGGACCAACCGCCCCGTCTGGCCGCAAGGCATCGAGGTCGGCCGGCCCGAGGCGGAGCCTGTGCCGCAGGGCATGGATTGGGACAAATGGATCGGCCCCGCGCCGTTCCGCCCGTTCAATCATGCCTACCATCCCGGCAACTGGCGCGCGTGGTGCGATTTTGGCACCGGCTCGCTCGGCGACCTCGGCTGCCACATCCTCGACTGCGTCTTCTGGTCCATGAAACTGAAGTATCCCACGAGCGTCGAGGGCTGCATCTCTACCTACTGGCGCGACCTCTGGAAAGTCGTCGAGCCGAAGAACGAAAACTTCCCGCGCTCCACCATCGTGCGCTATGCGTTCCCGAAACGCGACTCCATGCCGGCGGTGAACCTGACGTGGTGGGACGGCGGCATGATGCCCCCACGGCCCGTCGAGTTGGAGGAGGGCCGCCAAATGGGCAACTCCGACGGCGGCGTGTTGTTCATCGGCGACAAGGGCAAACTCATCTGCGGCTGCTTTGGCGAGAGTCCGCGCCTCATTCCTGACGCGAAGATGAAGGCGTTCAAGCGCCCGGCGAAGACGCTGGAGCGCGTTCCCGGCGGCAAGGAGGGGCACGAGAAGGATTGGATTCGCGCCTGCAAGGACGGCAAGCCCGCGTGCTCGAGCTTCGACTTCTCCGGCCCGCTCTCCGAGATGGTGCTGATGGGCAATCTCGCCGTGCGTTACCCCAACCGCCGCCTCTTCTGGGACGGCGAGAAGATGGAAGTGACCAACGACAAGCAAGCCAACAGCTACGTCAAGCGCACCTATCGCGAAGGTTGGACGCTGTAATTGTCGCCGCGTCGTCCCTACCTTTTGTGCTGTGGTGCTGAGAGCAAGGGTGTCCTTATCGTCGTCATTTCCGTCTGGTAGTTGCGGATCCTTTGCCCATCACTTCAATCAGATCAATTTTCTCAAATGTGGCAGGACCAACGGTTGCCAATCCGAGACAGCGATGATTTGGAATTTCCCATGCGGAATGTAAACTCAGGTTGCTGTAATCAGTTTTCATCTGATTGACAAGCTTGCCGTCCAAATAGGCCTTTATGCTCCTCCGACGGACCTGAAGAATTGAAGTGTGGCGTCCACTAGTTTCTTTACCACCGGGATTCGCAACCGTGGTCGGATTACTGTTTGCCGACTGGCCGTTCACCATTGCAAAACCCAAATAACCATTCTCCATGAGCCACATTCCGACATGCTCACTCTGGGAGAAGATTTGTATGACCAAAGCGGTGTTGCTTGCACGAGTGAAAACCGTGCGAAAATCATATTCCTTTGGCGGATGGAAGGGAATCTGCAATTTGGAACGCGCGGAGTCTCCGGCAGTAATTAACTTTGCTTCCTGTTTACTCCACTGGCCCTCTAATCGATCTTTCGCCGGATCAATCAAGCGCATGAGGTCAACGCCTGCCGACCATGCTGAATCGTTGGGTAACGCGTCCTGCGCATAGATCATCGCGCTTGTCGCGAGTATGAGCGTCGTTACGGCTACTTTAAGATAAGAACGAATCATAGTTGTTTCCTCCTGTCGGGTTTCTTACCAGCAAAGTTGCTCTATGTCACCACCACACTGGCTGCAGTGCCGGCGGGGCCTTGGGCGCCTTCGGCGTTGGCGGCGACGACTTGGACTTCGACGGTTTTGCCCGCCGGCATCTCTTCGGCGTTGTAGTCGGGATTGCTGGAGGAGCCGAGGTAACGGAACTTGGTGTCCACGGTGAGGACTTTGCCGCGGAAGACGTAATGGTCCGCGCCGGAGACGGCGTCGCACTGGATGCGGATGACGGCGTTGCCGAGCGCGGATGCGCGCGGCCCGCTATTTCATCACCAGACTCTTGTCGGCGATGAGCGCGGGCGCGTCATAGATCGGGATGTCTTTGAAGATCAGCTTTTCGCCGTCGCGCGCGATCTTCGCCGCCGGAATCTCGTGGATGCCGCCGGTGATCAGGTCCACCCAGACTGGCTCGGTGAAGGAACCTTTGGCGATGGTGAACATCGCGGGCACGGTGTCGTTTTGGTTGGATGGCACGGCGCTCTTGTCCCAGAACACGAGCACCTGCTGGCCGCTCTGCGTGTTCTTGTAGGCGTAGAAGGCCGTTGCTTTCTCGCACTGGACTTCGCACGGATAATCCGGCACGCGCACGAGCGTGTCGTCGAAGATCGCGACGAGGTTCTGCACGGCGTAGTAAGCGATTTTCACCTTGAGCAGCCGGTATTGCTTGTCGGTCTTGACCAGCCCGTAACGGTCCATGTCGCCGAGCCTGTAGCCGTCCCAACGGTTGTAATCGAGGTCGGCCATGGAGAAGACCAACGACTCGACGTCGTGGCCGAGGTCGCCGAGCATCCGCCGCGCCTGCCACTTCGCTTGTGTCAGTTCGGTCCACGGATACTTGCACAACGCACCGCCGAGACAGAACTCCGACTGTGTGCCGGCCTCACCCTGCCATGGCTTGATCGTTGGCGCATACTGCTGGAGTAACGCCTTGAGTTTCTCGACCTCCTCGTAATGTTTCTCGTCGGGGTTGCGCGTGTAGGCGTGATAGATGAACCAGGTGAAGAGCGACTGTTTTTGCTTTTCCGCCACGCGTTTCAACCAGCCCTCCGCGTAAGCCAACGCGGGAGAGTTCAACACCGCGCCAGCGATGCGCGCGTCGGGAATCACGCGCTTGATGATCTCCGCCGTTCGGATGTCGAAGTCGGCAGTCAGTTCGGGCGTGTGCGCCTTGTTGTTGTTCGGCTCGTTCCACATCTCCCAATCGCGCACCTTGCCTTTGTAGCGCGTCGCCATCGCCTCGACCCACTTGTCCCACGCCGCAAGCGCTTCCTCGGAAGTCGGAAAACCTCCGGACAGATGCCGGCTGCCGCCGCCGGGATAGATCGGGTTGCCGTAGTTGGTCTGGAGGATGATCTCCAACCCGCGGCTGCGCGCATCGTCAATGATGCGGTCGAGCCAGCGCCAATCGTATTTGCCCTGGTCGCGCTCACACTTGGCCCAGCCGCCTTGCAGCCGGATCAGTTTGATGCCGAGTGGCACGAGATAGTCCTTGTAGGAATCCCAGTTGGTGAAATCGCGATCGATCGTCTCGCAGCCGATGGACCAGTTCTGCCCGCCAATCTCGCCAACGCTCCGCGGCTCGATAGTGCCGATCCGTTTCATCTTCGGATCGAGCGTGGTCTGCACGCGTGTCTCGGAGGTGTCAATGATCTGGGCCGAAGTCGCGGTGGCGAGTGCGAGCGTCGCTGCCATCATCCATGCGGTGTTGTGTTTCATATCGGGTGCTCCTGATGTTGGTGCGAGTATGCAACGCGACCGCCTCGCGGTAAATGGACAAGAATCGCGTCCGTGTGGATGCGGTTAGCGGCTGGAGCGCGAGGCGGTCAGTTCACTTCGCTTCGATGAGCACGACACGGTCAACAAAGATAGCGTCCAGTTCGGGGCTGTGTCCGTGGGCGAACCAGAAGTATGCGCCGGGAACGAAATCAACAGTGCCCAGATCAATCCACCGGAACTTCTTGTCGAACGAGCCGTCTTCGGTCGCGAAATCCTTCGCGTTGAGAACCATGGTCTTGAGCGATTTCTTGCCCTGAGCGTCATAGACGCCCCACGAACCGAGTTTGCCTTTCTTGATGGTTCCCTCGCAACGCAGGGAAGCGAGGATGCGATACTTCCCGCGAACCGGCGGGGTGTAGCTGGTGTTCCAGTCCACCTTCGTCCCCATGCGGACGCTCTTGCCGTTCCACGCTTGGGGATCGCTGATCACCGTCGCGGCATCGCGGAAGTTGCGGAACGACAGGGCGTCGAAGACGAGCCAACTGTCTTCCGGCAGACCCTTGCACATGTCGGGTGGATTGCTCTGCGCGAGGAATCCCGCCCGCAGGCCTTCCAGATACACGCCGAGGTTCTTCTCCTGCGAAATCATCGCCGCCTTCGTCTTGAACCGTTTGCAGAGCTGCGCGAACTCCTCCGCCGCCTTGAGCGGGTCTTTCGGGCCGAGGAACGGCAGCTTCTTTTCGCGCGCCTCGCAGCGGAGCGGGTAGTATCGGCTCAGCCAGACGAGATCCACGCCCATCTTGGACTTCCGCAGCCGGCGCAGTTCCGCGGAATCGGGGCCGCAAACTCTCGTCGCTGTCTCGACGGCCTTGTTCATGACTTCGGTGACCTGGTTGAGTGTCGCCAGATCAATCCACTTCGCCGAGTTCATGCCGAAGCAGCCGAGATAAATCTTCTCCTTCTCCGCCTTCGCGATCAGGATGTCCCAATACCGCTTGATGAGCGGCGCGACCGCTTCGCCGTAGTAGCCGCGCACGAACTCGGCGATCAGCTTGTTGGCGTCGAGGCGCGGTTCCCACATCACGCGCAGGAGCAGCCAGTTTTTCAGTTCGCAGAAGTCGTCGCCTTCTCCCTCTTCAAACAGGCCGATGGCGCCGTGCTTGATGAAATAGCGGACGTTCGGGGCGAGCACGCGCAGGTTGGGATGCGGCCCCAGGTAGTCGTTGTAGTTGGTCGTGTAATCCCAGATGAACAGGTGCTTGGCCAGCTTGCTCCAGCCTTCCATGTCCGCGGCGAACTTCCGGTTCTGCGGACCGTTGAGCGGCTGGATGTAGGAACACTCAATCGTGCAAAGCCGGATCAGAACGTTGTCGCGCGGCTTGAGAGTCTTGGGCGGCTTGCGGGTGTATTGATACGCCAGCGATTCGACCAGCACGTCCGGAAACTCCTTCTCGACCGCCTCGGCGACTTTGTTGAGCATCAACACGAGCGTGCCTGCGTGGCTTCCCTCCGCATCGTCTATCGCCTTGCACTTGGCGCAGGTGCAGCAGCCGTGCCAGTCGTTCTGCGAGACGTCAATCATCTTCGCGTCGGGATTCTTCCGCAGCGTCTCCAGGACGCTCTTGATCAACTCCCGCGTCATCGCCTCGTTGGTCAGGCAAAGCTGCGCGTGCTCGTGTTTGCGTTTGCCGTTGATCTCCGAATACCAGTCCGGATGCGCGTCGAAATACTTTTCGGGCGGCAGATACTTGTAGAACGAGTGGACGAAGTTGATGATCCGCACCGCGCCGCCGTATTCCGGGGCGATGCCGCCGTTGCCCTTCATGCGCGCGGAGAAAACACCCGGCTGGGCGTCCCGATGATACATCTCCCGCGAGACCATCTGGGGCGCGTAGGAAACATGCAGACTGTCCGCGACGAGCAGCCGTGGCTTCTTCGGGATGAACGTGTCTTCGGGCGTCCACCAGCGAACGCCGACGACATCCTGCAGGAACGAATAGACCGCATACAGGCAGCCTCGCCTCGGATGCCCCGCCAGGATCGGGTTCCCGCGGTCCATTTTGATCAGGATTTCGTCGAACTTGTAGTTCTTCTTCGGCGCCTTCGTCGTGTTGCCAACGAAGATCAACGACTTCCCGCCAGCGGGCGCGTCCTTTTCGGCAATCGTCAGGAACTCGGCTCCGGTGACGAGCTTCAAATGCTCGGCCAATTCACGCGCGGCCGTCTTCTCGACCATCGTCGCTTCGTCAGGCAGGACGATCTTCCAGCGGGTCGCGCCGTCCCTCGCCAGTTCGGCGGAGTGCAAATCGGCCAGCAAGAACAGGAGACAGAACAACGGAAGGAAGGATGTTTTCATGGCTCGTCTTTGAGTCGCAGACTCTACCAGATTCGACAGGCCCGTGGTAATGGATAAACAATCGCGTCCGTGTGGATGTGGGCGTGAGGATAACTGCTGACATCACTGACCTCCGCAAAATCTACGTGACCAGCCGGTGGCCGGCAATAAATCCGTCAAGAATCAGGAACCCGTCCCGACGACTAATTCGCCGCTCGCTTCTTGTGTCTGCCTCCAGAGTCTTGTCGTGCGACATAGCGCTTCCCATGTCGCTCGCGAACCAGCAGCGCAGGTTCCGGTGTCTCCGAGCCGACGAATTCCAAGGGCAACGCGTAGCTGAAGGTTTCGATCTCCGACTCCATTGTCACGGCCGATGCCAGAGGCAGCCGCTCCAGCGCACGCGGCTCGACTTTTATGCACCCCTGTCCATAGCTCTTGCCTACCAGTCGTAGGTTTGCGATGGTTTCCGGATGGCGCAAGGCTTCCCCGAGTCTGTCAACAAGCTCTGGCTCATTGCTGCGCGGATAGACACACAAGAAGCCCGTCAGGGGAAGTATCCCCGCTTGGTTCCTGATGAAGCGCGCGTTTCGCCGCCCCAAATAGGCGAACAGGAACGGAGGCGGCTGGCGCGTTTCCATTTTATACCAAGGCTGGCGCGAGGCGATCAGAGGCCGCTTGGGCAGCCCCATTTCTTCCCCGCGTCTCAAGTATTCTCGAACAGCTTTGGGAAACGCATCAAGCGGTCGGCCATCGGGGGAAAACAGAAGCGTTGGCCGCCCCGCCGCATCAAGAGCGTCCAATGTCTTGCTGGTGATTTCCTCTCCCGCCACATCGCGTGTCCGACCGACAGCAGGAATCAAAAACTCATTGGGAATACGCAGCGATGCAGCTTGGCTTCGCGTCAGGAAGAAGAACTCATTGAAACCCGTGGCAATGCCGCGAAGCACCTTAGCGAAGTCTCCAAGTCTTGGCGCGTTGGCGTCAATCGTTCCCGGCTCCCTGGAAAAACCTGTTGCGAGTCCCTCTGCCACTGACCGGCGGTAGATGGTCAGGACTTCACTGGAGCGGCCTTTGAACCCCGCCAAAGCCCATTGCCTGAATCCATCGCATCGCGCGGCGTTGCACTTCGCCCACAAAAAATGAGACGCGGGCTTCGCGTTGCGAATCATGAATACGATGGCGTTGGTATCCACACCAGGAAATGGCGATGCTTCCGGGGCAAACGTCAGGATCGCATCGAGGCAATAATTCCGCGTGATCCAGTTCCAAAGCGTTGGAGCAAAGACACCCTCGCACGTGTCGGCCGACATAATGAAAGCGAGCCGTCCCTCGCGTTTCAGCAATTGCAGCGCGCGAAGCAGAAAATAAACATGGATGCCCGCCCGGCCGTCGAGCGGCCTGCCAATAAGCTTCACGGCGAAAGTGCGCAACTTGGCTTTGACCTCGCAGCCAAGGCGGTGGTGTCGGATGTAGGGCGGATTGGCGACGATGGCTGGCAAAGGACCGGACGGAGGGTTCAGCACAAAATCGCGAACCTGCACGTCGGCAAGGTCGGCCGCAGACAGTTCATTGTGAACGGCTTGCTCCAACGCCGCCGGGTCAATTTCTGTTCCGTGAAATCTGATCGAGCGCCCCGTCTCTTTCGCGATTTGCTTCGCGGCCCGGAAAAACGCGCCGGCCCCAACGGCTGGATCAAAAACCTCGTCGCAGTCTCCGTCCACGACATACGCGACCATTCCTTGGGCAACCCAGTCCGGCGTCCAAAACTGCCCCTTCTGGCGAAGTGCTTCTCGCGCCGGCCCCGCAGTTGGCAGTTTGTTGAACGGCAAGATCATACCTCTTACGCCCTCGCCTCACGCGCGGCTTCATTGAGTGTTGTCAGCGCGGCCGGACCGAGCCGCAAGCGGCCACCTTGGAACTTCACGTAGGGCAGGATGTGGCCATTTTTATCCGTGATGTGGTCGGCAACCAAGGTCGGTTCCTGCTCCGAATTACCGAGAGGGTAGGCGTGGTGATAATAGATTTTGTAGATGACTTTCTTCGTCGTTACGCCACCCGGAGCTTGAAACACTTGTTCGGTCGGCGCGATCTGCCCGCTTCGGATGAGATCCTCGGCCTTGTCAAAAGCCAATCCAAACGCCAAGTCGTAGAACACATGCCAGATGTGAATGGGCGGCTTCCACTTTTTCTGCCATTCGTGCAGAGGAGCACGATCTTCCTCTTTCAGAATAACCGTCGGCAAAACGGCAGTCTTGGTCATGCCAAGCTTGCCGCCCAAACGTTTCTGCGGCTTGAGTTCCACGCCGAAAGCGGGCATTTGCTTTGCACGCCAAAGGCTGTTCTCACACTCCACCGCCAAGACAGCGCGTGACAGCAACTCCTTCATGCGCTGATCGTCTTCAGAAGTGAAGGGCAGTTCTGTGATCCCGCCAAGTTCATTCACCGTGCGCTGCACTCTGGCTTCATCGCTCTTGCGAAAGATCAGAATGTCCGGACGCTTGATCTTGCTAAGCCCAGCCTTCTCCAGTCGTTCGAAATACAGCTCGAACGCGCGCACATCGTTATCTGGCGCGACCCCACTGGGACCATATGGGAAGGCGACATAGCGGCCGGTTTCGTTCACAGCCTGAATCAAACGCTCTTCGCTCCAAACCCCTTGCGACCACCGCATCAAGAAATCGCTCCCCCGCAGTCGTCGGGGATTCAGCAGAAAATCTGTCCAAGACACGGCCCCACCCCCGCGCAATTCGAACTCGATGTCTTCCGCCGCGACGCTGAGAATATTTTCAAATGGGTGCATTGTTGCTTCCTTTGGTGAAGCTTCCTGTTAGCTACACGAGCACTAGTCACTTGCTCCGCGTAGTCCTTAACCGATTAGATGAGAACGGTCGAGTCGAAACCCCTGTTGTTGCGACGTCATCTCCTCAGCGCCTGAATCAATTCGTTGATCTTCGCGATGATGGCGGCTTGGTCGGCGGTCTCGTCGAGGGGTTGAACGGTGTTGCTGTTGGCGCTGGTGCCGCCGATGGCGAAGCTGAGATCGGCGGCGCTGACGTCGCCTTGCGGGCCTTGTCTGTTTCTTCAAGTCGCAGTCTGGCGGATCACAAGGGCTTTCGTTTCGTGACCCAATCCCAGCGGACGGCTGCCTGCTTCTGCAAGGGTTCGATGTCTTCGGCTTGGAGGTAGCCTTGTTTGATGAGTTGCTGCAAGGCGTCGCTCACGCGCGCCAGCCAGGCTTCCTTGGAAGCGTAACGCTCGCTGAGCGACGGACGCGGGTCGCCGGCCTGCTCCCGTTGCTCGCGCGTGGCGGCGAACGGAAGCCAGAATCCGCGCAACGGCATCATCTCGTGCGGCGCGCCCATCGAGGCGGGACGAAACACCCAGCCGGTGCAGGTGCCCAGAGGCACGCTGACATCCGGCATCTGGATGCCCGCGAGGTCGTTGCCATCCGCATCCACCTGCGGCACCAGCAGCGGCAGCATCGCGCCGGCGCCCGCGCCGGGCGGCCAATTCGGATTTCGCAGGCGTGGCCCGCCCGTCGCGCTCCGGGGCGATGAGATTCCCGGCAGGGCTGGGAAGCGAACTTTCGCCACAGGCACCAGCGTGCCGTCGCTGAGCTTGGGATAGGCGCTCGGCGGCGGCAGTGTGCCTTCGGCGACCCAGCGATGCATCGCGAGGCGCAGGGCGGTGACGACGGGGCTGGCGTTGACAGGGTTCGCGAGTTGACCGTCCTTCGCCGGAGCCGTGGGCGGGAATGATGCCGCCCCGTGCTGCGTGCCGGCAAAGAAATAGGCCCGCACGTTGTCCGGCAGCGAAACGTCGCGCTTGCCGTCGGGGCTGGTGTGCGATAAGCCCGCCACGCGGCCCGCGCCCCAGTATTCCGCCGCCGTGTTCATGTAGAAAACCTTCGGCCTGTGTGTCACGCGCGGGTTGTCCTGCACACCTTCCTTGATCCCAGTGACGGGATCCTTCTGCGCGGTGTCAGTGAAGGGATAGGATGCGGTCTCGTAGGCGGCAACCTTGCGCGGCGCCGACCAGCGGCGGTTGATGTCCAGCCGGCCCGCGCCGGCGACGTTCGCCATCACGCCATCCAGCGCCTGCCGGCCCTGCTCGTCGGTGTTGAAACCGAGATAGACAAACTCGCGCAGGAGCCGGCCGCATTGCGAGGAGCCAAACGCGTAGGCGTGGCGCACCGGGGCCGGCGAGCCGGCGTCGTGCTTCAGCCACGCCACCGCATCGCGGATCGCCGCGAGGCCCATGCCCGCCACCGGCGGGTTCTCCGCGAGGTAGGAAATCTCATACGTCTTGCCCGGCTCGAAACCGCTCTCCAGCTTCACGCGCTGGCCTTCCAGCCGCCATTGGCTGCGCGGCAGTTCCTTGCCGACGGGAAACGCCGTGGCCGTCCGCACAATCAGCCGGCTGTCCGGTCCGGCGGCATCCACGGGCGGATAATCCGCCAGATCGCTCACGGTGACCTGCTCCAAACGTTTGTCTGGCGTGAACGCGGCGCGCACCACGCCGCGAATCGGTGTGCCGTCCTTTTCCCGCGCCGCGGGCACCTTGATGCGCATCTTGTCGCCTTGTGCTGGCACGTCGAACTCCCAGCCGACTTGCATGACCGTAAAGCCGTGCTTGGTGATGAAATTGTTCAGGCCGCTCTTGCCGCCCCGGTTGGGTATCTCCACCCAAGCCGCGCCGTTGCTGCGCCCGGCCTCCTTGGGTTTCAGGATGCGGAGATCGGAGGAGAACGCCACGCGCCCCGCCGCGTTTGTCGGTGCCAGATCGGCATCGGCGATGATGCGGTTGCGCGGATGCGCCGGGTCAATCTCGAAGTGCAGCCGGCCGACAATCTGCTCGTAACCCGTGGCGCCCACGTCGGAACGTTGGGTGATCTCCACGCGCACGACTTCGGCGCTGGCGAGGGAAAACGCAGCCAGCCATAGGCTGGCCATGAGGAGGCGGGTAATGGCGGGCATAAGGTGTAGGCGCTTCAATCCTTGGCGGCGTGGATTTCGCGCAGGTGGCGGTTGACGGCCGCGCTGAGATGGCCGGCGGCGGAGGCGGTGAAGAAAGAGGTGGCGGGTTCGTAGCCACCGGCGAGAAACTCCTGTTCGGTCGGCAGGTAACCGAAGGTGCCGTTGGTGTAGCCGACGTAGAATGTGTTGGCAAAAGGCGAACGGTCGCGGATGTCGTTGGAGATTTCGCAGAACAACTCCATGGGCGCGCTCCAGATGACGGTGTCGTCGTTGACGCGCAGGAAACGGAGCGGCACGAGCAGGGTTTCCACGCCGTCTTTGGAAACGCGAAGGTAGTCCTTGAGTTCGTCCGACCACTTGAGGCCGGGGCGTTTCGGGGTTTCGAGAATGATGCGAGAGGCGCGCAGTTTCACCTCGGCGGAGGTGGCGCGCAGGCGGCGGTTGGCATCAAGGATGGGATCGCCCAGCAGGACTTTGAACTGATTGAGAAGCCTGATCTCGGCTGGGGGGCGTGTGCTGTAAATCGGAGCGATGTTGCCGGCGGCGCCGTTGAGATAGAGCATGGGGGCGCCGGTCTTTTCCTCGACGTATTCGGCGACGATACCGGGCGCATCGGCACTGACAACGGTGTTGCTGGCGCCTAACACGGTGGCGTGCATGGCGTAATTGGCGATGAGGGCCAAAGGCACGCCATCGGCCTTGTCGAGGCGAAGCAGGCCGATGCGGCGATCCACCGGCGCGGAGGGATTCATGCCGAGACGCGCCTGACCGTCGGCGTCGCGGGCGCGGCGGTTGATGTTGGCCTCCGCGTAACCCCGGCCGACGCCGAGTTTGGCCGGCTCAAGCTTCTGTCGGGCCTGCCGGACGCCATTCACAAGGCGTTTCTCCACAAGAGCCGTGTAGGTTTCATCCATGCGAAACTGGAAACGGTTGGTCATGAGCAGGCCGGGAATGCCGGGCGGGCCGACGTAGGGCGATGAATGCGTGTGGGTAATGGACCACCAGATGTTTTCCGGTGGCAGGCCGAGATTCCTGGCAAGATCGCCGGTCACGCGGTCGCAATAGGCGGGCGAGAGCGAGCAGAGATCGGAGGAAATGAGGACGAACGAGGTCGTGCCGTCGTCGAGCGCGACGATGCGGTGATAAATCCGGTCATGCACCTTGGTGGACATGCGCGGACTGTAGCCGCGCAGCATCTGCGGCGTGGACGGCGTGATGTCCACCTTGACCGCGGCAGCGCGGAACTCTGCGGCGTGCAGGCTGGAGAAGGTGCAGAGAAAGAGAGCAAACGCGCGAAGCAGGAGCGTGATGACGGATGAATCCTTGAGTGTCATGGACATTACAGACGGTTCATCGCGCTGGTGGCTCCCAAATCGCGACGCCCATGTGGTAGCGATGATGATTCTCTGCGCTCTTTGCGTAGTAGGCGGTCACGATCTTTCCGTCTGCCCGCTGCACGCTGCTCGGGTAACCGCAATCGCCGGAGAGCGTGTGGGCGAGTCGGATCGGCTCGCTCCAGGACTTGCCCTCATCGCTGCTCAGCTTCGCCATCACGCCATACTGGCCTTTGACGCGATTGCCGTAGCTCAGCAACAAGCGGCCGTCCTTGAGGCGTGCGAGGTGACCGTTGAGTTCACTGCGTCCGGTCACGGGTTGTGGCCCCTGCCAAGTCGCGCCGTCGTCGTCGGAACGGAACAAGTCCGTGCTCTCCAAGCGTGCGGCCGCCAGCCAGCGCTTGCCGCCGAGGCGGAGGAGCGAGGTCTCGTTATACCCCGGCGCGATGACGGCCGTGGGCTGCCACGTTCGGCCGTCGTCGTTGCTGCGGAAGTGCCACGCGCTGCGGTTCGCGTAACAAGAGGCGTGCAGCACACCATCCTCGCCCGCTGCAATGGGGCCAAAGGGAATGAACTGGCTCTTTTCCGCCACAGGAAACTCCGTGCTCCGCGTCCACGTGCGCCCGCCATCGCTGGAGCGGCAGACGAGAGGACGCAGTGTGGCATCACGGAAAGGCTTCTGCTTCGGACGCCCCGGCTGCTGCTCATTGGTCCAGCCGGAGCAGAGCACGATCAGGTCGCCGTTCTTCGCGAGGCCGGCGGCGTGGTTCATCCGGATGGTGTTCGGTTCGTGCTGGGTGGGCGTGCCGGCCTTGGACCAAAACTCCCCATTGGCGCTGGTCCAACATTCGACATCGCCCTCACGCAGGCCGTGCGCTGGCTGGTTATGAAGGATGGCCGCGATGGTGCCGTCGCGGAGCACGGCGAGTTGAGGCCACGCGCAGACATTATCAATGGCAACATAGCGTGCGATCTGCTGTGGCGCGGCGGATGATTCAGCAGCTATTGCCATTCCCGCCAAGACAGTGTGGAGGAGCGCCCCCACGCTGAAAAGCGACAGAAGGCGCAGCATGGCGAGATTTCTGGCTGGTGTTATCGGGTTACCGATCTTCGTGGTGTATGATTTCATCGTCAGGATGTCCTCACGTGTTCTTGCTGAATATCAGTTTCGTGAGTCTCATTGCGCGTAAACCTTGACGAGTTTGACCAGCGCGCGGTCGGGTGCGGCGCAGGTGAACGAAATGCGATTCAGTCCGCCCTTCAGAACGGGCGGCGCGGCGGCGAGGTCGCCTTGCGCGATGGTGGCGCGGTTGGCGTCCACGACGATCCAGTGACGCTGGCCGCGACAGGCCAGCTTCTCGCCGGGTTTCAGCACGACGGGGAAACGCAGTGCGTGTCCGTTCACGGTCAGGACGGGCGTGTCCATGCCGCCGCTGAGTTCGATTTCCAAATGGGCTTTCTCCCCCGGCCGGACGGCCAAGTCCCAGGCGCTGTCGCCGCGGTCGGGCGAGGTGATCCAGCGAGGCATCTCATATTCGCGCGCCAGGTGTTTCCAAGCGACCTTGCGGCGCGGGTTGGGCGTGCCGAACGGCGCGCCGTAGGCGCTGAGGGTCACCTCGGCGCGGGCGCTCACGCCGGGCGGTTTCTCGCAATCGAACGCGACCGTGTTTTCGCCGGGCCGCAGCACGGGCCAGTCCGTCGCTTTGGCGAGGCGGACCTTTGCCAACAGGTCGCCTTTGTCGTCATAATGTGCGCAGTCGCCGTCTGGATCGACTTCCAAGAAGTCGCCGGACTTCAACGTGGCCGGCACCGTCAGCGTCCGGCCGTTGACGGTGAGCGCCGGGTTCTTCAATTCGGCGGGTTGGACGGCGAGCGCCATGATGGGGCTGACGACCACTTCCGTGCTTTCACCGGGCGGCAGGTCGTTGAGGTAAAGGTTGAAGGTGGAAATGTGGGCCATGTCCAGACCGGTGCGGTAAATATCATAACCTCTGCCATACGGCCACTGGTAATTGGACATCTGTTCCACGTCGCGTTCGCGCATGAGGAGTTCGACATACCGCCAGCCTGTGAAATTGAGGGTCACGTAGTGATCTGAAAGCCCGTGCATGTATTCGCGCGGGCTGCCGAGTTGGATGTTCAGCAGAGCGCCTTTGCCGTCACCCTTGACCCACACGCCCAGCGCGCCGGTGCCGAAGAAACTGCGGTAAGGGGCCGCGAAGACGAGGCCCGCCTTGGCCCAGGCGCCGTGGCGCTCCGAGCCTTTGTTGTTCGCACGCAGCCGCAGGTTGCGTCCGCCGCCTTGGGACTCGCCGGCTGCTTCCTCCAGACGGAGGGACACGGCCGCCGAACTGGTGGTCTGCTGAAACGCGGCGAGGTCGGCATAACCCGTTACGCAGATGCGTTTCGGGCTGTCGTAAGGCTCGACGGCGTAGAGCGCCTCGATGCGGGCGGCCAACGGCTGCTCCGCGAACGGATTCTGGCTCGTCCAGCGTTCGGAGCCGTTGCCGAGCGCGCTGATGCGATGGGCGGACATGTTGACGGGTGTGAACTTCCACGCGCCGTCGCGGTTCTGCCGCAGGCGAAATTCGTCGCCGGGCACCGCCACGCGCGCGACGGTCTGTGTGTCGAAGTAACGCGCCAATCGCAGACGCTCATACCAACCGAGGACGGTCATTTGTTTCTCGGTGTGGAAGTTCAGCGGTTGCCGCGAGACGTTCACGCCTTGGATTGACATGGCGCCGTCGAGGCCGAGATTCTTGGCCGCGAAGTATTCCATCTCGTCCAGGAAATGGCCGCGCGCCTGCTTGGTCGGTCCGCGCGGTGCCCACCAGCCCAATTGCGGTTCGAGTAAATCGGTGTCGCGGAACTTTGCGTCGGAAACGATGTGCAGGTCGTGGAATCGCTTGGCAGCCCAGACGGAATGATCCCACGCGCCGAGCCGCGAATGGAACCACCAGTTGTGTGTGCCCCATTCACTGGCCTCGACCAGCACCTCGCCGCGCAGACGTTTGAAAATCGCGTGCCGCATGTAGTCAATGCCGTAGCGGCTCATCATGCCCTCGGAGCCGTCAAAGTAAATCTGGTCAAGCTGGCAGGTGTTGAAGACGGTCGCGATGTGCTCCGCCAGTTCGTCGGCCAGCGGCGAGCCGGGTTCGGGATAGAACGCGATGTAACGCTGTTGCAGGTAATCGGCGCGGTCGCCGGCCGCGTGGGCCGACGGACGGGTTTTGAACGCGCCGCGCTGGCATTTCGCGAACGCATATGGCGGCTCGGAGTGGACTTCGCTGTATTGCACGATCTCCGTGCCGATGCGAATGGCGTTGCCGTTGCCCGTGTAGGTGAAGACGACATCGTGGTGGGCCGACGGTTTCTCGTTCACGTAGATCACCGTGTTGGTCGGCGACATGGGCTGCGCTAGCGTGTAGGACGCGGCGGCGATCAGGTGCGGACTGGCTTCGGGCGTCACCCATGCGTCGCGCGGGTCAATGCAGGCCGTGAGCGTGTGAATGCCGGCCTTCAGGCCCGCCGCGTGGATGCGGGCGACGGTGGCCTTCATGTCCGCGAGACCGTTCGGAAAGTGGTTCGTGTTGACACCATAATGACCGAGCGTGCTCCACCAGCCGTGAATGTGGATGTGGGTGAACCCGCCGCGACGCGCCAGTTCGATCCACTCGTCCACCGAGGCGAGCGACAGGTCCGCGAATAGATAGGAACCGCGGTTAGCCTCCGCGCCCAGCGACCACGGGCCGCCCAGTTTTGAGACGGGCACGCCGGCGTCAACCGCCATGGCGCGCAGGATCGCGGGCATCTCCTTCTTGGGGCCGGCGGCCAGACCCGCGCGCCAGCCGGTGGGACCGTGTTCCGCGGTGGTCCAGACCCGCAATCCGGCAGGGTTGCCGCTGACCGCCATTTCGACCGGCAGGTCGTATCCGCGCAGACAGACGGCATCGTCGTCGTCCGAAAGCATGTTGGCCATGCCACCGCGATGCGTCGCGGCGGCCACCGGCACGTTGAAGAACGTGAGCGCGGCGACATCGGGCACGGTCAGCGATCGGATCGTGAAGGTGAAGTGATCCTTGCGGGTGTCCACAGCCAGCACCGCCGCGCCTTGGCCGCGCGAGAATTCGAAAGTCAGCGCGCCGCCCTTGAAGGAGGCTTTGCGTGCGATGATCTGGCGTCCGTCCTTCAGCCGGGCGGAAACCAGTTCCTGCGGGCGAACCAGCAGTTCGCGGCGCGATGCTTTGCAGCGGAGCGAGGTGATGCGACCTCGCGCATCAATCGCGAGCGTCGCGCGGCGGTTCTCAAACGTCGCCGCAGGGGGCGGCGCGGCCTTGGATTCATCCACCAGCGTGTAGCCGGCGCTGGCGCGCGCAGGATCATGGGCCAGTGCGTCCACTTCCGGCGCGGCGAGCGCGCGTCCGTAGATTCGCACGTCGCTGATCAAGCCATTGTGGCAGACGGGGCCGGCCCAGCAGCCGATGCGAAGGCCGTCCGCCTGGACCGGGTAGGACCATTTTCTCTTGGCGACAGCTTTGCCGTTTACATAGGTGGCGATGTCGGGCATCGCGAAGACGACGCAGAGGTGCGTCCACTGCCGCAGCGGAAGCGCGTTCAGCAATGAAGCGCTCGTTTCGGTCCAGCCGTTGCCGGACGCGCCCGCGCGGTGGCCGGGACGCCCCATGCGAAACGAACAGGAGTTGTCGTGAACGAAGAGCATCAGGCCGCCGGGACTCCACGTGTGCGTGGTGAGGAGATTGGGATAGCGGCCTGTGCCTTCCCACGTGGCCCAGACCGAGAGGGTGAACTGCGTCGCGCCGTTCAAGGCCGGAATGGGCGGCAGATCAATGAACGCGTTCGTGCCGCCGAACCGGGCGGCGGTCCCGAAGGCGCCCTTCGCCCACTGCACGTTGGTAAGTTCGGCTTCCAGTTGGTTGGCCGAGCGGTCGGCGGCCAGCGTGCCGACGCCTTCGTCCAGTGGCAGCCGGAGAAGCAGCGCAGAATCAGGCGTCGTCGCACCGCAAAGGGGCGAGAGCAGAAGATCCAGAAACAACAGCGGTGTCAGCAGCATTCGTTTCATTATTTCACGTCCTTGCGATGGGATGGTTCCGATCTGTCCTTTGCGTCGCGCGCATAGACGCGCACATAATCAACTTCAAAATCACGCGGATACGGCATGTCCGGGTCGGTTGGCCCGACCCAGCCCGGTGCGGCACCCTGAAAGAGCGCCAGCAGGACGAACATCTTTTCCTGCGGCGTCTCGCCTTTATAAGTGTGAATCTTCCGGCCGTCGAGGTGCCAGTTCAGTTCTCCTTCCGCCCACTCCAGCGCCCAGACGTGAAACTCCTTGGAAGGGTCGAAATCCATTTTGTATTAGCAGGCGCCGGTCTTGGTGAAGTGGACATTGAAGTCAATGATGCGGCTGTCCACTTTCTTGCCCAACTGCTCGAAGATATCAATCTCGACCACGCCTTCACCGAGCATGCGCCGCCGTCCGTCCGGGGTGTATTCCTGTTTTGTCGGGTCGTGCTGATGCAGCCAGAACGCACTGTGCAGTCCCGATCCCTTGGGCATCCGGCACCGGATTTCAAACCAGCCGTATTTCTGCGCAAACTTGTCCAGGATTTGGAATTCGTTCGTGGTGGCGCCGAAACGATGGTCGGAGGTCTGGATGCAACTGACACAACGGACGCCTTTGTGTGGACGGAACGGCAGCGTCTCGTCAATCCGCAACTTCAGGATGCCATCCGCAAAAACATAGTGCGCGTTCTGGTCCACCCAGCGGCTCTCTTTGCCGATCCGCTTGAAATACTCCTTCCGCCCCGAACGATAGGCGGAGAACCAATACATGTCATTCAGCTTGGGGCCATCGAACTCATCGTGAAAGGTCAGCCGCCAACCCGACTTCTCCAGCGGCGGCGCGGGCGCATCCGAGCCGACCACGGACAGCGCGGAGAGCAGGCAGGCGACAATGCCGGCCAGCTTGAAGAGAGGAAGCGAGGTCATGTCTTGCCTTCCTTTGGGCTTTACCAAATCAGTTCAAACAACGCGGTGTCGGGTGTCTTGAACGTGTAACGGAACTGCTGTGCTTTCACCGTCACGGTCTGGCCGGTGTAGAGTTCGCGAACCTGCCGGCAGTCCACGGGCAGCGTGATGGTCTTCTCGCCGCCCTGCGCCGTATGGACCGTCACGAGCCGCTCGTTGGCATAGACGGGAACCTCGTCCTCGCAATAGATCGTGACGCCGACCTCCCGCGCCGACTTCTTCAACGTTGCCGGGGTCAGGTCTGTGTAGCTGCCAACATAGACCGCCTTCCAGTCGTCATGCTGCACGGTGCTGACGCCGGGCGTCTTGAACGCGGTGCCGGTCAGCGCCTTCACGCGCGCGGGGTCGAGGCTCTTGCTGTCACTGATGCCCGGCGCATAGAGGAAGAGCGCGGTGCGGTTGCCGTGCAGGACGTGTTTGCGGAGCACGTCCATCTTCTCCGGCGTGATCTCGAAGAGGCCGGGGAAGACGAACAGGCGGTATTGAGCGAGGTCGGCGCGCGACAGATCGTTGAATGAGAAGACCTCGAACGGCGCGCCGAGACGATTCAGTTTGTTGCGCGTGCCTTGGTAGATCTGCGGCACGATGGCGTTCTGGTCGTTGATGTAGCGCGTGCTCTGCGGGTCCACCACGAGCGCGACCTCCGCGCGGCTCTTCAGTGGCATGGCGCCATATTGATCCCACAGCTTCTTGCTCTGCGCGACCAGCTTCATGGTCTCCGGCGTCTTGAACACACCGCCCCACATGTCGAAACACCACAGCGAAGTCTGGTTAATGATGGCCAGCGCAAACTCGCGCTTCAACCCGGCGTCGGTCTCCGCCTGGTCCTTCCAAGGGAACATCCAGCCGATGGAGACAAACTCGTCCAGATGGACGTTGTAGGTCGGTGTGCGGTGGTCTATCTCGTGGAGGAAGCCTTTCCCGTCGAGACGCCGCGTCGCGTTGGGCACCATGAGGCCGCTGCCGCCGCCCATTGGCCGGTCGGCGTAGGTCCCGGGACTGATGAAGAAATCAATGTCAGGCGAACTGTAGAGCCGCTCATACTCCAGATGGCCGGCCCAGACCAGGCGCGTGCGGGTCAACTCAAGGATGTAGCCGAAGAACATCCCGATCTGGCGCTGCTTCGGAATTAGCGCGCGCGTTTTCTTCGCAAACTCCAGCACCGTGTCCACGATGGTGTCGCCGGTGAACTGCGCGTAATCCACGATGTCCCGCTCCGTGGCCGGGTCGCGGATCAAATCCTCGAACGACGCGCGGTCGAGCCGCTCCAGCGCGGGCACGGGCAGTTCCGGTTTGCCGTGTGCTTTCAACCACGCCTTCCAAGCCTGCGTCTTGGCGCGGCCCGCGACTCCGCGGCTGTAGTCCATCCACTCGTCGGTCTGGCCGCTGGCCAGCAGATAGGCTTTGATGCGGTCGCCGTAGCGCGCCTCTACATGCTTGACGACCGTCGTCAAATACTCGGCCGTCGCCTTGCGCCACGCCGGATTGGCGCAGGCGCAACTCAGCATGGTGAAGCTCTCGCACTCCGCGCTGTGTCCAGCGCCTGACAGTTGGCGCTGGAGCCAGATCGGCGTGTTCAGGTCAATCATGCAGATGAACTCCGCGTCTGGGTTAACCGCGAGCACGTCGTCATACTGCTTGTCCAGCGAGGCGAAATCATACTTGCCGAACCAGCGCCAGACGGGCGGGTATTTGGAGTAGGGCTTGCCGAGCGAGTTGTCGGTGTTGGCGGCGAAGATGCAGACGGTGTTCACGCCCACCTCCTTGAACTGCCGCATCGCCCCGAACTCCGGCCAGAATGAACGGTAGGCGAAGGCCAGCGGCTTTTGTTCCTCCGCCCCAGCGCCGACGGCCAGCAGAACGGCCGCCGTCATACATGCTGTGATGTGTCTCATGGTGTCTCTCCACTCGTTTTCAGATAAAACGCTTCCATCGCCGGCCGATACTGGTTCATGAGCTTGTCGTAAAACTCCAGCGGCGGTTTGGCATTGGCGGGCAGGAAGGATTTGTAGGGGTGCGTCTTCGAATACGCCGCGAACTCCTTGCGGATCGCCGCCAGCGCGTCCGGCTGGGTGAGCAGGTCAATCGCCGAGGCCGCCATCGCTTTCGCGCCCGCGTTGGCTCCTTTCCATGCCGTTGAGCCGAAGCCGCAGGCCACGGTGGACCAGTGATGCCCCTGCGCGCCCGTGGCGGCACCGGGGAAACGGATGGTCGCGGTGGGGGTGATGAGCGTCACGTCGCCGTGGTCGGAGGAGGCGCCGCCGGTGAACACGGCTGCGGGTTTTTCGATTGAGCCGATCTTCGTCGGCATGCCCTTGGTTTCGCCGCCCAGCGTTTTCTGAAGCGCCTTGGCAAAAGCGTGCTCTTCCTCGGTCCACTTCGGCATGCCGATGAGTTCGATGTTCTTCATCATCAACTCGGCGAGCGTTTTGTTGTGGTGCGACTGGTGCGCGGCGGCGAGGACGCGCGTTTCGGCCAGTTCCGTGCCGGTGGCGAGCGCCGCGCCCTTCGCGCAGTTGACGAGCCGCTCATACATCTCCATCAGATTCCCGTCGGAGCCGCGCAGGAAATACCACACCCGCGCGCGGTCGGGGACGACGTTGGGCGCCTCGCCGCCGTCGGGGATGACGTAGTGCATGCGCGAGGAGAAATGCAGGTGTTCGCGGAGGTAGTTCGCGGCGACGTTCATAATCTCCACGGCGTCGAGCGCGCTGCGGCCACTCCACGGCGCGCCGCCGGCGTGCGCGGTCTTTCCTTGGAACTGGAAGGTCACGGAGATCATCGCGCTGCCGGCGACGCCGTAGCCGGTGTTGAAGTTCGAACTGGCGTGGTTGTTGATCACCGCGTCCACGTCCTTGAACAACCCGGCCCGGACCATGTAAGGGCGGCTGACGAGAATCTCCTCGGCGGGCGAGCCGAACAGTTTGATCGTGCCGGCGAGTTTGTGTTTCTCCATCGCCTGCTTCACCGCGATGGCGGCGGCTGTGGCGGCGGACGCCATGAGGTTGTGGCCGCAGCCATGCCCCGGAGCGCCGGCCACCACGGGATCGGCTTTCGGCGTGCGGCCTTTTTGCGAGAGCATCGGTAGGGCGTCGTATTCCACCAAGATGCCGATCACCGGCTTGCCCGAGCCGTAGCTGGCCACGAAGCAAGTCGGCATGTCCGCCAGCCCTTTCTTGACCGTGAAACCGGCGTCCTCCACGGTCTTGATCAGCAGCGCGGAGGATTTGCGCTCCTGCAATCCCAACTCCGCATACGACCAGATCGCGTCGGATATCCGGCCGAATTTCGTCACGGTCTCCGGCTGGCTCAACCAGTCGAGCGCTGTTTGCTTTTCCTGAGAAACGCTGGTCGTGGTTGGGCGTTGCTCCGCGGCACCACGTCGCAGCGCGCGACCGAACAGTTTCGCGCTGGGCTTCCCGTTCTCAACCGCCGCTTGACCGCCGAGGAAGACATGGCGCACGCCGGTGGCGTATTGCTGTGGCTTGTCGAACGTGGCGCGGTCGCGGTAGGTGGCGGGGTCGAAAACCACGATGTCGGCGTGATAACCGGGGCGCAGGTAGCCGCGTTTGGGAATGCCGAAGATGTCGGCGGGCAGGCCGGTCGCGCTGCGAATGGCCTGTGGCAACGGGATGACCTTGTCCTGAATGGCGTAGCGGCCGATCTTCCGCGCGAAGGTGCCGAAGTTTCGCGGGTGATGATGCTCGGCGGGATTCTGCGCGCGCGCCGCGCCGTCGGAAGCCGTGGCCACCCAAGGCAGCGCCATCGCCCAACGCACGTCTTTCTCGGACATCGAATGGCAGACCACTTCGGGAGCTTCCTGAGCGACGATCTTGAGCACCAAGTCCACTATCTCGATCTTCTCCTTGCCTGCGATTTCCTTCAGGCTCTTGCCGACGTAGTCCGGGAACTTCTTGCTGGCTGCAATCATGATCTTCTCGTAACGACCGAGCCGGCTGGCAATCACCCGGCGAACCAGCGCAGCGAACTCAGCGTCGCTCGCCATGCGTTTGGCGAGGTCTGCTCGTTTGCACCATTGGACTTGGTCTTCGGGCAGAGTCGCGTTCACCAGCGAGAAGGAATTGGCTGTGTAAGGATACTGGTCGGCTGTGATCTTCAGCCCCTCGGTGCGAGCTTTCTCGATCATGGCCGCGGCGTCGCGGATGCGGCCCCAGTTGGGAATCTCCATGGACTTGAAATGAGAGATGTGGACCGACACGCCGGATTCGCGGCCGATGCGGATCGCCTCCTCGACCGCTTTCAGGAGATGGTCCGCTTCATCGCGGATGTGGCTGACATAAACGCCGCCGTTGGCCGCCACGACGCGGGCCAGCGCGATGAGTTCGTCGGTCTCGGCGTAAGAACCGGGCGGATAAATCAGCCCCGTGGACATGCCCCACGCGCCGTCGCGCATCGCCTGGCTAAGCAACGTCTTCATCCGCTCCAACTCCTCGCCTGTCGGCGGGCGCCGCTCGCCGCCCATGACCTTGCTGCGAATCGAGCCGTGGGGAGCCAAGACCATGAGATTCACGCCGGCACCATTCGTCTCGACGCCGCTAAGGAACTTCGCCACGTCCAGCGGCCCGCCGCCGCAGTTGCCCGTGATCATCGTGGTGCAGCCTTGGATGAGGTAATTCAGACACGGCCGAACGCCGGGTTGGTTGAGTGTTCCGTCGGTGTGCGTGTGGACATCAATCAGCCCCGGAGCGACGACCAAGCCCCGGCACTGAATCGTGCGGCCGATCTTGCCCGGCGTGAACTTGCCAACGGCCACGATCCGCCCATCGCGAACCACCACGTCTCCAACCACCGGCTTCGCACCCGACCCGTCATGAATCGTGCCTCCGCGCAGCAGCAGGTCCGCATCCACCGGCGCGGCCAACGCCGACGCTGCGAGCGTCGTCAGGCCCAGTGCCAGGATGAAAGTGAATTGAAACGCGCAAACCGTGCCGGAGTGCCGAAGATGATTACGCATAACGTGCGCGAGTATGCGCCAGCGCCGCCGCGCCGTAAATGAACAAGAATCGCGTTTGTGTGGATGTGGTTAGCGGGTTCAGGCACCGCGGTCTTGATAGTAGTCGAAGTGAGTTTGCAGCTTCAGCCGCTGGCTGGCGTATTCCAGAAACTTCTGAGTCCAAGCGAGAGGTTCATCGTAGAAGATGCTCGTCCAGTCGTGCTGGCAATGGGACCAACAGCATCCGGCGGTGGCGACGTGATCCACTTGTGATTTCAAATACTCGTGATACACCGCCCAGTTCTGCCAGCCGTGCTCGCGGCGCCATTGGGCGTCAATCCAACCCTGCATCGGGATTTCAAGAAGATCGGGGAAGCCTTGCCGCGCATACCGGAACGGCTGCACGTCCCAGCCGAGCGGGAAGTAGTCGTGGCTGTTGCGGCCATAGGAGCGGACATAGGACATGCCGCGCCGCGCAACGAGCTGGAGAATATCGGGGCGGTCAGCCAGTCCGCGATAGTAGGAGTAGGGCGCCGTGATGCCGCGGCAGTGGACGCCGAGATGCCGCCGGAGCAACTCTACTGGCTTGGCTAGCTGTTCCTCTATGCGGTCGAACGGCAGGCCCGGCAGATAAACCTTGTCCGGGCTTTCTTCGAGCACGGTCTTCAGTGGAAAATGCTCATGCGTGTGCTGGGCGATCTCGAAGAGGCCCGACGCGAGGCAGGCTTCCAGTTGCCGCAAGTGGCGCTCGATCTTGCAGCGCAAGATGAAGATCGTTGCCGGCACGCCGACTTCGCGGTGAATCTTCAGCACCGCGTCGAGGAACAGGTCGGTCGCGTTTTCCGGAACGGGCTGGCCCACCCATTTTTCGCCCGGCACGCGGCCGGAAATCCGCTCGACATCGTAGCCAATGAGCAGAGTGCTGTGCATCACAGTCTTTCCTCCAGCCGAACCTGGTCGTCGGCGTAGATGATCATGGTGTTCGGGTGGTTGATGAGATAACTGCCGGGAAGCTCCGGCGTCATGCGGCCCTGCCGGAGCTTGCGGAGCGGCTGTCGTTGTTGCGGGAAGCACGCGAGCAATAGGATTTCCTTGGCTCCGAGAATCTGTGCCATTCCCAGCGTCACGGCCTGGCGCGGAACCTTCGAGTGCTCGCCGCCGGCAGTCAGGCGCGCGTTGGTGTCAATCGTCAGTTCAGTCAAACCGATGACGCGGCTCGGCAGCGCGGCGAACGCCTCCACGGAGATCACGGCCTCCGGCATCGGCTCGTTGAAACCGATATGGCCGTTAAAGCCGATGCCAAGCAGTTGAAAATCCAGCCCGCCCATGCTGCGAATCCACTCATCCAGCGCGGCCGGGCGCGCGGGGTCCGGAAAGTGGATGTGCTCGCGATTCATCCCCAGCTTTGGATCGAGCCGGCTGAAAAAGTTCTTCTGCACATAGCCCCGATAGCTGAGCGGGTGATCGGCAGGAATCCATTGCCCGTCCGCGCCCACATATTCGTCGAGGTTGACCGTGTGCAACCGCGACAGATCAAGGCCACGGCGGTTAAGCATGACGGCGAGTTGTGCGTAGAGGGAAAGCATCGTGTTGCCAGTCGCCAAGCCGAGTAACATCGGACGGTTCCCGCGAAGCCTTTGCTCGATGGCGGCAAACGTGCGCTCGGCGGCGAGTTTGCTCATCGCTTCGTAGTTTTCAACCCGGACCCAGGTCAATGCCATGTCAGTTACCTTTGAACACCGTCAGACAACCCAGCGCGCACAGCATCAACAGCACGCACGGGATCGCGAAGATCGGCCGCCAGCGGAACCGGCCCTCGCGGCGCATCCAATCCATGATTACGCCGGCGAACTGCGTGCCGGCGAACAGGCCCAGTCCATAGACTACGAAGTAGAGCGACTGGGCCGATCCGCGGATGTCGGGCGGCGAGACGCGGTTGACGTAGATGAACGCCGTGTCGAAGAAGCACGCGAACGCGAACCCGTGCAGCATCATCGAGGCGACCACCAGCCAGCGCGGGCGTGTGACGGCATACGCCAGATACATCAACGCCCAGGCGAGGATGCCCAGCGCGAGCGTTTTGCCGTAGCCGATTTGCGGCAGGATGAATGGCACGATCGCGCCCATCGAAATCGCCTGGACGATCTGCGCAAGCGTCATGGCAGCGGGAATGTTCTTGGGGGCGACGCCGATGTCCTCGAGGAACCGCGACGTGCCGACGAAGTAGAACTGCAATTGCGTGCCGACGACGAACGAAATGACCAGAAAAATGGCAAAGTCAGGATTCTTCAGCATCCCAAGCGCCTTGATTGCCGGCAACACCGTGTCGGGAGCACCCTTCGGCGGTGTGTGCGGAAGCGAGAAGGAAAACAGGCCCATGACTAACGAGAATACCGCTGCCATCATCAGCGCATCACTGCCCTTCACCTGCCAGCGGCCCCAGCGACGCCAGCCCGCCAGCGCCCAGCCCACGAGCACCCACGCGACGCTGCCCCACACGCGGACCCAAAAATAATCGGTGTCGGGATGCGGCAGATGATGGAACGCGAGCGAGTTCACCAACGCCAGCGTCGGCGCGTAGAGCAACGAGTAGATGCCCATCGTCGCGAACATGCCGCGGAACGTGCTCCGCTTCGCCGCCACGACCAGACAAACGGTGCCGACCAAGTGCGCCCCGGCGAGGAACCATTCGGTGGGCATCCAGCGATCCACAATCTGGCCCGCCACGAGCGGCGAGAGGATGCACGCCAGCGGCAGCGTGGCATAAACCCACGCCGTCTGTTTCGCGTTCATGCGAAGCGGACCGAGCAGGTGTGCGGACAGCACAGGCCCCCAAGCTCCCCAGATCGTGAACTGGAGGAACATCATCGCGCTGAGGCTGAAGTAAAGTTCCCAACTCATGTCGCTCCTTTCGATCTGGCATAAACGGCGAGCCGCTCGGCTGCCAATCGGATGTCGCCGAGCCGATTGTCTCCCGCCTCGCGTTCGATGGCCAACACGCCGGCGAATCCAACTTCTTTTAGCGCGTTTAGAAATGCCGTGGTTCCGACCTCGCCTTCGCCCCACGGAACTTCGGCGCCCCAAGTGCCCGGCTGCTTCGCGCGGACGGCGTCCTTGATGTGAACATGCTTGATCCACGGCCCCAGCGTCCGAACGGCCGCGACCGGATCGCCCTTGCCATACAGGATCATGTTCGCCGGATCGAAATTCACACCCAGAGCCGGATGACGTAATTCCTCCAGCATCTCGCGCAAGCACTCAGCGGTTTCCTGGCCCGTCTCCATCAGGAGCGTGACGCCTCGTTGCGCGGCCATATCCGCCAAGCTGACCAAGCGGTCGCGCAACCGGTGACCTTGGGCCGCGCCGTCACTCTCGATAAACCCGGCGTGCATCGTCAGGAAGCGGATGTCGAGTTCCGCCGTGATCGCCGCCGCGCGCGCGACCATTTGCTGGTTTCGAGGCCAGCAGTCATCCGGCAGGATTCCGCCCGTCGCGCGAATGCTCTCCAACGAGGAATAGTCTTCCTGCGGAAAACCGATCGTCGTTGCGCTGATCGTCCATCGCTGCCGGCGGATCGCGTCGAGATACGTTTCCCCCTGCTCCGCGAACACCGGCCTCAGCGTCAGGTTGACGTGACCGATCCCCAACTGGCGCATCGCTTGGGCGACTCCGTCCGGGTCGGTGCGGAGCGACCAACTGCAAACCGCCACGGGCCAAGCATCACATTTCAGATTCATGGCTGACTACGACTTGATAATCCCAACCTTGTTGAACTCGAAAACCTTCGGGGAAAGCTTTTCGAGCGATTCGGAAACATGGGTCTTGGGATACGGCATGGAGACAGTTGGCCTGGCCCAACGGATGGCGTTAGCCAGCACTCTCAAGACATTCGGATCGCAGAAGGTTGGGAACGCCTCATGTCCCGGACGAAAATAGAAGAGCCTGCCGTTGCCGCGCTGGAAGGTGAAACCGCTGCGAAACACCTCGCCGCCCTCGAACCATGAGATAAAGATGACGTGCGCGTCGCCGGCGATCATGAACGGCTCGCCATACATCTCTTCGTGCGGCAGCTCGAAGTGCTCCGGCAGGCCAGCCGCAATCGGATGAGCCGGGTCTATCACCCAGAGCCGCTCCTTCTCGCCCGCCTCGCGCCAGTGCAGTTTTCCGCTCGTGCCGTTGAGTGCGCGAAAGATTTTCGACATGTGGCCGGAGTGTAGGACGATGATACCCATGCCCTCCCAGACGCGTTGCTGAACGCGCTGGACGACTGCGTCCTCGACCCGGTCATGCGCCGCGTGGCCCCACCAGAGCAGCACATCGGTGCTGTCGAGAACGGTCTGCGGCAGCCCATGCTCCGGTTCGTCGAGAGTGGCGGTGCGGATTTCCAGATCGGGCGCGGCCAGACTTTTCGCCAACGCGCCGTGAATGCCGTCCGGGTAAATCGCCCGGACCGAAGGTTCCTTCTGTTCGTGGATATTCTCGTTCCAGATCGTGACGCGAATCTTAGAGTTGTTCATGTTCAGCGCCTCTTTTTATGCAAACACCCTGATCTTGGAGCGGACGTATTCCTTGATTCTCTCCTCAACGGGCTTGAAGTAGAGATCGAGCGGCATGAACTTTTCACCGTTCTTTCCAAGCTCGGCAGCGACGCCGCGCAGGAACATGCTCTGCAACTCGGTGGCGATGTTGATCTTTGCCACGCCGCAGGCGATGGCCTTTTTCAGTTGCTCATCGGGAACCCCGGTTCCCCCGTGAAGCACCAGCGGAATCGGGATGCTTCCTCCTATTTCGGAGGCCCGTTCAATATCAAGCACCGGTTCCTTCTTGTAGAAACCGTGCGCGGTCCCGATGGATATCGCCAGCGCGTCCACCCCCGTGCGTTTCACGAACTCGACGGCTTCCGCAGCCGTTGACAGTTCGATCGCGCCATCGCCGAACGGAACATGTCCGATCTCGGCCTCGATCGAAACTCCGGCTTGGCGCGCAATCGCGGCGGCTTTGGCTGTCAGCGTGATGTTTTCGGCGAAAGACAATTGCGAGCCGTCAATCATCACCGAGGTGTAGCCGAGATCAATCGCCTTTCGTATCTGTTCCAGCGATGCCCCGTGATCGAGATGCAACACGACGGGAATCCTGGATCTCGCGGCAAGCCTGGAGGTCATGGCGGCAATCAGTCCCGCGCGTTCGTCGTTAAACAAACGCTGATACACTTGGATAATGACTGGCGAGTTCTCCTGTTCTGCCGCCTTGAAGACGGAGAGAAGCGTCTCCAGATTGGCCACATTGAAGGCCCCGACAGCGCGCTTTTCCTTTCGCGCTTGGGGAAGTATTTCGTTCAGCGTCAGCATGGCGGTGATTGCTTCATGTCCTCACTGCACCAGAATCGTTTTGATGCCCAACCATTTGCACAGATCGCGCAGTTCGGCTTCGATGTCCGCATGAATGAGGGAGTAGTGGTGCTTGAAACCGTCGTTCATGATCGTGGCCACGAGCTTTTCCACGGAGCAATCGAACCGGATGTTGAGCGGATTGCCGCGAACGAATTGCTCGGTGTCCAGCGCGGTGCCTTTGGTGATCAGCATCCGGTAGCCGCCGCCGTCCTCGTCCAGTTGCGCGAGCGTGACCGGCCCGGGCTTCAGCGGAAACTCGTTGACCATGCCCTTCCTGTCGCCGCCGTCCACGCGGAAGTGCTGGCGCAACTTCGTGTCCTCGAACTTCCTGCACAGCGCCGACGGCGCGGCGCCGCAGTGCCAGAACACGGCTGTGTTCTTCGCGTAGTCAAACGAGATGAGATCGGCGAAGAACGGAATGCCGCCGCTGAGGGCGGCTTGCGCTTTCATGAGCACCGCGCCCAGCACGTCGCCCTCGCAACTGGTGACAAGGCCGGTGTTGTTCAGCATCCCCATCGAGGCGCAGGGTGCGATGCCAAAAACATCGGACCACTCCGGCCAGCAACGGATGGCATACGAGGTCAGGCCATATTTGGCCGCCGTCTTCTTCAGCGCTTCGTAGAGTTTGCCGGTGGACAGGATGTCCTTCTCGACGGTCTTGCAGAATGAGGCGCAACTGCGCCGGACCTCATCGGCACCCCGGCGAATCTCCTCCTCGCCGAGTTTGCCGGCGGCATCCACGATTTCCAACTGGTCAATGATCTCGACCTCCGCGCCGATGGAGGACCGCAGGCGCATCTCGTCACAGTTGGACGTGTAGAAGCCGGGCACGCGCCCGCCGACGAGGCCGATCTTGGTGGCAGCAAGGTCCGCCATGCACTTCAGGACGGTGAACGACTGTTTCAGGAGCGCATCCGCTTCCGAAGCAGGGCCAAACACGAAGCTGCACTTCCGGCCCATCTTCCGCAGCGTGTGGACGGCCATGTTCGCGCCGCAGAAAGAATTCTGCGCCCAGATGCCGCCAGCCGCAGGCTGTTCAGGAGTGGAGAAAAGCAGGATCGGGACGTTCAATTCCCTCGCGATGGCGGGAATGATCGCGCCGACCGGGAAGGTCGCGAAATGCACGATCACGGCGCTTACCTCTTGGCGGCTCAACTCGCGGCAGAGAGCGGAAGCTTCCGCCGTGGTGGTCGTCAACGCGTTGCCGTGAATGATCTCAAAGGGCAGTTGTTTCAGCCTCTCCAGCGTGTGCTGCCGGATTTGGTCAATTTCCGGCGTGACCCAGGTCGCCTTGGACAGGGCGATGTAACCGACGGAGAAGTTCTTCACTATTGTTCCTTTCTTTGAGCGACCGCCTCTTCGAGCGAGACGATGCGAATCTGCGAATTGTATTTGCTGAGGCTGGCCTTCACATAACGCGACGGCGTGATGAACAAGGCCGTCTTGAGGTTGTCCGCAAGGTCATAGACACGCCGGCAAAGCTTCTCGCACAGTTCGGGGTTCAATTCGTCGAAAACCACCGCACCCTCGCCGACCGAGTAGGATTCCTCGCTGTTGGTGCCGAACGACACGAGCTTGTAGCCGCATTGGGCAAGGAACTGCCGTGGCGCGGCTGGATTGCCATCGTAGTTTTTGAGGAAGTCGCTTTCCAAGTAATAGGCCTTGCGCGCCGGGCCGATCTTCACTCCCGCGGAAAGTAGGTATTCCGAGCAATGCACGACTTTGATGCCATCGAGCTTATTCTTCAGGAAATCGTAAGCGGACGGTTCCGCCACGATGAGCGTCTTGCATCGTGAGGCGGCGACGGCGTTCTTGAATCGGTCGAAGACCTCTTGCGATTCGCCGACAAAACCAAGCGTTTCCAGCGCCTTGCCGGGGTCTTCACCCAAGATGGTCTTGCAGCCGGCATAAAGCTCCGGGTGGTGGCCATAATACAAGGCGTTGCCTTTGCCCTTGACGGAAAAAGACGCCCGGCTCAGTTCTATCGCCAATACCTTCACCGGTTCCGGCGCAAGCCCCGCCTCGACGATGTCCTTTCTCGCGGCGAGGACCAAGCCGACTTCGTCGTAGTGGCTGACGCAGTGGTAACGGTTGGCCCCGCTCAGCGCGCTGCGGTAGATGGTGGCAATGAAGTCCCTGTTCTTCAGGCTTTCATTCTTCATGTGTATGGTGTCGAGGATCAGCGCCCGTCCTCGCGGCGTGTCCGCCTCCTGAAAGGTCACGTTGCCGACCGGGTCGAGGTGGCGGCACATGAAACAGAAACGGCACGCCGCAATCACATCCTGATGTTTGTCTATGTGCATCGGTCAGATTCCTTTCGACGGAAAACCCATTTTGCCGGGGTTCATGATGTTGTTCGGGTCGAGCGTCTTTTTGATGTCCTCAAGAACCTTGAATGCCGGGCCGTAAAGCTCCTTCATAATCCGACCGAGCTTGAGTCCGACGCCGTGATGCTCGTTGATGACCCCTCCTTCCTTGATGGCTGCCCGGATCGCCATGTCCCATATCTTGTTGTAGAGCGCGATGGCTTCGCGCGGGTCTTTGGGCGGAGCTTCAATGATGAACCGCGCGTAGAGCATGCAGCCCCATTCATACCAGTGCGAAAAATGTCCGATGAACGTCGCCTGCGGGAAGTTCTCGCGGACGACGTTCTTCATCGCCCAGTAAACCTTTTCGATATTGGCAAACGTAGCCACCGTGTCGAGCGTGCCGAAGGCTTGCGGCAGGTGGAACATGTAGGGCGGATAGAAGAACTTGTAGCGATGGTCCCACCACGCCTGTCCCATTTCGGTGCCGAGGTCTTCGTGGTCTTTCTCGCGGCAGATCGCGCACGCCTGCTCCAACTCCAAATCCACGATTTTTGCGGGGCCATCGAAGCCGAAGACCAAGTATGCGCCCTTTTTGTCAATGCCGAGCACCCTTTTGATCAGTTTGGCGGTTTCAGGCTCATCGTAGAGCCGGATGACGCAGGGGCGCAGGCGGCTGGTCATGATCTTCGCGCCGGCAATCATCGCCTCGTGCATGGTCTTGAAAAGGAAGGCGTGGAATTTCCGCGACTCCGGGATGGGATGGATTTTGAGGGTCGCCTTGGTGACGACGCCGAGCGTGCCTTCGCTGCCGAGGAACAGTTGCGTGAGGTCGGGGCCGGACGCGTGGCGCGGCACGGGGAGGGTGTTGATGATCTCGCCGGTGGGCGTCACGACTTCGAGCGTCATGACCATGTCTTCGATTTTGCCGTATTTGGTGCTCAACACGCCGGTGCCACGGTTGGCGATAAAACCGCCAAGCGTCGCACAGGCGATCGAGGCGGGGAAATGCATCGTGCTGAAGCCGGCTTTCTCGATGGCCCACTCCAGATGCTGGGTGTTGATACCGGTTTCGGCCGTGGCCGTCATCGACACCGGGTCAATGTTCAGCACCTTGTTCATCCGCTTCATGTCCATCACGATGCCGCCATAGATGGGCAACGCGCCGCCTTGGGAACCGGAGCCGCCGCCCCACGGGATCACGGGGATGTTGTGCGTGTTCGCGATTTTGAGGATGTCCGACACTTCCTTGGCGGACGCCGGATAGACGACGAAATCCGGCGGAGGCAGTTTCTGGCCGCGGTCGTGCCAGACTTCAGGCACCCAATAATAATCTATCGAATGGCCCAGCTTGTCCGAGTCGCCGGTCTGGACGTGATCGTCGCCGGCCACCCAGGAGAGTTCGCTGCGGATCATTTCGTAGAGGTAACTGTTTGGCGGAATCATGGCTGGTGTTTCCTGTTGAGGGATTGGTTCGATCAATTGCTGTGATTCAAGTCTCGGTAGCAACCCGACAGCGCGTCGTGGATTTGCCGGTAATGTTTGAATTGGCTGGCGTAGAAGCGGGCGCGCTCCGAATCGGGCATCAACTGGCGTTCGAGTCTCAGACATTGCCGCACAGCCGACACCTCGTCTTTGAAAGCGCCGACGCCAACCCCGGCGAGCAGCGCGCTGCCGAAGGAGGCGTCGCACGAGGCAGGGCACTTGACGGGGGCGTCGAACACATTGCACACGATGCTGCTCCACAGCGCGCTTTTCGCCCCGCCGCCGATCAGGATGAACTCGTGGACTTGCAGGCCCATTTTCTCGATGGTGCGGTAGCAGTCCCTGAGCGAGTAAGCCACGCCTTCCAGCAAGGCCCTGGAGAAATCGCCGCGCGAATTGGCCATGCTGATGCCGGTGAAACTTCCCCGCAGGTTCGGGTCCCAGTAGGGCGAACGCTCGCCCTGGAGATACGGATGAAAGAAGACGCCGTTGCTGCCAGGCGGTGACTGCGCAGCCAGCTTGTCGAGCGCAGCGTAATCGGTCCCCGGCGCGCAGAACATGTCGCGATACCAACGCTGGCAGACAGCCGCGGAGTTAGTGGCCGTCACGGAATACCACAGGCTCGGCACGACGTGCGAGTAGGTCAGCGTTTCGGGATGCGGATGCGCTTCGGCGGTCATGACGTTGACGTTGCCGGCGGTGGCGAGTTTCAACACGCACTGGCCCGGTTCAATGGCGCCTGCGGCGTAATCCTCCACGGCCGAGTCGCTCGCGCCCATCACGACCGGCAGCCCTTCTGGCAGGCCAGTCTTGAGGGCGGCCTCGCGGCTGATTTTTCCGGCGATGTCCGTCGGCCGGCCGATGCGCGGGAGCGATCTCACGGGAATTTCCGCCAGCGCGCAGAGAGCCTCCGACCAGCGGCTGTTCTTCATGTCCCAGAAAAGCGTTCCCTGTGCTTCGATGCTGTCGCAAGCCATCTCGCCCGTCAGTAGGAAACGGATGTAATCCTTGACGAACAAAATATGCCGGATCCGTTTCAATGCCTGCGGCTCGTTGTTCTTCAGCCAGAGCATCTGCGGCAACGTCCATGTCGGCGTTGGTGCCTGGAACGCCGTCTGGAAGATCAGATCGAAATGTTTCTCTTTCAGGAACCGGCATTCTCTGGCGCTGCGCTGGTCGGTCCAGATGATGGTGGGGCGGATCACTTGCAGTTTCTCGTCCAACAACACCGCACCATGCGAATAACTGTCCAGCGCAAGCGCCGCAATCCGGTTGCGATGTTTTAGTCCCTTCAGGACGCTGCACATCGCCCGATGCCAGTCGGCGGGATTCTGTTCAGCCCAAGCCGGCTTCGGGTGGCTGGTCGGGTATTCCGCCGAGGCGCTCTCGACCACCGTGCCGGCAGCGTCTATCAGTGTGACCTTGCAGCCACCCGTTCCGAAATCTATGCCGAGGAACAAATCCTTCTTCATTTGCCCAGAACCCATTTGTGATTCGGATCAATGACCGAGAGAAACTTGCGGTGGTTGCGGCCAGCCATGATCCAGAGGTAATACATCGTGTAGCCGGGGGTGTTGATGACGGGATGGTAGCCGCGCGGGATGAGTGTGGTGTCGTTCTGCTTGACCGTGCAGGTGACATCTAGCGAACCGTCGTCCGTGTAAATCTTCTGGATGCCGTAGCCCTGTTCGGGGTTGAAGCGGAAGAAGTAGATCTCCTCCATGTCCACCTCGGTCGGCAAGTTGTCGAAGTCGTGCCGATGCGGCGGGTAGCTGGCGTGATTGCCAGACGGCACGAACGCCTCGCCGATGAAAAGGTGCGCCGCCGGAAACGCATCGGTGAGCATCAGGTAGGCGTCGCGCTGATAGTTCTCCTTGCCGAGATGCGCCTCCTTGACCTGCTCCGGCGCGATCACGTAGGCCGGCGTTTTCAGGCTCGATGGCGAAGCGGCCCAGGCGATCTCAACGTCGCTTTCAGCGCGGATGATGTAGTGGACACCGCAGGGAACATAGACCGTGTGCGGCTTGCCGGAGAAGACATCCTTCCGTCCGCCGACGTGGTTGAATTGAAACCCCTCACCGGAAACCGCGCACTGGCCGCCCAAGATGATGAGCACGACTTCGCTTTGGCCGGAATCGGCGGAATGCTCCTCTCCCTTCCGCAGGTTGATGATTCCGAACTCGGTCAATTGCAGTTCGCCGTCGCCGTGAGACACGATGCGGGTGAAGCCGTCGCGGCGCTCGTAGTGTCGCAGGTAGTTATTCATGCTGTTTCAGAAATTCTTCCGTTGTTTTTAGATCGGGAAAGCCGGCGCGGCCGCCGAACTGTGTGCATTTCAACGCCGCCACAGCCGAGGCGAACCTCAGGCATTCCGGCCACGTTCCGCCTCGGACATATTCATAGACAAACGCCCCATGAAAGGCATCGCCGGCCCCGGTTGTGTCAACGGTGGTGACTTTGAACGCGGGGCATCTGAATAGCTCGCGACCGTCAAATCCAACGGAGCCTTCGCTTCCCATCGTCACAGCGGAAAACTTGCAGTGCGCGGCGAACAGTTTTTGGGCGGCCGTTTCTATGTCAGACTGGCCGGTGTAGCGCCGGGCAAACTTTTCAGAAGCGATGATGATGTCAGCAAGCCCAAGGAGTTGTTCGATGCCGGGCACGAGCGTCCCGGCGTCAATCGAAACGGCTACTCCACGTTGGCGGGCCAGCTTCGCGGCAGCAATCGCGGCTTCGGTCTGGTGGCCGTCAAGATGCAGGAGCTTGCTGGTTCGTATCAGGTCCTGCGCAATCTCATCCACGGACAACGGCCGCGCCGTTCCTCCTGTCCAAGCGATGCTTCGTTTCCCGCTTTGCTTCTCTATCCAGCAGAAGCCCACCGCCGACTCGGCATCCTCGCGGGTCTTCATGCCACTGACATCCACACCTTCCGCGGCCAGCCCGGCGACGATATCGCGGCCCCGCTGATCGTTGCCAACGCAGCCGATGAAGGCCGTCGCTGCGCCCAGTCTCGCGGCGGCGGCGATGGCGTTAACGGAAGGGCCGCCGCCTTGGACCGCGCTCTGGAGGATTTCCACTTTGTCGTCCAGCGGGATGTGCGGGACCAGACAGAGGTAGTCCATGCCACAGAATCCCAAGCCGGTAATAGTGGCCTTCGCGCTCATTTCGTAGTCGGCTGTGCGCCGTCGGTCTGGGCCTCGTCGTAGTAGTCACGCCGGAAAGTTGTCTTCAACGCCAGCAGGATGATGAGTCCCGCAATGAAGTAAGCCAGCGACAACGAAGCCAATCCCGCCGTCAGGCCAATGGTGGATTTCGCCCAACCCAGTGCCACTGGCGCAAACGCGCTGACAAAGAAAACAACCGCCAGCATGATGCCGACCGCGGAAGCACGGAACCGAGGTTCGATCACGTCAAAGAGCGCGGCATAGAGGTTCGAATCGTAGATTCCCCGGAACAGTCCAAACCCGGCCAGCCCGACGTAGCAGAGGAGCAGGTTGTCCGTTAGTCCCATCAGGCAGATGAACGGCGCGCCTAGAAACAGGCCGACGTATTCCACCTCCAACCGCACCGCGCGCCGGCGCGTCGCCAACATATCGGAAACCTTGCCGCCGAGCAGCACGCCGACCATGGCGGCCACGTGATGATAGAACATCGAAGAGAAACCGGCGTTGGACAGCGACAGTTTGAACTTCTCGTGGAGAAACGACGGCATCCACGTGATGTAACCGATGCCCGCGAACAGGAACAAACTGAACGCCAGCCACAAGGCCCACACTGTCGGCTTGCCCGCGATGGCTTTCAGGACCACCGACAGCGGCAGTCGTTCTGACTTCACCTGCGCGGTGGCCTCTTCCGTGAGGCCGACATCCTTCAACCGCGCCATGATGATGAATGCCAGCACGACGCCCGCCACACCGAAGACGTAGAACGCCGATCGCCAGCCGAAGTGCTCGCCAATCCAACCCGCGATGAATCCACTCGCGATCAACCCCACATAAAGCGCCGTCTGGTGGATGGACATGGCCATCGCCCGCGTCTTGTGGTGGTATTGGCCGATGAGCGAATTGGCCGAGGGGAAGTAGAACGCCTCGCCACCGCCCGTGGCGATGCTGCGGAACACAATCAAACTCGCGAGGCCAGTGGTCGCGCCCGAAAGAATGGTGCCCGCGCTCCAAACCAACAGGCTCCAAAACACGATCCATTTGCGCCGGGAGATGTCGCCGAGGTAGCCGGCCACCGGCACCAGCAGCGCATAACACCACAGGAAGATCGAAGCGACCAGTCCCGCCTGCACAGGGCTTAGTTTCAGGTCGGCGGACAACAAGGGCAGCACGACGTTGTAAGCCTGCCGGTCGGCTTGGTTGAAGAAGAACGCGAACCAGAGCAGAACGATCAGTTCCCACTTGTAGGGGAGGAATTCCTTCTTTGGCATATCGTCGGCTCCTTCCTAGCTTGCGCAGCGCTAATCTCTGCCGGGCACGGGCGCTTTGTTTTCCGTCGGCAGGTCAATGTCTCCCACACCCTCGAAGTCCGCCGCGGCGGGTTTGAAGGCGAGGTTGTAGAACGGCGACTCCGTCTTTGTGAGCAGGTCCGAGAGCCGCACGATCTGGCCGGTGTAGGCGGAAATGCGGCCCATAATCGCCGTCGCGGTGGAGGTGGCGACGTTCTCGCCCTCGTTCAGCACGTTGCCGTCGAGAATGCTCTTCAGCATATCGGCGTGTTCCAGATCGTAGGGACTGCCCTCATGTCCAACATCTTCAAAGGCCACTTCTTTGCCGTCAAAACGGCGCACTTTGCCGCCACCGAGAATCTCCGCCGCGTCGGTGGTGAGAAACTCGCCCACACGATCATAACACCCCGGAATCTGGCGGCTCAGGCTGTGGATATGCACGCCCTCGCCGTAATCGTAGTCCACGCTGAAGAAATCATACTGGTTGCCCGTGGGCCGCCGCAGGCGCGCGCCGACGCCGATGGCCGTGAGCGGCGGCCGCCCGATGAACCAGTTGGCGACATCAATGTTGTGGACGTGCTGCTCGACAATATGGTCGCCGGACATCTCCGCCCAGTTCATCCAGTTGTTGGCCATGTAACCCGCGTTAGTGTCGGTTTCTCGTCGCGGCCGGATGCTGCCGCGAGCCTGACACCAATAGACCGCGCCGCCTAGGATTTTCCCAAGCTGTCCCTTTCGCAGCGCAAGGGCCTGGCGCAAGTAGCTGGCTTGGTGCCGTCGTTGCGTGCCAGCCACGAGCGCCAGCTTCTTCGTTTTCGCCGACGCTGCTGCCGCCAGAAACTGGCGAAGGCCGGGCGGGTCAACCGCCACCGGCTTCTCCGCAAAGATGTGTTTGCCCGCCGCGACAGCCGCCGCGACATGCACCGACCGAAACGCCGGCGGCGCGGCCAGGATCACAAGCTCGCAATCGGTCTCCAACAGTTTCTTGTAGCTGGCGCCGCCGCCGAAAGTAAACTTCTCATCGGCGCCGTATTTCTTGGCCACAGCCTGCGCTTGGTCGAGGAAGTAGTCGGCCGTAGCCACGAGCTTGACCTCGACGCCGATAGTTTTCGCGGCGTTCCTGAGATTCTCGAACGCGCCGCGCGCGCGCCGCCCCGATCCGATCATTCCCACCTTGAACAGTCGCGGCGCACCTTGTCCTGTCACGGCTGCTGGTGCCGCCGCAATCACGGCCGAGAGCGATGCTGCCGACTTGATGAATGTTCTACGGTCTTGCATGGTGGTGTCTCTCCTGTCTGAGATTCGTGTCGCTGGAGGCTTTCATGATGGCGATTGCTATCGCAAAATGCTGCTTGTGGTCAATGCAAGGACGCGTAAACTTTGTAAGAGTTTTCGTCACCACACGAAATGCATTAACTGACTGAGGGAAATCAACCGATGCTTGTCTGCAAACGACCGCAAATCGCACTGCTCGTTGATACCGCGACTGACTGGGGACGGCGGATCATCCGCGGCATCGCGCGATACGCCCAGGAACAGGGAGGCTGGCACCTCTGGCTGGAGCAACGCTGCCAACACGCCCCCGGTCGCCTGCCATCCGGCTGGCGCGGTGATGGAATTATTGCGCGGGTGGCCGATCGCTCGCTGGCCCGCCATCTCAGCGCGGCGCGGTCCATCGTTGTCAATGTGTCCGCAGCCAGAATTCCGGGCGTGGATTTTCCCACCGTCACGGCTGATCTCGCCGTCGCGGCGCGGCTGGCGGTGGAACACCTCCTGAATCAGGGCTTCCGCAACTTCGGCTACTTTTCCCCGCTGGGCCTGTCCTACGTCGAGATCCACTACGAAAGCTTCGTGCGAACGCTGGCCAAAGCGGGCCACGAGTGCTCGCTTTTCGCAGCGCGCCGCAGCGCCAGCCCTCATGCGACTTGGCACAAACGACAGAAGGCTCTTCAACATTGGCTCCATTCGCTGCCCAAACCCGTGGCCATCCTCACTTGGACCAGCGAACGTGGACGTGAGGTGCTCCATGCCTGCCGCGAACTCGGTCTGCTTGTCCCTGAGCAAGTCGCCGTGCTCGGTGGCGATGAGGACGTGCTGCTGTGCCAGACCAGCCACCCGCCGCTATCAGCCGTCGCGCTGACCTCTGAACGCATCGGCTACGAGGCTGCGGCTTTGCTCGACCGTCTGCTGAAGGGCGCGCGTCCGCCGGCAGCGCGCATCTTGATCGAGCCGACGCGCGTGGTCGTGCGGCAATCCACCGATACTCTGGCCATCAACGACCGCCATCTCGCGCAGGCCATTGGCTTCATCCGCAACCACGCCGCCGAGCCAATCCAAGTCAACGACATCTTGCGCGTGGCCGCCATGTCCCGCAGTAGCTTGGAACGCCGCTTCCAGCAAACACTGGGACGAAGCCCCGCCGAGGAGATCCGCCGGGTGCGCCTCGAACGCGCCAAGCAACTCCTCGCCGACACCGACATGCCAGTGCCCGATGTGGCTGACGCCTCTGGTTTCCAGTCGCGCGAATACTTGGCCTGCGCGTTCAAACGTGCGACCAAAATGACGCCACGGGAATACCGTGCGCGGGTTCGCGGCCGATAAACCTTTTCGGCACGCGTGGCCTGACTATGGCGTGTCTCTATTCTCTTCCCTTGCTGCGGATTTCGTAGAGGCGATAGCCGACCTCGCGGATGCCGGCGATGGTTTCGGGGTAGGGCGCGTCGCACACGTCCAGAAAACCGTTCTGGAGGTTTTCGCCGTCGAAGCGGCCGGTCGTGGGCTGCTCGCCATACTGATGCCAGTGCGCGCCGATGAAGTTCGGATGGCGCAGCGCGGAGGCGATATAGGTCGCGTAGGCTTTGCCGCGCTCGGTTTGGTTCGCGACCTCGATCAAGCTCGGATGGAACATGCCGCGGTCGAGCGCGCCAAAGTGGAACTCGCCGATCATCACGGGCTTGTCCACGCCTTCCGGCAGTTTGAAATAGTCCAGCGTGTGCCGGTAGAGGTTGTAGCTGACCACGTCGCAGTATTTCGCTCCGATCTGGACGGCGGCCTTGGTGGAGCCAGCGAAGCGGCAGCCCATGTAGAGCGTGTTTGGCGCGACGGCCTTGAACTCGTCGCGGATGTTCTTGAAGTAAGTCTCGGTCACGACGGCGGAGAACGCGATGCAATCATCCTTCGCACCGGCTGGCGGCTTCTGCTGCGACTGGAGCAGCGCGTCCCAATCATTGTAGTTCGTCTTCCACGCTTCGTTGAGCTTGGCAATGGAGCCGTATTTCTCTTTGAGGCGGCGGACGAACTCGATCTTCGCGGGCTGCGTTGCGGGCGATTGCAGCGTCCAGTCCGCCAAGCCGGTCTCGCCGCCCCAACTGATCTCGTTATCCACGAAGAAGCCGAAGCACCACGGGTCGTCGAGTTCCTCTTTCCGCTGCTGGAGCTGGCGGCGGAAGTTGGTGCGGAACTTCGGGTGGAACGGGTCTTTGAACTTCCACCAGCCGAGATGCGCGCCCTCGATGTCCGGCGATTTCAGCTCAAAGCGGTCGCAGTAAGGCGTGCGCCGCAGCAGACAGATGGCCTTGTCGGAGCTGTTCGCGATGGTGTTCATACCCCAGCTCCGCAACCGTTGGTGCGCGAGGTCGCTGTAGCGCGCGCGCCAGTCCGCGCCGTATTTGCGGAAGGCGTTCGCCGAGGAGAAATCATACGTCCGCTGGATGCCGCGCGCCTCGTAATACGGCCAGAGCAGCGCGTCGCGCGTCGTGTAGAACAGCGCGAACGGCGAGTCCGCCTTGGGCAGATCGGTGAAGTAGAACTCGCGCCCGTCCAGCGGCGTCACCGCCGACGAGGAGGTGACGCGCACCGGGCCGTGCGACCAGTAGAGGCAGCCATCGGGATCAACCATCCACCACTTGCCGTTGATCTTCTCGACGCGGAACCGGCCGGTCGCTTCTTGCCGTGGCCCCTTGGCCCAACCGCCATATTTGTTCCAACCGTCCGGCCCCGGATGCGCGGCGAGGTCGGCGCGCTCCGTCTCGATCGCCTTCTTCAGGTCGTCGTCCGAGTGCGTCTTGCCGGGCCACTCCTTGTGTTTGAACTGGCCATAGACATCAACGAACGGGAAGAACTTCTCCGCCGACAGCCGCATCCAAGCCGGCACATCCGGCAACGGTCCCGTGTGCGCGACGATGCGTTTCACGCCCCACATCCAATCCAGCTTCGGTTCCTTGATATACACCGCCACGCCGACCACCTTGGAAGCATCCAGATCGGCTACCACGCCCGTCGTTGCAAACGGGCTTCGCTTCATGCCGGAGAGTTTGCCGTTGATCTCCCGCAAGTTCGGCAGCGGCGGCGGAAGCGCCACCGTGTAACTCGCGGACTTCTTGCCGCGAATGTTCACACGGTCAACGAACACCCCCTGCGACTTGCCCGCGTCCGCACCCGGATTATCGAGCCGGACCGTAATCGGCAATTCGCCCTTGCGGTCGCGGTTTGCCAGTTCCAGCGTCAGCCGGCTGCACTTTGACAAATCCCACGTGCCTTTGACGCGAATCCCCGGATAGCCCGTCTCGCCCTTGGTTGAAATCTCCAGCAAGCCGTCTCGCAATTCGAGTTTCCCGCCCGCCTGCGAGGCGACGGACGTCATCGGCGTCGTCGCGGCATCAAACAATACGATGTCGTCCGCTGCGGTTCCAACCACTCCGCCAACCAAACACATGCAACCAACTCCGATCATCGCTAGTGTTCTCATGCCCGCCAGTATGCTTGCACGCCGTGCTGCGGTAAATGGACAAGAATCGCGTCCATGTGGATGCGGTTAGCGGGAAGTGCCCGCGCTGGGTCGCAGTGGTGATCGCTGAATCCGCGCGGTGCGGCATATGAAAGTTATGAAATGGAGATTTCGCCCTTGTTGCTGTGCTGCTGTTGGCTACGATGACGCTGAGTTTGAGTGGCCTTGAAAGAACAACCTTTGCAGAGGTTCATCAAACGCCGGTTGGTATCACACGGAAACCGTTAACATGCGCTCGTGGAAAGGGAACTTGAAACTCAGCAGCCATAAAGTGACATCGCTTTGCGGGCTGCTGGGGGCGGCTGTGCTGAGCGGCGGCTGCATTGTGACAGCGATTCCGTATCACGGGCAGAAAGGCGAGCCGTATTCGCTGTTGAACCACTTTATCAGTGAGATGGGATATGTCGGTGTGTCGAAGCTGGCGGACGTGTTCAATGGCTGTCAGATGATAGGCGGTCTGATTCTGGCGATGTTTATGTTCAGGCTGGGCCAGCATTTGCGAACGAGGTGGGGTTATGCGGCTGCTGCTTTGGGTGTGGTGTCCGGCGTCTCAGGCGGCTTTGCCGGATGCATCCCGATGAATTACCTGGTGCCTCATCTCACGGCAGCTTATGGGTTCTTCTTCGGCGGCCTGATCACGGTCGGACTGTTTAGTTTCATCATCGGTGGCGACAAAGGAAACAAGCTGCCCCAATGGCTGGTGATTCCGGGTCTGTTTGCGTGCGCGAGTTTCGCCGCGTTCCTTGCGCTTCCGGTGATCACCGGCAAGAACTATATGGCGATGTTCTTCTCGCCCCGGTTTGTGCGGCCGGACATCTGGGCAATTGCCGTTCTGGAATGGCTGGTGTTTCTGGCGACGATGGCGTGGATTGTCCTGGTTTCCGCGTGTCTGGGAGCGTGTCGCTCAAATCAGACAGAACGCGGCGAGGTGGCTGATTCGCTTCCGGCGTCGCGTTCCTAGGAATGGCGCGTCACAGCATCCACGGGCTGCGCATGGTGCGGGAGAGCATCTGTTGAGCGGAGGAGTCGTTGATGACGCTTTCGGTTTCCGGGTTCCAGCGAATCTTCCGGCCGAGCAACATCGCGATGTTGCCCAAGTGACCGACCGTGATCGAGCGCTGGGCCACTTCGATGTTGGAGATGGGCGTGCCGCGGCTCTTCACGCAGTTGAGGAAGTTGTGGCGGTGGCCCTGCCTGTCCGCCAGGTTGCGCGTCATGCCGTTGTCGAACTGCAGCCGAAGCAGGCTCTTCGGTTCCGCGTCCACGCGGCCGCGATCCACGTGAACCCATCCCGTATCGCCAAAGAAACGGACGCCGTTCTTGAAAACATCCTCGCTGGCCACCGTCATCGTCTGGCCGCTGGCGAAGCGGCATTCGAAGCGGTAGGTGATCGGCGTGTCCCACAGGCCTTCCGCGGGAAACTTCCCGGTGCCTTCCACCTCGACCGGGCCGGTTTCCTCGGTGCCGAGGCCCCATTGTGCGATGTCAATGTGATGCGCGCCCCAGTCGGTGATCTGTCCGCCGGCGTAGTCGCTGATCCAGCGGAAGTTGAAATGGCACCGCTTCTCCGTGTAAGGCGCCCACGGCGCGGGGCCGAGCCACATCTCGTAATCAAACCCCTCCGGCACCGGCATGACCGGCTCATCGCCCGTGGTTGGGCCGAAACCGATGCCCACCTCCGCGCGCTGCACCCGCCCGATGGCGCCGCTGCGGACCAGTTCGCAGGCAAAGCGGAAATGCGGCACCGACCGCTGCCAACTGCCCGTCTGCCACACCCGCCCGAACCGCTTCACCGCGTTCACCATCGCGCGGCCTTCGGCGACCGTCGGTGCCAGCGGTTTCTCGCCGTAGATGTCCTTGCCGGCGGTCGCGCCCATGATGGCGGGGATGGAATGCCAATGGTCCGGCACCGACAGACAGAGCAGGTCAATGTCCTTGCGGGCGATCACCTCGCGGAAATCGCGATACTGCGCGCAGCCAGTGTCGCTGTAATAGCGGTTGACCTCCTCCGCGCCTGCCTTCAGCCGCGCCGCGTCCACGTCGCACACCGCCGTGATCTGGCAATCGTCCTCGTTGAGGAAACCTTTCAGGTTGCGCAACCCCATGCTGCCAATGCCGATGATGGCGAGCGTGAGCCGCTTGCTGGGCGCGGGACGATTTCCTGCGCCGAGCGCAGAGGCGGGGATGAACAGGGGAGCGCCGCCGAGCGCCGCCGTGGCCACCGCCGCATGTTTGAGCCAAAGCCGCCGGCTCATTGGGCGGGTAATGTGCGCGGTGCGCGACTGTTGATTATGAGATTTGGTTGTCATGGCACATTCAACATCTGTTGCGTTTGCGACGAAGACAGCCTCGGCTGGAACGCCGCAAACATGCTGTGTGTCAGAGTTGCATTTTTGCGCGCGGCTGAGAAGCGTATTCTTTGCGGGAACGAGTCGGCAACATTCCGGGAAAGGCAAGATCACGCTGGTCCGGAAGTCCGGTCGTTACGGCTGACCTTTTCGTTCGTCTTCGGGCGAAAGAAGTTCGGCGGATGGTTGATTCACCATTGATCGAGTTGTTGGTCTTGTTCCAGTTGCTTCAAATAGCACGCAAGGTTACTTGCGATCTTCTCGAACACTCTGGGCAAGTAACTGGCAAGTTCGCGCATGTCTGGATTGTCATGGCAAGGGCCGCCGTGGTATTCCCGCAAATGTGTCAGAACATAGTGTTTCTCTTCATCAGCAAGTTTCTCAAATGGGTTTTGCTTAAGGTGGTTGTGGAAATCAGACAGGTGAATAAAAGCACAGCCGAAGCGATAGACAGACTGTGTCCAGCCTTGAAGCTCTTGAGAAATGTTCACCATCTCACGATCCGTCACATCCCGAAGTTTGCCATTGATCGTGTGAACCTTCCATTTCTCTCCTCGCAGGGTGGAATTGATTAATCTTCTTCGCTCGGCGATGTCCTTTGCGTGCAGCAAGAATATCACTCTGACCATTGAGTCCAATTCTTGACGGAGAATCGAGAATGCAGGACTCATCGCCTCGTGAGGTCTCGTGAAGCAGGACATGGCCCGTCTGTTCTCTGCCGTCCGATTGCGGATCACGACGCAGAAGCTATGTGTGGCAGTATCCACTTTGTGTTGTCCAACGTTACTGCTGACTGTTTCGCCCGTCTTCGGGTGAATAAAGTTCGGCTACTGGTTCGCCTCTTCATTTTCCAAGAACCCAATATGATGAAATCGAAGCACCGACAAGGAAGTAAAACACGATAGGTTGCCAACTGGTCTTCTCTGCCGTCTTCTCTTCCGCAACCTCGTAGGTCTCATACTCGATGTTTTGGTTATTGTCATTCACCAGCTTGAGGAGGTTCTCATACGAGGATTTGCTTGTGGCTTCCCACCCATGTTTGGTTCTGTGCCAGCGTCGGTCCCATACTGCGAAGATTACCATCAAGGTGGTGAGAATCGTTGATATGATATAATGAGGCAGTTCTTTCTCAAGTTTGATTTCAGCCGCGACGAGACCTGCGAAGATGACGAGCGCATAGTTCATGTTCCTTTGACGAAATGTATCGGAATGCAGAACTCTGCTTTCCGCCTTTTCGTGCAGCATTGTGAGAATGTCGATTCGTTGTTTCAGATCAGCCGTTTTGACTAACATAATCTTGCTCATTGTATTCTCCTTCTCGTTGGCGAACAGTTTCCTCTACCGCAATCTGCCGGGCACCTTTATAGGTTGATTCAATCATATCAACGAAGGCTGCCATTCGAAACACTTTCCCTCACGCTTCCTGTTCGCTCCGTCGTTCCTCCCACCGACGGTGATGGCGACTTCGTTGTTTCAGAGGCCGGCGTGCTGGTTGCTGACGCGGTGGACGGTTTTGTATTTCCATTTTGCGGGCGCAGTCGGCGACGATAGGTTTTGCAAACCGCTGTTGTTCTGCTTGAGTCGGGGGAAGGTTCCGGTAATGTGAACTGCGATGTTGAAATGTGACTTTCATATCCACGCGCGCGAGGATGCGCTGGATTGTTGCAACCATAGCGCGCAGGAGCTGGTCGAGAAGGCGGCGGCGCTGAGGTTCGATGTGCTGGCGTTCACGTTTCATGGACAGGTGCTGGACGATCCGGCGGTGACGGCGTTTGCGCGGGAGCGGGGGATACTGCTGATTCCCGGCTGCGAAGTGTTTGTGGAGCGGCGGGAGGTGTTGTGCCTGAACATCACGCAGGCCGAGGTAGATCGGATGCGGACGTTTGAGGACTTGCGCGCATGGAAGAAGGCGAAGGGCGAGGCGGGGCTGATCATTGCGCCGCATCCGTTTTATCCGGTGCCGCAGTGTTTGCAGCATAAGTTTTACGGCAACCTCGACCTGTGGGACGCGGTGGAATACTGCCACATGCATATCCGGGGGCTGAATTTCAATCTCAAGGCGGAGCGCGTGGCCAAGGAGCAGGGGCTGCCGCTCGTCGGCACGAGCGACGCGCACGAGTTGTTCATGTTCGGAACCAATCACACGCTGGTGGACGCGGAGAAGGACATGCTGTCGGTGTTTCGCGCCATTCGCGGCGGCAAGGTGCTGCATTATGCGCCGCCGCTGTCGCCGTGGGGCGCGTTGAAGGTCCTGGCGTGCATGGAGGTTCGGGACCGGCTGCGGCGCATATTCACAGCGGAGGGTCGGGCGAAAACGCTGGCCCGGCGGCAGCGTATCGAGCGCACGAGCGAGTGGACCAGGAAGAAGAGCCGCTGACGACGCGGCCTGCAAGGTAGAGGTTGACCGGCCGCCGGCCGGCCATAGAATGCGGACAATCCAATAATGAAAACATTTCTGAAATTCCTCACATGGAGCGGCGTGTCGCTGCTGGGAGCGTTCGGTTACTTCATGGTGGCGTTCCAGCGCGGCGAGCCGCTCAACGCGGCTTGGATCATTGTGGCGGCGCTTTGCACCTACAGCATTGGTTACCGGTTCTACTCAAAATGGATCGCGGCGCGTGTGTTGGCGCTGGACGACCACCGGGCGACGCCAGCGGAGGCGCATGACGACGGGCGCGACTTCGTGAAGACCAACCCATGGATTGTGTTTGGTCATCATTTCGCGGCGATCAGCGGGCCGGGGCCGTTGGTGGGGCCGGTGCTGGCGGCACAGTTTGGTTACCTACCGGGAACGTTGTGGATTCTCATTGGCGTGGTGTTGGGTGGCGCGGTGCAGGATTTTGTGGTGTTGTTCAGTTCGATGCGCCGTGACGGGAAGTCGTTGGGGCAGATGGTGAAGGAGGAGTTGAACTCGACGGCGGGCTTTATCGCGCTGGTGGCGATTCTGGCGATCATGACGATCCTGTTGGCGGTGCTGGGATTGGTCGTGGTGAAGGCGCTGGCGGAAAGTCCGTGGGGCGTGTTCACGGTCGGCTCGACGATACCGATCGCGATGCTCATGGGGACGTATCTGAGGTTCTGGCGTATCGGCAAGGTGGCGGAGGTGTCGGCGATGGGCGTGGTGTTGCTGCTGCTGGCGGTCTGGGGCGGGAAGTTTGTTTATGAAACGCCGGCCTGGTCGAGCGCGTTCACGCTGGGCGCGGAGCCGCTGGCGTGGGCCATCATCCTCTATGGTCTGGCCGCGAGCGTGTTGCCGGTGTGGTTGTTGCTGGCGCCGCGCGACTACTTGAGCACGTTCATGAAGATCGGCACGATTGGCGCGCTGGCGATGGGAATCCTGGTCGTGCTGCCGACCATGCAGATGCCGGCGGTGAGCCGTTTCGTGGATGGGTCGGGCTTGGTGGTGGCGGGCAAGCTGTTCCCGTTCTGTTTCATCACGATAGCCTGCGGCGCGATTTCCGGGTTCCACACGCTGATTGCCAGCGGCACGACGCCGAAGCTGATCACAAGGGAGCGCTACGCGCGGCCGATTGGCTACGGGGCGATGTGCATGGAGAGCTTCGTGGCGATCATGGCGATGATTGCGGCGTGCGCGCTGGAACCGGGCGTTTATCTGGCCATGAACGTCAAGGGCGAGGCGGCGGCGATTGTGGCGCAGGTGACGAGCCTCGGGTTTCCCGTGACCGTGGACCAGATGGATCAGCTCGCCAAGACCATCGGCGAGCACACGTTGTTTGGCCGCACGGGCGGCGCGGCGACGCTTGCGGTCGGCATGGCGCACATTTTCTCGCAGGCCGTCGGCAAACACCTGCTCGATCTCTGGTATCACTTTGCGATCATGTTCGAGGCGCTATTTATCCTGACGACGCTCGACGCCGGCACACGCGTGGGGCGTTACCTGTTGCAGGATTTCCTCGGCCATGTCTGGAAGCCGCTCGGCGACACGCGGAGTTTCAACGCGAACCTGGTGTCGAGCGTGCTGATGGTGAGTGGGTGGGGTTACTTCCTGATCCAAGGCGTGCGCGATCCGCTGGGTGGCGTGAACTCCCTCTGGCCGCTCTTCGGCATCGCCAATCAGTTACTGGCGGTCATCGCGTTGTGTCTAGCCACGACGATCCTCATCAAGATGGGCAAGTCGAAGTTCGTCTGGGTCACGGTGCTGCCGATGGTGTGGCTGATCACGGTCACGTTCACGGCGGCGGCACAGAAGATGTTTCATTCCGACCCGCGCATCGGGTTCATGGCGATGGCGCACAAGTTGGAGGCTGACCTCGCCGCGGGCAAGGTCGTGGCCGCCAAGAAGCTCGCCACGGAGATCCTGATCTTCAACAACTGGCTCGACGCGGTCGTTGCCGGCGTGTTCATGGCATTGGTGGTGGCGATCTTGGTGGTCTCGATCAAAGAGTGGGTGGCGCTGTTGCTGAAATGGAAACCGACTGTTCTCCGCGAGGCCAAGGCTGTCTGGCTCGACCCAGCGCTGGTCAATCCCAAGACAGGACGGCCGTGGTGGAGGCTCGGCACGGTGTTGTTGCTGCTGGGCGGACTGGTTCGCGAACTGACCGGTGAGGCCGCCGCCGCGCGGACGAAGCTGCCGGCGGAACAGGCGTATATTTCGACGCTGGAACACAAATACAACTCGAAGACGCCGCATCGCTGTTGCTGAGAGTGAGGAGTGACTGGAGGCCTCATGGCCAACACGACGCGCAGAATGTTAGCAACGCTGGTTGGAGTTGCACTGCTGGCGGTGTTGTCTGCCGAGGCGTCCATCCCGCGCAACGATGCGGCGAGCCTCCCCGTCACTCATCACGTTTCACTGGCCACCCTCAACGCTCAACGCTCAACGCCCACCGCTCACCATGACCCGGAGGTGGAGTTCCTGGAGCTGGGCGTGTCGGTCAACGGCCAGAAACATTGGAAGATGTATGGCCCGGACCTCGACGGCGTCTATGGCGGCCTGCAAGGCATCGGCGGGCTGGAGGCGGTCATCAATCAGACCAACGGCGTGGTGACGCCGGTGGTCAACGACGCCTTTGGCAACGCGGTGGCCAGCGTGACCAACAGCACGGTCGTGGTCTGGAACCCGACGCGGGTGGGCGGCTACGGGCCGTTGCCGGGCAGCAGCGCGCAGTGGCTCTCGACCAACACGACGCTGGCGGCGGCCACGGTGTGGCGGGGCAAGCGGATGGACCCGACGGGTTACTATTGGCAGGGCGCGCGCTACTACGATCCGGTCGGCGGCCGTTTCCTCTCGCCCGATCCGCTGGGCCACGAAGCCTCGATGGATCTCTACTCCTACGCCAACGGCGACCCCATCAACGGCTGCGACCCGGATGGACGGTTTGGGAAGAACTCTTCGTCGAGCCGGTTGGATGATTCTTGGTCGCAAGGGATGATCCGGGGCTACAACCAGGAGATGCAGGCGGCGTCTGACGCCCGCGCCAGCCTGTTCGAACAAAGCTTCGGCCCAAGCCCGCGAGAAGCGTTTATCCAGCAGATGGAGCGGGAGCTTAACCTCCAGGCATATTGGGATGCCACAACACCGACGGTGCACGACCCGTTTGGGAACTTCGCTGCGGGCGTGATCCGCACGACGGTGGACGCGACGGGGTTTGGGGCGGTGGGCACGTTCATGCACGATGCCTATACGGGCCAGCAGTGGTTGACGGGCGCGCCGGTCAGCGAGGGTCAGGCTGCGTTCAATATGCTGGCGTCCATAGGGACGATGCCGCTGATGATGGGCGCCGCGATGCGGCCAGCGGCGAGTGTGGTCACGAGGGGTGTGTCGCGAGCAAGCACAGGGCTAGTGGGCCGCAGTTTTGTTCCGCAGATGGAGAGGGTGACAGCAAAGAGTGCGGTGCCCTCCTTACGGCAGGGTCAACACATGATAGATACTGCGATTCAAGAATTCCTGCCAAATTTGAAATTCGGAGCTCGACCGGTATATAATCCAACATTAAAAACTTTTGGTCGGGCAAGGTGGTTTTCGGATGGCAGTGTCACGAGTAGCATAGGGCCAAAATCGATTGTGAAAGGCTATCCAGAAATCGTGGATACGATTCTACACGAGGAAATCCATCTACGATGGCCCCACCTTGATCACGAACAGTTGCAGAAAATCATTGATCGGTATTCGAAAATGCGCGGGTGGTAATTATGACGAATGACGAAGCGTTTGACGAGATAACTGAGAGGATTTTGCATTCATCAATTAGAGAGAATTGGTTGTGTCCGAAATGCAATATCTCTTTAGTCATCAGATTTGAGCGGTTGCGACGCATGAGAACCTCGTTGAGTGTTGCATGCCACCAATGTGGGATGAGATGTGAGTTGGATGGAGACTTTGCAATACCCGCATGGTATGCAGCGAGGACACGGGAGGACACGGTATCACGTCTCAACATCAGACAAAGTCAGGCTGATTGCGAACGATGAAGGCTGAACGGACAATTCAGATTCGGTGGCGGCTGCCGGGCGGCTGCGCGGTGTTGCTGCCCGCGGCGATGGTTTCTACTCCAGCGTCCGTTCCGCGTGACGATGCGCCAGCGGGGCCGGCCTGTGGATTTAGGCGGAGTGGCAAGCATTTAACCGACAAAGGAGTTCGTTATGAATAGGACAGAGAAAAGAGCAAGCCGGCCGACGTGGGCAGCGAGCGTCCGCAACGCGTGCTTGGCCATCGTGGCGGTGGCGTGCGCGGGCAGCTTGGCGGTGGCCGCGGATGAAGCATCGGCGACAGCCACCAACACCGTGTCGGCGACAGCCGCGTCGAGTCAGGCAAGCGATGTGGCGGAGCCGTTGCCGCTGATGATTCCCGACGAGACGTGGAAGCGGCTGACGCTGACGGCGGACCAGCAGGCGCAGTTGCAGGCGTTGCAGACCGGCCTGTATGCCGACCAACTGGCGGCGATCCGCGGCATGGCGGCCCAAGCCGAGCCGCTGCGCGTGGCGCTGGCAGCGGCCAAACAAGCGACCGGTCAGGAGGAGGTTGTGGCGAAGCTGAAGGGGCAAATCATGGAGCTGACGTGGCCGCTGGTGGTGCGCTACGACCGGTTTGTGTGCGAGGCCGGCTGGATGCTGGATACCACGCAGCGCGCGGAACTTGCATGAACACCTGCGAACTGGTCGTTACAGGGACGGAACTGTTGCTGGGCTACGTCGTCAACACGCACCCGAACTACATCGCGCCGAGGCTTGGTTCGCTCGGCATTCGCGTTACGCGGATCGTCACGGTGGGCGACGACCGGTGCACGATGGCAGACGCGGTGAGTCAGGCGTTGCAGCGTGCGGACTTGGTGATCGTGACCGGCGGCTTGGGGCCAACCTCGGATGATGTGACGCGGGATGTGGTCGCCGAACTGCTCGGCCGGAAACTTCGCGAGGACAAGAAGGTGCTGGCGAAGATCAAAGCCCGGTTTCGTGCGCGCAAGGTGCGGATGCCGAAGGCCGTTGAGGTTCAGGCGCAGGTGCCTGAGGGCACGCTGGTGCTGCCGAACGATCACGGCACGGCGCCGGGGCTGGCGCTGGACGCGGAGGTAGAGCCGCAGGATGAGCCGTTGATTTTGCGTGAGACGCGCATGTTGAAATACGGCGTCTTGCAGCGGTTGATCGTGGTATTGCCGGGGCCGCCGCGCGAACTGAAGCCGATGTTCGACAACTACGTGATGCCGCTGCTGCGGGCGCGCGGCTATGCGACGCCGGCGGCGTGCCGGGTGTTCCGCACGGTCGGGGTAGGGGAGAGTTGGGTGGCGGAGATGGTCGAACCGCTCGTCAAGGGGCGGAGCGACGTGGAGTTGGGCTACTGCGCGCGACCGAACGAAGTGGATGTGCGGTTGATCACACGCGGTTCGGGAGCCGTAGCGCTGGCGGATGAACTGGAGAAACAGATTCGCAAGCGGCTCGGCGACATCATTTTTGGCGGTGAGAACGACCGGTTGGAAGACGTTGTTGTGCGTGACTTGATCCGGCGGAAGCTGACGCTGGCGACGGCGGAAAGCTGCACCGGCGGACTGCTCGCAAGCCGCATCACGAATGTCAGCGGCAGCAGCGAAGTGTTCATGGAAGGCATCGTCTGCTACAGCAACGAAGCGAAGATGCGAGACGTTGGCGTGAAAGCGAAGACGCTGAAAGCACACGGTGCTGTCAGCCGTCAGGTGGCACGCGAGTTGGCGGAGGGTATCCGGCAGCGGGCCGGCACGGATTTCGGCGTGGGCATCACGGGCATTGCCGGCCCGACGGGTGGGACGGCAAAGAAGCCCGTCGGCTTGGTGTTCATGGCGCTGGCGGGAGCGCGTTGCACGGAGGTCCGGCGGGAGATTTACGGGTATGATCGTGAGACGTTCAAGTTTGTGGTTACGCAGACCGCGCTCGACATGTTGCGACGGACATTGAACGTGGCTCATTAGCTCCCATTGCCGGATAAACCAATGTCAGTTCTTCAAGGTTCTTAGTAGGTCACGTCGTCGGCGCTCTATTTGCAATCGCAGATCCGGTCAACTGTATGCATTGCAGATGCAAAGCGGGCGCATATCTGCATTGCGCGCACGGTGAACCGGTGTAAATCGCTTGCGTCGGATGAAATTGTTGTTTCCCTAGGTAAATCGCTATTGTTTGCAAGATAAGAGAGGGTATTCGCAGCTTCGCTTCGCTTGGCATCCAGACTGCTCTACAGTTTGGTAGTCAATGGAAAGAATACAGACATGAGTATGATCATCAGTGATTCTAACGAAGGTAGTTGCAACGGGAATAGTATCGCACCGCCGAAGACGAGATCAAACGGATTGCGGAGGCAGACAGCAGCCGTGACATCCCGAAAGAGTCGGAGTGGTGAAAACAAACGTTGTGTTTTCCTGGTCGTGGAGCGCCCCGTGACGCGCGAGGGTCTGGCGCTCATGCTAAGGCAGGCGCGTTTTACGATTGTCGGGCAGGCTGGAAACTATCAGGAAACGTTCGCGCATCCGAACCTCGCTTCGGCGGATGCGGTCATCGTGGATCTCTTGTCAGGCGATAAGGATATTGCCTGTCTCATCAAGGCTCTTTCCTCACGACAGCTTCGCTCCGTAGTTTGTTCCATACACGAGGATTCCACGCGTATCCGCGCAGCCCTTGTAGCTGGCGCGAGCGGCTACGTAACCACGAGCGACGAGACGCAACATCTGATTGAGGCGATCCGCGCAGTTATCGGTGGTCGTAACTATGTCAGCCCGCGTGCCGGGACTGGCCTCGCTAGAAAGGTCGCAGGCTTGGAGAATCCGTCGCCGAAGGAAGATCTCAGCAAACAGCAATTGCAGATATACGAACTGCTTGGCCAAGGCGACAACGCCAAAGAAATTTCCAGTCGCCTGAAGATTAGTCCTCGCACTGTGGAATCCTACTGTTCCCGGATGATTTATAAACTCGACCTGTCAGGCATGAAAGCTCTCCGCCGCCTAGCCATTAGCAATGTTCACAGTGACTTGCTGTATGCGTAACAGGACAGCCTGAGTTTCTCCGTAGAGGGACAGAGTCTCGCCCCGTCTTTTGACAAATCGGATTTGACCTTGGGGAGGGGTGAAACTGGCCCTAGTTTCGAGGGAAGGCGATGAGAGTGAACTCCCTCTCGCAGATTCCCGGAAAGCCCTCTCAGCAGTAACCCGACATCGTGGTTAAATTAGGACTGTGAATAAAATACTCAAAACAATCTTGGTGATGGTTTCGATAGCGCTGCCATTTCAGGTCCAGGCGATACCCATTAGTATTCTGAATGCGGGCTTTGAATCTCCGGGTGTAGGATCAGTTTCCACTTCACCGGCCAATTGGACTGTTAGCGGTGGAGGCGCCGGTGTCTGGAACATTAACGCATCGCCGTCGGGATTCTGGACTGTCCCAGCTCCTGAGGGCAACCAAATCGGATTCGTTTCCAGTGCGCCCAGCCCTGGTTCTCCTGCAACCATGAGTCAGGTGCTGTCGGCTGCTCTCACTGCCGATACGGTTTATACCTTGTCGGGTTTGGTAGGGCATCCTATTGGCTACGCTGCCGGAACACTCTATAGCACTTCTCTATATGCAGGTGGACATTTGCTAGGTTCGATGAGCACCACTGGACCCGCTGGAACTTTTGCACCGTTTAATCTGACCTATGACAGCAGCGGTTCCGCATTCATCGGCCAAGCTTTGGAGATTCGACTTGGAAGCAGTCAGGCTCAGTCGGGCTTTGACTCAATAGCCTTGAACGCAGAGGGTGCTTCGGGCGGTGGGGGTGTTCCAGACGCCGGCTTGAGCATTCTGCTGCTTGGAATGAGCATGACATGCCTTGGCTGGGTCCGCAAGACGGTGAGCTAGCGTGGCGGTCGCGGCGCAGGTAACACGGTTGCGCCAATCCACCGTGAACGTTGAATGGGTCAGGCTGGAGGACTTTCATCTGACACTGAAGTTCCTTCGCGAAGTCACAGGCGACAAACTCGATGACATCAAAGCGGCGCTCGATCTTGTGGCGGTGGGCGTAGAACGTGATTTATTAGGGCGGTGGAATTGCTATGCGTCTGTTCATCGCTGCGGATGTTTCAGAGGAAGTCAGGGTGGCGGTTGCCGAGCAGGTAACGCGGTTGCGCCAAGCCAACGCGGACGTAGGTTGGGTGAAGCAGGAAAACTTCCATCTGACACTGAAGTTCCTCGGCGAAGCGCCAGACGCCCAACTCGGCGACATCAGAGCGGCGCTCGACCTCGTGGCGTTGTCGCGCGCGGCGTTTGAAATGGAACTGCGCGGCATGGGCTGCTTTCCGGAGCGGGGCGCACCACGTGTCGTGTGGGTCGGCGCTTGCGCTGGTCGAGACACGCTGACGGCTGTGGCGCGCGATGTGGAAGACGCGATGGAAGCTCTGGGTTTCGCGCGAGAGCGGCGGGAATTTGCGGCGCATCTGACGATCGGCCGTGTGCGCAGCCCTCGCGGCGCGGAGCGGTTGCGCCGGTTGGTGGAGGCGGAGGCGGATACCAGTTTCGGACGCTGCCGGGTGGACGATATCCGACTTTACAAGAGCACGCTGGCATCAGGCGGCTCAATCTATGAATTGATGCACGCGGCAAAGCTGGGGACGTGATCAGGAACGGCGCCGCACACGGCCGCTCAGCCTTCGCCAGCAAATTCCTCTTCGGTCTTGATGACCTTACCCATCAGCACATAGTCGTGCGGCAGTGTCTGCATGTCTTTGACGTATTCGGGCAGGACCAGCAGTTCGTCAAAACCAAGCCGCGCGTAGAGTTTGCGCGCAGCCGCTTGGTCGCCTATGAATTCCGCCTCGACTCGCTCGAGGCTGAGGTGGCGGGCAATTTCGATGAGTTCCTTGACGAGCGCCTGTGCCAGGCCGCGGCCGCGGAATTCGGGATGGATCACGACGCTCAGGCGGCCGATGTGGCGTTTCCAGCCGCCGAGATCCTGGTGCAGCGTGGCGTCGCCGATGATGCGGTTGTTAAGGATGGCCAACAGCGGCAGATTGCGACCGTAGTCAATGTTCTTGCACCACTGGCGGATGATCTCAATGTCGGTGACCCGGTGCTTCAGGAAGAGCCGCTCCGTTTCCGGCACGGCACAGAAGAACTGGTGAAAGGGTTTGACGTCGGTGGGCTGGAGTGGTCGCAGCACGACCTTCAGGCCGACGGCATCCACGGTTTTAGGATATTGCTCAAGGGCGCTTTCGATTTCCACGATGACCTCCGGTTTAGATTGCTGCGAACCTCTAAGCTGTTTGGTGCGCAATCGCAAGTGGAACTTTGTGCTTGAGTGGCGCGTGCCAGCCGTTACGCTGCCGATGGAATGTGATGCAAACCTCGCCGACCAAGAAGACTATCATGAGCCAACAAACCTCCAGCACTTCTCCCATGCCGCACTCTACGCGGCGCGAATTCATCAAGACTACCGGCCGGATCGCTGCGGCCTCGGCGCTTGCGGGCGTTGCGTTGCCGCACGTCCACGGCGCGGAGGACAACACCATCCGCCTCGCCATCATCGGCTGCGGTCCGCGCGGCAGCGGCGCGGTGGACCAGGCGCTTTCCTCGCCGAACGGCCCGTGCAAACTCGTCGCAATGGCCGACCTTTTCGAGGAGAAGCTCAAGAGGTCTTACGATGCGCTGTCAAAGCAACATCCCGACAAGGTGGATGTGCCGCCGGAGCGCCGGTTTATCGGTTTCGATGCCTACAAGAAGGCGATGGACTGCCTGCGTCCGGGCACAGGCGACATCGCGATGTTGACCACGCGCGCGGCGTTCCGTCCGACGCACTTCCCGCACGCCGTTGCCAAGGGGCTGAACATCTTCATGGAGAAATCGTTCGCGGCCGACGCGGGCGGCATCCAGCTTCTGCTCAAGACCAACGAAGCGGCGCTGGCCAAGGGTCTCAAGGTCGCCTGCGGTCTGCAATGCCGGCACTCGTCCGCGCGGCAGGCGCTCATCGCCGAGATGCGCGAGGGCGCGATGGGCGACATCACCTTCATCCGCGCCTACCGCATGCAGGCTGGCGGCATGATGGGACCGCGCAAGCCCGACCCAAACGAGCTGCTCTGGCAGATCCGCCAGCCCGTCGCGGTCCTCTGGTCCAGCGGCGGCACGTGGATGGAAAACATGATCCATCAGGTGGACGAATGTTGCTGGATCAAGGACGCGTGGCCCGTCAGCGCGCACGGCATGGGCGGTCGCGTGCCGCAGAGCACCGATTGCGGCCAGAACATGGACACCTACTCCATCGAATACACCTTTGCCGACGGCGCGAAGGCGCTCGTGCAAGGCCGCTTCTGGTCGGGCTGCTACAACGAATTCGCCACGTTCGCCCACGGCACCAAGTGCGCCGCGCAGTTCTCCGGCAACATCCACGCGCCGACGGTGATGATCTACAAGGACCAGAGAATTGACCGCGAGAACATCGCCTGGGAACCGAAGAAGGAAGTGGGAAGCCCGTGGCAGGCGGAGTGGGACGATTACCTCGCCGCGATCCGCAAGAACCAGCCGTATAACGAGGTGAAACGCGCCGCGCAGTCCAACCTCGTCGCCCTGATGGGCCGCGCCGCGGTTCACTCCGGCCGCATCGTCACGTGGGCCGAGGCGACCGCGTCGAAGTTCCGCTTCTGCGACGTGGACGCGCTCACGCCAGAGAGCAAGCCGCCGTTCGTGCCCGATGCCCAAGGCCGCTACCCCGCGCCGATTCCCGGCAAGTGGACGGAGATCTGAGCCGCGACGATGCAATTGAAACAACCCCTCACCCCGGCCCTCTCCCCGTTTGACGGAGAGAGGGAGGCGTTTCGCCCGCTGCTATGTGACTCACTGAATAGTGTCTGCGCTTGCGGCAACGAGAAGCGATTCCCTCTCTCCATTCGATGGGGAGAGGGTCAGGGTGAGGGGCCGCGGCGACTGCACAGATACGGCTGAAGCGCGGACATGACCTCCCACGAAATCGTCCGTCGCGCCATCAAGTTCCAGACGCCGCCGCGGTTGCCGTTCTGGCAGCACTGGAACCACAAGATGCCTGGCTTCCCCGGCGACGTCTGCAACATCTGGGAGATGGACCGCGCCGAGGCGGGCTGGTTCTTCGACAACGCCGTCATGGACGACTGGGGTTGCGGCTGGAGCAGCACCGAGCTGAAGAACATCGGCCAGGTGACCCAGTGGCCGCTCAGTGACTGGGCCGCCCTCGACAGCTATCGCCCGCCGAATCCGCGCAACCCGTTCTACTACGACCGGCTCGGCCCATTGATTGACGGGGCAGGGGATCGCTACGTCGCGCTGACGGCGCACAACCTCCTCTTCTCCCGGCTGCACAAACTGCGCGGCTTCGCGGCGACGATGGAGGACTTCTACGCCGAGCCGGAGAAAATCCACCGCGTGCTGGACATGATCGTGGATTTCAAGCTCCAGCAGTGTGACGAACTCCGCCGCCACTTCGGCGACCGCATCCACGGGCTGTTCGTCGCCGACGACTGGGGAACGCAGGAGGGGCCGTTCGTGAGCCGCAAGACCTTCGACGAGTTCTTCGCGCCGCGCTATCGCGCCATCTTCAACGCCATCCACGATTGCGGCTGGCACGTCATCCTGCACAGTTGCGGGCGGATCAACGCCTTCGTGCCAGCGTTCATCGAGCTGGGCGTGGACGTGCTGAACATGCAGCAGTCCCGCAGCTATGGCATCGAGGAGTTCGGCGCGCAGTTCCGGGGCAAGGTCTGCTTCCTGGCCACAGTGGACATCCAGACCACGATGCCGCGCGGCAACGAAGCCGACATCCGCGACGAAGCCCGGTTGCTGGTGAAGCACTGGGCCACGCCGCGGGGTGGGTTCATCGCGTTCGACTACGGCGCATGGGAAGCGTTGGGCGTGCGCCTGGAGATGCCGCAGGTGATGTTCGACGAGTTTTTCAAACTCCGGCATCAAGCGGGTAGTTAAGAGGCGGAAGCGTTATCACAGTTGAAGGGAACGAGCATGAAGTGCATTGCATACCGAGGCGGTTACAAATACCAACTGAAGGAAAGCTACACGCTGGAGATTTCCATCAGGCCAGCGAAGGACATCAAGACGAGATTTATCCAGCTCGATACGGATGGGAAGCTGACGATAGTGGAAGGATATGCTTGGGATGGGCCGTCGGGGCCGACGATGGATACGCTGACGTTCATGCGCGGCTCACTGGTGCATGACGCGCTCTATCAGCTCATGCGGGAGAAACGTCTGGATCACGACACGCACCGGGAGACCGCAGACCGCATTCTCCAGCGGATATGCAGTGAGGATGGCATGTGGTCGGTGCGCACGTGGTGTGTATATTGGGCGGTGCTGCTCTTTGCCGACCCCGCGGCGGACCCGGCGTCAACGAAGCCGCTCACGCATGCGCCGAAGGGATGCGAGAAGTGAGAGGGGAGGGCTGGAGGCGGTGTCTGCTTCGTAGCCCGCAACTCCGGGGTGGGAATGATCATGACGTCCCGCGACGGAGTCGCGGGCTATGTAGAACGGATGTCCACATTCGTTGAGGAGTGGACAAGAAGGTAGTCATCACGCTTCGCGTGATGGTTTCGAGGACAATCCTCACGCGGAGCGTGAGGACTACTTTGCCGCGTGACGGCGGGGCGGGGGTCGTCTATAGTGCGCGCCGAGGAAAAACGTTGACGTGATTTTCCAGCGCCCGCTAGGCTCGGTTCTTTGCAAATGACGGATACGAGCACAACAACGGTGAATCGGCGGACGCGGCTGCAGCCTGAAGCTGTAGCGGCGGTCTCCGACCGCCGAGATGAATCGCAAACGCCGGCCAGCGGTCAGAGACCGCCGCTACAGGACGGAGTTGCGAAGCGGACGCGGCTGCCGCAATGGTTGCGGCTGAGCCTGCCGACGGACCGGCGGTTTGCGCAGATGGGCAACAGGCTTGGAACCTTGCGGTTGCACACGGTCTGCGAGAGCGCGCGCTGCCCGAACCGCTGGGAATGCTGGTCGCGCGGCACGGCGACGTTCATGATCGCCGGGAACCGTTGCACGCGGGCGTGCGGGTTTTGCGCGGTGACGACGGCGAAGCCGCTGCCGCTGGACCCGGACGAGCCGAAGCGCGTGGCGGAGGCTGCGAAGCGGATGGCGCTGAAGCATGTGGTGGTGACCAGCGTGGCGCGCGACGACTTGGACGACGGCGGCGCGGAGCATTTTGCGCGGACGATCCGCGAGCTGCGGGCGGTATGCGGCGAGGATTTGGCGGTGGAGGTGTTGACGCCGGATTTCGGCGGCCGGCCTGAGCCGGTGGAGACGGTGCTGGTTGCGCGGCCGGATGTGTTCAATCACAATATCGAGACGGTCCGGCGGCTGACGGCGAAGGTGCGGCACCGGGCAACCTACGACCGGACGCTGGCGGTGCTGAAGATGGCGTCGGAGTGGATGGAGAAGGAGCGGCGGTCACAGAGCACCGCTACAGGAACGGCCGGCTGTAGCGGCGGTCTGCGACCGCCGGATGATGTCGAAAACGGTCGGCGGCTTTATGTGAAGTCGGGCCTGATGGTTGGCCACGGCGAGACGGAGGCCGAGGTGCTGGAGACGATGCGCGATTTGCGCGCGGCGGGTTGCGAGTTGCTGACAATCGGGCAATACTTGCAGCCGACGCCGGCGAATCTGCCGGTGGTGGAGTTTGTGCGGCCGGAAGTGTTTGTGGCGTTGCGCCGGGCCGCGCTGAAGATGGGATTTGTCCATGTGGCGAGCGCGCCGCTGGTGCGGTCGAGTTATCACGCGGACGAGTTCAAGCGAAAGACAGAAAGCGAGATATGAAAAAAGCGACAGAGTTCGATGCGAATTTTATGCAGGAGGCCAACCGGCTGAGGCGGTTGCCGCCCTACCTGTTTGCGGTGATTGACCAATTGATCAAGAAGCAGACGGCCACGGGCAAGGACGTGATTGACCTGAGCATGGGCAGCCCGGATCTGCCGCCGCCGCCCAACGTGGTGGCTGCGATGGCCGAGGCGCTCAAGCGGCCCGACGCGCACGGCTATTCGCGCCACGACGGCGAGATCGAGCGCAACCTGCGCAAGGCCATTGCGGACTGGTATCACCGGAAGTTTAACGTGGAACTGGACCCGAACTCGGAGGTCGTGACGTTGATCGGCTCGAAAGAGGGTCTGGCGCACTTGTCGCTCGGCTTCCTGAACAACGACGACATCGCGCTGGTGCCGTCGCCGACGTATCCGATTCACTTCAACGGCGTGATCATGGCCGGCGGCATTCTGTATCAGTTGCCGTTGCTGGCGGAGAACAAGTTCCTGCCGGTGGTGGACAAGCTCGACCCGCACGTGATCCGGCAGTCGAAGTTGATGATCCTCTCCTACCCGCACAATCCGACGGCGGCGACGTGCGACATCGGCTTCATGCAGGAGATGGTGGACTGGTGCAAACGCCACCACATTATCCTGGCGCACGATTTCGCCTACAGCGATTTCGTTTATGACGGCCACAAGGCGCCGAGCGTGTTCAACGCCAAGGGCGCGAAGGACGTGGCCATCGAGTTTCATAGCTTCTCGAAGAGCTACTCGATGGCGGGCTGGCGGCTGGCGTTCGCGGTTGGCAACGCGAGCATCCTCAAGACGCTCAGCAAGACCAAGAGCTACATTGATTTCGGCATCTTCCGCGCGTCACAGCTTGCGGGCATCGAGGCGCTCACCGGCCCGCAGGATTCCGTGAAGCACGCGGCGGACACGTATCACAAGCGCATGAAGCTGTTCGTCGAAGGCATGAACTCGATCGGCTGGGAGACCCCGATGCCGGGAGCGACGTTCTACATCTGGGCGCACATCCCGATGAAATACAGCGGGCTGTCTTCACTGGAGTTCTCACAGTTGATGATCGAAGAGGCCGGCGTGGCGTGCGCGCCCGGCACCGGCTTCGGTGAATACGGCGAAGGTTACGTGCGCTTTGCGATGGTTCAGGGCGAGGAGCGCCTGAAGCAGGCGATCAAGCGCATTGGACAGATGTTGTCCGTGGGCTGAGGCTCAAGCAGGCGAGAATTCAGCGAAACTGAGAAGCGACTGATGTCGAAACGAATTCTATTCTTCTACCTGACCGAAGGCTCCGGCCACCATGGCGCCGCGTTGGCCGTGAAGCAGGGGATGCAGGCGTTGGATCCGGGGTTGGTGAGCGCGGAATACGATTCGTTCAAATACGCAAGCCCGTTGCTGGCGAAGATCGTGTTGAAGACCTATCTCGGCGTGCTCAAGACGACACCGGGGCTGTGGGAGTGGATGTATGACAACCCGGACTTCAAGAAGCGCACCAGCGGCATTCGCGACCGGTTGAACCGCAAGAGCGCCGAGCGGTTGGAGTCGCTGCTGCAGGAGTTCCGCCCGGACGCCATCGTCAGCACACAGGCGTTCTCCTGCGGCGTGATGGCCGACTACAAGATGCGCACGGGCGCGACGATGCCGCTCGTGGGTGTCATCACGGACTATGTGGCGCACCGCTATTGGGCGCACGGACAGGTCAACCTTTACTGCGTGCCGACCGAAGCGACGCGCAAGGCGTTGATCGCCGGCGGCGTGTCGCCTGAGAAAGTGCTGGTCACCGGCATCCCTGTAGATCCCGTGTATAAGGAAGAACCCAATCGCGCCGCGCTGTGCGCCAAGCTCGGCCTGCGCCGGGACACGACGAAGCTGCTGATCATGGGCGGCAGCCAGGGGCTGGGACCGTTCCGCACCATCTTGAAACGGCTGAACAAGATCCGGCGGCCGATCGAAATCATGATTCTTGCGGGCATGCACGAGAAGGTGCGCGAGCGGTTGGAGGAACTGCGGCCCCGGCTGGTTCATCCGACGCACATCTACGGTTTCGTGAAGAACGTGCATGAGCTGATGAGCGTGGCCGACTTGGCGGTCACCAAGCCGGGCGGCATGACGACCTCCGAGGCGCTCGTCAAGCGCCTGCCGATGATCATCATCAACCCCATCCCCGGCCAGGAGATGCGCAACACCGAGTTCCTGCTCAAGTCCCGCGTCGCACTCCAGGCGGAAACCATCTACGACCTGCCGCCGCTGATTGAACAACTGTTGGCGCGGCCCGACAGACTGGCGGCCATGCGCGCCGGATGTGAGCCGCTGCGTCACCCGGATTCCGCGCACGACATCGCGCAGGCCGTGCTGCGGCTGACGCAATGAAATACCGGCTGTTCCGCGCAGCAGCAGCAGCAACGCGGATCGTGCCGCGCGCGGTCGCTCTTGCAATTGCGAGTTGGTTGGCGCGGGCGTATTTCGCGCTGAAGCAGCGCGAGGCCGGGGAGGTTGCTGCGAACCTGCAACGGATCGCGGCATTTCGCGGCCAGCCGTTGGATGCGGCGGTGGCGTTGCGGCGGGCACGAAACATCTACATCAGTTTCGCGAAAACCGTTGCCGATTATTTCTGCTTCGGTTCATCTGATCGAGGGGATGCGCTTGCGGCGATGGTGGAGGTGGAAAACATCGAATCGCTCGCTCGCGCGAAAGCGGCGGGGAAGGGGACGGTGGTGGTGACGGCGCATCTGGGCAGCGTCGAGAATGGCGGCGCGATCATCGTGCGGCATGGCTACAAGTTCAACGTCGTGGCGCTCCCGATGGCTGATTCGCGGCTGGACGAGCTGTTTCAGGCGCAACGCGCCGGGCGGGGGATGCAGGTGATTGAAGTGGGCCGGGCGACACGCGAATGCTTGCGCGCGATCCAGCGCAACGAGATCGTTGCCTTGCTGGGCGACCGCGACTTCACGCGCAATCGCGACGCGACAGTGTTCTTCGGCGCGCCGGCACGACTACCGACCGGGCCTGCACGGCTGGCGCTTGGCACGGGCGCGACCATCGTGTTGGGTTTCTGTGTGCGGTTGCCGGACGACCGATACAAGTTGTTCCTTTACGACCCCATTTTTACGGACAAGACGAAGGATACCGTGGAGACGCTGAACCGCCGGATCGCGGGGCAGCTTGAACGTGCGATTGGCGACCATGCTGACCAATGGCACCTGTTCCACAGTCCTTGGGACATTGAGCGGGATTGGTCATTGGCGCAGGTTTACGCGGCGCATGGATGAGACAGTTTCCGGATTTATGAAATGAATCCTCCGAGTGAGAACCTTGTCGCATTGATCCCCGTCTATAACGCGGCGGGCCATGTCGGCAAGGTGGTTCGGCGGACGTTGCCGCGGGTGGGGCGGGTGGTGGTGGTGGACGACGGTTCCACGGACGGCAGCGGCGACGAGGCGCACGAAGCGGGCGCCGAGATCATTCGCCACACGGTCAACCGCGGCAAAGGCGCGGCGCTCAAGACCGGGCTGGCGCGGTGCAAGGAGATGGGTTGCGAATGGATCATCCTCTTGGACGCGGACGGACAGCATGACCCCGAAGACATTCCGCGCCTGCTTGCCGGACGCGACGGTGGTGCGAGGTTCATTGTTGGCAATCGGATGGCGCACGCGGATAACATGCCTTTCACACACTTCGTGGGAAACCGGTTCAGCTCGTGGGTGTTGAGCCAACTGTGCCGGCAGTTCCTGCCTGACAGTCAATGCGGCTTCCGGTTGCTGCACCGCAGCTTGCTCGATGCGTTGAAGCTGACAGCGGATCGTTACGAAGTGGACAGCGAGATGTTGATCCTTGTCTCACGGGCCGGCCATCGCATCGCCAGTGTGCCGGTCGCGACGATCTACGCCGACGAGCAGAGTCACATCCGCCCCATGAAAGACACGTTTCGGGTGATCCGGCTGTTACTGCGCTATTGTCATGGACACTGACGGGCATTCTCATTTGCAGCGACGCGACTCAGCGGACTACTGGAGCGCAAAGATGGTGGTCGAGCAACTGCGCGCCCGTAACATCTGCGACGAGCGCGTGCTGGCGGCTTTCGCCAAGGTGCCACGTCACTTGTTCTGTTCCAGCGTCAGCCTGTCGGAGGCTTACGCGGATCATCCGGTGGAGATCGGCTACGGCCAGACGATCTCGCAGCCTTACATGGTGGCGTGGATGCTGGAGGCCGCACGGTTGCGAGCGACGGACCGCGTGCTGGAGATTGGCACGGGTTCGGGATATCAGGCGGCACTGCTGGCACAACTGGTCGCGCGAGTGCATAGCGTCGAACGGATTCCCGAACTACTCGATGTGGCGCGGGAGCTGTTGACACGGCTTGGATTAGAGAACGTCACGGTGCATGGCGGCGACGGCAGCGGTGGCTGGCCGGAGCACGCGCCGTTCGACGCGATCTTCTACACGGCGGCTGCGCCGGAGGTTCCGGAGCAGGTCCGTCATCAGCTTGCCATCGGCGGGCGGTTGCTCGCGCCAGTCGGGCAGCGGCACCGCCAGAATCTGCTGCGCATCGAGCGCACGGCGGAGGAAACGTATCGCGAGCAGGAGCTTGGCGGCTGTGTGTTTGTGCCGTTGCGCGGGGCGTTTGGATGGAGCGATTAAAAAACGCGCGGAAGGCGAAGTTTGCGTGGACAGTGTCGTAGGTTTGTGTTACCAACACGGCTCCTTTGCGCTGGCAAGCGTGTCAGTCAGACCGTGCGCCGCGCAGTTCGGCCGGGGCGTAGCGCAGCTTGGCTAGCGCGCTTGGTTCGGGACCAAGAGGTCGCGGGTTCAAATCCCGCCGCCCCGACCACTTTTCCCATCAACACGTTGGGGGAAGTGTGTCTTTTTCCGGGCAGTAAGAAAGGCAATCCAGCATGGGACTGCGGGCGGGATGCGGAAAGGGAAGCGGAGGCGGATCAGTGTTTGGAATGCTCGCCGTTACCGCCCGCATGCTTTACGTCCATGGCGAGAAGGCAGACGTCATCGGTAAAACTGTGTTGCATGGAAAACTTACGGGCGTCGTCAATCAACTCCTGAAGCAATACTCCCGTCGGCAGTTCGGCGCGGGCGCGGACGGCGGCCATCAACCGCTCATGACCATAGGCAGTGTCGTCACTCGCCTCGGCTTCGATGATGCCGTCGGTGAACAGCACTACGCGATCACCGTCACCCATCAGACGCTGGGTGGTGCTGAACACGGCGTCTTCGACAAGCCCGAGCGCAGGGCTGGTCCGGCGCATGACCTCATTCTTCAGCGGTTCCACCCTCCCCGAACGGTGGCTCAAGTGCAGGGGCAGGGGATGGGCGGCGTTAGCGTAAAAGAACTGGCCGCGGGCGACATCGGCGACCATGTAGAAAGCGGTGGCGAACATGGTGACGCCGGTTTCCTTGAACATGACCGCGAGAACCCGGTTGATTTGGGTCAGCAGTTGGCCGGGGTCTGTGGCAGTCTGGCTGCGGTCCTCGACCTCGGCCCGCAGCATCGCGGTGACGAGAGCCGCACGCACATCGTGGCCCATGACGTCGCAGATGAACACGCCGACTGCGGTGTCGGAAATCCGGACCACATCGAAGAAATCGCCGCTGACGGTGCCGGCGGGGATGTAAACGCTGGAGAACTGCAGCGCGCTTTCTGCCTCGCTCGCGCTGAGCGGGATGCGCGGAAACTCGTGGGGAAGCATGGCCTGTTGCAGTTCGCGCGCCATCTTCAATTCGTTTTCGATCTGCAGGTTCTTTTCGTGCAACTGCCGGGTGCGTTCGGCCAGCGCGTGCTCGGCCACCTTGCGTTTCGTGATGTCGCGCGAAATGCCGAAGGTTCCGATGATCCGTCCGGATGTCTCGCGCAAGGGCATCTTGGTGGTTGAAACCCAGGTCACGCTGCCGTCGGGCCAGGTTTCCTTCTCCTCGATGCCCACCAGTGGCAGACCGGTAGTCATGACACGCTGCTCATCCGCCAGCGCCTGTTTTGCGTGCGCTTCGCTGAACATGTCAGCATCGGTCTTGCCTTCAATAAGCGCGGGATCGGCGAAACCGTGTTTCTTGGCCAAGCCGCGGTTGATGCGGATGAACCGGCTGTTGGCATCCTTGAAATAAATCGCGTCCGGAATGTTATCCATCAGCGTTTGCAGGAGATGGCGGTCGCGAACCTGGCCATCTTGGGCGCGCCTTCGTTCGATGGCATAGCGGAGGGCTTTGACGAGCATCGGCCCGTGCAGTTCGTGCTTCAGGAGATAATCTTGCGCGCCCAGTTGCAGTGCCTTGGCGGCCAGTGATTCGTCCGCCAGAACGGTGAGGATGACAATCGGTGTGTGCGGTGCGACGGCGTGCGTCTTGGTGAAGGTTTCTAGGCTGCGGCTGTCGGTGAGCAACAGGTCCAGCAACACAACGTCAAAATCGCCGTGAGCGAGCCGTTCCAGCCCTTTTGTGAGACAGTCGGCGCTCTCCATCTCGAAGGTAAACCCGCGTGCCTGCTGAAGCATCAGCCGCACCATCTGCTCATCGGCGGGATTATCCTCGATGAGCAAGACCTTCACACAACCGTCACTCATAATGAGCTTCTTGCGCGCGCTACCTTACTTCCGATGGATCGCTCGAACGCCTGACAAATATGGTGCAAGAATCTCCGGAAGCAACAGGGAACCGTCCGGTTGTTGATAGGTCTCCAGCAACGCGACAAAAAGGCGGGCCAGGGCCGTGCCGCTGCCGTTCAGCAGATGCACAAATCGGTTTTTGCCGTCTTTGTCCTTGAACCGGATGTTTGCGCGGCGGCTCTGGAAGTCCTCGCAGTTGGAGCAACTGGACACTTCAAGGTAGGCGTTCTGGCCGGGCGCCCAGACCTCGATGTCGTAGGTCTGGGCGGAGGCAAACCCCATGTCGCCCGTGCAAAGCAGGATGACGCGATAGTGCAGCCCCAGCAGTTGCAGCACCTTCTCGGCGTTGGCGAGCATCTTCTCCAGTTCGTCGTAGCTGCTGTCGGGATGGGAGAACTTCACCATCTCCACCTTGTCGAACTGGTGGACGCGGATCATGCCGCGCGTCTCCTTGCCGGCGGCGCCGGCCTCGCGCCGGAAGCACGGCGTATAGGCGCAATAGTAGATGGGCAACTGGTCGTGCCGGAGGATTTCGTCGCGGTGGATGTTGCTGACGGGCACCTCGGCCGTGGGCGCGAGGTAAAGCTCGTCGTCGCGCAGGCGATACATGTCTTCCTCGAACTTCGGCAACTGCCCCGTGCCGATCATGGAGGCGCGGTTGATGAGAAACGGCGGGAATATCTCCGTGTAACCATGCTCCCGCGTGTGCAGGTCGAGCAGGAAGTTGATCAGCCCGCGTTCCAGCCGCGCTCCCGCGCCTTTGTAGAGGATGAACCCGCTGCCGCTGATCTTCGTCGCGCGCGGGAAATCGAGGATGTCCAGCGCCTCGCCGATCTCCCAGTGAGGCTTTGGCTTGAACGCAAACTCCGGCTTCTGTCCCCAGCGGCGGATTTCGGGATTGTTGGCCGCGTCCTTGCCCGTCGGGACGCTGGGGTGGGGGAGGTTGGGGATCGTGAGCAGAATCCCCCGCAGTTCCTCGTCCGTCGTCGCGATTTCCCGGTCGAGCGCGGCGATATCGTCGCCGACCTTCTTCATCGCCGCGACCTTTTCCGCTGCGTCCTGGCCCTTGGATTTCAGCGCGCCAATCTCCTTGCTGACGGCGTTCCGCTGCGCCTTGAGCGCATCCGAGTCGGAAATCAGCTTGCGGCGGCGCTGATCGAGAACGGCAATCTTGTCCACGGCGGCCTCGTCGCCGCGGCCGCGGTCGGCGAGCCGTTTCCCGACCGTATCGGGGTTGTCGCGTATGAGTTTGATGTCGAGCATGGTGCCGCATCATAGGTAACGCGCCCGTCGAGTCAAGCGCGGCTCCGCAGCCCGCCAATCAATGCTTGAAGGTTTTGCCCGCTTCTGGTGCTCTGGTAACACTCAGGAAACTCAACCTATGAAACACATCTTGTCCCTCACACGGGTCGCCTTGCTGGCGGCTGGCCTCGCTGTCATTGCCCCCGCCTCCGCCAACGTCAGCCTACCGCACGTCTTCGGCAGCCATATGGTTTTGCAGCGCGATCAGGCGTTGCCGGTTTGGGGTTGGGCCGATTCCGATGAGAAGGTTTCTGTGCAGATCAGCGACCAACCGGTCGTGACCACGACGGCCAACAAAGCCGGCGAGTGGCGCGTGACGCTGCCGAAGATGACGGCGGGCGGGCCATTCACGGTGAAGGTTGTCGGTAAGAACACCATCACGCTCGACGACGTGCTTGTTGGCGAGGTGTGGCTTTGCTCGGGGCAGTCCAATATGGAGATGGCTGTTGCCAGTTGCATCAACGCGCAGGAGGAAATCGCCGCTGCCAACTATTCCAACATCCGCCAGATCAAAGTTCCGAAACTGACCGCCAGTGTTCCGAGCAAGGACTTCCCCGGCGAGTGGCAGGTTTGCAGCCCGGCGACAGCGGGCGGATTCACGGCGTGCGGTTACTTCATGGCTCGCGAACTTCAGAAGAAGTTGAACGTGCCTATTGGCCTCATCAACTCCTCTTGGGGCGGCACGCGCATCGAGCCGTGGACGACGCCGGCGGGCTTCGCGAATTTGCCGATGCTCGTGGACATCCAGCAGAAGATCACCAAGGCCGACCCGCGCTCGGCGGAGTTCAAGGACGGCCTCGGCAAGTATCTCGGCAAACTGGAGGCGTGGACTCAGGCAACCCGGCAATCCATCGCGCAAGAGAAGCTCATCGTGCCGATGCCGGAGTTCCCACAGGACTTCGTTCCGCTCGCCGCGCGCTCGGGGCCGCACGGGCAGCCCACGACACTCTACAACGCCATGATTCATCCGCTGGTGCCGTTCGCCATCCGCGGCGCGATCTGGTATCAGGGCGAATCCAACCACGTCGAGGGCAAGCTCTACACCGAGAAGATGAAGGCGCTCATCAAAGGCTGGCGCCAGCTCTGGAACTGCGAGCTGCCGTTCTACTACGTGCAGATCGCGCCCTACCATTACGGCAGCGAAAACCCAACCGTCATGGGCGAGTTTTGGGAGGCGCAGGCCGCGGCGCTCGCCGTTCCCAACACCGGTATGGTGGTGCCCTCCGACATCGGTGACTACAAGGACATCCACCCGAAGAACAAACAGGAAGTCGGCCGCCGCCTCGCGCTGCTTGCGCTGAAGAACATCCACGGCCAGAACGACCTCGTCTGCTCCGGCCCGACGTTCAAAGCAATGGCCATCGAGGGCGACAAGATTCGCATCCGCTTCGACAACATCGGCGGCGGCCTCGTTTCGCGTGATGGCAAGCCGCTCAACTGGTTCGAGATCATCGGCAAGGAAACCGACTGGACCAAGGCCGACGCGGCCATCGAAGGCGACTCGGTCGTGCTTTCGTCCGACAAGGTCAAGGAGCCCATGGCCATGCGCTTCGCGTGGGACAAGTCCGCCGTCCCGAACCTGATGAACAAGGAAGGGCTGCCCGTCTCCGCGTTCCGCAGCGGCAAGGTGCCGCAGATGGACATTCTCTCCCTGAAGGTTCCCGAGGCGAAGGACTACCAACTGCTTTACGCTCTCGACCTTGCCAAGGCCAAGCGCGACATCACCTACGACGTGGACCGCCGCGCGCAGATCGCCGGGCCGATTGACCGCGTCGCCTATTTCCTGGAGCTGCGCAAGCGAGGCGAACCGACGCAATGGGTCTATGTCTCGATGGATGCCTTCACGACCGACCTCACCAAGCTCGGTGTGCCCAGCGTCGCTTCCAAGGCGAAGTTCCAGACTCAGGTCGCGCACATGAACGTCCTCTCCAGCGACCCGCGTATCAAGACCGGCAACGACCTCGCCGGCAACATCGAGTTCTGCCCGCACAACTACGGCCCGCTCAATACCGCCAAGATTTCCGACGCCTCCGACGCCGTCTGGGATTTCGGCGACCAGATCGTGGACCCCGAAGACGGCTACGGTTCCATGCAGGTCGGCAACCCCGCCGCCAAGCAAACCATCTTCGCCATCAACAACTGGAAGTCCGGCCCAAACGCCGACCTCGGCATCGGCAACAGCGACGCCCGCACGAGCGGCCAACGCACCCTCGACTGGACCTTCAACCACAACGCCTCCCAGTATGTCGTCAAGCAACTGAAAGTCCTCGTGCGGCTGAAGAAATAGGGCCAGCCCGTGCCATTCCGTTTGGGCCGTAAACTACCGGACGAGACGGCCTCAAAACGCCATTCACCGGTTTTGACGACATGCTTTTGATAAGTGGGGTGAGCTTCCAAGCTCGCCCGTCGATGTGCTGGAGCGCGCTGGCCGAGCTTGGAAGCTCGCCCCACTTATTGAATCGAACACCCGCCCCCCCAACTCCAAACTGCCAACGTCCATCTTCCAGCCGCAATGGCCAACTTCCATCTCCCAACTTCCATCTCCTATTTTATACGCCCGCCATGAGATGTTTCAACTCAACAACTCAACGACGCCATCGCCGGCACCAGCGCGAACACGAACGCTGTTGAGTTGCTTTCCCCCGATGCCGAACTGCTAACCGTCATCGCGAAGGTGAATAAGTTGATTCAGGCGCAGAGAAGATAGATTGCATGTCACAGGAGTCTTCGGATAAAAGAACGAGCAAGGTGGACCAACACTATGTCAGATTCGAGACTTGAGAAGCCGCCTGAATCAGACGCTAAACAAGCGGAGAAGAAAGACTTTGTCAGCGCAGCCCAAGCATTGTCTGGGGAAGCAAGACCAAGGAATGACCGGTCGCTGATTGCTGAGCTTGGAGGACTGTCGGTTATAGCAGCTTTCATTCTGTATGCAGTCGGGTTCTTGATATGGAACGCTCACCTTGCGCAGTATGGGATAATCACTGTCGGTATCTTACGCGTTGAATTTCTTTCGGCCGCACTGGTTTATCTAATTATTGTTTTTTCCTTCGCTGGGCCAGCTGCAATCTTGATTGATACTTACGCCGTCGAAAAGGAAGACAGCCTGCTAAAGATCCCGCCGTTCCAAACTTGGATCCTTTTCTCGATTTGGGTTGTGGTCATCCAGAAGACTGAAACGCTTTTCTTCCCCGGAAATAAACTAGGCAGTTATTTCTTCATAATATTGCTGACGGTAGCAGCCATTCATGCCGGTGTTGCTATTTATCTTGTGTTTCGACGGCCAAATTCTGTTTTCAAGAAGCTGTTCTGCAATCCGGATTACTTTGTTTGGTATCCATTTGCGATGAGCATGGGAGCTCTTTTGTGGAATCCATCTGTAAGCAAGGGGTTCTTGTTGGTAACCATTCTTCTATATTCGACAGTAACAAACTTAGGATGGATTCTCCCGTTGCGCCGTCATTGGCCGGCAATGCCTCTTCCTCTAAAACTGTTGGCTGTAGGTGCGGTTGTTCTTTTTCTAGCCGAAAATGTCCGAACATTTGGCAGGAGTCAGTTCAAGTCTATCCCTCAAGAGGTGGGGGGCGGTAAGCCATTGACGGCCGTGTTGAAGATTTCGCCTCGGCACAATGACTTGCTCCCGCTGCTGGGTCTCGAGTGGTGGACACCAAGTATCGGATCAAATTCGACTCGGACTTTAATTTCCACTAACTTGCCAGCAAGAGATTCTAAAATGGGAACGAATCTGGGAACAACGTCTCTGATCGCTTTGGTTGGAACTAATGCGTGTTCTTCAACCAATGTTACCATGTCGCTGACGATTCCGCGGCTAGTGCAGACGGCGACGAACGGTTTCTGTGGACCAGTCGAAATCCTTTTCAAGACGGACGTTGATTTGTTCTTCATTCCAAAGGGAACAAATCAGCCGAGAGATCGTTTGGCTGAACAAATACGATTAGACATGGTTGAAGCAATACGCTTTCTCAAGGAGTGATGTTGACGGGGTTGGTTCCTGATACGGATTCATTGCCGGCCATCGGCAGGTCACAAAGATTGTGCTGCGCGTGGGGCGTTAAACGTAGGCGTGGTGGAGGGGGAACCGCCACCGCGTCAACGCGTCCTTGAGGTCGGGCGGGTGTTGTGATGGAGTGTGAGGAATGCAGGCGGAACTGTCTTCTCGGGTCGTGCTCATCACCGGCGCTTCAGCGGGGATTGGCGCTGCCACGGCGCGCAAGCTGGTCCTTGCAGGATGCCTGTTGGCGATGGGCGCGCTGCATGCCGCCGTGTTGCCTGGCAAGCCCCTGCGCATCCTGCCCCTCGGCGATAGCATCACCCGCGGCTCCTACCTCGCGCAGAAAGGCGGCAGGGCCACCGGCCTGCCACATCCGCAGGGCGGTGGCTGGCGGAAACCGCTTCAGGACAAACTCCGCGCCGCAGGCATCGCCTTTGATTTCGTCGGCGAACTCAACTACGCCGCATTCGGTCGCGATGGGATTGTTGATCCGGGCTTTGACCCCGATCACCACGGTCTCGCAGGTTTCAGCAACACGGGCATTCTCAAAGGCGGTGTGGTCCCGACACCGGCAGATGTGCTCGCATCGCGAGGTGACAAAGAAATCAAGGTTCCTGGCATCATTGACGTGCTGAAGCAGCAGCAGCCTGACGTGATCCTGCTCATGTCCGGCGCGAATGGTTTCGATGCGCCGTCGCGCAACAAACTCATCCGCACCATCGGCGAAACAAGTGTTGCACATCTCTTCGTCGCCACCATCCTCCCGCAGAAGGCACCCCGCGCAGGTCGGGAGAAGGTGGACGCCTACAACGCTTCGCTGCCGGCGATTGTCGCCGCGCAACAAGCCGCAGGCAAACGCATCACACTCGTGGACATGCACGCTGCGATCACGACCGATGATCTCCTGCCCGACGGCGTTCACCCCACCCAGACAGGCATGGAGAAGATGGCCGCGAAATGGTTCGCGGCGCTCACGGCATCGCCAAGGGAGGCACCCGCGCCTCTTCCCCAACGTCCCGGTCCACGACAATAGCGAAGCAGAATGGAACACAACTTCGACCAGACTCTGGTCTGGGACGACACGAACAACCACTGGAAGTCCTTCTTTCACGACGGCTTCGGCAAGCCTGTCAGCTACAGGGCTACAACGTGTCCTTGAGGTCGGGCAGGTGTTGTGATGGAGTGTGAGGGATGCAGGCGGAACTGACTTCTCTTGTCGTGCTCATCACCGGCGCTTCGGCGGGGATTGGCGCGGCTACGGCGCGCGAACTGGCTCGTGCGGGATGCCGGCTGGCGCTGGTTGCGCGGCGGAAGGATCGTCTGGAGGAATTGGCGCTGGAGTTGAAATCACGCTACAACACCGACGCCTTCATCTATGTGGCTGATGTGGAAGATCCGGAGCAGGTGCGCAGCATGGTGGAGTCGGTGGGCCAGCACTTCGGGCGGCTCGACGTGCTCATCAACAACGCCGGCTTGCTGCGCATGGCGCCATTGCTTGCGATGCCGTTGGATGACATGGAGCATCTGATGGACACGAACTTCTGGGCGGTCGTCCACTCCATCCGGGCTGCCGCGCCGTTCATGGCGCGTCAGGGTGGCGGCCACATCATCAATGTCGCCTCCGGCGTGAGCCGACGGGGACTGCCCTACATGGCGGTTTATGCCGCGACGAAGTGGGCAGTCACCGGCCTGACGGAAAGTTTGCGAGCCGAACTCGCCGCGGAGAACATCCGCTTCACCACGGTTTATCCGGGTGTGATTGACACGGAGATGCCGCGCAACCTGGACCGCTCCCGTTTGCCGGCGGATTATCCCGATCACGGTTCCTCACGGTTGCCGGTCACGCGTGTGGCGCAAGCCATCGTGCGTGCGGTTCGCAAGAAGCCTGTCGAGGTCTATGTCCCGTGGTGGCTGCGTTACGCGAGCTGGGCGTGTGCGGTTAGCCCCGGCCTTGCAGACCGCGCCATGCGCTGGCACTACAAGATTCGCTCCTCCAAGGGCGCGGCTTGAGCGTGTTGTTAGTGGCGACCGTCCCGGCCGCTACGTTGCAGCGGTGAGATGGGATTCGACATAAAGCGCCAGCATCGGCCGAGACGGCCGACGCTACAACGGCTTTGCTTCCGCTCTACGCTCGCTGCTCTACGTTCCCTCTTCCCAGCTTGCGAGATACTTCGTCTGCTTGGCGGTGAGCTTGTCCACCTTGACGCCGATCGCCTTGAGCTTGAGGGCGGCGATGTTCTCGTCAATATCTGTGGGGACGGAATAGACGCCGGGCTTGAGGCGCTTGGCGTTCTTGACCATGTATTCGGCCGAGAGGGCCTGGTTGGCGAAGCTCATGTCCATGACGACGGCCGGATGGCCTTCGGCGCTGGCGAGGTTGATGAGGCGGCCCTCGCCGAGCAGGAAGATCTTGCGGTTGTCGTTGGTGACGTATTCGTCCACGAACGGGCGGATGGTGCGCTTGCTCTTGGACATGCGCTCCAACGCGGGGATGTCTATCTCGACGTTGAAGTGGCCGCTGTTGGAAACAATCGCGCCGCTCTTCATGGCGGCGAAGGTCGCGCCGCTGATGACGGTGGTGTTGCCGGTAACGGTGCAGAAGATGTCGGCAATCTTCGCAGCTTCGATCATCGGCATGACGGTGAAGCCATCCATGACCGCTTCGAGGGCCTTGAGCGGATCCACTTCGGTGACGATGACGTGGGCGCCCATGCCGGCGGCGCGCATGGCGAGGCCCTTGCCGCACCAGCCGTAGCCGGCAACGACGAACGTGGAGCCGGCGAGCAGGACGTTGGTGGCGCGGACGATGCCGTCCAGCGTGCTCTGGCCGGTGCCGTAGCGGTTGTCGAACATGTGCTTGGTGAGGGCGTCGTTCACCGCGATGATCGGGTAAGCGAGCTTCTTGTCGGCGGCCATCGCCTTGAGGCGGATGACGCCGGTGGTGGTTTCCTCGGTGCCGCCAATGATGTCCTTGAGCTGGCGGCGGCGTTCCTTGTGCAGGACCGCGACGGTGTCAGCGCCGTCGTCCATGGTCATGTTCGGACGGGCGTCGAGCGAGGCGAGAATGTGGTTGTAGTAGGTCTTGCCGTCCTCGCCCTTGATGGCGAACACGCTGATGCCGTAGTCGGCGACCAACGAGGCGGCGACGTCGTCCTGCGTGGAGAGGGGGTTGGAAGCGCAGGCCACGACCTTCGCGCCACCGGCCTGGAGGGTGCGGAGGAGGTTGGCGGTCTCGGTGGTGATGTGCAGGCACGCGGCGAGCGTCTTGCCGCGCAAGGGTTGTTCCTTGGCGAAGCGCTGGCGGATGAGCTTGAGCACAGGCATGTAGTTGTCGGCCCACTCAATGCGGTTCTTGCCGGCCGCTGCGAGGCCGAGGTCTTTCACGTCATGCGGTATGTTGTTCAAGCGATGTTTCCTTTCGATTTACTGCCATTACGCCACCTTTCCTTGTGGGGCGCGAGCCGCGGATGCTAGGGGATGTGCCCGGAGCCGGCAAGGGAAAAACACGGGAAAGCGATGCGAAACGCCGGAAAAGCCCTCTTTCAGGGAGCCTTCGGCGCCAGCGGTTGCTGCTGCTGCCGGCTCAGGCTCTCCCCGCCGGCGACCTTCACCACGCCGTCCGGCGACCGTTTCAGCTCCGGAATGCTGTTGTAGTTGGAAAACGACTCCCGTCTCAACACGGCGCCCTTCGGCGAGACGACAGAGTGGACGAAATGCCGCGGCTGCGCCTGTTGCAGCACGTGAAAGTTACCGTCCTTGTCTGTTTGCGCCGTCGGCTTGCTGAACGTCACCCATTCGCCCAGCGGAACGACGCCGTAGATGTTCTCTCCGTTCTGGTCCTCCACGCGCGTGTAAAGCCAGATCTGCCTTCCCAGCCGCACCTCGATGAGCGAGTAGTTGCGCAGCCCCTCCTTGCCCGACTCGTCCTTGAAACCGGCGGACTTGCTCAGTATCGGCTGGCCGGAGACGACATCAACAGTGTATTCGCGCGAGGCGAACGACCCGCCGACGCTGGCCAGCTTCACGAGCGCGCGGATGCGGTATTTGCCTGGCTCTCGAATCTGGTAGTAGGCGACGAGGTTCGCCGCCTTGGCGTGCCCTTGGCCCGGCCCCAACGTCATCGTCCCGGCGAGGAATCCGGGGCCGACCATGCCGATGCGCTCGCCCGTGCTGCGGTTGATCTCGAACTGGAGCCACGGCATGGATTCCTTGTCCGCCAGTTGGACCTGCCCTGCGCTGTAGTTTTGGACCTCCACCGTGACCACCATCGGCTCATAAAGCAGATACCGCTCCCGCTCAATGTCCAGGCGGACGTTGATCTGCGCCCACGCCGGGACGGCGAGGAAAAACATGGCGGCGATGGTGGCCGGTCGAATCATGCGCGGACGCTATCACGCGGCCTCTTGCATCGGCAAACGATTTCTCCTAACCTCCGCCCAATGGCTACCGAACTCATTGTCGCTGTGGATGTGCCCAACCTCGACCAGGCCAGCCGCGTCCTCGACCGGCTCGCCGACTCCGTCCGCTGGTTCAAGGTCGGCATGCAACTCTTCACCGCCGCCGGCCCCGGCGTCGTCCGCGAAATCTGCTCGCGCGGCGGCAAGGTCTTTCTCGACCTCAAGTTCCACGACATCCCCAACACCGTCGCCGGCGCGGCCCAGTCCGCCGCCGCCCTCGGCGTCCAGATGTTCAATGTCCACGCTGCCGGCGGCGATGCCATGATGCGCGCGGCTGTTGAAGGCGCGCAGCGGCATCCCCAGTGGGGCGAGCTTCCAAGCTCGGCCAACAGCAGTGCTCAAGACAACGAGCGAGCTTGGAAGCTCGCTCCACTCAAGCCCGACACCGCGCCGCGCCCCATCGTCATTGCCGTCACCATCCTCACCAGCCAGCCGGCCACGGAGGCCGACGTGCTGAAACTCGCGCGTTCGGCCAAGACCAGCGGACTCGATGGCGTCGTCTGCTCCGCCCGCGAAGCCCTCGCTCTTAAGCGCGAGCTAGGCGCGGATTTCAAACTCATCTGCCCCGGCATCCGTCCCGCGTGGAGCGCCAAGGGCGACCAGAACCGCATTGTCACCCCGCGCGACGCCGTCAAAACAGGCGCCGACTACATTGTCGTGGGCCGACCCATCCTCGACGCCCCCAATCCCGCCGAAGCCGCCAAGCGCGTCATCGAGGAAATGCGCGGTTGATGTTGTGGATGCAGGCCCGGTGCCCTTACCGGGCGCTGCCTCGCGTGGTTTGGGAGCGCGGGCATCTTGCCGGCCGCCGCGTCGGATGGATGGCTTGCGGTTTATCGCGCGTTGAGATCCTGTTCAACCGGCGGCGCGGTGCTGTTCATACCACGCGATGGTTTCGCGCAGGCCGGTCTCGAACGGGGTGCTGGCGCGGAAGCCAAATTCCTTTTCGGCCCTTTGCGTGTCGAGGCAACGGCGGGGCTGTCCGTCAGGTTTGGTCGGGTCCCAGCGTATCTCGCCGGTGAAGCGCGCGAGGCGGGCAATGAGGATGGTGAGGTCGTGGATGGAGATTTCGGCGCCGGAGCCGAGGTTGACGGGGTTGGGGTGGTTGTAGCGCTCGGCGGCGAGGAGGATGCCTTCGGCGCAGTCGGCGGCGTAGAGGAACTCGCGGGTGGCGCGGCCAGTGCCCCAGCATTCGATGAAGGCGTCACCGCGCTGGCGAGCCTCGACGCACTTACGGATGATGGCGGGGATGACGTGGGAGCTTGCGGGATCGAAATTGTCGCGGGGGCCGTAGAGGTTGACGGGCAGGAGGTAGATGGCATTGAGGCCGTATTCCTGACGGTAGGCTTGGCACTGGACGAGGAGGGCTTTCTTGGCGATGCCGTAGGGGGCGTTGGTTTCTTCCGGATAGCCGTTCCAGAGTTCCTCCTCGCGGAAGGGGACGGGCGTGAGTTTTGGGTAGGCGCAGATGGTGCCGGCGACGACGAGTTTGGGGACTTGGAACTGGCGGGCCTGCTCGATGAGTTCGATGCCCATGATGGCGTTCTCGTAGAAGAACCTGCCGGGATGCGCGCGATTGGCGCCGATGCCGCCGACGGTGGCGGCGAGGTGGATGACGAGGGTGGGGCGGGTGTCGGCGAAGAGTCGGGCGATGGCCGCGCGGTCGCGGAGGTCACACTCTTTGCTGCGGGGCACGACGATCTGCGTGCAGCCGCGTTTGATCAGGCCTTGGACGACGAAATGGCCGAGGAAGCCCGCGCCGCCGGTGACGATAACTCGTTGGTTGTTCCAAAAGTTCATGGGAGGAAACGGTCAGTGTTGTTCGGTGTTCACCGGCGGGACGTGGCCGGCGAGTTTGTCGGCGAGCATCTTGATGTCGGCGTCCACCATCAGGCGCGCGAGTTCCTTGAACTTCGTGCGCGGTTCCCAGCCGAGGATGCGCTTGGCCTTGGAGCCGTCGCCGACGAGGATGTCCACCTCGGCGGGACGGAGGTAGCGTTTGTCGAACTCGACGTATTGCTGCCAGTCGAGGCCGGCGTGGCCGAAGGCTTCCTCGCAGAACTCGCGGATGGAGTGCGTCTCGCCCGTGGCGATGACGTAATCGTCGGGCCGTTCCTGCTGGAGCATGAGCCACATGGCCTCGACGTATTCCTTGGCGTAGCCCCAGTCGCGCTTGGCGTCGAGGTTGCCAAGGTAGAGTTTCTTCTGGAGGCCGGACTTGATGTAGGCGACGGCGCGCGTGATCTTGCGCGTGACAAACGTCTCGCCGCGGCGGGGCGACTCGTGGTTGAAGAGGATGCCGTTGCAGGCAAAGAGGTTGTAGCTCTCGCGGTAGTTGACGGTGGCCCAATAGGCGAAGACCTTCGAGACGCCGTAGGGGCTGCGCGGATGAAACGGCGTTGTTTCCCGCTGCGGAATCTCCGCGACCTTGCCGAACATCTCGCTGGACGATGCCTGGTAGAAGCGTGGGCGCACACCCGCCTCGCGGATTGCCTCCAGGATGCGGATGGTGCCGACACCGGTGGTATCTGCGGTGTATTCGGGGATGTCGAAGCTCACGCGCACGTGGCTCTGCGCGCCGAGATGATAGATTTCGGCGGGTTGCAGGGTGTGCAGCAGTTTGACCATGTTCACCGAATCGCTGAGATCGCCGTAGTGCAGGAGCAGCCGCGTGCCGCGGACGTGCGGATCCTGATAGAGATGGTCAATGCGCTCGGTGTTGAAGGTGCTGGCACGGCGGATGATGCCGTGAACCTCGTAGCCTTTGCCGAGGAGAAACTCCGCCAGATAGGAGCCATCCTGCCCGGTGATGCCTGTGATCAATGCGCGTTTCATGAGTTGGTCTGGGGCGTGATGATCTTGTCGTTAGCGTTTCGCGCGAATGACGCGCACGCGATGGGTGTTGGTATCGCCGATGAACACCGCGCCCGCGGCGTCCACGTAGATGCCATGCAGGCGGTTCATCTTGCACGCGAGTGGATCGCCGTCGGGGCCGTCGCCCGCTGCGCCGGTGCCGGCCAGCAGTTCCAGCGTGCCTTTGCGCACATCAATCATCCGCACGCTGTGGCTTTCGGTGTCAGCGAGATAAACGTTGCCGTTGGGCGCGACCGCAATTCCCTTTGGCCCGGAAAGCGTCGCGGTCTTGGCAGGGCCACCATTGCCGGTAAAGCCGGTTTTGCCCGTGCCGGCGACGTGGTGGATTCTGCCGGCCTTCATGTCGAGCCGGAACACCTTGTTGCCCTCGCGCAACGCCAGCCACATGTCGCCTCGCGCATCGAAGTCAATCGCCCGCGGCCCGTTTAGGGGCGTGCCGGCGATCTTCGCGCCGTCCGGTGTGGCAGCTTTCTCGCCGGTTCCCGCGAACGTCGTGATGATGCCCGTTCTCATGTCCACCTTGCGGATGCGATGATTGCCGATGTCGCAGATGTAGAGCGCGCCGTCGGGGCTGAACTGGATACTATGTGGCGTCTTCATCTCAGCCTTCGTCGCGGGTCCGCCGTCGCCGCTGAAACCGGCCTTGCCTGTGCCGGCGACGGTCGAGATGATCCGCGTCTTCGCGTCCACGCGGCGGACGATGTTGTTGCGCATCTCGACAAAGAACATGTGGCCGGCGCGGTCGAAGCGAATCTCATACGGCTCGAAGATCTCCGCTTTCGTGGCGGGGCCGCCGTCGCCTGAGTAGCCTTTCCTGCCGCAGCCCGCTACCGTCGAGATTGTGCCGTCAGCCGCCACGCGGCGGATGGCGTGATTCATCGTGTCGCAGACGTAGAGCGCACCATCCGGCCCGCGCACGACGCCGAACGGCCCGTTCAACCGCGCCTTCGTCGCAGGGCCGCCATCACCGTTGTAGCCTTTTTCGCCCGTGCCGGCGAAGGTCACGATTTCCAACTTGGTTTGTGCGGCGCAAGCAACAGCCACGCTCAAAAGCAACGTGGCTCCGATGATGGTAAGTGTGGCAGTTGATTTCATACGTTCGGCAACGCAGCGTAGCAGCACCACGGTCCACTGCAAACGCAGAATCTCATCGAGTGTGGAGGTGGACGCCTTATCGGGGGGGGTAATTGTCTGCGTGCAGAAGAATCGCAGGACGAGGCAGGGGGGGGGGCGAGGTTATGCGCCGGACGGCTGGCGGGAAACGAGAAAGGCATTGCGCTGCCGCGACGGCTGTGGTTGCATGACGCTCGACCGGAGAAAAACGATGAGCACGCCAAACGTTCGCGAACAACTTGAGGATTCGATCAAGGACTGCACCTCGATTCCGGAGGCGGTGGACCGCCTCCAGAAGAAGGGCGTCATCTTGCGGCCGTATTCGATAGATGTCCTTTTTGGCAAAGGTGTCTCCACAGCCTTGGCAGAACTGGTTCGCGCAGTGTCTGACGGCAGCATTTTCGTTCGCGATGTGCATGGCTCGACGTGCATGCTGGTGGTTTACCGCACAGGGGACCTGATGTATTTACAGGGCGAGTTCAGCATCATGACGCCGGGATCGTAATTGGAAAAGCCGTTGACGCCGGCGCGCGGGAGAGTTTACTGTGCGCGGCACTTCGGGCGCGTAGCTCAGTTGGTTAGAGCACTACCTTGACATGGTAGGGGTCACAGGTTCGAATCCTGTCGCGCCCACCATCTTTTCCTCCTGCTGCCAGCGCAAAACATCCTTTATCCGTGCCGACGCGGACAAAACCGTTGATTCCGCGGGGGCGCGTTGCTAGCGTCTCGCGGCAACCAAATACGAACATGCGGATACTTTCAGGCATACAACCGAGCGGCTCGCTGCATATCGGCAACTACTTCGGCATGATGAAGCCGGCGATCGAGCTGCAAGCGCGCGGCGAGGCGTTCTATTTCATCGCAGACTATCACGCGCTGACGTCGGTGGATGACGCTGCGGCGTTGCGGGAGAACGTGACAAATGTGGCGCTGGATTTCCTCGCGTGCGGGCTGGACCCGGCGCGCGCGGTGTTTTTTCGCCAGAGCGATGTGCCGCAGCACACGGAACTGGCGTGGATTCTGTCAAACGTCACACCGATGTCGCTGCTGGAGAAATGCCACAGCTACAAGGACAAGACCGCCAAGGGCATCGCGCCGAATCACGGGCTGTTCGCCTATCCCGTGCTCATGGCGGCGGATATTTTGATCTATCAGAGCGATCTGGTGCCGGTGGGCCAGGATCAGAAGCAGCATCTGGAGGTGACGCGCGACATCGCCATCAAGTTCAACCAGCAATATGGCGGTGGCACGGACGTTCTGAAGTTGCCGAAGCCGGAGATACGCGACAACGTGGCGACTGTGCCAGGTCTCGACGGCCAGAAGATGTCGAAGAGTTACAACAACACGATTGAGATATTCACCGACGAGAAGGTGCTGAAGAAGAAGGTGATGAACATCGTCACGGATTCGATCCCGATGGAGCAGCCGAAGGACCCGGACAAATCGCATCTCTACGCGCTCTACAAGCTGTTTGCGACGCCGGCAGAAGCGGTGGAGATGGCGGAGCGGTTTCGCAAGAGTGGCCTCGGCTACGGCGAGGTGAAGAAGGCGTTGCTACAGAAGATTTGGGCTTATTTCGCTCCCGCGCGCGAGAAGCGGCAGGAGTTGATGAAGAACATGGATGTCGTCCATGATGTGTTGCGACACGGCGCGGAGCGCGCGCGCGCTGAGGCAGACAAGACGATGGCCGCAGTCCGTCAGGCTGTGGGATTGCGTTAGGGGATTCATGGTCGAAAACGATTACAAAGTCAGGCTGGAGATTTTCGAGGGACCGCTCGATTTGCTGCTCTACCTCATCAAGAAGACCGAGGTGGACATCTACGACATCCCGATTGAGAAGATCACCAAGCAATATCTGGAGTATCTGCAAGTCATGCGGATGCTCAGTCTGGATATTGCCGGCGAATTTCTGGTGATGGCGGCGACGCTGATGCTCATCAAGAGCCGGATGTTGCTGCCGGCCGAGGAGCGGTCGGAGCAGCAGGCGGAGGACGAGGACGAAGGCGAGGAGCCGCGCTGGGCGTTGATCCGCCAACTCGTGGAATACAAGAAGTTCAAGGATGTGGCGTCCTACCTTGGCCATCGCGCGTTGGAGCAGGAGAGTGTGTTTCCGCGTCATGAAAGCTCGGAGCCTGAGCTTGCCGCGAGCGAGCTGAAGATGGGCGACGTGAGCATTTTTGACCTAATCAACGCGTTCAACGAGACGTTGAAGCGCGTTGCGCAGAAGGAGAACCTCCGCGAAATCTTCGAGGAAACCTACAGCGTCACCGACAAGATCGAGGAGATCCTCTGGACGCTGGGCGAGAAAGGCTCTATCAAGTTTCACAACCTGTTTGACAATGCCGCCACGCGCGCCGAAATCGTTGCGACGTTTCTGGCATTACTGGAGTTGATCCGCTTGAAACAGGTGCGTGCCCAGCAGTCGGCGCATTTTGGAGAAATCGAGATTGTTAAAGCAGCCGTATGAACCTGAAATCCATTATTGAAGCGTTATTGTTTGCAGCCCACAAGCCGCTCAGCCCGCAGGAAATCCGCTCCGTGCTCACGAGCGAGACGGAGGACAAGAGCGGCGCCACAGCCGCGCCGTTGAAGCGCGTGAAAGAGGCGGAGATTGCCGGTGCCATCGAGCAACTGAAAGTGGATTACATCCAGAGCGAGCGCAGCTTCACCGTTGCCGAGATCGCGGGTGGTTTTCAGTTGGTGAGCCTGCCGGACTATGGGCCGTGGCTAAAAAAGCTGCTGGACGTGGATCGGCCCACGCGGCTTTCGCCTTCGGCTTTGGAGACACTGGCAATCATTGCCTACCGGCAGCCGATCACGCGCGTGGAGATGGAGAGCGTGCGCGGCGTGAACGTGGACGGCGTGTTGCGAACATTGCTGGAGCGCGGGCTGGTGAAGATCACCGGTCGCAGCGAGCTGCCAGGCCGGCCGCTGCAATATGGGACGACGCAATCGTTCCTGGAGCATTTTGCGTTGCGCGATTTGACCGACCTGCCGGCGATTGAGGAACTGCGCCGCATTGAAGCGAAACGCCAGCAAGATGCCGCGGCCCAGCCTGCGGTGGAGGCGTCGCAAGCCGTGCCAGCCACGACCTCAGAGACAGCGCCGGCTTCCACGGAAACAACGCCATGAACATCCAGAAACTGCGCAAACGGATAGACGCGCTTGATGCGCGGCTGTTGAAGCTGCTGAATGAGCGGACTCAAGTGGCCGGCGAGATTGGCAAGGTCAAGCGGCGGCTGGGCGAGGAGATTTACGCGCCGGAGCGCGAGGACGACGTGTTCAAACGGGTCACGGCAAACAACCGCGGGCCGCTGAGCGCGCGGTCATTGCGAGCCATTTGGCGTGAAGTCATGAGCGCGTCGTTGGCACTGCAAAAGGACGTGGTAATCTCCGTCTTCGGCACGCGCGGCAGCTTCACCGACAGCGCGGCGCGGCAGAAGTTTGGCGGCAGCGTCACCTACAAGTATCAACCGACGTTCACCGACGTGTTCCGCGAGGTGGCCAAGGGTCGCGCGGACTGCGGCGTGGTGCCAATCGAAGACTCGACCGACGGCGTGACCACGCACGTGTGCGATTTGTTGATGAATAGCGACCTGAAGATCTGCGCGCAGATACTCCTCTCCGTCACCGGCTCGGCGAATCCATCGCAGATCGTGGCGCGGTTCTTCGTAATCGGCCGCAAGTCAGCCGCGCCGGTCGGGAATGATTTTACCTCCGTCATTTTCTGCTGCGCGAATCGCGTCGGAGCGCTGGAGAACAATCTGGCCGCGTTTCGCAAGCACGACGTGAACCTGATCAACATCGAGTCACGGCCCTTTAAGGACAGGCCGCTCGCGGCTTTCTTTTTCGCCGACCTTCAGGGTCATGGCGAGGATGTTTCTGTCCAGAAGGCGCTCGGCGAGTTGAAGCGCCACAGCACGTTCATAAAGGTCGTTGGAAGCTATCCGAATCAAAACGGGTAGCCGCGCGCGCACCATTTATGTGGTTGCTGCTTTTGTTGTTTGACCTGCATCGCGAGGAATTCGGGCGAGTTATCATGACGAAGCGATTTCTCAGCGTTTTGGCCGGCGTATTGCTGTGCAGCCCGTTTCCTGCAAACGCGATCAACTTTAACTTCGAACCTGATCCCGGCACATCCCAGGATGCTATCAACGGCTTTGTTCAGGCGGGCAACTTGTGGAACACCTATTTTAGCGACAGTATAGCTGTGAACATCGAGATCGGCTTTGCCGCTCTTGACCCCGGCATCATCGGTCAGACCTCGTCCAGTTGGATTGGCCCGTCGTATTCGAACGTGGTGAGTGCCTTGCAGAGTCATGCCACATCGCTGGACGATTTCTCCGCCTATGGAAACCTGCAGCCCGGTTCGTCCTACAACCGTCTTATCAATTACACCAGCAACAACCCCAATGGACCGAACAGTAGCGTGCCTTATATGGACTCGATGGATTGGGTCGGCTTGACCAGTGCCAACGCCAAGGCGCTCGGTTTGCTGGCTCCCAGCGCAAACACGGATGCAAGAATCGTCTTCAGCACAAGTTTTTCGTTTGATTTCGACCGTGCTGTGGTGGATCCCTTTTCGATAGATTTCGTGGGTGCCGCTGCGCACGAAATCGGCCATGTGCTCGGTTTTGTGAGCGGCGTGGATGATATTGATACCATGGGTGGGGCACAGCCCGGCACCAACTTCAGTTCCAATATGATTGATCTCTTCCGTTACTCAACCAACAGCATTGCCTATGGTTCTGGAGTCACGGATTACACTGCTGGCGACCTTTATGCCAAATACTTCTCTGTGGACGGGGGCACCAATATCGTTGCGCAGTTTGCCGCGGGCAAAGTGTTGGGCGACGGCCAGCAAGCCAGCCATTGGAAGGACGGCCTCAACCTTGGCATCATGGGTCCCGCGGTTGGCTATGGTCAGACGCTTAACGTCAGCACCAATGACGTGCGCGCGTTTGACGTTATTGGATACACGCTTCTGCCGGAGCCTGGCACGGCGCAACTGGTCATGATCGGTTTCGTGGTTTACACGGGCGTGCTGGGGTTGCGCCGCCGCAGGACATGACACTGTTTTCAGAAAAGGGGCTGCAATGCTGGCCGAAAGGTGCTTGCAGCGGCAAAGGTTCGGACTTAAGAAAGCTCCCGTGAATCGTTCTCTTCTTATCTCTGCGTTGGCGGTGGCATTGTGCGGTTGCAGCGGCGGTGTCACCGAGGTTGGGGAGTTGGAGCGGCTGAGGGACGCCGCTCCCGTTGTCGGCCAGCTACCGCTGGAACTGACGCCCGAACTGCGCGCAGCCGGCGCGGTCGAGATCGTTGCCTACAACGGCCCTTGGTTGTTTCGCCGTGACAAACTGGGCCGGCTGCATGAGGGCGACTTGATGCAGGTGGACGTCGTTGGTGTGCCGGGGTTGGAGAGGAGTTACCTCGGATACATCAACGAAGAACTGATGTGGACACCGGAAGGTGTCCAGCCTATCAAATGCCGCCGGCGCACGCAGGAGATCGTGGCCAGGGAATTCCCCAGCCGCGCCAGAATTCCTCAAACCCCAGGGCTTCAAATCCGCGTGCTCGGGCCTTACTCCACCGATTGCTTCGTCGTGGGCGGCGAAGTGCGGAAGTATGGGTTCTATCTCTGGCGGGAGGACAGCACCCTCCGGCAGGCGATTGCAAACGCCGGCGGCGTGCGGCGCGAAATGCCCGCGGGCAAAATCCATGTTGTGCGCGGCGACCGGCAGGTGACGTTTTCGCTGCAGAATGTGCTCGACCGCGCTACCAAGCCGTTTCCAATCAAGCCGCTTGATGCCATCAGCGTGATGGAAACCGTGGATATGAAGTTCGACGCCCGCAAGCTCGGCATCCCGCCGCCGCAGCCGCGGGAGAAGTGAAAAACGGCCGCGTGTTTCCGCTGCCGCCCTGGGATGGTGAGGGGGGTGTTAGTGTGGTGGTCTAGCCGCCCGCAGGCATCATCCAACCTTGCCACCGGCACCCTTTCTATTCTAGCCTGAAGCGGCTTGAAACGCGCTGTTGCAGAGGTGACATGCAAACGAATACGCAACCTGATTCGAATCTGAAATGGATGCTCAATGGGGACGCGGTGTTCTGTTTCACGCTGCTGGCAAGGAGCCAGTTTACATGAACGAACTTCCGTCCAAGAACTTCCCACGCTGGCTGGCCGCCTCCTTTGCGGGAACCACTCTCGCCATGCTCGCCGCAGGGGCGCTGTTCTACTACCACCAGAGGGAATCCACCCGCCAGGACGCCAAGAATGACCTCGAAAGCATCGCGCGGTTGAAAGTGGACCAGATCGTCCAGTGGCGGAACGAGAGACTGGCCGATACCTCCGTGCTCATGGAAAGATCTGCGGTTACCCAAAGGGCCGCGAAATATATCGAGACGCCCGGTCCGAAGGAAGGGGAGGGACTGCTTGCCCGGTTCCGCCCTTTGCAGAAGTATTACCATTTCCAAGACATCATGCTGGTGGACGCCGCCGGTCAGGTGCCCCTCAGCCTCAGTGGTTACCGTGGGGCACTTCACGAGCAGGCTGCGCAAGTCTTGGTCGTCGCGATGCGCGCCCACCAGCCCATACTCACCGACCTGCATGTCGGCCCCGGCGACCTGCCGATCCACATGGATGTTATCGCGCCCCTCTTCGCAAATAATGCGGGAAAAACCGAACCGCGTGGCGCGGTCGTCCTGCGGTGTGAGGCGCAGAACTTTCTATACCCTATGATCCAGTCGTGGCCCGTGGCGAGCGCCAGCGCCGAAACCCTGCTCGTCCGCCGGGACGGCGACAGCGTGTTGTTCCTCAACGATCTGCGCCATCAGACAAACACCGCCCTCAAGCTTCGCATTCCGTTGACCCGGACGGAAGTGCCGGCGGTCATGGCCGTGATGGGCAAGGTGGGTGTCTTTGAAGGAAAGGATTATCGCGGTGTCAAGGTCGTCTCGGTCCTGAGACCCATCCCCGACACACCGTGGTTCATTGTTGCCAAGCAGGACACGGCGGAGGTGTTTGCGGCCTGGCGATTCCACTCCGTGTTGATCCTGGCGCTGATCTTCGGACTCATTCTCCTCGCTGCCGGCGCGGCGGCGGTGGTTTGGCAACGGGGCCAGATGGCCCACTACCGCGCGTTGTTCCTCGCCGAGGCGGAGCGCCGGCAGGCCGACATCCGCCACCGCATCACGCTCATGAGCGTGGGCGACGCCGTCATCTCCACCGACGCGCAAGGGCACGTGGAGTTGATGAACCCTGTGGCCGAGACACTCACCGGCTGGCGCGCGGACGAAGCCAGTGGCAAGCCGCTCGACGAAGTGTTCTGTATCGTCAACGAGAACACGCGCAAGGCCGTTGAAAACCCCGTGGACCGGGTGATGCGCGAGGGCATGATGGTGGACATGGCCAACCACACCCTGTTGATTGCTCGTGACGGCAAGGAGCGGCCCATCGCCAATGCCGGCGCGCCCATTCGTGAGGTCGACGGTGCTCTGTCCGGCGTCGTGCTGGTGTTTCGCGACCAGACCAAGGAGCGTGCCGCGCAAAAGGCGCTATTTGTTGAAAAGCAGCGTTTGGAACAAGCCTCCCTGTCCGGCCGGGTCGCGCTCTGGGAATGGAACATTGCCACGAGCGTTGTGGAATGGTCGGGGGCTGTTGACACGATGCTGGGCCACCGCACGGGCGAGTTTCCTCGCACCGTCGCAGCGTGGGAGACCATCCTCCATCCCGACGACAAGGCTCGTGTCATGGAGGCGTTGGAGCAGCATTTGCGCGATGGGACGCCCTACGAAATAGACTACCGCGTGCGGCGCACTGTAGGCGACTATGCCTCGTGGCACGACAGCGGAGTGGCGGAGCGCAACGCGCAAGGCCAGCCCCTCCGCATGATCGGCGCGTGCGTGGACATCACCGGACGCAAGAAAGCCGAGGCGGCACGGCGGCGAATCGAGGAAAGCTATCTCTCCTTGTTCGAAAACATGCTGAATGGCTTTGCCTACTGCCGGATGATCTACGAGCAGGACCAGCCGCAGGACTTCATCTACCTCGCTGTCAACAAAGCGTTTGAAACCCTGACGGGGCTGAAGAACGTGGTCGGCAAGAATGTGTCCGCGGTCATTCCTGGTTTTTTGGAGAAAGACCGGACGTTGCTGGAAATCTATGGCCGTGTGGCCCGGACCGGCGTGCCGGAGAAGTTCGAGACTTATTTGGAGTCACTGAAGATGTGGTTCCAAATCTCTGTGTATAGACCGGAAGATGGTGACTTCGTGGCGGTGTTCGACGTGATCACCGAGCGCAAGCGAGCGGAGGAGGCAATTTGCAAGCTCAACGCCGAACTGGAAATGCGTGTCGTCGAGCGCACCATGCAACTGGAGGCCGTCAACAAGGAGCTTGAGGCGTTCTCCTACTCGGTGTCACACGACCTGCGCGCGCCGCTGCGAGCGATCAACGGCTACGCGAGCATGCTGATCGAAGATCAAGCGAAGCGGCTCGACGAAGAAGGCCGGCACAAACTGGGGACAATCTGTGGCGAAGCCAAGCGCATGGGGCAGTTGATTGACGACCTGCTGGCATTCTCGCGACTGGGACGCCAGCCCATGAATTCTGCGGAGATAGACATGGGTGCGATGGCGCAAAGGGTGTTTGGCGAGTGCGCGGCGCATGCGCCGGACCGCAAGCTCCAGCTCAAACTGGATCCGTCGTTGCCGCTGGCGCGAGGCGACTCGGCCATGCTTCCCCGCGTGTGGACCAATCTCATTTCCAACGCCATCAAATACACACGCCCCAGATCGGTGGCAGAGATTGAAATCACTGGGCGCGTAAACGACGGTGAAGTGGTCTACTGCGTGAAAGACAACGGCGTTGGTTTCGATATGCAGTATGTGAGCCATCTCTTTGGAGTGTTTCAGCGGTTGCACACCGAAACCGAATTTGAAGGCACGGGCGTAGGGTTGGCACTGGTCCAACGCATCATCCATCGGCACGGAGGCCGCGTCTGGGCGGAAGCAACTCTCAATGAGGGCGCGGCATTCTACTTCACGCTGCCACTCAAGAAGGAACAACGATGACCGGCAACGACGAAATTCAAATCCTTCTGGTTGAGGACAACCCGCGCGACGCCGAGTTGACCATGCACGCGTTGAAGAAACGCAATCTCACCGACAAGCTGGTCTGGGCTCATGATGGGGCTGAGGCGTTGGCGGTCATCTTCGGCCCACACAGTGACGCGGGCCGTCATGTCTTTGCCAAACCGAAAGTGATCCTGTTGGACTTGAAGATGCCCAAGGTAGGCGGTTTGGAAGTCTTGCGGCAGCTCAAGGCCGATGTCGCTACCAGGAACATCCCGGTGGTGGTGCTCACTTCCTCGCGCGAAGAACAGGACCTTCTGACTTGCTACGAACTGGGGGTAAACAGCTACATCGTCAAACCGGTTGACTTTGAGAGCTTCTGCGAGGCTGTGACGCAGGTTGGGCTATACTGGCTGCTTCTCAATCAACCGATGGGGAAGTGAGCCAGCCTCGCGTTTTCGCCCCGCCCATTGTCCCAAAGCGGTGTTTCGAAGGCCGCAAACGGCTTCTTGGTGTGGGAAACATCGTCTGCGGCATTGGGGGCTGAACGATAAGGGCAAATGGGCGACATTGCATTGTCGCTGCGGGCACGATAAAGTGCCAGCCTGTTGATGAAAATTGCGCTGGCCCAACTTGACTACACCGTTGGCGACCTTGACGGGAATGCTGTGAAGATCCTCGACGCCTACCGCCACGCTTGCGGGCGCGGCGCGGAGCTGGTCGTGTTCAGCGAACTGGCAGTGTGCGGTTATCCGCCTCGGGATTTGCTGCTGAAACAAAGTTTTGTTTCGGACACGAAGGCGACGCTGGAGAATATCGCGCGGGGAATGAGCGCGGCGCCGGCAATCCTGGGTTACGTGGATTTCAATGAAGAGAAGAGCGGCCGGCCGTTCCGCAACGCGGCGGCATTCATCGAGGGCGGACAGGTGCGGCAGCGCATCTGGAAGACGTTGCTGCCGACTTACGATGTGTTCGATGAGGACCGCTACTTCGAGCCGGCGGCGAGCGTGGAGCCGGTGCAGTGTGGCGCGACGCGGCTGGCGGTGACGATCTGCGAGGACATCTGGAATCAGGAGGCATTCTGGCGCGGCAAGCAGGAACGTAGCGGGCAGCCGCTCTATCAGCGCGATCCGGTTGGGGAATTGTGCGAGGCGGGCGCGGAAATCATCGTGAACATCTCGGCGTCGCCGTTCGTGCTTGGCAAGGAGCGGCTGCGGCACGATCTGATGACGGCGGTGGTGCAGCATTATCAGCGGCCGTTGGTGTATGTGAACCAGGTCGGCGGCAACGACGAGTTGATCTTCGACGGCAACTCGATGGCGCTCGACGCGCAGGGGCAACTGCTTGCCCAGAGCCGCGCGTTTGAAGAAGACCTCGTCATCGTGGACACGAACGCGGGGCAGCCTGTCCATTTTCATGCGCCGTGCGAGGAGGAGGCGCTCTACCACGCGCTGGTCCTCGGTCTGCGCGACTACACCGGCAAGTGCGGTTTCAAGGGCTTGGTGCTCGGCCTCAGTGGTGGGATTGACTCGGCGGTCGTTGGCGCGCTCGCGGCGGCAGCGGTCGGGCCGCGAAACGTCATCGGCGTCTCGATGCCGTCGCGGTTTTCCAGCGACCACAGCAAGAGCGATGCCGAACTGCTGGCGCATAACCTCGGCATCCGCTACATGACAATTCCCATCGAGGCAGCGCACAAGGCGTTTTTAGAAATGCTCGATCACGTGTTCGCCGGCACGAAGCCGGACGCGGCGGAGGAGAACATCCAGGCGCGCGTCCGGGGTGTCATCCTGATGGCGTTGTCGAACAAGTTCGGCAACATGCTCATCACGACTGGCAACAAGAGCGAGATGGCGACCGGCTACTGCACGCTCTACGGCGACATGTGCGGCGGCCTCGCGGTCATCAGCGACGTGCCGAAGATGTTGATCTACCGGCTTGCGCGTTGGATCAACTGCGACCACGAGATCATTCCAACCGGCAGCATCACGAAGCCGCCGAGCGCGGAGTTGCGCCCGAACCAGACCGACCAGGACAGCCTGCCGCCTTACGAAGATCTGGACCGGGTCTTGAAAGCTTACGTCGAGGAACATCGCTCGGTCGCGGACATCGTCGCCAGCGGCGAGAACGAGCGCGTCGTCCGCGACGTGGCCCGGCGGATAGACGTGAACGAATACAAACGAAAACAAGCGCCGCCAGGCCTGAAGGTCAGCGGCAAAGCCTTTGGCATTGGCCGCCGGATGCCGATCGCACAGCGTTACGTTGAGCAAACGCGATGAAACAGGATCTCTCGCAGAAACTTTTCGCCGAGGCGCAGAAGCTGATTCCGGGCGGCGTGAACTCGCCGGTGCGGGCGTTTCGCGGCGTCGGTGGCGAGCCGTTCTTCGTCCAGCGCGGGAAAGGGGCGCGCATCTGGGACGTGGACGGGAACGAATACATAGACTATGTGTGCTCGTGGGGGCCGCTCATTCTCGGGCACGCGCCGGTGGCGGTGGTGAAGGCGGTGACGGAAACGGCGCGCGACGGCATGAGTTTCGGCATTCCCAATCCGCACGAAATCCGGCTGGCGAAGCTCGTGCGCGATGCGTTTCCCTCCATCCAGAAGGTGCGGTTCGTCAGCAGTGGCACGGAAGCGGTGATGAGCGCGATACGCCTGGCGCGGGGATTCACAGGCCGCGACATGATCTTGAAGTTTGAGGGCTGTTACCACGGCCACGGCGACTCGATGCTGGTGAAGGCCGGCAGCGGCGCGCTCACGCTCGGCCAGCCCGACAGCGCCGGTGTGCCAGCGGACCTTGCGAAGCTGACGCTGACCGTGCCTTTCAACGACCGCGTGGCAGTAGAATCCATGATTGCGGTTCATCGGAACGAAATCGCCGCCGTTATTGTCGAACCAATCCCGGCCAATGCCGGTCTATACCTGCCGAAGCCGGGCTTTTTGGAATTTCTCCGGAAGATCACGGCGGCGCACAACATCGTGCTCATTTTCGACGAAGTCATCAGCGGTTTCCGCGTCGCCAAGGGCGGCGTGCAGGAACTCTGCGGCGTGCGACCCGACCTGACGTGTCTCGGCAAGATCATCGGCGGCGGCCTGCCGGTCGGCGCGTTCGGCGGTCACGCTCACATCATGGACCAGCTCGCGCCGCTGGGGCCGGTCTATCAAGCCGGCACGCTTAGCGGAAATCCGTTGGCAATGGCTGCGGGCGTGGCGACGCTGGAGGCGTTGTTCGGGGATGCTGACCTCTACAAGAAGCTCAATACCATCACGGCCGAGTTGGCGGTCGGCGTTGCGGCGGCGGCCAAGGAAGTTGGCGTCGGGATTGCGCAGAACCGCATCGGCTCGATCTTCTGCAACTTCTTCTGCGAAGAGCCGGTAACCGACTATGCCTCGGCGAAGCGCAGCGACACAAAACGCTACGCCAAGTTCTTCCACGCGATGCTGGAGCGCGGCGTTTATCTTGCGCCATCGCAGTTCGAGGTCGGCTTCGTCTCGACGGCGCACACGGCCGCCGACATCGAGCAGACGATCCGCGCAGCCAAGGAAGCTCTCCGGATGGTATGAGTTTTGGAACTGCCATCGTTGCTCTCATCGCACTGCTCGGTGCGGCGTTGGATGTGGCAGGGCAGGCGCCACCGCAGGATGAGGTCTTTCCGCTGAGCCGTGTTCAATCCGGCATGCGCGGCAAAGCCTACACGGTGATGCAGGGCACCGAGGTTGTGCCGCTCGACGTGGAGATTTACGGCGTGCTGCACGACTTCATCGGGCCGAAGAAAGACCTCATCATCGGCAAACTTGTGGATGAACGGACCAAACTCACGGGAGCCGTCCACGGCATGAGCGGCAGCCCGCTCTACATCGAAGGCAAAGTCGCCGGCGCGCTCAGTTACCGGCTCACGCAGTTTGAAAAGGAAGGCTGGTGTGGCTTCACACCCATTGCGGATATGATCGAGGCCGGCGAGCCGGGTGGCGAGATTCCAAGGAAGGCCGGCCGGCTGGAGTCGAGCCTTGGTGGGCAGCATTTTGCGAGTGGCGGTAACACGGGGATTCCACTTCTGCCGGGCGATTCGGCTGGTTTCCGGCCACTGACGGTGCCAGTGACGATCGGCGGTCTCGGGCCGAGGGTATTTGAGTGGTTGCGGTCGGAGTTTGCGGCGCACGGTTTCGACGGGCGGCTGTTGCCAACGATGGGTGGCGGCGGCCAGGAGAGCAAGCTGCTGAAGACGCCGTTCGAGCCGGGCACGCCCGTGGCGGCGGTGCTCGCGACAGGCGACGTGCACATGGCGGCCACGGGCACCCTCACATGGCGTCGCGGGAACCGAGTTCTGGGCTTCGGTCATCCAATGTTTGGAAGCGGCAAGGTGGCGATTCCAATGGCGCGCGCGGAGATCATCGCCACGATCAGCAGCTATTTGATGCCGCACAAACTTTCCAATACGCGCCAGGTCGTCGGCACGATTCATCAGGATCGTCTCACAGCCATCGCAGGCGAGATCGGCCCCGTGCCGCCGATGTCCGAACTGAACATTCGTCTTAGGACTCCGCGCGGCGAACGCACCTTTCACAGCCGGCTCTACCAGCACGAATCCATGACGCCAGCGATAGCGGCCTCCTGTGTGGGGCAGGCGTTGACGGATGCGGTGGACTATTCTCGCGAGTTTTCGTTGGCGCTGCGCGGCGACATCGAATTGAAGAACCACGGCAGGATTCGCGTGGAGAATTTCTACTCCGGCACCGATTCATCCGATCACATCGGCCCGATGAGGGAGGTTGCGAGCGTGTTGGGCGAGCTGTTTGACAACCGGTTCGAGCTGCCGCAGATCGAGCGTATTGCGCTGGAACTGAATCGCGACGACGAGCGGCGGACGGTGCAGCTTGGCGAGGTGGTTGTGAACCGCGACAGGGCGAAGCCGGGTGAAACCGTTACGGTGCGCGCCGTATTGAAGCCGTGGCGCGGCGAGCGGCGCGTGGCGACGCTGGAGTTTATCATTCCGGAAAACGTCCGCTCCGGCGAACTCGACATCCTCGTCGGCGACGCGACCGCAGCCGACGCGCTTGACGGCAAGAGCGGGCGGGTCCGCGTGGAGCGCCCGCAAAACCTGGACCAACTCGTGAGCGTGCTGAACCAGCGCAGGCCGCAGAGCGCGCTTTACCTGCGCGTGACGCGCAAGGGCGACGGCATCGTGGTGGCCGACCAGCGGATGCCGGCGCTGCCGCCGTCGGCGATGCAGCTTTACGATTCGAGCCGCACGATGCTGGAGGCGGCGAGGATCGAGCGCGTGGATGTTGTCGAGAAGCGCCTGCCGCAAAACGCCGTGGTTCGCGGCAGCCAGACGTTGAAGGTGAAAGTCGAGTAAACCGAGATGCCCATGAAATTGTTTGTCATCACATGCCTTCCGGTCATGGCTGTCAGCGGCGCGCTGGCGGTGGAAATGCAGAAGTTCACCAAGGACACTTACGAGGACTTCGCGAAAGGCAATGCGCGCGGCATCTCGATTACGGAGAAGGGCGGGCTTCGTCTGGCACCGGCGGTGAAGAAAACCTGCGACGTTCCGCTGCCGATCATCTGGGCGGCGGTGCGCGACTCGAAGGGCAATGTCTATCTCGGTGGCGGGGAGGGCAAGGTGTTGCGCGTCGGCAGCGACGGCAAGGCGGCGGCGTTCTTCACGGCGAAGGAACTGGAGATTCATGCGCTTGCTGTGGACGCAAAGGACAACGTCTATGCCGCCAGTTCGCCCGACGGAAAGGTTTATCGCGTCTCGCCTGACAGCAAGTCGTCCGTGTTCTACGACCCGCCGGACAAATACATCTGGGCGCTGGCGTTCGACGGCGCGGGAAATCTGTTCGTCGCGTGCGGCAGCAAGGCGGCCATCTACAAGGTTTCGCCCGCCGGCGTCGCGGAGAAGTATTTCGCGAGCGATGAGACGAACATCGTCTCGCTCGGCTTCGACAAGAACGGCCGATTGCTCGCGGGGTCGCATCCCGGTGCTTACCTCTATCGCTTCGACGGACCGGACAAAGGGTTTGTCGTCTTCGCCTCGTCATTGAAGGAGATGAAGGCAATTGCGACCGACGCGAAGGGGTGCGTATATGCTTTGGCGCTTGGCGACACTGAGGCGGTGGCTGCGGTTGTGGCAGTGCCGGGTGCCGCCGCGGCGAAACCGGAGGAAAAGAAAGTGACTCGCAAGAGCGAGTTGTATTGCGTGCATCCCGACGGTTTCACGGAGTTGCTGTGGACGGGCAGGGACGCCACGGCGTTTTCGCTGGCGGTCGCGGCGGACGGCACGGCGTTGGTTGGCACTGGCGAGAAGGGCATCATCTACGGCGTTCGCAGCCGCCATGAGATCGCCACGCTCGCGAAGTTGGAAGGCCAGCAGGTGACATCGCTGCTGGCGACGGGGCAGGGGAGTTGGGTGGCGGTGACCAGCAACCTTGGCGCGCTCTGGAACATCGCGCCGAATCGCGCGACCGAAGGCACGTGGGAAAGCGAGGCGCTCGACGCCAGAATGCTCTCGACGTGGGGGCTTGCAGCCGTCGCCGGCGACATTCCCGCTGGCGCGCGCGTGTTCGTGGGCAGCCGCAGCGGCAACACGGAGAAGCCGGAGAAGACTTGGAGCGACTGGAGCGACGCGACGCGGCGGGGTGACAACTTCGAGTTGAAGAGTCCGGCGGCGCGTTACTTGCAACTGCGCGTGAAGCTCGCCGGTCAGGATGCTGCACGTGCGGCGGTGCTGGATCGCGTGACGGTGTTCTACACGGCGCGCAACGCGCGGCCGGTCTTCGGTAAACTGACGATTCACGACGCCGGCTCCGGCTTGCAGAAGGTGTCGCAACCGGATCCGCCGGTGATGGGCACGCTCGATATCATGGTTTCTTCGAGCGCGCGGCGTGATCCGATGGACTCGGCGCGCAAACAGCGCGTGCAGGTGGTGAACCAGCCGGGTCTGCGCACTGCGGCGTGGACTGCCGCCGATTACAATCTCGACCAGATGACCTTTGACGTTTACCTCCGCGCCGAAGGTGAACCCGCGTGGAAACTGCTGGTGGACAAGACGAGCGATTTCTTTTTCACGTTCGACACGCGCTCATTCCCCGACGGTTACTATCGCATGAAGGTCGTCGCTGCTGATGCGCCGGGCAATCCAGCCGGCAAAGGCTTGACCGCAAGCATTGAGAGCGTCGCGTTTGCCGTGGACAACACGCTGCCCGCGATCACCGTCCGCAGCGCGCAGGTGGCCGGTGGTGTGTTGACGGTGAAGTTTACCGTCGCCGACGCCCTTACCCCGATTACCTTGGTGGAAGTTTCTGCCGATGGCCGCGACTGGTTCCCTGCCTTGCCGCCCGCCGCCGCGACCGGAGCGCGGGAACAGGAATTCACCATCCGCTTGCCCGGCGCGAAATCCGCTTTGCTGCGAGCGCGTGATGAAGTCGGCAACGTCGGTGCGGCGAAGGCAGTGGCGAAGTAAACGTCGTCGCGTGCCGCTACACGATCTCCACCGGACACTGGGGCAGGCTCTCAATGAACGCGCGGCCGTAACGCTTGGTGAGGACCCGGTTATCCAAGATGGCAACGATGCCGTTGTCGGTCTTGCTGCGGATGAGGCGGCCGACGCCTTGGCGAAGTTTCAGGACGGCTTCGGGCAGCGAATACTCCATGAACGCGTTGCCGCCGCGGGCTTCGATGGCTTCGAGCCGCGCCTCGGTGAGCGGATGGTCCGGCACGGCGAACGGCAGGCGGGTGATGATGACATTGGAGAGCGCCTCGCCAGGCACGTCCACGCCCTGCCAGAAGCTGTCGGTGCCGAACAGGACCGAGTCCACGTCCTCCTTGAACTTCTTCAGCATCGTCGAACGCGGCATGCCGCTGCCTTGCACGAGACACTGGAAACCCGACGACGTGAAGAACATTTCCAAATCCTCCGCGACGTCGCGCATCAACTTGTAGCTGGTGAAGAGCACGAACGCCTTGCCATGCGTCAGCTTCACGAAGTGCCGCACCCACTTGCCGACGGCTGTGCGGTAGTCGGGCGAGTTCGGGTCGGGCATCTCCTTCGGAACGTAAAGCTTCATCTGCTGCTCGTAGTCGAACGGCGAGCCGACGGCGATCGCCTCCGCTTCGTCCGCGCCGACGCGCTTGAGGAAGTAATCGAGCCGGTTTTGCACGGCGAGAGTCGCGCTGGTCATGACAACCGATGGGAACGACGCAAATAGCAGTTCGCGCAACGCTTCGCTGACATCCACCGGCGCGGCGTGCAGTTCCACCTGCGGCTGGCGGCGGCCACTTCGCTCGACCCAGTAAACGAATTCCGGGTCCGCCTGGCCGAGAAACGCGCCGAGCTGCTTCCGTGTGTCGTTGACGCGGCGGACCATCTCGCGCAGCTCGTCGCGGTCTTCGTCATCGTCGGCGAGGGACTTGCCGATGTCCACGAGCCGGTCGCGCAACATGGCCAGCGGCGTGTCGAGCGAGTTCAATACCATGTCCGGCTGGCGCACCCGGAGAGTGCTCGCGTTCGGCTTCCAGTGCGCGGCGTCGTCCACGCTGCGGAAGAAGTCGTCGCTGCGGTGGAGCACGGCGTCCACGGCGCGGACAGCTTCGCCGGCGTTCTTGAAAAGAGACAGCAATCCTTTTTCCGTCTTCGGGTTCCAGAGCCGGTGCAACAGCCAGCGCAGCCCGCTTTCGGAGAGGCCGATGCCGATGTGGTCGGCGGCGACGGACTCGACCGTGTGTGCTTCGTCAAGAACGACGAACTCAAACTCGGGCAGCAGCACGCCCTCGCTCTCCTCGCTCTCGGCACGCAACGCGATCTCCGAAAAGAACAGGTGGTGGTTGACCACGAGCACGTCGGCGGTGCGCATCCGGCGGCGCGCCTCCTGGTAGAAACACTTGCACTCCTTCTCGCACTTTTGCGCCGAGCAAAGCCCGCGTTCCGAGCAAACCTGCGCCCAGACGTTCGGGTCCGGCTCGATGTCGAAGTCGGAGCGGCTGCCGTCCTGCGTGGTGGCGGCCCACTTGGCGATGCGGTGCAACTCCGCCTGCTCTGTGGACAGGAACAAACCATCGGCGGAGCGCATGGCTTTCTTCAGCCGGCAGGGACAGAGATAGTTGGCGCGGCCTTTGACGAGTGTGGCGCTGAACTGAACAGGCAGGATCTTCGCCAGCGCGGGGATGTCCTTGCCCATGATCTGTTCTTGAAGATTGATCGTGTAGGTGGAGATGACGGCTCGACGCTTGTTCTCGACGGCGTGGAGGATGGCGGGCGCGAGGTAGGCGAAACTCTTGCCGACACCGGTGCCGGCTTCGACGGCGAGGTGGCGGCGGTTGGCGAGCGCGTTGGCGACGGCCTCGGCCATGCGAAGTTGTTGTGGGCGGAACTCAAATGCCTGGCCCGCGCCGCCGGACGACGCGAGCAGGCCGCCGGGGCCAAAGTAATCGGCCATCTTCGCGGCCAACGCGCCGTTCGGGACAAAGTTCGCAGGTGCAATCATTGCGTTACTTCTAGCACACACCGCGGTGAGTTGCCGAGTGAGAGTCGTTTTGGGTCGCGCGAGGCGTCGTTCTATGAGGAGGTGGGGTTCTTGACTCGCAGCCCCTTCCAAAAAAAGCAGCGTTGCAAAGTCCGACGTATCGAATTAAATACCCGAAACAGCCGCTAAGTAATTATCGGCGAAAAAGAGACTATGCGTTACATACTGTTTGCGATGATGTTTCTGGGGGCGACGGGCTACCCTCTCGCGGTCGCAGCGGAGGGGCCGCTGGCGATGACGCTTCCCGAAGGATGGAGGCTGGAATACAAGGGGGACAATGGAGTGGATTTCTACTCGGTGACGCCGGCGATCGCTAGCAGCGGACTTCTGATGTTTTTCAAGTGGCCGTCTCCGACAAGACCCGAAGAGATTCCGGGCTTGGTGAGGAAACTGGCCGACGGGTTCGTGAAGGCGGCGGCGAGGGCAGGCAGATACAAGTTGACCAGCAAGAAATATGAAGTTGAACGGTTGGAGAGCGAACACTGCAAGGGAAACCACGCGGCCTTTTGGCTCAAGAGCGGGCAGGACGATCTCGTGCAAGGGATCTTCATGATGAGCGTGGACGGCCAGATTTGGAACGGACAGTTTACGGGGCAATCGGAAAACTGGCTGCAATCGCTGAGGTTGCTGAAGACGATCAAGAAGAAGGGCTGAAAAGACCAGGCGTGTGGAATTCCTCTTCGGTCGCCGCGGTCGCCGCTGCGTCGCTTCGTTGACACCCTCGGTGAGGTCTGGCATCCTGCGCGGCTCATGAAACTGCTGGTCATCGGAGGTGGCGGTCGCGAGCACGCGCTGGCTTGGAAGTTGGCGCAATCGCCGCGCGTGAAGAAGATCTACGCCGCGCCGGGCAATGCGGGCATTGCGGAGGTGGCGGAGTGCCGGCCGGTCAGCGCGGAGGATTTGTCGGCGCTGCTGGCGTTGGCCAAGGAGATCAAGCCGGACCTGACGGTGGTGGGGCCGGACAATCCGCTGGCGATGGGCGTGGTGGATGTCTTCGAGAAGAACGGGCTGCGCGCCTTCGGACCGAGCGCGTCAGCGGCGCGGTTCGAGGCGTCAAAGATTTTCTCCAAGCAATTCATGCAGCGCCACGGTATTCCCACGGCGCGGTTCGGCAACTTCTCCAGCAGCGCAGAGGCGAAGAAGTTCGCTGCGTCGCTCGACGCGTGCGTTGTGAAGGCGGATGGGCTGGCGTTGGGGAAAGGCGTGATCATCTGCCGGTCGGCGGCCGAGAGCGCGGCGGCCATAGGGCAGATGATGGAGCAGAAGGTGTTCGGCGCGGCGGGTGAGCGGGTGATTGTCGAGGAGTTCATTCAGGGCGAGGAGGCGAGCATCCACGCGCTGCTCGACGGCAAGAGCTACCGGTTGTTTCCATCGTCGCAGGACAACAAGCGCGTCGGTGACAACGACACTGGGCCGAACACCGGCGGCATGGGCACGATCTCACCTGTGCCGCAGGTATCGGCGGACATTATACAAGCCGCCGAGGAGAAGGTGTTAAAACCGTTCCTGCGCGGCTGCGCGGCGGAGGGCATCGAGTATCGCGGCCTGCTTTATCCAGGCCTGATGTTGACGGCAGACGGGCCGAAGGTATTGGAGTTCAACGCGCGCTTCGGCGACCCGGAGACGCAGGTGTTGATGATGAGGCTCGACAGCGACCTGCTCGACGCGCTGGAAGCGGTGGTGGACCGGCGACTGGCGGGCGCGACCCTGCGGTTCAAGCGTGATGCTGCGGTCTGCGTTGTGATGGCGTCCGGCGGCTATCCGGGCGATTACCCGAAGGGCAAGCCGATTGGCGGCCTCGACGACGCGGCGAAACTGGACGGCGTGCAGGTGTTTCACGCGGGCACCAAGCGCAGTGGCGACGCCATTGTGACGAGCGGCGGCCGTGTGCTTGGCGTCACGGCGCTCGGTCGAGACCTGAAGGTAGCCCGCGAGCGCGCTTACGAAGCGGTGGCGCACATCCGGTTTGACGGCGCGCATTGTCGCAAGGACATTGGGGCGCGCGCGCTGAAGGTTTTGGAGTCCACGCCCGGCTGGGCGGAGGCGGCGGTTTGAAATCGCAGAACGGAATGTGACATGAAACTGATTTCGATATTGTTGGCGGCAGTGTTGGGCGCGGTTGCGGTTTCGGCGTCCGACGCCGCTGCAAAGCCGGCGGCGCCTGCAAAGGCCGAGCCGTTGAACTTGGCCGACCTGCCGGCGGTGAAGGCGGCGTTGCAGAGCCTCTATCTCGATCCCGCAGCGTTGAGCGACAGCAAGCTGAACGAAGCGGCCACGCGAGGCGTTCTCAATCATCTGGGCCTTGGCGTGAAGATCGTCGACGCGAAATCCGCTGCCGCAAAGAACGGTGTGCCGGACATTGCGAAGACGGAGACGCTGGGCGACGAGATTTTCTATATACGTCTCGGCAAACTCGGTCACGATACGGCGAAGGCACTGAATGCCGCGCTCAGCCCGGTGCCATGTGAGAAGTTGAACGGAATCATCCTCGATCTGCGTTTCGTGGCCGGTGGTGACTTTGCCGATGCTGCTGATGTCGCGGGTCGGTTCGTGGCCAAGGACACGGGACTGTTCACCTTGAAAGGCGCGAGGCGGCCGGCGCGTTCCTTCAGTGCGACGTATGAGAAGCCGTGTCTTGTGACGCCATTGATCGTGCTGGTGAACCGCGAAACCGTTGGCAGCGCAGAGGCCTTGGCGGCGGTGTTCGACAACCAACAACGCGGCGCAACCATCGGCAGCACCACGGCCGGCGAGGCGGTCGAGCGGGTTGAACTGCCTTTGGTCGGGGGCAAGAAACTCGCGATGGCCGTCGCCGAGGTCGTGTTGCCGGACGGCAAGAAGATGTTTCCGCGTGGCCTGGAGCCTGATGTGCCGGTGAAGGTGGATCTGGCGGTGGAGCGCAAGCTGCTGCTCGGCCCGAACGCCCAGAAGAACCTGCGCGCCAGCATGGAACCCAAAGTCGTCAAGCATCGCATCAACGAAGCCGAACTGGTCCGCTCACTTGACGCGGGCAACGGTAAGCCGGATGGGAAGAAGCCGGCCGCCGAGCCGAAGAAGAGAGAGCCGGTGGCGGAGAAGGAAACGCGCAACGAAAACGCGAAGGTGGAGCAGCCCGCGGACGTGGCGTTGTCGCGGGCGCTGGATATTCTCAAGGGCCTGCGCATCCTGCGGCGGAGTTGATCGCTCTGGGGAGATGGCTTTCCACCGTCTTTTATTTCAGCCCCTGTTTGACCTCTACTGGCGGCCTCCAGCCATATTCACGGCGGACATCGGGTTTGTAGGCGCAGGTCACTGCGAGCAAATCACTCCGGCGCGCTTTCTCTGGCGGGACGTTGATCTGCACCTGCGTGTAGCCGTCGCCGTGCCATCGCTCGAAGCCGTCGTTGGCACTCGCGGTGAGTAGCTGGCCGTTGAGGCGCAGGTCGCAGAGCTTTGGATTGGGGTAGGGGATGCGTAGCCGGATGGCGAGCGCGGCGTCGAGCGGACGATCCTCCGGTGCGCGATCGGGCGGCTCGAAGTAAATCTTCGTCTCCGGTCCTGCTTCGAAAAAGGCCCGAATCGCCGCTGCGTTGCAGCCGGGCAGTGCGGCGAGATTCGCAACGAACTTCTTCGGATCGCCGTCCAGCAGCCTTACGCCTTTTGCGGTGAGCGCCAGCGCCAGCCCGACGCGACAATCGGTTTGTGGATAGAGCACGCCCATCGTGAAAGTTCCCTGGCGTTGCCAGAGTTTAACGCGGCTGCCGCGGCGCTCGACGGCGTTGCGGCCGGCAGCCATGACCCATTGGCCCACAAGCGACTTCATCACGTTGACCGGATAGCCGGCGGTGTGCTCGCCGTCCCAGACGCGGTTGCCGATGCGCATCAGCCCGCGAAGCCGTGCCACACCGCTTTCCTCATAACCGACCTCACAAGTGCCGAGCAGCGTGTGATAGCGCGCGTAGCCATACATGGCCGTGTAGAAAAACGGCCGGCCCATCCAGAGGCGATCGGTGAGCGGCGGCATGTCCGGTCCGAAGAAGAGGCGCTGGGTGTCCGCCTCACCGCGGTCAATTCCGTAGCCTGCCTTGCGCGCCTCAGCGATCATCGCCTCCGTGATGCGCCAGTCCCACGGCCGCAACGAGTAGTTCGAGTAGGCTGTGCCGCAAGACTCGACGACTTGGTTGCCATTCCAACGCAGCGGCACGCCGTGCATGTCCCACTGCACGTCCGGCTTAAACTCGTCGAAGACCGACTGGAGCGCGGCGATCTCCGACGCCTTGGCCGGTTCCTTGAGCGTGAGCGTGGTGAGGTCCCACGCCTTGCCGCGCTGGCCGCTGTAGGGATCAATGCCCTGCGAGTTGGCGTTGCTCTCGACCGTTTCGTAACCCCACGGGTTCACCACTGGCATCAGCAGGACGACCTGTTTGCGCCGTGTCTCGACCGCCTCGCGCGAGTTGCCCAGCAGCCATTCGGCGAAGCACATGATGCTGGTCGTGCCGGTGCGCTCTGCGCCTGAGTGCGTGGCCGTGACAAGCGCGATCTGCTTGTCGTCGTCGCACACTGACCTGTCCGTAATGCGCGCCAGAAAGATCGGCAGTCCTTCCTTTGTCTTGCCGCGCGTTTCGAACGTGAACTTGTCCGCATGCTTCTCCGACCAGAAGCGGAGCGTAGCGGAGATCTCGGTGAAGCTGGGGCGCCGCACGGGTTGCTTCCAAGGGCAAGACGCGGTGTCCCCGGCCCCGAGCACGGGCCATGCGACGGCGCAAGCGATGATGAGGACGGCGAATCCAAGAACACGGGCAAGGTTGGTTTTCATAAGATGAAACAGGTTGCGGTTTACTTCCAACGAAGGGCCATCAGCAGGTTAGAGAAATCATCCGTCCACAAAACTCCGTTCGTCGCCGGCAGCGGTTGCCATTGTGGATTGCGCTCAAGTTGGCGCACCGGTTCGGCGCGGGGGGAGAGCACGATCCATTCGCTGATCTCCTTGCCGGCGCGCCGCTCCTGGTCGCTGATGTTGAAATCTTCGCGGTCGCAGCCCGACAGCCCCGCGTCCGTCGCAAGGCTCGCCACGATGGGCTTCAGGTCCATCCGTCGGTTTGAGACATGAAACGCAAGCAGCCCGCCGTCGGCCAGCTTCGCGCAATACATCCGCAACGCTTCCCGCGTCAGTAGATGGATAGGAATCGAATCCGAACTGAACGCGTCCAGCACCAGCATCCCGTAGTGGCCGTCTGGCGCGTCCTTCAACTTCAGCCGCGCGTCGCCCAACACCACGCGCAGTTGGGCCGCAGCGCAGTTGCTCATGAATGTGAAAAGGCGCGGGTTGCACGCGATGTGCTTCACGGCCGGATCAATCTCATAAAAATCCCATGCTTGGCCCGGCTTCGCGTAGCTGGCCAACGCGCCCACGCCCAGCCCGATAAGACCGATGCGCGGCGGCAGCGAGCCAGCCACGAAGTCGAAAAGCCGGAACGCGTCGCCGGCCGGACCGGTGCGGTGGTAAAATGCCAGCGGTTCGCCCGCGTGCGCCGGGTCGAGTCGTTGGCGGCCATGCAGCGTGCCGCCGTGGACGAGTTGATGGAATCGCCCGTTCACGTCTTTTGTCACGCGCACCACGCCAAAGAAATTGCGCTCTACCAGCAGCACACGTCCGTGCGCACCGACGTAGGCCGCACTCGCCAGTAGAATCGCCGTCAGACACAGGCTGAAACGAATCGGCCGCAGCACAAACCGATACGTCAGCAGCGCTGGCACGGCGAAAATCGCCAGCGTGCTTAGCCGGCCCGGTTCGGCGCCAGCCGACTGCACCGCGAGGATCAACGCCAGCGTTCCCAGCCCCAGCCCCGCCGGCCAGACTAGGTCCCAGCGGTTGAAACCGCGTTGTTCGCCCACGCGCGGCGCGAGAGCGCACGCGAGCAACATCACCAGTGGATATTCCAGCACCTGCTTGAAGATCAACGGCGCGAGCAGCGCGTTGAACATCCCGCCCAGCACGCCGCCGATAGACATCCAGAGATAGAACTCCGTCAGATAGCGGCTCGCGGGGCGGTCCTTGGCCAGCTCGCTGTGGCAGATGAGTGCTGCCGCCACGAACATCAACAGATGCAGCACGACGAACACGGCTGGCGGGTGCGTCGCCTCGATGATAAACGACACCATCAGCACCAGCGCCGGCAGGCAGAGCACACGGCCCATCCACGGTGGCGCATACAAGGGCCGGCGCGCGAACACCATGATAAACGTCACCAGATAGAGCGCCAGCGGCAGCACCCAGAACAGCGGAAACGGCGCAACGTCCGTCGTCAGATAGGTCGTCACGCCCAGCATCAAGCTCGACGGCACGAACGCCAGCATGACCCATAGTGCCCGTCGTCCCGCTGTCACCGGCCGCGTATCGCGCTCGTCAGGAATTTTAGATTTCAGATGTGAGATTTCAGATTTCTCCGCTGGCGACCGCCACAGCACCCACGCGCAGGACGTCGTCAGCGCCAACAACAGCGCATAGCCTGCCGACCACCACCGGCTCTGCGTCCACAACCTCAAATTCGGCTCCACCAGCGCGAGATAACCGAACAAGCCCGCCATGCTCCCGGCGTTGCTGGCGGCATACAGGAAATACGCGTCATGCGCCTGCCGATGTCGTGTCTGGCTGAACCATTTCTGCAACAGCGGAGCCGTCGTGCTGACCGCCAACAGCGGCAGGCCGACCGTCGTGCCCAGCAACCGCAGCAGCCAGAGGACCGGATTCCCCTCGCTTGGCAATGACGCCACCGCGCCGTCGGAAATGCGGATCGGCAGCACCAGCAACGGTAGCGCCATCAGTCCCAGATGCAGCCATGATTGCCGGCGCAGGCCGAGCCATTGCGTCGAGAAGTGCGCGTAAGCGTAGCCCAGTAGCAGCACCGCCTGATAAAACACCAGGCACGTATTCCAGACCGCCGGCGTCCCGCCCAGCAAGGGCAGGATCATCTTGCCGACCATCGGCTCGACGAGAAACAAAAGCGTAGCGCTGAAGAAGAGCGTTGCCGAAAACAGGTAAACCATGTGCGACCTTGTGTCGCGATGCTGGCACGAAACCGCCGCTGCATTCAAGTGTTGCGCTCCGAGGTGGGTGGAATTCAAGCGAACCGCTGTTACTTTTCGCTGGCTCTTGAAAGGCTGAGCAGGCAGAAGTATTAGTCTGAAGACAGGCCGGAGGCTATGGCCGACGGAGCGTCATAACTGTTTTGATGAAAACGATTTTATTTGTTTGCACCGGCAACATCTGCCGCAGCCCGATGGCGGAAGCATGGGCGCGGCGGTTGTTGGCGGGCCGCGGGGACGTCCGCGTGGTGTCGGCCGGCGTCGGCGCTCCCGACGGACAACCGGCCAGCGCGAACGCGGTGGAGGCGATGGCGGGGATCGGCGTGGACCTTTCCAAGTTTCGCAGCCAGCGGCTGGCGGCGGCGCTGGCGAGGCAGGCGGACTATATCTTCGGGATGACGCAGGGGCACGTGGACTCGATCATCATGGCGTATCCGGAGGTGGCGGAACGGGTGTTTCTAATGCGGGAGTTCATGGAGAACCTGCCGCCCGGCCGCAGGGACATCCCTGACCCCATCGGCATGCCGTTGAACAGCTATTTGGAGACGCGCGCGGCGATCATGGAGGCGATGCCAAGTGTGTTGCGGTTTGTGAAGGAAACGAGCGCGCCGCATCCGACTGCGGCCCCGGCGAAGCCTGCTGTCCGCGTTGCGCTCGGCGCGGACCACGCGGGGCTTGAGTTGAAGAACGCAGTGAAGGATTTGCTGGCGAAAGCCGGCGTGGTTTGCAGCGACTTCGGCACGCACTCGGCCGGCAGTTGCGATTATCCGGATTTTGCCCGCACGGTGGCGCAGGAGGTGGCGGCGAAGAAGTTCAACTTCGGCATCCTCTGTTGCAAGACCGGCATCGGCATGAGCATCACGGCGAACCGAATTGTGGGCATTCGCGCCGCGGTGGTGACGAACGCGGAAGTGGCCAAACTCACCCGCCTGCACAACGACGCCAACGTGCTCTGCCTCGGCGCGTGCGACGTAACGCCGGAGAAGGCGCGCGGCATCATCGAGACGTTTCTCCACACGGAGTTCGAGGGCGGACGCCACGAGCGGCGCGTCAGGAAGATTGAAGTCGTTGCCGATACGTCAATACAGATTCAAGATTCGACTATGAAAACACTACAACATGTTGATCCCGAAATTTACGCGGCGGTTTGCAACGAAGCGCGCCGCCAGCAGGAGAACATCGAGTTGATTGCCAGCGAGAACTTCGTCTCGCCGGCCGTCCTCGAAGCCGCTGGCACGGTGCTGACGAACAAATACGCCGAGGGTTATCCCGGCAAGCGTTACTACGGCGGCTGCGAATGCGTGGATGTCGTTGAGCAACTCGCCATTGATCGCGCGAAACAGCTTTTCGGCGCCGACCATGCCAACGTGCAGCCGCACGCCGGCTCGCAGGCCAACATGGCCGCTTACTTTGCGCTGGCGAAGCCGGGCGACACACTGCTGGCGATGAGCCTGAACTTTGGCGGCCATCTCACGCACGGCTCGCCTGTGAACTTTTCCGGCCGACTCTTCAAGATCGTGCCCTACGGCTTGAGCCAGAGCACCGAGCGGATTGACATGGAGGAGGTGGCCAGGCTCGCCCGCGCCGAGAAGCCGCGCATCATCGTGGTTGGCGCGAGCGCCTACCCGCGCACGCTCGATTTCGCGGCGTTCGCGCAGATTGCGAAGGAAGTCGGCGCTTCGTTGATGGTGGACATGGCGCACATCGCCGGCCTCGTCGCCGCTGGACTTCATCCGAACCCGGTCCCGCACGCGGACATTGTCACGACCACCACGCACAAGACGTTGCGCGGCCCGCGTGCCGGCTTGATCCTCTGCAAGGAGGCGCACGCGAAGGCGGTGAACTCGCAGATTTTCCCCGGCATCCAAGGTGGACCGTTGGAGCACATCATCGCGGCGAAGGCGGTCTGTTTCAAGGAGGCGATGCTGCCGGAGTTCAAGTCCTATCAGCAGCAAGTCGTCAAGAACGCCGCGACGCTCGCCGCCGCGCTCGCCGCGAAAGGGTTCCGCATTGTCAGCGGCGGCACGGACAACCATCTGATGCTCGTGGATCTGCGTCCGAAGAAACTCACGGGCAAGATTGCGCAGGAGGCCCTCGACAAGGCCGGCATCACGGTCAATAAGAACATGATTCCGTTCGATCCTGAGAAGCCGATGGTCACCAGCGGCGTCCGCATCGGCACGCCCGCCGTCACCACGCGCGGCATGAAGGAAACCGAGATGCAGATCATCGCCGACTATATTGATGAGGTGCTGCTCTCGCCGGAGAACGCGCAGGTCGCCGAGCAGGTTAAGGTCAAGGTGAAGGCGCTGACGGCGCGGTTCCCGCTGCCATATTCAACGAAGTAGACTTTCGCAATCAACCAATAGGAAAACACATGTCCATACCGATTATTATCTTTCTGGGGCCGCCGGGATGCGGCAAAGGCACCCACGCCAAGCTGCTCGCGGAGCGGGCCGGGGCAGGGCACTTCGATCTCGGCAGCCTGTTGCGCGGCATCGCCAAGAGCGGCAGCCCGCGCGGTGTCGAGTTGACCGGCTTCATGAGCAAAGGACTGCTCGTGCCCGACAAACTCATCATCGAGATCGTCGGCGACGCTCTGGCCGAGCGCGTCAAAACCAACCCGCCGCCGGCGCTGTTGCTCGACGGATTCCCGCGCACGGTCGCGCAGGCCGAGGCGCTGGAGCAAGTCGCCGCCAGCATCAAGCTCGGCCCGGTCAGCGTCATCAACATCAATCTGCCGAACGAGCTGATCGTCGAGCGCATCGCCAACCGCCGCGTCTGCAACAAGTGCGGCGCGATCTTTGATGTGACGGAAGTTTCGGCCAAGCAGTGCCCCAAGTGCAAAGACGGCCAGTTGATTCAGCGCGAAGACGACAAGGCCGAAGTGGTTCGCCGTCGCCTCGAGGAATACGCGGCCAAGACTGCGCCGCTGCTCCAGTTCTATGGCAAGAAGGGCAAGCTCGTGAGCGTGGTCAGCGACGCGCCGGTCGAGGTCGTGCGCGAGCGCGTTCACGGCGCCTACAAGCAGATTCAGGCAATGTGAAGCAAGTTAGGAATTGTTGGGAGCGTTGCGACGGGCTTGTGCTGCGCCGCAACGCTCCTTTCCTTTTCAGATGACTACTGCCACGCGCTTCGCCGTCATTTTCGACTTCGACGGTCTGATCGTGGACAGCGAGACACCGGAGTTTGAGGCGCACCGGCAGATTTTCGCCGAGCACGGTGTGGAACTGACGGCGGAGGAATGGCGCGGCGAAGTTGGCATCTGGTCCGCGACGCGCAACTGGTTCGCGAAACTCGGCGAGATCATTGGCAGGCCGGTGGACACGGTCGCGCTGCACGAGGAAAAACGCCGTCGCTTCTGGCAGGTCATCAAGATGGAACCGCTGCCCGGCGTGCGCGCGCTGCTCGACGAACTCCATGCTGCCGCCGTGCCGCTGGCGCTCGCATCAAGTTCCGAGGCATGGTGGATCAACCGCGCTGCCACACAACTTGACGTTGTTCGCTACTTTCGCACGATCGTCACCGGTGACGACGTGACGCACCGCAAACCGCATCCCGAAGGCTACCTGCTGGCTGCGCGGCGTCTTGGCGTCGTGCCGGCCTGTTGCGTTGCCATTGAGGACTCGCAGCACGGCCTCGCCGCTGCCAAAGCCGCAGGCATGAAAGGCGTTGCTATTCCCAACTGGCTGACGGCCGAACACGACCTCGACGCTGCCGACTTGCGCGTGACCGACGCGACGGCGTTGAACGTGGAGATTCTCGCACGACTGGTTGGCGACGACGTAAAGCAAAGAAGTCGTGCCGCTGGGGGGCGCACACAACTGTGATTGTCCGACAGCATGTTTTCCTTTGTGAATCGGCTGCGCACTTCGCAGTCGAAATACAACTTTCACTTGCAAAGGCTGACTAATCTACCTACGGTTTTGGCGAATTTTCCGGCACAAGGCGGTCCGTTGGCGGAGAAGCGCCGACGATGGAAGAATGCGTCCCATGGCTGATTCGACGATAACTGTAGGCTACGCGGGAAAACTGGAAGACGAGGCCATTATCACGCGGCTGGACGCCGCCGTGGATTGGGTGCGGAAGAATTCTCTCTGGCCGATGCCGATGGGATTGGCGTGTTGCGCCATCGAACTGATGGCGACGGCTGCGTCGCGATTCGACATCTCCCGGTTCGGCGCGGAGGTGATGCGGTTTTCGCCTCGGCAAAGCGACCTGATGATCGTCGCGGGCACGGTAACCTACAAGATGGCGCTGGCGGTGAAACGGATATGGGACCAGATGCCCGACCCGAAATGGTGCATCGCGATGGGCGCGTGCGCGTCCACGGGCGGGATGTATCGCAGCTATGCGGTGCTGCAAGGAGTGGACAAGATTTTACCGGTGGATGTGTATGTCAGCGGATGCCCGCCGCGACCCGAAGCGCTGCTCGACGCGTTGATCAAACTCCAGGAGAAGATCTCGCGCGAGCCGGGGCTGAAAAATCTCAAGCGGGTGGCAACCTCCAACATTAGCTGATTTATTTTCATGGCCATAGCGCTAGCAGCCATCAACGCACTCACGAAACGCTTCGGCGACAAGGTCCGGACGCCGGTGGCGTTTTCGGACAAGGTCACCGGCCGCGACGAGTTGAGCGTGACGGTGGCGCGCGAAGTGATCGCGGAAGCGTGCGAGCTTTTGAGACAGGAGCCATCGCTGGCGTTTGACTTCCTCGTGGACATCAGCGGCGTGGACAACTACGACAGCGACCCGCGCTTTCGCGTGGACTACCTGCTTTACTCGCACAAGACCGGCGGGCTGCTGCGGCTGAAGGTCGGCGTGCCGGAAGAGGACGCGACGTTGGCGAGCGTGACGAAGGTCTGGCGCGGCGCGGAATGGCACGAGCGCGAATGTTATGACATGTTCGGCATTCGGTTCGCGGGTCATCCCGACTTGCGGCGCATCCTGATGTGGGACGGTTATCCGTTTCACGCGCTGCGGAAGGATTTTCCCCTCGAAGGCAAGCCGAGCAATGTGCCGGAGGTGGCGTTTACGGAGGCGGCTCCGCTGCAAGGCGGGCCGTTTGTCACGGTGCCGGCGGAGCATTCGCGCGAGCGCGAGCCGCGCAGCCAGGAGAACGCGCTACCGGCAGATGTGCGGGACAAGGTGAAGAAACCGTAGCAAGAGACTTTTCAAACGTAGTGGAGACGAACAAACCCAAAGTGGTTGTCAAAGGACAGGAGCCAGCGGCGAAGGACGCGGCAGCCAAGCCGGCTGCAACGCCCGCGCCCGCCGTTCCGCCGACGCCTGCTGCGCCTGCGCCGAAGCCTGCCACTCCGGTCGTCGCGAAGACGGTGCCGCCACAGCCATCAGTGCCGAAGCCTGTGAAAGCAGCCGTAACGCCAGCGCCCAAGGTTTCAGCATCGGTTGTCGCGAAGCCGGCAGTCTCGCCAGCCACAGCTCAGCCGACGGCAGCAAAACCAGCCGCAACGCCTGTTCCGAAGACAACGACGGTGGTTGCTGCGAAACCGGCGGCTCCACAGGCCTCGCCGAAGCCAGTCGCGCCGGCAGCCGCGGCGAAACCGACGAAACCGGCTGAGCCAGCGCCTGCGGCGGGTGCGCCGGTTTCGGCCCCGCCACCGTGGCCTGCGGAACAGAAAGGCACAGAGGATGTTGCTGGCGAGAGAATGATTCTGAACATGGGGCCGTCGCATCCAAGCACGCATGGTGTGTTGCGGATTGTGCTGGAACTGGACGGCGAGGTAGTGGTGAGCGCGAGGCCGGACGTGGGCTTCCTGCATCGCGGCGACGAGAAGATTGCGGAGAATCTCACCTACAACCAGTTTGTGCCTTACACGGACCGCCTCGATTACCTCGCACCGTTGGCGAACAACGTCGCCTTCGTTCTTGCGGTCGAGAAGCTGATGCGGTTGCAGGTGCCGCCGCGTTGCCAGTATATCCGCGTCATCTGCTGCGAAATGGCGCGCATCGCGTCACATCTTGTCGGCTTGGGCGCGATGGCACTCGATCTCGCCGCGCTGACAGTGTTCCTCTACACGTTCACCGAGCGCGAGCGGTTGCTGTCGCTCATGGAGAAGCTCACCGGCGCGCGGCTCACGAACAGCTACACCCGCGTCGGCGGAGTCGCGCGCGACCTGCCTGACGGCTGGATCGCCGAACTCAAGAAGTTCCTCGGCGATTTCCCGAAGATGATTGACGAAGTGGACCGGCTGCTGACGCGCAACCGCATCTTCATGGACCGCAACCAGGGCGTCGGCGTGCTGCCAAAGGATGTCGCGATTGATTTTGGCGTCACCGGCCCGAACCTGCGCGCCAGCGGCGTGGAGTTCGACCTGCGCAAGAACCATCCGTATCTCTGCTACAAGGACTTCGAGTTCGACGTGCCGGTTGGGACGAAAGGTGATTGCTACGACCGCTATCTGGTGAGGATGGAGGAAATGCGCCAGTCGGTCCGCATCCTGAAGCAAGCTTGCGACAAGCTGCCGGGCGGGCCGGTCAACGCGCCAGACCTGAAGAGCGTGCTGCCGCCGAAGGAACAGGTGCTTACGAAGATGGAGCAGCTCATCCATCATTTCATGATCGTTACCGAAGGCCCTGACGTGCCGCCGGGCGAGGTTTACTTCAGCGCGGAGAACCCGAAGGGCGAACTCGGCTTTTACATCGTCAGCAAGGGCGGCGGCGTGCCGTGGCGGATGAAGATTCGCTCGCCGTCGTTCTGCAACCTGAGCGCGCTGCCGTATTTGTTGAAGGGCCACATGATCGGCGACATCGCGGCGATCCTCGGCTCGCTGGACTTTGTGATGGGAGAGTGCGACCGCTAACCATGCAACAGGTGCCTCCACATCTCGAAACCGAAGTCAACGCGTTGCTAACGCATTATCCGCCGGAGCGGAAGCGGAGCGCGATGCTCATGGTGCTTCACGCCGTGCAGGAGCAGCTCGGTTGTGTGTCCGACACGATGATCGAGTGGGTTGCGGCGAAGCTGGAATGCCAACCGATTCACGTTTATGAGTGCGTGACGTTCTACCCGATGTTTCGCCGCAAGCCGGTGGGCAAGTATCACATCAAGATTTGTCGCACGTTGTCGTGCGATCTCGCCGGCAGCCACAAGCTTTGCGACGAACTGAAGAAGATGATCGGCACGGGCATGGACCAGACGACGCCGGACAGGAAATTCACCATCAGTTGGGTCGAATGCCTCGCCGCGTGCGGCACGGGACCGTGCCTGATGATCAACGACGATTTCTACGAGAAGGTGACGAAGGAGAAGGCCGAGCAATTGCTCGCGAACCTGAAATAATCATGGCCGCCGTCGAACGCAAACTCATCACCGCCCGGATGGACCAGCCCGGTTACAGCAACCGGCTGGAGAGCTATCTGGCGGCGGGTGGCTACGCGGCGCTACGGAAGGCGCTGGCGATGACGCCGGAGGCCATCCGCGCCGAGGTGAGCAAGGCCGGCTTGCGCGGACGCGGCGGCGCGGGCTTCGGCTGCGGGCTGAAGTGGTCGCTCGTGGACCGCAAGAGCGGCAAGCCGATCTATCTCATCTGCAACGCCGACGAGTCCGAGCCGGGCACGTTCAAGGACAAGCAGATCATCTACAAGGATCCGCACGCGCTCATCGAAGGCATCGTCTGCGCCTCGTTCGCGAACGGCGTCAAGACCGCCTACATCTACATCCGCGGCGAGTTTGCCGAGGGCTACAGGATTCTGGTGGCCGCCATCGAGGAGGCGCGGGCGAAGAACTTCGTCGGTGCGAACATCCTCGGCTCCGGCTACTCGCTGGACATCTTCGTGCATCGCGGCGCGGGCGCTTACATCTGCGGCGAGGAAACCGGCCTCATCGAGTCGCTCGAAGGCAAGCGCGCTTATCCGCGGTTCAAACCACCGTATTTCCCGGCCGTGCTCGGCCTCTGGATGTGCCCGACCATCGTCAACAACGTCGAGACGCTCTGCAACATCCCGCTCATCGTTGGGATGGGCGGCGTGGAGTTCGCGAAGATCGGCACACCGAACAACACCGGCACGCGCATAATGTGCGTCAGCGGCCACGTGAACAAGCCCGGCTATTACGAGGTCGAACTGGGTAAGATCACGCTCGGCGAGTTGATCAACGGCCTCTGCGGCGGCATCGCCGGCGGGCGCAAGGCGAAGGCGATCATTCCCGGGGGCAGCAGCGCGAAGCTGATGCGCTGCGACGAGCGGTTCAAAGGCAAAAAACGCGACGGCACCGAGTATGACTGGAGCTGGCAGGACGTGCCGGTGGATTTCGACTCGGTGGCGATGATCGGCACAATGGCCGGCTCCGGCGGCGTCATCGTGTTCGACGAGACCGCCGACCTCCCGAAGGCGCTGGCGAACATCGCGGAGTTCTACGCCCACGAGAGCTGCGGCCAATGCACACCGTGCCGCGAAGGCTCGCTCTGGATGGCCAAAGCGCTCCGCCGCATGACGAGCGGCCGCGCCATGAAGGGCGACACCGATTACCTGAAGTCCATCGCCGACAACATCCCCGGCCGCACCGTCTGCCCGTTCGGCGAGGCGTGCTCGTGGCCGGTGCAGAGTTTCATCGAGAAGTTTCGCGACGAGTTCGCGAAGTTGGAGAAATAATGGCCGAGACACCGACAACCGCAGCGCCGGCGCCTGAGATGGTGAACGTCACCATCAACGGGACGAAGGTCCGTGTGCCTAAGGGCATCAACGTGATCGAGGCGTCGCGTTACGTCGGCGTGTTCATCCCGCATTATTGCTATCACCCGAAGCTCGCTGTCGCCGGCAACTGCCGCATGTGCATGGTCGAGATCGGCGAGGCGATGTTCACTCCGGACCGCCAGCCGGTGCTGGAGCCGAACGGCAAGCAGAAGATCGTCATGCAGCCGCGGCTGGCCATCGGCTGCAACACGCCGGTGAAGGAAGGCATGGTTGTGGTTACCAACTCGGCGGCGGTGACGCAGTCGCAAAACGCCGTGCTGGAGTTCCTGCTCATCAACCATCCGCTCGACTGCCCGATATGCGACCAGGCCGGTGAGTGTAAGTTGCAGGAGTATTCCGTCGAGTTTGGCGCGGGCGCGTCGCGGTTCCGCGAGGAGAAGGTTCGCAAGCTAAAGAAGGTGGACCTTGGCCCGCGCGTGGTGCTCGACGACGAGCGTTGCGTGCTGTGCAGCCGCTGCATCCGCTTCATGCGCGATATTGCAAAGGATGATTGCCTCGGCATCGTCGAGCGCGGCAGTCACTCGACGCTGGCCTGCTGGCCCGGCAAGAAGCTGGACAGCAACTACTCGCTCAACACCGTGGACCTTTGCCCGGTCGGTGCGCTGACGGACAAGGATTTCCGCTTCAAGATGCGGACGTGGTTTCTGAGGGAAACCAAGAGCGTTTGCACGAGTTGCGCCACCGGCTGCAACACGATCATCTGGTCGCGTGAGAACGTCGTTTATCGCCAGACGCCGCGCAGCAACGACGCCGTCAACGAATGCTGGATGTGCGACGCCGGCCGGCTTAACTACAAGTTCATTAACGATGCTGGCCGGTTGACGAAGGCCATCGTAGCGCCGGCATCCCTGCCGGCGGGGTCTGGCAAGGCGAACGACGCCGGCAAGGATGCCGGCGCTACGAACTACGCGGACGCTCTCAAACAACTCGGCCCGAAGCTGCGGGCGGCGCTAGCGAATCGCGACACCGTGGCGTTCATCGGCAGCGCGCGCGCGACGAACGAGGAGCTTTACCTGTTTGCGAAGCTGGCGAAGGGGAGCGTGTCTGATTGCGTGCCGCGCTTGTGGGCGACGGACGGTTTTCTCGTCAAGGCCGACCGGAACCCGAACAGCGCGGGCGCGAAGTTGCTCGGCGTGGCGGCGGAACCGATGGGATCGAAGCTCGCGGCCATCGCGGACGGCATCAAGAGCGGCAAGATCAAGACGCTGGTGGTGCATCAGGAGGACGTGACCAAGCACGGCATCGGCGCGGACTTGCTGGCGAAGTTGTCGTTGCTGTTGGTGATTGATTACAAGCAGACTGCCACGACGAAAGCGGCGCACTTCGTGTTGCCGGGCGTGACGTTCGCCGAGAAGCGCGGCACGTTCACGAACGCCAAGGGCCGCGTCCAGCGCGTCTGGCCGGCGGTCAGCCTCGGCGGCGAGGCGCGGCCGGAGTGGGAGATTTTCCGCGACCTGTTGCGCGAGTTGGGCGGCGTGGACAATCATCCCGACATCGCGGCGCTGTTCGCCGACATGGCGGGCAACGTGCCGGCGTTTGCGGGACTGACGCTCGCAAAGGTCGGCGACGAAGGTGTGCAGATTTCGGTGAGCTAACATGATGACGCGAGCATTTCTTTGTGGCAGAAACGGACTTGGAAGTCCGTTCTACGGTCGGGCGGCGGCGCGACCACGTAGAACGAACTTCCAAGTCCGTTTGATCCCAATGAAACAGCCTTAGATGGAAGCGATACTCATACATCTGATCAAGATTGCCTGCGTGCTGGGCGTGGTGCTGTTTATTTGCGCCTACATCGTGCTGGTGGAGCGGCGCGTCTGTGCGTTCATCCAGGACCGGCTGGGGCCGAACCGCGTCGGCATCCCGCTCTGGGTTCGCAAGGACGGCAGCATGGTCACGCTGGGCGGCAAATGGGCGCTCGGCCAGCCGTTGGTGGATGCGTGCAAGTCGCTCCTCAAGGAAGACTTCGTGCCGGCGCATGTGAACAAGCTCTACTTCTGGCTCGCGCCGATGCTGGCGATGTCCCCGGCGCTGATAGTGTTTGCGGTGATTCCGTTCGGCAGCCAGCTCGCTGGTGTGCCGATGATTCTGGCGGACGTGAACGTCGGCATCCTGTTCGTCTTCGCGACCGCCTCGCTGACCGTCTATGGCATCGTGCTCGCCGGCTGGTCGAGCAACTCGAAGTATCCGTTCCTCGGTGGCATCCGCAGCAGCGCGCAACTCATCAGCTACGAGATCTGCCTCGGCCTGTCGGTTGTTCCGCTGTTCATGCAGGTCGAGAGCCTCAAGCTCAGCGAGGTTGTCACTTGGCAGTCGAACCACCTCTGGCTGATCTGTTATCCGTGGAACTGGCTGCCGGCGCTCATCTATCTGGCGTCGTCGTTCGCTGAGACGAACCGGCTGCCGTTCGACATGCCAGAGGCGGAGCAGGAACTGGCCGGCGGTTACAACGTCGAATACAGCTCGATGAAGTTCGCCATGTTTTTCATGGCGGAATACACGAACATGATCGCCGCGTCGGCGCTGATGGTAACGCTCTTCCTTGGCGGTTGGTCGCTGCCGTTCGTGCCGGCGACGGGCGGCGTGCTTGTCGGACTCGCGCACATCTGCGTTTTCCTGGCGAAGCTGTTCGCGCTGCTGTTCTTCTTCATCTGGGTGCGCTGGACGCTGCCGAGGTTCCGGTATGACCAACTGATGGGCCTCGGCTGGAAGGTGTTCCTGCCGCTGGCGCTGCTGAACGTGTTGATCGTGGCGGGCGTCATCATGGCGGGGTGGTGTAAATGAAACTCGAACGCCCCAAATTGACGCTTCTGGAGCGGCTCTACCTGCCGGCGATCGTGTCCGGCTTGGCGCTGACGTTCAGCCACATCTTCCGCAAGAAGGTGACGCTCCAGTATCCGGAGGAGAAGCCGGTGATTCCGCCGGGCTATCGCGGCCAGCCGGTGTTGGTGAAGGACGAGGAAGGCCGCGTCAAGTGCGTCGCCTGCCAGCTCTGCGAGTTCGTCTGCCCGCCGCGCGCCATCACCATCAAGCCGATGGAGTATCCGGAGAACGCGAAATACGGCAAGGTGGAGAAGACGCCGGCGGAGTTCGACATTGACATGCTGCGCTGCATCTACTGTGGTTACTGCGAAGAGGTTTGCCCGGAACAGGCGATTTTCCTGCGCGGGCCGTATTCGGTGACTGGCCTTTCGCGGAAGGCCATGGTGTTCAACAAGGAGAAACTTCTCGAACTCGGCGGCACGTTGCCGGACCCGATCAAGAAGTGGCAGAAGAAATAAGAAGACGCAAATGAAGAAGTTATTTCTTATCGCAGCCTTGTTTATCGGCGTCTCGGTGTTGGCCGCAGAACGCTCGTCGTCTGAGCCGCCACCACCTCCTCCGCCTCCGCATCCACTTTCTCGTAGTGCTCGGCCTGACCCAGAGAATTCAGAGGCGTTCTTGCGGTGGTTCTTACAGCAGAACTATTCCCGCTTTCGTGTCGAGTCACGGATGCCTGGCACGGAAGTCGCGCAGGATCGGGAGGACGCGCTCTATATTTTGGCGAAGGAAGTTCTCCGGTTGCGTAAAGACAACGAGGTGTTGAGGAAACGCCTTGAAACACTCGAACGAAAATGAATGCTGTGCTGCGCTAACATGCACGATCAACTTTTTTGGTTCTTCAGCATAGCGATGCTCCTGAGCGGGGTGTTGGTGGTCCTTGGTCGCAACCCGGTCACGAGCGCGATGTTTCTGGTGCTGTCGCTGTTCTTCATGGCGGGATTATTCGTGCTGCTGGAGGCTTACTTCCTGGCGATCATCCAGATACTGGTCTATGCCGGCGCGGTGATCGTGTTGTTCCTGTTCGTCATCATGCTGCTGGATCTGAAGACGGAGAACGTCCGGCAGTTCAAGCGGTTCGGCGTGGCCGGCGCCTTGGTCGTGGCGGGCGCGCTGGCGTGGAAGCTGACGAGCGTGGCCGCGGCGATACCGGCGGCCAGCGCGAAGCCGGTGGTCGGCACGACGGAGGCGATGGGCAAGCTGCTGTTCACCCAATATCTGCTGCCGTTCGAGGTCACGTCGGTGCTGCTGCTCATCGCGATGGTCGGTGTGGTGGTGCTGTCGAGGAAGGAGACGAAATGAGCGGCGGGATGAACCATAGCGCGAGGTGTTTTGCCCCTGGGAGCGCGGGCATCCTGCCCGCCTTGGCAGTGGAAGGCGCTAATGCTCGGTGCTCTGACGCCTCTTTCGCTTCTCTTTTGCCGGCGGGCAAGATGCCCGCGCTCCCAGGCGTGGTCACCGCCGCTACAGTGGCGGGATCTTTGATGTTGCAAATTGCAACATCAAGTTTCGGAGGTCGTAACTAACCCATGATCCCCGTCACCCTCGAACATTACCTGATCGTCAGCGGCCTGCTGTTTTCGCTGGGGCTGGCGGGCGTCATGACGCGGCGCAATGCGCTGGTGGTGTTCATGTCGCTGGAACTGATGCTCAACGCCAGCAACCTCGCGCTGGTGGCTTTCAGCCGCTTCAACGGCAACCTGCACGGGCAGGTGTTTGTGTTTTTTATCATCACGGTCGCCGCGGCCGAAGTCGCGGTCGGGTTGGCGATCATCGTCGCGTTGTTCCGGCGCCGGCAGACGGTGCAGGTGGACGAAATCACTTCGATGAGGCTCTGACGCATGGAAGACGTAAGCGGATTATTGCTGCGGGTGCTGGCCGGGCCGCTGTCGGCGTCGGTGGTCATCTGGCTGCTTTGCCATCAATCGAAGTTCTATGCCGACTTCGGCCCAATCATGGAGCGGCAGGCGGCGGCGATCATCGCCATCGCTTTTCTGGCCGGCTCGACGCTGTTCGCTTATTGGGCGTTCGGCGCGGTGCGTGACGGCGCGCAGATGGAGAACCGCGTGCTTTACGAGTTCCTGTCGGCGGGCGATCTGATGGTGGAGATCAACTGGTCACTCGACAGGCTCAGCGGGCTGATGATGATGGTCGTCTGCGGAGTGTCGCTGTGCATCATGGTCTATTCGATCGGCTACATGGAGGAGGACCCCGGCGTCAACCGGTTCTTTGCGAAGCTGTCGTTCTTCGTCTTCTCGATGCTCGGCGTCGTGCTGTCGGGGAACTTCCTGATGATGTTCATCTTCTGGGAACTCGTCGGCGTGTCGAGCTACCTGCTGATCGGCTACTGGTATGAGCGGCCCAGCGCAGCCGACGCCGGCAAGAAGGCTTTCATCGTCAACCGGCTCGGCGATTTCGGTTTCCTGCTCGGCATTCTGATGCTCTGGGGCATCACCGGTGAGGTGGACTTCGTGCGTGTGAAGAACAACCTCGCCGCCCATCCGGTGGACCCGAATCTGCTTGCCGTCGCGACGGTGCTGATCTTCTGCGGCGCGGTCGGCAAGAGCGCGCAGTTCCCGTTGCACGTCTGGTTGCCGGACGCGATGGAAGGTCCGACGCCCGTCAGCGCGTTAATCCACGCGGCGACGATGGTGGCGGCGGGCGTCTATATGCTCTGCCGTGTGTCGTTCCTTGTTTTCGGCAGCCCTGTGGCGATGGAAATCATCGCGTGGACCGGCGGCATCACGGCGTTGATGGCGGCGCTCATCGCGACGCAACAGAACGACATCAAGCGCATCCTGGCCTATTCGACACTGAGCCAGCTCGGCTATATGGTGATGGCGGTCGGTCTGAGCAACCCGGAGGGCAGCGGTTACATGCCGGCGATGTTCCATCTCTCGACGCACGCGTTCTTCAAGGCGCTGTTGTTCCTGAGCGCCGGCAGCGTGATCATTGCGTTGCACCACAGCGAGCAGGACATTTGGAAGATGGGCGGCTTGCTGAAGAAGCTGCCTGTCACTGGCGCGTGTTTCGCCGTCGGCACGTTGGCGCTCTGCGGCTTCCCGTTCATGAGCGGCTTCTACAGCAAGGAAGCCATCCTCGGCCTCGCCTACGACCGCAACCCGCGCCTCTACCTCCTCGCGACGGTGACGGCGGGACTGACGGCGTTCTACATGTTCCGCTGCTTCTTCGTCGCCTTCCTTGGCAAGACGCGCGGCGATCACGCAGGCAAGGCCAAGGAGAGCCACTGGGTCGTGCTCGCGCCGCTGGTCGTGCTGGCGGTGGCGTCTATCTGCGGCGGCTGGTTTGGAATCCCGGAGTGGCTGGTGGAGAACAAAGCCATCAGCGCGGAACACGCGCCGAAGAGCGTGATGCTCGCCGCTCTGGCGGCGTTTGCCATCGGGGCGGGCGCGGCGGCGTTCCTCTACGCGCGCGGCGCGACGACGGACGCGCTCAACAAGCTCCCCGTGCTTTCCTGGGTGTTGCGGAACAAGTTCTTCTTCGATGAGATTTACATGGTGCTGGTGAAAGTGGGGCAGGGGACGCTCGCGTGGCTCTGCGGTTTCGTGGACCGCTGGATCATTGCCGGCCTCGCCGTGCGCGGACTGGCGGCGACGACGCGCGGCGCGGGCCAGGTGCTCCGGCTTTTCCAGACCGGCAACGTCCAGACCTACGCGCTCTGGTTCGCCGCTGGCGCGACGATCATCCTTTATTGCTTGGTCAGGTAACGCATGGACTTTCTGAACATATTGAACGGCTCGATCCTGACACCGCTGGTGTTCGCGGCGGGGCTGTGCTTCATGCCGGCGCGGAAATGGCACGCCATCCGCTGGCTGGCGATCCTCGGCGCGTTCATCACGGTGGTGCTCAGTGGGCTGGCGTTCGCGTGGTTCAACCCGAACGACCCCGGCTTCCAGTTCGTGAACCGCGTGACGTGGGTATCGTCGCTGGACATGAGCTGGCACGTCGGCGCGGACGGCATCAGCGTCGTGATGGTGCTGCTGACGGGCATCGTCGGCTTTGCGGCGACGCTGGTTTCGTGGGACATCACGAGCCGGCAAAAAGAGTTCTACGTTCTGCTGCTGCTCATGATCGCCGGCGCGATGGGCATGTTTGCGTCGCTGGACATCTTCTTTATCTACTTCTTCCACGAACTGGCGTTGATCCCGACGTTCCTGATGATTGGCATCTGGGGCAGCGGCAAGCGCGAATACGCCGCGATGAAGATGACGCTCTACCTCAGCGCGGGCGCGTTCGTGGCGCTGATCGGCCTGATCGCGCTTTACGTCGCGTTGCCGGCGGCTGACCGCACGTTCAATTTGCCGACGCTGCTCGACTATGCGCGGCAGCATCCGCTCTCCGCCAACGTCCAGCGGTTCATCTATCCGTTCTTGCTGTTCGGCTTGGGCACGCTCGTGTCGCTGGTGCCGTTCCACACGTGGGCACCGATCGGTTATGCCTGCGCGCCGACGGCGACGGCGATGTTTCACGCGGGCGTGCTGAAGAAGTTCGGCCTTTACGCGCTCATCCGCATCGCGCTGCCGCTGCTGCCGGTGGGCGCGCACGACTGGAACGGCGTGCTGCTGGTGCTGCTGCTCTGCAACATCGTGTATGCCGGCCTGGTGGCGATGACACAGAAGAACTTCAACTACCTGCTCGGCTACTCCAGCGTGGCACATATGGGCTTTGCGTTCCTCGGCATCGCGAGCTTTACGTTCATCGGACTGACGGGCGCGGTGTTGGTGATGTTCGCGCATGGCATCATGGCGGCGCTGGCGTTTGGGTTGAGCGGCTACTTCTTCGCGCAAACCGGCACGCGCGAGATCAAGGAACTTGGCGGCTTGTGCCGGCCGCTGCCGTTCGTGGGCACGCTGCTGGTGATGACCGCGTTTGCGTCGGTGGGACTGCCGGGCTTTGCGAACTTTGCAGGCGAGGTAATGGTGCTGTTTGGCACGTGGCAGGCGCCGGCGTGGCACACGAAGATCGGTGCAGCGAGCGTATCTTGGCCGGTGCTGCTGGCCCTCTGGGGCGGGGCGGTGATCGGCGCGGTCTATATGCTGCGGGCGATGCGGAACATCTGCTTCGGCCCGACGCCGTCGAAGTGGCAGTCGCTGGCGGACGCGAACATCTTTGCCCGCGTGCCGTATGTGTTGCTGCTCGGCGTGTTGATCTGGGTCGGCTGCTATCCGAAGCCGTTTGTGGAGGCGATCAAGCCCGCCACGGGCCAGATCATCACCGCCATCGAGAAGGCGGTGCCTGCAGTTGCCCCGAAGAGATGACATGAACTTTTCGCTGCTCAATCTGGAAATGGCGACGTGCGGCCTGGCGATGCTGGTGCTGATGCTGGAGGCGTTCGTGACGCGGCGCGACCGGCGTTTCCTCGGCTACATCGGCGCGGCGGGCTTGGTGGCGATCCTCGCGTGGAGCTACCACGGCGGCTTCGTGGCGGGCAGCGGGTTCAATGGCATGTGGGTCAACGACCTGACGGCGCTTTACTTCAAGCGGCTCTTCCTTATCGGCACGGCGTTGGTGCTCGTGATGTCGGTCGGTTTCGCGCGGCAGCTTGAAGGCGGCGTGGGCGAGTTCTTCGCGCTGATCCTGTTTGCCTGCACAGGCATGATGCTCACGGCGTCGGTGAACGACTTCCTGATGCTCTTCGTGGCGCTGGAAACGGTCGCGATGAGCTTTTACATTCTCGTCGTCTGGCTGCGGCGGCAACAGCAATCGCTGGAGGCCGGCGTGAAGTATCTGATCCTTGGTGCGTTTGCGTCGGCGTTTCTGGTCTATGGCATCACGTTCATCTACGGCACGACGGGCACGACCGGGTTTGCGGGCGTGGCGGCGTTCCTGAAGGCCAACGCGGCGAGCGCCCCGCTGAAGATCGGTCTGCTGCTGGTGCTGGCCGGGTTGGGCTTCAAGATCGCGACCGTGCCGTTCCAAGCGTGGGTGCCCGATGTCTATCAAGGCGCGCCGACGCCAGTGACGGCGTTTCTGGCCGTCGGCTCGAAAGCGGCGGGCTTTGTATTGTTGCTGCGTGTGCTGTTTGGCGCACTGCTGCCGCTGAAACCAACGTGGGTTCTGGTCATCGGTGCGCTGGCGGGATTGAGTGTGCTTTACGGCAACCTCGCTGCGATTCCGCAGCGCAACGTCAAGCGGTTGCTCGGCTACTCCAGCATCAGTCACGCGGGCTTCCTGTTGCTTGGCGTCGCGGCGGCGGACAGCTACGGTGTCAGCGCGGTGCTGTTCTACCTGTTCGCGTATCTCTTTACCAACCTCTGCGCCTTCACCGTCATCTCCTGCCTCGCGGGAACATTGCCCGACGACGAACGCGAGAACTACGCGGGTCTGGCGCAACGCTCGCCGTTGCTGGCGGCGGCGATGACCGTGGCGTTGGCGTCGCTGGCGGGTGTGCCGCCGATGGCGGGATTCTTTGCCAAGTTCCTCATCTTCGCGGCTATCATCGGACAAGGAAAGTGGTGCCTCACGGCTATCGGCGCGATTGGCGTCGTGGTGTCGCTCTACTACTACCTCGGCGTCGTGAAGGCGATGTATTGGCAGGAGCCGCGCGAGACCAGCGCAATCACGGTTAGTTGGCCGATGCGGGCGCTGCTTTGGGTGACGATGATGGCGGTGATCGGCATCGGCGTCTTCCAAGGGGCGTTGGCGCAGCAGGCGTTGGATGCGGCGAAAGAACTGATCAAGTAGGCGGGTCATGCACCCCATCCGTCGTATCAACACCATCTTCGTTTACGTGCGCGACCTCGCAGCGGCGAAGCGGTTCTATGGCGAGACGCTCGGCTTTGGGAAACCGGAGATTGACGGCAGGTTCTGGGTCGAGTTCAAACTTCCCGACGGCGACACGCACTTCGCGCTGCACCAGAGCGAGACGCACGACAAAGCCGACCGCGCGCTTGGCACGATCAGACTCAGCTTTGAGGTTGCCGACATCCACAAGTGTGCCGCGCAGTTGAAGGAGCACGGCGTGAAGTTTCACTACGAACCGCGCAAGGAATACGGTTTCTGGCTGGCGGAGTTCGAGGACCCGGAAGGCAACGTCCTGCGGCTCTATCAGAAATTGCACTCTCACGAACGCACGGCGTAGGCGCGGTTTCCGCGTTTCTTACCATGAATACACTGCTATTCGACATCGAGACATCGGGGATTGATTTCGAGACCCTCGACGAGGCTCAGAAGGAATACCTCATGCGTCCGGCGGAACGCGAGGCGACCGAGGAGGCGCGCGCAGCGAAGCGAGCCGAGGTGATCCAGCAGCTGAACCTCTGGGCGCCGACTTCGCGCGTGATCGCCATCGGCATGCTCAACGTGGACACGGGCAAGGGGAAGGTGGTTTATCAGGCCGACGACTTCGAGGAATGGACGAGCGACGACGGCTTGGTGGAGTTCGGCTCCGGCACGGAGGAGGACGTGCTCGGGGAGTTTTGGGACGTTGTGAAGCGATACCAGCGGCTGGTGACGTTCAACGGGCGGATGTTCGACTGTCCGTTCCTGATGCTGCGCTCGGCGATCCTTGGTGTGCGGCCGTCTCGAAACCTGATGGGCAACCGTTACTCGAAGGACATGGTGGACCTGCTGGAACAGCTTTCGTTTTACGGCACGACGCGGAAGTTCAACCTCGATTTCTATTGCAGGGCGTTCGGCATCCAAAGCCCCAAGGAGGGCGGCATCACCGGTCTCGACATGAATCAGCTTTTCGCAGAGGGCCGGCACCGGGAGATCGCGCAGTATTGCCTCGGCGACTGCCGCGCGACGACGGAGCTATACAAGAAGTGGCGCGATACTTTGAGCTTCGACGAGCCGGGCGGAAGAGAGTAGGGTATGGGGAGACCGATTGAGGCTGTTTCAGGCGGAACGATTCAGTTACCCCGGCCCCTCACCCTAGCCCTCTCCCCATTGAATGGGGAGAGGGAAGCGGTTCTTGCTGTGCGGAAGTGCATCTGCTTTTCGCGAGGCTTGAGAAGCCTCGTCATCTGAGAGCCAGCAGAATCCTCGATACAGCATCGAATGCTGGCTGTGAATTTACATGAGGTTTGGGAATTAGAGGAACAAGGAAGAACTAGCAGATTAAGTCGAATAACCCGGGGATATCTGGGAGATGCAAGGAATCGTTGGTTTGGGGAATTGAGGGAACTTTCAGGCGATTTGTGCAGCTTTTAGTTCCTCTAGAGGAACCGGTATTTCACAGGCTGGCTCCGTAATACCAAAGGCTTAGGAAAATCTTGAGGCGATAATCCCAAACCATTCGTAACCGTTTTCCCAAACTAATCGTGAATTTACAGGCGCGGCGCTTCTCCCTCGCCCCGTCAGACGGGGAGAGGGTTGGGGTGAGGGGCTGAGTATGCGTCCGTCAGATGGTATCCCAGATCAGATCGTCAACATGCCGCCGTTCACATCTATTGTCGCGCCGGTGATGTAACGGGCTTCATCCGACAGCAGGAACAACACGACGCGGGACAAGTCCTGTTCGGTTGCGAACCGTCCGAGGGGGATATTGCCGAGCTGCCGAGCCCGATGTTCTGGCGTCAACAGGTCGGCCACTCGCTCACCTTCGGTCGTGCCGGGCGCAATGGCGTTGACACGGATGCCGGCGGCCCCAAACTCCTTGGCCAGATGCCGGGTAAGCCCAAGAACGCCGGCCTTCGCCGCGGTGTAGTGTGAGCCGAGGGCCGGGCTTGTCTGTCGGCCGGCGATCGAGCTGAAATTGACGATGGCCCCGGACTTCTTGCGTATCATCTGCGGAATGACGGCTTGGCAGCACAGGAACGTTCCCTTGAGATTCGAATCGAGGACCATGTCATACTCGTCTTCCGTGATCTCGAGTGTTGGAACCAGGAGCTTGTAACCGCCGGCGCAGTTGACCAGGAAGTCGATTCCGCCGGTCTCGTCAGCGATCCGCTGGAATAGCGCCTTTACGGCGGACGCGTTGGACACGTCGAGTTCGGCTGGTATGACAGATGGGCCGAGCAGCTTCGCCGCTGTTCTCGCCCGCTCAAGATCCAGATCGGGGATGTAAACCTTGACGCCCTCGGCGATCAGATCCGTTGCGATCACCTTGCCGATGCCCCGTCCAGCGCCCGTTACGACAGCGACCTTGTTTGCAAATTGATACATCATTCTCTCCGTGATTGGACTTAACTTCTCGAGCCACCTGAAGGTTGGTTTGTGGCCGTAGTTGATGTTGTCTGATCGTTTGCGGTTTGTCCATCCCAGCGCAGGAAGGGTAGTTGGTCAGATCTCGTGCCGGTCCTTGGCACCGGCGCAATTGACCGTAACGACCTGACAGAGGAAGCGGCTGTCGCGTTTGGTTTCGTGCCAGACGCCGGGCTTGACGATGAGCGTGTCGCCGGCGTGAAGCGAATAGAGTGTGCCAGCGACCTCGATGGTCATCTCGCCTTCGAGCAACGTGTAAATCTCCGTGCCGATCTTGTGGCAATGCCGCGCCTGCTTGGCGCGCTCGGTGAAGATGGCGAACTCCGTGTCACGCATTGTCACGACGGGACACTTGGCCGGCGGCGATGACGCGCGCCAAACGACGGCCTCCGCCTCCTGCTCGCTGTCGGGGCGGATTTCGGTGACAAGAATCTTGCGGTCGCCGCGCGTTTGGAGTGCGGGGTCTTGTTTCGCGGCTTCGAGTGTGACGAGGAGTGCGGGCGTCATAGAGGTGCTTTATTCCATTCCGAGTTTCGCCAGCAATCCCTTCCTGCGGACGACGGCGAACATGTAGCGGAAGAAGACGGCGGCGGCGATGAGATAGACGACGTTCAGTCCGAGCGACCACCAGAACATGTGCCACGGGACAATGCCTGTCGCGAGGACCTGGCGCATTCCCTCGAAGACGTAGGTGCACGGCATCGTCCATGAGATCGGCTGTAGCCACACTGGCAGGACGCTCACCGGATAGAAAACGGCAGAGAGCGGTTGGACGAGGAATGGGATGCCCCAGGCGAGTGCCTCCGCGGCGTGGCCCCAACGCATGATGAGCGCGACAGTCACCATGCCCATCGCCCAGCCCATCAGCATGAGGCTGAGAACAAACGGGATCAGCGTAAAGCCGAGTTGGAAGATGTTGAACGCGTAGAGGAGCCACGCGAGCGCCGCCAGCACGAGGCCGTTGATGAGGACCTTGATGACGCCGAGCGCGAACGTGGCGGTGAGGAACTCGCCGACGGTGACGGGCGCGACGAAAATGTTCAGGAGATTGCGTGCCCAGACATCTTCGAGGAAGGAGATGGTGACGCTTTGTTGGGCGCGGTAGAGCAGGTCCCAGAAGATCATCGAGCCGATGAGAAACGTGATAAGTGCCGGCACGTTGTTGGACCCGATCTTCAGCAAATACGCCGTGAGGAAGCCCCACACGAGCAGGTCCATCACCGGCCAGAAGAAAATCTCCATGATGCGCGTCCAGCTCTGCCGGTAGAGCAGGAGGTAGCGGAGGAGCAGGGCGGTGATGCGGCGGAAACTCATGATCGGAATTGGAACCACAGATGGACACAGATAAACACGGATGAGGAAACAAAGCAGGCGAAGCTCAATCTGTGCGCATCTGTGTTCATCTGTGGTTGCCTTCCTTTGTTTCCTCGAGTTCCCCATCGCGGACGATGCGGATGAAAACCTGCTCCAGCGTTTGCTGGTTGAAGCGCGCGATGACGTCGCGGGGCGGGCCTTCAGCCATCTTGCGGCCGTGGTGGAGGAAGATGACGCGGTCGCAGATTTCCTCGATCTCGCGCATGTTGTGTGAGGTGTAGAGGACGGTGATGCCACGCTCGCGCTGAATGCGGCGGAGAAGCTTGCGGACCTTGTCAGCGATGTCGGGGTCGAGCGAGGCCGTCGGCTCGTCGAGCAGGAGCAGTTCGGGGTCGTTCAGCAGCGCCTTGCAGAGGTGTAGGCGCGTGGATTCGCCACTGCTGAGCTGGCCGGTCTTGCGCGTTGCCAGTTTGTCTATTTCGAAGAGTTGCAGCAACTCCATCGCCTTCTCGCGCCAGTTGGCGACGCCGTAGATGCCTGCGAAGACGCGGAGGTTGTCCATGACGCGGAGGTTCTGCGGCAGGCTGACGTAGGCGCTGGAGAAGTTGAGGCGTTGAAGAATCGCCTGCCTATGCGTGGCGATGTTCTGGCCGAAAACGCGGATGCTGCCGGCGGTTGGCTCGATGATGCCGAGGAGCATCTGAATGGCGGTGGTCTTGCCGGCGCCGTTGGGACCTAACAGGCCGAGAATTTCGCCATGTCCGGCGGTGAAGCTCAACCGGTCCACAGCGGTCGTGCCGTTGAACGTCTTCACCAGATCGTGGACCTCGATAACCATTGGATTCGTCACTCCGTTGGCCGCCGCTTGATGGTCTTGATGAAGTCCGCGGCTGTTTGCAGGACGCCTTGGTCCATCAGGATGCTGATGTGACCATGATTGTATCGCTCAATGCGCGGCTTGCCCCATGCCTGCCAGAGTTCATCAATCGTTTCCGGTCCGAGGAACTGGTCGTAGAGCGCCTCGATGAGCAGGATGCGGTCGCGTTCGAGCAGCGGCTGGTGGAACTTCGGCAGCATGGGCGCAGCGATGCGCGCGATGTCTTCCTGCGACGCGCCTTGTTCGAGAAACACGGCTTTCATTGCCTTCAGGAACGCCAGTTCCCAAATCTGGCGGTCGAGCCGCACGGCAGGCGTCATCAGGATGGCGAAGTCGAGTTCGCGCTCCACGCAGGCGAGGATGCTCGCGATCCAACCGCCGAGACTGATGCCCCAGACGCCGACAGGGCCGCGATGGTGTGAGCGCAACCACCGCAGGATGATGCGCGCCTCGATGACCGCCTGCTGCACAGCTTGGACGGTCTGGGAGATGTTCTCGGTGAGGAAATACTCGTTCCAACGATTCGGCTTGCGCTGGACGTGATAGGGAAGGTTGACCAGCGCGCAATGGATACCTCGGCGCGCGAGGCGGTGGCCGGTGCGGCAGTAGTTGACGTAGTAGGCAATGCTGGCGTTCCAGCCGTGGAGGAACAGGACAACGGGCCGCTCCAGCGTGTCGTCGCCGGAGCCAACGAAATAGTTGCCGTTGACGCGATTGTTCACCGCCCACGGCGATTGGAGCGGGCTGTCGAATTGAAACGAGCGGTGGACCACCGAGCCGAGCCGGCGCGGTTTGCCGAAGCATTCGTGGAGGTTTGGGATCGGTTCTGGCAGCGCAAAGAGCGTGTCCCACGAACCAAGGTCGCGTGGATACGCCCTCCAGTTTTCCTGTTGCTCCGGGTGTGCATCGTGGTCCTGATGACCGTCTCGCATCATGCACGTTGCGAAACGGATCACCGCGTGATCCATCAGATGGGCCAGCTTCCGGTTCATCGAGTTACAGAATTGTGTCCCGTGACGCCCGCTGACAACAGGAAAATCTGCGGGCGTCGGGCTTTTGCAACCGGTTAATCATCGTCATCCACCCTCGCGCCGGGCGGCAATAACAGGCGGCGGCAGGCGGTTGTGCTGCCGGTGAAGTAAAAGGCGAACACAAGCAGATACACCAACGACAGACCGTCGAAGCTGACACGAAAGGCGCTGTAGATCAAGGCGGCCACGGCCGCTGGCGTGAGCGCCAGTGTGCCGAAGCTGAACAACTGGTCGAACCGGTAGCTCGGTTCGATGCCTTGTTCGACAAACGACGCGAGGCCGCCGAACAGCGCCACTTGCAGCAAGCCGACGCAGAAGACTCCCAGGAGCATCATGATGGCGCCAGCAAAGCCGCAGACCCAGAGCGATTCGCGGAGCAGCCCCCGCAGATACGCAGCGTCCACGCGGCCGTCGGGAAGCATGGAGACGTCAATCGGCGTCGGGTTCTGGTTGATTTCCGACCAGAGCAGGATGCTGTTAGCGGTGATAGTGATGCCAGCGGTGGCTCCGGCGGGAACCTGTGGCTTGGCGTTGGCGGTGTCGAGAACAAGTGCGAAGTCGCGGAAGAGTCGGCTGTAGGGTTGTGGCAAAGCGGTGCGAACGCGGCCCTTTTCGATGAAGAACTCCGGCAGCGCTTTCGATTGTTCCATCTGCTCCAGTGCGGAGTCAGCCCAAAGGTAGCTGTTGCGAAGGAAGATGGGCGTGCCGACCAGCGCCAGCAGCAAGGCGAGCTTCAGGAGATACTTGAGCGCCTCCGCAGGCGTCCAGTCCAGCGCCAGCCGGTAGAACCTCATCCCTGAGCACACACCGAGCAGTATTTGCGGGAAAACCATTACGTTTGTCGGGACGCCAGGAGGCCGCGGACGCCGCGCTTGCGCACGGGCGGCAGATCGGCCTGGGTTTCTTTCTGCAATCGCTTGAGCGTGCCGCCGAGGCTGACCTTGGTGGCGGAGTCCATGCGGTCAACGAACAGCACGCCATGAAGGTGGTCGTTCTCGTGTTGGATGACGCGCGCCAGCAGGCCAGCGCAACGGAACTTCAGCGGCTTGCCGTCGAGGTTCATGGCGTTGACAGTAATGGATTCGGCGCGAAAGATGTCGGCTGAGATGCCGGGGAAGCTCAGACAGCCCTCGAAGCCGACCTCTTTGCCAGCCGGTTCGGTGAGGGCAGGGTTGAGCAACACCATGGGCATGTGCGCAGCGACGTCGGCTTCGGTGCCGTTGATCTGCATGATCGAGGGGCGTTCAGACTCACGCACATCCAGCACCATGAGCAACAACGGCTGTCCAACCTGCTGTGCCGCCAAGCCGACGCCGGCGGAAGCGCGCATCGTCTCCAGCATCGAAGCCGCCAGCTCGCGAATCGCGGGCGTTACCGCCTCGATTCGCTTGCCGCGTTGCCGCAATACCGGATGACCGTATTTGACGATAGACAATGTCATCAGAGTGACGCTAACCAATGCAGACGGAAAATCAACCGGAAAGCTCGCAGCGAGGGCATCTCTGCCCGCGAATGCGGGTCGGTTCCAGGACAGTCTGGCAGCCGGGCTGGGGGCAGCCGGGCTGGCGGGTTGACAGGGGGGAGGGCGTTCGCTAGGCTGACGGCCAATGCATCGTTTCAGAATCGTTGTGCTGGCCGTGATGGCGACGCTGTTGGCTTTTCCGGCCAGGTGTCCGGCCCCGATTATTTATCGGCCGGGCGAAGGCTGGGAGACAAAGGGGTCGGCTATCGCGGCGGCTACGCCGAAAGACCAGCTCGAACAGGGCAAGGAATTCGAGAAAGTGCGGAACTGGAACGACGCGATGGCCTCGTATCGCATGTTGTTGAAACGATGGCCCACCTCAATCCATGCCGGCGAGGCGCAGTTCCGGGTCGGCTATTGCCAGGAGCAGCAGCGGGATTACTACAGGGCGTTTCTCTCCTACCAGAAGGTGGCGGAGAGTTACCAAGGGTTTGACAAGTTCGACGAGCTTATCCAGCGGCAATACAAGATCGGCAATCTCTTCCTGGCTGGCGAGCGGGTGAAGTTCTTCTTCATCAAGACCTTTCCGTCCATGGATCGGGCGGTGGAGATTTACGAGAAGGTGATCAAGAACGCCCCGTATAGCGATATTGCCCCGTCGGCGCAGATGGCGATTGGCTACGCGCGCGAGAAACAGAAGAAGTTTGACGAAGCCGTGGCGGCTTACCAGAAGCTGATTGAGAAGTATCCGCGCTCCTCGCTGGCGGAGGAGGCTTACTTTAACATCGGTCTGGCGTATTATCGGGCGGCCACGCGGTCGGAGTATGACCAAGGCTACGCCAACAAGGCGGTGGATGCGTTCAACGAATACCGTGCGAAGTTCCCCGGCGGTTCGAAGCTCGACATCGCGCGCGAACACATCACCAAAGTCCAGACTGACCAGGCGCGGGGCCTTTTTGAGGTGGCGCGCTTCTACGACAAGCAGAAGGAGTTAACGGCCGCGCTGGTGTATTACAACGAGCTGATCGCCCGCCATCCGAAGTCCAGCTACTGCGAGGAGGCCAAGCAGCGCGTTGAGGTGCTCCGGCGGCTGGCGGCGCTCAAACCGGCTCCAAACCCTGAAGAGAAAAAATGACCACGCTCCTACGCTTATTCGTCGTCGCTCTCGCCGCCGCGTTCTGCGCGGGCTGCGCTTATCGGGTGGGACCGACCAGCACGATGAACGTCCGATCCATCGCCGTGCCGAACTTCCACAACAGGACCTTCGAGCCGCGCATTTCCGTGCAGGTCACCACCGCGGTTATCAAGCGCATCCAGACCGATGGCTCCATCCGTGTCGTCTCCGAGGACGGCGCCGACGCCACGCTGACGGGTGATATCGTTTCTTGGCAGCGCGAACCACTTCTGTTCCGCAGTGACAACACACTGGTGGCAAAGCAATACCAACTGAACATTCAGGCCCACGTGGTGTTGACCGACAACCGCACAGGCAAGCGGCTCCTGGAGGGCGACTACATCGGCAAGACGCAGTATTTCTTCGGCAACGACATGACGCAGGCCGAGCGGCAGGCGTTCCCGCTGGCTGCCGAAGATCTCGCGCGGCGGATTACCGACCGCATTGTGGACGCCTGGTAGATTGTAGAGTCGGCCGTCCCGGCCGACGGAATTGTTTCCACCGGTATCTTGCCCCCCTCGATGTGGCGGCCGGGACAGCCGCCACTGCAACTCTGCGAACACTCTGTTCGTCTTTGGCCGTGCGCGAAACAACTGAAAGAGAAAAAGGCGACCGGGAAGAATCACCGGCCGCCTTTTTACTTGGCGGAAAGCAGCTACTTCGCGGCGGGAACGGCCATCTTGGCCAGCCGGGCGGCGAAACGCGACTTCTGGCGCGCTGCGTGGTTGGCGTGGATGACGCTTCGCTTGGCGGCCTTGTCGAGCGCCGAGCTTACTTCCGGAAACAGTTTGGTTGCATCGTCTTTCTTGCCCTCGGTGATGAGACTTAGAAATCGCTTCTCGATGCTGTGCAACGCGGTCTTGACCGACTTGTTCTGCAACCGCTTGCGCCCGCTGCTACGCAGCGCCTTCGCGGCCGATTTTGTGTTCGCCATACTTTGTAATTCTCCTGACTATCGAAACGTGAGCCGCAGATGCTAGTCAAGGACTCCGCCAAGTCAACTGCATTTCCTGCATTCCCGCCGTGAAAAACGTTGGACTTGGGTGGCGAATCGGCGAATAGATAGCGCGAGCGGAGATATCATGAAAATCTTGCGGAACTTCCTGATGGCCGGACTGGTTCTTTTCACCTTCGCCTGCCCGTCGCTGTGGGCGGCGGAGAAGCTCAAAGCGCTGATTGTGGACGGCCAGAACAATCACAGTTGGGCGACGACGACGCCGGTGCTGAAGTGGATTCTGGAGGAGAGCGGGCGGTTCACCGTGGATGTGTCCACGACGCCGCCCGGCCCGCCCAAGGGGCGAATATCGGCGGAGCAGAAAGCGGAGCACGAGAAGGCCAACGCCCCGCTCTGGGCAAGATGGCGGCCGAAGTTCAGCGACTATGATGTGATCGTGTCGAACTACGCCGGCGACCGTTGGCCGGACGAGGTGCGCGTGGCATTTGAGAAGTATGTCCGCTTCGGCGGCGGCTTGGTGATCTTCCATGCCGCCGACAACGCGTTTCCCGACTGGCCGGAGTTCAACCAGATGATCGGCGTCGGTGGTTGGGGCGGTCGTAACGAGAAGTCCGGCCCCATGCTCCGCTGGCGTGACGGCAAGATCGTGCGCGACGAGACACCCGGCGCCGGCGGCACGCACGGCCCGCAGCACGAGTTCATCGTCGAGATTCGTGACACGGAGCATCCGATCACGAAGGGCCTGCCCACGCGCTGGTTGCACGCGATAGATGAGCTTTACTCGAAGCTACGCGGTCCGGCGCAGAATCTCACGGTGCTGGCGACGGCGTTCGCCGATCCCGCCAAGCGCGGCACTGGCGAGCACGAGCCAATGTTAATGACGATCGCTTACGGCAAGGGCCGCGTGTTTCACGACGCGCTCGGCCACGCCCCGCCCTCGATGGTGGACATAGGTTTCCAAGCGACGTTGGTGCGCGGCACAGAGTGGGCCGCCACCGGCAAGGTCACGTTGCCCGCGCCGAAGCCGGAAGAGATGTCCGCCGACAAAGTCGTGAAACGCGAGCCGCCGGCGAAGCCATAAGGAACGGTAGGGGATGAATCGCCGACAGTTTCTTCAGACGACGACAGGCGCGGCATTGGCTGCGGGCTGGCCGGGAATCGTTTCCGCCGACGCGACGAGACGCAAAGCGCCGTTCCGCGTGCTTTTCAGCAACGACACGACCAACATCGTTTCCTGCGCCAGCCCGTGGCACAAGAAGGGGGAGCCGTTTCGCGAGAAGATGTTGGAGGCAACGGTGGACGAGGCGGCGGGCACTGGCGTGGACGCGCATTTGCTCCAGCCGGGCGTGGGTTGGATTCCGTGGTGGAAGAGCAAGGTCTATCCGGCGGAGCAGCACTACCGGTGGTTTAAGGAGCGGACGGGGATGGACCCGGACTCGTTTGGCAAATACATGCTTGCGGGCGGCGACATGGTGAAGGTGTTCGTGGAGCGTTGCCGCAAGAAGGAGCAGGCGCCGTTCATCTCGCTGCGGATGAACGACGGGCATCATTTGGAGAACGCCGGCGTGAAGGATCGTCGCTCCATCTGGGCCAGCAAGTTTTACGTGGAGCACCCGGAGTATCGCATTGGGCCGGACCTGGCGAAATGGGAGCAGCATGTGTTGAATTGGGCGATTCCGGAGGTGCGGGCGCACAAGTTCGCGTTCATCCACGAGCTTTGCGAGAACTACGACCTCGACGGGTTCGAGATGGATTTCATGCGGCACTACAGTTACTTCCAACTCGACAAGACCACGAGCGAGCAGCGGCGCGGCATCATGACGGCGTTCGTCCGGCAGGTGCGCGAGTTGCTCGACCGCACGGCGCGCGATGGCAAGCGGCGCTGGCTCTGCGCCCGTGTGCCGGCTTACACGTCGGCGCATGACCCGCTGGGACTGGACCTGCCTGCGATGGTGGAGGTGGGGTTGGACATGGTGAATCTCTCGGCGAGTTACTTCACCGTGCAACAGACCGACCTTGCTGCCATCCGGCGCAGCGTGCCGCAAGCGGCGGTGTATTTGGAGATGTGCCACTCGATTTGGAACGGCCGCAAACCCATTGCCAAAGGCTACGACACTTTCCCATTCCGGCGCGCGACGCCGGAGCAGTTCTACACCGCGGCGCATCTCGCTTATGCGCGCGGCGCTGACGGCGTGAGTGCATTCAACTTCGTTTATTACCGCGAACACGGCGGGCAGGGGCGCGGGCCGTTTTCGGAGCCGCCGTTCCACGTTTTCAAGCATCTCGGCGACCGCAAGTGGCTCGCGCGGCAACCGCAGCATTACTTTTTCGCATCGGGGTGGGGGAACCCGTTCGCAAAACCGCCGGTGCTGCCGCGAAAGATGGCGGCGGGCCAGACCGAGGCGTTCACGCTCGACCTCGCGCCGCCGACGGGTGGCTGGAAACGCGGCGGACGGCTGCGGATTCAGGGCGAGGACTCGCTCGGCGAGAGTCGCTGGTCCGCGCGGCTCAACGGCAAGGAACTTGCGGCGACCGACGATCTTTCGGAGCCGTATCCGAACCCGTATCCACCGATGCTCGGCAAGCCTGAGGAACTACGGGCGTGGAGCGTGCCGGCGAGCGCCATGAAGGATGGCCCGAACCGGATCGAAATCACGATGACCGCGAGCAAGCCGTTGAGGGTAGCGTTCCTGGATCTGGCGGTGCAGTGAGATGTGCGTGCATCGCGGCAAAAGGTTTACAAGTGAGGTCTGCCGGCTATTATCGGGCCCGAGGATTGCGATGATGCACGTCACACAGTGGATTGTTTGCTACGTTTCGCTGCTGGTCCTGGTCGCGGTTGGCTGGGCGGACGGCGGCGTCGCGGAGAAGATCGGCTGCGACAAGATTCTCTTCGTCAAGCGGTTCACCTACAACTCGAATCACTACTACACCGAGTTCATCAACAGCACGTGGCAGCCCGGCGGCAACCTCTGTGTGCTCGACCTCAAGACGGGCGGTGTGCGCGAGTTGGCGCCTCAACTCAAGGGCGGCGTCTTCGAGCGGTTCGACCTGTCGTTCGACGCGCGGCGAGTGGTGTTTGCGTGGAAAAAAGCGCCGCTGGAAGGTTATCGCATCTATGAGGTGAGGATTGACGGCACAGGCTTGCGGCAGTTGACGTTTCCGCCGCCCGACGAAGCAGAACTGGTCCGCAAATACAAACTCGCCGCCGAGTATCATCACGGCACCGACGACATGCAGCCGTGTTATTTGCCCGATGGCGGCATCGCGTTCATTTCCACGCGGTGCCAGTATGGGATTCTCTGCGACGGGTCGGACAATCTCACCACCACCGTCCTCTACCGCATGGACGCCAACGGCAAGAACCTTCGCCGGCTCAGCAACAGTTCCGTCAGCGAGGCGTCGCCGGTGATGTTGCCTGACGGCCGCATCCTCTACACGCGATGGGAGTATTTTGACAAAGGTGCGGTCAGCGTGAAATGCCTGTGGGCCATGCGTCCCGACGGCACCGCTTCGGCGGAAATCTTCGGCAACGACATTGCGCTCCCGCCGACGCTGATCTACGGGCGGCCGATCCCCGGCGGCGCGAACCGCTTCGTCGTGCTCGGCGCGCCGCATTACCCGCAGAACGGTGTTGGCACGGTCATCCGGCTCGACGTGGACAAGGACATCCGCACGCGCGAGCCGATGACCTACATGACGCCCTCCGTGGACATCCGAAACGAGGGTGGTTTCGCGTTCCGGCAGCCCAACGGCTCGTGGCGCGAGGACCGCGACGGACGCGGTCCGCTCTTCAAGGACCCGTATCCGCTCTCCGGGAAAAGTTTCCTCGTCGCGCACAAGCCCGCCGGCCCCGCGTGGAGCGATGCGAAAGCCTACGGCCTCTATTTGCTCAACGACCGCGGCGAGGTGGAGGAGTTTTACCGCGATCCGGCAATCTCCTGCTGGCTGCCGTATCCGCTGAAGCCGCGCCGCGTGCCACCGGTGCTGAACAGCAGCATCAATCGCGAACTCGCCAGCCGCAACGAAGCCGTTTGTGTCGTGGCGGACGTTTATCATGGCTTGGAAAACGTCCCGCGCGGCACGATCAAGCATATTCGCATTCTCGAACAAATCCCGCGTCCTTGGGGAGCGCGACGGCCCGACAACGACGACAACTATGACCAGCAGCACGCGTGCATCAGCAAGGACACGCATCTGGCGTTGAAGGTGCAGCATGGCATCGTGCCGGTCGAGGACGACGGTTCGGCGTGTTTCATCGTGCCCGCCGCAGCGAACATCTCACTTCAGGTGCTCGACGTGAACTACCTTGCCGTCCAGACCGAACGCACCTACGTGAACTACATGCCGGGCGAGCGGCGCGGTTGCGTCGGCTGCCACGAGATGCCGCGCGATGGCGGTAGCGTTGCCGCGTCCCGGAATCCCAAGGCGTTGTCGCGCGCGCCGTCGTTGCCGGGTCCGCAGCCGGGCGAAGCGACGGGCCGGCGCGTCCTGCATTATCCGACCGATGTCCAGCCCGCATGGGACAGACTTTGTGTCGGCTGTCACACCGGCAGCAAAGCAGCCGCCGGACTCGACCTGACCGGCGCGCCGACGAAGTTCTTCAGCGCCTCGTATGAAAATCTTGTTCCCGAACGTCGCGCAAAGTTGAAGCGCGACCGCGGCCTGCTCGGCATCGTGATCGGCGAAAACCATCCCAAGACTGGCAACGTCGAATACCTGCCGGCGCTGGCGCTCGGTTCGCACACGAGCGTGCTGGTGGCCATGCTCAGTAACGGCAAGGTGAAGCTCGATGATCCAACGCAGGCCGCGCGGGCGGCGAAGCTGGCCGGAATGCACAAAGAAGTCGTCGGGAAACTCAAGCCGGAGGAATTCCTGCGCATTGCCAACTGGGTGGATACCAACTGCCAGTTCTACGGCAGCTACTGGGGCCGGCGAAACCTCCGCTACAAGGATGCGCAGGATTTTCGACCCGTGCCGTCATTCGCCGTCGCTTGCAGCTTGTCTCCGCCGCGACCGGAGAATCGGAAGTGAACCCGCCGGGCATTTCCTTGCGGCGGTGTATCTTCAGTTCCGTAGGAAGCGAATAGGACGAAGCGCCGTGCCGACGTTCGCCTGTGGAGGCATCCAAAGACCACCACCAACTACTCTCCATGCTGTCTCGGTATCGGTCTTGGTGACTTTTCAGATGCTGGGTTGCCGCTCGCACTGTCAAGATTGCTCGGGCGCAACTTGACACCTGCGCCATAATAAGGGCGTGAGCCGTTGGAACCTCGAACGCAGCAAACCCTTCAAACGAAAGGAGCGACATGAGCGCCGATCCCAGCCCAGTGCCGTCCCTGCG
>JBAYFL010000002.1:0-342855 GCA_041667205.1 Verrucomicrobiia bacterium | reverse complement strand
GTGTTTGGCGGGACGGTGGCGGGCGTGACCAACACGTTCGAGGTGGCGAGCACCAACAAGGGTGCGGTCTTTGCGGGCTTTGCGAACAACATGGCGTTGGGCACGCTGAACATGACCAACCACATCGAGTTTGTGAACAACATCAACAACGGGGGCGGACTGGGGACGAACGAGTGCCTGTATGTGGATGTGCTGCACCTCTTCAACGGAGCGACGATGAAGCTGAGCCAGTTGACGGTTTACGTCGGGATGCAGTTCATCTACGAGGATGGCGCAGGCACGAAGGTGCTGACGGGCGTGGCGGGCGAGGCGATTACGGCGGCGAACAAGAACAGCTATGGGCTGGCGAACGTGTTCCTCAGCAACGACGGCCAGATCGTGTTTGTGCCTGAGCCTTCGACGGGTGTGTTGTTGGGTCTGGGTTGGGTGATGCTAAGCGCGCTCCGCCGGCGTCGCAAAGGTTGAGCGGGCAAAACTGCTGCCTGCAAACGGTCCGAAACTACCGCACCAAGGCCGCCACGTTCTGCCATGCCATCGCCAGCCCGACGGCGAAGACGAAGCCAGCGAACGTCTTTCGAATGGCGCGTTCGGAGAGCCGGCCTTTTGCAGCAACGCCGCCCGTCATGCCGGCTGTGGCCGCTGCCAGAAACGCCAGCGCCATCCACCAGTCGAACTGCACGTAGCGGAGTTGGCCCGCAAGTCCCGACAGAGAGTTTAGCGCAATGATCGCTAACGACGTGCCGGTGGCCTTCTTGATGTTCAGCCCGCCGAATAACACCAGCGCCGGCACGATCAGGAATCCGCCGCCGATTCCAAGGAAACCGGTCAGCACGCCCACGGCTGCGCCGACTGCGGCGCACCGTATCGGCCCTTGGCTCGGCGTCTGTTCAACTTCGCGCCGCTCCCGGATCAGCGTCAGGCCCACGCCGAGCATGATGACAGAGAACACGGTCAGCAGCACCGGTTGCGAAACCAGATGCGTCAGTCGCGCACCGCCATACGCGCCGACCACGCCCGTCACGGCGAAGAGCAGTGCGACGCGCACGTCAAAATGCCCGCGGCGGTATTGCATGACGCTGCCCGCAAGGCTGGTGCCGCCGACCACGACCAATGCCATCGCCACCGCCTGAGAAACGGGAATGCCGGCTACATAGACCAGCACTGGCAGCGTGATCATCGTGCCGCCGCTGCCGAGCAGTCCCAACGCCACGCCAATCAGGCTCGCCATGAGCAACGCCGCTATCGTCTCGATGTTCATCTCGCCCAGTCTTGAGGACGGCGGCATCATCGCAATCCTGCGCAATCCTGGCAACAGTCATCGGCGCGAACGCAACGAGCTTGGCATTGCGCACAGAGGCGACGCATAGTATCGGTAGCAATGTTGAAGCCAATATCTGCCAGACTTTCGCGCTGCCTCCCGCTGTGGGCGGCGCTTGTGGTTGCGGCGGGCGTGTTTGGCGGAATACCGGGCGCATTGGCGTGTTCAGTGCCGGTGTTTCGTTACGCGCTTGATCGCTGGCCAGGAGAAATCTACGAGCTTCGCGTGGATCGCGATGTCGCTGCGAGGTCAGAGATTGCGCCGTTGTTGGACAGGCTCCGCACGAACTCGCTGGCGAATCTGACAGTGCAGATGTCGGCCTCAACGGGAGCAGGCGCGGCTAAACTGATCTTCCCGGATCCGCCCGGCGGCGAAGCATGGTCAGGGCTGCTGACTGCCGCGAGCCTCGAAACCCTGCTGGACTCGCCGATCCGCCGCGAGATCGCGCGTCGCATCGCTCACGGCGACTCAGCGGTGTGGGTGCTGGTCGAGTCTGGCGATAAGTCAGCCGACGACGGAATTGCGCGTGTGTTGGAACAGCGGCTCAAGCAGTGGACAACGGTTGCCTCGCTGCCGGAGCAGGATGCCAACGACCCATCCAGCCAACTCGGTCCTGGCCCGGCGCTCGTGCTGCGGTTCTCCGTCTTGCGATTGTCTCGGAAGGATCCTCGCGAGGCTGTCACGCTGGCAATGCTCGAAGCCAACAGCGACGAGGTCAGGAAGCTCCGTTCGGTGCCGGTCGCATTTCCCGTCTTTGGCCGCGGCCGCGTGCTCGCGGCAGTGCCGAAGGAGAACCTGACGCCGGAGAGCATTGACGAGATCTGCGCCTTTCTCACCGGTGCGTGTTCCTGCCAGGTGAAGGACTCGCGCACGGGCTGGGATTTGCTGCTGAGTTTCAACTGGGACGAGGAACTGGCGCGCGTGGAAGAGGAGCGGCAGGCGGCTGGCGTAGAGAAATCGCCCGTTGCGGAATCCGCAGCGAAAGCGGAGACGGTTGTGATTCGAGGCGAGCCGGCGCCCGTCGAGCCGCCACGCGGGACCGGTTGGCGCGTGTGGGGTGCGGTGGTTGTGTTCCTCGCCGTGATTGCTGGAATAGCAGGGGTGGGATGGAGTAAAAGGAAGCCGTGAAACAGGTCATAGCAATCATTGCCGTTCTGGCGGTCGGTTTGGGAATCATGGCGTGGTTCTACCGGCAAAGCGCGCCATCAGAAGCGGGTCGGGCGCTGACAGTGTATTGCGCTGCCGGCGTCAAGAAACCTGTCGAGAAGGCGGCGGAAGCCTATCGGAAGGAATTTGGCGTCACCATCAGCCTGCAATACGGCGGCACCGGCGCGTTGTTCAGCGCCATCCGCGTTTCCAAGAGTGGCGACCTGTTGATCGCGGCGGACGACGGCAGCGTCGCGGACGCACAGCGGCTCGGCCTCATCCGCGAGGTGATTCCGCTGGCGAAACAGCGGCCGGTGATTGCCGTCGCCAAGGGCAACCCGAAGGCGATCCGTGCGCTCGATGACCTCCTGCGCGGCGGCGTGCGGTTCGCGCTCGCCAATCCGGAGAGCGCGAGCATCGGCCGCACGGTGCGGCGCGTGTTGGCCGGACGGTGGGAACAGTTCAACGCGCGGGCGCTGGTGTTGAAACCGACGGTCATGGACATCGCCGGTGACGTGGCGCTCGGCGCCGCAGACGCAGCGATTGTTTGGGACGCGACGGCGGCGCAGTTTGTGGGGCTGGAAACGGTGAGCGTGCCGGAATTCGAGAAAGCGGAGGAGAACGTCAGCGCCACCGTGGTAGCGACATGCGCACAGCCGGCAGCGGCGCTGCGGTTCGCGCGCTATCTGGCGGCACCGGAGAAGGGCGCGCCGATCTTTGCCAGCAGTGATTTTCGTCCGGCGGGCGGCGACAAGTGGAGTGTGAAGCCGGTGATGGTCTTCTACAGCGGTGGCGTGAACCGCCCGGCGATCCAGACAACGCTGAAGGAATTCGCTGACCGCGAAGGCGTGGACCTTACGACGGTGTTCAACGGCTGCGGCATCCTCTGCGCCACGATGCGCGCGATGGCGAAGACGCCCGACGCGAAAGTCCCCGACGCCTACTATGCGTGCGACGTTTGTTTCGTGCCACCGGTGGCCGATCTCTACCCGGAGGCGGTTGTGCTGACGGAGGCGGACATCATGCTCGCCGTCCCGAAGGGCAACCCGAAGAACCTCCGCACGCTGTTGGATCTCGCGCGGCCCGGCCTGAAGATCGGCATCTGCAACTCGCAGCAGTCCACGCTCGGTTACATGACGCGCGGCATGTTGAAGGATGCGGGCCTTCTCGACTCGGTGATGAAGAACGTTTGCTCGCAGGTGCCGACGGCCGACTTGCTGGTCAACCAGCTCCGCACCGGCTCGCTGGACGCGGCGATTGTCTATGACGTGAATGCCAAGCCGGTGGCGGAGCATATTGACACGATGCCAATCAAGCACGCCGGCGCGAAAGCCGCGCAGCCGTTCGCGGTGGCGGCGAAGTCGCCGAACGCGCGGCTCGCGGGCCGGTTGCTGGCGTTCCTGCGCGCCAACCGCGAGCGGTTTGAGAAAGCCGGTTTTCATTGGCGGGGTGACGAGTCGGCCGTCGCGAGCAAGGACATTGTCGTGCCGGCGTATCTGAAGAGCGCCAATGACTGACCAGCACCGCGCCGGGCCGAACTGGCCCTTCTGGGTCGTCATTGCCGCTGTCACGGCGGCCTACCTTGGGTTGTTGTTCGGCATGTTGGCAGCCACCGCGACCTACACGTCGCCGCATCATCTCCTCCGGGCGCTCGGCTCGCGCGAAATCCAATACGCCACCGGCCTCAGCCTCGTCAGTTGCACCATCGCCGCGCTGCTGTCGCTCATCGTCGCCGTGCCGGTTGGTTACCTCATGTCGCGCGGCCGGTTTCCGGGCAAGAACACGCTCGACACGCTGCTCGACGTGCCGATTGTCCTGCCGCCGATGGTGATCGGGTTGTGCCTGCTGATTGCCTTCCAAACGCCGCTCGGCCGCGCCATTGACCGCATTGTGCCGTTCACCTACACGGTGTTTGGCGTGTTGCTCGCGCAGTTCACCGTCGGCGCGGCGTTCGCCGTGCGGCAGATGCGGACGACGTTCGATCATTTGGCGGCGCGGCCGGAAGACGTGGCGATGACGCTCGGTTGCTCGCGTGGCCGGGCCGTCTGGCTCGTCACGCTGCCCGCTGCCAAGCGCGGGATGTTCAGCGCAGCGAGCATTGCGTGGGCGCGGAGCCTCGGGGAATTCGGGCCGATCCTGGTGTTCGCCGGCGCGACGCGGATGAAGACCGAAGTGCTGCCGACGACGGTCTGGCTGGAACTGAGCGTTGGCAATCTGGAGGCCGCCATCGCGGTAAGTCTGTTGATGGTCGCGCTGGCGGTGACAGTGCTGCTGGCAATGCGCGCGGTGGGGGAGAGGCCATGAAGAAACAACCACTGAATACACGGAACACACGGAAAGCGGATTCGGAATCTAGAGTCGGGGTAGGGCGAACTGTAGCGGCGGTCTCTGACCGCCGGACGTTGATTCCGTGGCGGATTTCGGCGGTCAGAGACCGCCGCTACAGCGTCCGTTATGGTTTGAGGACGGTTTTGGATATTCTTTCCGTGTCTTCCGTGTCTTCCGTGGTTCAATCTCTGCGATGATCTCTCTTGAACACATCGCTATTCGGTCCGGCGCGTTTGCGCTGAGCGAAGTGTCGTTCACGGTGCCGGGATCGGTTTACGGCGTGCTGATGGGGCCGACCGGCTGCGGCAAGACGACATTGATCGAGGTCATCTGCGGGTTGCGCAGGCCGGAAGCCGGCCGCGTGTTGGTCAACGGCCGCGACGTCACGCACGAGCCGCCCGGCAACCGCGGCGTCGGCTACGTGCCGCAGGACGGCGCGATGTTCCCGACGATGACCGTCCGCCAGCAACTTGGCTTCGCGCTGCGTATCCGGCGGCGACCTGCGGAGGAAACGGCGGCGCGCGTCGAGGAACTGGCGGCGCATTTGGGCGTTGCGCACCTGCTTGACCGCAAACCGCACGGCTTGTCGGGTGGCGAACGGCAGCGCGTTGCGTTGGGGCGTGCGCTGGCGGCGCGGCCGGCGGTGCTGCTGCTTGACGAGCCGCTCTCCGCGCTCGACGAAAACATGCGCGGCGACATGCGGGACCTGCTCAAGCGCGTGCAGCGCGAGCACGGCGTCTCCGTGCTTCACGTCACGCACGATCGCTCCGAGGCGCGGCAGGTGGCCGACCTGTTGTTGACGATGAGCAATGGCCGCGTGCGGCAAACGGATCTGGACACATTGGGAGCGCCATGCACCTGCCAACACTGACACAAGAGGAGTGCGCCATTTACGAATGGCAGATGTGGGTGCCGGGGTTGGGAGAGGAGGGTCAGCGCAGGCTCAAGGGCGCGTCGGTGCTCATCTCACGTTGCGGCGGCCTTGGCGGCGTAGTGGCTTCTGAACTGGCCGCGGCCGGCGTTGGCCGGCTCATCATCGCTCACGCCGGCAACCTCAAGCCCGCCGACCTCAATCGTCAGCTTCTCCAGACCCACGATCACATCGGCAAGCCGCGCATCGAGTCCATCGCGCGGCGGCTGCGCGAACTCAACCCGCGCCTCGACATCGTTGCTGTCGGCGAGAACGTCACGGAGGAAAACGCCGGCCGGCTTGTGGCGCAGGCGGACGTGGTGGTGGACGCCGCGCCGTTGTTCGAGGAGCGGTTCGCGCTGAACCGCGCTGCCGTCGCTCAGGGCAAGCCGATGGTGGAGTGCTCCATGTATTCGATGGAGGCGCATGTTACGACGATTCTGCCGGGCCGCACTGCGTGCCTGCAATGCCTCGTTCCTGAAGAACCCGCCGACTGGAAACGCCAGTTTCCGGTGATAGGCGCGGTCTCCGGCACGGCTGGCTGTGTTGGCGCAGTCGAGGTCGTCAAGCTCCTCACTGGCATCGGCGAACCGCTCACTGGCGTGATGCTGGTGATGGACCTCAAGACAATGAACTTCCGCCGGGTGAAAACAGCGCGTCGGCCTGATTGTCCGGTGTGTGGTGCTGCGTGCTGATCACTTCTCGTATTCGACGATCAACTCGGGGCCTTTGCCGCTCTCGCGGGTGAAGTAGTTGACGCCGTCGGGGTTCACCGGGTCTATGGCGAGGCTGAGTTCCTTCATGCCGGCCAGGGGAAAATTCTTCAACGGCACTTCCATGATCTGGTTCGCGGCGACGGGGCCAATGTTAGCCAGCACCTTGCCAGGTTTGGGATGGTTAGCGTAGGTGACTTCCTCCTCGCTCCACGGCTCCGTGACGAGGCAGATGTTGCCACCGTTTGTGGATAAGTTGCCGGCGTTGCAGATACGGAGCTTGGCGGAAACCGGTTTGCCGGGGATGCCGAGCCGGAACTTGAGGTAGACAATCTGGTGATGATCATCGCCCATCGCCTTGTTGCCGCCGTCCACGAGAAGGATGAGCGTCTTGCCGTTGTTGGCAGTGGGAGCCGAGTGAATTACGTAACTGTCTTCGACGGCTTTCAGCACGACGCGGTCACCGCGGCCCAGGTAATCAATCGCCATGCTGCGCTCGGCATCGGCGGTGCCGTCGCGGCGGACGAGCTGGACGCGGGCAGCATAGTTCGACGGTTGCAATTTCTTGACCACGGCGAGCTTGAACACGACTTCTGTTTTCTGGCCAACGGGCAGGTTCACGGGCGCTTCAGCCGGCGTCACACTGAAGCCTTCTGGCGCAGCGATCCGCAGCGTGCCGGCGAAATCGGCGTCTGTTTGGTTGGAGAGATGCAGAGTAGCGGTTTGCTCGGGTTTGGCGTCGTTCAACTGGACCGGTGGCACGGTGACGCCAACGCTCAGCATCCGCTCACGCACCACTTCCACCGTTTGGAGGATGGGCGACTGCTCCGGCTTGGGCTGGCGCAGTTTCGGCAGAAGCTCGATGATCAGGTTGTCGTTGACGGCGACGCCCTTGAACTCCTTGACGATGACCTTGCGCGGGCCGCCGGCTTCCTTCACGACATCGAAGCTCTTCAGCGCGGGCTGGCCTTGCAACGCGATGTCGAACATGCGCTCGCCCGGTTTCACGTCGTCCATTTCCGCGAAGCCGAGCCGCACGGTGTAGAGGCCGGTGCCGTCGCCGGCGTCGAGTAGCGGCACTTCACAACGCCGCACACCGCGGACGCCGAACGTATAGAGCCACGGGTTGCGCGTGCCTTCGACGCGAACCGAGTCGGTGCTCTGCGCGAAGTAGCCGCCCAAGCGCGGCAGCAGGTCCACGGTTGCCTTGAGTGGCAGCACAAGGCTGCCGGTCGGCCGCGGATAGGCGAGCCAGAGCACGCCGGCGTCGTCGCGGCGATCGCCGGGGCCGCCGAGATTGAGGGCAAGGTGTTTCACCGGCTTCAAGTCGCCGGCGAGGCTGAACTTGCTCCATGCGCGGTTCTCCTCGCGCGGCGCAAGCACAACCGTGGCCATGTTCGGGAACGGGCACATGCAGCCGGAACTCGCTTCAGGCATCATGACGAGGCCGTTGGCGGGGATGAAGTTGATCCAACAACCGGGCCGCTGGCCGCCGAAGGTGGTCGTGCCAGAGTCGCGGGCGAGGTCGTAGTAGCCAAGGTAGTAGGAGCGGAAAAACATGACGTTGGCGCAGGCCGCGGGCGTGCCGCAGTGATGGCCGGGCCGTGCAAACTGCCACGGCTCGGTGCGACCGGTGATCGGGTTGACGCGCGTGCGCTGCTCGCCGGTCTTGAGGTCGAAAGCCCAAGGCTCGGCGTGAAACGTGTCGCCGATGATGAGTGGGCGGACGCGGTAGGCGATGTTCTTGGCCCAGAGCTGCGAGCCGTCGCTGGCGGTGAGGGCGATGACGCGACGCTGGTCGAACTGGTTGGCAAAGAATTCCTTCCAGAAGTGGCCGTCGGTATAGACGCCGAAGAACACCAGCACGCCGTTATGGATCATCGAGCCGAGCGTGCCCCAGTGCGTGCCGCCGACGCAGCCGGTGAGGTCCATCTGTTTGCGCCAGACCGTCCGGCCCGTTTCCAGATCGAGCGCGGTGACGTTGCGCTGTGGCGACGGTTTTGGCGCTTTGGCCGCACGGATGGCTGACTTGGCTCGCGGTTTCACAGCCGGCGCAACCGGCGCGCCGCCGTCGGCAAAAAACACGCGGCCCTCGGCGATGGAGATGGACGCGTCCTGGATGCTGCCGCCTTCGTATATCCAGCGGACGCGGCCCGTCGCGGTGTCGCAAGCGAACATGATGTCGGACACGACGTTGGTCTTGCTGCCGGTGCCGATGAGCAGATCGTGGGTGACGGCGATGTGGCACCAGTTGCGCGGCTTGCCGTCGGCCGCTTTCGGCATCGAGTAAGTGGCTTTGACCGCGCCGGTGGCGGCATCGAGCCGGAGGCACTTGTTGGTCGTGGCGACGTAGAAGCTGCTCTCATCTGCGGCGAGATTGCTGGATTCGTTGGAGACGTAGGTGCGCACAACCTTTGGGATCGTTCGCTCCCACAGCTTGAAGCCGTTGTAGGCGTCGTAGGCGCTGACGGCATGTTCGCCCTCCACCAGCATGATGCCGTTGACGGAGAGCGGGGAGGCCGCGCGGCGGTGGCGGCTGACCATCTGGAGCGGGCCGGGGTCGCCGAACCAGAGCAGGCCGAGCGGACACTTCACGAGCTTGTCGTCGCTGCACGTGGTGTTGGCGGCGTTGGCGTATTGGTGCGTCCACGAGCCTGCGCCGGCCAACGGGCCGCGCCTCAGTGCGGCCCACACGCCGCCGGTTTCGGTCACCTGCACGCCGGGCGCGCCACCGCCTGCGAACCACACGCGCAACGCGGCAGGCGTGACAGAGGGAATGTTGCCTTTCACTTCAGCGGGCTGGCCGAGCATGGCGACGCCGCCGCACGGTTTGAGCACGCGGAGAATCTCCTTTGCGGAACAATCGTTCAGGCGTCCGAGCAGCGCGGTGTCGGAGACGATCAGATTGGCGAAGTAAGACGCATACGGCAGGCGGTCCAGCGCGCCTTGGTCCACAGTGACGCGCGCGCCGTAAAAGCCCGCGGCGTCGAGCGCTTTCCTTGCCGCAGCGACTTTCCGCGCGTCGGGTTCGATGCCGATGATCTTCAGTTCCGTGTGTTTGGCGAGTTCCAGCGCGAGGCGTCCGGTTTCGCAGCCGAGCACGAGACAAAAGCCGCGCCGAACGCCCGAGTCGTGCGCGATGGTTTTTGCAGCGGCGGCGTAAGCGGCGCTCAGCGTGTCTTGCGGATAAGGCGACGGGTTCGTGCGCTCTCGGACGATGGATGGCGCGGGCGGAGCGCCGGCCTTGCGGGGACCGAAGCAGTGAATGGCTCCGGTGGTCGTGCTCACGTAGAGCCGGCCTCCGGCCACGGTGAGGCCCTTGGCCTTGCCGTTGACCTTCGCTTCCCAGAGTTTCGCGCCGGTTGCCGCATCGGCCGCGATGATGCGGTTCTGGCCCCCGGCAACCAGAACGTCGCCGGCCAGGATCAGCGAATCGGAGCAGTCGCACGGCAGCCGCCATTTGACGCTCGACTCCATTTCCGCGTTTGCTCCTTCCAACTGTTTGTCCAGGCTTTGGAGCCGCTCCTCAATGGTGGCGAGTTTCTTCTCCGTGGCAGCGAGTTTCCCTTCGTCGGCTTGCAGCAATGCCTCGGCGGCGCTTCGCTCGGTTTGGATCGCGGTGCGCTTCGGGTCGTCGGTGGGCAGGGTGCTTAGCTTGCGATCGAGCTCTTCGAGCGTCTCACGGCTGCGTTGGATGACCTCGGCCAGGCGTTTCTTTTCCTTTTTCGGAGTGGCTGATTCATTGTTGATGTTCATCCGCTGGTTGCGAATGTTGAAGCGCAGGAGACCTTGTTTGGGATACGTTTCCCGGCTCAGGGCGATCATGGCGTTGGAGGTGGTGATGAACGCAATGTCCTTGGTCATGACGACCTTGCGGCCTTCAAACCACGCGGTCTTGATTTTTGTCCCGGCGTCGTAGCCGATAATTTCCTCCGTGCCGGTGAAGAGCTGGTTGTCGGCGAGGAACGCGAACGTGCCGCCGATGGTCTTGCCGAAAGTGGTCTCGTAGAGCCGGCGGCCGTCTTTGCGGTCAAATGCGGAGGGCGAGACGCGGCCTTGTGGCGCGAAGAGGTTGGTGCTCGTGGCCAGCAAGTAGCCCTGTGGTGACGCGCGCGTGTCGGTCGCCTCGCCGCCGGTGTCGTTGCGCCAGAGCAACTGCCCGTCGCTGGCCCGTGCCGCTTCGAGATAAACGCCCTCCGACGGGAATATCCCCGCGCCGTAGTAGGCCACGCCGTCGTCCACGAGCACGCCAGTCCGGACAGGCCACATCGAAATCATCTTGCCGTGGCCGATCAACCGTTGGTCGCCGGGGCCGACGCGCCGCTGCCAGATGACCTTGCCGTCGGTTGCGGCGAGGCAATAAACGCAGCCGTCGTCGGAGCCGACATAAACCCTGTCGTCGCAGATCGTCGGCGCGAGCCGCACCGGGCCACCGGTGAAAAACGTCCAGCGCACGCGGCCGGTCGCGGCGTCGAGCGCATAGACTTTGTTGTCGGCGGTCGAGCCGAAGTAGAGCGTGTTGCCCGCGGCGACGACGTGGTGGGCGTCGTCAAAGCGGACGCGCGGCAATTCCAGGACACCTTCGACAGGCACGTCGCGCGGCGGCTCCCAAGCTGGCGCGGGCGCGTGGCGCGAGCGGTGAACCCACTGCTCGGCGAGCGGCGTGGCGAGTTTCTCCGATGTGACGCCGCTGCGGGCGATATCACGCCGGTAGGTCGGCCAGTCGTCCGCGCCCGCCATCGCGCACATCGCGGCGGTGGTAATGATCAAGGCAAGCGGCGTTCGTGACTGCGAGGGCAACAGCTTCATAAGAGATCCAAGTAACTTAAGAAACCAACTCGGTCTGGCGACCGTGTTGTTCATTGAATGCGTCTTCAGTCGTCCAGTGTTGCCGGCAAGCGTAGGCAGCGCCCGGCCCAAAGGCGAGGCTGAAATGACCGGCAGAGATTCCACTCTTGGCTTTGGTGAAGTTGGGGACTAATGTGCGGCGCGTTGCGGCGATTCGAGCGGGAACGCGAGGCGTTGCAGCGGGCGGCATGTTTGGAGGACGGACAATGAGTCACAGAAAACAGAAACAGCACGTGGTCGGAGTGGATTTAGGCGGCACGAAAATCCTCTCGGCAGTTTTCAACGGGAACCTCCGTGTGTTGAGCCGTGAAAAAAAGAACACGCGGCCAGAGTTGGGGCTGGACGGCGTAATGGAGCGCGTGGCGGAGTGTGTGAACGAGGCGCTGGCGTCCGCGGCGGTGCCACACACGGCCATCGCGGCGATTGGCGTCGGCGTGCCGGGTATGGTGGATCAAGAGCGCGGAGTGGTGCGGATCGCGCCGAACCTGGACTGGCACAATCTGCCGCTAGTGAAGCTGCTGGAGCGGCGGTTGCGGATGCCGGCGGCGTTGATCAACGACGTGCAGGCCGGCACGCTGGCGGTGAAACACCAAGGCGCGGGGCGCAAGTTGCAGAACTTCGTTTGCATGTTCATCGGCACGGGCATTGGCGGCGGGGTTGTCCTGAACGGCGAACTTTATCGCGGCTCGGGTGGCATGAGCGGCGAGATCGGTCACATGGTGGTCGTTCCAGAGGACGGCCCGAAATGCGGTTGCGGCAATCGCGGTTGTCTGGAATCCGTCGCCAGTCGTGGCGCGATTGTGCGCCGCGTTGTGACGGCGATCGAGAAAGGGCGCAAGAGCGTCGTCTGGGACTTGTGCGATGGCGACATGACGCGCGTGCGCAGCCGGATACTGGCGGAGGCTTATCGCGAGGGTGACAAGCTGGTCTGCAAGATTATTGACGACGCCTGCAACTACATTGGCATCGGCGCGGCGAACCTGATCAACGTCCTCAATCCGCAAGCCGCGATTCTCGGTGGCGGGTTGATGGAGGCGCTTGGCGACAAGGTGTTGCCGCGCGTCCGGAAGTCGGCGATGGCTCATGTCATTGCAGCCAGCCCGGAGCGGGTGAAGATCATGGACTCCGGCCTCGGTGACGACGCGGGCATCATCGGCGCGGCGCTGGCGGCGCGGGCAATGGTGGAGGCTCGGCGTCAGCGGTAGGCGGGCAGCGGCATTTGTGACAAACAGGTGACGTTGTTGTTGCGGCGGGGTAAAAACTCAGAGCGGCTCGTGACCGTTTTCAGATTTTGTCTGGTGAAGTGGCAAGCTCTAGGCGACCATGCGGTTCTCAAAGCGTCGCGATTGGAAGGAAGCGATGGAAAAGACAATTTCAACAACAACGAAAAAACCGGCGCAGAAAAGCGTGCGGACGGTGGCGGTCATAGATATCGGCGCGACGGCGGTGCGGTTGCAGATCGCCGAGATCGGCGCGGACGGCACGGTGCGGCCGCTGGAGTCGCTGCAGCGGGCGGTGCGCCTGGGCAAGGACACGTTCACCTCCGGTGTCATTCAGCCGTCCACGACCGACGAGTGCGTTGCCATTTTGCAGTCGTTCCGCCGGACCATGAAGGAAAACGGCGTCACGCAGCCGGAACAAATCCGCGCGGTGGCCACCAGCGCGGTGCGCGAGGCGGAGAACCGCGACGCGTTTCTCGACCGCATCTACATGACGACGCAGATCAACGTCGAGGCGATTGAGGGCGCGGAGGAGAACCGGCTGACTTATATCGCGGTGCATGATCTGTTTCAGAAGGACGCCAAGTTGCGCAAGAAGAACGTGGCGATTGTCGAGGTGGGTGGCGGCAGCACGGAGTTGATTTTCGTTCGCGAGGGGCGGATTACATTTTCCAACACCTACCGGTTGGGCGCGCTGCGGATGCGCGAGACGCTGGAGACCTATCGCGCGCCGGCCGAGCGTAGCCGGGCATTGCTGGGCCAGCACATCAAGCGGACGGTGGACCAGTTGCACTGGAACGTGTCGCTGCGGAAGGTGCCGTATCTGATCGCTGTCTCCGGCGACGCGCGGTTTGCGGCGGCGCTGGTGCATCCGAAGTGGGACAAGCAAGGCGTGGCGCGCATCAACTTCAAGACGTTTGCCGAACTGGTGGACCAGATCGTGCCGGTTTCCGTGGACGAGTTGGTGCGCAAGTATCACATCCCCTACCAGGAAGCGGAGACGATCGGGCCGGCGCTGCTGGCGTATGAGCATCTGGCGCGGGCGTTTCAGGTGAAGCAAATCCTCGTGGCGGGCGCGTCGCAGCGCGACGGGCTGCTGAAGGAAATGGCCGTGCGCGGCGCGTGGACGACGGAGTTTGCGGAGCAGGCGGTGTATTCGGCAACGTTGCTGGCGGAGAAATACGGCGTGAACGACGGCCACTCGCAATATGTGAGCGAACTGTGCGTGAAACTGTTCCGCGAGCTGCAGCCGGAGCACGGCATGGACGACCGTTACGAGTTGTTGTTGCGTATCGCCGGCCTGCTGCACGAGGTGGGCGTGTTCATCAGCGACCGCGGCCATCACAAGCATTCGATGTATATCATCCTGAACAGCGACCTCTTCGGGTTGAGCCGGAATGAGATCACGCTGATCGCGCTGGTGGCGCGCTACCATCGGCGCGCGATGCCGCGCTCATATCATACCGAATACACATCGCTGGACCGCGACAACCGGCTGGTGGTCTCCAAGCTGGCGGCGATGTTACGGCTGGCGGATTGTTTGGACCGCAAGCACATGCAGGACCTGAAGAACATCACCTTCTCGCGGGAAAAGGACCGGTTCATCATCACGGCACACGAGGTGGCCGACCTGACGCTGGAACAACTGGCGATGCGGGACAAGGCGAACATGTTCGAGCAGATTTTCGGAACGAAGGTGGAGTTGCGCACTGCCCTCAGCGCAGACGAGGCGATTACCCATGGCTAAGAGTGACTCACAGATGCTGAACCGCGAGTTGAGCTGGCTGGAGTTCAACTCGCGCGTGCTGGAAGAGGCCCGCGACGCGACGGTGCCGCTGCTGGAGCGGTTGAAGTTTCTCTCCATCAGCAGTTCCAACCTCGACGAGTTTTTCATGGTGCGCGTCGGCGGTTTGCAGCAGTTGCTGGAGGAGGGCAAGAGCGCGTTTGATCCCAGCGGCCTCACGACGGAGCAGCAACTGGCCGAGATCAGCCGGCGCACACAGCGGCTTGTGGCGGACCAATACCAATGTCTGATGAAGGAACTGGACCCGGAGCTGTCGGCGGCCGGCATCCAGCGCGTTCGTGTCGAGGCGCTCCATCCGGAGCAGCTCGCGCACGTCGAGCGCATTTTCACCCACGATCTTTATCCGCTCATCTCGCCGGTTGCGGTCAAGATGCTGGCGGCGTTTCCGTTGTTGCCGGGGCTGAGGATGAACCTGCTGGTGCGGCTGGAGCCGGACAAGGAATCGCAGCAGACGCCGCGGTTCGCGGTGATGCATTTGCCGCGAACGCTGGCGCGGTTCATTGCGGTGCCCGACCCGGCGAAATACACCTGTGTTCCGCTGGAGGAAATCATCGGCGCGTTCATCGCGCGGTTTTTCCCCGGCGAGACGGTTGTGGAGTGTGTGCCGTTCCGCATTACGCGAAACGCCGGCCTCGCGGTCCGCGAAGACCAGGCCGGCGACCTGCTCGGTCACATGCGCGAGGTGCTCGACGCGCGCAAGCGTAGCAACTGCGTGCGGCTGGAGGTGGACGAGCGGATCTCCGAGGTGGCACTCGCGTTTCTGCGGCAGGCGCTCAGGATCAACTTTGAACAGATTTACAAGGTGCCAGGCCCGATTGACCTCTCGGCGTTTTGGGCGCTGGTCAAGCTGCCGGGGTTCGATAAACTCAAGGACAAGCCGTGGTCGCCGCAACCTTCGCCCGATGTTCCGCCCGACGCGGGGATGTTCGATGTCATCGCGCGCAAGGACGTGCTGCTGTTCCATCCGTTCCAGAGTTTCGATCCGGTGGTGCGGTTCATCGAGCAGGCCGCGGACGATCCCGACGTGCTTGCGATCAAACAGATTCTCTACCGGACGAACGAGAACAGCCGCATCGTCGCAGCGCTGGCCCGCGCCGCCGGCCGCGGCAAGCTGGTGACGGCGCTGGTGGAGTTGAAGGCGCGTTTCGACGAGGCGCGCAACATCGAGTGGGCCGAGGCGCTCGAACACGCCGGCGTGCAGGTGATCTACGGCCTGAAGCGGCTGAAGGTTCACGCGAAGCTCTGCATCGTCGTGCGCCGCGAGCCGACGGGCATCCGGCGCTACATGCACTTCGGCACCGGCAACTACAACGAGGTCACGGCGCGCATTTACAGCGACGTCGGCCTGATGACCTGCAACGAGGACTTCGCCACCGACGCCACGGCGTTTTTCAACGCCATCACCGGCTACTCGCAGCCGATCCAGTATCGCAAGATCGAGGCGGCGCCGCACGGCTTGCTGCCGCGCGTGATCGAGTTGATCGAGAGTGAGATCGAGCGCTGCAAACAAGGTCAGAAGGCGCGCATCATGGCCAAGCTCAACGCGCTCGTGCATCGCGACGTGATCGAGGCGCTCTACCGCGCGTCGCAGGCCGGCGTGAAGATAGACCTCAATATCCGTGGCGTCTGCTGTCTGCGGCCCGGAGTGCCCGGCCTCAGCGAAAACATCACCGTCACCAGCATCCTCGACCGGTTTCTCGAACACAGCCGCGTCTTCTACTTCCTCCACGGCGGCGAGGAGCGAGTGTTCATCTCCAGCGCCGACTGGATGCCGCGCAACCTGGACCGGCGCGTGGAACTGCTCGTGCCCGTCGAGGATCCGGCGTGCCGGAGCCGGCTGGTTTCGATCCTGAAGACGTGCATGAGGGACACGGTCAAAGCGCGCCGCCTGCTGCCCGACGGCAGCTACGAGCGCGTCAAACCGGCGCGGCGCGGCAAGCCGCTGCGCGCGCAGGAGGTGTTCTACCGGGAGGCGAGCGGGGCAGCACAGCAGGCGCAGAAAAACCTCTACATGGTGTTTGAGCCACAGCTTCCGGCGAAGGCAACGAGGAAGTGAGCCATGAGCGCGGCACACAGGGCGGACAAGTTGACGATTGAGCAGCTCTGCCGCAAATACGACAACGAAGACGCCCACACCAGGCACGTCACCACCTTGGCGCTTCGGCTGTTCGGCGCGACCCGGAGACGGCTGAAGCTCCCGGCCGCCGACCGCGCGATCCTGAAAGCAGCCAGCCGCTTGCATGACATCGCCTACAGCGTGAACGCGTCAGCCCACCGCGAAACCGGAGCCAGCATTGTTCTGCGCGAGGGACTGGGCGGCTATTCGGATTCGGATCGCAACCTGATTGCCGCTGTCATGCTGTTGCATTCGGGCGCTGTTCCTGCGCTCCGGCGGCACCGGCTGATCAGGCGATTGCCCGACCCGCAGCGTGCGCTCCGGCTCGGTGCTTTGCTACGCGTGTCGGACGGCTTGGACTACGGCCACCAGCAGGACGCGGCCGTCAAAAGCGTGGAGTTCGGCGCTGAAGCGATTCGGGTGACCGTCCGCTCCAGCCGGTTTCCCTACAACATTGAGCGCGCCGACCAGAAGTCCGATCTTTGGTGGTCGGTCTTTCCGTTGGGCATCGAGCTCATTCCTGCCACCGGTGGCCGTGACGCCGACCCGGCTTTGCTGCGGCGCGGCTTGCATGTCCTTGAAGCAGCGCGACGACTGCTTTCGTTGCAGTTCAAGACCGTCTTGATCAACGCGGACGGCGCGATGAAAGGCAAAAGCCCCAGGCCACTGCACGACATCCGTGTCGCCATCCGCCGGACGCGCGCCGTGCTGCGCGCGTTTCGCGGGCCGCTGGCGGGAACCTCCGCGGAGAAGATCTCCCGCGTCCTCAAACGCTTGAACCGGACGTTGGGACCGCCGCGCGACGCCGATGTGCTGGTGGTGTTTCTGACGAACGATGACGTGCAGAGACAGTTTGCGGAAGAACCGGGCTGGGCCGCGTTTGTCCGCCGTCAAATCTGCCGCCAACGCCAGCAGCTTCGAGTCGTGCGCCGCCACTTGGCCGAGCGGAAAATCGCCGCGCTCAAGCTGGAGATGGGCCGATTGCTGCGGTTGGAGCTGCCCCGGCTGGCGAAGACGGCGCCGTCCGTGCCGCTGGAGAAGCTCGCGCGCCGCCATCTCCGGAGACGACTGAACCGGACCCGCGACCTCGCGCGTCTGCGCCACTCCAAATCATCCGACGACCTGCATCGCCTGCGTATCACCCTGCGCCGCGCGCGCTACCTCGGCGAGTTCTTTTCGCCGGTGCTGGGCGCAACGATCGGGGAACTGACCGAGCGCATCCACGACGCCGAGCGGTCGCTGGCCCGCATCCACGACGCTGATGTTGGCTTGCAGCGCCTGTTGTCCGGCGGATTGAAACCGCCGCGTTCCCTCGTGTCGCTTCTCAAACAACGCCGCCGCGAGCACTTGGCAAAGCTGGACAAGGCATGGCGTCGCTTGAACCATCCCGCTTTCCAACGAGCCGTCCGCCGAAGGCTCAGAGTGTAGATTGAACGTGCGAATGGGCGTGAACTGGCCGCAGCCGGCGGATGTGGTAATGTTGATTGTAATCTGTTGAGGCAAGAGGTGCCAAATACGAGCAGGAGACGAGAATGAAAGGCGAAGTCATTTATCTCTACGCCTACGACATAGCCTATGAGGCGAACCTTGCCGAGATCGAGAAGAAGATGCTCGGGGCGGCGGAGCGTTTCCAGATCGGCCGGCTCAAGGACGCGCCGCGGGAGTTTCCGGTTTACCGGCCTCTTTCGGTCCAAATGGAGGAGGCACAACTGGAAACCACCAACGGCCCGGTGACGGTCACCAGTTCCGTCAAGCTGTTCTCACTCGGCGCCATCTCGGTGAAGGTGCGGGTGCCGGTCACTTGCGAGCGCATTACGGATTTCCTTGCGTTCCGCAACCTGCGTTTCAAGGACGGCACGACGCTCGACGGCCGTGTGCAGGAGATCGCGCAACGGCTGTTTGATAACTGGAGGCCGCATCTCGACACACCGGTCACCGCGCTGGAGGAGGCGGAGGTTTATACGATCTTTTGCCTTAACACGCCAATGGCGGGCGCCAATGCCGGTGAGCCGATGGAGCGGTGGCTGCACCACAACGAGCGCGAGGTGGCCGCGCTGCTCGGCGGCGAGGCGGACCCGTCGCGGCTCAGCGAGCAGGAGGTGCAGGAGACGTTGAAGTATCGGTATTCCTACTACCAGAACGATCTGGCCGTGGTGGATTGGGACACGGCGTTGCTGGTGGACACGCCGGAAGGCTATCACGACACGCTCTACGTGCTGGAGGTGGCCAACCTGCAACTGGAGGAGTTGAAGGTCTATGACGCAAAGCTCGACCAGGTGCTCGACAAGGCTTATGACGACGTGGAGGTGGTGGCTCGGCCGCACGCGTTCCGCGCCCGCCAGCGCGTGCTCGATGAGTTGCGCGAGATCAAGATGGACCTCGCGAAGGTGGCCGACGAATTGTCAAACATCACGAAGTTCTTCGGCGACTGGCATCTGGCGCGAATTTACATGGGTTGCGCGGCGCGTTTCCACCTGTCGGAATGGGAGGGCAACGTGAACCAGAAACTGCGCGCGCTGGACGGCCTCTACACGATGTTGCAGCAGGACAGCACAAATCGCGTGATGTTAGTGCTGGAAATCTCTATAGTGGCGTTGTTCGTCATAGACCTGATCATCATCGTCGTGATGGGTGTGAAGTGAACCACGGATGGAGTCGGCCATGGAGTTGCAAAGAATCTTCTATCTGCTTGCCGTCGCGCTGGGGTTGGGATTGCTGGTGGGCTTGCAGCGGGAACGGTCCGAGACGCGGCTGGCAGGGTTCCGCACGTTTCCGATCATCACCGTGTTCGGGACGGTCTGTGCGATGCTCGCCAAGGACTACGGTGGCTGGGTGATCGCGGCCGGGTTTCTCGCGCTCGCGGCGATGGTGTTTTCGGGCAACCTGGCCCGGATGAAAATGGGCGAGACGGATCCCGGCTTGACCACAGAGGTGTCCATTTTGCTGATGTTCGGCGTCGGTGCCTATTTGGTGAACGGTCTCACGGCCGTGGCGGTCGCCATCGGCGGCGGCGTGGCGGTGCTATTGTATTTGAAGCCGCAGTTGCACGCGCTGGCGGCGAAGATCGGCGAGGCGGATTTCAGGGCCATCATGCAGTTTGTGCTGATCTCGCTCGTCATTCTGCCGGTTCTGCCGAATCAGACTTACGATCCCTACGCGGTGCTCAATCCTCACCGACTCTGGCTGTTCGTTGTGTTTATCGTCGCTATCAGCCTCGCCGGCTATGTCGCCTACAAGTTTCTCAGCCGGAGCGCCGGCGCAATGATCAGCGGCGTGCTTGGCGGATTGATCTCCAGCACGGCGACGACGGTGAGCTACGCACGGCGCAGCCGGGCGATTGTGAATAGCGAGAATCTCGCAGCGTTTGTCATCCTCGTTGCTTCGACGATCTTGTATTGCCGCGTGCTGGTGATTCTCGCTGCCATCGCACCGCCGTCGTTAAGTGTGGTGGCACCACCGCTTGGCGCGATGCTGGGCGCGCTGGTCGTGCTTTGCGTCGGCCTGTGGCTCAAGGAACGCCACGATCCGGTGCAGATGCCCGAGCAGACCAACCCGACCGAATTGAAGCCGGCAATCGTATTTGGGTTGCTCTTAGCGATCGTGTTGCTCGCTACCGCTGCCGGCAAGGCGCACTTTGGCGAGGGTGGTCTCTACGTGGTGGCGGCGTTGTCGGGCTTCACTGATGTGGATGCGATTTCATTGTCCACTGCGCAGATGATCAATGACAAACGCTTGGATGCCGACACCGGCTGGCGGTTAATCCTCCTCGCTTCGCTGTCGAACTTGATCTTCAAGGGCCTGACCGTGGCCGTGCTCGGCACGCGCAAGTTGCTGGCAAGGATCGCCGTCCTCTTCGCGGTGGTGTTTGCTGTCGGCATTTCGCTTCTGGTGTTTTGGCCGCGCTCGTGAAGGCGGTGGAAATCCGGAGCGACTGGCGGTAAGCTGGCCCCACATTCACGGAGGAAACAACGATGCAGAACTTTGTTTACAGGAACCCGACCGAGATTTTGTTCGGCCGCGGCATGATAGCGGAGATCGCCACGCGCGTGCCGTCGAGCGCGCCGGCGCTGTTTCTTTACGGCGGTGGCTCCATCAAACGCAACGGCGTCTATGACCAGGTGAAGGCGGCGTTGAAGAAACATCGGGTCGTGGAGTTTGCCGGCATCGAAGCCAACCCGCTCTACGAGACTTGTCTCAAGGCTGTGGACGTGGTGAAGCGCGAGCACATCAACTTTATCCTCGCCGTGGGCGGCGGGTCGGTGTTGGACGCGGGCAAGTTCATCGCTGCGGCAACATGCTTCACTGGCGCGGATCCTTGGGACATCCTGCGCACGGGCGGCGCTGCCATCAAAGCTGTGTTGCCGGTTGGCACGGTGCTGACGCTGCCTGCCACCGGCTCCGAGGCCAACGGCAACTCGGTGATTTCGCGACAGGCGACGAAGGAGAAACTGGCTTTCACTTCCAACCACTCGTTCCCGGTCTTTTCGGTGTTGGACCCGGAAACCACTTTCACGCTGCCGCAGAAGCAAGTGCGCAACGGCGTCGTGGACGCGATCGCACATGTGATGGAACAGTATATGACCTATCCGGCCGACGCGCCGTTGCAGGACCGGCTGGCGGAGTCCGTGCTTCAGACGCTCGTTGAGGTCGGGCCGATGACGCTGGCGGAGCCGCGCAACTACGAGGCGCGGGCGTCCTTTATGTGGAGCGCGACGCTGGCGCTGAACACGCTCATTAGTTGTGGCGTGCCGCAGGACTGGGCCACACACATGATTGGACACGAGCTAACGGCGTTCTATGGCTTGGATCACGCGGAGACGCTGGCCATCGTCATGCTGGGCGTCTGGCAGCACAAGCTGGCGCAGAAGAATGCGAAGTTGGAACAGTATGGACGGCGCGTCTGGAACGTGACGTCTGCCGAGGCGGCCATCGCGAAGACGGAGACGTTCTTCAACTCTCTCGGCATGCCGACGCGGTTGAGCGCTTACAAGATTTCCGCCGAGGAAGCCGCGGCGAAAGTCAGCGCGAGGTTTGCGGAACGCAAGGTGACCTTCGGCGAGCACGGCGACATCGGCCCCGACGCTGCCTCGGCGATCTTGCGACTACGGGCGTAAGCCGCTTTACTTCGCAGGCTTCGGCGCGGCGGCTTCGACAGGCTGCTGCGCGACGCTGTCGCCGCGGATGGGCGAATAATCCCTCTCGATCCGCGCCTTCAGGTCGCGGGTGACGCGGATGTTCTGGAAGCAAGGCTCGAAGCCGAAAGCCTCCGGCATTACGGGGAGATTCTGCAGGTGGAAATGCAGGTGCGGCTCGTTGGCGTTGCCGCTGTTGCCGCACTTGCCGATCGGCTGGGCGGCTTTCACAGCGTCGCCGACCTTCACGCTAATCGAGCCGGGCATCATCTGCGCGAGCACGCTGAACTCGCTCTCGCTGTGCTTGATCATGATGCAGTTGCCACCGGCGTGAAAGCCGCTCCCGGTGCCGGGTTTGTTGTCGGGGACGCCGTCAATCACCATCACGACCGTGCCGTCGGCGGGCGCGAGGACATCCATGCCGTAAATGTAGTAGTCCTTGTTCTCTTTGCCTTCGCCGGTGTAGGTGTTGCCCTTCGCGTCGCGGATTGAGAAGTCCAAGGCGTTGCGCTGGGTGCGCGAGTTGCCGTGGCGGTTCAACGACGCGGTCGCGCCTCCCTCAACCACATAGCATTCCTTGTCGAACGGCAGCCGCATCGGCGTCTTGTTGCGTTCCGGCAGCGCGATGAGCGGGCCGATGGGCGTGATGTTGAGGCTGGCGATCAAGCCTTTGCGGTCGAGCGTCAGCGCCATGTTCCAGTCGCCGCGTTCGGCCTCCACCTGCACGCCGGCGCCGTAGTTGTTGACGACCGAGTCCTTGACTCGGACCAGTTTGCCGCGCTGGGCGATGATGTTGCGGAAATACGGCCGCGCCTTTGCTTCGGGAAACGCGCCACGCAATGTCGAGGCAAGCATCTGGTGAATCCTGTCCTGATCGTCGGCGTTAATGTAGCGGATCAGTTTCCTCGCAATGACCACATAATCATTATCCGTTGTCGTCGCGGCCATTGCTGCTGTCGCACCGAGCAGTAACGCGAGCCAGAGTTGAGCCTTCAGGCATCGTCGGATCATATCGTCCTCAGTTTCCGCCGTGTTTCTTCAACACGTCCTTGATGCTCACCGACTTGCCGCCGAGCTTTTTGCTTTCGTCGGAGGCTGTCATGAACGCGAGGATCTCAATCGTCTCTCGCTCCGGCACCGGTGACACGCCGGTCTGGAAGAACTTGATCACTTCGACCAGCAGCGGCGCGTAGCCGTCGTAAGCGCCGACCTCAGCTTCGCCTTTCTCGCCTTTGACAACGCCGCCGTAGGGTTTGCTGCCTTTGGTCTTAGCGCCTTCGCGGAAAATGCCTATCCGTCCGCCACTCCATGTGCCGGTTACTTCAATTCGGCCGTCTTCAGTCGTGCCGCGCTTGACCGTCTCGCAGCCCGTCCCCATCACCGTAAACAGCGACTCGACGCCGTGGATGCCATACCAGAACAATTCTGGATGATGCGGCTCCAAGCTGACGGGACTGGACGTCCACGCGCCAAGCACCTTGCCGATGGAACCGTTGCGGACAGCTTGCGTGGTCTTGCCAAACCGCAGCGATGATGCGCTGAACACGGGCACCTTGTTCTTCTTCGCAAGCCGGAAGATCTCCAGCGCGTCACGCAATGAACCGGCCATTGGCTTGTCTATGAACAACGGTTTGCCGGCCTTGATGACCGGTCGCGCTTGAGCCAAGTGTGGCCGGCCGTCCACGCTCTCCAGCAACACGGCGTCCACCTGCTTGCAGAGTTCCTCAACGGAATCCACGATCTTCACGCCGAAATCCTTCTGCAACTGCTCGGTGTATTTGTCCACGCGCGACCAACTCGATTCGATGTCCTTGCTGCCGCCCTTGAATGCTGCGACCACTTTACCGCCAGTAACGTGGTTCTTGTCTTTCGGGTCGTTCAGCGTTTTCGTAAACGCGATGACGTGGGAGGTGTCCAGCCCGATGAGCCCGATGCGCAAATCGGCGCTGAAGCTGGTGGCGGTGGTGAGGACGAGGGTTGCGGCGAGTAGTGAAGTTATGGTTTTCATAATCTGGAGTCTTGGGTAGAATCATACCCCTATGAACCAAGCAATCAATCGCAGAGTTTTCCTCCAACAGTCCGCCGCTGCCGGTGCCGTGCTTGCCGGTTGGCGCTCCGTGATGCCAGCGACCGCCGCTGGGGCCAACTCCAAACTCGTCGTCGCCGTCATGGGCTGCAACAGCCGCGGTGGGGCGCACATCAAGGCATTGCTCGGCTTGCCGAACGTCGAGATCGGTTACATTTGCGACGTGGATTCGCGCGCCCTCGCAAAAGGCGTCAAAGCCGTGGCCGCCAAGACGGGAAAGGAGCCGAAGGGCGAAAAGGACATCCGCCGCGTCCTCGAAGACAAATCAGTGGACGCCATCACCATCGCGACACCGAACCATTGGCACGCGATTGCCACCACCCTCGCCTGCAAGGCCGGCAAACACGTTTATGTGGAGAAGCCCGGCAGCCACGATCCGCATGAGTCGGAGACGATGGTCGCCGCTGCGCGCAAATACAAACGCATCGTCCAGATGGGCAACCAGCGTCGCAGCATGTTCGGCGTCATCGAAGCCATCGCAAAGATCAAGAGTGGCGCGATTGGTAAGGTGTTGACCGCGCGCAGTTGGTATACGCGTCTCCGTCCCACCATTGGCGTTGGCAAACCCGCGCCCGTGCCGGAGTGGCTTGATTACGAACTGTGGCAAGGTGCGGCCCCTGACCGGCCATACAAAGACAACCTCATTCACTACAACTGGCATTTCTTCTGGCACTGGGGTAACGGTGAGCTCGGCAATAACGCCATCCACTATCTCGATGTCTGCCGTTGGGGTCTCGGCGTGGACATTCCGCGGCGCGTCACGTGGGGCGGTGGCCGCTACCTTCTCAAGGACGACCAGGAAACGCCCGACACCGGCATCGCGGCGTTTGATTTCGGCGACAAGTTTGTCACGTGGGAACAAAGTTGCTCGCACGACCGCAAAGCTGAGACGCAGTCCAGCATCACGTTCTACGGTGATGAAGGAACCATCATGATCATGGGCACCGGCTACAAACTCTTCGACAAGAAAGGCAAAGAAGTCACCGGCCAGAAGACCAGTGGCGAAGGCGACACCGTGCGCGGCGCCGGCGGCGAGGATGAACACTTCGCCAACTTTGTGGATTGCGTTCGCACCGGCAAACGTCCCAACTCCGAGATCGGCGAATGCCAGAAGAGCACGATGCTTTGCCACTACGCCAACATCGCCGCCCGCACCGGCCGCGCCATCAACGTGGACCAGAAGACCGGCAAAATCGTCGGCGACCCGAAGGCAATGGACCTCTGGCGTCGCCCGGAGTATCGCAAAGGCTGGGAGCCAAAAGTATAGCGAGAATCTGCTTGTCTGAATTGCCCGTGAGGCGTAGAGAGGCGGCATGAAAGCTCCTCTCTACGCCTCTCTCGTTTCCAATCGCATCTCTCGCCGCAGCTTCATCCGGTCCTCCGCGCTCGCCGCCGGGGCGACCGTGCTGGGCGCGCCGGCGTTGCTGCGCGGGCAGAATCTCAACAACAAACTCAACGTCGCCGTCGTCGGTGCCGGCGGCCGAGGCGGCAGCAACATGGGCGAGGTTGGCAAGACCGAGAACATCGTTGCGCTCTGCGATGTGTTTGAGCCGAACATCGAGAAGGCTGCCCAGAAGTTTCCGCAGGCTAGGAGATATGCCGACTTCCGCAGGCTGTTCGACGACGCGAAGAGTTTTGACGCCGTTGTGTGCAGCACCACGGAGCACACGCACGCGCTGGTGGTCATGCGGGCGCTGAAGCACAAGAAGCACGTCTATTGCGAAAAGCCGCTCACGCACGACGTCTATGAGTGCCGCCAGATTCGTGAGACGCTGCGCGGCCTCAAGGTTGCCACGCAAATGGGCACGCAGATCCACGCCGGCGACAACTATCGCCGCGTTGTCGAGTTGATCCAGAGCGGCGCGATCGGCCCGGTGCGCGAGGCGCACATTTGGGTGGACCGGACTTGGGGCCGGCAGAGTCCGGAGGATGCGAAGAAATACGGCGACCGGGTGGTCACGCTGGAGCGGCCAAAGGAAGAGGAACCAGTGCCTGCGGGCCTGAACTGGGACTTGTGGATCGGCCCCGCGCCATTCCGGCCGTTTAACTCGATCTATTTGCCCGGCTCGAAATGGTATCGCTGGTGGGACTTCGGCAACGGCACCATGTCCGACCTCGGCAGCCACTGGAACGACCTGCCGTTTTGGGCGCTGAAGCTCGACGCGCCGCTGACCATCGAGGGCGCAGGCCCACCGGCGCATCCGGAGATTGCGCCTGCCACCATGAGCGCGACCTACACCTATGGCGCGCGCGGCGAACTGCCGCCCGTGAAGCTGACGTGGTATCAGGGCCAGATGAAGCCGCCGCAATACACCGAAGGCAAAATCCCGCCGTGGAAGAGCGCTGCGCTGTTCGTCGGCGACAAAGGCATGCTGCTCTCCGACTACGGCAAGCACGTGTTGTTGTCGGAGGAGAAGTTCAAGGACTTCAAGCGTCCCGACCCGTTCATCCCGAAGTCGCTCGGCCATCATGCGGAGTGGATTGACGCATGCAAGACCGGCAAGCCCACCACCTGCAACTTCGAATACTCCGGCGCGCTTACCGAGGCCAACCACCTCGGCAACGTCGCCTACCGCCTCGGCAAGAAACTCGAATGGGACACCGCCGCGCTCAAGGTCAAAAACTGCCCCGAGGCCGCCGCGCTCATCCGCCGGCCGTATCGGAAGGGATGGACGTTGGTATAAGCCAACGCTGAACGACTCAGTTGCGAAGTTCTGCGGGTTACTACACCCGCCATTTCAGCTCGAGCGTCTGGCCGTGCTGGGCGTGGCTGCGGTCAATGCAGTTGAGTTGGAGCCGCGCGCCGTCGGGCTTTAACATTGCGAGCACCCAGCCGGATGGCACGCCTTTGCCAAACACGTAGGCGACGGCCGGCAGGTTGATGAAGTAGATGCCGCTGTCGTGGCGCGCGACCTTCCAGACGTGGGTGTGGCCGAAGACGTAGGCCTTCACTTGCTTGCGCGGCAGGATCACTTCCAGAAGTCGTGCGGTGTCGAGCAGACCGCTTGGTTTCGGACGCGTGCAATCGTCGGGGTTATGGTGCGCGGCGATGATCGCCGGTTTGTCGGGGTTGGCGTCGAGCGTTTGGGCAAGCCACGCAAGCTGGGTCTCGCCGAGCACGCCAGGCGTGACGTTGGTCTGGTCAAGTGAATCGAGCAGGAACCAGTTCGCCAGCGGCGTGTGGACCAAGGCAATGCAGCGGTCGGCGCTCGGCCTTCTTGTGGCCTTCGCCTCGGCAAACGCCGCGCGCAGATGGTTGCGGTCGTCGTGGTTGCCGGGCGCAAGGTGGAGTGGGATCTGACTGGTGCGGATCGGCTGGACAAGTTCCGCGAACGTCGCGTAGTCGCCTTTTTCACCTTTGAGAAACGCGCAATCGCCGGTGATGAGCGCCGCGCCGGGTCGCTGCGGCAACGCGATGATTTCCCGCACGGCGGTCTCGAAGTGATCAGCCAAGTTCACCTCGCGCGCGACCTTCGTGCGGTCGGCGGCGATGTGCGTGTCGGAGAGCAGCGCCCAAGTGTTCAGGTCGGCTGGTTTGTCTTCGGCCCAGAGCCGGCGTGGGACCAGCAGGCTCGCGCCAGCGGCGAGCGAACTTCTCAGGAACTGCCTGCGAGTGATCGGCGGGATGTAAATGGGCATCGGCGTTGCCTATTCCAATTCCGGTGGCACCGCGCCGTAGGCCCAAGGCGTTTTGGAAACCGGTGGGGGCGGTGGTTGCGGCACGGGGCCAGGCGTCATCTCGTTGGCCAGCGCGATGCCGGTATTGGCCATTTGACGACCGGCAGTGATTTCCAGATTGCTGTAGGAGCTGAGCCGCGTTTCGTAACCGCCGCCGTGCGGACCAAACGCTTCCTCGGTCGGCACATAACCGCAGATGCCATTGGCTAACTCGACGGGAAATGTAAACGGGAACTTGCTGCCCTTTTTGATGTCGAGGCCGAACTGCACGAAATACTCCGCCATGTTGGTCACAAACACCGCCGGGCCGACTTGCACCGCCTGCACCTCGATCTCCACCTCCGGCCGCGACTTCATCAGCGCGTCAAGCACCACCGTCTCCTTCGCAAAAGTCCACTCTGTCGCGCCGACTTCCTTCGGGGTCTTCTGAACCAACTCCAGCGCCTTTTTCACTTTCTCCGGCGACGGCGCGCGGCGCTTGATGTTCCAGACTTTTTGCCGCACATCGAGCGGGATGTCGCTGCCCGCGCCTCGGCGGATGAGCAGCAGCGTCTTGAATGCTTCCGCGCCGACACGGCCGCCGACGAGCTGGCACCATTCCTCGGCGGCGGGATTCTGTGTCTTGGTGAGGTTGTCCACTTGTGTGATATCGCCGCACGCGCCTTGCATGAAGACGACGGGCAACGACGCATTTCCGGTCGCGCCGCGCAACGTCTGCTCCATCGCCCAAATCCAGTTCGCTGAGATGCCGCCGGGCGCGGTCGTCGCGTGGCAGGAGAAGTTCACCACCAAGCCGAGCAGATTGCCCTTCAAGTCCCACACGCCGACAACCCCGACCTGCGGATCGGTCGGCCCCGCGTAGCCAACGATGTCGGGATTGCCCGCGCCGGGATGAGTGAAGCTCAGGCCGTTCTTCATGCGCAGGCGGCGGTTGAAAGCGACCTTGTCCTCGTGGCCAAAGCCGACGGCGACCTTTGCGTCGGCGCGCAGCTCGTTGGCGAACGCGACGGCTTCGACAGTCTGTTTCTTCATCAGTTGCGTGTAGCCGGGATTGGAGACGATGGACTTGTCGTTGACCAGTTCCTTGACCAGTGGCGAGGCGTTGTCGAAATCGCCCGGCTCGGCCATTCCCATGGGTCCTGAAGAGTGCGAGTGTGACGCGCCGATAAGGACGCACTCCGGCTTGATGCTACAGCGCTTCTCGATTTCCGCGCGCACTTGTTTCACGAAGTCGCGCGTGACGAACAGCAAATCAATGCCAACGAGCGCAACGCGTTTCTTGCCATCATCGAACACAACGGCGCGGACCTTGCACGGGTCGTGGAACGTCCGGTGATAGCTCTTGCCGTAGCCGCCGGGCGCTTCCATGCCGATGTCGGGTGTGATGTCGCGCTCGGCGAAGCCGGCCTTGAACACGGGCGGTTTCGGCAAGGACGCTTTTCCTGCCGGCGCTTTCTGCTGGCCGTTGGCCGGGATGAGGGCGACGGCGGCTGCCGCGCAGAGCGCCGCCACGAGTTTGATGAGGATTCTTTTATTCATGGGACTTTGCTCCGTAGCTTTCAGTCAACAATCTCGGCGATATCAATCATGTAAACCTGGCGGCCGCCGTTGTGCGGCGAGTCGAGGATGACCTTCTTTCCGTCGCGGCTGCAACACGGATGCGTGTCGCAGCGCCACTCGCCGCTGTATTCCTTCGGCGAGAGGAAATGGCCGAGTTCAACGCGGCGCTGGGTCGGGATGTGGAACATGTGGACGTTTTGCCAACGCTGCTTGTCGGGATAGGTATCGTTAAGCACCCACTGGTTGCGCGTGCCGGGCACGTGGGTGATATGGCCGTCGCCGCGGTTGAGCACGCCCTCGCCGATGACCTCGACGTTGCGGGTCTTGTCCTCGAAGATGCAGAACTTCCAATCGTTCGTGGGCGGATGACCGGCGTAGGCGGTGATGTGCTTCGCGTCGCGCCAGACGAAGTGCGAGACCTTGCCGTTCGGGATGAGTTGATAGAGGTCCGTGCCGTCGGGCTTGGCCGTGAAGGCGCGCGTGAAGAAACCTCTCTTCCCCGGCAGGGTCCAGCGATGCAGGAAGAAGAACCGGGTGCCGTTGGTGTTGACAAGCAGATGGTTGAACCAGTGCTTCGACTCGGGCGTGAACGCCAGTTCGGCCTGACCCGTGAACGGAATCTTCGCGATCTCGGCAAACGAGAGGATCAGCTTCTGCTTGCCGGTGCGCATATCCATGCGCCAGATGCCGGCGTTGTCGGGCGCGAGCACGTTGAAGTTCGGGTCGGGAATGCCGGTGTAGCCGTAGCCGGGCCGGGTGTCGTTGAGGCGGCGGAAATCCGGCGCGACGCCCCATCGGCCGTCAGGGCTGAGGGCGTAGAACGGATTCGGCAGCGTGCGCTTCTTGCCGCTCTTTACATCGAGAATGTGAGAGACGAAATGATCGCCCTCGCGGTCGTTCCAAGCCACCTCGCTCTTGCTGCCCGGCACCCATTGCATCATACAGCCCTGCTGCCAGTTCCAGGCACGCGAAGTGCCGAGTTCGGTCCACTTGTTGCCGTCCTTCGTGTCCACCATGCCGACGCGAATCACGTCGTCCGCCGTCGGTGAACGGCCCTCAAAGTCCACTTCGTTGCAAACCACGAGGCGGTTGGTTGGGTCGAACAGCAGCTTGTCGTAATAAGCGCGCCAGTGGAACTTCGGTCCACGTGTGATGGCGCGGCAGGGCGGCAGTTTTTCTTCCGCGGCGCGGGCAAGTGCGAGGCCGGCCAGCGGAAGGGACGCGAGCGATTTCATGAACGCTCGCCGGTCCAGCGTGGGGAGAGAGATGGCTGGCATGGCTGAATGACGCCGCGAACCGCCGCCGCTGTCAATGCCATTCTTTGCCACTCAACTGCGCTCTTGTAATCGAGCCGCTCTTCGCTAATCTGCCACGCATTGCAGTAACGGATGTTCGCGCCAAACTCTCGTTGAAAGGAAAGTCCGACATGATTCGCCCTCGCCTCATCAGATTCCTATTCTCCGCGCTGTGCCTCGGTTTGATCGCCGGCTGTGCGACCACCCCGACCAAGACGGCTTCGACCGGCGCGCTCATACCTGCCGCCGACCGGCTCGTCGTGCTGATCAGCGTGGACGGGCTGGCAGCCTATTACCTCGACGATCCGCTGGCCGACATGCCGACGATCAAACGGTTGGCCCGCGAGGGCGTGCGCGCCGTGGGCATGAGGTGCGCGATGCCGTCGGTGACGTGGCCGACGCACACGACGATGGCCACCGGCTGCTGGGCGGGCCGCCACGGCGTCATCGGCAACTCGTATTGGGACCGCGAGGCCGGCAAGAGTGTGCCGTTCATCCCCGACCCGCTGTTCGACAAGGATGAGATCGTAAAGGTGCCGACGATCTATGACGTGGTGCATCGCGCCGGGCTGAAGACGGCCGCGATTTGCTGGCCCGCGAGCCGCAACGCCAAGACGCTCAACTGGACCGTGCCGGACATCTTTCCCGACGACCTGTTCCAGAAATGCGCAACGCAGTCGTGGCTTACCGAACTGCGCAAGGAGAACATCCCGTTTTGGATGCAGGAGACGTGGTGCAAGGCTGCGACCGGCGGCCCGCAGCGCGACTGGATGTATACGCGCATGGCGGATCAGGTAATCCGCACACACCGGCCGAACCTGTTGATGGTGCATTTGATCGAGGCCGACCACGTCCAACACGCCCACGGGCCGAAGTCGGCTGAGGCGTATTGGGTGTGCCGCTACGAGGACGACCGCGTGCGCGACATCCTGAGCGCGGCGGAAGCGGCGTTCCCCGGCCGCGTGACGTTCATCGTCGCGTCCGACCACGGTTTCAATCCCTACACGCGCGAAATCCGCCCGAACGTGAAGCTGAAGCAGGCCGGCCTGATCAAGATGGAAGGCAGCAAGATCGTGTCGCGCCAAGCGACCGCGTTGGGGCAGGGCGGCAGCACGTTCATCTATGTGATGGACAAGGAGCGCCGCGCGGAGACTGTGGCGAAGCTGGCCGGGGAGTTCCGCAGCGTCGAGGGCATCGAGGTGGTGATCGAACAGAAGGATTACCCGAAGTTCGGTCTGGTCACGCCCGACAAGGACTCGCGCATGGGCGACCTGGTGCTCGGCGCGAAGGAAGGCTTCGCCTTCTCAGACAGCGCTGCCGGCGACGCGGTGGTTGTGCCGGTGAGCGGCGGCGTCAGAGGCACGCACGGCTACGACCCGGCGCAGAAGAAGATGCGTGCGACCTTCGTCGCGTGGGGCGCGGGCATCCGCTCCGGCGCGAAGCTGCCCGACATGGACGCCACCGACCTAGCGCCGACGGTGGCGCGGTTGCTTGGCGTCAACATGACCGGCACCGACGGCAAGGTGCGCGAGGAGATTCTAAAGTAGTCATCACGCTCCGCGTGATGATGGTTCATGATTGTTTCGTCACGCAGAGCGTGACGACCACTATGGAGCACACAATGAAAACATGGTTCATCGCAGCGACAGTTATTTTGGCACAAACGGTGTGGTTCCCGGCGAACGCCGCCGAGCCGGCCCGCGCCGATATCGTCATTTACGGTGCGACATCTGGCGGTGTCGCGGCGGCCATCGCCGCGGCGCGAGAGGGCAAGAGCGTGTTGCTGCTGGAGTCGGGCCGTCATCTCGGCGGTTTGACGACCGGCGGCCTTGGCGCGACCGACATTGGCAACAAGGCCGCCATCGGTGGCATCGCACGGGAGTTTTACGAGCGCATCCACGCGCACTACGAGAAGCCCGGTTCGTGGAAGTGGCAGAAGCGTGATGACTATTTCAAGGGCCGCGGTCGCGATCGCGGCAGCGACGCCGTTGCCAAGCAGCGTGGGCGCGAGGCGCAGTGGACCTTCGAGCCGCACGTGGCGATGGACATCTACAGGCAGATGATGCGCGAGGCGAAGGTGGAGGTTCAGTTCGGGCAGCGGCTCGCGACGGTGAAGAAGAATGGCGCGCGCATCGAGGAGATTGCGATGGAGAACGGCCGTGTGTTTGCTGGCAGGATGTTCATTGATGCGAGCTACGAGGGCGATCTGATGGCCAAGGCCGGTGTTTCCTACCACGTTGGTCGCGAGGCGAACGCCACCTATGGCGAGACGCTCAACGGCGTGCGCGCCGAGACGCCATATCACCAGTTCAAGGTGGCGGTGGACCCCTATGTGAAGCCGGGCGACCCGGCGAGCGGCCTGCTGCCGTTCATCCAGCCCGGCGACGGCGGTGTGGTGGGCGCGGGCGACCGTTGCGTGCAGGCTTACAACTTCCGTCTCTGCATGACGAAGGTGAAGGCCAATCAAGTTCCGTGGTCCAAGCCGCCCGGCTACGACGAAAAGCAATTCGAGCTGCTCGCGCGCTATCTCGAAGCGAGCCTCGCCGCCGACAAGCTGCCGCCGGTCGGCAAGATCATGAACCCCGGGCTGATGCCCAACGGCAAGACCGACACGAACAACAACGGCCCGTTCTCGACCGACTTCATCGGTTGCAACTACGATTATCCCGACGGCGACTACGCCACGCGCGAGCGCATCTGGAAGGAGCACGTGAACTACATCCGCGGCTTCCTCTATTTCCTCGCCACCAACCCGCGCGTGCCGCAGAAACTGCGCGACGAGATGAACGAGTGGGGCCTCGCCAGGGACGAGTTCATCAAGACGGACCATTTTCCACCGCAGATGTATGTCCGCGAGGCGCGCCGGATGATTTCCGACTACGTCATGACCGAACACGATTGCCGCTGGACGCGGAAGGTGACGGACGGTGTCGGCCTTGGTGCCTACGGCATGGACAGCCACAACTGCCAGCGCATCGTCAAGAACGGCCACGTCGAGAACGAAGGCGACGTGGAGATCGGCTGCCGCGGCCCGTATCCGGTTGCGTATCGCTCCATCGTCCCGAAGGCCGCGCAGTGCGACAACCTCTTCGTGCCCGTCTGCCTCTCCGCGACGCATATCGCCTACGGCTCCATCCGCATGGAGCCGGTCTTTATGATTATGGGCCAGTCCAGCGCGGTGGCGGCGGCGATGGCAATGGATGAAGGCGTGACGGTGCAGAAGGTCTCCTACGAGAAACTTGCCGCGAAACTCAAGACCCAGGGCCAGATCATTTCCAACGAAGGTTTCCCCGCCCACCAGCCGCGCAGCGCCGTGGCGCTCGACGCCAGCAAGCTCGCCGGCATCGTCGTGGACGACACACAGGCGGTGATTACTGGCGAGTGGGCTGGCGGCGCGAGCGCCGGGCCGTTCGTCGGCGACGGCTACATCCACGATGGCAACGAGGACAAAGGCCAGAAGCGCGTCCGCTACACGCCGAAGCTGTTGAAGGCCGGCCGCTACGAGGTGCGCATCATCCACTCGCCGCTCGCCAACCGCGCCACCAACGTCCCCGTCGTCATCCACGCTGCCGACGGCGAGAAGACCGTCACCGTCAACCAGCGCCAACCGCTCAAGGGCGGCCAGCCGTTGAAGCTCGGCGTCTTCCGGTTCGACGCCGGCGCGACCGGCTGGGTGGAAATCCGCAACGATGCCACCAATGGCCACGTCATCGCCGATGCCATCCAGTTCGTGCCGGTCCCGTAGAACAGGTGAACAAGTAAGTGAAACCACGGCATCCAACCAGAGCTGCCTCCCATCCTGTCGCGCTGCTTTTGCTGGCGTGGCTGTTCGTCGCGCCCGCTGGCAGGTTGTATGCCTACTCCTTGGAGTATCAACTGGCGGTGAACGCGTGCAGCACGGGCGTGTCGAACCAGACCCTGGTGCTTTCGGACCATCTGCTGGCGCAGTCCCAGTTGAACACCGATAACCGGCCTGTGGCCGTCAGCAGCGATTGGGTGAAGATGAGCGTGTTCATGGACAGTTGGGCCAAGGACCACTATTACCCCGTCGGCAGCTTCACGAACTTCCTCGGCAACTCGCTCTGGATGTTCTCGCCGTCGGAGTTCAAGGGATTCTTCATGGACACCAACCGGTTTTCCACGACGCTGTCGGGAACGGTCCTGACCGATCGCGTCAACCAGTTGCTGGGCCTGCCCGACACCTCGGGCAACGGCTATATCGCCGAAATCTGGGTGGACCCCACCACGTTCTTTCGTCCGTCGCGGAACCCGCTGCTGACAAACGTCACCGAGTCCTGGACGTTTCCCGACCCGTTGATTGGTGTTCCCGGCAAGACGGGGCCGGAATACTACACGTGGTTCACCAACCGGCTCGATACCATCTACAGTGCGGCGACACCGTATCCGTGGTCATCCCTCGGCTACACCTACGATTGGGGAACGAACGGCCATCTGGCGGGCGAGACGGCTTACGTGGGGCTTAGCGAGTTCGTCATGTTCAAGGGTGCGGGGACGTATCAATACTACGTGGATGGCGTATACACGCCGTCTCAGTATGTTCCCGAACCGGGAGCGGCAATGCTGGTCGTGGTAGGCGTCGGTTGGCTGCTGCTGGCGCGCCGCCGTCGCTTGCCGAACGCTGATCACTGACCGTTCTCTTGCAGTTCAGGTCGTCAGAAGATCTCCAGGCAGGCGGCAGAGTTATCCTGATCAAACGCGGCAATCGCTTCGCTGTGATTCAGCAGCCGCTTCCCAATGACGACCGTGCTTTGGTTGCCGCAACGCAGCCAGATGACCTTGGGCGGAGGGCCGTAGAGCGCGGCCATTTCTGCGAAGTCTGAATCCAGTGTCACAAGGGTGAAGCCGTTGGCTTTGGCGTGCTCCCAGAGGCTGCGGTCGTCTGCCTCGGCCAACCCGATCAGGCGAGCGTGGCTGGAATCGGGAAAAAGATGCGCCACCCGTTGGCAGAGCTTGAAGCTTAGGTTCTGATCGAACAGCAACTTCATGCGGCAGCGGCCACAACACGGCGCTCACGATCGGCAGCGTAGGCGAGGCAGGCGCGGATGTCCTCCTCGGTCAACTCCGGGTAATCGCTCAGGATTTCCTCGTGCGACATCCCGGCAGCCAGCCAGCCGAGCACATCCGACACCGCAATGCGCATTCGGCGGACGCAGGGTCGCCCACCGCGCTTGCCGGGTTCGATGGTGATGATGTCTTGATAGTTCATTTACTGTTTTTACTCTAGCATGGTCTGCAAATGCAGAAAAGACCAAACCTTTGCCCTCTAACCTCTGGTCGTCTCCAGCTCTCAACTCTCAGCTTTCAGTTTTCAGTTTTCAGTTTTCAGCTTTTCCCCAGCGCGTTCCTTGCGGCCTTGCTGCCGATTTCGCGCAGGGTTTGCCAGGCAGCGGCATCCTTGGAAGCGGGGGAAACCAGCATGATCAGGCAGGTCTGCTTCGATGCCGGCCGCGGAATCACGAGGGCTTCCACATGGAGGTTGATCTTGCGGCCGTCGGTGAAGGAGTCGAAGAAAACGACTTCAGCGACAAAGCGCTTCTTCCCCTCTGGTCCGGGCGGCGTTGGATTCACCACGGCCTTCATCTGCCCGGCGTCCGGCGAGAGTCCCTTGCCCCGGCCCACGGCGGTGCTGAGTCCGCGGTAATACTTTTCAAGGAACTCCTTGAGTTCCGCCGCGCCCAGTTCCGGCGTGCCGTCGGCCAGGATGACCATCGCGTAGGTGAAGTAGTTGCTGGAGCTGGTGTCGAACATCCCGGGGGCGAACCGGATTTCCTCGGAGCCAGTGAGCTTGATGTCCGGCGCAAAACCCGGAGGGATGGCCATGCCTTCAAAACGCCAGTCCGCAGGTTCCTTGAGAATCGCGGGGTGTTCCGGCCCGGCGGCGTGGAGCGGAGTCAGCAAAGCCAGCAGCAGGAAGGTGACACCAAGGAGCTTCTTCATACCCACAGCCTGCCATCGCCAGCTGTTTGCGCGCCATAAAAAAATCCCTGCTTGCTCTCAGCTTCCAGCTTTCAGCTCTCAGTTTTTGGCTGATGGCTGAAAGCTGATGGCTGAAAGCTTTTCCCCACGGCCATTCTTCACTCTTCATTCTTCACTCCTCACTCGCCGTGTTCTCCTTCTCCCTTGCTCCTCGTCGCATCCCGCCATACACTTCCCACAGAATGGTCAAACTCCTCTGCTAATCGGTTCGGTAGTTGTGATTGAGGTCTAGCGTTGATGAAGGAAACGGAGAATACGCAAAAGTCGGCCGCCCAGCGCGAGATAGCGTTCCGCATGCATCCAAGGGTGTTCGCTGCGCTGGGCGCCGATTTGGTCACGAACGACGTCGTCGCGGTCATCGAACTGGTGAAGAACGCCTATGATGCTTTTGCGACGCGCGTGGATGTGCGGTTCCGGGAAACCAAAGAGGATGGCCTCATCTTGGAGATCGAGGACAACGGCACGGGAATGACCGATTCGATCATTGACGACGTCTGGTGCGTGGTAGCCACGCCTTACCGGCTTTCGAACCCTACGACCGCGAAGGGGCGGATGCGACGCCGTGCATCTGGGGAGAAGGGATTAGGCAGACTCTCTGCGGCACGACTTGGCAACAAACTCGAGATGCTAACGCAGAGCATTGGAGAGCCGTGCTGGAAGGTCACCGTGGATTGGTCCACACTCGCCAAGGCAGAGAACTTGGAAGCCTGCCATGCCGTCCGCGAGAGGTATGCGCAAGCGTCGCCGTTCAAGGATGGAGGGACGGCTCTGCGCATCTATGGCCTCAAAGAATGGGACGCGAACACGATCGGGGATTTGAAGGACAACCTGTCGCGGCTTGTGTCACCCTTCAAAAGAATTGAAGACTTTTCGATTTACTTCACTCCGCCGGGAGAACTGGCGACGCCGATGGTGATTGAACCACCGGAGTTCCTATCCCACCCGCTCTATCTGATCAAAGGGCGACTGACGGGCGAAGGCCGACTAATTTGCCAATACACGTATTCGCCATTACGCGGCAAGAAGCGAACGGTAGCGCGTGAATTCCTTTGGCCAGCTTTGATCGAGGACTTGCACAGCGAGAAATGGGCGCATCTGAAGAAGCCCTCGTGTGGCCCCTTCAACTTCGAGGTGCGCGCCTGGGACATTGGCAGTGACGAAGTGGCTGAAGTAGCCGACCACTTTCAGCTCCAGAAATCAACCATCCGAAAACACATCAAGGCATTTAAGGGCATTTCAGTTTACCGCGACGGCATCTTGGTGTTGCCAAAGACGGAGGGCGCCCGAGACTGGTTGGGACTGGACTTAAGGCGCGTGAGCAGGACCGGCACCCGTTTGAGCACGAGTCAGATTGTCGGCTACACGGCAATTACGGCCGAGGAAAATCCAAGAATAGAAGATACCAGTGATCGAGAGAGATTGGTTAATAGCGCAGAAGTTGCGCTCTTTGAAGAACTACTCAAATACATCGTGGCCGTTCTGGAGACGGAAAGGGAACACGACCGTCGCGAAGCAAGACCGGCAGAGGAGCCTCTTAAAGACCTGTTCACTGCATTGTCGCCGGCCAAACTCGTTGCGGACATCAGTGATATTGCCAAGGAGGGCGGATCGGCAAGTGAGGCCATGCCCCTCATTGCGGATTTCGGAAGGCGGCTGGATGAAGCACGGATTCAGATTGAGCGACGCTTCGTTTACTACAGTCGGCTTGCCACAGTCGGCACGATCGCGCAAATGCTCGTGCATGAGGTTGGCAATAAAACGATGGTGATCGGAAAGTTCTTGAACTCCGCCAGACACGCACTGACCAGTGGCGAAGTGAAAGGCGACGCCCTGCAACGCCAATTGGAATTGGCTGAAAGTGCCTTGGAATCACTTTCCCAGCTTGCTGATCGGTTTTCGCCGCTGGCCAGCCGTTCCTTCCGACGGGGAAAGCGCGATTGTATTTTGGAGAAGGTTATCCGCGATTGCTTGGACGCCAAAACCGCCTTTATGGAGAAGATGGAAATTCAGCCGCGTTGTCCAGAGTCTGAGACTCGCGTTGCCGTTGATCCAGGAGAGCTTTTCGCTGTTGTCTTCAACCTGCTCGATAACGCGCTCTATTGGCTTGCACAATCGGCGTCGAAAAACCGTCGGGTTCGGTTCTCAGTTCGCGAAGAAGGCTCGCGAGTAGAAGTGGAAATCCACGATTCAGGACCAGGAATCGCCGAAGGCGACGAGGAGAAGGTGTTTCAGCCCGGTGTCACACGGAAACCGAACGGTATTGGCATGGGACTTACCGTGGCGTCCGAACTTGTCGCTGAGTATGGCGGCAGAATGCACCTGATTCGCCCAGGTAGCCTCGGCGGGGCGAGCTTTGGTTTTGATCTTCCCAAACCAAATGCTTAACCATTTATGTCTGATAAAATTACTGTGCTATTAGTCGAAGACGACCTTGGAGTAGGGGAAACGACTAGGGATACGATATCTGAAAAGCTGCCGGATGTTGACGTGATCCTTGAACGCAGCTTTCGGCAAGCAGAACGACGGATCGAGGAAGAATTGCCTGATATGGTGGTGCTTGACCTCTTCGACGATGCCACTCAGGAAGAACTGGCGGGTCAACCGGTGTGGAAAACAATATGGGACACGCGATTCTGCCCACTTGTTTTCCACTCTGCTCACGACCTTCCCGAAGAACCCGTAGTGCCTTCGGATCATCCCTTCGTAAAGTTTGTCAAGAAGCACAGTGGCAGCGATGGCGAAGTAGCCGGACATTTGCAGACGTTCTTGCCTCATGTCCAAGCTATTCGGGGTGTCAATAAGGAGATTTCGTCTGTCACCCAAGGGGCGCTCAGAGACGTTTGTGTTCCGATCTGGGCAGCCCAACCTGAAGGTCCAGGGCGAGACGATATTCTCAAACGTGCAGTCAGACGCCGCGTTGCGGCTAAGATCGACTTGGCGATGGTCTCAACGGGCAAACCGATGCACGACTGGGAGCAATATATCATTCCCGCTCTGGGTTCGGACCTGCTGACAGGCGATCTCTTGCGCAATATCACTAGCGAACCGAAAGACGCAACTAGCTATCGACTTGTGCTAAGTCCGTCGTGTGACATGGCTACGGGAGAAGGGCGCAAGCCGCTCGCAAACATCCTCGTGGCCAAGTGCGGGGAAATCGCAGGCTTCCTGAAGGGAGCGCAACTCGACGGGCTTACAGAAGAGAAGCTAAGAAAACGGTTGCCAGCGATTTTGACGCGCGATCAGTGTGGCGGTTGCATCCCGCTGCCTGAGTTGCCTGGCCTTGTTTCCGTTATTCCGGTCATGGCAGCCAGTTTGAAGGAACTCGAACTGATTCAGCGAGAAAGCATTGGAAACGCTAGCGGCGCGGGCATCAACTACCTCCGGGTGGCATCCGTTGACAGTCCGTTCCGTGAGCGTATCGCATGGGCTTACCTACAGGTTTCGGGGCGGCCGGGAATGCCCGAATCTGATCCGGCGGCTTTCATTGATTCTATTGTCAAAGCCACCGCGCCACCCAAGCCGGCCTCGTGAATTGCTATGGTAGCGATTGACTTTTTTTGCGGTGCGGGCGGCCTGACTTGCGGCTTGAAGAACGCGGGCATCAAGGTCGTGTTGGGGATTGATGTTCGTGAGGAATTCCGTAAGACCTACGAGAGCAACAACAAGCCCGCGAAGTTCCTCTGTGCTGATGTCAGGCAGTTGGACCCGTGCGAGGTATTGAAGCTGATTCCCGAAACACCGAAGAATGAATTGCTGCTGGCGGGCTGTGCTCCTTGTCAGCCTTTTACGAAGCAACGCCGAGAGAACCATCGTGTGGAAGAACACACGCTGCTCACCCAGTTCGGTCGCTTTGTGGCCGAAATCCTTCCCGGCCAAATTGTCATCGAGAATGTTCCTGGCATTAGAAAAGTCGAAGGCTTCAGCACATATCGAAGATTCCAAAAGCTATTGGCTGACTTGGGCTACTGCGTCTGCGAAGGAATCATTGACGCCAAAGACTACGGGGTTCCGCAGACAAGACGGCGCTTTGTCATGATTGGCGCGCGCGATTTTGAGCCGACTTTGCCTCCACCGACTCACGGTCCCGGCCGTCAGCCCTACGTAACAGTTCGTAAAGCGATTGCGGCCTATCCCGTCATCAAACCCGGTGAACAACACCCATCGGTGGCCAATCATCGCGCGGCCGCGTTATCGCCGCTGAACCTGCACAGGCTACGCCATACCCCGAAGAATGGTGGTGGCCGAACAGATTGGCCAGCGGAACTGTATCTGGATTGCCACAAAGAAGAATATAGCGGTCACACTGACGTTTACGGTCGGATGTGGTGGGATCGTCCCGCCCCCGCACTGACCTGCCGGTTTCCAAATCTTTCAACAGGAAGATACGGACATCCGACACAGAATCGCGCGATCTCTCTTCGTGAAGCAGCAAGACTACAGAGCTTTGATGACTCGTTTGTTTTCTTCGGTTCGTCGCAGGCTGACCTTGCCACTCAGATTGGCAATGCCGTTCCCGTAAGAATCGGTGAGGCCATCGGTCGGCATCTCTTTGTGCTGCGACAAACCTCAAGCGCCAACAAAACTACAACGGCACCATGTCGTTGAGTCCAGGCCATGTCGGACGTGCATTCACAGGCCGTGCGGTCATACAACATGTCCCGTGTTCGCGGGCGTGGAAACAAGAAGACTGAGCTTGCACTGTTATCGCTGTTCCGCTTATTCCACATTAAAGGTTGGCGGCGTCAATCGACTATCTTTGGTCGCCCTGATTTTGTTTTCCCCAAGCTGAAGCTCGCGGTCTTTGTGGACGGCTGTTTCTGGCATAGCTGTCCGAAGCACGCAACGAAGCCGGCGAACAACGCGGCGTTCTGGCGGAAGAAGCTGGCCGCGAACAAGGCGCGGGACAGGCGGGTTACGCGGATGTTGCGGCGGATGGGCTGGCGGGTGGTGCGGATTTGGGAGCATGAGCTGACGCAAAAAAATGAGGCGCGGCTGTTGGGGCGGCTTCAACGGGCGGTTGTGAAGAAGTAGGAAGCCATCAGCCGTCAGTTTTCAGCTTTCAGCCTACGGTAGGACGAGTTTCCGGCCCTGAAAAAAACGAACAGTGAGTTCGTTCACAGGGCCGCGGGGATGACGAGAAAATTTGGGAGTTGAAAGTTAAGAGGGAAGAGTTGGAGGAGCGGCGGCTGAGCCGGGGAACATTCCGGACTCTTCATTCTGCGTTCTTCATTCGGCTCGCTGCGATCCGCCGACAACCTATCGCGATGGGAACGGGCCGAAGACTTTCGTGACGCGGTAGCTCTCGGAGGAGTCGTCAACGATCACAACGCGATATTCGCCGCCGCCCGGCGAGACGCGCAGGACAATGTGGCCGTGGTCGCTGGTCAGTTTTTCGATGCCGCTGATGACCAGTTGCGTGGCCGGGTGCAGGTCGGTGGCGAAGATGTCGCGCGGGCCCGGATAGATGCGGGTTGACCGGAGACGCTGCCACACGCGCGCGGTGGGGTGGCCGGAACCCCAGACCGAAAGGGTCCAGACGCGCGGGCGCAGGGCGGCCACGAAGAACTCGTTCTGCGTGTCCACGTAGCCGTGGTGGTCCAGTATGGCGGCATCCACCGGCCCCACGGCCTTGGCCACGGGCGTCTCCACGTCGTGCCACAGTGGAAGACCCTCGGCGGGAATGCCCGGAATGTCGCCGCCATTGAAGTAGTCGAACTTGCCGTAGCTCAGGCGGAACGAAATGCTGCACATGTTCTCGTGCGGCCAGTCCGGGCGCGGGACGTTCTCCAGGTCGGGGAAATGGCGGCGCGTGACCGTGCCGACGCCGGTCCAGATTTCGCCGTTGGCGCCGACGTTGCGGAAGTCGAAGTTGGAATACTTCTTCGGGTCGCGGCAGAGCACAACCTGGTCGTTGCGGCCCGGTGCGAAGCGCTCCACCTTCATGCCGTTGTTCGCGGTCTGCCATTTCACGAACGCGAGGTAGTTTTTCGTGGAGGCGTCCTTGATCGGGGTCGGGTAGTTGTAATCGGGATGGCCGCGGTCGAGCATCCTGCCGATCCGGAGATTCTCGCCGACCCACGTCAGGCCCGTGAGCCTGCAGGCCCCTGAGCGGGACATGGGCTGGCTGTCCGAGACCGCGCCCATGTGGTCATCATGAAAGTGCGTGAGCAACGCGTAGTCGAGCGACGGCTTCGGGTCATGGCACAGCGCGTGACGGATGTAGCGCGCGATCCACTCGCCGGCCGGGCGTGTGCCATCCGGGCGGTCCGGTGTGTGCCGTGGTGTCTTTTGCGAAAGCTCGCCGGCGTCCACCAACATCGTGGTGCCGTCGGGGAAGATATACAGGCCGGCACTGCCACGGCCGGAGCTGATCTGGTGGATGTCGAGGGTTCCCGGCTGCCAGGGCGTGATCTCACGATCAACGACATCTGCCGCGCGTGTCGCCAGCGCGACGACCGCAAGAAGAACGACCAGCAAGAGGTGTGAAATTCTTTTTCCCATGTGTGGCAACGATGCGAGCGGTTTCATGCGTATCTCCTTGGATTGGGCGATCGGCCGCAGACTAGGCCGCTGCGGGCCGTGATTCAAGGGCCAAACCCCCGGCCGTCAGCGGCCAGAGCTTTGGGTTTCACCGACGCAAGCCGTTGGATCTCAAGCTTCAGAAGTTGTGTGGAAAATGCTGTGGTCATTTGCCAGCTCCGTCAGGAGCGCCATGTTTATAGCATCCGCGGTATCAAGAATTGCCAAGCTCCGTAGGAGCGGCATGTGGCTGCCACGGAGACGATTGCCCTTGCACATGTCGCTCCTACGGAGCTTCTGCGGTCGCGAGCCTCGTAGCTATAAACATGGCGCTCCTAACGGAGCTATCGGCTTCAGAGCCGTTTTCCACAGCTTCTTCAGCTTGTGTTGTATCCGACAGCCTAAAGGCTGAACTCCAACCAGTTCCGCATCAGAAACCCAAAGTTCTGCGTCAACGGCAACGCCGGCCGCGACGACTGCAAGAATGACTGACCTCCGGAAACACCAATCTGGACAGAGGCCGCGCAACTTGCCAATGGATGAAGGGCATGTAAGATAGCGGCCAAGTCATCCATTGTGAAAAGAATAACGTCAACGATTCTGATTCTGTCGCTTGTCGCGAGCGCGCTGGTTGGTTTCGCCGCCGACACGGCGACAACGCCATTGGAGCAATTGCGGCAGGTGGTGGGGAAGTTGAAGCAACTCAATCCAGCTTTCGACGGCAGGGAGACGCATCGGTTTGAGGGCGGTGTGCTCACGGAGCTTTCGTTTTGCTCGGCGGGCGTGACGAACATCTCGCCCGTCCGCGCGTTGACGGACCTGCGCAAACTGAGCTGCCGGGGCATACCGGCGAGACGGACGTTGTGCGACCTTTCGCCGCTCCAAGGGATGATGCTGACGGAACTGGACATCCGGGACACAGGCGTGAGCGATCTCTCGCCGCTGAAGGAGATGCCTCTTAAGGATTTGCGCTGTGATGTGATGGTGGTGGCAAACAAGGAGGTGGCGCGGTTGTTGGTGGAGAAGCAGATGTTGGAGAAGATCAACGGGATGCCGGTGGCGGAGTTCATGCACGTTGCCAACATGGAGGTGGGCAAGCGCGCTGCCGAGGCGGCCAGGGAGGTCGAACGCGTGGCGGCGGCGTTCCTGGTGAACGTCAGCACGCTGCCACCCGAGCGGCAGGTGGCCGTGGTGATGGCGAAGTTGAAGGAGCTTAACCCGGACTTCGACGGCAAGGAGACGCACAAGGTTCAGCGCAATGCGGTCACAGAGTTGGCGTTCTCGACGGTCGGTGTGACGAAGATATGGCCGGTGCGGGCGATGAAATGGCTCAGGAGCCTCACCCTCTCGCCGTGGGTGGCGAACCAGAAGGGATCGTTGTCGAACCTGTCGGAGTTGCAGGGGATGCAGTTGGTGTGGTTGTATTGCCACAACAACCCGGTCCGCGATTTGTCGCCGCTACAAGGGATGCCGCTGGTGGCGCTCACTTGCGGCGGCTCGTCGGTGGGGGACTTGACGCCACTCGCGGGGATGAAGCTGACATTGCTGAGCTGCAACGACACAACGGTGAGCAGTTTGTCGCCGCTGCAAGGGATGCCGTTGACGGTGCTCTGGTGCAACAACACGAAGGTCACGGACCTCTCGCCGTTGCGGGCGACGCCGTTGAAGGAGTTGCGGTGCGATTTTGTCCCCGAACGCGACGCGCCCGTCCTGCGCGAGATCAAGTCGCTGACGAAGATCAACGACACGCCTGCGGGAGTGCTCTGGATACGGCTGGAATCGTTTGGGGTTCGCTCTTCGGGCCGATCGCAATGAGCCGCAAAACAACGCGCACCCAACTGCGCGCTGCGGTGTTTAGGTTTTGAACAAAAGGCCGCGAAGGTGCATTGTATGACTTGTGGAAGCTGGTGATGGGTCCAAGATGCGGTCCTGATTTGTTGAAGGTTTTGATATTGTGAAGACGTGGATGTTTATCGTGGGCGTGGCGGCGACGGCGGCGTTCGCCCAAGCGCCGCAAACGCCGCAAGCGGAAGTCAGCCAGCCGGCGTTTGCTGCCGAGTGGCGCGTAACGGCGTTCATCCGACAGGGCAAGCAGGAAGAGGCCAGCCTGGAGCGGACGGGGATAATGGCGCGGTTTGTGAAGGAAGGCGACCATCTGCCGGGCGGCATCATCGTGCTGGACGTGAAATACGACGAGCGTCAGGTTGTGCTGGGCAAGGGGAAGGAGACTGCCATCATTCAGCAAGAGACGACGATGGCGCCGCCGCCCGTGACGCAAGCGGCCGCAGCCAAACAAGCGGCATCCGCCGCCGCGCAGGCGGGTGGGGGGAAGAAGTCGAAGATTGAGAAAGCGACGGCGATGCGGGACGAGAACGGCCGATGGGTGGTCGCGTTTCCAAACGGCAGGAATCTGGACATGCAGAGCTATGTGGACCGGCACGGTGGCGCGGCGGGAGCCATCCAGCACGTGAAAGAATTGATGGAACGCGAAACCGATCCGGAGCGGCTGGAGTATCGGAAGCAGCAACTGCAAGCTTTGCAACAGATGTCCGTCACCGGCAATCCCCCCGGGTCAGCGCCGAGCGAGCCGACAGCGAATCCCCGGAATCGCAACCGATCCGTTGTTTTCTAATGGTTGGCGCGGACCGGGGCGCCGTCCATCTTCGCAGTCGGCATCCACCGGAAGAAACTCCCACCCGACGGTTCGTTAGGGCGACTAGACAGCGCCGCGCCTGCTGGCGCTCAAACCGGATAGTCCAGAATCTCCGGAATCATCACGGTGGTGAGGGCGGCGGCGGCGCGGTCTTTCGCCAGGCGCGCGCCAGAGAGGCAGCCATCGACTTGGAGTCGCAACCGCGCGAACTCCTCCAAGCCGGCCTGTGGCGCGGATGGACTGGCGTAACCATAAACCAGCTCGGCGCAGACGCGGCCAACCTCGCCGGCTGCGCGGGCGGATTGCACGTGGCAGAGGTCGGTCAGGAAAGCCAACTGGCCGGGCAGACCTTCCGCGACGACGGCGTTTGCGGGGCCTTTGGTTTCGAGTTCGAGCACGTCGAGAATCTGGCAGCGCGCGGCCAGCAGCCAGCAGAGCGCGTCGGCCAGCGGGAAGCTCACGCCCTGCCGCGCGTTGTGATAAAGGGGCGCGCCGTTGGGGTCGTTGGCCTCGCGCAGGTAGTCAAGCGTCCACAGCCACATACGCATTGCCGTGGCCAGCGCACACGCGCCGGTGTCGGGCCGCTCCGAGGCGATGCGGAGCAGTTCGGTGATCCACAACTGGAACTGCGCCAGAAAAAGCTTGGTGGTCATCGTCAGCGACAACTGTCGTCGCTGGACGGCTTCGGGGCCTTCGTAGGTTGCCTCCAGTTGTGTGTCGGTCCACTTCTGCCCAAGGAAGCCGGGGCAGTCCTCCGTGATGCCGTAGCCGCCCACGAGGCTCACGGCCTCGCGCATCATGGTCGCGCCGTGGCCGGTGTTCCAGAGCTTGCAGGCGGGGCAGAGGACGGCGGCGAGCAGCTCGCGCCAGGCAAACTGCACGAGCGTATCGGCCGCCAGCGCGGCGTGGCGCGCGCCGTCGCGCCGGGTTTCGGGCTGGGCGTCGAGTTCGAGGAACTCGATAGCGTCCTTCTCCACCTTCATCAACGCGCGGAATTGCATGCGCGGGTCTTCGATGCCCTGCGCTGTGAAGGCTTCGTTCTTGCGCACCTCCAGCGGATCGAGTTCGTCGAACAGCCGCGCAGCAGCGAAACCAAGCGATGCGGCAGCCTCGCCGGTGGCCCAGATGTCCACGAGGCGATGGAGAGCGTCTTCCTTTGCTTGGAGTCCGAGTTCGTGTCGGGGCGAGCCAGGTTCTGTCCCGCTGCCGCGAAACCGGCTGCGGTGATAACGGATGATTGGCTCGACGGCGGAGAGCAGCTTCGCGGCGGACATCAAGCCGACCGTGATGCGCGTGCGGCGGAAGACGGCCTCGATGATCTCGCTGTGGCTGTAGCGCGGGACGACGGCGCCGTTCTTAATCTTGTAGCCGCCAATGATGCGGCTGGCGGGCACGCGGAGGTTGAAGACCGGGTCGCTCGTCGAGGACAACTGGTGGACCAGTTTTCGCGTCGGCGTGCCGCGCTCGAAGACGCCGGCGTCGGTCTCTTCGAGGATGACCATGCAACTGCCTTTCAGCCGCGCGTCGGCGGAGTCCACTGCGGCAGTGACGAAGTTGGCAAACTCCATGTTGGTGATGAACCGGCCGCGTTTCTCAACCTGGAGAATCGGCTCTTCGTCGTCGGGCCATTCGGCGATGCGCGCCTTGCCACCGAGCACGGTGGTTTCGACGCCCACGTAGGGCAGCGGCTCGGTCAGCGCGAACGAGCCGCGAAACGGCTTGTGCTCCTCGCCAGCTTTCAGAGGGCAAGCGCGGCCGAGGTAGGTCGCGCGCTGTTCCGGCGTGCCGCGCGCGTAGATCGGAGCAAGCGCGAGATGGCCAGCCATGCAGCTCGTGGCTGCGCCGGCGTCCACCCACGACAACTCGAACGCCACCAGCGCAAGCGCGAGATTCTTCGGGCCGGCGATAAAGCCGCCTTGTTCGGGGTCGAGGAAAGCGGCGGTCAGTCCCGCCTCATCGAAGGCTTGCAGCAGTTGCGCTTTGCGGGCGGTCCACTCGTGCGTGTTTCGTCCGCCATCGGCCACCAGCCGCGCGACGGGGCCGCGCGCGACGGCGCGGGCGGACTGGACGAGCAGTTGGAGGTCGAACCGGTCGGCGAAGCGCCAGAGAATCTGGCGGCTCTCGTCACCGGGCAACGTGCGCAATGTTTGGGTCGTTTGTTCCATGCCGTCGCGCTTCATCTGGCCACAAGCGTCTGGTAAAGCTCCAGCACTTTCTTGTGGTTGCGCTCCGGGTCGAACAGCTCGCGGACTTTGGCGCGGCCCCGCTCGGCCATCGCCAGCGCTGCGGGTCTGTCGTTGATCAGCCTGAGCGCGGCGCGCGCGATGGCAGCGGGGTCTTTTTCAGGAATGAGGAGGCCAGTGACGCCGTCTTCGATCAGTTCCGGGATGCCGGAGACATTGGTGGCGATGACCGGCACGCGATGCGTGAGCGCTTCCATAATGACAGTCGGGATGCCGTCGCGGTCGCCGGAGGCATGCACCACGCTCGGCATGATGAAGATGTCCGCCGCGCGAAACAAGCCGGAGACAGCGTCGTAGGATACAAAGCCGGGGAACGACACGCGCCCGTCCAGGCCGAGGTTGCGCGCCAGCCGCTTGAGTTGAAACGCGCGCGGGCCGTCGCCGGCCAGGGTGAGGTGGAAGTCTACGCCGTCGTCCGCGAGCTGTTTGCAGGCGTGCAGGAGGAACTCGTAGCCCTTCTTGCCGACGAACCGGCCCATCGCCAGGAGCCGATAGGGCGGCTGCATCGCGACGGGAGCTTCCGCGTGCGCGGTGAGCGGAACGCCGTTGTAGGTCAGGTGTATCTTCGTGGTGTCTGCGTTGCAGGTGGCCGCGAGGTGTTTGATGTTGGTCTGAGTTTCGCTGCGGACGAAGGCGGCATCGTGGAGTTTGTCGCGGAGCGCGCTGTCGGGTGGATAGATATCCCAAGCCCGGCAGGTGAAGCTGAACGGAATGCCGGTGAGCCGCGATGCGACCCATGCCGCCGTGGCCGGCCCGCAAGCCCACGGCGCGTGGATGTGTTCGATCCGTTCTTCCTCAAACCGTCGTGCCAGATGGAAAGCGCATAGAGAGGCCCATAAGCTCTCGCCGGTTTTCTCCAGCCCGCGCCAGCGTCGCCAGAGCACCGCGCGAAACAATACTGTGGTTCGTTTTGGGTCGCGTCTCCACCAGTGGAGCACGCCTGCCAGCACGCGACCGAAATGACGGATTCCGAGCCGCTCCACGTCGGCGGAGGCGGCGCGCATTTCGTCGCTGAGAGCGTGGGTCAAGGCACCGTAGAGCGTGAAGACCTTGAGCGGAAGGCCGGCTTTGCGAAGGTTCACCACTTCGCGGAAGATGAAGGTTTCCGATGGTTTGGGGAACCAAAGCAGGACGTAAGCTGTGCGCGGGAAGTTCACGGTTCAGTTGGCGCTTTGGGGCGAGGGTGTTGGCTTGCGGAAGCTGGCGGCGAGTTGCGACAGCGTGAGCGACTCAACCGGCATCTCGCGATGCATCCACGCGAGGAAATCGCGCAACCTCGCAAGGAAGCGATCCACGTCTTGCGGAGCCGGATGTTGCGGGCAGCCGCCGGGCATGAGTTCGGATGAATGAAAATAGATCGTCAGAACCTGGCCGCCTCTGTGGCGATGCACCCGGGCCGCAGTCTTGAGCCATCCGAGTCCGGTCCACATCGGCTGCGCGGACAGCGATCCGAGGTTCATGGCGAACCACGCCGCCCAGCTTTTCGGAACCGGCAGCCGCTCCAGAAGAAAATCGAGTCGCGGAAAAATCGGCAGGATCGTGACCGGCACTTCCAGAATGTTCGACCGGCCTGGCCGGCACGGTTCTTTCGGATCGGGAAAGTATGGGTCTGCTGGGGCGGTCAGACGGTCGGAGCCGCTGTGATATCGTCTCATCGGCGCGACGCTGCTATCCACGAGAATCCCCGCGCCTTCCAGAAGTGAGAACATCTCGGGGCCGATGTTGAACCGTCCCATCCTGAACGACGTCGGTGTGATGCCCATCTGACGGATGGATTGGAGCAGGCCATGCAATTTCGCGTCGAGCAGTTCACGCGGTATCAGTTCCGACGACACGGGTTCGTGGTGATGCGAAGCTTGGAACGGCGGCGTGCTCCACGGGTGGAGATGAGCGCCGATCTCCGCGTTCCATCGTTGCTTCAGCTTCAACAGGAGATCGCGATGGAGATCATGGCAGGCCACTGAATGGGTGAGCAGGAGCGTCGGTGCGATATTCCATTCACGGAAGATCGAGTCCAAGCGCGGCAACTCGGCGACGTTTTTCGCGGAGACGCCGCGGGTTTCGTATTTGCCGCTGAACAACCCTTCTTCCTCGACATCAATGGTTACTGCAAGTTTCACAAATGCATTTGGCCCGGTCTACTTGAGAGTCTGGCCTTTTTACGGATGGTTTCTCTCAACGGGAAAATATTTTCCGCAGTGGCGCAAAGGACGAAGAATCGTCTGATGCGGCTGGGATTGCGTCTGTAAACGTCCAGCGCCAACTTGCAGAACGTGCCCCGGTAAGGCGCAAGAATGGCGTGTCGCCACAGGATGCGCCAAAACACTGTCAGCGTGTTTCTTCGATACTTCGAGGCCACGAGTTGGACCGGAGTTATTGCGGTGGGAAACTCCCTCCGCTTGATGCCGAGCGCGCGGCGCGTCGGCCGCATGTCCAGAATATAGCGGTGGGCGCGCTCGTAAAAATGTGGCGGGTCGTAGAGGCGGTCCCACAGCTCGAGATACTCGGTTATGATTTCGGCTTCGGGTCGGGTCGGGACGAAATTCATTCTGGCTTCGGGCACACCCTCCGGGATGCAAAGCAGTCGTCCTTCCTTCTTGAGCCGATTCCCCAACTGCGTGTTTAAACCTGCCTGCAAAAGGTTGACCATGACTACAGGTATGCTGGTCGTTTCGATAAGAGCCTTGATCCGTTCGCCAGCCCCTTTTTTCTCTCCGTCAAAACCGATGATAAGACTGGCAATGACCGTCAGGCCGTTTCGGTTGATGTTGTTCAGGGACTCGATCAAAGGATTGGCAATGTTCACTTGCTTGCCGGTTCTGGCCAGAACGTCTTCGTCCGGCGACTCCACACCCACGAACACATGGCTGAAGTTGGCTTCAGTCATGAGATCAATCATGTCCTTGTCCTGTCCGAGATTAACCGAGGTTTGGGTGATGAAACTGAACGGATCGTTTCTGTTTCTTGACCAGGGGATGAGTTCGGCCAAGATGGCGCGGGCGTGTTCCTTGTTACCGATGAAATTATCGTCGGCGACAAACATCTCACCTCGCCAGCCCAGTTGGTAAATAGCCTCCAATTCAGCGATGACCTGTCCCGGTCTTTTGTATCGGGGCTTGCGGCCATACAGACTGATGACGTCGCAGAACTCGCAGTTGAAAGGACAACCTCTTGAAGTCTGGACTGACATGCTGTTGTAGGCGGCGGGGTCGAGCAGATCGAATCGCGGCACAGGCGAATCACACATCGCTGGTTTTTCCATGCACTCGAACCCGCCCTTGGTTTGCCCTTGCATAAGAGCCGCCAGAAAACAAGGGATGGCGTTTTCCCCTTCACCTTTGACGAGGAAATCGCAGCCAGCGGTCTGGACTTCATCTGGAAGCGTTGTTGGGTAAGGCCCCCCCGCAACAACCATTTTGCCGCGGCTTTTGGCTTCCTTGATCAGCGCCAGCATCCCATCTCTCTGGCTCAACATGGCGGAAATCATGACCATCTCCGCCCAATCCCAGTCAGCCTCCGTCAGTGGTCGGACGTTGAGATCTGCCAAACGTAAAGTCCATGCCTGCGGGAGTAATGCGGCAACCGTGATAAGTCCCAGCGGAGGCAGAAGGGTTTTCATCCCCAAGAGCCGGGTCGTTTCGCTGAAGCTCCAGAAGGAAGGAGGAAACGCGGGGGCGATGAGAAGGACCCGCCTTTCTCCAGTGACCATATTGTTCATGCGATGTGTGGTCTGTCTGATTGCTTAAGCTGGCGCTACCGCCATGCGAACATTTTTCGCAAAACACGCTGGCACTGGAAAGGTTTTTATGCAAGAGCTTGCGCGATCATTTACTAGCCTTGAAATCGAGACGGCACACAAAAACGCTCGTGGACGGACCGCTGTGGTGGAGGTTACTCCGGCTCATGGCGGGCAATCCGCGGCATCTCGCGACCCTTGCGCGCGCCGAGTATCGCCGTTGTGTGGGCATCCCCGGAGACCGCCGCGCGCAGCCGGATAGAATCAGCCTGCCCATCAACCTGAACATCAACCTTACGCGGCAATGCAATCTTCGTTGCGAGATGTGCATTCAACACCGGCACGATGGCCACACCTCAAACACGTTGAGTTGGTATGATCCGCAACGGGAACTGCCGTTGGCCGGTTGGGTGCGACTTTTGGACCAAGCGGCGGCGTTTCGGCCTACCCTCTACGTTACCGGTGGCGAGCCGATGGTTTATCCGAAGTTCGGCGAGTTTATTGTCGAGGCGAAGCGGCGGGGGCTGTTTGTTCAACTCGCCACCAACGGCACCTTGCTGGCCCGCCACGCGAAACTGCTCGTGGAGCGCGGCGTGGAGATGGTGACGGTGTCACTCGATGGCCCGGCGGATGTGCATGATCGCATTCGGCGGCAGCGCGGCTCATTCGAACACGCGGCCGAGGGCATCCGCGCGTTGGTGGCGGCGCGCAAGAAGCGGCAGCGGCCGGTTCCGCTGGTCGGGTTGAACTTCACAATTTCCAAGGACAACGTGGCGGTTATCGGCGACATGGTGCCGCTGGCGGTGGGTTTGGAGGCGGATCTTCTCCAGTTTCAGCACACCATCTTCAGCTCGCAGGAGCACGTCGCCAGCCATAACCGCGTGTTCTCGCCGGAATTCACCGCTAGCCGCGGCATCACGATGGTTCCGCCGTCCATCCCCTCCGGCGAATTTTACGAGGGCGGTCTCTCTGCAGAGCAGGTTCCTGCGGTGATTGCTGCTTTCAAGAGGGCGAGGAGCCAGTCTGCTGGGAGAATCCGATTGTCATTTCTGCCGAGTCTCTCCTCCGAGATGATCGCGCTGTATTACGGCGATTTGGATCACCCGTTTGGTGGACGTTGTGATGTTCCCTGGAAGACACTCCGCATCCTGCCCGACGGCACCGTCTCGCCGTGCCTGCATGTCGTGGCCGGTAACATCAGCGAGCAGTCGTTGGACGAGATTTGGAACGGCCCCAGCATGCGCAACTACCGGAGGCTCATAGCCCAGAATCTTCTTCCCGGCTGCGTCCGTTGTTGTAGCCGCTCTTTCTGCATGCGGTAGTCCATTTCAGAAAATTTGTATGTCTTTTCCTTGGCTTACCCGTTTCTTGCCGGCTGCGTTGCGATTTCGCCAGGCGCTGGCGGCGCATTACGAGGGTCGGCTTGCGGGACGGTTCGCATCCATCCCGGACGCGCCGCCCGATGTTCTGAACCGCCAGCCATTGCACATCCATTTCTGGACGCCGCATGCGTGGTTCAGCACCGTCATTCATGTGGATCGGGTTGTGCCGCCGTTGCGCGCGCAGGCCGCCGCGCTGGGATTGCCGTGGCAGATTACTTCCGGCAACCGCCTGCCTGAAGCGCCTGTGGACTGGTTGTTGTGTCTCAAGGATGTTCCGCCGGCTCATTTCTGCCCGGTCGAACGCACGGTGCTTCTGCTTCCCGACGACGCTGACCGCGTGTGGGGCCGCTTGCAGAGGTTTGGCCATGTCGTGTCGGTGACTTCGCAGACGCTGGCGTCGCTGCTTGGCGCAGTTCATCCCCGCGCGTGGTTCATGGAGGAAACGGAATCGCTTGAATGGATTGAGCAAGGCCGGCGCGCGCTGGAGCAAACACCACCGTCGGGCCGGCCGCCGTTGTTGTTGTGGCATGGGACGCGCAAAAGTTTTGATGGACTTCGCCCGTTGCGGCCGATGCTGGAGACGTTCGCCCGCGAAACGATGGTGGAACTGGTTGTGCTGACCGGCGGGGTGGCGAAAACTGAGCAATGGGGCAATCTGCGCGTGCGTCATATGCCGTGGTCGTTGGAAGCCCTTACAACTTTGGCCGCGCAGGCACGCCTGAGCATCGTCCCGGCTCGACCGACGCTCGCCGATTCTTATTTGAAGAACGCCGGCCGCCTGCGCCGGCTTTTCGCGGCGGGTTGTCCGGCGATAGGCGACGCGCGCGTGGCGGATGTGGTGGAGTTCAGCAAAGCCTGCGGCGCGCCGGTCGCGCAGACCAGCGACGAATGGTTGGCGGCGCTGCGGCAGCTCTGGCATGATCCGGCGCGGCTGGATGAGATCGCACGCCGCGGCCACGCGCTGGTCCACGAACGTTACTATACCGTCCGCACGGCGGCGCAGTGGCTGTGGTTTTTCTGTTCCCAATGAAAATTCGTTCAAAGGCACGTCCGCTTGACTGGTTGCGATACGACCTCTTCGCGCGGCTGCGCCCGGCCGAGCGCGTCAGCATCGAGAAGCACAGGCCGTTGGCGATTTTCAAGGCGGAGCGGCTCGGTGATTTTCTTCTCGCGCAACCGGCGATTCAGCGCTTGGTCGAATCCCACGGCGCAGCGAACAGCACGCTCATTGTTTCCCGCGCCTGCCGGGCGCTTGCAGATCGCTTTTTTCCGGGGGTGGAGAAGATCGAAGTTGCGTTGGAATTCTCATGGGACGACTGGAACTGGGTTGAAGCCCGGCGGCAGGCGGAGGCGCTCGGCCAGTTTCATTTTGAGAAGGCGGTTTGTCTGACGCATCATCGCAAGCCGGCGCTTTGGTCGGCGTGGGCCTCGATCCGTGCGGAACAGAAAATTGGTCTGGTGGACCATCCTTGGATGTCGCCTGGCGTGCGGCGGGTGGAACGCCGGCACTTTGATCTGCACGCACCCTATCCGCGTCAGGTATCGCCAGATGGCGCGACGTGTCTGGAACTTGAAGCTCATGCGGCGGTTCTGAATATCTGCGGCCCCGGTCTCATCAACGCCTCCGAATTGCGTCCGCGCTTGAAATGCGATCTTCCGCGATCCGCCACGAAGAAGCCGGTGCTGGGCATTGTGCCCGGCACATCATCCCGGCTCAAGTCGCTGCCGGATGAGTTAATTGGTCTGACCTGCGGGCAACTGGCGGAATCAAACACATTTGACGTCTTGCTGATCGGTGAAGCGGCGCAGTGCGGCGCGTTGGAGCGGCTCCGCGCCCATCTGGCCGGGATTTCAAAGATGGGCAGCGTCCGCATCTGTTGCGAGTGGGATTTGAAACAACTGGAAACCGGGCTGGCGCAGTGTGCTGCGGTGCTGAGCGCCGATACGTTTACGGCGCATCTGGCGACCGCGTTGGACCTGCCCGTCGCAGTGCTGGCAACTGGAGCACAGCCCGGCGTTTTTGGTCCGTGGCGGAATTCCGATCGCCAGCGTTGGTTTGTCAATGAGATGGCCTGCTTCGGCTGCGGCTGGCGTTGCGTTCACCAGAGCGCCCTGTGCGTCGAGCGGATTGAGCCGCGCGCGGTGTCCGCGTTTCTAGCGGATGCGTTCAGAAGCAAATGACACGATCAATGTTCAAGACACTTGCCGCGCTGCTGACCGAAAACAGCTCTCTGGCGCGTTGCCTGGCGGAGCCGGGTGTTTTTGGCGGCAAGTTGGATTCGAAGAAGAAGACCCGTCTGTTCAAGTCGCTGGTCAACTACGTCGAGTTTGAGCCTCACGCTTTCTGCAACCGCACCTGCGTGTTTTGTCCCAACAGCACCTTGGATCGGAAAACTAACAAGCAGGTTTTCGATCGCGCTCTCCATCGCAAGGTTCTCAATGAACTTGCGGAGATTGACTACGCCGGCACGATTGCCTATTCGCGGTATTCAGAGCCGTTGGCACGGGAGGAGATCTTTGATTACATCGCTGAAGCCCGAAGCCTGTCGCCCCGCGCCTGTCTGAAAATCATCACCAATGGGGATTACTTGAGCCACGAAAGAATCCTGCGGCTGCAATCCTTGGGGTTGAATTATCTTGCCATCAGCATCTACCTGCCTGAAGGCGTCGCATGGTCTTCGCAGGCCGCCTTGGAGCAGATCGAGAAGTTCTCGAAGAGAGTCAGCATGGGTTTTCAAGTCCGTCGGAAAGCGCGCGCCAGTGTGTTTGTTGATTTCCTGAAGGAAGCGTCCGGCATGAAAATGGACGCCCGCTGCCACGATTTTGGTCAGGGCAAAGAGGGCGTTGACCGCGGCATGAGCGTCGCCTGGTTGTCGCCGGCCTGTTTTGTGCGGAAGAATCCCTGTTTGTTTGTCTTCAGGAATTTCACGATGGACTTCAACGGCAACGTCATGCCTTGCTGCAACCTTCGCAGCGACCATCCCCGGCATGCGCCCTGCGTCCTGGGCAATGTGGCGCAAGAAACCATCTTCGACATTTATGCCGGGCTTTCCTTCGCACAATGGAGACATGCCCTGTCGGGATTCGCGCCCAAGTCGGCTCCCTGCAAACACTGCAAAGATGCCCCGATGAACAGCGTGCCAGACCGGCTTTTGACAGCCGCATGGAACCTTTTCTCAAGTTGATTCGCCAGGCAACATCGGCCCCGCATTCACGAACTCCGCTGGCGGAACGCGTCCAGCAGCACTTGCTCGGTCTGGCGGACCATGGATTGAATGCTGTGACCGGTGGTGAGTGTCTCGCGGTTGTTCTTTCCCATTGTAAGCGATGCCGTGCTTCGTCGGTGAGTAGTGCGATGATTGCCTCATCGAAGCTCGCGGGATTGCGGGGTTCCACCACCACACATTTGCGGCCGTCGGCGCATCCGCAGCCACGCTAGGCGCGAAAAGCGAAAGTGCAGTTACTATCTGATAGGGCGATTGATAATTGGCAGCCCGCGTATTTGCGGACGATTCGTGGCAAACCAGGAGCATGAACAGCACTTTGACAGAAAAGACCTCTTCGCCTGCAGCGTCACTGACGGAACGGCAGGCTAGCGTGCCACAGGAACCGTTCGTATTGACGCGGCCGTCCGGCGACGGTCCGCGGCATAACTCCGCCGGCAGCACCGCGCACAGCCGGGAAAGAGGCCTCGGCGAACCAGCTTCCTGAAGTTCACCATCGGCCTGCCGTTCCAGATGTCAGCCAGCGATTTTTTCGCCACATTGCCCATGACGAGGTGCAGACAAGGCAGGACCGAGCCGTCCGAGGCGATCTTGCAAACTTTCCAGAGCGCGTTGCAGGTTTGCGCGAACGGGAAGTCCATGTCGAAGTAGTAAGCTCGCAGCGCGGTGTCGGACAACTCCGGCAGCACGACGAACGGCATGCCGCCGGCCCGCTGGCGGGCCTGTCTCAACTTCTCGCGCAACAGCGGCAGATCCTCCACGGCGATCTCGTTCTCGTAATACTCCCCGTCCATGACCGACGGGGCCACCATCGGCATGCCGTGTGCAGTGGCGAATTCGGGCGTGAACACCGCGTTGTGGCGGGCGGTGTTTTCAGGCGTGTCAATGATGGGATGCTCGCAACGCATGCTGTCGAGTCCCAGCGCGGTGGCCGCAGCCACCAGATCATCGAGCACCTGGAGATTGCGCTGCGTGATGACGCAGGCGCCACGCAGGAGCGGGCCGGGTTTTCCATGCCTGCGCCTCGCTTCCAAGATGGCTTCCACGCCCTCGCGCAGACGGTCAAACGTGCCCGCCGCGCCGCGTATCTCGTCATGCACCGCCGGCGGTCCGTCAATGGACACGGTGATGATGTTGACGCCGCATTCCACCAGCAGATCCGCCACCTTGGCGAGGCGCGTGCCGTTGGTCTGCACCTCGACGAACAGGCGGCGCCGCTTGGCTTCGAGGACGAGCGCGTCGAAGGCGGGATAGAGCAACGGCTCGCCACCGGTGATGTATAGCCGCGGCTTGAAGGCGACGGCTTGGTCGAGAACGTGCACCCAGGTGGCCAATGGCAGTTCCTGCGCGGGATCATACCAGTCGAGTTTCTGCGAAGTTGCAGCGACATGACGAGGTTGGGGGCACATCCGGCAGCGCAGATTGCAGCGACGTGTCAGTTCAAGGTTAAGCACGGCGGGCATGCCGCTCCGACCTGCGCGCAGCGCCCGGTCGAGAGGAATGTCCACGTTGGTTCGGTATGCTTCCCGCAGGACCGTCAGGAGCGTGGCCGGCTGCGTCGCGATCCGTTGGAGCACCCGCCAAGCCCGCCCGACTTTTCGATGTTCCAGGCTTTTCATATAGACCAAGATTTCCCGTCTGACTTATTGCTCGCTATTAACGCGGGCCTTTCTTCTTTCATTCTCTCCCTCCTCCACAGTTTTGCAGGCCCGTCTCCGTCCCCGCGCTTTGGGACCTTTTCTCGATCTGATTCGCAGGCCAACACTTGCCCCCCCATGCTCACAGGCTCTGTTGGTGGAACGCCTCCAGCAACACGCGCTCGGTCTGGTTGACCATCGTCTGAATGCTGTGACGGGCCAGAACTCTCGCACGGCCTTTCTCTCCCATCGAGCGCCGTCGCGTTTCATCCGTGAGCAACGAAATGATCGCCTCGGCGAGGCTTGTGGGATTGCGCGGCTCCACCAGCAAACCGGTGGTTCCATCCACGACCAATTCGGGAATGCCGCCGACGCGCGTGGCGACGACGGGCAGGCCCATTGCCATCGCTTCGATGATGACGTTGGGCGATGCCTCCGAGGCGGACGCCAGCGCGAACACCCAAGCCTTGCGCAGTGCCGAACGAATATCGGCGGTTGCCGGCATCAGTGTGATTCTCGACTCTAGCGAGCAGGCTCTGATGCGCGCTTCCATTTCCGGTTTGAACGGCCCGTTGCCGACTATTTCGAACCGTGCTTGCGGGAGTCGCGTTGCCACCAGCCGGAACGCTTCCAGCAGGTTCATCGGATCTTTTTCGGCGACCAACCGGCCCACGAAGGCGACGGTGGGTTGCGAGTCCTTGGCGGCCGGCTCCGGGCGGAACCAATCGGCGTCCACGGCGTTGGGGATGACCGCGATGCGATCCGGGGCCACCGCGAACCGGCGGGCCATGATTTCTTTCAAAGCTTCCGCGTTGCAGATGATTCTATCGGACAGACGCCACAGAAGCCGCTCGTGCTGGCGCGGCAAGAGGCTGCGGTAGCCGGAGATGATGATTGGCACATGCGCCAGCGCCCCCAGAATCCTGCCCCAGATGTTGGGCACGACGGTGAGCGTGTAGAGAATTTGCGGCCGTGAGCGAAACAGCCGCCACGCCAGACGGGCGAGAGCGAGCGGCGTTACCGACCTGGCGCTGGAGAACCGGACGACATTGATTCCCGCTTCAGCAGCCAGCGAGGTCATGTCGTTACCACCCCGCAGAACCCACAGTTCGGGCGAGAACTTTACGCGGTCCAAGTGCCTCAGCAGGCGGATCGCATATTGTTGCGTGCCGCCAAACTCCAAGTCTTGGAGCAGGACCGCGATTATGATAGGTTGACTGGCGTCGCTCATCTCATCAGCCTGAGAATGGTCTTGAGACTAGCGCGCAGAGCGGAAGAAAGCAGTTGCTTTCTCGATGGGTGATTGGTATTGGCTCGGCGCGAGTCGCAAAGTAGTTGTGGGCGATTTCACAATGAACAACACTCTGTCAGAAAAAGACATCGCCGATCTGAAGGAAACGCTGAGACGGTGCAGGCCGGAAACCGTTGAGGCGGCGATCCGTTTCCGCGAGCACGGCGATCCAGTAGCCCTTCGCACTGTGGTCTATGGGGTTATCCGGCGTTACCAGCCGGCGAACGCGGGCATGCGGTTGGAAAACGCGAGCGATGATACCTCATTGATCCAAGACCTGGGGTTGGACTCACTGACCTTGTTGGAAATCGTGCTCACCATCGAGGAAACGCTCAAAGTGCAGATTAACAACGAGGAGTTGAAGGAAATACGCACGCTGGGCAAGCTCAACCAGTTTCTCCAACACAAGGTCGCCGGGGTAATGGCCGCGCCTGCCACGAAACAATACAGCCGCGAGCACATCGCACTGGTGTTACCGCAGCAGCCACCGTTCCTGTTTCTGGACGGCGCCGAGTTGGGGGATGAAACGGTCAAAGCTAGGTATCAGGTCAAGGGCGACGAGTTTTTCTTGGCGGGTCATTTCAAGGACGAACCGATTTTTCCAGCCTCAGTGTTGTTTGAGGCATTGGGGCAGGCAGCCTGCCTGTGGGTGCTGGAGAAGGCTCCCAAGCTGCTGGCCAAGGAGATCAAGGCCAACCACGTCTTCTTTGCCTCGCTGGACGGCGCGCACGTCTATCGCAAGGTCAGGCCCGGCCAGCAACTGACGTTTGAAGGCAAGCTGGTCAAGCTCCGCGACCCCGTGGCCATTTTTAGTTGCTCGGCCAGTTCCAACGGCGACCGCGTTGCAGCGATTGATCGGCTGGTGTTGGCTTTTGGCGAGCAGTTGGTGCCAGAGGAACCGGCGACAACCGTCCCGGCGGCCGTCCCGCCGCCAGCCGCGTCCGTGTGACGCAGTGTCAACCATGCCGCCCATGAAACGCGCTGTCGTTACAGGGTTGGGATTCATCACGAGCATCGGCAACAGCCGCGAACAGGTCCTGCGTAGCCTCAAGGAATGCCGCACTGGTGTGGAACTGTTCCCGGAGTTCGCCGGTCCCGATGTGCCGGTGAAATTGGCTGGCACCGTCAAGGGATTCGGTTTTCCGACGGCGCTGTTCGAAGACTGGACGTATCCGGCCGAATACCCACTCAGCCGCGAGCAACTGCGGCCGATGACACCCAATGCCCTCTACGCCTTTTGCGCAATGCAGCAGGCGATTCGTGCGGCGCAGCTCTCGCCTGAGCAGGTTTCCAACTCGCGCACCGGACTGATGTGCGCTTCGGCTGGATCGATGTGGATGGCCTATGAAAACCTCCACACGATGGTTACGCGCGGCGTGACTCGTTGCCAGCCGATGGCCATCGTCAACAGCATTCCCGGCTCGCTCTACATCAACCTTGTCTCCTGTTTCAAACTCAAGGGTGGCTCGCTCGGCTGCTCCAGCGCCTGTTCGTCGTCAGCCCATGCTTTGGGGCTGGCGCTGGACCTGATCCGGCAGGGGCGGCAGGACATCGTCTTCGTCGTCGGCGCCGAAGACTGCAACAGATTCAGCATTCTCCCGTTCGCCAGCATTCGCGCGCTCAGCGTGCAGACCGCCCCGGAAAAATCTCCCTGCGCCTTCGACGTGAAACGCGACGGTTTCGTCGGCACCGGCGGCGCGAGCGTTCTCGTCGTCGAGAATCTGGAGCACGCACGACGACGAGGCGCAGCCATCGCTGCCGAGGCGATTGGTTGGGGACAAGCCTCCGATGGCTACAACGTCATTGCGCCTGACCCGAACGGCGACGGGCTGGCGCGGGCCATGAAGGAAGCGTTGCGAGACGCGAACCTCAAGCCGTCCGAGGTGGATTACATCAACGCGCACGGCACTTCTACGCCGATCGGCGACGTCAGCGAATGCCGCGCCATCCGGCAGGTGTTCGCCGGCGGCAAAGTCCCGTTCATCAGCAGCACCAAGAGCCTCACCGGCCACGGTTTGTCGCTGGCGGGCGCGATGGAGGCGGCTTTCTGCTGTCTTGCCTTGCAGGAACGGTTTACGCCCGTTTCCGCGCACATCACCGAGTTGGATCCCGAATGCAAGGGTCTGCCGATCGTGACGCGTCCGATCGCTGACGCGCCACGGGTTGCGTTGAGCAACTCCAGCGGCTTCGGCGGTTCCAACGTCTGCCTCGCGCTCCGGCGTTGGGAACATGGAGAGTAAACGTCCGCCAACCGTTTTGCTGACCGGCGCCAGTTCCGGCATCGGGTTGGAAATCGCACGCCTGCTCACCGCGCGCGGCTGCGAAGTTTGGGGCACATCGCGCGACACGGCCAAGCTGCCGCAGCTTCCGCATTTTCATCCCGTGCGCATGGATTTGGCCACCGACGCATCAATTCGTGAAGGTTTCGCGCAGGCACAGCGCGCGGCGGGTGGGTTTGACGTGCTGATCAACAACGCCGGTTCTGGCGTTTTTGGTCCAACCGTGTTTGTGCCGGTTGAGCTGGAGCGCGAGCAATTCCAACTGCTCCTGCACGGCCCGCTCGAACTGGCCCGCCTCGCGTTGCCGGCCATGTGCCAGCGTGGTTGCGGCGTCATCATTAATATCACGTCGCTGGCTGGCGCGTTTCCGATTCCCTATATGGCCGCCTACAGCGCCGCCAAGGCCGCACTCAGCGCGTGCAGCCAGTGCCTGCGCCTCGAACTCGCCGGGATGCCGGTCCGCGTGGTGGACGTGCAACCCGGCGATATCAACACGGCGTTTCATACGGCCACGCGCCGCGTCGCTGCCGACACCGACCGCGCGCGCCAGGAAGCGGTCTGGGAAGTCCAGCGGCGCGAGATGGCCGCCGCGCCGCCGCCGCGGTGCGTGGCCGAGACGGTCTGGAGTGTCATTAATACCCCGAACCCGCCGCCGGTGGTCACGGTAGGCAGCTTCTTTCAGGCGAAGCTCGGACCATGGGCAGCCCGGTTTCTGCCAGCGCGATGGCTGGATTGGTTCTTGCGCCGATACTATGGGATTCAAGACGGGAGTCGTGGATCGTGAACGCATTGCTCGTTAATCCAGAATTGCCGCTTTCGTTTTGGAGTCTTCGACAGACATGCGCGACCATGGAGGCGAAGGCAGTGGTCGCTCCACTGGGACTCGCCACCGTGGCCGCGCTGCTGCCGCGCCAATGGAACTTGCGCATTGTGGACCTCAACGTCCGGCCCATCGAAGAAGACGATTGGAGCTGGACGGAGATGGTCATTGTTTCGGGGATGATCGTCCAGAAGGACAGCCTGTTAAGCGTCGTGCGGGAGGCCAAGGCCAGAGGCAAGACCGTGGTGGCCGGCGGGCCTTATGCCACGTCCGTTCCGGAACCGGTCCTCGAAGCCGGCGCGGACTACGTTATTCGCGGCGAAGGCGAAAACATCGTGCCAGAATTTCTGGAAGCCCTCAAAACCGGCAACGCGCGGCGGGTTTTTGAGTCCTCCGAAAAGCCCCAGATGGGAGCATCACCCGTGCCGCGTTTCGACCTGTTGCACGCTGGCGATTACGTGACCATGGCAATCCAGACTTCGCGCGGTTGTCCGTATGACTGCGAGTTCTGCGACATCATCAGCCTCTTTGGCCGCAAGATGCGATGCAAGACAGCCGATCAAGTCATCGAAGAACTGGAGACGCTCTACCGGACCGGATGGCGCGGACTGGTCTTTGTCAGCGACGACAATTTCATCGGCAACAAGACCCACGCGCGCGCCATCCTCGGCAAACTGATCCCATGGATGGAGAGCCGGGGCCATCCCTTCGGTTTCTGGACACAGGCGTCCGTGGATCTGGGCGGCGACTTGGAGATGATAGACCTCATGACGGCGGCCAACTTCTCCCACGTCTTCATTGGCGTGGAGTCGCCGGACGAGGCTGTGCTTGAACTCAACCACAAGCATCAGAACATCCGCCATCCGCTTCTGGAATCGTTGCGCGCCATCAACAAGAACGGACTCTCCGTCATCGCCAGCTTCGTGCTCGGCTTTGACAACGAACGCCCCGGCGCGGGCCGTCGCATCTGCGAGTTCGTCCAGACGGCGGGCGTGCCGGTGGTGGCGCTCAACGTCCTCCAAGTGCTGCCGAACACCAGGCTCTGGAACCGCCTGAAGCAAGAGGGCCGACTGCTCAAGGAGCGAACCAGCGGACAAACAACGGGCGGCCGGTTGAACTACGTCCCGACCCGGCCCGAATCGGAAATCATGCAAGAGTTTGCGGACGCGTGGGACTATCTCTACGAACCTTCCCGCTACCTCGCCCGCGCCTGCCGCTCCTGTTTGGAGATGCGCCCCACGCGTCGCGCCATGGCCGCCGCTCGCGGCGAGCGATTGCCTCTTCAGACGGTGGCGGCCAGGGTAACGTGGACTGGCAAACTCCGGGCGCTGCGTCAGTTCTTGAGATTGATGGTGGCGCAGGGAATTGTGCCGCCGCTTTCGTTCCACTTCTGGAGCCGGTTGGCCGAGATGCGACGGCGGAATCCCAGCCGCCTTGTCAGATACCTCGGCCAATGCGATTTGGGCGGGAGCATGTTCGGTCTCAGAAGCGAGATAGCCAAAAGAGCCGCTGCGGCCGCCGAAGTGGAAGATGGGCGGAAACCATCGGAGATGAGATGAGCGAGGATGTTTCAACATACGAGACGGGGCGGCCGGGGGCGGGATGGTCGCCGCGGAATTTCCGTTTCGACGAACTGGACCGGGATTCGGCCTGCATTCCCTACGGGATGGCGGACGTGGAATTGCCGGTGGGCCTGTGGGGCAAGACGATTCGTGTGGAGGGCAAGCTCATTGCGCCGAATCTCCCTTACAAGGCGCGATGGGAAGCGCCGGCCCGGGTGCATGCTTTCGAGAAAGGCTGGCAGAAGTTCTTTCACGCCGCAGGGATCGTGCGATTGAGGGAACGTTGGGAAGGATGGATTGCCGCATGGCCGCGTGTCTCCAAACCTCCGGCCTTGGAGGTGTCGCTCGACAGCACCCCGCTGTTTTGCCATACGCCCGCGCAAAGCGAGTTTGTCATCGAGGGCGTGCTTCCGCCACGACCCGACGACCGGCAGGGTTTTCGACTCGGTTTCCGGTTGAGGAACGTGACGGTGGCGGAGGTTCTTGCCGGGATTGCATGGAGTTTACTGGCGATGCCAATGCCCTTGGCGCTCTGGAAGCGGATGCGTGACTGGCAGTTTCGCACTCTTCAACATCGCCGGTTGCGGTTGGTCACGGTCTCGGTGGACGGGGAGTTGGTTGTGGATTTTCGCGGACACGCCGCCGCCCCGGGGCCGGTCTTGAGGAAAGAGGTCCGTCCGGGCTTAAACATCGTGGGGCATTTTTTGTCGGAGCACAGCATGGGTGACGCGGCGCGTTGCTCGGTGCGCGCGGCGGACGCAGCCGCTGTTCCTACTTGTTTGGTGCGCTTGCGCATTCCGCTGACGAGTCCCCAAGGCGATGAGATGGTGAAGGCGCGGCTGTCGGAAGTGATGACGCAGCCCGTGAGCCTGTATCACATCAACGTGCGGGAAGCGGAGGAGATCGAGCAATACCACGGCGCCGGCTGGATGAGCGGGCGTTACAACATTGCCTACTGGGCGTGGGAGACGCGCGAGTTCCCCGAAGACTGGGTGCGGCACGCGCGGTGTTTCGACGAAATCTGGTGTCCATCGCGTTTTGCGGCGGAAGCCATCCAGATGCGCGTGCCGGTGCCGGTGTTGACCATGCCGCACGTGATCGAGTTTTCGCCGCCGGCCGGGACGGATTTCCGGGCGAAGTTTGGATTGCCGGAGCGGCTCTTCCTGTTTCTGTTTGTGTTTGATTTAAACTCGCTGGCTGCGCGCAAGAATCCCGAGGCGGTGGTGGAAGCCTTCCGCCGGGTCGTCTCGAAAAATCCGGCGACAGGGTTGGTGCTCAAGACGCACAACGCATCGCGAAACGCCGCCGACATGCAGCGGTTGCGCGAACAGCTTGCTGGGTTGCCTAATGTGTTCCTGATAGACCGCACGCTAGCCCGGCATGAGGTTTATGAGTTGATGGCCTGCTGCGACACATTTGTGTCGCTTCATCATGCGGAAGGTTTTGGCCTGTGCGTGGCGGAGGCGATGTTCCTAGGCAAGCCGGTGATCAGCACCGACTGGTCAGCGACGGCTGAGTATGTGACGCCGCAGAACGGTTTCCCGGTTCGCTATCATCTCACGCGCTTGGAACATCATATTGATGAATACATCAGGGGCACCGAGTGGGCCGAGCCGGATGTGGACCATGCCGCGGCGTGTATGGAGAAACTTGCCGCCGACCTGCAGTTGTGCGCCGCGCTCGGCGCGCAGGCCGCCCGCGATGTGCGGGAACGCTTCAGCGCCGAAGCGGTGGGCCGCCGCTACGCGCGACGGTTGGAGAGCATTCTGTTTTGGTGACCTGAAAAAGCTGCCGATTGACCTATGCCTGCTGTTTCCATGGTGGTTTGCCTGTATCGGGAGCGGGATTTCCTCTCGCGCCTGCTGGCTCATGCGGAAGGCTGTTACGACGATCTCGTCGTGGTCCACGACGGGCCGGACCTTGACGATGTCCGCTCGCTTGTGGAAGCGCATGGCGGACGTTTCTTCGAGAGGCCGCGCCGGTTTGCGCATGAGTCACACTTCATCTTCGCGTGGAAACAGTGCCGTCACGACTGGATCTTCCGCCCCGACGCCGACGAGTTTCCAAGCCTTCAACTGGTGGAATGGTTCCGGAATTTCCGGGCTGCGCCGGAGCCGGCGGCTGACACCAGCGGCTTTGAGTTCATCTTCCCGCTCTGGAATGGCTCGTCGCAGGCAACCTCGCGCTGGCCGTATCGTCAGGCTCTTTTCAACCGCCAGCGCATCCGCTTCGTCGGCCTGAGCGAGCAATGGTTTGTCGCCGACGGCAAATGGGAGCGTGTCGCGCGCATTCTCTGCCACGAGCCGGGCAACAAGAACTACGGCATGGATTATCTGTTGCGCATGGCCAAGCGCAAACGCTGGCTGTATGCGACCGTGCTGGGCTTGATGCGCCCGCCCGCCGCGCTGGATTGCTGGCGCTGGGAAGACGCCGGCTGGCCGAAGAAGTGGGAGGCGGTCCGCCGGCATCCGTTGCGGACGGCGGTGACACGGCTCTTCAGTTCCTTCTGGGGGAATGCCTGCGAGATGATACAGAGCGGCGAGCCTTTCAAGCCGCTGCTGTTGACACACTATCCGCTCCATCACTGGATCACCTGCACGACCTTCCGCGCCGTGCAAGAGGAATGGGCGCGCGTGCAATCGCTCGGCTTGGAGCCGGGCGGCATGGGGGAGCGAGGTGTTAGTCCGCAACGGGTGTTCATCCTCGACGGGCCGGACGCTGACTCGAAATGGGAAGCGGCGAGGTGTTCAGGCGACGGTTGTTGGATTGTCTCGAAGCACGTGCCAAGAAAGGACGCGGCGCGGATCAGCGAGCTGCGGGCGCGCGTGCTGATGCGGCTGGATGATCTCCTGGTTCACTCCGCCGACCAGACCGCATGGGCGGAGGAGTTTCTGTGCCGAAACCGCGTCTGTGGCGACACGACGTCTACCGGCTAGAAGCGAGCGCGGCGATTCTCTGAAGAATCTCGCGCGGGCCAGTGCGCGGACAGACGGCATTCATCCGCTCGCGGATGCCGGCTGGCAGGGCCGGGTTTGCCTTCCATGCAGCCACCAGCCGCGCCAGGTCGTCCGTCCGGCGAACGGTTTCCGCCAGTCCGTGCTTGCGGCAGAACTTCACGTTGATGAGTTCCTGCGGCATCAGCCCGCCGAGGCAGTTGAGCAGCAGCGGGCAACGGCTGACGATGGCTTCGCTGCACACGCCCGCGCCGGGCCGCGCCACAACGGCTGAAACCGAGCGCATCAGTTGTCCGATGTTCGTGTTGTGCGGCAATACCCGCACGGACAACGACGGATTCGCGGTGGCCCATGCGGCGACCGCTCGCGCCGCCTCTGCCGATGCGCCGCAGAGCGCTACGACCCTCGCTTCCATGCGCTGCCGTTTCAGCGATTCCAGAAAACCAATGTGGTTCTGCGCGCCGTGACCCGAAGCCATCAACAGGAGGACGAACTCCTGTGGCTCGCGCGGCTCTGGCTCAACAGGGTTGCAGAAGAACCGTCGTGTCATGAAGCCGCCGACGAAGGTCTTCTCTGGTGCCATACCCCAGCGGATGGCCGCTGCGCAGGTTTCCGGCGCCACGCCGATGAACAGGTCCACCGCCGGGTTGACCCAGTGCCGGCTGAAACCGTAGCCGCCGTGCAACTCGTCGCAGTAGGTCACGCAGCGCACATGGTTCCGGCCGAGCACCGCGCGCGCGAAATCGAAAAAAGTGTGGTTGAGCGAGTCATGGACGCTGAGCACCACGTCCGGCCGCACCCACTCCAACACGGCGCGGAAGCGATCTGCGCCGAGCGGTGTCGCCGTGCGAATGACGGAGGCGGCTTCGAGAAAGTTGAAGTAGGCGTGATGGAGCAGGGGGGCGGTGCGTTGAATCCGGTTGTAGAGTCCGACGCCGAACGCGTAGAGCCAATGCGAGTCCTCCAGCGGGTGGTGCGATTCGACGGCAATGCCAAGTTGCGGCTCAGCTTGCGCCCATTCGGCGAACGCGCGCGCCCGCATGTCGTGGCAGCCGCCAGTGCTGGAGGTTAGAATCAGGATGCGCATGGCAGCGTTTTCTTCTCGATGAAAGCGTCGAGCAGGCCGAAGATCTCGGTGTTGCCGCAGAAATTCTCCGCCCGGATATTCTTCCGGTATTGGCCCAGGTTCGACTCGATCTCTGGAATGAGGCTGACCGGCGGCGCCAGGCCCTCGTGACAACGGCCGTAGCCGAGCGTCTCGATGTAGTGACCATTGAGGAATTCCTCGAACGCGCCGCTGACCGGGATGACCAGCGGTGGTTTGCCGAAATAGAGCGCCTCGGAGATGATCGTGTGCCCGCTGCTGCAAATGATATAAGCGCACGAGGCTAGGTCGGTGAGCAGGCCGTCCTCGGAGCGCGGTCGGAACTGGAGGTTGCCGTCGCTGCCGGTGCGGTTTGATCCATAGACTTTTACGGGCCGTGGGATGGCGTGGAGGAAGTCGTAGAAGCCCGGCGAGGTCGCGTAGGCGTGATACGCCAGCACATGTTCGCCGTCACTGGGACCGAGGCGGAAGAGGTTTTCCCTGAGGATGGGCGGCACGACTCTGGCTTTGGCATTGGGCCGCAGCGGTGGGTGGAAGAACGAGATGACTAGGTAAGCGGACGCCGTGCTGAACAGACCACGGATGGCCACGGTCGTGGCGATGTAGCTGGCCAGTTGATGCGGCGGCACGTTGTGTCGCGAGCAGGTGACGATGTGTTGATGATCCACCGACAAACACGGCAGACCGGCGGCTCGACAAGCGCGTGGAACGAAGTATTCGTAATCTGTGATGGCCACGTCGGGCTGAAACCGCTCAATTTCGCGGAGCAGCATCCGGGTCAGGATGGGCTGCCGGCCCCATGTTCGCAACATGCTCATCGCTGCGGCGGGCGCGTTTACACGGTGGGCTACCACCGGCGTCTCGGGGTTGTAGCACTCGATGAGTGGATACTCGCGCTTCAGTAGTTCCGCGCCGTGACTGTGGCTGATGAAGAGGAACTGATGTTGCGGGTAATGGCGCGCAACTGTCAGTGCCCGCACGGCGTGTCCATGTCCGGTGCCGTGAACTCCGTAAAGTATTCTGGCCATAGGCAATATGGGCGCTTGTTTGAACGTCTGATGCGGCTATGATAACCAACCTGCCGGCGCAAGGACAGGAGTTTCAGCGACGGCATCATCATTATGGCTAAACGGAGCAGCGTCGCAGTTGGAGTCGTGGCGAAGAACTTTCGCCGCGTGGTGCCGCATTTTTGGATCGGCCGCAAGCTGGCAGCGTTGGAGTTTGATAAACGGCTCTTCAATCTTTCCCGGCCCTTCCGCCGCAACGGCCAGGCGGGGAAGATTCGCCAGGTCAGCTTCCGGATCACAGATGTTTGCAACCTGCGCTGCCACACCTGCGGCCAGTGGGGCGACCGCGGCTATCTTCGAGACGAAAGCCTGACACAACTCAGGGACAGGGAGGTTTCGACCGAACGCTATCTGGAGTTGATGAAAGACCTGGTGCAACACGGTCATCGTCCGGTGGTCTATTTCTGGGGCGGCGAGCCGATGCTCTACAAAGGTATCCTCGACTTGATTGCCGGCGCGTCGGCGATGGGCTTGCCGACGGCCATTGCCACCAACGGCTCGCGCGTGGCTGCCTCGGCGCATCAGCTTGTCGAGGCGCCGCTGTTTCTCTTGCAGGTCTCGATTGACGGTCATTGCGCTGAACTGCACAACCGGATGCGCCCTTCGCCGGGCAGCGGCGACAACTTCCGCGACATTGTGCGCGGCCTCGATGCGGTGCGCGAAGCGAGAGGCAGGAACGGTCGTGGCCTGCCCGTGATCGCTTCGCTGACAACGATCTCGGAGGGCAACCTCAAACATCTCGGCGACATTTACGACGCGTTCCGGGACAAGGTGGACCTGTTCGTGTTTTACCTCTCGTGGTGGATAGACAAGGAAAGCGCGGCGGCGCACGAGCAGGATTTCCTGCGGCGGTTTGGTTTCGTGCCGACGCGGCATCGCGGCTGGGATGGTGACTGGAAGTCGGCGGACCACGATGAGTTGGATCGCCAGATCGAGGGGCTGCTTGCCAAATCGCGGCCGTGGTCGGCGCCGCCGGTGAGCATCATTCCGCCGATCACGGGGCGGGAGAACTTGAAGGCTTACTACACGGATCATGCCGCACGGTTTGGTTACAACCAGTGCGTTTCGATCTACCAAGTCGTCGAGGTTAACAGCAACGGGGACATTTCCCCGTGCCGCGACTACCACGACTACGTGGTTGGCAACGTCAAGAATGCCACCATCACCGAGCTGTGGAACTCGGAGGCTTACCGGAAATTCCGATGCAGTGTCAGTCGGGACGGTCTGATGCCGGTTTGCACGCGTTGTTGCGGGTTGATGGGCTATTGAGTTGGGGCGGACTTAACATGGACAATCGCTTCGAGGCCGTGAATCCCCACTATGCGCCGTCGTGGTTCTGGCGGCGCTTCGTGCATTCGCGGGCGGTGCAGCGCCTGTTTCTGTGGACGTTCAAGCGGTTGTTTGGACTCCGTGTCCGAAACGCTGAATTGGTGCCGCTCCCCGCGGCCTACATACTTGCCGCAAACCATGGCTCGCATTACGACCTGTTCCTTGGGCTGGCAGCGTTTTATGAGGTTACAGGCGAGTTGCCGGTTCCTGCGGCTTGGGAAGGTCTGTTTGGCATGCCGATCATTGGCGGTATTGTGAAAGCTATTCCCTGTGTAGCGATAGACAATCGCGTTGAAAAGGATACCCGCCGCGTTGCGGCGATCCGCGAACTGGTCGGGCATTTGCGGGCGGGACGCTGCATTGTCATCGCTTGTGAAGGAGAACGTCACGACCAGTTGGGCGATTTCAAGCACGGCGCCGCGTTCATCTCACTGCTCACCGGCGTGCCGGTGCTGCCGATCAGCCTGCGCGGCGTGCAGAGTTTGTTCAAGAGTCTCTCATGGCCAGACCGCTATCGGGGAAAGGTGGAAGCGATTCTGCACACGCCACTCCATCCGGCACAATTCGAGGCGACCGGTGGCACACGTGCTGAGATCATCGAACGGTTCACGCTGGCGATTCGCGAACAAGTAGCCGCGGATTTGGATTACCCTCCTAACGACGTGGCCGCCAAGTCCCAGCCGTAACGCCGCGGTTAAGCCTTTGGTTGAACGCCCGCGCGTTTCATGGCCACCTTCAGTGCGTCGCCGAAGCGATCGAGTTGTTCGGTGGTGTGCATTGAAGTGACGGCGCAGCGAAGCATGTCTTTGCCGGGCGGCACGCCCGGCGGCAACGACATCACCGTGAAAAATCCCTGGTCCCACAGGGATTTCCATAGTTCGTAACATTTCATCTTGTCGCCAACCACGATCGGCAACGCCGGCGTCGAGCTATTCCAGAAATCCAAACCGAGCCCTTCCAGAATCGCCTTCAGATGCCGGTAGTTTACCCAGAGCCGCTCGTAATGATCCGGTTCGCTCTGCATGACGTGCAATGCCGCGCGGGCGCTCGCCGCGGCGGCGGGGCTGATCGCGGCGCTGAAGATGATCTGCCGCGAATTAGTGCGCAGATACTCGATCAGCGCTCGGCTGCCCGCCACGAATCCGCCCGTGCTTGCCAGCGCCTTCGAGAAACTGCCGCAAATCAGTTCGACCCGCTCGGTCACGCCAAACTGGTCACACACGCCGCGGCCATTCCGGCCGAGGACTCCAATGCTGTGCGCCTCGTCCACCACCACGACCGCCTGGTGTTGCTCGGCCAGTTCCACCAGCCGTGGCATGGGTGCGATATGCCCTTCCATTGAATACACACCGTCCACCACGATCACCTTGGCCTGTTTGGGATCGAGTTCCGCCAGCAGCTTCGCCAGCGAGTCCATGTCGTTATGCGCGAACCGCTCGATTTTCGCGCCGCTCAGGAGCGCTCCGTCCCAGAGCGACGAGTGAATGTTCGGATCCACGATCAGCGCGTCGCCACGTTGTGCCAGCGAACTGATACTGCATGTGCATGCCAGGTAGCCCGCCGCCGTGACGTGGCAGGCTTCCTTGCCGAGAAACGCCGCGAGTGCTTCCTCCAGTTCAGCGTGGTAGGCGCGGCTGCCATTGGCCAGACGCGAGCCGCACGCACTGGCGCCCCATCGGTCAATTGCGCGTTTCGCCGCCTCGATCACCTTGGGATGGCGGCTCAGGCCGAGATACTCGTTGCTGGACATCAGTAGCATCGGCCGTCCGTCCACGGTCAGGTTGATACCGTCAGCCGATTCCGCGGCGCGGTAATAGGGCGCATACTTCAATCGCAACCGCGTGTTCAGGTCGCTCTCACAACGTTCAAGGATAGGTTTTTGTTTCTTGAAAAACACCGGGCGAAATTCCTTTGTTATCGCATTGGAGACTAATGTTCCCGCGCCTGCCATTCAAGGTTGCTGTTTGCAGATCCGCGAAAAGTCATTGGCAACGCGCGAGGCTTTGATACACTCCCGTCGCTTTGTTCCCGAGAGTAACAATCTGCTGGCTATGTCTGGTGGTTGCCGCGCCTCTGACGATGTGGGGCGGCGAGCAGCCTGCGACGCTTTCGACCACACCGCTTCCTGCCAGGTCATCGCGGCTGACCCTCGCCGAGTGCATCAACCGTGCTCTGGACCGAAACCCCGACGTGTTGGTCGCGAAGAAGAAACTGGAAGAGGCAGCCGGCGGGATCGTTGAGGCGCGCGCGGGATACTTGCCGAGTCTGACCACTTCCGGCAGCTATATGCGGGTGGAGAAAGGCTACATGACGGCGGAGGGCGCGCTGCCGGGCCGGCGTCCGGAGTTGTGGAACGTGGCCGTTCGCCTGACGGAAACCATCTACTCCGGCGGCGCGGTGGGCGGGAAGATGCAGATTGCCCGGCTCAACCGCCAGGCGCGGTTGCTCGAATACGAGGCCATGCTGGATCGCGTCATCATGGATACGCGGGTGGTGTTCTACGAGATCCTGCAAAACAAGGCGCAGATCGCCGTGCATGAGCAGGCGGTCGTCTTTCTGGAGAGCGAGTTGCAGAACCAGCGCCACCGGCAGCAAGTGGGTAACGCCGACCGCTTGCATGCTTTGCGCGCCGAGGTAAGCCTGTCGCTGGAGCGCGCCACATTGTTGGAGGCGAAGAACCGGCTGCTGAACTCGCACGCACGGCTCGCCGAACTGCTCGCCATTTCGGCGTCACCCGTTCGCCCCAAGCGCGACTACAAACAAATCGTTCCCAGCGACGCGCTCGTTGTGCCGCGCTCGACCATTGATGACGTTGCGTCGTTCGAGGTGGAGGGGGAGCTGACATATACCAAGCGATCATTAGACCTGAGCACGTGTCTGGTCCAGGCGTTGGCGCAACGTCCTGAGGTCAAGGTTCGTGAGAAGGAAATCGCTGTCCAAAAACAGCAGTTGATTGTGGACCGCAGCGCGTCCCGGCCGAAGGTGGACTTGTTCGTAGGTTACGATGTTGTCAATGAGCCTAATTCTGTGGCGACGCGCAGCTATTATAGTGGATATCTTGGCGGCGTGGCTGTGAGTTGGCAGTTGTTCGATGGTTTTCTTGCGCGGGGCAAGGCGGCGGCCACGCGCGCACGGGTCACGCAGGCCGAACTGGCGCAGGAGGCCACGGAACACGCCATTCAAACCGAAGTGGTGCAAGCCTTCCACGATCTGAAGCAGGCCGAGGAAACCATCCAGACCCAGCAGCAGAACGTCAAACTGGCTGAGGAATCGCTCCATCTGGCGCAGTCCAACGTCGCGTTGGGATTGAGCACGCAACTGGAACTGCTCCAAGCCCGCGTGGACCTGACGCGCGCACAAACCACCGAACTTTCCGCGCGGTTCACCTACAATGCCGCGCTGGCCCGCCTCCAACGCGCCATCTCCAGCCACTTCACGATTCTGGAGGAGCCGTCGCGTCCGGCGGCGGGTTCCCCGCCTCCAGCGACGGAGCGACGCCCGTGAAAACGCCCGGCTACGTTCTGTTGAGCCTGCTGCTGTCTGTGTCCGCGCGCGCCGCGGATGCGACGGGCGGCATTTCGGTTTCGGCTGAACACAACACGGTGACGCTGGCGGAGTGCTATGCCCAGACACTGGAGCAGAATCTCGACATACGGCGGCAACGCGCGGGCGTCGAACAGGCTGCAGGCGTCAAGACGGTGTTTACGGCTCGTGCGCTGCCCCGGGCTTCTGTGTCCGGCTCGGCGGGGTATAGTGGCGGTTCGCTTTACGGCCCGGGCGGTCCTTATGCGATGGTCCAGACGGATGTGTCGCAGCCGTTGTTTGACATGGGCATCCCTGCCTCGCTGCGGCGTGGCAGGCTGGAGGTGATCATCGCCCAGCAGACGTTGAATCGTGCTGTAACCGCGCAACTCCACGCCACGCGGCTGGCATTTGTGCGAGCGTTGGCGGCGCGGCGCTTGTTTGAGCTTCACCGGCAGATTGAGACGCACTTGCAGTCCAATGTCCGTAGCGCGCAACAGCGGTTCGATGCTGGCATGGCCAGCCGCCAAAACGTTCGGCAGGCTGAGATTCAACTTCTGAGCCTGAAACCCGCTCTGTCCAAAGCCCAGCGCGACTATGTCAACGCCGTGACGGAACTGGATGAGCGCAGGGGAACCAAACCGGCTGTGAACGGCCCGCTGCAACTGCCGGAGCCGACAGGCAACCTGGAGTATGCAGTGCTGAAGATTGATCTGGAGAAAGAGACGGTTCAGACCATCCAGCGGCGGCCGGACATGGCGCTTCTGCGCGAGTTGATCAAGGCGGCGGCCGAGGAGAAACGGATGGTTCAGGCCGGCTATTATCCTTTCGTGGCCATGGCAGCGTTTTCCCAGTATTTCCCGGAGCCGGGTGTGTTTGGTGTTCGCCCGGAAATCGTGTCCGGGCAGGACGCGCGTCAGAGCGAAACCCGCTACGGCGCGACGTTTACGTGGCAGGTGATGGACGCCGGCAAGGTCCGCGGCGCCAGCAGCCAGATTGAGAGCGGACGACAGGCGATGGAGATTACCCTGCAACGCCTCGAAGAAAACGTGCCGCGCGAACTGCGGGTGTTGGCCCGCACGCTCGAAACCATTGACGCCCGGCTCACCGCCCTCAAGCAGTCCGCCACCGAAGCGGAGGAAATGCTGAGGCTGGTGGAGGCCCGCGTGAAACTGGGCGAGGCCACGCAACTGGATTTTCTCAACGCCCAGACCAATCTGCTCTCCACGCAGCGGGGCATCCTTCTCGCCGTGTTCGAGAACGAGGCCGCTCGCGCCGAGTTTGATCGCGTCACCGGCCGCTACCTCGACTTCAGCGACCGTCCCGCCAAGTGACGGCGGCGGTTGTGTTCACGGGGAAATACGGCTATTATCAGCGCGCGATTTTTCAGGCACCATGAAGAAAACAACGATTGTTATCGCGGTGGTCATGCTTGTGGTTGCGGGCTGCGCGGGTTACGTGTGGCTGGGGCGACCTGTGGCGGAGGTGTTTGCGGTGCAGCGCGGCCCGGCGGTGTCGGCGGTGTATGGGACGGTGAAGGTGCAGCCGGCCGTGCGTATGATGGTGCGCTCTCGCAACGCGGGGACGGTGCGGTTGTCGCAGAAGAACACGGGGACGGAAATTGTTGCAGGCATGGACGTGAAGGAGGGCTGGACACTGGCGCGGATCGACAATCCCGAATTGGACCGTGAACTAGTGAAGGTGGAGGCAGACTTGAAGGCGGGCGAAGAGAAAGGACGGCTGGGGCCGCCGTCGTTGCAGTTGCTCAAGACAGCGGAGGCGGCGTTGGGGCGGTTGGAGAAGCTGGCGCAGTTGAGCAACGCGCCGGCGAGCGAGGTGGAGAGGGCGCGCAACGAAGCGAAGGCACTGCAAGAACGCGTGAGGTCGGAGCAGGTGGATATCGATCGAGGATTGACCGTGCTGCGGGAGCAGGCTGGAGGGTTGCAGGACCGCAAGGTGCGTTGCGACGTGAAGGCGCCGATGGAGGGTGTGCTTGCGGCGATCAATGTGGTCAGCGGCGATCTCGTGGCAGAAAACACGCCGTTGTTTCTCATCTGCACTCGGAATTATTTTCTGGAAGGGCTGGTGAACGAGGAGGATGTCGGCTCGTTGAAGAAGCAGATGAAGGCGCAGGTGCGGCTCTATTCCTATCCACAGAAGGATTTCAGCGCGGTGCTTACGGACATCATTCCGGCCGGCGAGAACCAGCGTTACGCGGTGCGACTGAGTTTCGAGACGCCGCCGGACAATTTGATGGCGGGCATGACAGGGGAGATGAACATCATTCTCGGCCGGCGTGAAGGGTCGTTGGTGATCCCGACGCGCGCGTTGATGTCGAGCCGGGTGTTTGTGGTGGACGGGGGCGTGGTCAAGCCACGCGCCGTGAAGACGGGGCTGCGCAGCCTGGAGCGGGTGGAGGTTCTGGAAGGGTTGAAGGAGGGCGAACAGGTGGTGGTGGCGGACCAGGATGCGCTCCACGTGGGCCAGTGGGTGCGGCCAGTCTTGGTAAACCGTTGACCCGGAACGACAATGCCTCCGCCGCTGTATATCGCCATGCGGTTTATCGGTTATCGCAAGAAGGCGATTTTGCTGAGCTTGACGGGCGTGATTCTGGGCGTGGCTTTTTATATTTGCTCGCAGGCACAGACGCAGGGGTTTGAGCGGTTTTTTATCAAGGGGGCGCTGGGCACGTCGGGGGCAATTGTGATCGGCAACCGGTTCCAGTCACTGCACACGGGCATTCTTGACCGCGGTGCGCCGGGGATGTTGAACGTCAGCCACGAGAAACCGCGGAAGTTTTACGAAGGCATCAACGACCCGGAGCGGATCATGCGGGTGGTGAACGAGTTTTCCAACGTGGCGGCATGCGCGCCCGTGCTGGAAGGCAGCGCGGCGCTGGCGACAGATTTTCGGCAGGAGGTGTTCCGGGTGCAGGGGATAGACATGACGCTGCACTTGAAGGCCTCGACGTTGCGGGAGCAGATTGTGGACGGCAGCATCGAGGATTTTCAAGTGAAGCCGCTCGGCTTGATTCTCGGCTATGAGCTGGCCGACAAGATGCGGACGCGCGTGGGCCAGGATGTCGGGCTGATCGGGTTGGATGGGGAGCATCGAACGTTTCGGGTGTGCGCGGTGTTTCAGACGGGCAATCTGTTCATTGACGAAAAGTATGGGTATATCCACCTGAAAGCCGCGCAGAGTTTGCTGCAAAGGCCCTACGGCGTGTCGCACTTGATGGTGAAACTGCGCGACCCGTCGCGCGCGCCGGCACTCGCCACACACTTGGAGCAGTTGTTCCAGCACCGGGCGCGGAGCTGGCAGGACCGTGAGCGAGGCAGTCTGCAAATCTTCAGTCTGATCCGCATTTCCGCCGCGATCACCGTCTCCACGATCATCCTGCTGGCGGGCTTCGGGATTTTCAACATCCTGACATTGATGGTGATGGACAAGGTGCGCGAGATCGCGGTGCTGCGCTCGATGGGCTACCGGCGCGCGGACATCAGCGCGATCTTCCTGTGGCAGGGCTTTCTGGTGGCGTTGATCGGTTCGGTGTTGGGCTGCGTGCTGGGGGCGGCGTTGACGTATGGCGTGTCGCAGATTCCAGTGGACATCAAGGGCTTCCTGAGCACGAAGCGGTTCCTTGTGCATTGGAGCGGAACAGATTATCTGACCGCGACGGCCATTGCTTTCGTGGCGATCTTCTTGGCCAGCTACTTTCCGTCGCGGCGGGCCGCGCGGCTGGCGCCGGTGGACATTCTTCGGGGGTCGGGCCAATGAGCATGAATGTCGCCGCAAGCGTTTCCTCGGCCGACGTTCCGTTGCAGTGCAACGACATCCAACGCCATCTCGGCGAGGCAGAGTCACGCGTGCATGTGTTGCGCGGCGTGTCGCTGCAACTCCAGTCGGGTTGTGTCCATGCCATTGTGGGGCCGTCAGGTTGCGGCAAGAGCAGCCTGCTTTACGTGATGGGGTTGTTGGACCGACCCGATGGCGGACGCATCACCCTTGGCAACGAAGCAGTCGAGGGCTTGACTGACGACCAAGTGTCGCACCGGCGCAATGAGCATATTGGGTTCGTTTTCCAGTTCCATTTCCTGATGCACGAATTCACAGCGCAGGAGAACGTCATGATCCCGATGCGGCGGCTGGGCAGGCTCAACCTGCGCGAGATGCAGGAGCGCGCGGCGATGTTGCTGGAGATGGTGGGACTCGGCGACAAGGTCCGCCGCAACAGCCAGCATCTTTCCGGCGGCGAGCAACAGCGCGTGGCCATCGCCCGCTCACTGGCCAACGACCCGCGGGTTCTCCTCGCCGACGAGCCGACGGGCAATCTCGACACCGCCAATTCCGAGCGCGTGTTTCATTTGCTGACAGAGCTGGTGCGGCGGCAGCGGAAGGCGTTGCTGCTGGTGACGCACAATTCGCAGGTGGCTGAGGCCAGCGACTGGATTCACGAAATGAAGGACGGCAGGCTGATCGGGTGCAGCGCCGGACATCTCCGGTAAGGCCGCTGCCACAGGTTACATCACGTCAGCGAACGCGCGTTTGGTGCGCATGAAGAAGGCGTAGCCACCCGACAGCGTGACCAGGCCGATGGCCAGCATCAGCAGATAGCGTGGCCATGAGGGGGCGATGCCGTAGAGCACCGCGTTGCGCGCTTGGTCCACGGCGACGGCGAGAGGGTTCAGCAGGAACAGGGGCAGGAACTCCGGCGGCACCTTGCTGAGGGAGTAGAAGATGGCGCTGGCGAACATCATGATGGTCAGGACGACGGGCACAATGGTGTTGATGTCGCGGACAAAGACGCCAAGGCTCGCCAGAAACCAGCCTGCTCCGAGACAGATGAGGATCATCGGCAGCAGGATGGCCGGCAGGAGAAGGGCGGTGAGCGGGATGGCGCCATGGGCGAGCAGCAGGCCGCCCAGGAGCGGAATGAGGCTGATGACCAGTTGCGCCAGCGCAGCGCCGACGGCTGACACGCAAAGGATTTCCAGCGGGAACACGACCTTGGTAACGTAGTTGGGGTTGGCGAGCACGAGCGTCGGCCCCCGCGCGATGCACTCGGCCACGAAATCATAGACGATCAGCCCGCAAAACAAGGCGAGGGCAAAGTCGAGTTTAGATTCGTGAACGCCGTTGCCAAGCTTGGACTCGAACACCCAGCCGAAGACGACGGCATAGACCGCAAACATCGAGATGGGGCGGACAAGGGAACCGAGGAGGCCCAGATACGAGCCGCGGTAGCGGGCCAGCACGTCGCGCTTGGTGACCTGTTGGATCAACGGCCCGTGCTGGCACAAGTGACGCGCGATCTCCCAAGGCGGCAGAAGCCGCGAGAGAGGAATTCGCTTGCTCGATTTTTGCGCTACAGGCAGCATGGTTTTTGATCTCGCCGTTATCATCTGGCAGAGCAGTGGCAGAATTCAACGGGAAAAGCGAGAACGCATCTTGAGTTCCGAAGCTGTCATCAAAGTCGAGAAGCTGTCCAAGGCCTACACGATATGGGCCTCGCCGGCGGCGCGCCTGCACGGGCCGGTGTTTGGACAGGTTGGCCAGTGGCCATTTCTGCCGGCGGCAACGCGGCAATTGTGCCGGCGGCTTTCACATGAGTCCTTCAAGAATTTCTACGCGCTGAGCGATGTTTCCTTCGAGGTCCAGAAGGGTGAGAGCGTGGGCATCATCGGCCTGAACGGTTCCGGCAAGAGCACGTTGCTGCAAATCCTCGCTGGGACGCTGGAGCCGACGGAGGGTGCCGTGGAGGTCAATGGCCGCGTGGCGGCGCTGCTGGAGCTTGGCAGCGGTTTCAATCCGGAGTTCACGGGGCGTGAGAACGTGATATTGAACGCGACGATCCTCGGTTTGAAGCCAGCCGAGATCGAGGAGCGGTTCCCGAAGATTGCGGAGTTTGCGGACATCGGCGAGTTTATCGAGCAGCCGGTGAAGACCTACTCCAGTGGGATGGTGGTGCGGCTGGCGTTCGCGGTGCTGACGCAGGTCGAGCCGGACATTCTGATCATTGACGAGGCGCTGGCCGTTGGTGACGTGTATTTTCAGCACAAGTGCTTTGCGCAAATCCGGAGGTTTCGGGAACAGGGCACGACGCTGCTTTTTGTTTCCCACGACCCGGGTGCGGTGAAGTCGCTGTGCAACCGGGCAATCCTGCTGGATGCCGGCTCTTCGCTTCGCGACGATACCCCGGACGCGGTTCTGGACTACTACAACGCGGTCATTGCCAAGCAGGAGGCGGATTATGCCATCCAACAGACTGAAGCGGACTTCGGCAAGAAAGCGACACGGTCCGGGAACAAAAAAGCGTCGGTCACCTCGGTGGATCTGCTGGCTAACGGCAAGAGCGTGCATGTGCTCGCGGTTGGATCTAAGGCTACGTTCCGCATCGGCGTGACGGCCAGCCAGCCGCTGGAGCAACTCACCGTAGGTATTATGTTGCGCGATCGGCTCGGTAACGATGTCTTCGGCACCAACACCCACCACATGGGCCTGCGCTTGAAGGCCGAACCGACGCGATCGTTGACGGTGGATTTTGACGTGTTGGCGCTGAACCTCGGCGTTGGCCATTACAGCGTGTCGGTGGCACTGCACTCCGGCGCCGCGCACGCAGAGAATAGTTACGACTGGTGGGACCGGGCGCTGGTGTTTCAAGTCGTGCATGGATCCATGCCATCGTTTGTTGGTCTGTGCTGTCTGCCGGTTGAAGTAAAGTGGCGTTAACCACCTTGCGAGTGGACCCATGACACGAGAAGCATTTGCATTTGGCGTGAGCGGACCGGTTTCTGCAAGTTGCGGCCGCGTCGGACGGGAAGCCGGTCTGCCGCTGTGCCGTGTTCCAGAAGGTCGGTGAGGGCACGCGCTTCTGAAAGGACGACACACATCGGCCGTTTCGATGCACTGTGGCAATGATCGCCGAGTTTGGGAGCGGCTCGATGTTTCAGCGCGTGGCTGTCACCTGTTGCTTGATCCAAGGGTAGGTGTGTTGGATGCCCGCCTTGAGGTCGAAGCGGGAGCGCCAGCCGATCGAATAAATCCGCTCGTTGGAGAAATTGCGTGATTGCACGCCGACTGGACCGGGCACCGATTTGGCGTGGATTTTTTTGCCCGCGACTTCAGCCACCGCATCTACCAGTTCCTTGACCGTGACATACTGAGGACACCCGATGTTGACAGCGCCGTGCAAATCCGAATGCATCAGCAGGAAGATGCCATCCACCATGTCGTCCACGTAAGTGTAGGAACGCACGGCGGAGCCATCCCCCCAGATTTCAATCGTGCCGCCGTCGGCTGCCGCGGCGACCTTCCGGCAAATGGCCGCCGGGGCTTTTTCGCGGCCTCCACGCCAAGTCCCTTCCGGCCCGTAGCAATTTTGGAAACGGGCAATGCGCACCTGCATCCCAAAGCGTCTTTCGTAGGCCATGGCCATGCGTTCGGAGTAAAGTTTCTCCCAGCCGTATTCGTTGTCGGGATGCGCGGGGACGGCCTCGTCTTCGCGCATTTCCGGTTCACCCGGCTTCATGTCCCGGTAAACGCAAACCGAGGAGGAGTAGAAATACCGCTTCACGCCCGCCGTGGCAGCCGCGTGAGTCATGTGAACATTGATCAGCACGCTGTTGTGCATGATCTCGCATTCGGCAGAGTGGATGAATCCCATCCCTCCCATGTCGGCGGCCAGTTGATAGACTTCGTCGGGCTGGCCGCCGGGCAAACGAAGAGCCTCCTGACAGCTCTTTGCCTCTCGGAGATCCAGCAGACAGAAATCATCCGCCGCACTCGTGGCAAAATCGTGTTTTTTGATATCCACTCCCCGGACCCAATAGCCCTCGCGTTTGAGCCGCTTGACCAAATGACCTCCGATAAACCCACCTGCGCCACAAACAATTGCTGTTTTCATTCGTCTTTCCGCTCTTTCAATCCATGTCTTAGATACGGGTTGTCTATAAAGTATGAGAGAACCTGCTGTCCATCCTATAGTGGGATTCAGGCCATTTTCTACGGTTTCTTCTTCCCAACGGCACTCGATTCCGAGGAGGTCTTGTGGACGGGTTTACGAGAAAGACAGTTTACGAGAAAGAGATTGAGCCTGCCGCCAACAATGTGAGATGAATGCAACGCGCGGAATTGACCGCTTAGAGGTTGAGTCATGTTGGAATCCAGGAATCCGGAAATTGACGTTCAGCAGGTGATGGCCCAAGTGCGTGTTGAAGTGCAGCGGCGCGAAGCCGCTGGCACGTTGCCGCCCGTCCCGCCCGTCCCGCCGCCGTCTCCGCTCAGTATTCTGGAGGCTCAGGTTGCAGAGGAGATCCGTCAGGCACGGCAAAAGCACAAGGTGGACGCGCGTCTTCCCAAGTTTGTTCACCGGCTGTTTCGAGAACAAGGCGGCGTCAACATCAGGTTGATTCATGTGGTGGAAATGCTGGTGAAGCAGTTGGCTGTCTTGCGGGTCGCGCAGTCAGATGCGCTGGAGAAGTTGGAAAACGAAATTGCGGCTCTCAAGGGCGAAACTTCCTTGCAGCGGCTGGCCTTGACGCGCTTGCTCGACGAATTGAAACGGCAACAGGCCGCGCCGGATTCTGCGGCAGTTGCGGCCAAGGCATCGGAGGTGCAGTCACACAGTTTGGATGCTTTCTACTTGGAGTTCGAGAACCGGCATCGCGGGTCGCGCGAGGAAATCAGGAGACGACTGAGTGTCTATCTGCCGTATGTGGCCGAGGCAGGCGTGGGCACGACGGCGAGGCCGATCTTGGATTTGGGGTGCGGCCGGGGTGAGTGGCTGGAGTTGCTGAAGGAGAACGGTTACACGGCCCGGGGAGTGGACATGAACATCTCCATGCTGTCGGCTTGCAGCGAGCTTGGGCTTGAAGTGGTTGAGTCGGACGCCATCGCATACTTGCGGTCGCTGCCAGTCCGGAGTCTTGGGATGGTCACGGGCTTTCATATCATCGAGCACCTCCCGTTTCCGATGTTACTGGAGTTGATGTCCGAGCTTTACCGCGTCTTGCAGGATGGCGGGTTGGTGGTGATGGAGACACCCAATCCCGGCAACATCCAAGTTGGCGGCTGCCATTTCTATACCGATCCGACGCATCGTCGCCCGCTGCCCAGCGCGCTGACTGAGTTTCTCGTCGAGCATGCCGGCTTCACGAACCTCCGCACTCTCTTCCTGCAACCTGGCGTAGCCCCATTCCCTGTTGGGCCATCTGAAAGCCCGATGGTGCGATGTTTTAACGAGCATTTCTTTGGCGCGCAGGATTACTCGGTAATCGGGACAAAGCCCGCAATGGTCGCGGCTGGCCAGGGTGCGGATCATGCCCGAGCCGGCGCATGAGTCCCAACATTTCATGAAGCCGCTTGCCATCGTCATTCCGTGGTTTGGCCGTGACCTCAAGGGCGGGGCTGAGACACACGCTTGGCAGATTGCGTCGCGGCTCGCGGCTCGCGGGCACGCGGTTGAAGTGATCACGACTTGTTGCCGCTCGCATCATGATGACTGGGCCGGCAATCATCTTCCTGCAGGTGTGACCCAAGAGCCGGAGGGATTCAGCGTGCGGCGGTTTGCTGTCAGACGGCGCAAGCGAAAACAGTTCGACCGCGTGTGCGGCCACCTGTTAGGTCTGCCGAAAACGGCGCTGAAGCCTGACGTCAGCCCGGTCAGCACGGTGGACGCGGCGATCTTCCGCGACGAGTTGATCAGTTCGCCGGCATTGCTCAGTCACTTGGAGCAGAACACCAACGACTACCATGCCTTCATCTTCATCCCTTACCTCTACGGGCCGATTCTCAACGGCTTGCCGCTCGTGGCTTCGAAGGCTTGGCTCCTGCCATGCCTCCATGATGAGTCTTACGCCTACCTGCTGCCGGTTGCTGACATCTTCCGACAGGCCCGCGGCATTCTTTTCAACAGCGAAGGCGAGTTGGAATTGGCCTTGCGTCTTTTCGGACCAGGCATCATTCCCAAGTCCGTCGTCATGGGTGGTGGGGTCGAAGTGCCCGATGTAGCCGAAGCCGCCGCCCCGGTAGGCACTCTTTTTCCGTTTGGCAACGCCCCCTATGTTCTCTGCCTGGGACGGAAAGGCCCGGGGAAGAACTCTCTCCTGCTGCTGAGCGCTTTCCGTGCTTTCAAGGCGGCTTGTCCCGATTCCCGGCTGAAACTGGTTTACGCCGGCATTGGTTCCATCGCGCTGGATGGCCTCGAAGGTCAGGTGTTTGACCTTGGCATGGTGTCGGAGCAGGACAAGGTGGCATTGCTGGACGGCTGCCGCGCATTGTTCCAGCCGAGCGAGAACGAGAGTTTATCACGCGTGATCATGGAGGCATGGCGGCGCGGACGCCCCGTGGCTGTCCACCGCAAGTGTCTGGCCACCGCGACTGCCGTGCGCCACGGCGGCGGATGGTTGGCGGCGGATGAGCGCGAATGGAGTGCGTTGCTGGCGATGCTGGAGCGTGCGTCAGATGATGAACTGGCCGCCAAAGGCGCCGCGGGTCGAGAGCATGCGCGAGAGGTTGCCGATTGGCGGAATGTGATGGACCGCTACGAGAAAGTGTTGTTTGGCACGGATGCATCTGTCTCTGTTTCCAGCATCCGCGTTACTTCGGAGGAGAACCGGGCTGTCCATCAGGTGCTGCCAAACCTTGCGTATGGCGATGCCATTTCCAATTTCGTTTGCTGGATCCGGCGCACGCTGCGATCCGAAGGCATTGCCTCTGAAATCTTTGTTCGCCACATAGATCCAAAGGTGGCGGACGAGTGTCGCCCCTTTGCACCCGGATGTGTTGCTCCGGAGGACGTGTTGCTCTATCACCATTCCGTCGGCAGCGATCTGACGCCGCATGTCGTCGGTCATCCTGGCCCGAAATGCCTTATCTACCACAACATCACCCCTGCGAAGTATTTCGAGCCTTTCTGTCCAGATGTTGTCCGGCTGTTGCGGCAAGGGCGCGAGGAATTGCGACTGTTGGCGAGGGCATTTCCGATGTCGGTTGGCGGCTCGGAGTATAACGCCTGCGAATTGCGCGACGTGGGATTCGCGGATCCCGGCGTCCTACCCTACGTCATTGATCCAGCCCAGTGGGATGTCCAACCTGATGCCCGGTTGATGGAACAGCTCCAAGACGGCCACACGAACCTGCTTTTTGTGGGGCGGCTGGCGCCCAACAAGAAGCAGGACGACCTGATCCGTTTGTTCCGGCACTACCTCCGGTTTGATCCGGACGCCGTCCTCCACCTCGTGGGCGGTGCCGCCTTCGACGATCCCTATCAGGCGCATCTGAAGATTCAGGTTGAGATGCTTGATCTGGGGCAGCACGTCAAATTCGTTGGCGGCATCACCAACCAGCAGTTGGCGGCCTACTACCGCACTGCGCACCTGTTCTGGTCCATGTCGGAACACGAGGGTTTTTGCGTGCCGCTTATCGAGGCGATGTGGTTCGATGTGCCCGTGCTGGCCTTCAAAAGCTCGGCCATACCCGGAACGCTTGATGATGCGGGCCTGATGTTTACCACCAAACAACGTGAAGACGAGCTGGCGGCGTTGGCTTGGTTGATGGTCCACGATGACGACTTGCGCCGCAAAGTGACCGCAGCCCAACGGCGGCGCCGGACCCGTTTCCTGCCGTCTGCCGTGGCGCCGCAACTCCTGTCTTTGGTTGACAACCTCGTTAACCCGACCGGTTAGACGCCACAGTCCAGTGTATTGCCTTCGGGTGCCTGAAATCACAATGACTCAGCTTTATCTGGAATCCAAAGGAGGTTCGTGCGTGTGCCGTTTGTGTGGCGAGGCACGCTTGCGGACGTTTTCGGTGAAGCTCTTGGAATGCCCGCATTGCGGCGTGCTCGTCAGCACCGAGCAACCGCGAGACTTGCAGGCGCACTACTCAAAGGATTTTTATACCGAGGAACAGGGCGAGCGGTTTCGTTTCGGCTTGGAATTGCCGGTTAGGTGTTTCCGATGGGTGCGGTTCCGGCGGTTGATGAGGCGGGGGCCATACCCTCGTGTGCTCGATGTTGGCACTGACCGAGGATGGTTTCTGAAGTGTTTCCAAGATGCAGGTGCTGAAGTGTTTGGCACGCAGTTGAGCAAGTCAGCGGCGCGTGTCGCGAGCCAGCGACTGGGGCGCGAGGTGTTTCTCGGCGAGTTGTCCGACGCGCATTTCCCAGAGGCCGGCATGGACCTTGTTTGTCTCTACCATGTGTTGGAACATGTCCGCGAGCCGCAGGAGTATTTGCGGGAGATTCACCGCATTCTTCGCCCCGGCGGTGCGTTGGTGATCGAGGTGCCCAATGCGCATTGCCTGACGGCGCGGTTGTTCGGACGACACTGGCTGGGTTGGGATTTCCCAAATCACATTCATCACTTCGGCCCCGCCAGTCTGCGCGCGCTGCTGGAGCGGCACGGCTTTAAGGTGCTGGAGGAGAGCCACTGGTCGGTTGAGTTTGGTCCGTTTCACATCCTGCAAACGATTCTCAATGCGCTCGGTTTTTCGCATAACCAACTCTACAGTCTGATTCAGCGCGAGGAGCTGCACGCCGACCGCCGCGCGTCCGCGGCAAGTCAGATAACGATGTTGGCTTTAGCGGTGCTGCTGTTGGTGCCGTGCGGTTTGTTGTCGGTGCTGTTCTCGTTGTGCCAGCAAGGTGAGGTTTTTCGATTTTACAGTATCAAAGGCGGAAAGGTAGTCTGATGGTGTCAACTGTTTGACACACACGCCCGCTTAAGTCGGGCTTCAGCCAAGGCAATAGGCATGACCGAGTTGCGGAAGATAACATGAGTATGGCTACGACTTCGTTGACCTCACTGTGGAAACGCCCGCTGTTCTGGCTCACTGTTCTCGCCGTTGTCAGTGTTACCGGCTTGTTCTTTTACCATTGGCGCATTGGGTATACTTCTGATTCTGCGATGATCGGTCTTATGGCCAAGAGCATCTTGGAGCGTGGCGAGCGGCCAATCTTCGTTTGGAGCGTGGGCTATCAGGGGATGTTGCTGGAAGGTTATGCGGTGGCCTTGTGTTTCAAGCTTTTCGGCATCAACCCGTGGTCCCTTAACGTCTGGAACACGGTTTGTCTTTGGTTGGTGTTTGTCCTTTTCTATCGGTGCGTGAAGCGGTTCACGGATATATCCACTGCGTTGCTGTCGGTGTTGTTGCTTGCCGTGAGTGCGCCTCCATTCTACATCCATGCAATGCGGACCCTGCCCAACTACACCGAAACCTACCTCTTCGGTCTTGTCCTGATTGCGCTGAGCCAGATGCTCCTGCGGCGTTTCTACATTGAGGGAGCCATGTCTGATCGCCGGACGGTGCTCCAGGCGTTGGCGTTCGGGTTGGTGGGCGGGTTCGGTGCTTACACCTACGGGCAAATCTACTATTTCTTCGCTGCAATCGGTTTGCAGTGGCTGTTGATCTATGTTCGCGAAGTCTGGCATGCCAGAAATGAAGCTTGGGCAGTCATGCGCCGGCATCCCATGCATCGTCGGACAGTGTGGTTCTTTGTTGCGCTGGTCGGATTGGGCCTCCTGAGCTGGATTGTGGGTTTTCACTGCCTCACCGTGGCCGGTGTTCGTTTGCATTGGAGGGCGATGAATTTGGTGGCACTGAGCGCCATGGTTCTTGGACTTTATGCGGCCAACGATTTGTGGGTGCGTCATGAGAACCGGCTTCGCGGGCTCTGGCGCGAAGCGGTGGCCATTACTGCGGGTTTCGTGGCGGGCTACCTGCCGGCCTTGGTGTATGTCTGGGTCTTGCGTGGGCCGCAGGTGCCGCGCATGGGCATTACCGAGAAGCTTGAGTTCTCCAAGAACATGGAGATTACGCTTTATGGTGCGAAGTGGTTCTTGAACCTCTCGACGGATTCGGTCATGGGCTGGCTGTTGTTGTTGGCCATATCGGTTGCTCTCATCAGCTTCACTTTTTGGATTTGCCGCCAAACGGTTGCGTTTGTGCGGGGCCGGAACGCCGAGGACGTCATCTTGAGGCTGAATCCTTTGGTGTTCCTGCCCTGGGTGGTGCTGCCAATGTTCTGGGTTGCGGAAGCGGTTTATAACATCATGTCATCGCGTTATGTGATGGTGTTGATGTTTTACTCGGCTGTGGCGATGAGCGTCGTTGCGCTGTGGTTGCTGCGACGGAAAGGCGCGCCGCGGATGTTTGGGGCGCTATTTCTAGTCGCGTTTCTGTCCAACAACGCGATTTCATTAGGTAACGCGATCCAAACCAGCCGGCGCGAGAAGTTTGCAGGTGAATGCGTCATCCCAATTCTCAAGGAATTCAATCTTAAGTATGGCTACGCTGACTACTGGCACGCCTATTCGGTCATGTTTTTCACCAACGAAGATTTCATTCTTGAGCCGATTTACTGCAACTACTCGCCTCACTACGGTCCGCTCGTCAAGGCACAGAGGCGAGTGGTGTATCTCGACAGGGATCCGCCGCGGTTTGTGCCGACCTCTGATGGAATAATCGAGATTTACGGCATTTCGTATCGGGTGGTCAACAGCCGGCGAAGCGAAGGATTGGTCGTTTATGTAATCGAGAAGCTCGTTGACGGCGCCTGACGCATGTCGAGTTTTCGACCGGTTTCAAGGTCGAAAATTGGGAACTTACGGACACCCCGCTTGTGCAAAACAAATTGCATCGTTGTCTTCAGCACGCCCCAACCGTAAACGCAACTGCGCCAGAAGTTAATAGAAGACGCACCCTCAAAGTAACGTGCCGGACAGGTGATCTCCCCAATGGTCAGGCCTGCCATCGCGACCTGCGCCAGCATTTGGTTGTCAAAAACGAAATCATCGGAGTTTTCCTCGATCGGGATACATCGCAACACCTCCGCAGAGAAAGCGCGGTAACCGGTATGATACTCGGCAAGTTTCTGTCCCATCAGAAGATTCTGGAAGGCCGTCAGCAGGCGGTTGGCTGCATACTTGTAAAATGGCATTCCTCCTTCGAGCGCCCCCTTGCCCAAGATGCGCGATCCCAGCACGACAGGAAACAGCCCGTGCGCGATCAAGTAGCACATCGAGTGAATAAGCCGCGGGGTGTATTGATAATCTGGATGCAACATCACCACGATGTCGGCACCCGCGTTTAGGGCGGCTCGATAACAGGTTTTCTGATTGCCGCCGTAACCGCGATTCTTTGGGTGGCGTATCACGGTGGCAATACCGAGAGTCTTGGCTTGGTTGCTTGTCCCGTCTTCCGAGTGGTCATCAACGAGAATCACATCATCCACAATGTCGAACGGAATTTCAGCGTGAGTCCGCGCCAGAGTGTTCTCTGCGTTGTAGGCGGGCAGCACGACAACGACCTTTTTTCCCAAGACCATGAACCAATATCTCAGTGTTTTACGGTTTCCAGTCAAGCCCTTTCACTGAACGCGTGGGCGCACATAGGAAACTGCGCAGCAGTGCCAAAGCGACCTCTCATTACACAGTAGCGCGTTACGGCTACTCTGAAATACCGGCAGCCGTGGTTTGTTCCGATTGGGTTGGAAACGGCGAAGACAGTTGATCACCGTGTCGTGACCGTTGCGTGCCAGAGGAACTTGGTGGCGTCAGCTTTGCTGCGTTGTGGCAGACGGAAGCGGATGATGCGGCCGGTTGCTTGCACGGGCACAGCCGGTGCGCCGTCAAATGCCAGCGTCAGTTTGCCAGTCGGGCGCGCCGGCAACTCCACCGCCACGTCGCTTTCCGGCGCAGCGTAAACCCACACGTCAGCGCGGTGCGCATTGCCTTCGGTTACAAAAGATGTGCCGTTGTCTTGCAGGTTGGCTGCGACGACGCTCGGTGTGGTCGCGCGAAAACCGAACGCTGGTAACGCGTGCCCGGCGACGATACGCCGCTGCGGACCAAGGTTGGCGATGATTTCGACCGGGCCGTAAGTGACACGGATGACGCCGTCGTCATCTCGCGTTGGTTGTGGGCCGCGTTCATGAACGAAGTTCTTCATCGGCTCTCCGACGTAGCAGGCGACGACGGACTTCTGCAGCCGGTCGAGCCAGCGTAGCCACTCGCGAGGGCCGTCGCGCTCTAGCGCAGGTGCGGCGATGCGATAGCTCAGGCCGTAGCCGAACGCAAGCGTCCACGCGAGCGTCTCACGGTTGGTGACGAACTGGCCGAGGTCGTGGTGGACGAACGAACACTTGTCGTGGGCGATGATCTGCGCGAGCGGGAAGATGTCCCACGTCCTCGGCGCGTAGTCATATGTTGTCAAGCGGACCCACGATGGTGTGTGCTCGGTTGGCACGATGCCCCACGTCATGCCGCAAAGCTGCGATTCGAAGTTTACCACGCGGTCGCAGCCCGACTCGGTGGAAAGCGGCTTCTTTCGGCAATCCTCGGCCGCTTGCGAGATCAGCCCGTCGGCGTAGGCAAACGGCGTCGGCGACACTGGATTGGTGTCGTAGTGCCACGTCCGCGCGCCGCACTGGTCCTGGAACAGCACGTCCACCGGGTAGTCTTCGCTGAACTGTCGCACCGTCTCGTGGTTGGCGCGCTGCACTGCCGGATGCCAGTGGCAGATCGTCCAGCCGTCGTTGCCGGGGTTGCCGTAGCGCTCGTAGCTGAGCTTCCCATCGAGGCCGCGCAGCAACGGCGCGTCGCCTTCGCGCTCGAACGTTGGCCCCTTTGGATGATCACACCACCACGTCGGGTTTGTGTAGGGCATCACGAGATGGCCGTGCGCGTGGCAGCGGTCGAAGAACTCCCGGAACTGAGCCGGCGTGCCGAACTCCGCGCGCGGCGGCAGGTGGTCGGGATACTCTTTGTCGAAGCCGCCCTTGAGGTAGTCGGCGAAGTGAATGAGCGCCGGAGCTGGCAGCTTGTCGAGGTGCGCGAGTTTCTCGGCGCAGTTGCCGGCGTAGTAAACGAGCACCGACTGCTTGAACTTTGCCAGCACGACGGGCGTCATCTTCTCATCGAGCCGGCGGTTGATCTGGTTCGCGTCGCAGTAATCGCGCAGCGAGTTCTCGACCTCCTTGCCGACGGCGAGCCGCACGACGGGCGTGCGCCAGCTTCTGCCTGCTTCGACGAACGTGCCAAACGAGCGCTCGCACCATCCGCCGCGCTCATCGCCGCCGCAACCGAGCTTGCCGGGAACGAAAATGGCGTCTCGGTCCTTCGCGCCAGCCCACGGCGGCCACTTCTGCGGTTGGACGCCGTAGAGCGCGGCCGAGCCGGCGCGTGTGTCGAGCTGCATGAAGTCCGCGAACGCCGGCGGATACGGCGTGCTGAAGCTCATCCAACGCACCGGTCGCAACGCGGCGTGGAACGGATGACCTCCGACTTCGAACCAGTTGCCGCCAGCGCGGACGAACCTGCCGACCGCCGCCACCGCCGCGGGCAAGCCATCGTCGCTGGCGGCGGGCAGAAACTCGCCGTAGGGGTTGACGACGGCGAGGAACTCGCGCGAATCGAGCGCGGCGAGCATCTCGCGCGGCGAGCGCAACTCAACGAGCGTCAGTTTGTTTTCAACGACGGGTTTTGACCCGTGCAGCGCCGCGAGCAGGTCGCGGATGGTGATTGCAACACCACCGCCTTGTTGCGGGCCGGAGGCGAGCGAGAGGAAGCCGAGTTTGGCGCGGTTCCCGGCGGATTTCGTAGCGAGCTTTTCAACCGTGGTTTTCACCATCGCGATGACGAGCCGCTGTTCCTTATCGCTGACGAAGCCGCCGACTCGCCAGAGCAAGCCCGTGCCGCCGAGATGGCTGGCGGAGAAGTAGGCGCCGTTGTTTGAGTCGGCGAGCACAAGGTCGGCCTGGCCTTTGGCCGGCGCGCGGTTGACGGTGGCCTGCGCTCTCTCGATGCGCCGGGCAAGCCCCGCGCCGAACCAGTCACGGCCTTCGGGCGTGACGTTCAGCGTAACCGGGGCGTCATGGACATCCCGCATCCGCAGTGATCCGCCATAGAGGCTGGCGTAGCCGCGCGCGCCAGCGGTGACGTGTCTCCAACCGGCCGGCTCGTCTTCGGACTGGAGCTTGAAGAACGCGGGTCGTAGCGCCATGCCGACGCCGTTGTTGCCGTTGGAGGGGCAGATAAAACGGTCGAGCGCGTTGGGGTCGAATCGCAGCCTGGCCGGCAAATCGAAGCCGAGAATGGTTTTCTTCGCGGGACGAACCTCGCCGGTGAACTCGATGCCGTTGTCGTTGACGGCGGCGGTCACACGGACTTCGATCTCGGCACAGCGATAGTTTAACTGCAGCGCGTTCGCTTTGGCGTCAGGCTCGCACAAGAAGGCGCAGTTGGTGGCGCAGACTTCGCTGCCGTCCTGGAAACGCACGCGCCACAGGCCGTGTTCGCCGCTGGAGCAGATGAAATCGGGCTTGCCGCGCTGGTTGACGGCGAGAATGGAGCCGTTGGCGGCGTTGAAGGTGATGGAGCACGTCTTGTCCGAAAGCACGACGCCGTTGTCGCGCTGCGCGACGGACGCGGCCGAGTTCATGCAGCCGCCCGCCAGCAGGAGCGCGACGACGAGGTTGGTAGACCGACGCTGGAAAATCATCTGCTGCTCTTACCAGATTCACTCCAACAGGCGCAACGAGAAGCCGGCCCAGTTGAAGTTCACGTTGAAGAAGTTGGTCAGTTGCACGACGACTTCGTTGTCGCCAGCCTTCAGTTTCACCGGGAAACGATGGGTGACGAAGCCATTGCTGCCGTCACCGTGATAAACCTCGCGGCCGTTGACGAGCACGCGCAACGGGTCGTCGTGGCTGATCTGGAAGGTGACGCGGCGCGCCTTTGGCGAGGCGATGACGCGGCGGGCGAGGAAGGCGTGGCCCATGCCGCCGAGTTCGACTTCGCCTTTGATCTTCGTGCCGTGGCGCGCGAGGTAGGTCAGGTCGAGCATCGGGCCGATGCTGCGCTGTTTCATCCAGCCGCTGACGAACGATTCGCTGACGCAGCGGCACTCGAATTGTTTGCCTGCGTCGAGGTCGGCGACGCTCGGCAGGACGGCGTATGGATCACCGGCGGGCCGGTGGTTCTTGTCGAGCGGCAGCGGCACAGGGCCGAAGCAATCCCAGTCGGCGTTCAGCGGATTGCCGGCGTCGGTGACGGTCGTGTCCTCCGGCGAATCCTGATACCAGTAGGCGACGCTGCGCGGCGCGAGGTCGGGATACGTGCCCCAGTAGAGGCTGAAGCTCTTCTGGAACGGGTAGGGGTTCTCGAAGTGATGACGGTAACGGCCAGCTTCGTTGCTGTGCGCGACGGCGAACGGATGGTGCGCGCCGCGGCCGAACCACGCGAAGGTGAAGTAATCCTCGCCGTTGATGCCGTGCAGGAACGCCGGGCTGTCGCCTTCGCCGTCAATCACCGCGAAATCGCCGCCGCCGTGATCGTGACCGGTGCCGTAGAGCGCCATGCCAAGCCAGTGGCCGCGCCCGCGCAGGTAGAGCACCTGGTGCTGGCGGTAGCCGGTGGTGCGCGGCGTCTGCTGCCAGAGCGCGTGGAAGTAGCCCCAGTGGTCGCTCCACTTCCTGACCGGCTCGATGTCGGCGTCGAACGTGACCGTGACCGGATGCGGCAGATCGTTCGCGAGCGTGAACGTGGCGTTGCGGCGGAACGGCATCGGCAGATGGCAGACGCGCGCGGCGGTGTTCGTGTCGGTCTCGAAGCTGACGCCGCGGAACGGGCCGAAGAAGTCGGCGAGATTGGATCGCACTGCCGGCGTGGCTGCGGCGTCGTAGCGGGCTTCGAGCCGGAGCAGGTTATGGGCGTTGACGTTGACGTCGGTCTTCATTTGCCACCGCCGCACAATGGCGGGGCCGGCGAGTGTGGCGATATCGGCTTTGCCGTTGGCGGGAATGGTGACGGAGTTGTGGACGGTCTGTGTTTGCAGCTTGCTGCGCGCTGGAGCGGGACTGGTTTTGTCCCCGGTGCGGTAGTCAATTTGGTAGAAGATCAGCCACGCCGGCTCCAGCGTTTCCATCTCGATCCGCATGTGGCGCTTGAACGGCACGGGCAGAAAGAGATTCCGCGCGCCTTTGTTGCCGATGAAACCAGACACGGGCGGTGATGGCGCGCGTTGCGTGGCGGCGATGAGTTCGTCCAGCGTCCCGACGAGCGCCGGTTTCTTTGCGCCGTCCGCGAAAAACTCCAGCCGGTGGTTGCCATGGTTCTCGCGCCAAGTGGACCAGATGTGGCGGACGCTGCCGGAGCCGGCGATATCGAGCAACGTCAGCCGCTGTCCCGGTGCGCGGTAGCAGCCGAGTCGGCGGTCGGGGCCTTCGACGAAGCTGTTCTTGCCGGGCCGGTAGCTGCGCAGCTCATGAATGCCACTCAGGTAGAACTGCCGCAGATCGTCGAGAGTTGGTTTCATGGACGAGCTTCCGCCTTGCGGCTCGGCAGCGCTGGCTGCGCACGCGATGAACGAAGCCAACCAGATTACGTGCAACATTCGATGCCACGTTATTGTTTCACGAGTCACAAGCCAACCGAATTAAAACGCAACCGCTGGCAATGCAACAGAATAAACTGAACGCCAAAGAACCGACTGGCACAAGGCGGTGCGTTGGGCGTAGAACAGTGAGACAGAAGCGCGGGTCGCGTTCAAGCGAACGACGCGCGCCTGAAAGGATATCATCATGAGCGAATCACCCGTCGTTACCACGCCAGCGTTCAAAGATCGCCGCGCCGGTCTCATTGTGTTTGGCGTGCTGGAAATCCTCATCGGCTGTTTTTGCACGCTGATGATCCCGCTGATGTTATGGGGACAGGCGATACAAGCGCAGATGACCAAAGCGCCGCCAGACTACTCGATGTTAGTTCCCGCGGCGCTGATCTATGCCACCCTCGGCGTGGCGTTCATCTGGCTCGGCATCGGTTCCATCCTGTGCCGACGCTGGGCGCGTGCGTTGTTGCTGATCCTGTCGTGGAGCTGGTTGCTGGTGGGGGTCATCGCCGTGGGGGCTAACGCGTTTCTGATGCCACGCATTTTGGAAACACTGCCTACTGGTCCAGGAAAAACGATAGTCTTAATCACCATGCTGGTTACGTTCACCGTCATCATGGTTATCGTTCCGGGCGTAATGGTTCTTTTCTATCGTGGCAAGAACGTGAAGGCGACGTGCGAGGCCCGCGATCCGGTGACGCGTTGGACCGACGCGTGTCCGCTGCCAGTGCTGGCGGCGTCGCTGTGGCTTGGTTTTGGCGCTTTGTCCATGCTTTCAATGCCGTTGGGCTACAAGAGCGTCATGCCATTCTTTGGCACCCTGCTCACCGGATTCCCAGCGACGTTGTTTTTTGTGATTTGGGCCGTTGGGTCGGTTTGGCTGGCGTGGGCGTTTTATCGCTTGAAGCCGGCTGCTTGGTGGATCGTTGTGGCTGCGTTCGTGTTGATCAGCGTTTCCAGCACCATCACCTTTGCGCGGGTTGACCTGATGGAGATGTATCGGCAAATGGGCTACCCACAACAACAAATCGAGCAGATTCAGAAATACAGTTTCTTCTCCGGCAGAAGCATGGCCGTATGGATGGTGTGTTGTATGGTGCCTTGGCTTGGCTACCTGCTGTGGATCAAGAAATTCTTCTGCCGTTCTGCTTGAACCGGCGCAACTCGACACACGCGCCCGACATGTTGCTAGGATGAGCTTCAAGAATCTCTCGCGAATCGTTTCAGGATGCACGGCCTTGTGTGTGGCTGCCACCGTCATTGGCCAAGAAGTGAGGACCACGTCCGGCGACGCGCTGGCCTTTACGGCAGACGGGGCGTGGAAATCGGCGACGGTGAACGGGCAGCGACTGCCGCTCGCCGCCGGCGCGCCGGTGTTGAGCGTTTGCGATGTCGAGCGGGGCGGCAAATACTTGCCGATGTCGGGCACGGCTCGCGTAGAGGAGGGCGCGGTGGTCATGGCGCTTGGCTCGGAGGCGCTGGCGTTGAAGGCTGCGCTGCGAATCGAGGGCGATGGCGTGGCGTTCAAGTTCAAGCTTCGCATTGAGGACGCGACAGGCAGGGATCGCGGTCTGCTGGTGCGGTTAGGCGTGCCGGTGAACACGACGGGTTGGAAATGGTGGGATGACATGGACCGGCGGCGCGTGATCGAGCCGGGCAAGCTGTATGAGAACGCGAAGCCGCTCCGGGCGTTCGCGGCGTTGCCGGAATGGAAGGACAAGCCGGATTTGCGAATGGGCTACAACACCGAGAATTTCTGCTCGGTGATCACCGGCGCAGCGGGGCTGTGTCTCGCGGTGCCGCTGGATCAGCCGCGCATCTTCCGCACGAGTTGCGACGCACGGCAGGGTTTGTTCGGCATCACTTACGACGTGGCGTTGTGCAAGGAGACCGCGCCACCGTCACGGGCGGCGTTTGAGTTTGAGTTGTTCGCGTGCGACTCGCAGTGGGGCATGCGCAGCGCGCTCGACACATACTATCGGCGGCATCCCGGATTCTTCACAAAGAACCTCAAGGACGAAGGGATGTGGATTGCCTTCACGCACCTCGATACGATGGACAACACGCCGGAGTTCGGCGCCGGCATCCAGGAAGGCGCGGGGTCAGCCGGGTATGACGACAAGATTGGCGTGAAGAGTTTCAGCTACTACACGCACGCCGGGATGTATGCCGACGTGCCGAACCATAAGCGTGGCGTGGACCCGACGCCATCGTTGGAGCGGCGCATCGCGGCCGTGGAAGCGACGTTCAAGCGGGGCACGGGCCGCGACGGCAGTTATGCCGAGTGCGGCCTGCACGACGCGGCGGGCAGGTTGTCGGCCGAGCCGGGCACGGTCTATGGCGATGTGCTCGCGCAGTTTTGTCTGGAGCCGGAGATGTTTTACGGGCGGTGGCTGCTGGACCGCATCGAGAAGTTCTTCGCCGACTTTCGCAAGCGCGGCGAACTGGACGGGTTTTACTACGACGGCCTCACCACCGGCATCAACTACCGCCGCGAGCATTTCCGCCACGCGGGCTATCCGCCGTCGTGGGACCCAGTCGCGAAGAAGCCGTATCTCTACAACTACTTCTCGTCGGTGGAATGGGCGCGATTGGTGGCGGAGAAGCTCCACGGGATGGGGAAGTTTACGATGATGAACGGGACGATGGGCGCGAGTCCGTTTTGCGCGCCGTATCTCGACGTGATGGGTGCCGAGACTGGCCTGAACATCTCGCGCAGCAACTACAGTTTTGTAAAGACGATCTGCCATCACAAGACGTTCGCCACGCTGCTGAAAGGCAACTATGCGAAGCTGACTGGCGCGGAGATCGAGCTGTTCATGAAGCGCTGTCTGGCTTACGGCGTATTCCCCGGTTTCTTCGACTGGCCGCCAAGCGGACTCGGCCCCGGCGGCACTTACTGGGACCACCCGGAGTATTACGATCGCGACCGGTTGATGTTCCGCAAATATCAGCCGCTAGTCAAAACCATTGCCGCTGCTGGTTGGGAGCCGCAGACGTTCGCGAGCGCGGCAGACGCCGCGTTGCAGGTGGAGCGGTTTGGTGTGATCGAGCGCGTGCGTGTGTTCTTTACAGTGCTGAACGATTCGACGGAGCCGGTGCGAAGTTCGCTGACGGTTGAGGCGGATAAACTTGGGTTGCCAAAGAAGGAGTTAGTTGTGTTTGACGAAGTGGCGCAGCGGCGGCTTGGTTGCAAAGCATCGGGAGACGCGCTCACGATACCGCTGGATTTGCCGCCGCAGTCCGTGGTGCTCGTTCACATTGCGAAGGCGGCGGATTTCGTCGCACATCATCTGGAGGCCGCCGCGAAGGTGTTCGATGTGGCAGAGGTGCAGCGGAAAGCCGACGAAGGCCGCCCGCCGCGGCCATGCTACTGGCGCGTGACGGAGGAGCGATGCTTCCGCGACGACGGGACGCTCTTGCTGCGTAACGACAGCGACCAGCAGTTCGCGACGGCCTCACAGTGGGTGATGTTGTTCCAAGAGAAGGCGCGCCCCATCACCATCCGCGCGCGGGTCAGGACGCGGGATGTTACGACCGGGAAGGGCGACGGCTTCGCGCTGCACGCGGTGGTCTGTTATGTGGACAAGCAGTTCACCACGCGCGACCCGCGCGTGTTGCCACTGGAGCCGGGCACGAGCGAGTGGCGGAATGTAGAATGGACCATCGAGCCGCCGCGGCCGGTGCGCAGCATTCAACTCACCCTGCGGCTTAACGGTCGGCGCGGCAGTGTGTGGTTCGATACTGTTTCTGTTCACTCCGCCGATGCGCCTGACAAGGAGTGTGTGGTGGATGGCGGGTTCGACGCGTGGTATGAGCGGCTGACGCCGGAGCAAGCGGGCTTGCTCGCACCGAAGCTTGCCGCTGCGCGTTCCGCGTTATCCGTCGGAAGCGCGCCACCGGCCAAACGGTTGACTGCGGCGCTTGGCGCGGTCCAAGCCGCTTCCACGACGATCGTGGAACAGCATCTCGAAAATCCCGCTCGCCGCGAGCGGCGTGATCTCGACGCGGCGCGGGAACATCTGACAGCGTGCTGCTCAACGGTGTTTGGCGTCGAGGGTTTGGAACTAACCGCGCCGGACAAAACCGTGCCGGGAGAGACGATCAAGGTCGTGGCGAAAGTTCTCTCGCCAAAGAAGACCGTGCGCCGCGTGAAACTCTCGCTGAGGTCGGAGAGTAAGCTGAAGATCACCAACAAACGCAGCGGCTCCGAGTATGAGGTTGCCATTCCTGCCAGCGCAAAGCCCGGCGATGTCGTTGTATTGCATGGCGAGGCGACGGCAGAATTGGCGGACGGTGGCAGCCTGCCGTTGCGCGCGAGGCGGGACATCGCCATCGTTGCGCCGTTCGATGCGGAAGCTGTGTTGGAAGGCGTGGATGCCAATGCCAACCAGACTGTTGCATTACGACTGATGAACAATCGCTCGCGTTCGCAGAGTTTCAAGATCGCGGTCAACGCGTCTGCCGGTTGGACGATGAAGGGCGCGCAGCAGGAGCAGATGGTCGCGGCGCAAGCGGGCGCGCTTATGAGATTCGTTCTCGCGCCAGATGTGGCGACGAAACCTGGACGATATGCAGCGGATGTGACGGTGCGGTGCGACGGCGAGCCGAAGTTGTTCCGTCTGGAACTGAGCCACGTGCCGGCAACGGCAAATCGGTTGAGGAATGCGGATTTCGAATCGGGCGGCGGCGCTGATCTGAAAGGTTGGGCGAGATGGATTGGTGGCTACGCAGCCGACACAAGCGTCGCCCACTCCGGTCGCCAGAGTCTGCGCTTGCAGACGGACACGACAAACGCACACGTCGGCGCAAACCAATCCATTGCGTTGAACCAAACATCTGTCGTGCCGCTGGTCGTGCGCGGCTGGTGCAAGACGGAGAAGGTCAGCGGCGACCGCTCCGGTTGCTGTCTCTACGTGGATGTTTACTACACCGACGGAACGAAGCTTTACGGCCAAAAGGTCGTGTTCGACCACGGCACGCATGACTGGCAGTTCTGGGAGATGCGTATCCCGACGACGAAGCCGGCCCGCAGCGTCAGTGTTTACACCATGTTGCGTGGCGCAACCGGCACGGCGTGGTTTGACGATGTGGTTCTCGCAGAGGACTCAGAGTAGGACAGGCGTCTCGCCTGTCCAGTCGGAATGAGGCGCCGCTTCCTGTCAGCAGGATGGTTGTCTCAATGAATGGACAGGCGAGACGCCTGTCCTACTTTGGCGGCGCGTTTTATGCCGGGTCGAAGCTGGGGATCTTCATTTGCTGACCGCCTTTGAGCGCGGACTGGTGGGCGACGATGCCGGGCACGGTGTAGGCGAGAGCTTCGTAAACGTTCACAGTGGGCTTGCGATTGTGGACGAGAGCGTCAATGAACTCATGCGTCAGGAACGTGTGCGAGCCGTGGTGGCCGCTGTCATGGCGCAACGGCTCCGGCAGCATGTCGGTCTTCCACCATTCCGGCTGCTTGTATTGCTCGAACGCCGCGAGTTGCCGCTCGAAACCGCCCGCGTCCTTCTCCTTCTGGCCGCTGGTGCGGACGATGATGGGGCCGAGGCCGTTGGGGTGCGGGAAGAAGAAGCTCATCTTGTCGCCATACCACTGGGCGCGCTCGCCGCCGCGGTGCGCGCCTTTCCAGTAAACCGCGACACGGAACGGATGGCCTTTGCTGGTCTTGAAGAACGCCGTCTCGTTCCAGAACGGGTTGTTGTAAGGATTGCCCTTGATCTGAGGATCGTCGTCGCCCCAGCCGAGACACGACACTTCGGTGAGTCGCTCTCCAGTGACGCCTACCAAGTGTGCTGTGCAATGCGTCGGATAATTCATCGGCGCAAGGCCGTGCCGCCAAGTGGGCTTGCCTTTCTCCCACCACAGCGTTTCCAGCCCGGCGTGGTGATACTCGGACTCGCAGTAGAAGATTTGGCCGAATTTCTTCTCCTGCCAGAACTTTCGAGCCGAGATGGTGGGCTGTTGGTAATAGCTCGTCTCGGCCATCATGTAGGTGAGGCCGGTTTGCTTCACCGTGTCCACGAGCAAGCGGCACTCTTCCAATGTCATGGCCGCCGGCACGGCGCAGAGGACGTGCTTCCCGGCTTTCAGAGCCGCGACACAATGCCGCACGTGACTGGGCGCGGGCGTGAAGATGCCAACAGCCTCGATATTCTTGTCGAGGATCAGTTTCTCCAGCGACTCGTAGGTTTTGTCGCAACGATAGGTCTTCTGGAGCGCGGCGCGGCGTTCGGGGCGGAGGTCGCTGACGGCCTCGACGATGCAGTTGGGATGCTCGTGGAACTGAAAGCCGAGGCCAAATCGTCCGCCGACGATGCCGACGCGAATCTTGCGCGACGACGGCTCAGCCGCGAAGGCGAACCGTGGCGCGAGCGCCGCGCCGGCAATAGCTGCGGCATGGGCAAGGAACTCGCGGCGGGATGGATGAGCGGTGGCGGAGTCAGATAGAGGTTGGTTCGATTTCATGCTGAACATTCCTTCGTGCGCAGCTTAGCGCAGCCCGGCGGCGATGTCACGAAGGTCGTCGCGCTGTTTCTGCCGTGTGCGCAAAACTACATTGGATCGCAACAGCGCTTCCGGAACAGTTCCTCAGGCAACCTTGAACCGTCGGATCTGTTCTGTCAGGACGGATGCCGCGCAACCGGGACGGTCAAGCAATATCACTTCTTGCCGCCGAACAGGTTGCCGAGTGCCTTGGTGGCTTCCGACGTGGCTTGACTGGCTGCCTGGTTGGCGGCTTGGGTCGCCATCGCTTGCTGCGCCTGCTTGATCAAGTCATCCACCATCGCCTTGGTCTCCGGCGACAGGCTTTGGCCGGCGAGCGACTGCAAAGAGCTGATGACGTCGGCATACTTCTTGTCGGCCAAGAGCACTTGCGCTTTTGCGATTACGCTCTTGGCCATGTCGGTCGCCTGGGCGGTCATGCTCTGCGCTTGCGGCGCGGGCGCGATGACAGCTTCTTTATTGCTGCCGAGCAGATTGCCAATCACCGTCGAGGCTTGTGACGAGGCTTGACCGGTCATTTGGCTGACAGTCTGGGCGGCTATCGCCTGCTGGGCCTGTTTGATGAGGCCGTCCACCAATGTTTTGCTCTCCACTGACAAACTCTGGCCGGCGAGCGACTGCAACGAGCTAAGCGCATCGGCATACTTCTTGTCAGCCATGAGCGCCTGCGCTTTCTCGATTACGCCCTTGGTAATGTCGGTCGCTTGGGTGGTCATGCTTTGCGCCTGAGTGGTGACGGCTTGCTGCACGGTTGCTGCCTGGGTTTCAACCGCCTTTTGCACCTCGACAGCCGGAGCGACGACGGCCTTGGTTTCAACCGGTTTCTGCGCCTCGACGGCAGGGGCGGTGACGGATTTGGGAGCCTCGCTCTGTGTGGGCGGCGCGGCTTCTTCCTTCTTGCCGCACGAGATGGCGAGAGCGATCGCTGCACAGACTGCGAATCCTAAGACGCACTTGCTGTTCATGGCTTTTCTCCTTTGTTGTCGATCAAACTTGATTGCCCGCAATGCCGCCAAAGCTATCGCATCGCCCCAATCCGCGCAAGCAATGTGAACTCACGCTGGTTCGCGGGATGGCGGCGTTTTTCTTTGCCTTTGCGTCGAGCGATGCGCTAGACGTGAAACGCCATGATGAAACGTCTCCTTCTCCTTTTCGCCATGTCGCTGTCGTGCGTTGTTGCGGTTCGCGGCGCGTCAACCGCCGCGCCGTGGCTCGACACGCGCTATCTCGCGGGCGGCGGCTGGTGGTCGTTGCGCGTGCCGGTCGCCATCGAGAATCCTGGCGAAGCGGCGGTGGCGGGCGAGCCGGTGACAGTGAGCGCGGTGGTGCTGGCGGGACAGCGCGTCGAGTCGTTGCGCGCCTGCAACGCGGCTGGGCAGGAGTTGCTGTTCGACGTGAGCGACAGCGGCGGCAGCCCGAAGCGGAGCGGCGTGTTGGCGGCGGACGACCGCATTACCGTTCCGGCCGAGTGTTCGGCGAAAGGCTTGGCGACCGTTTATCTCTACGCGGGCAACGATGCGGCGTGGCCGGTGCCGGAGTTTCTGCGGGCCGGCTTCGTGAACGGCGGCTTTGAGTCGGGCAACGACAAGCTGGTCGGATGGAGCACTGGCAGCACGGACGAACATCATCGCGCGACGTGGGAGAAGACCGGCGGACGCAGCGGGCGGTGCGTGAAGGTGGACGTGGACGCGGGCGCGGAGCCGACCTGGGTGCAGTGGAGCCAGCACAACATCCCGGTGACGCCGGGCCGCGCCTACAAGGTCAGCGGTTGGATGCGCGCCGAGAACGTCGCTGGCCACGCCGGTTGGTTTCTCCACGTGCATGGCGAGAAGCCGCAGCTCATTAACAAGACCCTTAGCGTCGGCGCTGGCACGTTCGGCTGGAAGGAAGTGAGCGTCACATTCAGTGCGCCGCCGACGGCGGCATCCGCGACCATCGGCACGTTGCTGCACGGCACTGGCCGCGCGTGGTTCGATGACGCGCGGTTCGAGGAAGTGGATGGAGGAAACCGTCTGCGTGCAAACGTCGGAAACGTCGAGCGGTTGGCGTTGGCGAAGGCGGAACGGAAGAAGCTGGAGTTCTCGCGCCAGTGGCCGTGCTGCGCCATCGTGCGCGTGTTCAACCTCGCCGAGGAGCCGGTTTCCGGCGCGCTGGTTCACGCGGACTTGCGACCAGCGATGGCGAAGTTGCGCTCGGTGCCGACAAACGCTGTGCTGCGCATTGTGGACGCGGCAACCGGCGCGGTGGCGGCGAATTGTGTGCGGCGCGGCAGCACGGTGATGTTCGACGCGGCGCTGCCGGCGAAGTCGGAGCGTGAGTTTGCGATCTACTTCAGCGCGACGCAGCGCGAGGCGACGAACGCTTTTGCGTCGGCCTATGGGCAACTGCTCAGCAGTCCGCTGAATCTGGCAGCGAACGGGAACTTCGAGTCAGGCGCGGACTCGCCGGAGGGATGGGAAGCGACGGGCAAGGGCGGCGGCCTCGGCGCGGATGCGATGTTCGGCAAGCGCAGTGCGGCGTTCACGTTGCTTCCAGATGCCAAGAACCTGTGGGTCGGCTGGCGGTCGCAACCGATTCCCGTGCAGGCTGGCGCGAGTTATTTCTACGGCGGATTTCTGAAGGGTAGGGGACTGTCCGGCTCGGCGACGCTGCACGCGCACCAACTGGGCCGCGACGGAAAAGTTGTCGGAAGCGGTGGCTACGTCAGCACACAACCGGCGGTCGGTAGCGACGCGGGCTGGACGTTTAGTTCCACCGTGATTCATGCGCCGCCGGACGCCACGACGATTCAACTGCACCTGACCACGAACGCCCGCGTTGCGCCTCCGCAAGGCGGCGTGGTGTTGTCGGATGCCGCGACGCTTCAATCGCACATGACCGCAGGCGGACGCGGCAGGCTTCAGCACGACGGTGTGTTGCTGTGCCGCGTCGTGGCGGGCGAGGTTATCGGATTTGAGAGTGGGGAGACGGCCGGCGGTCAGAGACCGGCGCTACAGGTTTGGGAAATGAATCCGCTCGTGAAGGTCTTCCGCGACTCGCTACCGGGCCGGCAGACGAAGTCGGTGGCCGTGGAGTGCGCGCGCAACGAATACGAGCCGTTCCAGCTTGTGCTGCGTAGCGCGGATGGGTTGGGATGCGCGGAGGTAGTCATATCGCCGCTCAAGAACAACAAGGGCGCGACGTTGCCGGCGGTGAGAGTGGAGCGCGTTGGCTTTGTGCCGATTGACTGGCCAAGCGGCTATTTTCAGACGGACGTGCCAGTGTGGCACCGGCGCGTGCCGCGCGGCCACGGCTCCACTGACGGCTGGGCGGACTGGTGGCCCGACCCGCTGGAGCCAAACGCGCCGTTCTATGCCCTCGAGAATCAAGCGCAGCCGTTTTGGTTTACTGTCTGCGTGCCGCAGAATGCGGCGCCGGGCGAATATCGCGGCACCGTCACCATTCGCGACTGGGATCAGGTGCTGGCGACAGTGGTCGTGCGCGTGAAGGTGCTGCCGTTCGCGCTACCGGAGCGGACACGGCTGAAAGCCATCTTCGATTTCCGCAGCGGGCCGGGCGGCGAGATGGGCGCGGGCATCAAGTCGCCAGAGGGACAACGACGCTGGCTGCGGTTCATGGCGGAGCACCGGCTCGGCACCGACCACATTCCTGCGCAACCGAAGTTTGAATACAAGGACGGTCGCGTGACGATGGATGCAGCGGAGTTTGATGTCATGGCGCGGTATTGCTTCGACGAACTCGGCATGAACGTCAGCTACACGCCGCCGTTCTTCTATGCGTTCGGATGGGCTTATCCGCCGAAGAAGATCTTCGGGCTGGAACCGTTCACGCCAGCCTACAACGACGCGCTCAAGCAGGCATATCGGCTTTTCACCAGCCACCTGAAAGAGAAAGGCTGGCACGACAGGTTCATCTACTACATTTCCGACGAGCCGCACTTCGATCATCCGTTCGTCGTCGAGCAGATGAAGAAACTTTGTGCGTTGCTCCATGAGGTGGACCCGGCGATTCCGATCTACTCCAGCACGTGGCGGCATTGCGCGGCGTGGGACGAGTCGCTCGACTTGTGGGGCGTCGGCCAATACGGCTGCTTCCCGATGCCGGAGATCGAGCGGCTGCTGAAAGCGGGCAAACATTTTCTGTTCACCTGCGACGGGCAGATGGCGACGGACACGCCGCTGCTGGCGACGGAGCGGATGCTGCCTTACTACTGCCTGAAATACGGCGGCAGCGGCTTCGAGTTCTGGGGGCTGTCGTGGTGGACGTTCGACCCGTGGCAGTTTGGCTGGCACAAGTTCATCAACCAGAGCGACGACGGCAAGCGCCACTACTGGGTCCGCTATCCGAACGGCGACGGTTTCCTGACGTATCCCGGCGTGGACGGGTCGGTGAGCACGATCCGGCTGGAGCAGGTCCGCGAAGGTTTGGAGGACTACGAGGCGATGGCGATGCTGGCGGAGTTGGTGAAGAAGGCGAAGGAGCAGGGAAAGCCAACCGCCGCCGCTGAACGCGCGCTGGCGATGGCGCGGGAGTTGGTGACGATCCCGAACGCGGGTGGTTTGCGCTCGACAGAGATCTTACCTGATCCCGACCGCATCCCAGCAATCCGCAAGGCGGTGAACGCGGCTATCGTGCAACTCGGTGGGAAGTAGCCTACGCCTCTTTCGGAAAGATACCGCGTAAGAACCTCAGGTTGGCCTTGTAGCTGTCCATCATCTTCCCGCCCTTCGGCACGGCGCCTTCGATTTGCATCCAGCCGCGGTAGCCGATGTCGTCCATCGCGTTGCGGACTTTCTGGAAGTCCACCTTGCCCTGGCCGAGCAACGCGCCGTTCTCCTTTGCGTGGAACTCGCAGATGTGCTTCGTGCCGAGCCAGCGGATTTCCTTGTAGATGTCGTAGCCACGATCAATGGAGTTGCAGACGTCATAATAGACCTGCACCGCCGGCGAACCGACGCGCTGGATGATGTCCATGTGCGCCTCGGCGCTGAGCCAGCTCTCGATGCCGAGAATGACGCCTGCTTTCTCGGCCTTGGTTGCGACCGCCTTGAGCCGCTTCACCACCTCATCGGTGCCGGGCTTGTCATCGCGGAGGTCACCTTTGCTGAAGAACGCCAGCAGGACCACCTTCACGCCGAGCGCCTTCATCACGTCCACGGAATCGTTGACCCACTCGATGGGGCGCGGGTCGCTCTTGTAGGGAATGCTGTTCATCTCGCCGATGGCCAGCGAGGCGATCTCAACGCCGGTTGCCTTGACGGCGTCCTTGTATTGCCGCTGCACCTCCGGCTGGCGCAGGTGCATGTTGTTCGCGAGACTACCGAGGCTCACCTGCACGCCATCAAGGCCGATCTCTTTGGCAACCGTCATGGCTTCGGGTGTGCCCATCTTGCCGATGGACCAGTCGCACGCGCCGATCTTGAACTGGCGCTTCTCCGGCGCGGCGAAAAGCGGCACGAGCGGCGAGGCGACCGCAAGCGCGGCAGCGCGGGTGAGCAGTTCACGGCGGGTGAGGCGGAGCGAGGTTGAGTTCATGGCGCTTTATTCGCATGATTTGCACCCCGACGGAAAGCCGAAAATGTGACGCGAGCTTCGAGCTTGCACCACCGTTCATGCTCTCGCCTTGAGAAACTTCTCGATCTCTTTGCGCGTCGGCGCGGACGGCTGCGCGCCGAGCTTGGTGACGGAGAGCGCGGCGGCGGCATTGGCGAAGCGGACGGCGGCAGGCAGCGGTTTGTCCTCAGCGAGCGCGACGGCCAGCGAGCCGTTGAAGATGTCGCCCGCGGCGGTCGTGTCCACGGCTTTCACCTTGAAACCGGGCACGAGTTGCTTGCCGGCAGCGTCGGCGATGAACGCACCACGCGGACCGAGCGTGAGGATGACGGTTTGCACGCCGCGCGAGCGCAGCTTGTCGGCGGCCTTCGCGGCGGCTGCTTCGTCGGTGACTTTGATGCCGGTGAGCAGCTCCGCTTCCGTTTCGTTCGGCGTGAGGATGGAGACGAGCCGGAGCAGCTTGTCGGGCAACGGACGCGCGGGGGCGGGATTTAGGATGACGCGCACGCCGGCTTTTGCGGCGATCTCGGCGGCGGCATGCACGGTTTCCAGCGGCGTTTCGAGCTGCGCCACGAGCACGGCGGCGGAGCGGATGGCTTTCGCGGCTTTCTTCACGTCGGCAGGCGCGAGCTTGGCGTTTGCGCCGCCGGCGACGGCAATGCTGTTCTCGCCGTCCTTGGCGACAAAGATGAGCGCGACGCCCGACGGCGCGGCTTTGTCGCGGAAGACGTGGTCCACGCAGATGCCGTCGCACTTGAAGCCAGCGACGGCTTGGTCGCCGAACATGTCCTGACCGACGCGCGCGACCAACGTGACGTTGCCGCCTGCGCGTGCCGCGCCGACGGCTTGGTTGGCGCCTTTGCCACCGGCGGCGATGGAGAACTCGCCGCCGAGGATGGTTTCACCCGGCCGCGGAATGCGGTCGAGTTGGATGATCATGTCGGTGTTGGAACTGCCGACGACAACGATGGAGGAGGGCATGGCGAGTTAAGAGTTAAGAGTTGAGAGTGAAGAGTTAGAACTTAGAAGCGATCAGGACGGCGAGGCCGATGAGGTAGAAGAGGAACATCGCGGCGAGCAGTTTGCCGGTGCCGGCAGGCGCGCCTTTGAATTCCTTCCAGATGAACACGCCCCAGAACGCACCGACCATCGTCGCGCCCTGGCCGAGTCCGTAGGAAAGCGCCGGGCCGGCGGTGGTGCTGGCGATGATGCTGAACGACATGCCGACGTTCCAGATGATGCCGCCAAGGATGCCGATGAGGTGGAGGCGCGCGTTGCCTTTGGTGAAATAGTCGCGGTAGGTCACCGGCTCGCCGCTGAACGGCTTGGCCATGACGATGCTGTTCCAGATGAAGTTTGACGCGAGCAGGCCGGCGCTGAAAAGCACGATTGCGGTGTAAGGGCTGAGCTTGCCGGCTTCGAGGACCTTTGTGGCTGGATCAATCGCGCCCATCGCCTGTGCGACGAAGCTGTAGAACCAGCCCATCAGCACGCCCGCGACGACGGAGAGCACGATGCCTTTCACCGGCGTCTTCTTGCCCGCCGAGGCGAGATTCTTGTAGGCGAGCGCGTCGAGCACGATGGCAATCATTACCGCCGCCACACCCGCCGCGAGCATCGGCACGTTGCCTTCGGGCTTGGCGACGTAGGTGGTGATGACGCCGAGCACGAGCGCGAGGCCGACGCCGACAGGAAACGCCACCGCAAGACCCGCGATGTCAATCGCCGCCACGAGCAGGATGTTCGACAGATTGAAAATGACGCCGCCGAGGAACGCCGAGCCGAGCCATTTGCCATCGGTCTGCGCGAGGTCGGCGCAGAAGCCGCGCCCGCCGCTGCCGAAGCTGCCCATCGTGAACGCGAGGATCAGTGAGAGCAGGAACACGCCGATGGCGTAGTCCCAGTAGAACAGTTGGAAGCGCCATTCCTTGCTGGCGAGCTTCTGCGTGTTGGCCCACGAACCCCAGCACAGCATCGTCACGACGCACATCGCGACGGCGATTGGATACGATTCAACGATGACCATGATTTTCTCCTTTGCGGAATTTGAACATCATTCGGCGAACGCCTGCAACTCCGCGCACGACGAAAACGCCTGAGACGGCTTGTTGCCGCAGGCGGGTTTGCCGATGACGCGGACTGCGACAGTCTTGACCGGTTCCGGCAGAGGCAGCGTGAACTTCTGGCCGGGCTGCAGGTTCTTGTTGTCGCTCGCAGTCGTGGCGGGATAGTCGGCCAGTTCGCCCACCGTCTCCCACGGGCCGCCCTTGCTGCGCTGCACTTGCACGCGCGGCTTGCCGGCGCTGGCATCGAACCAGCCGCCGTCGGAGAAGTTCTTGCCGTGGGCGAAGACGACGCGACGGATGTTCATGGGCTTGCTCAGCGGGATGCAATACCAGTCTTCTTTTGCGGGCTTGCCGTTGAAGGTGACGACGAAGCTGTTGAAGTTGCCGTCGCAGATCGAGCCGCTCTGATTGCCTTCGCGCGAGCGGCTTTCGTTGATCTTGACCTGAATCTGCGCCATTTCCTCGGGCGTGAACTTCACGTTGGCGGCGGGGCCGGGTTCCCAGCTTCGCTCCAACGCGCTCGGCTTCGGCGTCTGGACGGGGATGAGGAGGACTTCCTCGCCGCTGGCGTCCTTCTCGATGCGGCCGCTAGCACGCGCGACGGCTTGGCGGGCGAGTTTCTCGCTGACCTCGTAGACCTGTGGCAGCGCGTAGTCGGTGAAGCTGAACTTGCGGGTGAGGTCGAGCTTTTCGGTGAAGCGTGCGGGGATCTTCGACGCGCCCATCGCGGCGAAGAGGACGCCGGCGGCGTTGGCGGGGTTGCAGTCGCTGTCCTGGCCGCCACGGCAGGAGATGATGATGGTCTTGTCGGGGTCGCACGCGCCGTAGAGCAGGCCCATGATGATGTAGGCGCCGTTGAGCTTGGCATCAATGCTGAACTCGCCTTTGCCGCCGGGCTTTGAGCAGAACGGGTGAGTGTATTGCGGGTCCTTGTGATACTTCGCTTCGACGAGTTGCCACGTCTTGGTCCAGTCGCTGTTCTCGCGGCACCACTTGAGCAGGTCGCGGATCATTTCGGCGTATTGGCTGTCGGGCGGGACGCATTTGAGGCCGGCGACGACAAGTTTCCACGGGTCGGACTCGAAATACGCCTCGGCATACATGCCTCCGACGAACTGGCCGGCGTAGAGTCCGTCGCCGTAGTTCATCAGCCGGCCGAACTTCTCGCCGAGCGCAATGGCGAGGTTCGGCAGGCCCGGCGCGATGATGCCGGAGAAGTCCGCCTCGATCTGGTAGTCAATGTCGTCGGCGTGGGCGTTGAACTTCGGGTGGCCGCTGTCGGGCGGGGCGATGCCAGCGCGGAGGTTGTCGCGGCCGGCCTTGTTGGCGTGCCAGAGCTTGTAGCCGCTGTTGGCGAAATCAATGCCCGCCTGCCGGATGGAAGCGTCGAAGCCGTGCAGTTCCAGCGTGCGCAGGAAGGTCATCTCAACGTAGCAGTCGTCGTTGCCATGTTGGTTGACCATCTCCGGCTTCCACGGAGGCATCTGGGCTTCGGGGATGATGTCGCCTTTGACCTTGAACTCGGTGGGTGCGCCCCAGCCGACGCCGATCATCTGGCCGAGCCACGCACCTTTCATTTTGTCGCGGAACTCCTTCACCGGCAGCCGGCGGAATTGCGTGTCGGCGGCAAAGGTTGGGATTGAGGTTGCGACGACGAAAGCAAGAAGAAGGAGTCGCTTCATGGCGACATACTATTGGAGAGCTTGAGGTTGTCGAGATAGAAGACGGTCTTCGCGTTGGCCGTGCTGCAGAAGCCGAACCAGCGGAGCGTCTTCCAGTCGGGGCTGCCGTTTTTCAGTCCGGCGAAGCGGTGCGGCGGCTCACCGGGCAGGGTTACGGCGAGGTCCCATGTGCTGGTGGATTGCGAGCCGAGGCCGGCGCTGATCTCGAAGTGAACCCACTTGCCGGCGGGCATCGCCAGCAATTCCTTGCCGTGGACGCGCAGCTTGCTGTCGCCAATCCAGATGTTCGGCCCGACGAGATAGGGATGGCCTTCGCCGCGCCATTCGTGGAACAGCACTGCACCCGGTTCGATGCGGATGTCGAAGCTGAATCGCGTGACGCCGTTGGTGTGGCGTGGGTCATAGAAGAAGTGCGGGTTGTAAACGTGCTGCAACCCGGGCACGTCTGTGATCTTGAGGCTGCGCTTGCCGCCCGCGGCGGTTTCCTCGGTGACGGTAACGGAATCGCCTTTCTTCTCGACGTAGATGTGAGCGTCGGCCAGCGGCGCGCCAACGGGCATGGACTCGAAGTCTTCGTTGAGGGACAGCGGCGGCACGGGAGGCGGCGCGGGCGGACGCTCAGCGGTCGGGAACTTCGCGTTGCGGGCGAGTTTCATCCACGCGCGGTCGCCATAAACGCCGGCCTTTGTGTAATCGAACGGCTTGAAAGCGACCTTCGCGGCGGGCGAGCCGGACCTGAGCCGGAAGTCGCCGCGCGCGGCGTTGACGAACTTCGGGTCGGCGATGAGTGAGCCGGCGTCCTTGCCGCTGCGCTGCCATTCCTCAAACGACTGGCCCGCGAAGGTCGTGGCGTTGGTGCCGGCGTTCCAGTAGAGATTGCTGCGCAGGATGACGTTAGTGTCTTTCCACTGGCTGGCGAGCAGCGTGCCTTCTTTCCAGAGAACGATGTTGTTCTCGAACGTGAACGACAAGTGCTGCTCGACGCGGCTGCGCTGGAGTTGGCCTTCGAGGCTGAACGCGAAGATGTTGTTGCGGATGACGTTTTCCTTGCCGTAGTGCTGGTGAAAGCCGCCGGTCTTGGTGTTATAGACCAGGTTGTTCTCCATCGTGATGCCGGTGCTGCCTTCGTCGGTGTAGAGGCCCCAGCCGCCGTAGCTGTAGGCGTAGATGTCGTGGCAGAGGTTGTTGCTGACCACGGTGCCTTCCGACGGGCCGAGCGTATAGACCGCGCCCATGTCGCTCATGATCCAATGGCCGAGGTGATGGAGATGGTTGAACTCGACGCGATTGCGCTTGGCGCGGCTCTCGGCGTAGCCCCAACGCCAGCCGACCGACACGGCGGTGTAGGGAACATCCGCGATGTCGTTGTGCGTGACCACGTTGTCGGGACTGTGGCCGATCCAGACGCCGACGGTGCCGGCGTCAATCCGCCCGCAGCCGTGGATGATGTTGTTGTCCACCGTGATGTGGCTGGTGAGGTCAACATCGTTCGGGTTGTCTTTGTCCCAGCCGTGGCCGATGCGCACGCCGCCCGCGCCGAGGTCGTGCAGGTAACAATGCTCTACGCGGCAATCGCGGCAACCGCGCCGGAACCAGACCGCGTAGGTGCCGATGTGCGCGACCTCGCAATCACTGAGCGTCACGTGCCGCGCGCCGTCGGCAAGGACCATGCCGGTCATGCTCACGGCCGCCTGGCCGTCGCTTTGGCCCTTGTCGGGCAGGATGAACTGGCCGTGGCGAAACGCCAGCCCGCGCAGCGCGATGTGCTTGACGAACTTCCCCGCCGCCGGATCGCCCGCAAACTCCACGAACCTCTCGACGACCGGGGCGACGACCTCCGCGCGCGCCATGTTCTCGCCGGGCAGCGGGATGTAGGAGAGCGTGCCGTTGCGGTCGAGGAACCACTCGCCCGGCGCGTCGAGCGCCTCGCGGAAGTTTTCGATGTGATACCGCTGCTGCGTTTCCCAGCGGCCAAACTCCCACACCGCGCTGCCCGTCATGACGAGCAGCATTTTCTTCGCGTCCACCGCTGCGAGCCGATGGCGCGAGAGTTCCCACGAGTGATACGCCACCACCGTCGCGTCGTGCAGTTCGGCGGCGGATTTGCCGAGCAACGGCTTGATGTCGTCGCCGCGCGCGATGAAAGCGCGGTTGGCGAGATTGGTTTCCTTGCCAGTGATCGGGTCGAGGCCGTAGCCGGCTTTCTTCGCCATGCGATAGTAGAACTTGTTCGGCGACCGCGCCCGCGTCGCGCGCTTGCCGTTGACCCAAAGTTGCTCGAAATACCACTGGTCCGCCTTCACCTCTGACACTTGCGTCGTCCAGACGCCGTCCGCGCCGCGCTGCCAGCCAGTGATGCGCCGTCCGCCGCTGAAGACCGGCTTCGCGCCGCGCGCCGCCTCGTAGCTGACCGGGCACTCCTCCGTGCCGCTGTCCTCCGGCGTGAACACCACCGGCGTGGTAAGCGCATAGTCGCCGCTGGCGACGACAACGCGCACCGGCTCGCTGAGCGGGCCGGCCGCCTTTAGCTTCCGCACCGCGTCGCGCGCGCCCTGGAGCGACGCGAGCGGTCCGTCGCTGCGGTCGCGGTTGGGTCGCGCAAGCTTGCCGGACCACGCGTCGTTACCGCCGGGCGCGACGTGGAGCGTGGCCGCATGCGCGGTGGTGGCAAGAGTCAGCGCGATAAGCATGGCGGGAAAGCTTGTCTTACGAGCGAGTTTCAAACGTAGCATGTTGGTCTCCTTGAGCATTGCGGTTGCGCAGACACTTGCGCTTTACGTTGACGCGAAAAGTGATACCGTAGCCGCAGAGGATAGCAACTATGAAAACACTGCTTCGCTTGATTGTCGTTCTTATCGTTCTCGCCGCCGGGTTATACCTCGGCCGCAACTTCATCGCCCGCCATTCAATTGAGGTCGGCGTCACGGAGATGACCGGCTTCCCGCTGAAGATCGGCTCGCTGGACTTGGCGCTCGCTCAGAGCCGGATAGCGGTGCGTGACCTCTCGCTACTCAATCCGTCGGAGTTCAAGGAGCCGGTCTTTGTCGAGATGCCGGAGCTGACGGTGGATTACGATGCGGGTTCCATGCTCGGCGGCACGCCGCATCTGACAAGCCTCATCGTGGACCTCAAGCGCATCGTCATCGTCCGGACGAAAGATGGCGGCTCCAACGCGATGAAACTCAAGGGCATGCTCGGCGGCGGTGGTGGAGGCAAGAGCCATTACAAGGTGGACACGCTCCGCCTGAAACTTGGCACGGTGGAACTGTATGATTACAAGATGGGCAACCCGATGAAGAAAAGCATCCCGCTCAACCTCGACGAGACCTACCGCAACTTCACCGACGCCACCGACATCAACCGTCTTGTGCTGCTCACCGTCCTCAGAAAAGCGGGTCTGCCGGATATCGGTATTGACATGGGCCAACTGGCCGGTTCCCTTGGGAACATCACCAACGCCGCGGGTGAAACCGTCAAGAACCTCACGGACACACTCAGCAAATCAGGCGCGGGCGCGGCGGACACCCTGAAGAAGACCGGCAAGGGATTGTTCGACTCGATCAAGGCGATGGTGCCGCCTGTGCCTTCCAAGTAGCAGTCGGCTCCGCCAAAGCACGCGTTGGCCCGTCCTGCGTGTTCGAAAGAGTGCGTTTCCATTTTTCGAGTGCGTTGGTCTTTGACGCGGTCTTGTGTTTTGCAGAGGGACGGCTATGCTTTGCAGCGTCGCCGAATTATCAAGGAATCTGAGAAATCGATGCCAAAGTATCATGCCAATGAGTGGGAGCGCATCCAACGGGCCGCCGAGAAGTCATTGATGGAGCCGTTTGGCGAGGGCCGGTCGGGCGAGGCTGCTGGCGCGCATCAGTGGATTCCGAGCGCAGATGTCTATGAGACGCTGGAGCGGTGGGTGGTAAAGATGGAGGTGGCTGGCATTAACAGGGAGGATGTGGAGATCACGCTGGATGACCGAACGTTGGTGGTGCGCGGTCACCGGCCTGATCCGTGCCGAACCGGCCAGTGCAAATTCCGGCAGGTGGAGATTGATTACGGTCAGTTCGAGCGGCGGTTCATCATCCCGAAGTCGGTGGACGCGGAGCGGGTGACGGCGAGCTATCGGAATGGATTTCTGGTGATCGAGCTGCCGAAGTCGGAAAAAGCCGAACACGCGACTGTGACGGTCATTGTGGAGCAGGCGTAGTGATGAAGGTTTAAGAAGTGACATCGTCCGAAACAAGTCATGACTGACAAACCCGAACAACCTGTCCCGCCCGTCGCGGCTCCGGCTGTGTTGCCGGCGCAGTTGCCGATCCTGCCGTTGAGCGATCTGGTGGTGTTCCCGCACATGGTGGCGTCGCTGGTGGTCACGAGCGCGTCGAGCATTCATCTGGTGGATGATGTGGTGGCTGGCTCGCGGTTGCTGGGGCTGGTGTTGCAGCGGGATCCGCACGTGGAGAACCCTCATGCCGACGATTTGCACGAGTATGGTTGCGCCGGGCGCGTGTTGCGGATGTTGAAGTTTCCGGACGAGAGCGTGCGGGTGCTGGTGCAGGGTGTGCAGCGCATCCGCGTGGTGAAGGTCGAGAAGGATGATCCGTATATCGTCGCGCGCATCGCGCTGTTGAAGGAAGAGGCGGACAGCTCCATCGAGTTGAGCGCGCTCGCGAGCAACGCCGGCAAGCAGTTTCAGAAGATCATCAGCCTCTCGCCCGCGATGCCCGACGAGTTGAAGGTAGCGGCGCTCAATGCGCAGGACCCCGCCCGGCTCACGGACTTGATTGCGTCGAACTTGAACATCGCGCTGGAGGAGCGGCAGCGGTTGCTGGAAACCTACAGCGTCAAGTCGCGGCTGGTGCGATTGACGGATTTGCTGAACCGCGAGCTGGAGGTGCTGGAGCTTGGCAGCGAGATCCAGAGCAAGGTCGCCTCCACGTTGTCGAAGGGACAGCGCGACTATTTCCTGCGCGAGCAGCTCAAGCAGATTCAAAAGGAACTGGGCGAAGAGGGTGAGCACGGTCTCGAAGTCAAAGAGCTGCGCGAGAAGATAGACAAGGCGCAGATGCCGGAAGAACCGAAAAAGGCCGCCATGCGTGAACTGGAGCGGCTCGCGGTCATCCCCAGCGCGTCGGCCGAATACACGGTCGTGCGCAGTTACCTCGACTGGCTCGTGACGTTGCCGTGGTCGAAGTGCACGCAGGACAAACTCGACATTACTCGCGCGCGGCGCGTGCTCGACGAGGACCATTTCGATTTGAAGCGCGTGAAGGAGCGCATTCTGGAATACCTCAGCGTGCGCAAGCTCAAGAAGGACATGAAAGGGCCGATCCTTTGCTTCGTCGGCCCGCCCGGTGTCGGCAAGACTTCGCTTGGCATGAGCATCGCCCGCGCGCTCGGCCGGAAATTCATCCGCATCTCGCTCGGCGGCGTCCGCGATGAGGCGGAGATTCGCGGCCATCGCCGGACCTACATCGGCGCGCTGCCGGGCCGCGTCATCCAGGGCATCCGCAAAGCAGAGAGCGCGAATCCGGTGTTCATGCTCGACGAGATAGACAAAGTCGGCACGGATTTCCGCGGCGATCCGAGCGCGGCGCTGCTCGAACTGCTGGACCCGCAGCAAAACCACAGTTTTTCCGACCACTATCTGGAAGTGCCGTTCGACCTGTCGAAGGTGTTGTTCATCACCACGGCCAACGTGCTTGACACGGTGATTCCGGCGTTGCGCGACCGCATGGAGGTGCTGGAGCTGCCTGGTTACACCGAGGAGGAGAAACTACAGATCGCCACGAAATACGTTGTGCCGCGCCAGCTCAACGAACACGGCTTGAAACGCGGCCAGCTTCGCTTTGATCGCCAGGCGTTGCGTGCGATTGTTGCCAGTTACACGCGCGAGGCGGGCGTGCGTAATCTGGAGCGCGAGATCGCGTCGGTGTGCCGTAAGATTGCGCGTCGCATTGTTGAAGGCGATTTGAAAAAGTTCCGCATCACGAAGCACGTGCTGTCGGACTTGCTTGGTCCGGCGAGGTTTGTTGCCGAGGTTGCGGAGCGCAAAGGCGAGCCGGGCGTTGTCACTGGTTTGGCGTGGACTCCCACAGGCGGTGACATTCTTTTCATCGAAGCGACGCGCATGGCTGGCAAGGGCAGTCTGTTGCTGACCGGATCGCTGGGTGACGTGATGAAAGAATCCGGGACGGCGGCGCTCAGCTTCGTGCGCTCGCATTGCCCGCAGCTTGGCATTGATAGCGATGAGTTTGGCAAGTCTGATATTCACATTCACGTTCCCTCCGGTGCGATTCCAAAGGACGGCCCGTCGGCGGGCGTTGCGATGGCTGTCGCGCTCGCGTCGTTGATGAGCGATCACATCGTGCGACCCGACGTGGCGATGACCGGCGAGATTACATTACGCGGCAAGGTGTTGGCTGTCGGCGGCATCAAAGAGAAAGTGCTCGCTGCAGCCCGTTCCCGCATTCGCACGATGATCTTGCCAGAGCGCAATCGTAAAGACCTGGCTGATGTGCCTGCAGAGGTTCGGCGGCAACTCCGATTCGTTTTCGTGGACGATGTGGGCGAAGCGTTGAAAACAGCGCTCACGAACAACAGGGGGCGTTCAACGCGTGGTTGATGTAGGTGTGCAGGTTGTTGTAATTCCATAACTGGGGCTGGAAAGGGGAAAAGAATCTTTTTTTGGGTATTGACATGGATGGCTTGGGGATGATAGTGGAGAGATGTGGAGAACGGAAGCGATCAAGCCCATTCTAGTGCCAGTCTGAAGCCCTCAAAGAGGGCTTTCGGGGAGCAAGAACGTTCTGTGGACGGGAAGAATCGCTTCATCGTTCCCACCGACTACCGCCCACCCGCAGGTGCCACAGAGTTGATTATTGTTCGCCACCCCAATGAGTATTTGGTGGCGTTGACTGGTGATCAATATGACGAGGTTCATCGCATCAGCCTCGAGAAAATTCAGGATCTCGCCGAACGACGCGATTTCACTTCTCTGATGAGCCACATCGTGCGGAAGGTTCCGATTGACAGACAATTTCGGATAACACTCACACCACAGGAGATCGAACACATGGGAGGTTCTGATCGTTCGATCGTCGTCAAGACGGGCAGTGAGTTGTCGCTCTTTGAAGTGTGGAGCGCGAAACGTCACCAAGAATCAATCAGTGCGCTCATGCGGGAGAAGGGCAAACAGATGGTTTCCAAGATTGGCATATGAAGCTGTCGAACATCAACAAGCGCAGCAGCGCAGGAGGTGCACAATGAGTGGCTCGACAATGATGAAGTTTCTGAAAGTCAACCACAGCGTTCGTCTGATGAAGGAGAACGACCGGCGGTTTTTGTTGCCCCGAGGCCCGATGTTTCCCCAGTTTGGCGGAGCGACTGTGGCGTCGAAGCCGATGCTGACGCATGAGATGGCTCCGGCGGGCGGCGCGAGACTCTGCCGGGTCAGGCGCGAGCCGGACATTCTGGACGACGAATACCGGTTTCCGGTGGAACATCATGACCACGGTTTGGGGCACTGGGGCGAGGTGCTGCGGCGCGTTTTTGGCGGCGCGCCACGGGAGTGAGCGCGTTGGGTTGGCTTGCGATGGGCGAGCAAAACGTTGCGCGGTTTGTCGGGTCGAAGTGACGAAGAATCTGGACTGAAAGTGCGAGCGTGAGAGATGACACCTACCACTTTCCATACACCGGTGATGCTCGATCGGGTCATCGAGGTTTTGCGGCCGGCTCCGGGAGAAACTTTCCTCGACGGCACTGTGGGTGGTGGTGGGCATGCCGAGGCTTTATTGGAACAGACCGCGCCGGACGGCCGGTTGATCGGCCTAGATGTTGATGATGAATCGCTGGCGGAAGCTGGCGAACGGCTGGCGCGGTTTGGTGATCGGGTGCGGTTGGTGCAGATGAATTTTGCGGACATGAAGGCGGCGAGTGAGAGCGCGGGCATTGCGGCGGTGGACGGGGTGCTGTTGGACCTCGGAGGATCGTCGCATCAATTCGACACGCCGGAGCGTGGTTTCAGTTTCCGAGAAGACGGTCCGTTGGACATGCGGCAAGACCGGCGACTTGACCGGACGGCGGCGGACATCCTCGCGGATTCGAGTGAGGAAGAACTGACGCGGATTCTTCGGACTTACGGCGAGGAGCCGCTAGCCAAACGATTGGCGGTGGCTGTCGTGCAGGAACGTGCGTGGCAGCCGATCACACGCACCGTCCAGTTGGCCGATCTGGTAAGGCGGGTCAAGCGTGGCAGTCACCGCAGCATCCATCCGGCGACGTTGGTCTTTCAGGCGCTGCGGATCGCCGTGAACGACGAACTGAATCAACTCAAGCGCGGCTTGGAGGCGGCGGTGAACTTGTGCCGTCCGGGCGGTCGCATCGCGGTGATCGCGTTTCACTCGCTGGAAGACCGGATTGTAAAAGATTTCATGCGGCGAATGTCGTCGCCGTGCGTTTGTCCGCCGGGCCTGCCGGTATGCCGGTGCGGGCTGCTGCGGCGGCTGCGATTGGTGCAGCGAAAAGCATTTCAACCAACCGAGGCGGAAGTGGCGGCAAACCCTCGCGCCCGGAGCGCGCGGTTGCGTGCGGCAGAGAAAATCATCGAGGAATAAAAATCAAGATCGCGCAGATGCAAGACGACCGGCGTCAAGCGGCGTGATCAGGAGAACAAGACAATGAACGTGGAAATCTTAAATACAATCCGTGGCCGGATCGCAGCTCATCTGATCTGTCTTGGCCGCAGCTTGTGGCAGGGACGTTTCGGCTCCATGGGTTTCTTTTGCGCGGGTATTTGGCGCGGGCTGCAAGAGATGCTGAAAGGAACATGGCATCTAGACGCGACCACGGTTGCCACCGGCTCGCGCGTCAGTGGTGTGCGATGGTGAATGGCAGAAAGAACCGAGGAACAACGATCATGGCTCATTGGATGAGAAACAATCGGCGACGTGAGAGCGGCGTGGTGAATCTTTGGCCGGTGATGAAGTGGATTGGCGTGGCTGCGCTGCTGGCGTCGGGCGCGATGCTGGTGGTCTGGCAGCAGACGCAGAACGCGGCGCTGGCCCGCAGCATCGAAGAGTGCCGGCTACGCGCGGAGAAGACGCGTCGAGACAACGTTCAGCTCGGTTTGCAGATCGCGCAGTTGGAGCGACCGGAAGTGCTGGAATGGAAGAACCAGGTCTGGCGTCTCGGCTTGGTGGCGCCTTCCGAAAGTCAGATTGTCCGGATGGGATCGAGCGACCGGCTCGCGCCGTTGCCGCGGCCCGGTGGGCGCACGGTCCGCCATCCCGGCGCGGTGGCCTTGCGACATTGATCGAACACGACCGTCATGACTCACGACCGATACCGCTGGCAAGGCTGGATAGTGGGCATCGTCCTACTTGTGGGATTTCTGCCTGTTGGCCGTCAGCTTGTCCAGTGGCAGGTGATTCATCGCGAGGAGTTGATGCCGAAAGCATCTTGCAACCATCCGAAGAAACAAGTGTTGGAGGGTTATCGCGGCAACATCCTTGACGCGAACGGCGAGATCTTGGTGACGAGCGTGCTCAAGAAGAAGGTGGTTGCTGATGCGGCCTTGTTGAGCAGTCTCGACCTGCCGGCGAACGTGGCGCCGATGATCGTGCGCAAGACTGCCGAGGTGCTTGGCGTGTCGGAGCGGCACGTTTGGGATCGGCTCGGTCGCAACAGCCAATACGTCATCATCGAACCCCGGGTGGACGAAGCGGTGTTCAACCGGTTGACCAACGAGATTTCCCGGCTTGACTTCGGCGTGGACCCGAAGCAGTTCCAGTCCAAGCAGCGCGTTGCATTGCGGCAGGCGCGGCAGATCGCCATCTACGCCGATGAAAAGGACGAGCCTGTGCGCTCCTATTCCGAGGAACGTTGCAGCCAGGTGCTCGGCTATGTGGACAACAACCACAAAGGTGTGGCTGGCATTGAACTTCAGTTCGACAGCCTGTTGCGGGCCTACGACGGCGTCCGCACGACCGAGCGAAACGCATTCGGCGAGGCGCTGCATATTTACACCAAGGACGAAGTCCTGCCGCACGACGGCTTGGACGTGCAGACGACGATTGTTCGCTCCGTCCAGAGGGTGCTGGAGGAGGAGTTGAAGAAGGCATTCGTCGAACGCCAGCCCGACAACGCAGTGGGCATTGTCATGCGTCCGCGCACGGGCGAGATACTCGCGATGGCCGCCTACCCGACGTTCAATCCGATCGAGCCGGGTAAGAGGCTCCCCGGCGAGACGGACATGGCCGCGATGGATCGGTTGCGCAACCGCTGCATCATTGATATGGCCGAGCCGGGCTCCACGTTCAAAATCGTCACGGTTGCCGGCGCGCTCGACAAGGGTGTGGTGACGCTAAACGACGCGTTCGACTGTCACATGCCGTGGTTTTTCTGCGGCGTGCCGCTGCGCGATTCGCATCCCTACGGCAGCCTGACGGTGCGGGAGATCATCACCAAGTCGAGCAACATCGGCGCGGGCAAGATTGCGGCAATGCGGTTGGGTCAGGACGGACTCTATCGTTACATGAAAGCGTTCGGCTTTGGCGAGCGCACGGGCATTCAGTTGCCGGGCGAGGCGGCGGGCATTGTGCATCCGCCGAAAGAATGGTCCCCCATCAGCGTTGCCCACATCCCGATGGGCCATGAAGTCGCGGTGACGCCGCTGCAAATGGTCGCCGCAATGAGCGCCATCGGCAACGGCGGTCTTCGGATGCAGCCGATGATCGTGAGTTGCGTCCGCGATCGTTCCGGCCAGGTTGTCGGTCGCTTCAATCCCAAACCGGTCTGCCAGGTCATCCGCAAACAGACGGCGGACTTGATGGTGGAGGCGCTCACGACGGTGACGGAAAAGGGCGGCACCGGCACGAAGGGGGCCGTGCGCGGGTTCGACGTGGCTGGCAAGACGGGCACTGCACAAAAAATTGAAGGCAGCGGGTCTTATGAGTTTCAGCCGCTTGAATTCACCGGGCAATTCACGACACGCGCCCTGCTGGACACTCTCGTGACGGACGGCTTTACGGTCCAGAAGGCGTCGTTGGAAATCGAATCGCTTAACTTGTTATTGAAGAGCGACAGCGTGCACCAACGGTTCAAGGGGATGGTCATGCCCAAGAACGTGGTGTCTCTCACGCGGAATGTATTGAGTCTGAAGCCGCGCGATCTCATCAAACTAAACCGGGTTATTCTTGAGACTGCATACCCGCACAAGTGCCCGAAGCACCAGGATGGTCATTACGTGCAGAAGTATTACTCATCGTTCGTTGGTTTCTTCCCGGCGCGACAGCCGGAGGTTTGCATCTTGATTTCGTTGGACAACCCGCACGATCCACGCGGCGAATACTACGGTGGCGCGATTGCTGCGCCAGTGTTTCAAGCCGTGGCGGAGCGGGTGGCGAAGACTTTAGGCATCCGGCCGGACCGGTCCGAGGAAGAGATCGCGACGCAAACCGGCAGGTCCAAAGGCCGTTTGAACACAGCACAGCATCATGCAAATTAAAAAACTTATTGAGGTCTTGAGTGGTGCCGAAGTAGATGGACCGGTGGATCGGGACATTCTTGCGATTCATTACGATTCGCGGCGTGTGACGCCGGAGAGTTTGTTCGTAGCGTTGCCGGGGCTAAAAACCGATGGCCACAAGTTCATCGAGCACGCCGTCAAGCGCGGCGCGGCGGCCATCCTTGTAGAAAAGCCGGTCACCGCTGTCCGGCGCGCGACGGTCATCTGTGTGCCCAATGCGCGCGAAGCGATGGCCCGGTTGGCGGCGCAGTTTTACGGCCATCCGTATCGCAAGATGAAGGTGATCGGCATCACCGGCACCAACGGCAAGACAACGACCGCGTTCATGATCCAGCGTATCCTGAAGGAAGCCGGCATCAAGACCGGCCTCATCGGCACCGTCCGCTATGAGATCGGCGAGCGCGTCATTCCTGCGGCGCGCACGACGCCGGAGGCGGTCGAGTTGCACGAGATGATGGCGCAGATGGTGCGGCAGAACTGCGGCGCGGTAGTGATGGAGGTCAGCAGCCACTCGCTCGACCAGAAACGCGTGCTGGGCATTGACTTCGACGTGGCGGTGTTCACCAACCTGACACAGGACCATCTCGATTACCACAAGACGATGGACGGTTACTTCGATGCGAAGAGCATCCTTTTCAAGTCACTCTCTACCAATGGCAAGATTGGCATCGCAGTCATCAACGTGGACGACCCGCGCGGCCGCGAACTAACGGCGATGCCATTGAAGGCAGCCAAGCTCACTTACGGCATTGAAAACGAGGCGATGGTTTGCGGCAAGACGCTGGCGGTGAACTGCGTCGGCCTGAAATTCGAAGTCGCCACGCCGAAGGGCGAAGAGAGGATTTCCCTGCCGCTGTTCGGACGCTACAACGTCTCCAACGCGCTCGGCGCGCTTGGTGCGTGCATGGCGCTGGGTGTGAAGCTGCCGACGATGGCGCGCGCGTTGAAGTCGCTGCCAGCGGTGCCGGGGCGGTTGGAGCGGGTGGATTGCGGCCAGCCATTCCAGGTGTTTGTGGACTACGCGCACACTGACGACGCGCTAAAGAACATGTTGGGAACGCTGCGCGAATCCACGGCGAAGCGGCTGCTGGTATGTTTCGGCTGCGGTGGCAACCGCGATACGCGCAAACGCGCGCTTATGGGCCGCGTCGCGGCCGAGCTTGCGGATTTCAGCGTGCTGACTTCCGACAACCCGCGCAAGGAAGAGCCGCGCGCGATCATCGCGCAGATCGAGGAAGGGTTTTCAGGCTCTGGCAGCGAAGCGGCGAAATACGAAGTCGTCGAAGACCGACGCGAGGCGATCAACCGCGTGTTGGCGATGGCGGGGGCCGGCGACGTGGTAGTGATTGCGGGCAAAGGCCACGAAACCTACCAGGAGTTCGCCGATACCGTGATTTCGTTTGACGACCGCGAAGTCGCACGGGAGTATCTGACGCAATGCTGGAAAAAACGTCCCTCGGATACGCCGCCCGCGCCTGCGGGGGCCAACTGAAAGACGCCATGGTCGAAACACTCTTCCAAGGCGTTTCGAGCGACTCGCGCCGGATTCAGCCCGGCGAGATTTTTGTGGCACTGCGCGGCGACCGGTTTGACGGGCACGATTACCTCCGGCAGGTGGCCGAGCGTGGCGCAGCGGCGGTCATCGTATCCGACCCGCGCAAAGTGCCGGGTGAATTCACGCTGCCGGTCATCGAGGTGGGCGACACGCTGCGGGCGCTGCAACAGTTCGCCGCAAATTACCGGCAGGCGATGCTGTTACGCACAGTGGCCGTGACTGGCTCCAACGGCAAGACCAGCACCAAGGACATGCTGGCGACGCTGCTCGCGGAGCGGTTCTCCACGATCAAGACGGAAGGCAATCTCAACAACCACATCGGCGTGCCGCTGAGCCTGCTGCAAATCCGGCGGTCACACGAAGTCGGCGTCTTTGAGATGGGCATGAACCATCCGGGCGAACTTGCGCCGTTGGCGGAGATGGTCGCGCCGGCGGTGTCCATCATCACCAACGTTGGCCCGGCGCACCTCGAAGGCATGGGCGACGAGCAGGCCGTGGCGCGCGAAAAAGCCGCCGCCATTCTCGCGCTTCCGCCCGACGGCGTCGCGATCCTCAATGCCGACAATCGTTGGACATCGTTTTTGCGCCGCCGAGCCGTGTCGCGGGTTGTTACGGCGGGATTCGTGGCGGGCGCCAGCGTGCGTGCCGAGAACGTGCAGCGTTCGTCGGGCGGCGTGGAGTTCGATTTAATTCTGCCGCCGCTGGACTTGCCGAACTGGCCGCGCGTGGTTCCGCCGCGCGGGTCGGTGAACGAAAGCGCGTCGCCCGTTCGTGTGAAGCTCGCGGCGATTGGAGACCACTGGATCTCCAACGCGCTGCTTGCGGCGGCTGCCGCGCGCGTGTTCGGGCTGACGACGGACGAGATCGCCGCTGGTTTCACGAAGATCTCGTTGCCGGCGATGCGCATGCAGTCGAGCGAGGTCCAGAGTGTGCACTGGATTAACGACGCTTACAACGCCAACCCCGACTCGATGCGCGCGGCGTTGCAGGCGCTGGCGGCGTGGCCGAGCCAAGGCCGGCGCGTGGCCGTGCTGGGCGACATGCTGGAGTTGGGCGACGAGAGTGAACGTTTGCACCGCCAGCTTGGCGTCGAAGTGGCGCGACTAAAACTGGATTTGCTTATTGCCGTCGGTCAGATGGCCGGATTCATTGCCGGAGAGGCGCGCGCCAACGGAATGCAAGCCGGGGACATTGTGATTTGCGATGCCGTGGCGCAAGCGGCGACGGCGCTGCGGGCGCGCGTCCAAGCGGGCGATTGCGTGCTCGTGAAAGGTTCGCGCGGCATGAAGATGGAGCCGCTGGTTCCCCGGCCGCAGCCGGCGGGCTGGGAGTAAAATGTTTTACTTCCTCCATTACCTCACGCGTTTCAGCGAGGAGTTGGGGCTGCTGAACGTTTTCCGCTACGTCAACTTCCGCGCGGTGATGGCGGCGGTGACGGCGATGCTGGTGAGCGTCTGGATCGGCCCGCGGGTGATCGCGTGGTTGCGGCGCCAGAAAGCCGGCGAGGAGGTGGGCGGCGACGAGAGTCTCGCGAAACTGGCCGAGCTGCGCAAAGGCAAGGGCACCACACCTTCGAGCGGCGGCGTCTTGATCATCATTGCGCTGGTCGTCTCGACGCTGCTCTGGGCCAATCCCTCCGTGAGGTTCATTTGGCTGACGCTGTTCTGCCTAGTTTGGCTTGCTGCGCTTGGCTGGCTAGACGACACCATGAAGGCCCGCAAGAGGGCCCGCCAAGGACTCGGTGGCTGGCAGAAACTTAGCGGCCAGGTTGCGTTGGGGTTGGTCGTCGGCGCGTGGCTTTGGCTCGACCCGGACACGTCGAGGCAGGTGCGCGAACTGTGGCTGCCGTTCTCGAAGAAGCCGGTGATCGCAGACATCGGGTTGTGGGCGATTGTGTGGATTGAACTCATCATCATCGCCAGTTCCAACGCGGTGAATCTGACCGACGGCATGGACGGGCTGGCGATCGGCTGCACGATCAGCGCGGCGGCGGCGCTCGGTGTGCTGGCTTACGTGGCGGACCAGCCGAAGTTGGCGGCGTATCTGCATATCCCGCAACTGAAGAACGCTGGTGAACTGACGGTGTTCTGCGCGGCGCTGTTCGGCGCGGGCATCGGGTTTCTTTGGTTCAACTGCCACCCGGCACAGGTGTTCATGGGTGACACTGGCTCGCTGGCTATCGGCGGCGTGCTCGGTGTCGTGGCGGTGGTGATCCAGCAACCATTCACCCTGATCATCATTGGCGGCATCTTTGTCGTCGAAGCTGTGAGCGTCATCATCCAGGTCAGCTACTTCAAGTGGACCAAGAGCCGCTACGGCGAAGGCCGGCGCGTGTTCCTGATGACGCCGCTGCATCATCATTTCCAGTTGAAAGGTTGGAGCGAAACACAGGTCGTCGTGCGGTTCTGGATTCTGGCGTTGCTGTTCGCGCTGGTCGGCCTCGGGACGCTCAAATTGCGATGAGCTTGGATGTGCAAAAGAAGACGGTGCTGGTGCTCGGTTTAGGCCGCAGCGGCGTGGCGGCGGCGCGGTTGCTGGCCGAGCGCGGCGCGCGAGTTATCGGTGTTGACAACGCCGACAACGAAGCCCTACAAACGTTGGCGAAGACGTTGCAGGCGCAAGGCGTTGAAACGCGGTTGGGCACCGGACAATTAGGGCGGGTGACCGCGGATTTGGCGGTGTTAAGCCCCGGTTTTCCGCCTGAAAATACGCTGCTTCGCGCCGTGGAGAGTGCCGGTGTGCCGGTGATCAGCGAGCTGGAACTCGGGTTTCGTTTCTGCCCTTGTCCAGTCGTCGCGATCACAGGCACCAACGGCAAGACGACCACGACGGAATTGTGTGCCGCCGCGTTGCAGGCCGGCGGAATCGCCACGGCGGCGGCTGGAAACATCGGCCGCGCATTTTGTGACCTGCTGCGTCGCGGCGACGCCAAGAATGCGGAAGCGGAGCGGATTGACGTAGCGGTGTTGGAAGTCAGTTCTTTTCAATTGGAACGGATCGAGCGGTTTCGGCCGCGGGTCAGCGTGATGTTGAACGTGACGCCTGACCATCTGGACCGTTACTCTTCGATGCGCGATTACGCGGCGGCGAAGGAGCGGGTGTTCATGAACCAGCAGTCGGACGACCTTGCGGTGGTGAACGCCGACTGCGCGAACGATTTCACCTCGCTGCGGCGAGCGGACGCGCCCCGGCAGATCGTGTTCAGCGCGCGCGGGCGGCGCGAAGGTTGCGCGATGTGGTTGGAAGGCACGAAACTTTGCAGCGCGCAAGCCGGCGAGCTGCTCGACATGGCGGCCACGCATCTGCGCGGGCCACACAACGCCGAGAACATCATGTCGGCGCTGGCGGTCGGCGAGGCGTTCAAGATGCCGCTGGAAGTGGCCAATCAGGCGATTGCCACGTATCGGCCGCTGCCGCACCGGTGCGAGTTTGTCACGGAGATTGATGGTGTTAGTTACGTCAACGACTCGAAGGCGACCAACACCGATGCGGTGGAGAAGGCGCTGGCCGGGTTCGACCGGCCCGTGGTCCTGATCGCCGGCGGTAAGGACAAAGGCTTTGATTTTGCCACGCTGAATGAGACACTGCGGCGGAAGGTGAAGCTGGCGGTGTTGATTGGTGAGACGCGCGAGAAGCTCATGGCGAGCTGGTCGCCCTCGGTGCGTTGCGTCAAAGCCGACACGCTGGAAGCCGCGGTGCGGTCAGCGCGGCAGAATGCGCAGCGCGGCGACGTTGTTCTTTTGTCGCCAGCGTGCTCAAGCTTTGATATGTTTAAAAGCTACGAAGACCGAGGAAAACAATTTAAGCAGATCGTCCGGACACTCGCGTCCGGCCAAGAAATTTCGCGAGCCAAACATTAACCCAAACCAGTAGGAAGTAACGCAGAGAGGACCGGAGGAAAAAGTAAACATGAACTCGAAGACGTCGAAGATAATGCTGATTGCCGGAATGCATGTTGCGGTGATCGGAGGGCTGTTGTTGTTCGAAAGCTGCAAGCCGACACACAAGACTCGTTCGGCCGTTGTGACGCCTCCGCCCGGCGCGCCCGCTGCCGCGGTGGTGCCGACAGAAGTGACACCTCCGCCGCCCGTGCCGGTGACGCCGGTCATGACCGCGCCGGCAATCGAAACGAAGCCCGCGATTGCGATGGGGCCTGTGACCAAGGCTACGTCGAGCTACACGGTCGTCAAGGGCGACACGCTCTCCGGCATCGCGCACAAGAACGGCACTACCGTTACCGCGCTGAAGCAGGCCAATAATCTGAGCAGCGACACCATTCGCATTGGCCAGAAGCTGACGGTTCCGTCGCCGCAGGAAAGCGGACAAAAGGTGGCCGCGCCGCACAAGACGGTTCACAAGAAGACCGGCAAGGCCGCGCCGAAGAAGGCGAGTGCCGAAGCTGCTGCTGCCGCTGTGGGTGGCCAGTATGTTGTTGAGAAGGGCGACCAGCCGGTGTCGATTGCCAAGAAACTTGGCATCAAGACCCAGGAACTGCTCGACGCAAATCCGGGCCTCGATCCAAAAAAACTCCAGATCGGCCAGAAGCTGAACGTGCCCGGCGCTGCCGCGGCTGCTGCTCCTGCCGGTGGCATTCCTGCGCCTGCCGCAGCCGGCGCGCCAGTGCCTGCCCCGACCGTGCCGTCGCCGTCGCTTCCGGAGCCGCCTCCGGCCGCGCCGTCCATTCCTGCGCCGCCGCCTTCGGCGCCAAGCACTCCGGCTCCAGGACAGATGTAAACTGACAACCCTTACGAGTTCATGAAATCGCGGGAGACTTCCCCAGACCAGATCGGCGGCTGGGGAGGTCTCCCGACAACAGTGAAACCCAAACTAGGTGAAGAAAAGTTTTGCGGCGATTCTAGTTAGTGTTTTGTTCCTGCTGGGTCTCGGGTTGGTGATGCTTTACAGCGCCAGTTACCCGTATGCCCAAAAAGCCTCCCTCTGTCACGGCGACCTCTACTGGTTCGTCAAACGGCAAGCCGTCTGGTGCGTCATCGGTATCATCGGTTTGTTGATTGCCACCAAGCTTGACTACAGTATCTGGGTCAAGGCCGCGTGGGTGTTTTGGATCGTCGCGTTCATCATGTTGGTGCTCGTGCTGGTGCCTGGCTTCGGCATGAGGATCAACGGCGCGCGCCGCTGGCTGAAGCCGGGATTTCAGCCATCCGAGTTCGGCAAGATCGCTGCCATTTTCACTCTGGCGTGGTGCCTCGACCGCTACCGAGGATCCATCCAAAACGTCCGCTTCTGGGATTGCATCCGTTTCAAACAGAAGTTTTCCGACTTCGCCAAAGGCTTCCTGCTGCCGATGTGCGCGACGGGATTGATCGTGATGCCGATCATGTGCGAAACCGACGTGGGCACCAGCGTGCTCATTGGCATGGTCGGTCTCTGCATGATGTTGCTCGGCGGTGTTCGCTGGTGGCTGGTGTTGCCCAGCTACGGCATGGCGGGTTTGGGGGTGTTCGAATACCTGCACCACGACCCGGTCCGCTGGGCGCGAATTACCAACATTGGCTTGGACATCCAACAGATGCAGGCCAAGGCGGCCTTCGCGCTCGGCGGTATCAAAGGCGTCGGGCTTGGCCTCAGCCGCATCAAGGAACACTATTTGCCGCTGGCCTTCAGCGATTTCATCGCGCCGATCATCGGCGAGGAACTGGGTGTGGGTTGGATGATTGCGATGCTGCTGGCGTTCATGATGTTGATCGCGGCCGGTGTTTACGCCAGCTCCCGCGCGCGCGAACACGCCGGCTATCTGATGGGCATGGGTTTGGTGACGCTCATCGGACTTCAGGCGCTCATCAACCTTGCGGTGGTAACGAGCTGCATTCCGAACAAGGGCATACCGTTACCCTTTATCAGTTACGGCGGCACCGACTTGTGCGTGCTGCTGGTTTGCGTCGGCGTGCTTTTGAGCATCGCCCGTCACGCGGACACCTCCGCACCGGCCCTTGCGCCGGCGCGGCGCGCGACAAATCCGTTCAAAGCCAGGACGCTGCACGGATGAATGTAGCTATTGCCTGTGGTGGTTCGGGTGGACATCTCTTTCCGGGAGTGGCCGTCGCCGAAACGCTCCGTCTTCGCGGCCATCGCGTGATGCTCCTGGTTTCTGGCAAGGAGATTGACCGCCAGGCCGCCGCGACCACGACCGGCTTCGAAGTGCGCACGATTCCCGCCATCGCGATGCCGCCGCTGCTTTCGCTGCGGTTGCTGACGTTCGCGGTGCGGTTCTTTCAGTCCGCCCACCAGTGCTCGCGGCTGTTTGACGAGTTCAAACCCGCGGTCGTTCTCGGCACGGGCGGTTTTACCTCTGTGCCGGCGGCGTTGGCGGCGTGGCAGCGGCGCGTGCCATTTGTCACACATGAGTCCAACGCCATTCCGGGCCGCGCCACGCGGTTGCTCGCCCGCTTCGCCGCGGCGGTCGCCGTCGGCATGGAGGAATGCGCCGCGTATTTCCCTAGCCGTCGCGTCGTCAACACCGGCACGCCAGTTCGCGGCGCATTGCGCAGACTGCCTGCGGGCGAGGCGCGCTGGCAGTTGGGTCTCGACGAGCAACGCCGCACCGTGCTCATCGCGGGCGGCAGCCAGGGCGCGCGCGGCCTCAACAGCCTTGTCATTGAGGCGCTGCCCGGCTTGCGTCATCTTGGCCGCCAGGTCCAGTTCATCCATCTTACCGGCGAGGCCGACTTCGAGCGCGTGCGCGCCGCCTATGAAGCCAATAGCCTCAAAGCGGTGGTGCGGCCGTTCCTCAAGGAAATGGAATTGGCCTACAGCGCGTCTGTGCTGGCCGTCTCGCGCTCCGGCGCGGCGGCGTTGTCGGAACTGGCGTGGTTCGGCCTGCCGTCGGTGCTCGTGCCGTTTCCGGTGGCGGCGGACAATCATCAATTCTTCAACGCCGATTCCGCCGCCAAGCGTGGTGGCGCGCGCGTGATGACCGAGACCGCGACGACCGGAGCGATGCTGGCGGCGACGATAGATGAACTGCTGCGTGGCGCGGAGCGGCGCACGATGGCGGAGAAAATGGCGGAGTTGCGCCGGGCCGACGCGGCGTCGGCGCTGGCGTCGTTGCTCGCTGAAGTGGGCGGCATTGTCGAGCCGGTAGTGGTGCCGCGCGAGTTGCAGAAAAACGAAATCGTCCGCTTGCTGGGCGATCGCGCGTGCGCCGTGCATCTCGTCGGTGTGGCCGGCTGCGGCATGAGCGGCATCGCGCGGTTGCTGCTGGCACGCGGCCATCGCGTGAGCGGCTCCGACACGGGCGGCGCGAACGAACTGGATGCGTTGCGCGGACGCGGTGCGACGGTGTTTGCGGAGCATGCCGCCGGGAACATCGGGAAGGCTGACCTCGTTGTCTATTCCAATGCCATCGCCAAAGACAATCCGGAGATTCTCGCCGCAAAGGGCGCGGGCATTCCGATCGTCCGCCGCGCGCGGATACTGGCGGCGGTGATGCAGACGCCGTTCCTGACCGGCAAGCCGGCGCCGGCGTCGGTTTGCGTCGCGGGCATCCACGGCAAAACCACCACCAGCGCGATGGTCGCGCACGTCTTGAAAGCCGGCGGTCGCGACCCGTCGTTCTGCATCGGTGGCTACATCGGCTCGCTCGGCGGCAATGCGGGCGAGGGCGCAGGCGAGTTCTTCGTCGCCGAGAGTGACGAGAGCGACGGCACGTTGGTGGAATACGCGCCGACGCACAGTGTTGTGATGAACGTCGAGGAGGAGCACCTCGACTATTACCGCGACCTCCAGGCGATCCTCGACACGTTTGCGCAGTTCGTCGAGAACACACGCGACCGCGTTTTCTTTTGCGCTGACGACGCGAATGCCGCGCGGCTTTGTTCCGGCCATCCGCGCGCCGTCTCGTTTGGCTTTGCGGCCGACGCAACCTACCGCGCCAGCGATGTGCGGCAGGATGCGGGCGGCACTCGCTTTGTCGTCAAGCGCGCAGGCCACGCGTTGGGCGAGATAGCGCTCGCCGTGCCGGGCCAGCATAACGTATCGAACGCGACCGCCGCCGCCGCCGTTGGGATGACGCTCGGCTTGACGTTCGAGCAGGTCGCTGCGGCGCTCGCGGCGTTCCGCGGCGCAGACCGGCGGCTGGAGGTGAAGTTCGAGGACAAGAACTACCTCGTCGTGGATGACTATGCGCATCATCCGACCGAGCTGCGCGCGACGCTGGAGGCGCTGCGCTCGCTGGGCCGGCGGCGCGTCATCGTGGCGTTCCAACCGCACCGCTACACGCGCACAAAACTCCTCAGCGCGCAGTTCGGCAAGGCGTTCGACGGCGCGGACAAACTGGTGCTGACGGACGTTTACGCCGCGAGCGAGCCGGTGATCGAGGGCATCAGCGGGCGGACGATCTTCGAGGCGGTGAAAGCGAACGGGCATCACGGCGTGGAGTTCGAGCCGGAGCTGGCACGCGTGGCGGATCGGTTGCTCGCGGCGGCGCAGCCCGGCGACATTATCGCCATCCTCGGCGCGGGCGACATCTACAAAGTGGCCGAGGAAGTTGCGCGGCGCGTGCGCGCGGGCCAGGTCGGCGCGAGGGCGAACACGGTCATGAAGACCGAAGACGATATTTACGCGGAGCTGCGCTCGCTGCTCGGTTTGGAGACGGTCCTGTTGAGAAACGAGCCGATGGCGAAGAAGACGACGTTCCAGATCGGCGGCAACGCCCAGTTCTGGTGCGAGCCGGCGACCGAAAGCGATCTCGGCAAAGTGCTCGGTTACTGCGCGGCGCATCGTTTGCCGTTCTTCCTGATCGGCCGCGGTTCGAACCTGCTGGTGCGCGACAGCGGCATCAAGGGTGTCGTCATCCGCCTCTCGCACGCGGCGATGAGCCGTGTGGAGGTGAGTGGCGGGCGGATCGTGGCCGGCGCGGGCGCGAAGGTGCGCGACGTGGTCATGGCCGCCAAACATGCGAATCTCGCCGGGCTGGAATTCCTCGAAGGCATTCCCGGCTCCGTCGGCGGCGCGCTGCGGATGAATGCGGGTGCGATGGGGCAGTGGACCTTCGAGATGGTGGAAAGCGTGCGGTTCATGGATTACGCCGGCAACGTATATGAGAAGCCGGCGGGCGAGATACACTACGAGTATCGCGGCTGCCCGCTGTTCCGCGACCACATCGCTCTGTCGGCGGTGTTCAAAGGCACGCTGGCGGCGCACGAAGCAATCGCGAACCGGCTGAAGAGCTTCCAACAGAAACGTTGGAGCAGCCAGCCGCGCGAATCGTCGGCGGGCTGCATTTTCAAAAACCCGAAGCAGATACCGGCTGGCAAGCTGATTGACGAACTGGGCTTGAAGGGCAAGACGATGGGCAAGGCGCGGGTGAGCGAGGTCCACGGCAATTTTATCGTCAACGATGGCGGCGCGACCGCCGCCGACGTGTTGCAACTGATCGAGTTCATCAAGAAGCGCGCCCAGGAAGAGCGCGGGATCGAGCTGGAGACCGAGGTCATGATCCTCGGTGAGTAAGGCGCGACAACGCTGGAGCGAGTGACTGTGAAAACTCAAAACGAAAAAGTTGCGGTGTTGATGGGCGGGCCGAGCGCGGAGCGCGAGGTGTCGCTGCGCTCGGGCGCGGCAGTCTCGGCGGGGTTGCGGCGCGCAGGCTGGCGCGTGTGCGACGTGGACGTGCGCGGGCCGGACTTCGTGCTGGAACCGGACACGGCGGTGGCGTTCCTGGCATTGCACGGGACGTTCGGCGAGGACGGGACGCTCCAGCGGTTGCTGGAGGAACGCGGCGTCGCCTACACGGGCTGCGGTGTGCAGGCCAGCCACGATTGTTTCGACAAGGCGATCTCCAAGAGAATTTTCGAAGCGGCGGGCGTGCCGTCGGCGCGATACGAAGTGCTGACCGCGAACGGGCCGCGCCATGTGACGTTGCCGCTGCCGGTGGTGGTGAAGGCGGCGTGCCAGGGATCGAGCGTCGGCGTGATCATTGTGCGCGATGCGGGCGCGCTGGACTCGGCGTTGGCGGAGGCGTTTCGATACGGCGACCACGTGGTGGTTGAGGAGTTTGTGGCGGGCCGTGAGATGACGGTCGGCATTCTGGGCGAGACAGTGTTGCCGGTGGTGGAGGTGCGGCCGAAGACCGGCGTTTACGATTACGCGAGCAAATACACCACGGGCGCGACGGAATACGAAGTGCCGGCGCGCTTGTCCGAAACGACGGCGCGCGCGATGCAGGCGGTGGCGCTGAAGGCGTTCCACGCTGCGGGCTGCCGCGATTACTCGCGGATAGATTTTCTGCTCAGCCAGGGCGACGAGCGGCCCTGCGTGTTGGAGATCAACACGCTGCCCGGCATGACGGAGACGAGTCTGCTGCCGAAGGCGGCGGGGGCGGCGGGAATCGGCTTTGAAGACCTGTGCTCGCGGATGGTGATGATGGCTTTGGAAAGGCGGGTGCGAAATGTTTGACAGACTGTTCAGGAATCCACGGGAGAACCGGCGCAAACGGCGCGACCCCTACACGCTCAACGTTAAGGTGCGGGCGCCGCATCGCACGCAGGCACAGATCGGCAAGGCCGTGATGTCGGTGGCGGTGCTGCTGGCCATCGGGCTGGCGGCGTTTGGCAGCTTCCGGGCGTTTCAGCATTTCGTGCATGAGGCGTTTACGGAAAACTCCAAGTATAACATCACCTCGATTCAGGTGGAGAACGACGGTGGCTTGGCGCGCGAGGAGATTGTGCTGTTGGCTGGTGTGCGCGAGGGGCAGAATCTCTACGCCGTGGACCTCGGCGCAATCCGCGCCGCGCTGGAATCGAATCCGATGATCCGCCGCGCGGAGATTCACCGAGTGCTGCCAGATAAGCTGCGAATCGTTGTCAGTGAGCGCGTGGCGGCGGCGCAGTTTTTCACACGCGCGCGTTACGACGGTGCGACGCGGCGGGTGATCACGCCGCCGATGGGCTACCTGATTGGCTCGGACGGTGTGGTGATGAAGCCGGTGAATCCGTTTGCGGCATCAAAGGACACTGCGCGGCTGCCGTTGCTGAGTGGCGTCGAAGCGGGCGAGATCAAGCTTGGCCAGCCGTTGAGCGGCGCGCATTTGCTGAGCGGTTTGAACCTGATCCACCTTTGCCAGTCTCCCGACATCGCGCCGCTGCTGGACTACGAGCGGATTGACTTGTCGCGGAAAGGCGCGCTGGTGATGGTGACGCGCTACGGCGGGCAGATCACGTTCGGTCTCGACGATTTGCCGGGCCAGCTCAAGCGACTGACAACGATCCTGACGCATCCGTCGCGCGCCGGGCAGATCATTCGCACGTGCGACTTGTCGGTCCAGATGAATGTGCCGGTGACGTATTTCGCACCGGTGTCCGCCAACCCGGCTGTTTCCAAAGGAGGAATCCACCCATGAGCCGTCCCCATTGCATCGTTGGTCTTGAAATCGGCACGTCGAAGATTTGCACCGTCGTCGGCGAATTGCGCGACGATGGTGCCGTTGCCATCATCGGCGTCGGCGTCTGTCCGTCGCGCGGCGTCCGCAAGGCGGAGATCGTGGACCTCGACACGGCCGAACAATGCGTGCTCCAGTCGGCGCACGCGGCTGAGGAGTCTGCGGGTGTGGACATTCGCGGCGTTTATGCCGGCATCAGCGGCGCGCACGTCGGCAGCCTGAACAATCGTGGCGTGCAGCCGATCCTCGGCGAGCACAACGAGGTGTCCGAGTCGGACGTGGAAGCGGTGTTGAGGCACGCGCGCACCATCAACATCCCGAACCAGAACGTGATCCTCCACGCGCTCTGCCGCCGTTATGAAGTGGATGGCCGCGACGACGTGGACAATCCCGTCGGCATGTCAGGCTCGCGCTTGCAGGCGGAGGTCCACGTCATCCACGCCGTGCGCAGCCGGACGGAAAACGCCATCAGATGCATCCGCGATCTGCCGCCGTTGGAGGTGAACGAAGTTGCATTCAACGGCTACGCGGCGGCGCTGGCCGTGCTGACGGAGGAACAGAAGCAGCTCGGCGCGCTGGTGATTGACATGGGCGGCGGCACGACCGAGTTCGTGATCTGTGCGCGGGGCGCTATTCGGCACAGCGGCGTCGTTGCGGTTGGCGGCGACCACATCGCCAACGATATTTCGCTTGGCCTGAAGATTCCGCTCAGCGCCGCCGAGCGGCTCAAGGTGGAATACGGCAGTGTCTTGCTCGAAGACACGTTGAAGAGCCAGACCATTTCGCTCAGCGGCGAGATCAGCATCGGTGCCACGGTCATTTTCAAGGACCAGCTCTGCCAGATCATGCGGCTGCGTGTCGAGGAGACGCTCCAGTTGATCAAACGCGAGCTGGAGAAATCCGGCTGCGCGCAACTGCTCGGCGCGGGCGTGTTCCTGACCGGTGGCTGCGCCCACTTGCGCGGCATCCAGCAGTTGGCGGAGAGCGTCCTCGGCCTGACGGTCCAGATCGGCACGGCAAAGACGGTGATGGGCCTGACGGAGGCGCTCGACCGGCCCGAATACACCACGCCCATCGGCATCGTGCGGTTTGGCGCAACATGCGAGGAGATGGAACGCAAGAGCGCCCGGCGTGCCGGACCTATCAAGGTGTTTCTCAACAAGTTTCTCGACTCCATACGGAGCAGGCAGTCCTGACGGCCAATCGGAGGAAATGAACATGAGCTTGCGCGATACGAAAGTCCGCATCTTGGTGCTCGGCGTGGGCGGCGCCGGCTGCAACGCCCTCGACCGCGTCGCGATGGACGGCCTGCCGCCGACAGCAGGCAGCGAGCAATCCGAAGTCAACACGCCGCACTTGGTGGCAATCAACACCGACCTTCAGGCGCTGTCGAGTTCGCTGTGCAGTGAGAAATTCCAGCTTGGTCTCAAGACAACCTTCGGCCTCGGCGCGGGCGGCGACCCTGCCGTCGGGCGCAAGGCGGCGATGGAGGACCGCGACCGGCTCGCTGAGTTGTTGCGCGGCGCGGACATGGTGTTTGTCGCAGCGGGCCTTGGCGGTGGCACCGGCAGCGGCGCCGGGCCGTTCGTCGCGCAGCTTGCGCGCGAGGCGGGCGCGTTGACGTTGGGATTCGTGACGCTGCCGTTCGAGTTCGAGGGCGAGCGACGTTGCGAACAGGCGGCGGCGGCGATGGCCGAGTTCAAGCGCGCGGCCGACGCCGTCATCTGCGTGCCGAACGACAAGTTGTTCGAGATGTCAGGTGAGCGCGCAACCGTGCTCGACGTGTTTCGCATGGCCGACGACCTGCTGGCCGAGGGTGTCCGCGCGCTGTGGCGGATGCTGACCAAGCCGGGCCTGATCAACCGCGACTTCAACGACTTGCGCCGCGCCCTGGAGAGCCGCCACGACGAAATCGTTTTCGCGTTCGGCACGGGTGAGGGCGACGACAAGGCGATGGCTGCTGCAACGGCGGTGACGGGCAGTCCGCTGCTTGGCAGCAGCACGATCCTTGCGGAGGCGGAGACGATCCTGGTAAGCCTGCGCGGCGGGCTGGAAATGACGATGACGGAGGTGAAACGCGCCGTCTCGCAGATCAGCCAGCAGTGCGGGCAGAAGCCGCACGTCTTGGTGGCGGCGTCCGTTGATGAGAACTTCGGCGGCAAACTTTCTGTGCTGTTGATCGCATCGCGTGGCCGGTCCGCCGCCCCGGAGGCCGCGTTGGCGGGGCCGTTGCCGTCCGACCGTGAAATGGCGGTTTCCATGTTGGAGACAATGGCCGCAGCCGACCCGGCGACGATGGCGACCAAGGCGGGTCAGCACACGGAGCAAGCCGCGGAAAAAGCAGCGCACAAACGGCCCGGCGACGCGCACCGGCTGCGGCAGCAGCGGTTGGCGCTGGATGTCAATGTCAAAGGCCGGTTCGACAAGGTGGAGCCGACCATCTACGAAGGTGAAGACCTCGACCTGCCGACCTTCCTGCGCCGCGGCATCAAGATCGGCTGACGGGAAATAGCGCAAGTTTCCAGCGTGCGGTGGCCATTGACTCGCAGGCGGGATAGCTTGTGTTGCCTTGGGTAGTCTCTCGTTGTTTTTCTCCCCTGAGAATATTCTTGCGCCGTTGCTTGGCGGTTCCTACGTTAGCCGGGCCGTTGCAGCGGAGAGGTGGCTGAGCGGTTGAAAGCGCCGGTCTCGAAAACCGGTTTGGCCGAAAGGTCAACGTGAGTTCAAATCTCACCCTCTCCGCCATTTTTCATATCATACCCGTTGCGAACCGGCCGCGCGCAGCGGCATAATCTTTGTAGCATTCATGATCTATATTTTCGGCGACAGCCACGCCAACACCAACTTTGCGAACTTGGGTCTTCCCCACCGCAATTTCTACAAAAACGCCATCACCATGCACCGCGTCGGGCGAGACCGGAAGATTATCGGCCTTAAGGAGGTCCGGCAGACTCCGGAGGACATCTACGTCTTCTGCAACGGGGAGATTGATTGCCGCTGCCACGTCGCGCGCCAGATGGCGCTGGGCAGGGGCAAGGAAGAGGTCATCTCCAAGCTCGTCGAGGATTACGTGGAGGCCATTCGCAGAAACGTCCGCCGCTACCGGGCGGTCATCCTTTCTTGCGTCACCCCGCCGATGAGTCGGGCGAAGTATGAGGCCAAGCACGGCCCCATTACCCACGAGTTTCCATTTATCGGGACGGACCAGGAGCGGGCCGATTACTCGCGCAGCATGAACCGCATGCTGGAGGCCGCCTGCCAGCGGACGGGCTTTATCTTCATGGATTACTACAGCCACTACACGGACGAACTGGGCATGCTGCGATACGACCTTTCCGACGAAGTCTGCCACATCCGGCAAAACGGGGAGATTATCGAGATGCTCCAGCAATTGGTGGCCAGCCTCTCGCCTCTCGCGGGCGGTAGCGTTTCGCGCCTTTAGCTTTCGAGGGATTCGCCAATGTTCCAACTTCTGCAAACGGACACTACTTCTGCCGCTCGGATCGGGCGGCTGACACTCGCGCACGGGGTGGTGGAGACGCCTTGTTTCATGGCGGTTGGCACGCAGGGGACGGTGAAGTGCATGACGCCGCACGAAATGCGGGAGCTGGGCGCGCAGATCCTGTTGTCGAACACGTATCACTTGAACCTGCGGCCGGGCGTCGAGATCATCCGCGCGGCGGGCGGGCTGCACCGGTTCATGGGATGGGACGGGCCGATCCTGACGGACAGCGGCGGGTTCCAGGTGTTCTCGCTGGCGAAGCTGCGCAAGCTGACGGACGACGGGGTGCATTTCCAGAGCCACATTGACGGCGCGGCGTGCTTCCTCGGGCCGCGGGAGGTGATGGAAATCCAGCACGCGCTCGGCTCGGATATTGCGATGGTTTTGGACGAGTGCCCGCATTATCCATGCGACCGAGAAACCGCTTGCAAAGCTGTGGAGCGTTCTCTAGCGTGGGCGGCTCGTTGCCGACGGGATGCCGCGGAAATCGGCTTTGCCGGCAAGCTCTTTGGCATTGTGCAGGGCAGTGTTTTTGAGGACCTGCGGCGGCATTGCGCAGAGCAGTTGGTGGCGACCGGCTTTGACGGTTACGCCATCGGCGGCCTGAGCGTCGGCGAGCCGGACGAGGAGCTGTTCCGGATCGCGGAGATGACGGCGCCGCTGTTGCCGGCGAACCAGCCGCGTTATGTAATGGGTCTTGGAACGCCGCGGCAGATCGTGGAACTGGTGGCGCGCGGTGTGGACATGTTCGATTGCGCGCTGCCGACGCGGGTCGGGCGCAACGGCACGGCGTTCACGCGGCGCGGCACGCAGAGCGTGCGCGTGGCGGCGTGGAAGGACGATCCGCGGCCGGTTGAGGAAGATTGCGCGTGTTATTGCTGCCGGCATTATTCGCGGTCCTATGTGCGGCACCTGTTTAATGCCGGAGAGATTCTCGGTTTGCGGCTGCTGACGTGGCACAATCTGCACGTCTATCTGCAACTGATGCGCGACGTGCGGAGTGCGATTGCGGCCGGATCGTTTGAGAGTTTCCGCAGCGAGCTTGTGGCGAATTATCGAGTGAACTATTCGGAAGGAAAAGAGACGTGATGACGACTTGTTTGTTTCCAATCTTGGCGATGGGCGCGCCCATAGGCGATCAGGCGCCGGAATGGGCGAAGATGATGAATTCAATGTTGTTTCCGGTGCTGATCTTCGTGGTCTTCTATTTCATGTTGATCCGCCCGCAGCAGAAGAAGCAGAAGGAAACCACGAAGATGCTCGAATCGCTCCGCAGCGGCGACAAGATCGTCACCTCCGGCGGCATCCTCGGCACGGTCACCAACGTCAAGGAAAAGACCGTCGTCGTCCGCATCGCCGACAACGTCAAGGTCGAGATGCTGCGCTCCGCCATCCAAACCGTCACCCAGCGAAGCAACGAGGGCGAACAGCCTGCTTCCAAGAACTGAGCCGCCATGCAACGAAGCCTTCTCAACCGCACCATTCTCATCCTGGCCATTGTGGCCGCGTCGTTTTACTCCCTCTGGCCGCCCGCCGATCAGGATCTAGTCGCCACCTTCGAGAAAACCGCCACGCAGAAGGACGAGGCGTTCGCCAAGCTGATGGACGCTGTTCGCAAGGCGCAGGTCGCCCAACCGGAGCGCGCCTACGCGAACTTGCGGTCCCAAGTCGAGGAGCAGAACCTGGATCTGAAGAAGTATTTCCCGGGTTTCGCCAAGAAAGATTCCAAGACGCCGAACCTCGACATCATGGCCCGGGTCCAGAAGCTGAACGCCGGAAAACTCCGCCTCGGCCTCGACCTCAAGGGTGGCACGTCGTTCTTGGTGGAACTGGACGTCACCAAGCTCGACAAGTTCCGCCGCGAGGAAGCGGTCACCCAAGCTATCGAAACCTTCCGCAAGCGCGTGGATAAGTTCGGCGTTGCCGAGCCGGTCATCCAACCCGTTGGCGAGACGCGCATCCTCATTCAGTTGCCCGGCCTGACCGAGGCTGACAAGGAGTCGGCGCGCAGCATTATCCAGAAAACCGCCTATTTGGAGTTCAAGCTCGTCTATCAGCCGGAGAACGCGTCAGACCCTTCGATGGAAGATCTTATCACCCGCGGCGAGATCCCGCCCGGCTACGAACTCAAGGAACTCAGCGAGACTCGCGACGGCCAGCTCCACACCGAGAAGCTGCTCGTCACCAAGCGTCCCGCCGGTCCGCCTGCCAAGCCGCTTACCGGCCGCTACCTCACGCGCGCCAGCGTTCACGGCGATGCTTACACCGGCGCGCCTGAGATCGGGTTCCAGTTCGACAGCGAGGGCGCGGCAATCTTCGGCCAGGTCACGGGCGATAACATCAACCGCCGGCTGGCCATTGTCCTCGACGACGAGGTCAAGAGCGCACCTGTCATTCAATCCAAGATCATGAGCAACGGCGTCATCACCGGCCAGTTCGACTACCGGGAGGCGATGACGCTCGCGAACATCCTGGAGAACCCGCTCGAAGCGCCGGCGAAAATCCTGGAAGAGCGCGGCGTGGATCCCTCGTTGGGCAGCAATAACATCGAGAGCGGCATTCGCGCGTCGGTTCTTGGCGCCGCCTTCGTCGTCGTCTTCATGATCATGTATTATTGGCGCGCCGGACTGGTGGCCAATATCGCCTTGTTGTTGAACATCATCATCCTGATGGGTGTCATGGCTACGCTCGGCTCGACGATGACCATGCCGGGCATTGCCGGCATCGTGCTGACCATCGGCATGGCAGTGGATGCCAACGTGCTGATTTACGAGCGGTTCCGCGAAGAGCTGCGCGCCGGCAAGAATATGCGCGCCGTCCTCGACGCGGGCTATAGCAAGGCGTGGAGCGCCATTCTGGACTCCAACATCACCACCATCCTTTCCGCCATCATCCTCATCATGCTCGGCGCCGGCTCCGTCAAGGGTTTCGGCCTGACGCTGACCATCGGCATTGCGGCCAACATCTTCACCGCCGTCGTCGGCACGCGGCTGATTTTCGAGTTCCTGCTGAAGAAAGGCTGGTTGAACAAGATCGGCATGATGCGGTGGGTGGGTATCACGAACATAGACTTCATGGGCATGGCCAAGTGGGCGTTCATTGCCTCGTGGTTGCTTATCGCCGCCGGCATGGTCAATTTCGTCCAGCGTGGCGGTATGCACCTCAACGGCGAGGTTTATGGAGTGGACTTCGCCGGCGGCGATGCGCTGACCATGACTTTCGCCCAGCGCGTGGATGTGGAAAAAATCGACAAGGCCATCACCGACGCTGGCATGCGCGAGAGCCTCATCCAATTCCAGAAAGACGTCGGTTCAGGCAAGCAGTTCCTCGAGATCAAGGTCGGCTACAACGAAGGCGAGAAGGTCGAGCAGATTCTGCGCACGAAGTTCCCCGAGTCGCAGTTCACCCGCGTCGGCATCGAGCGCGTTGGCCCCACTGTCGGCCTTGAACTGCTCAAGGGCGCTGGCTGGGCCGTCTTCTGGGGCCTGATTATGATCACGCTCTACGTGACCTTCCGTTTCGAGTTTCCCTTTGCGGTGGGCGCATTCGTCGCCACCATCCACGACATCCTCATGACGCTGGGCTGGTATTGCCTCAGCGGGCGCGAGTTCTCCGCGCCCATCGTGGCGGCAATTCTGACCATCATCGGTTACTCCATCAACGACACCATCGTCGTCTATGACCGCATCCGCGAGGATCTCAAGCTTGGCCAGCTTGGCGCGCACTCCTACAAGAGCTTGATGAACAAGGCCATCAACGAAACGCTCTCGCGCACGATGCTCACAGGCACCACGACGCTTGGCGCGACGATGATCCTCTTCATCTTCGGCACCGGCAGCATCCAGGACTTCGCGTTCTGCTTCCTCGTCGGCATCCTGACCGGCACCTACAGCTCGGTCTTCATTGCCAGCCCGATCGTTCTCTTCTGGCATCGCCGCGAGCAGCGCATCGCCGAGCAGCGTGGCAAGGACGAGAAGACGGAAGGTGACAGCGAGGCGAAGGCGTAAGTGTGATTCGTTAAAGGACATCAAGAAGGGCGATTCGGTTGCGGTGGCGTTCTCGTCCAAGTCCGACGGTATGGGTATTTGCGTCACGCAAGTCGAAGTCTGCAAGCTCTCCACCCAGTAAGCTAAACGCAGCCGGCGATTCGCGGCGGCGGGGTTTCAGTGTTTGCGCCTGCGGAGGTCGCAGGCGCCATCACCTCTCTTTCTGCTGGCGTGAAATCAAAACTCCTGCTCCTTTAATCAACAGCCATGTTGGCAACGCCTGAACTGATCCGCGAAGCGCCGCAATGGTCACGCATGGGAGAACTCCTGCCCCGGTGGCGGGAAGTGCCGCTCTATCGCGACCGGTTGCCATCGCCGGAAACTCTTTCCGCCGGCACCTGCGTCCGGCAGAGTTTTGCGCGCTGGCCATTTGTTACAAAGCGCGAGTTGCGCAAGGATTTTCCCCGGAACTTCCTGCCGTCGGACGAGGCGCTCGAATCGCTGCTGGCCCAGGAGTTGGTGGAACTCGAACATACCTCCGGCACATCGGAGGAACGGACGCCGGTTCTGTTCCGCCGCGGCTGGTGGGACAAGCAGGAGGAATGTGTTTTACGCTTGAACGGCTTCATCGCCCGCGTGCTGGAGGAGCATCCGGAGGCCCGCCGCGCGACGATTACCACGCCGGTTTGCAACGGGCGGAGCTGTCCGACAGTCTGGCGATCCCAGGCGCAACGGACGTTCGGCCGGACGCTGTTCGTGAATCTGGCGCGCATTCCGTTCATTCTGGCCGACGCCGAACTGGCGCGCATGGCAGTGGAGATAGCGGACTGGTCGCCGCAATTTCTCGATGTGGACCCGGTGCATGGCGTCCGGTTCGCGCTGTATTGCGAAGAGCATGGGCTGCGGTTTCCATCGCTGCGGTTTGTGTTGTGCAGCTACGAGTTTGTCAGCGTGGTTCACCGGCGGATTTTGGAGCGCGTTTTTGGCGTGCCGGTCTTCAACCTCTACGGCTCCACTGAAACCGGCCATCTGCTCATGGAGGATGAACGCGGCAACCTGAAGCCCAGCCATGAAACCGCGTTCCTGGAAGTGGTGGAGCCGGATGCGCGTAATCTCGGCGAACTGGTGGTCACGACGTTGACCAATGACCTGATGCCGTTGGTCCGTTACCGCATCGGGGATTTGGTGGAGCGGCGCGAGTTGCCGTATGCGACGACTTATTTGCTTCACGGCCGTTCGCGGGACGCGCTGCGCCGCCGGGATGGCCGGCTCGTCACGACATGGGACGTGGACCAGTGTTTTGCCGGCGTGGCGGGCGTGGTGCACTATCAACTTCGGCAGTGGACCGACGGCGACTGCTCGTTGCGTTTCGTGCCGGATCATGCGGGGCTGGGAACGGAAGCGTTGAACCTGCTCACCGCTCGTTTGGAAGCGCTCCTCCAGCCGCCGGGCCAATTGCAGATCGAAGCAAGGGCGCTGTTGCCGCCGGAGTATTCGGGAAAGTTTCGCCTGACTGGCCCGGCTTGAATGTCCGGTAATGGTAAGGTTCGGCAGGGACGGTGCGCTGAGGCTGTCTCAGAACATCTTGCGCATCGGCTGGGTTGCCCATCATGCGCAAGGCCCGGCCTTGCGCCAAGTGCGCCAAGAAGTCCGGCGATCAATCCATCAAGAATCAGGAGCCGACTCTGACCGTGTCTCTCCCGCTCACGCCGCCCGGCGGAAGTATCTCTTCACCCAAATGAGATAGCCGAAGAACGGCACGCCAGACAACGACATCCACCACACCGCCGAGCGGTCACGAAGAAAGCTGAACTTCTCCATCTGGGCTATCTGATCCGGTGGGAACCCCATCTGCCGATACATCTCGATCAGATCAATCCGCGCAAACGTCAACGCGGCGGAAACCATCATCACCGCAAAGAGTGCGGCCGTCACCCACCACGCTGCCGGTTCCAATCGGTAATTGGCCCACGCGGTCCACGCCATCAGTGATGTGATCACCAGACAAAACACCGTGGCTGGCGCGCCGGAGATCAGTCTGCCGAAGAATGGCATGATGCTGTTGTAGGCCAGCGGCATGGAGAGCATCGAGAGCGCGCCGAACGCCAGCATCAGGCTGACCGCGAGCACGGGCAACGGACACGCATCCGTCCACCGCCTCACCGGGTCGCGCGCATCGCAGGTCGCCTTGACGTGCCTGCTCCGATAGAACAGCACCAGCCCACCGGGCAGCACGAAGTAGATGCAGCCCAACGTGCCCGCCATGGTCGCCGCCATTATCCAGCGGGCGGCCTCCGGCAACTTTTGCCCTTCGGGAAGCGAGTCCGCGAGGATCTGCGGCAGGAGGAAAGCCATGGCCACCATGCTCATAATGCCGATGACCAACCAGCACCATGACAGAACCAGCAGCAAAGCTCGCGCCCAGCGCCGGCAAAGGACGGAACCGATGCCCAGCCAGATGAACACCACCGCCATCCCGCCATAGATCATCACGGCGGGTATGATCATGCGGTAGCTCACCGCCCCGCCGGTGTGTTTGGCGGTGAAAGCCTGGCTGACGAACATCAGCGGCACGATCAACGCACACAAGCAGCCGAGGAGAATCACCAGAATGCCAAAGACGATCAGACCAACTCGGCGGTCTTTGAAATCAGGTGCGGGCGAAGTGGAAGTCGGAAGTGTCATAGACCAGTTCTCCTTTGGGAAGCCATTGCCGTTGCGCCGCATCCTACTGGATCGCCCCGCCCGCGTCGAGGCTCGTGACTGTTGGTTTATGATCCCCTTTTACCATTTTCAAACCAAATAGGTTTCGACTCTCGCGACGGTGAGACGAAATACCGCGCGCAATGCCAGCGAGTTGTTTGATTGAGCAGGTCAATGTTTTCGGCAGGACACTTTGTATACCCACTCATCTTTTGCCATGTAGCGCAGAAGAGGAGTTTCGGTGTTATTGGAAGAGTGACTTCAACATGTTTTTGTCCAAAGCCCACGCTACGGTAAAGTGGAGGCCAATCCTTCATCTTCGGATTAAAAAGAACGCATGGCTGATCTGACGTGATAAAGAACGAATTATCATCAGGTATGAAGAAGGCATGTTCCATCCGATAGATATAATTCGCGGCTTCTTCCAAGCCAGCGACAATAAACATTTTATGACCATGCTCTGCGGCTTGAGCCGTTTGCAACGACAACCCCGGTTGCAGGCCGTGTTGTTTCTCAAACAAGCGCACCATCAAATCGACTTTAGACCAACCATCTTCCCAGTTAGTTTTTTGAGAACGAGTTCGCAAGAACAGTGCTGCTGCAAACAAACAAAGATCACGTCTTTCATCAAGGTCCAAAGTGTCTTGTTTCTCAAGCTTCGGTCGGACTGTCTTGCAGAATTGATTTTCTATATCAGAAAAAGCGTTTTCAATGGTCAAATCCCGAATACCATCATTTCTTTGAACCGTGTAAAACTCCGTAGCAACAAAGAGATTTCTGGGCGATTTGTTCTTCGGCGTTCCGCCTGCTTTGGGATGAACCCACACATAGGGTTCATGTTCGCAAGGCGCATTAGGATCACACCAAGCTTTCAGGTAGCAATGTGGAACAATGTGTTGGTTCTTCTTCTCCATATCCGCTTGATCGAGGTGTGCAGGATAAATCTCTCAACCGAGAGCGTTTCGTAATAGCGATAAAAGCGATTTTGCAAGCAATAATTATCAAATCGCCGAGTCATTGGCGAGTTGAGATGATTCATTTCGGTAGTGATGAACCGCCGTCACAGGTTCATCTCCTCAACGCCCCGATCAACTCGTTGATCTTCGCGATGATGGCGGCTTGGTCGGCATCGCCGGGGAGTTCTTGAACGGCGTTGCTGTTCGCGCTCGACCCGGCGATGGCGTCGCTGAGTTGTTGGCCGTTGACTTCTTCGGCCGGGCCTTGAGGACCTTCGGGACCGGCGGGACCGCTCGCCACGGTGAACTAGCCGTAGCTGCTGCCGTCGCTCATGTCCATCATGAACGAGTCGCTGCCGATGTCGCGGTGCCATCGTGTTTATTGTGGACGCCCGGACCCGGCGCTGCATTTGGAACATCTCCCACGCCAACGCAATCCCGCCGTTCTCCAGACGGCCGTTCGAGGCGCAGAGTCACGCCGTCCGCCAGGGGAAACCTGATCTTGGCGTGGGGAAAACCTGAAGCCCGGCACCCACTTTGAATGCGCAATTCGTTTTACCTATTACGCATTACGTATTACGAATGTTGCCCATGAAACGCCGCTGGCTCATCGCGCCGCCCGATCCCGCACTGCAAAAGCAACTCGCCGACGCGCTCCACGTCTCGCCCACGCTTGCCCAAGTGCTCATCAACCGCGGCCACCGCACGCCGGAGTCGGCGGCGCGTTTTCTCAAACCACGTCTGGCAGATCTCGGCGACCCGTTCCTGCTGCCGGACATGAAGCCGGCCGTCGCGCGCGTTTTTGCGGCGATTGAGCGTCGCGAGAAGATCGTCATCTTCGGCGACTACGACGTGGATGGCATTACCGCGACGTCGCAGATCTGCCAACTGCTGCGTGTGCTCGGCGCGGAGGTTGGCTGCTATTTGCCAAACCGGATGGAGGAAGGCTACGGTCTGAGCCAAGGAGCGGTGGAGGCGTGCGTCGCCGCGCAGCAGCCGAAGTTGCTGATCGCGGTGGACTGTGGCACGACGGCGGCGACGCAGGTGGAGTGGCTTGCATCGCGCGGCGTGGACGCCATCGTCTTGGATCATCACGAGATGCCCGAAGGCTCGACGTTGCCGCGTTGCGTCGCCGTGGTGAATCCGAAGCGCGAGACAAGCGAAACGCCGTGGCATCATCTCGCCAGCGCAGGCTTGGCGTTCAAGTTCGGCCACGCACTGCTGAAGGAAGGCCGCAATCGGAACCTGCCAGCCGCCGGGGCGGTGGACCTCAAGCAATGGCTCGACCTCGCCGCCATCGGCACCATTGCCGACATCATCCCGCTCGTCGGCGAGAACCGGCTCATTGCCGCCGCCGGTCTGCCGCAGATCGGCGCGACACGGCGCGTCGGGTTGCGGGCATTGATGGAGGTGGCGCAGATTCGGCCGCCGGTTACGCCGTATCACGTGGGCTTCGGCATCGGCCCGCGTCTCAACGCCGCCGGCCGGTTGCAGGATGCCGAGAAGGCGCTGGATCTCTTGCTCAATGACGACCGCGAGAGCGCGTTGGAAGTGGCGCGCTGGCTCGACAGCAATAACCGCGAGCGACAGGCGATCGAGAAACAAATTGCCGATGAAGCCACCAAGCGAACCGCGCAGGAGTTTCACGCGCACCACGACTTTGTCATCGTCCAAGCCGATCCTGCGTGGCACATCGGCGTGGTCGGCATTGTCGCATCACGCGTGCTGCGGACGTTCTATCGGCCGACGATCATCATCGGCGGCGCGCCTGCGGAAGCGACGGGGGACGGCTGGCGCGGTTCAGGCCGGAGCATCGAGGGCTACGACATCACCGCTGGGCTGGCGCATTGCCGCGAACTGCTGCTCCGCTTCGGCGGCCACGAGATGGCGGCGGGTCTTTCGGTGAAACCGGAGAACGTCGCGAAGCTGCGCGACGCGCTCAATGAGCACGCGCGCCAGACAATCCCGGCGGAGGCTCTGATTCCGGCGTGGCGGTTGGACGCGGAACTGTCGTTCGCCGATCTTAACGAGGAACTGATCGAAGACCTCCTGCAAATTGAACCAACCGGTCAGGAGAACCCGCGGCCGTTATTCTGCGCCCGCGGAGTTCGCATCCGCACCGAGCCGCGCATCGTCGGCAAGACGGGCGATCACCTGAAGCTCTGGCTGACGGATGGCAAGAACAGTTTCGATGCGATTGGCTTCGGCATGGGTAAGCGGGAGCTAAAGGCAGGCGACGCGGTGGACATCGTCTTCGCGCCAGAGATCAACGAATACGAGGGCCGGCGCAGCATCCAACTCAAGTTGCAGGACGTGCAGGCTGCGGGGGAACGTGAGGCGTTGGGAGTGGAGCGTGGGGCGTAGAAACGAAGCGTGGAGCGCGACCGTAATCACGCTCCACGCGCTACATCTTAAGTTTTTCAGCCGCTAGGCCGCCTTTGGCTCGGGCTTCCAAGTCCGGACGGGTGGGCGAACAACGCGGCCGGCCTTCATGCAGGAGGCGCAGACCATCACGTTGCGCACGGTGCCGTTGATGAGCGCCTTGACGCGCTGGAGGTTCGGGAAGAACCGGCGCTTGGTCATGGCGGTGACGTGCGTGCCGATGCCGCCTTCTTTCTTGGCCTTGCCGCTTCGGATGATTCGATGGCCCTTGATCGAGCCTTTACCGCAAATTGAGCACTGAAATGACATATCTTGGTCCTTCTATTTAGCCGTTAAAGGGCGCGAACTGTAGCCAACACCGCCTTGTCGCGCAAGTCCCAATCTGAGGGAATTTTTAGTGCGCATTCTTTGACAAAACGGCCCGTTTCTGAATAATCTGACGCCCACCGACCGGAAAGAAGCCGCCGTGCGGACGGACGAATCCGGCGGACAAGAGCGCCATGAATAGAACGATTACAGTCTCCTGTCTCATGCTGGCCACAGTAGCCATGTTTCTTCCTTGCTGTAGCCCCTCGTTAGCCCAGGGCGTGGAAGAGAAACGCGTGCTGGTATTCACGCGGAACGGCCCGACGCTCAATGGGAAGAAGGGCTTTGTCCATGACAACATTGCCAGCAGCGTCGAAGCCCTCAAGAAACTCGGCGCGGAGAACGGTTTTGCGGTGGACGTGTCGGACGATCCGACGGTGTTTACCGACGGGAACCTGAAGAAGTATAAGGCGCTGGTTTTCTCCAACACCAACAACGAGGCGCTCGACACGGAGGAGCAGAAGAAGGCGCTACAGAACTACGTCCATGCGGGCGGCGGCATTGTCGGCATCCACTCGGCGTGCGCCATGATGCGGAACTGGCCGTGGATGTGGCAGTTGATGGGCGGCACGTTTAATTACCATCCGAAGTTTCAGCCGTTCACGATCAAGGTCGTGGATCGAAAGCATCCCTCGACGGCGCACCTCGGCAAGACGTGGGAGTGGGAGGATGAGTTCTATTTCCTGAAGGAGATGCCAAAGGGTCTGCACATTCTGCTGGAAGGAGACCTGACGAAGCTTGAAGACAAGCGGAAGCCGGCGGACGAGAAGAGCCGGCCGCTGGCGTGGTGCCATGAGTTTGAGGGCGGGCGCTGCTGGTTCACGGCGCTCGGCCACAAGAAGGAGCAGTATTCCGACCCGAATTTGACGAAGCATATCCTTGGCGGCATCCAATGGGCCATGGGTGAGAAGAAGTAAACAGCAGCAACGGAGAAGACACCATGCAACAATCCCGTCGTCAGTTTATGAAAACTACACTCGCCACCACCGGCGCGCTGGTGTTTCCAAACATCATCCCCGCGCGCGCGCTCGGGGCCGACGCGCCGAGCAAGAAGATCAACATCCTCCAGATCGGCTGCGGCCGCATCGGGCGCAGCATGGACATGCCCGGCATCCTCAAACAGGACGCCGCGCGCATGATCGCCGTCTGCGATCTCGACTCCATCCGCGTGAAGGATGCCAAGCAATACGTCGAGGAGACTTACGAGAAGAAGGATATCAAGATTGATGTCGCCACCTACGGTGATTACCGCGAGGCGTTGCAGCGGAAGGATATTGATGCCGTGGCCATCAGCTTGCCAGACCACTGGCACGCGCAGCCGGTGATCGAGGCGGCGCTCGCGGGGAAGCACATCTATGTGCAGAAGCCGCTTACGATGACGCTCGTCGAGGGGCGCGCTGTCAGCGACATCATCCGCAAGAAGAAGCTAGGTTTCCAGATCGGCAGCCAGCAGCGATCGAATTCCGGTTTTCGCATGGCCTGCGAAGCCGTCCGCAACGGCCGCATCGGCAAGCTGCACACTGTCAAGATCGGCCTGCCAACCGATCCGAGCGGCGGCAGCACGAAGGAGATGCCTGTCCCGTCCAACCTCAACTACGATATGTGGCTCGGCCCGACACCGAGCGCGCCCTACAACGAGGACCGCGTCCACTCGCAGAACGAAAACCCGAAGAAACGTTACGGCGACCGGCCTGGTTGGTTGCGGGTTGATTCCTACTGCCTCGGCATGATCACCGGCTGGGGCGCCCATCACGTGGACATCGCCCATTGGGGCATGGGCGCGGAGGCCACCGGCCCGATCTCCGTTGAGGGCAAAGCCGAGTTCCCGACGGAAGGTCTCTGGAACGTCCACGGCAAGTATCACGTCGAGGCGAAGTATGCCAGCGGAGTTACGACCATCATTAGTGACGAGTTCCCCGTCGGTATCCGCTTCGAAGGCTCCGATGGCTGGGTCTTCGTCACGCGCGGCGCGGAGAAGGTCACCGCCAGCGATCCCACCACCGGCAAGCGAAAGTCGAAAGCCCTTGATGCGAGCAATATGGACATCTTCAAAGCGCCGCGGGCCAAGGGCGACGTTCGCTTCCACGTCAGCCCCAAGGACGACCATCACCTCGACTGGATCAACAGTCTCCTGACGGGTAAACGGGCCGCCACCAATCCCGAACAGGCGCACCGTTCCAACAGCGCCTGCATCGTCAACTGGATCGCCATGAAGCTCGGCCGCAAGCTGACGTGGGACCCGAAGAAGGAACAATTCGTCAACGACGACGCGGCCAACGCCATGCTCAGCCGCCCCGAACGCGCTCCTTACGGCGCTATGTCATTCCTCAAGAAGAACACCTGATGAAAACCAAACTCGCACTCACCGCTGCCATCGCACTCTGCGCCATGACCGCCACCGCCGCCGAAGGCGAGCTTCGCTGGATCACGCTCGACCCCGGCCATTTCCACGCCGCGCTGGTGCAGAAGTTCATGTATCCGCAGGTCAACCCGGTCGTCCACGTCTATGCGCCCGAAGGCCCCGACGTGGGGCAGCACCTCAAGCGCATCGAGGGCTTCAACACTCGCGCCGAGAAGCCGACCAAGTGGCAGGAGAAGGTTTATACCGGCAAGGACTTCCTTGAGCGCATGATCAAGGAGCGCGCCGGCAACGTCGTTGTCATCTCCGGCAACAACCGCAAGAAGACCGACTACATCTACAAGACCCTCGACGCCGGGTTCAACGTCTTCGCCGACAAACCGATGGCGATCACGCCTCAGGCGTTCCCGCTCCTGCGCAAGGCCTTCGAGCGTGCCGCGCAAAAGAAACTCCTGCTCCGCGACATCATGACCGAACGCTACGAGATCACCGCCATTCTCTTGCGTGAGCTGGTCAACGCGCCCGCAGTGTTCGGCACACTGGAGAAGGGCACCCCGCAGCAGCCCGCCGTCGAGATGGAGAGCGTTCATTACTTCTTCAAGGAAGTCGCCGGCAAGCCGCTCACTCGGCCGCCGTGGTTCTACGACACGCGCCAACAGGGCGAGGCCATTCCCGACGTCGGCACGCACCTCGTGGACCTTGTCCAATGGCAATGCTTCCCCGAACAGACGCTTGACTGGAAGAAGGACATCAAAGTCCACGCCGCGAAGCGTTGGCCGACGAAGATGACGCCGGCGCAGTTCAAGCTCTCCACCGGCCTCGACAAATATCCCGACTACCTCAAGAGCGACATCGGCTCCGACGGCGTGCTCAACGTCTTCCAGAACGGCGATGTTACATGGAGCATCAAGGGCGTCCACGCCAAGGTCGCCGCCCTCTGGGGCTTTCAAGCGCCGCCGGGAACCGGAGACACCCATTACCAGATCGTCCGAGGCAGCAAAGCCAACGTCGTCATCAGGCAGGGCAAGGAGCAGGGCTACAAGGCCACCCTCTGCGTTGAGAACAAGTCAGGTGCCTCCGCCGACGAGTTCGACAAGACCCTCCGGGCCGCCGTCGCGAAGATCGCCGTCACGTGGCCGGGGGTGGATGCGAAGAAAGCTGGCGCGTGCTGGGAGATCATCATCCCCGAGAAATACCACGTCGGTCACGAAGCCCACTTCGCCCAGGTGGCGGAGAAATATCTGCAGTTCCTTGGCGGCAAAATGCCCGCATGGGAAGTCCCCAACATGATCGCCAAGTATTTCGTCACCACCGAAGCCTTCCGCCTCAGTCACGCGAAGAAAAAGTAGGACAGGCATCCTGCCTGTCCCTTTTTTGCGCAGAACGGACTTCGAGGTTTGCTCGCCGCGGCTTCGCGTCGAGCGGTCAGTTTACCACTGTTTTTGAGGCTTGTTTTGACCGCCAGAAAACGGCAGAGTTCGCGCGGTTTTTCTGGAGACATTATGCCAATAGATATCAAAAAGCTGGTCAGTGAACGGTTGGGCGAGAACTACAGTCTGCACGAGCGCTATGTGAACTCGACGCTCGTGAAGGTGCTGCGCACCGTTGGGTTCGACAAGGTTTACGCGAAAGCTCTGGGACAATACCTCTGGGACAAGGAAGGGAATCGTTACCTCGATTACCTCAGCGGCTACGGCGTGTATAACATCGGCCGCAATCATCCGGCGGTGCAGAAGGCCATCCGCGACGTCCTCGATCTGGACCTGCCGAACATGGTGCAACTCGACTGCGCATTCCTCAGCGGTGTGGCGGCCGAGGAGTTGGTGAAACGTTGTCCGCCGCACCTGAACGCCGTCTTCTTCTGCAACAGCGGCACGGAGGCGGTGGAGGGCGCGTTGAAGTTTGCTAAGGCCGCCACGGGCCGGTCGCGCCTCGTGTATTTCGACAACGCGTTTCACGGGCTGACGCTTGGTTCCCTCAGCATCAACGGCGCGGAGAGTTTCCGCGAAGGCTTCGAACCGCTGTTGCCGGGCTGCGAGAAGATCAAGATGAACGACATCGCGGCGCTGGAGCGGCTTCTGGCCAAGCGCGACGTGGCGGCGTTCGTCTTCGAGTGCTGCCAGGGCAAGATGCTGGACGTGCCGAAGGACGATTTCTTGCCGGCGGCGCAGGCGCTTTGCCGCAAATACGGCACGCTCTTCATCAGCGACGAGGTTCAGACCGGCTTCGGGCGCACGGGCAAGATGTTCGGGTTTCAACATTGGAATCTGGAGCCGGACATCATCACGCTGGCCAAGACGCTCAGCGGCGGCTATGTCCCATGCGGGGCGTTTGTCTCGCGCCGGGAGATTTACCAGAAGGTTTTCTCGCGGATGGACCGGTGCATAGTGCATTCGACGACGTTCGGTCGGAACAACCTCGCGATGGCCGCTGCCATGGCCACGCTGCACGTGCTGGAGGACGAGAATCTCGTCGAACGCAGCCGGAAGCTATCGGAGTTCCTGTTTGCTGAACTGAACAAACTCAAGGAGAAGCACGATCTGATCAAGGAAGTCCGCGGCAAGGGCTTGATGATCGGCATTGAGTTTCAGGAGCCGAGCGGGTTTCAGGCGAAGATGGCGTGGAAGACGATCCATGCGGCCGACAAGTCATTGTTCCCGCAAATCATCGTCAGCAATCTGCTCAAGAAGCACCGTGTTCTCGCGCAGGTTGCCGCGCACCACCACGACATCGTCAAGATTCTCCCGCCGCTTGTGAGCACGGAGGAAGACGCGCGCTGCTTTGTCAATGGTCTCGACGACGTGTTGAACGACTGCGATCGCGCCATCGGCCCGATGGTGGAGTTCGGCCTCAGTCTCGCCAAGGCTAAGATGTCCGCAAAGAGTGCGGTGTGACGTTGGGTGGATTGACATCGCTCCATTGCGGGATGATTTTATCCCGTGAAAAGCGTGCTGAAGAATCTGCCGCAGTTGCACGATCTGTCGCCGGTGATGCATCCGGCGTGGATGGCGTTGCTGTGCTTCGCTGTTTGGTTGGCCACGTGCGCCGGGCGCTGATCAGATGTAGAACATGCCGCCGGTCGGTTCGGCTGTAGCCGCAAGCTCCTCGAACGTCACGTTGTCGGCAATCTGTTCCGCGGACGTCTTCATCTTCCGCCATACTTCTTTCATGCCCTCCGAGCAGTTAGGATCCCCGAGACTCGGGATGTCCAAGACGTGACCTTGGACTGCGCGCACCACATCGCCGAAGGTGATCTCGCCAGGGGGGCGCGCCAGACAGTAACCGCCTTCTTTCCCTCGTTTGCTTTTCACCACGCCGGCACCTCGCAGCACGGTAAGAATCTGCACCAGGTAGTTTTCAGGAATGCCTTGCGCAACCGCCATCTCCTGGATGTGCATCGTCTGGTTCTCGCCATAACGGCGGGCCATCAGTTCGACAGCCCGACAGGCATAATCAGTTTTTATTGAGAGTTTCACGCTAGAGAAGCCATCCTTAGCAAGCAAATCAAGATGGTTTTCTACTAGTTCTTATACGTTGGAAAGTCAAGTTTCCTGCCACAAATTAGCTTGCTTTTTCGCACAGATGAACATTGTTTGCGCATTCTCGGACCTACTTGCATCCAATGTATTTGCAATGAGTTACGATAAGTATGGAACCCAGATTATCATTGCAAAAAGTTGTTTTCAGCCCTATGATCTTTGCGATACGCGAACTCACGGAAAGCATGGCTAACGACAAATCTGATGCAGCAACACCGGCGCAAAATAGCGCGCCAGTATCGCAAGTTTACGACGCTTCGAAGATAGACAAACTGGAGGGCTTGGAGGCTGTCCGCAAGCGTCCCGGCATGTATATCGGCGATCCTGACGAGCGCGGTTTGCACCAGTGCGTCTGGGAAGTGTTGGACAACTCGATCGACGAGCACCTCGCTGGCTTTTGCAGCACGATCAAGGCGACGATCCACATGGATGGTTCGATGACCATCCAGGACAACGGCCGCGGCATTCCGGTGGACATGCACCCGAAGTGGAAGATGCCCGCTGTTGAACTGGTTCTGACAAATCTCCATGCCGGTGGCAAGTTTGGCCAGGGCGCTTACAAATACTCCGGCGGTCTTCACGGTGTGGGCGCGAAGTGCGTCAATGCGCTGGCTGAGTGGTTCGAGGTTGAAATCTCGCGCGACCTCAAGGTCTATCACATGAAGTTCGAGCGTGGCAAAACCATGTCACCACTCGAAGTCATCGGCAAATCGAAACACACAGGCACGAAGATCACGTTCAAACCGGACGCGGAAATCTTCCACGCCACCACCTCGTTCAAATACGACACGCTCGCGGCCCGCATGAGGGAACTGGCGTTCCTCAATCCCGGCCTCGAAATCATCCTTACCGACGAGCGCGACAGCAAAACCGAAACGCTTTACTACAAGGGCGGCATTCCGGAGTTCATCAAGGAGCTTAACCGAGCCAAAGAAGTCATTCACCCGAAGCTGATCGTCATCAGCAAGCAGAAGGACGACGTGTTCGTGGATGTCGTCGTTCAATACAACGACGGCTACGCCGACAACATCCTTTGCTACGCCAACTCCATCTCCAACACCGACGGCGGCACGCACCTTTCCGGATTTCGCACCGCGCTGACTCGCGCAATCAACCAATACGCAAGAGCCAACCAGCTCGTGAAGGAGAAGGATCCGCCCATCTCCGGCGACGACGTGCGCGAAGGTCTTACTGCCGTGGTTAGTGTGAGATTGCCGAATCCGCGTTTCGAATCGCAGACCAAGGTCAAGCTCGTCAACACGGAGGTAGAAGGTCTTGTCTCCAGTTCTGCCTACGAAGGACTGATGACGTTTTTCGAGGAGAACCCGCCGACCGCACGCAAGGTGGTGGACAAGTGTCTTACCGCCGCTCGCGCCCGCGACGCCGCGCGCAAAGCCCGCGATGCTGTGCGCAAGAGCGCCCTCACCGGCGGTGGCCTGCCAGGCAAACTCGCCGATTGCTCCGAGCGTGACCCGGCGTTGTGCGAACTTTATCTCGTCGAGGGCGACTCTGCCGGCGGTTCTGCCCGCATGGGCCGGGATCGCAAGTTTCAGGCGATTCTTCCGCTCAAGGGCAAGATCATCAACGTCCAGAAGGCGCGCATAGACAAGGTCCTCGCCAACGACGAAATCCGGACGATGATCACCGCCATCGGTGCCGGCATCGGCGAAGGGGAGGGCGAAGGCGCGTTCGACATCGCCAAGCTGCGCTACCACCGCATCATCATCATGACCGATGCCGACGTGGACGGCTCGCACATCCGCACACTGCTGCTGACGTTCTTCTACCGGCAGATGAAGGCGCTCATCGAAAAGGGCCACGTCTTCATCGCACAGCCGCCGCTCTATAAAGTAAAACGCCGCAACCGCGAAGAATACGTGGACAGCACCGAGAAGCTCGACAAGATGCTCATCGAACTCGGTTGTGAAGACGTGAAACTCATCCGCGGCAAGGACGAAAAAGAACTGGCTGGCTCGCAACTCCAGAGTCTGCTGGAAACACTCGTCGAACTCGACAGGCTCGCCGACGCGGTGAAGCGCCGTCGCGTGGACTTTCAGGCTTATTTGGAGGCACGCGATCCGAAAACCGGTGCGCTGCCTCAATACGTTGCTCGCATCAAAAACAACGGCGATGAGCACGTCGAATTTCTCCGCGACGACAAGGCGTTGAAGAAGTTCAACGACGAACACGAAACAGAGGAAGACGACGACATCACCGAAGTCGAAAACGGCAAGGCCGTCGCTGCCATTGCAAAACCATTTGTGAAGACCTACGAGGTTTACGAAGGCGCGGAGATTGCCAAGCTGCTCGTTACGTTGGAAAAGAAAGGGATTGATGTCGAGCGATACCTACCGCCTCCGCGCGACGAAAACCCCAATGCCAAGCCCAAACCGCTCTTCGAGGTTGTCGAGGGTGAGAACCGCACGCCGCTGTTCTCGATCAGTGAAATCCTGCCGCGCGTGAAGGAAAATGGCAAACGCGGCATGACCATCCAGCGTTACAAGGGTCTCGGCGAAATGGATCCAGAGCAGCTTTGGGAAACCACCATGGACCCGGCCCGTCGCAAGCTGGTCAAGGTGGAGATGCCCGACCTCGCCAAAGCCGAGGAAATCTTCACGATCTGCATGGGTGACGAGGTTGAGCCGCGCCGCCACTTCATCGAGGAAAACGCGCTCAACGTCCGTAATCTGGACGTTTGATCGCCACCGATCTTGCGCATCCCGAACACAGGTCCATCAGCCAATCAGCCCTATTTACCCATCATGTATGTCCAAGGCGAAAAAATAAGCCCCATCAACATCGCCGATGAGATGCAGAAGTCGTTCATTGATTACTCGGTGAGCGTCATCATCTCGCGCGCCTTGCCCGACGCCCGCGACGGTATGAAGCCTTCGCAGCGCCGCATCTTGTTCTCGATGCTAGAGCTGGGCTTGCTGCCGAACCGTCCGTTTCGCAAGTGCGCCAAGATCGTCGGCGAAACGATGGGTAACTACCACCCTCACGGCGATCTCGCGATCTACCCGACGCTCTACCACATGGCGCAAGACTTCGCGATGCGCTACCCGCTCATCGATGGCCAGGGCAACTTTGGTTCGATTGACGGCGACGATCCGGCGGCCATGCGTTACACCGAGGCGCGTCTCACGCCGTTGGCGATGCTGATGCTTGCCGACCTCGACAAGGACACCGTTGATTTTCAGCCAAACTACGACGAGTCCAAGGTCGAACCGAAGGTGCTCGCCGCGGGTTTCCCCAACCTCATTTGCAACGGCACCACCGGCATTGCTGTCGGCATGGCCACCAGCATTCCGCCGCACAACCTCAACGAAGTGGTGGACGCGCTCATCCATGTGATCGAGCATCCCGATTGCGAAGTCGAATCGCTGTTCAAGTTCGTTCAAGGCCCTGACTTTCCCACCGGCGGCATCATCTGCGGTCGCGCGCCCATTCTTGAGGCCTACAAGACCGGCCGCGGCTCGCTCAAGCTTCGTGGCCGCGCCGGCATTGAGGAGCACAGCGGCAAAGACCATATCATCATCACGCAGATGCCGTTCAACGTGGCGCCGTCCACCGTCGAGACGCAGGTCGCCGCGCTGGTCAACGACAAGAAGATTGAAGGCATCTCGGACATCCGCAACGAAACCAACAAGGATGGCGTTCGCCTCGTCATCGAGCTGAAGCGCGGCGCGATTCCGAAGATCATCCTCAGCAACCTCTTCAAGCATACCCAGCTCGAAACGACGGTCGGCATCAACATGCTGGCCATTGACCACGGCCGGCCGCGCACGCTGAACCTCAAACAACTGCTCCAGTGCTACACGGAGCACCGGCGCGAGGTCATCGTCCGCCGCACGCAGTTTGAACTGCGCGCCGCGGAGGCGCGCGCCGAGATTCTCGACGCCTATCTCATCGCTCTCGCCAACCTTGACGAGTTCATCCGCATCATCCGCGAATCCCGCACCCGCGAGGAGGCGAAGATCAAGCTGATGTCGTTCTCCTGGACCAAGGCACAGGTCCTGCACTTCGGCATGCACATCCGCAGCGAGGCGCGCCTCGTCAGCGGTCGCTACGAGTTCAGCGAGACACAGGTGGACGCCATCCTCGACCTCCAGCTCTACCGGCTCTGCGGCATGGAGCGCGACAAGATCTCCAAGGAATACAAGGCGATCATCGAGAACATCGCCGAGTTGCAGGGCATCCTCGCCAGCGAGGCGAAGATTTGGGGCATCGTCAAGAAGGAGCTGAAGGAACTCCGCGAGAAACACGGCGACCCGCGTCGCACCGACATCGTTCCCGACGAAGGCGAGATCAGGATCGAGGACCTCATCGCCAACGAAGCCGCCATCATCACCATCACGCACGGCGGTTACATCAAGCGCACTGCTGTCTCCGCCTACCGCGCCCAACGTCGCGGCGGCAAAGGCGTCAGCGGCGCCGATACGAAAGACGACACCGATTTTGTCGAGCACTTGTTCACGGCCAGCACACATGACTTCATCATGTTCTGCACCGACAACGGGCGGATTTATTGCGAGAAAGTCTATGACATTCCCGAGGCGGGCCGAGCTTCCCGTGGCAAATCCATCGCCAACCTGCTCGCGTTGCGCGAGGGCGAGAAGATCGCCGCGATGATCCGCGTCCAGGAGTTCAGCGACAAACTGCACCTCTTCTTCGCCACCCAGAACGGCATCGTCAAGAAAACCAACCTCAGCGAATTCGCCAACGTCCGCCGCACCGGCGTCGCGGGCATCAACATCGAGAAGGACGACCAACTCATCGGCGTGCGTCTTACCACCGGCAACAGCGAGATCGTTCTGGTTTCACGCAACGGCCAGTCCATCCGCTTTCACGAGGAAGACGTGCGCGATATGGGCCGCACCGCCACCGGCGTTTGGGGCATGGACCTTGAAGAAGACGACCAGCTTGTTGGTGTCGAGATCGTTGATCCGCACGCCACGTTGCTTGTCGCTGGCGAAAACGGCATCGGCAAGCGCACCGAGTTTGAGGAATACCGCAAGCAATCGCGCGGCGGCAAAGGCATCATCACCATGGCCACGAGCGAGAAGACCGGCCACGTCGTCGGCGCCCTGAGCGTTACCGACACCGACGAGATGATGCTGACCACTGCCGGCGGCCAGACAGTTCGCTGCGCCGTCAAAGGCGTGCGCGTCTGCGGCCGCAACACCCAAGGTGTGCGACTCATCCACCTTGGCTCCGGGGACAAACTCGTGGCCATCGCCCGCGTGATCAGTGAATCGCAGGAAGACGCCGCAGAGAGCGCGCCTCTGATCGCGCCCACCCTTCTGGAAAACAAGAGCTAACCTCGAGATTGCCTCCCATGCGATCCGCGGTAGATTCAAATTGATTGAAAACAGACCTGAAATCGCTGACGCAGGATGAAATTGCCCGTTTGTTGATCAAGCAAGGGCATCCGACGTATCGCTCGACGCAGGTGATTCAATGGACCTACGAGCGGGCCGCGGAGTCCTTCGATGCGATGAGCAACCTGTCGCTGCCGTTGCGGCAGTGGCTGGCGTCGGAGTTTGATCTCTGGACAGTCAAAGAGTTGCGCGAGCACCACTCGACGGACACGACCGAGAAATTCCTCTGGCAGTTGCGTGACGGACAACTCGTCGAAACCGTTCTCATCCCGGCCACGCCCGGTCTCACTTCACGCGCCGACCGCCACACCGTCTGCGTCTCAACACAAGTCGGCTGCGCTTACGGCTGCAAGTTTTGCGCCAGTGGCTTGAACGGATTCCGCCGCAATCTCACCGCGGGAGAAATCGTGGACCAAGTGTTGGCCATCGTCCGCATGGGACGCACGACGGGCATTCGTATCGGCGACGCGCCGGCGAAGGCTGATCCGGAGTTCCGCGTCCAGAACATCGTGGTGATGGGCATGGGCGAGCCGCTGGCCAACTACGACAACCTGATGAAGGCGCTGAAGATCATCAACGCGCCGTGGGGCCTGAACATCGGTTCGCGGAAGATCACCGTCTCCACCTGCGGGCTGCCGGCGCAGATCAAGAAGCTGGCCACCGAGCCGCTGCAAATCCGCCTCGCGGTTTCGTTGCACGGCACCAACGACAAAATCCGGGATCAGATCATGCCGGTCAACCGCACGCATCCGGTCGGCGAACTGGTGGAGGCGTGCGAGTATTACGCCAAGACCAAAGGCCGGATGATGACGTTCGAATACATCCTGATCGAGGGTGTAAACGATGATTTGAACCTGGCCGACCAACTGTCCGCGATGGCGCGCCGGCTCCATGCCAAGGTGAATTTGATTCCCTACAACCCGGTCGAAAGCCTGCATTGGCGCCGTCCGTCCATGGACCGTTGCCATGCGTTTGCAGCGCGAGTGAAGAGCCGTGGGGTGGCGGCGACGCTTCGCATCGAAAAGGGTGGCGATATCGGCGCGGCCTGCGGCCAACTGCGTCTGCAAACCATGCGCAAGACATCGCCTGACGCTCCCGGCGCGTCATGAAAGCGTTCGAGTTTTTCGAGCACACTGCCGACATAGGTGTTCACGCCTACGGGCGCACTTTGGAGGAGCTTTTCATCAATGCCGCCCGTGCGCTCTACGAAGTCCAGGGGCGATTCGATCTGGCAGACCGGCGGATTCTGAAGGCGGAGCTGGCAGCGAACTCCCTTGACGAACTGCTGGTCCGCTGGCTTTCCGAACTGGTTTATCGCCTGAGCGCCGATGGCGTGTGTTTCAAACACTTTCGGCTCCAGTTCACTGGCGAGCAGAAACTTGTCGCACAGATGGAAGGCGGTGCGGTGGATTTTGGCCACTCGGAAGTTTCCGAGGAAGTCAAAGCCATCACCTACCACCAACTGTCGGTCAAGCAGACCGCGGATGGTTGGATGGCGACGGTGATTTTCGATGTTTGAATCTACGGTCTTCGAGGCTACGTTTTCGTGAGATGCACCCGCTGACGAAAATCTCCGACGTGCTTTGGGAACTGCCGCAGACCTACAAGACGGGTATGCGGGTGCCCGGTCGCATCTACGCGAGCGAGCCGATGCTCAGTCGCATTGTTGGCGATAACTGTCTGGAGCAGGTGGCCAACGTCGCTTGTCTGCCGGGCATCCAATCCTACTCGCTGGCGATGCCCGATATCCACTGGGGCTATGGTTTCCCCATCGGGGGCGTGGCCGCGACTGCGCCGGATGAAGGCGGCGTTATCTCGCCCGGCGGTGTCGGCTACGACATCAACTGCGGCGTGCGTCTGATGCGAACGAACCTGACGCAGGAAGAAGTCGCGCCCAAGATCCATGATCTCGTCAGCCAACTCTTCCGCGACATTCCGTGCGGGCTGGGCGAGAAGAGCGATTTGCGACTCGGTCGTGACGAAGAGCGGAAGGTGCTCTCGCAAGGCGCGCGATGGGCCGTGACACACGGTTTCGGCTCGCCGGAAGACGTTGATTTCATCGAAGAGAGTGGCTGCATGGCTGAGGCGGAGTCGTCGAACATCACCGAGCGCGCGCTCGAACGCGGTGCCGGACAGGTCGGCAGTCTCGGCAGCGGCAACCATTTCCTGGAGGTCCAGGTCACCGACGAGATTTACGACGAGACCGCTGCCAGCACGATGGGCCTGTTTCTCGGCGGCATTACGGTGATGATTCATTGTGGTTCGCGCGGGTTTGGCTATCAGGTTTGCGACGACTACCTGCGCGTGCTGGGGCGTGCGCCGGAGAAATACGGTTTCCACCTGCCCGACCGCCAGCTTGCCAGCGCGCCGATCAAATCTCCTGAAGGCCAGGAGTATCTGGCGGCCATGCGCTGCGCGGCGAACTACGCGTTTGCCAACCGGCAGGTGCTGGGGAGCAAGGCGGAGCGGGCGTTCCTGCACGCGCTGAGGATTTCGCCGGATGCGTTGGGCATGCAGTTGGTCTATGATGTGCCGCACAACATCGCGAAGTTCGAGGAGCACGTTGTCAACGGCCTGACGCGACGGTTGTGCGTGCATCGCAAGGGCGCGACGCGCTCCTTTCCGCCGCATCATCCGCTGGTGCCGCCGCGTTACCGCGCCATTGGGCAGCCTGTGCTGGTGCCGGGCGACATGGGCCGGTATTCTTTTGTGCTCGTTGGCCGCCAGCAGGCGATGTCGCAAACATTCGGCACGGTTTGCCACGGCGCGGGCCGTCTGATGAGCCGCAGCCAGGCGAAGCGCGAGTTGAGCTTCGACCAACTCCGCCGCGACATGGAGCAACGCGGCGTGGTAATGATGGCGCGTGGCCGCGGCACAGCGGTCGAGGAAGCGTCGGCTGCCTACAAGGATGTTGCCGAAGTGGTGAACGTGGTGGACAGTGCGGGTCTGGCGAAAAAGGTTTGTCGCCTGCGCCCGCTCGGTGTTGTAAAAGGCTAGCCGGAACACAACAACGGCACGGAGCACAAGTCGGTATTTCTGTGAATAATACGGATTCAACCTCGTCAAAGGCGGCAGAAGTGCTGGAGCCGATCCTGCCAAGTGATGCCGAGTTGGTGCTTCGCTGCCAGCGCGGCGAGATGGCCGCCTTTGAGGAACTCGTGAATCGGTATCGTGAAAAAGTTTACGGTCTGGCCTACGGCATGGCCCGTAACGAACCAGACGCCCAGGACATCCGGCAGGAGACTTTTGTGCGCGCCTGGCAATCTATTGACCGGTTCCGAGGCCAGTCGGCGTTTTACACCTGGCTGTATCGGATTGCGACGAATCTGGCGATTGACATGATGCGCAAGAAGTCGCGCGGCCTGACGGTTCCGCTCGACACGCCGGAAGGCGCGCGGCCGATCGAGGCCCAGATGGCCGACGGGCCGAAAGGCCGCCTGCCGTCGGACGAGGCGCAGCGCAGCGATTTACGGCAGGCGATTGATCGGGCGATGGCGGAGTTGTCGCCGGAACACCGCGCAGTGGTGTTGCTAAAAGATTTTGAAGGTATGGAATATAGAGACATAGCGAAGGTGGTTGGATGCTCTATGGGCACGGTGATGTCGCGGCTGTTTTACGCGCGGCGCCACCTGCAACGGCTGTTGAAGGATGTGTTATGAAGTGCGCCTGGTATCAACGATGGCTGACAGCGTCGGCGGATGACGAACTCATCGGCTGGCGCGACGCCTTGCTGCGCCGGCATCTCGCCGGCTGTGTGCGATGCACTGCGGAGCTGGCCGAACTGCGGCGCGTCCGCGAACTCGTCGCGGGCCAGAAAGCGCACTATGTCGCCAATCTGGATGACCAGTTCTTCTGGCAGCGGTTGCGCTCGCAGTTGCAGACGCCGCCGCAGCCTGAGCCTGGGCCGGATGGCGAGTTGGTCATGGCCTACAGTTACCGCCAGAAGAAGGAGCTGCGCGAACCATCCGGCGTGGCCTTCTGGGGATTGTTTCCGACGCGCTGGCTGGCGTGGGGCGCTGTCGTTGTGGCATTGGTGGCTGCGACGCTAATTGGCGTTCACCTGACCCGCGCGCCGCAAGACAGTTCGCTTGGCGCTCACGTTCCGCTCTTGCCACCGCCGGGGCAGGGCAGTGTGCATTTCACCGAGGTGAAGTCCACGAAGGACACGTGGGCCAGCGTCGTGAAGTTCGATCAGCCAGACATGAACATCGCTGTCATCTGGGTTGACGGAATGCCCTACATGGGGAAGGACTTGAAGCACCCAAGTGATGAGTTGTGACCCTTTGAAAGCAATGACGCGAATGAAGACATGGATGCTGGCGGTTGCGGTGCTGGCGGTGGCTGCACCGGTTGCCGAGGCGGCACAGGTCACGGCACGGTTGATCTATGCAACCAACGCGCCGGGTCCAAACGGTGAGAAAGGTTTGCAGTCCGCTGAGCCGCGGCTGGCCAAGGCGTTCGGCTGGCGCGAATACCAGCTTCTGTCGCAAACCAGTTCATCACTGCGCGAAGGTGGGATTTGCCAACTAGACCTCGGCCGCAAGCTTCTGCTGCGCGTCAAGCTCCTGAAAGAAACGAAGCCCGCTTACTTCATGAGGTGTCAGTTGCTGCGGGGCGAAGCGGAGCTTCTGCAAACGTCCGTATCCATGACCAGCGGCAGTGCCTACTTCATTACCGGGCCGGAATACGACAACGGCCAGTTGCTCATTTCGATTGCCATCCGCTGACAGGGGCTTATCGTTGGCCCATCATGACGCCAACACTGTTCGACAAGATTCAGGCCGATCTCAAGCAGGCGATGCTGTCCAAGGATGCCCTGCGCACATCCGTGCTGCGGTTGTTCGTCTCCGCCGCACGTTATTATCAGGTGGAGAAATCGTTGTCGGCGCTTGGTGACGAGGATGTCATCCAAGTGGTGAAGCGCCAGGCCAAACAGCGCCGCGATTCCATCGAGAGCTTCGCAACCGCAAACCGCTCGGATCTCGCCGAAAAGGAACGCCAGGAATTAGCGATTCTGGAGAACTACCTGCCGCAACAGCTTTCCGAGGCTGAGATCACCATGCTTGTGAAGGCTGCGATTGCCGAAACAGGTGCTGCCTCCAAAGCCCAGGCGGGGTTGGTCATGAAGTCCGTCATGCCGAAGCTCCAAGGCCGGGCCGACGGCAAAGTGGTCAATCAGGTCGTGATGAAGCTTCTCGGGGCCTGATCGTTCCCGAATGCTTGCCCCCGTTACTTGCTACCGGAAGTTCTTCTCAATGTTCCGGCCGAAGAAAAAAGTCCCCGTTGGCACGGTGGCTGGCGCGACCGCAATTTTCGAGGGCAACAACACGCTGGCGATGCTGAGGTCGGCGGGCGTAGTTACTTTGAGATTTGTCGGGAGACTCTCCACGATATGCACCGGCTCGCCGAGCAACTCAACCGCTGAAGCATCGTCCGTGACGCGGGCGCCGCGTTCGATCACGGAACGATAGGCGCGCATGATCAGGTCGTAACGAAACGCCTGCGGCGTCTGCACCGCCCACAACCGATCCCGCGGCACGGTCGAGAGAATGCGCCCTTCGTCGTCCACTTCCTTGATCGTGTCCGCGATCTTGCACGCCGCAATGCCGCTGCCAAACTCGCGGGCCGATTGGATGGTTTGGTTGATCAGCGCCTCCGATACACAGGGCCGCGCGCCGTCGTGGATCAAGACGAAGTCCGTGCTCTTGGGCAGAGCCTGCAGGCCGTTCCACACCGAGTGTTGCCGTTCCGATCCGCCGATAACAACCTGCCGGACCTTGGAAATCCTGTAGTCACGGATGACGGTCTGAAAGCTTCCGCGCGCGTCGGCGCGCACCACGAGGTTGATGTGCTTTACCGCCGGACAGTTCTGGAACTTCATCAGCGTATGCGCGATGATCGGCACTTCGCCCAGCTTGAGGAACAGTTTGTCCACTCCTTTCCCCATGCGGGAACTTCTGCCGCCTGCAACAATGACTGCCGCTATCATAGAAACCTCTCCGCCAATCTAGTGTCCGTGCGCGCCTCCTGACGCGAGTCCTGCGAGATTCCGGCGCTAGGAAGCCTGGCCGGCCAGTTGCTGGAAGGTCAGCTTTCCGTCGCCAACGGCGATTTCGATCACGTCGGTGCCCTTAAGCCCGCCGCGAATGAGTTCCTCAGCCAGCGGCTCCTCCAAATAACGCTCGACCGCTCGGCGCAATGGCCGCGCGCCCAACGCGGGATCGTAGCCCTTCTCGATCAGGAAGGTCTTCGCCGCGTCCGACAAGTGGATTCCGATGTCCTTGTATTTCAGCCGTGCGCACACCTTCTCGACTTCGATCTCGATGATCTTTGCCATGTCCGCCTTGGTCAACGAGCGGAAGACGATCACGTCATCGAGGCGGTTGAGAAACTCCGGCCGGAAAACCCGTTTGGCCTCATCCGTGAGTTTTTCTTTCATCGTCTCGTAGGTTTGCGCCTCGCTGGAGGCGGCAAATCCCATCGTCGTGCCTTTACGAATCACGTCGGCACCGACGTTGGAGGTCATGATGATGACTGTGTTGCGGAAATCCACCGTCCGGCCGAGGCTGTCGGTCAGCTTGCCGTCTTCCAACACCTGCAACAGCATGTTCAGCACGTCCGGATGCGCCTTCTCAATCTCGTCAAACAGCACCACGGAATAAGGCCGCCGGCGCACGCGTTCCGTGAGCTGCCCGCCCTCTTCGTAGCCGACATAGCCCGGCGGCGAGCCGACGAGCCGTGACGCGTTGAACTTCTCCATGTATTCTGACATGTCCAACTGGATCAGCGCGTCCTGGTTGCCAAATAGAAACTCCGCCAGCGCCTTCGCCAGCAGGCTCTTGCCGACACCGGTGGGGCCAAGAAAGGCGAATGAACCGATGGGCCGGCGCGGGTCCTTGAGGTCCGCGCGCGAACGGCGCATCGCCTTGCTAATCGAGGCACAGGCTTCGTCCTGGCCGATCACCACTTTCTTCAACTCCACTTCCATCTGGAGCAGCTTCTCAGTCTCGCTCTTCTCCATCCGGTTCAGTGGCACGCCGGTCCACTTGGAGACCACGTGAAGAATATCCTCTTCCGTAATGGCCGTCTGTTTCTCATCTTGCTGCTCACGCCATTGCGCCAGCGTCTTTTCCAGCCGTTCCTTCGCCTGCTTCTCCTTGTCGCGAAGCGCCGCAGCACCCTCGAAATCCTGCGCCTGGATGGCCTTCTCCTTCTGCTTCTTCAACTCGGCCACTTCCTTTTCCAGTTCTTGAAACTCCGGCGGCCGGGTCATGGATCTGATCCGCACGCGAGCGCCGGCCTCATCCATCACGTCAATCGCCTTGTCCGGCAGGAAACGACCCGACAGATACCGATCCGACAGGCGCACCGCGGCTTCGAGCGATTCGTCGGAGAGCTTCGCGTGATGGTGCTCCTCGTATTTCGGTCGCAGCCCTTTTAGAATCTCGATGGCCTCATCCACGCTTGGCGCGTTCACCATCACCATCTGGAACCGCCGCTCCAACGCCGCGTCCTTCTCGATATATTTGCGATACTCCGTCATCGTCGTCGCGCCGATGCACTGCAACTCGCCGCGCGAGAGGGCCGGCTTGATGATGTTCGCCGCGTCCATTGCGCCCTCCGCCGAGCCTGCGCCGACGATTGTGTGCAGTTCATCCAGGAACATGATGACGTTCTTGGCGCGACGGATCTCGTCCATCACGGCCTTGATGCGTTCTTCGAACTGTCCACGATACTTCGTGCCCGCCACCATCAACGCCATGTCCAGCATGATCACGCGCTTCTCACGGAGAATCTCCGGCACGTTGCCTTTGACAATCTCCTGCGCGAGTCCTTCGACGATCGCCGTCTTGCCGACGCCCGCCTCGCCGATCAACACCGGATTGTTCTTCGTGCGGCGGCAGAGAATCTGCATTACCCGTTCGATCTCGTTCTTCCGTCCGATGACCGGATCCAGCTTGCCATTGCGGGCAAACTCCGTCAGGTCGCGCCCGAACGCCTTCAGCGCCGGCGTCTTCGATTCCTTCTTCTCGCCTGACTCCGCCTGGCCGGCGGCCTCGCCCTCCGGTGGCGGCTGGAAATTTGGATCGAGTTCCTTGAGGATTTCGTTGCGCGTGCGCTCGATGTCCACTTCCAGGTTCTTTAGGACGCGCGCCGCCACGCCGTCGCCTTCGCGCAACAAGCCGAGCAGGATGTGCTCAGTGCCGACGTAGGAATGGTTCAGCGCGCGCGCCTCTTTGCCCGCCAGCGCCAGCACCTTCTTCACCCGCGGCGTGAACGGAATACTACCGGCCTGCTTCACCTCCGGCCCAGTGCCGACCTGCTTCTCCACTTCCAGCCGGACCGTTTCCAGGTCGAGGTTCATCTTCTGGAGCACGTTCACCGCAACGCCCTGGCCGAGCTTGATAAGGCCCAGCAGCAGATGCTCCGTGCCCACGTAGTTGTGGTTGAACCGCTCCGCCTCCTTGCGCGCCAAGCTCAGGGCCTGCTGCGCGCGGGGCGTAAAATTGCTCATTCCTTCGATCATGTATGGGTGTATATCGTTTCTGTTGCGTGAATCTAAAGCCCTTTCGGCACGGTTGTCAACGAACCTACTGAGCGCCATACCGCAGCTCAGGCAGCGCCTGGCTGGTTTTCGTGGTCCGGTTCGGTGGATTCGGGAGGGGAGAACGACATGGTTTTGGGCCGGCTCACGTCTTTGAGCGTGTCGCGCAGGAGGCTGGCCCGCGTCATATCACGTTGTTCGGCGGTGAGCTTCTGGTTGACGTGCTTTTGAAGGTGTGCAGGCTGGGTCAGGAGGAACATGTCGTCAATGCGCTTGCAGTCCAAACCTCGGATTAGACCGAGATCGAGTCCCAGCCGGAGCATGGACAGGAGATTCATGGCTTCCTTGGAGCTCTGCACACAGGCGTTTCCCAGGACGCCGTAAGCGCGGCCGATCTGGTCGTAGATCATTTGCGGACGTTTCTCCATCAACGCCAAGCGGGCGTTTTTCTCATGCTCAATGATCTGGAGGATGACTTTGTTGAGCCGCTCGATCAGGTCTTCCTCGCGCTCGCCGAGGGTTGTCTGGTTGGAAACCTGGAAAAGATTGCCTGAGGCCTCGGTGCCCTCGCCATAGAGGCCGCGCACTGCCAGGCCAAGTTTGTTGACGGCTTGGATGATTTGATTGATCTGTTCCGCCAGCACCAGCGCCGGCAAGTGGAGCATCGCGCTGGCTCTCATGCCGGTGCCGACGTTGGTCGGGCAGGCAGTGAGGTAGCCAAGCTTCGGCGAGTAGGCATAGTTCAGTTGCTCTTCCAACTCGGAATCCACGCGGTCAATCACCTGCCATACTTCACGCAGGCAGAAGCCCGGCATGAGCGCCTGCATCCGCAGATGATCCTCCTCGTTGATCATCAGGCTGATGACTTCCGACTCGCTGATGACCACGCCGCTGCCAACGGTCTTGGCGGCGTGTTCGCGGCTGATGAGGTGACGCTCGACGAGCAACTGTTTCTCGATGGCCGTGAACTCGTCCATCGAGCGGACGAGCGCGCCGTTCATTTCGGGCAGGATGCGTGCGACGGCCTTGATGCTCTCCAACGATTTTTGGCGTTCGGCTTTCTTGGCCCAGCCGGGGAAAGGCGTGCCGCTAAGGTTGCGCGCGAGCCGCACGCGGCTGCTCATCACGACCAGCCGGCCGCCATCCACTTCGCCTTCCGCATGAGTGTCGCTGGTTTTCATTATTTGAACTTCACAGAACAGCCGCTCAGACCAAAGAACCGGGGTTTGCTTTTACTTGCAGCGCGCGAATCTCATCCCGCAATTGCGCCGCCTGCTCGAAACGCTCGTCCTTGATGGCGCGCGACAGTTCCTTCTCGAGCTGTTTGAGATGCTCGGAGGATTCCTGAGACGTCGCGACCTTTCGCGGGGTCTTGCCGACGTGCCGTTCTCCTTTGTGCATCGCCTTGAGCAGCGGTTTCAGGCCAGGTTCGAAAGTGTCGTAACAAGCGCTGCAACCGAGACGGCCCTGTTTCTTGAAGTTCGCCTGTGTGAACCCGCACACCGGACAACGCAGCCCTTCGGACTCCGGCGTCATCTGACCGGCGCCGAATTCGCCCAGCACGTCGCCGAGCATGCTGATGTTGCCCGGGTCGGTGAAGCCCTTGGCCTTCGCGCAGGTTTCGCAGATATCAATCTTGGATACCTTGTCGCCGACGACCTGCGAAAAGTGAACCGTGGCTTCGTTTTCCTTGCAGAAATCGCAAAGCATAAACTTCAGTCTCCGTCAGGAGTAAATTGGAGCGCCCTCGCACGCTGTCAACTCGCGATACCGCCGCATGAGGTCGAGCGTGACCGGACCGGGCCGCTTATCGCCAATCACGCGGCCGTCCACTTGCGCCACTGGCACCACCTCGGCCGCCGTGCCCGTGAGAAAACACTCGTCCGCTGTGAAAATGTCGTAGCGCGTGAGGTTTTCCTCGCGCACCGGCAAGCCCGCCTCCGCGGCGATAGCCATCACCGTCCGCCGCGTGATGCCGTCCAGCGCGCCGGCGGAAATCGGCGGCGTGATCAGCGCGCCGCCTTTAATGATGAAGACATTGTCGCCGGTGCATTCCGCGACGTTGCCTTGTCCGTTGAGCATCAAGCCTTCTTCGGCGCCGGCTTGGATCGCCTCGACCTTGGCCATGATATTGTTGAGGTAGTTCAGCGATTTGACCGCTGGACTCAGCACGTTTGCCGGCGTCCGCATGGTGCCGGTGGTTACCACCTTCAAGCCGTTGCGATAGACCGCCTCCGGGTAGAGTTCGATCGTCGCGGCGATGATGAACACCGACGCCTTCTTGCACTTGTAGGGACTCAGCCCCAAGTAGCCCACGCCACGCGTGACCACGAGCCGGATGTAGCCGTCCTTCAGCTTGTTCAACCGGCAGGTCTTGATCGTCGCCTTGGCCACTTCCTCCTTCGACATCGGAATCGTCAGCAGGATCGCTTGGGCCGACGCGAACAAGCGGTTCACGTGCTCCTCAAGCTTGAAGATGCGCCCGTTGTAGAAGCGAATGCCTTCGAAGACACCATCGCCGTAAAGCACGCCGTGGTCGAAGACGGAAATCTTCGCGTTGCGCTCGGAGTAAAATCGGCCGTCTATGTAAATTTTCATCTGCCTGTCCGTTTCTATTGTGTTTTCAAAACACCGCTGAGGACGCCGTCGCGAATCTCCAGCACCCGCTGGCACTGCCGCGCGATGGTCACCTCGTGCGTTACCAGAATCAAAGTCATGCCGCGCTCGCGTTGCAAGCGCAATAACAATTCCATCACGCCCGCCCCCGTCGCCGAGTCCAGGTTACCCGTCGGCTCGTCCGCGAACAGGATGACGGGATCGTTGATCAATGCGCGGGCGATCGCCACCCGCTGCTGCTCGCCGCCGCTCAACTCCAGCGGCCGATGATGAATCCGGCCGCCCAAACCGACCGACGCCAGCAGCATTTCCGCCCGCTGGCGCACCTCACCCGCCGGCCGGCGGGCCACCCATCCGGCCAGCGCCACATTCTCCACCGCCTCCAGATCGGGCAGCAGTTGATATGCCTGAAAGACAAAGCCGATCTTCTGGTTCCGCAGCCGCGTGAGTTGCCATGACGGCATCTCATAGACCGAAACGCCGTCCAGCCACACGCCGCCCGACGTTGGCCGGTCGAGGCCGCCGAGGACGTGCATCAACGTGCTCTTGCCCGCGCCTGACGCGCCCACGAGCGCGGCCGATTCCCCGCGCGCCACCTCCAGCTCGATGCCCTTCAGCACGTCCAGTCGCGACACGTCGAGCGAGTAGGTCTTATGCAGATCGCGGGCAACCAGGATCGGCCCCACGTTGGCCGCCGCGTTGAATGGGTTGGCGCGTCCGGTGTCACTCATAACGCAGGGCCTCCACCGGGTCGAGCCGGGCCGCGCGCAGCGCCGGGATGATGCCCGCCACCGTGCAGATGACCAGCGCCGTCACACAAATCCACGCCACGTCCGGCGCGTTGATTTGCGCGGGAATCTCCGAGAAGTTGTAAATCTCCCGCGGGAACAGTTCGCAGCCGAGGGTGCTGGAGAGCCAATGGTTGAACGGATTGCGATAGTGCAGCAGCAACATCCCCGCGCCGAGGCCGAGCAGCGTGCCGATGACGCCGACCACGAACCCTTGCAGCACGAAGATGGACATGATGCTCAGCGGCCCCGCGCCTACGGCTTTGAGCACGCCGATCTCCCGCGTCTTCTGGATCGTGATGGTGATCAACGTGCTGCAAATGCCGAACGCGGCCACGATGATGATGAAGAACAGGATGAAAAACATCACGTTCTTCTCCACCTGCACCGCCATCAGCACCTTCTTGTTGCGCTGCATCCACGTCTCCACCCGCAACGGCGCCTTGAGCTGCCCGCTCAGGAAGTTCGCCGCCGCTTGGCAACGCTTTGGCTCGTCGCCGCCGTCCACCATCGCCGCGATCTCGTGCACGCCGCGGCCGAGGTTGTAAAGCTCCTGCGCTACCGTCAGCGAAGTGAAGATGATGCCGAGGTCGTATTCGTAGAGGCCGGAATCGAAAATTCCGGTCACCTTCAGCTCCACCGGCAGATAGACCTCTTTGCGCTGTTGGAAATTCCGCGGCGAATAGACCGTGATCTTGTCGCCGGGCATGATGCCAAACTGCCGCGCCAGTTCCGTGCCGATGATGACGTTCTGCCCGTCCAGGTCGTATTTGCCGCGCTGGACGAAACGTTCCAACGCCGTCACATCCCGGTCGCGCGTCGGGTCAATGCCCTTCACATAGGGCGTGAACGCCTTCCGGTCGAACTCGATCAGCACCGGTCCCCAGACATAAGGTGAGGCCGCCTTCACGCCCGGCACCGCTAGCACCGTCTTCAGCACCTTGTCCGAGTGGTCTATGATGCCACCGTTGGTGATGACGATGTGCGCGTTCATCTCCAGGATCTTCGCGCGCAGGTCGCGGTCGAAACCGCTCATCACCGCGATCACCACGATGAGCACCGCCACGCCGAGCATGACGCCCGCCAGCGAGATCAGCGTGATCACCGAAGCGAATGCCCGCTTCGGCTTCAGATAACGCAGACAAATAAAAAACTCGTATGGCAGATTCAATTCAGGGTCGCCTTGAGAACTTCAGATCGCTTGCCGCCCGACGGCGGATTACAGACCGCAGCAAGCATAGGAGCGGTCTTTCACGGCGTCAACTTCGGCAGCGTGCCGGTGCGCGGGGCTAGCGGAGGTGTTCCTCAATGCACTGGAGCATTTCTTTCTCGCTGGTGAGCTTGCCGATGAAGCGGTAGCCGCTGCGAATGAGGCCGCCGGAGGCGTTTTCCTCGCCGCTGACGAGCGCGGTGAGGAACACGACGGGGATGTCTTTCAGGAGCGGGTCGTCCTTGAGCATGGCCGCGACGTCGCCACCGTCCACTTCGGGCATGATGACGTCGAGGAGGATCAGGTTGGGCTTGAACTCACGGGCGGACGCCACGGCTTGGGAGCCGGTGTTCTCGATCCGGATTTCGTAGGTGCCGGAGCGTTCGAGGTTGAGCTTCATCATCCGCGTGAAAGCGAGGTCGTCGTCTACGAGCAGAATGCGTTTCTTATCCATGAGGGGTTATCTCCTATCCGCTTTGAGCACGATGGTGGCTCGGACGCCGCCTTCGGGGCGGTTGGCCAGTTCGATGGTGCCGCTGTGCAGTTCGAGGATTTTCCTGACTACGGTGAGGCCCAGGCCCGTGCCGATACCGGTGGGCTTTGTGGTGTAGAACGGATCAAAGACGCGCAGGAGTTTGTCCTCCGGGATGCCGTGGCCGGTGTCGTCCACTTCGATGACCACGACGGCGTCACCGGTTCGGAGGCGGACGCCGCTGCGGTTACCAGCGTCGCGCTGGATTCTGGTGGCGTCCATCGTCTTGGCGTAAGTGCGGACGGTGAGGGCACCGCCAGTAGCCATGGCATGGACGGCGTTGGTGAAGACGTTGACGAAGACTTCCTCGATCTTGTTCCGGTCCACCAGCACCGCCGGGAGGTGCTCGCCGAGTTTGCGCTCGACAGCGATATGGTGTTTGTCGAGTTCGTGTTTGACGAGGCCAAGGGAGCGCGTGACGATGGTGTTGATGTCGTCGGCCTTGGTGTCCATCTTGCTCGGCGTGGAGAACTCCAGCAGGCCGGCGATGATGGTGTCGGCGCGCTTGATGGCGTGGGTCATCTCCTCCATGACGATGGCGACGTTCTCATCTTTTGACTGAATGGACTTGGAGAGGTAGTTGATGCCCATGAGGATGGTGGCGAGGGGGTTCTTGACCTCATGGGCGACGCCTGCGGCGAGACGGCCGACGGCGTGGAGTTTTTCGGCTTCAAAGAGGAGTAGTTGGGCAGCTTTGAGTTGATCGTTGGACTGTTGAAGCTCGGACTTGCTCTTTTCGAGGTCGGCGTTGGCTTCGCGCAACCGTTCTTCGGCTTCCTTGATTTCGGTGATGTCGCGGGTGGCGCCGACGAGGCCGACGATGCTGCCGTGGTTGTCGCGGAACGGCACTTTAATGGTGAGAATCCAGCGGCGTTTTCCCTGCTCGCCGGTGACGCAGGCTTCGCGGTTGACGATGGATTCGCCGGAAAGAAGGACGGCTTGCTCTTCAGCAAGGAACTGCGCGGCGAGGTCGGGGGGGAAGAAATCGGAGTCGGTTTTTCCCGCCACCTCCCGTGGATGTTTCACCTTGAAGAACCGCGCCACTTCTTCGTTGACGACGATGAAGCGGCTGGCTGTGTCCTTCACGTAGATATGGATCGGCAGGCTGTCAATCAGCGACCTCAGCAAGGTGCGCTCTCCCTCGAGGGCTTCTTCTGCGTTCTTGCGCTGGATGAACTGGTCTATCTGCCGGCCGATGTCCTGCATGATCGCCAGCAGCGATTCGTCCATCGTGCCGACGGTGCAACTGAAGAAGACCATCACGCCTAGTGTCTCGCGATAGTTCCCGACCGGGAAGGCGACGCCCTGGCGCAAGCCTGCCTTGGCGACCGCCGACATCCAAGGCGAGTCCGCCTCAGCCACGACATCGGACACCAATGCCGCCCTTCCATCCGTCCAGACGCGGCCGAGCAAACCGGCTCCGCGCGCAAAGGTGGCCTCGTGGCTGGCCTTGTCCAACCCGGCGAGGTCTTGTGCGGGCAGGTAATAGACGTTCTCGCAGTGCAGCCGGCTTGTCTGTAAATTCACGCGCCACAACTGCCCGCAATCCCAGCCCATTGCTTCGCAGACACACTGCATCACGCGCGGAATGGCCTCTTGCAGCGTGTCGGACTCGGCCAGCACGCGCGTTACGCCCGAGTGCATGGTCTGGCGTTGCTCGGCTTCCTTGCGCGCAGTGATGTCGCGCGTGATGCCGACCATGCCGAGCGATTTGCCTGTGGCGTCGCGCAGCGGCACTTTGGTGGTCAGCACCCAGATTCGCCGGCCTGTGCGGTCAATGGAGGCTTCTTCGCGGTTGACCAGCGGCTCGCCGGAGTGGATGACGCGTTGTTCGTCGGCAAAAAACGCGTCGGCGATCTCCTTCGGAAAACAGTCGTAAACCGTTTTGCCCAGCGCGTCCTCCGCCTTCGTCGCTCCGAGGAAGCGCATGTGGGCCGCGTTGTTGAGGAAGAGCCGGCCTTGCGGGTCTTTTGCGTAGATGAGGTCGGGCAGGTTGTCAATGAGCGTGCGCAACAGCTTATGCTGTTCTGCCAGGGCGTGCTCGGCCCGGTTGCGCTCAATGGCATAATGGATCGTCCGCACCAGCAGGCGCGCGTCCATGTTTTCGCCCTTCACCACATAATCCTGCGCACCCTCATGCACGGTCTTCATGGCGATGGACTCGTCGTCCAAACTACTCAACACGATGATTGGCAACTGTGGTGCTTGTGTGTGGACCTTGGCAAAGGTCTCCAGACCGTTGCTGTCTGGCAGACCGAGGTCCAGCATTACCAAGTCAACGTTGCCAGCCGCCAGCCGCCGCAACCCTTCCGAAAGCCGGTCCACCGACACCAGTTCAAACTGACCTGCGCCCGCCTCGGTGAGCATTGCTCGCATCAGAACGACCTCGCTGGGGTTGTCCTCGATCTGCAGAATGTTGATGGGCTTCATGTTGCTCATGCCTTCGTTCAAACCCGCAGCCGGCCTCTTCGTCCGCTGGCGTCAATCGGCTGAGTGGCTCTTAGCATGTCCCGAGTGGCTTGTAAATTTCTGAAACAGCCGCTTCAGCCTTGTCCGTCCGGCGGCTGACATTGGGCAACAAGTTGACGATACGCCGGATCGTTTTCAATCGGCGCGAACAACTGTGCGGCCGCTTTCAGACAATGCGCGGCCGGCTTTCGCTCCTCAATCTGCATCAACTCCTCGGCGTATTCCACCAGCCGGTGGGCGCTCGTGGCGCAAAGGTCCACCCGCTGGTCGGGATTTAGCGGCAGGTTTCGCAACAACGCTTCCACCACCCACGGATAGCGCATCCGCATCTCTGCGATGGGAAAGTTTCCCTTGTGACGCCGGTAGTGCACCAGCGGCTTGCGCCGGGAAACCACCGGTCCGAAGAATGACAGCCGCGCCCAGAGTTCCCAATCCTCCACGCCGATCAGCCTCCGGTCCTCGTCGAACGCCCCGGAACGATCCAGCACGCTACGGCGCAGCAGCACCGCTGATGGCGAGCCGACGATGTTCGAATGCAACAACTGATGGAACGCGTTCGTCACAACGCCGTCCACGTTGCCGCCTGGGTGAAACGTCCCCATCACCCGGCGGTCGCTATTGACGATGGCGCAGCCTACCGCCACCAGCCCCGCCGCCGGCACGCGTTTCATCGTGTCCAGCATTTCGCTGAGCGTCTCCGGCAGCCAGCAGTCGTCGGAATCCGGGAATGTCACGAACTCGCCGCAGGAAAGCTTCAGGCCATTATTGCGCGACACCGCCCGCTCGCTGTTCTGCTGCCAGACGTAGCGGACGCGGTCGCCGAACCGCTTCACGACCTCGCCCGTGTTGTCCTTGGAGCCGTCGTCAATGACGATGATCTCGGTGTCCTGATGCGTTTGCGCCAGCACGCCTTCGATCGTCTCGGCGATATACTGGGCACGGTTGTAGGTTGGAATGATTACGCTGACCATTGCGCCCCCATTGCTTTTTGGACGAACTCCGTCATCCGTTGTTTGAACACAGCACGGTCGAACTTCATTGCGTGCTCACGAATCTTCGCCGGCACAAATCGGCCCGACTCCTTCTCCAGTCGCGTCATGGTCGCCGCCAACGCGTCCGTTGTTTGATCGGCAAAGAACAGGCCCGTCTCGCCATCTACCACCGTTTCCAGCGCGCCTCCGCGGCCGAACGCGATCACCGGTTTGCCGCACGCCTGCGCCTCCAGCGGCACAATGCCGAAATCCTCCTCGCCGGGGAACAGGAGCGCCCGACACCCCGCATACCAGTCGCGCACCTGATCGTCACTTTGCCAGCCCAGAAACTCAACGTTTGGTCCTGCCAGCTTTTCCAACGACGCGCGTTCCGGCCCGGTGCCGACAACTACGAGCCGCCTGCCGAGTCTTGCCGCTGCCGCGACGGCGAGGTCCACGCGCTTATAAGGCGCCAGCGCACTGACGACCAGATAGTAATCGTCCGACTTTTCCGACAGCTTCAACCGCTGCGAGTCCACCGGCGCCCAGATGACTGCTGCGTCGCGCCGGTAGTGGCGCTGGATGCGGCGGCGGACGTTTTCCGAGTTGGCAATGTAGTGATCCACACGGCCGGCCGTCGCCACGTCCCACATCCGAAGATAGTTGGCAAAGAACGGAATGATGGCGCGTTTCAGGCGGCCCATGTGCTGCGGCCCGAAATACTGGTCATACATCTCATACACGTAGCGCATCGGCGTGTGGACGTAGCTGATGTGCGTTGTGCCGGCGTGCGGGATGATGCCTTTCGCCACGCAATGGCTGGAAGAAAGGACCAAGTCGTAACCGGCGAGATTGAACGACTCAATGGCCGTCGGGAACAGCGGCAGGTAGTTGCGATACTTCGTCGCTACCTTCGGCAGCCGTTGCACGAACGTCGTCTCGATGCGGTGCCGCTCGATGATTTGAGACACGCTGCCCTTGATGTGCAGCAATGTGTAGATCGGCGCGTCGGGAAACATCTCGCAGAACACCTCCAGCACCTTCTCGCCTCCGCGCATGCCGGTGAGCCAATCGTGGACCAAGGCGACGTGCATGGTTTTCATAGCAAGCGTCTTTCTAACGCGAAGCAACCCTCAAAGCCAGTCTCTTATGGCAATTTGCGCAGCGTGCGGCCAGGGCGGGGTGAGTTTCATTCTGTTTCCGGTTGACTCGGGGCTGTGCTTTGGGTAATCAGCGCAGCATTAGTTCGCAGGAGGACGCGCATGAATACCGAGCATGAGGCGGATGAGCGAGGAGAACGAAGCGAGCCATTCAACATGGCTGCGACGGGCGAGAGCAGGCGGGCAACAAGCCCTCTTCTTCTGAACCTGCTGACATCACCTTCTCTGCACCCTGAAACCCTGTTGTGGATCTTGTGAGGCACTTCCCATGGCCCGTGCGATTCGTGTCGAGTTTGAAGGCGCCGTTTATCATGTCATGGCTCGTGGCAACGAGCGGCGGCGGATTTTTCGCGCGGACGCTGACCGCAAGCTCTGGCTGCGGACCTTGGAGGAAATGACCGGCCAGTTCGGCGTGGTCGTGCATGTCTATTGCCTCATGCCGAACCACTACCACATGGCGGTCGAAACGCCCCACGCCAATCTCAGTCAGGCGCTTGGCTGGTTGCAGACCACTTACACCATGCGGTTCAATCGCCGCTATCGCCGCAGCGGCCATCTCTTTCAAGGCCGGTTCAAGGCGCAATTGGTCGAGGCGTCGGGCTACGGGCGCGAACTGCTGCGCTACATCCACCTGAACCCCGTGCGCCCGCGCGACAAGTCCGCCGTCATCCCGGTTGAGCGGGTCGAGGAACTCGACGCTTATCCTTGGAGCAGCCACCGCGCTTACGCGGGACTGGAGCCGAAACGTTCCTGGCTGTCATTGGAATGGCTGGCCTACTTGGGTCCCAACGAAGCCGAGGCGCGGGACGAATACCGCCGGAGCATGATGGAAGCGTTTGGCAGCGCCATCGCCAGCCCGTGGGACCGCCTGCAAGGCGGGATCGTCCTTGGCTCCGAAGCTCTTTGGGAAAAGACCAAGGCGATCATCGGCGGCAAAGCCGCAAGTTCTGAATTGCGGTGGACAGTGCGCGAAGGCCGGCGCGAGCTTCAACAACGCCTGAACGGGCTTTTGGAAACGGAGCCGGATGACCGCGTGAAAATCTGGGCGCGTGTGCGTTTGGGTGGCGAACGCAGAGTGGCGGTGGCGCGGGCGTTTGGCTACAGTGACGGCAGCGGTGTCGTGCAAGTGGTCAAACGATTGGAAGCCACGGCCGCAGCCAATCAAGATTTAGGAAACAGACTCTCGGCTCTGCGCTCCGCAGTGTCCAGTGTCATGGAGCGACCCCGATGACGATGATGTTATGGTATGTGCCGGGGCCGTTTCAGACAAGATACAGGGGCAATATTTTCGATACCAAACGCATTTCTACGAAGCAAGAAACCACAATCATAAACAATATAACGAGCGGGTTCGGGGAATGAAAACAATATCGTTTATTGCTATCTACGCGATCAGCCTTGTTGTCCTGCCAGCCGGTTTTGGTGCGCAATCAGACGGAGACTTTGTTCAGTTTCTTCGGACGGCCATGGAAGGGGAGCGTGCGCACGACTACATCATAAAAGAGATTATCACAGCAGATCCGGAGCAGCGAAAGAGGCTCATCGCCGCCGTCGTCCAAATCACGACCGACGCTTTCAACTCGCCCCGGCCTCGGAGTGATGCGGATAGTCACAGAATCGTTACAGGCGCCTATGTTCTCAGAGCGGCTTCAGACAACAACGCAACGCTCGCGGCTTTTGGCTCGCGTCTGACGGAAGTGGAGTGGCCTTCTTTTCCTCCGCTTATTGGTGCCCTCGCCTCTTGTCGCGATCCTAGGGCTGTGGAAGCGATGGCGGATTTTGCCCGGTCGCGTCTGAAAGAAATTGAGCCCTGGCCTCTAGAGTCTCCACCTGCATGGACCGACGAGCAAAAACGGATAGCCGCAGATACGACACTCTGTTTCCTCGGTGCCGTTCGAGGGTTAGCGGGCAGTGCTAACCCTTCCGGCAAAGCGATTGCACGTGAACTCCGTGATAAATTTGTCAAGCTTTACGATGGTTCCCGCTTGCGTGACGAGATTCTGCATACACTTGAAAAGGGATTCGGAATTGATCCGCTTTTACGAGAAACGGCAAAGCAGCCGGCCCAGCGCGAACGCGCTCCCACCGCCACTTCATCAGTAATGCCAAAACAGCCTCAGCAGTCCAAATCGAAGAAACCGTCATCAGTGCCACAGTCCAGCCAGAAGCAAGGTCAGACCGGCATTGGGACCGCGATTGCGGCAGTCGTTCTCAGTTTAGTCATTCTCGGGGTTCTCATTTGGTTCCTGCGGAGGAAGTGAAGGATTCGAGCCTATGAACGATCCACTCAAATATCTGATAGCGGGCGCAGCGATTGCAATTGTCTGCGGAGCGGCAGGGACGATGGGGGGAGTGTGGCTTGTGAAAGAAACGGCTGGAAACCAGAAACCAGAAATCAGAAATCAGGATTCAGGTATCCGTATTCAGTCGCCAGTGATCAGGGGTCAGGGGTCAGTGTTCAGTGGTCAGCAAATGCAGCCGAAGCCGGTGATCACCATTCCTCCGCGTTCTGCGAGTGGTTCAAACATCGTATTTCGTCCAACTCAGCCGACAGGGAAGATGCCGATCTCTTACAGCCAGTTCCAGAAGGCGCAAGAGTTGCCGGAGGTGAAGGCAGCCCGCGAAGCGTTCATGGAAGCGCAGAAGCGATACAGCGAGGCGATGAAAAAGGCGATGGGAGGCGGGGACGGAGGTCAGAATTCAGAAGACAGAAGCCAGAAGGCAGAATTCAGAAGGCAGTAATCAGAAGACATCGGGAAGCGGTCAGGCAGCGCAGAAGTGAGCCACAGATGGACACGGATTCACACGGATGTCAGAACAAAGAACTGAAAGCTGAGAGCTAATAAAAACCGCCGAGCAAAGAGGGCGAACGGTCGAGCAAGAAACTCGAACCGCCGAGATCGGAAGGCGGGAACCAGAGCAGACAGGGGCAACTGCGAACCGATTGGTTTGACGAGTCCGGCAAAGGAGTGAGGCTTTTATGCTTGAGGGGGCCGTGACGGTGTGCAAAATCACCGTCAAACGGAATCGGGTTTTGGAGCAACTTTTTCTGTGCAGCTAAAGCGCCTGACTGATCTTCTCCGCAACAGCCTTTTGGCCCGCAATACGTTTTGGATGATGGCGGGACACGGGCTGCGTCTTCTTGTCCAGGCCACCTATTTCGTCCTGATTGCGCGCGCGTTGGGGGCGGAGGGTCTCGGTGCCTTTATGGGCGTGGTGGCTTTGGTGAACATCGCGTCGCCGTTTGCGGGCCTTGGCATCGGCAATCTCCTTATCAAGAACGTGTCACGAAATGCCGGCTTGTTTGCCTGTTGCTGGGGCAACGCCCTGCTGGTGACTTTTGTTTCGGCGTCGGTGTTGTTCGTGTTGGTGCTGGCATTCTGGTATCTGGTGCTGGCTGCCTCCGTTCCCGGCTCCCTTGTGCTCGTCGTGGCAGTCTCTGACCTCTTCTTTGGGCGGCTGGTTGATGTCAGCGGGCAGGCATATATGGCATTTCAGCGGCTGAACCGCACCGCGCAGTTTCAGGTGATGCTCAGTTCGCTGCGCTTTGCGGCGGCCTTGCTGTTTTTGACTTTCTCGCCTGGTCACCGTCCGGTGGATTGGAGTTTGTATTACCTTGGCGGCACTGTCATCACCGCGCTGATTGCCGCGGCGCTGGTGAGCTGCGAACTGGGATCGCCAAAGCTTGCGCTGGAGCGCATCCGGCCGGAAATGAAAGAGGGTTTCTATTTTGCGACCGGCCTGTCGGCTCAGGGCATTTACAACGACATTGACAAGACCATGCTGGTGCGTCTCTCCACGCTGGGAGCGGCCGGCATCTACGCGGCGGCCTATCGGTTGATTGATGTCGCATTTCTTCCGGTGCGCTCGCTCCTGTGGGCGGCCTATGCCCGTTTCTTCCAGCATGGCGTCGCAGGCTTGCAGGGCACTTTGGGTTTTGCAAAGCGGCTGCTTCCCCTTGCGGGCGGCTACGGCTTGGCCGTTGGCGCGGGGCTTTTCATCGCGGCGCCGTTGGTGCCGCTGGTTTTAGGGGCGGACTACGGCGAAACTGTGGAGGCCGTTCGGTGGCTTGCGCTGCTGCCGTTCCTGAAAGCCGTGCATGATTTCGCCGCCGACTCGTTGACCGGTGCGGGGTTTCAAGGTCAGCGCAGTTGCGTGCAGGTGTTGGTGGCCGTGACCAACGTGGGCTTGAATTTCTGGTTGATCCCGATTTATTCCTGGCGAGGAGCGGCGTGGGCCAGTCTGCTTTCAGACGGTTTGCTGGCGGTGGCGCTGTGGGTCATGGCTTGGTGCCTAGCTCGTCGGACCCAAGGGCAGCCCGCAGGCAATTCGCCGCCGCTTGCGAATCCGTGAACCGGCGAGCGCTAATCCTTGCTTCGTTCCTTTGGGTGTCTTAAAACCTGCATGGTGTTGAATGAATACGAACTCCGATAGTGTTCCATCTCAACCGCTCAAGGACAACAAGCCCAAGCCGAAAATCCTGTTCATTGACCATGCCGGGGTGATGGGGGGCGGCCAGTATTCGTTGCTGGACATCGCGCGCCACTTTACCAGTTCAAGCAAAGTTCTGCTGTTTGCCGACGGTCCTTTTCGGGAACGATTGCAGCAGGCTGGCGTGTCCGTGGAAGTGCTGTCGGCCCCGCGCAAGGTTAGCGGCGTTTCCAGACAGGCATCCCTTTTCCATGACTTGCGCGCTGTCGCCGGCGTATTGCAGTTGGCGCGCTCGGTGGCCAAACACGCGCGTGATTACGACCTGATCTATGCGAACGGGCAAAAGCCCATGGTGGTCTCGGCTTTCGTGGCCCGGCTCGCGAACAAGCCGCTCATTTGGCATCTGCGCGATACGCTGACGGTGCAGTTTGAAAGCCGTCTTCATCTCTGGCTGGCGACCACGCTGGCCAACTGTTTCGTCGCGCGAGTAATCGCCAACTCGAAAGCAACCGCAGAGGCATTCGTGCAGAGCGGAGGCCGGGCCAACCTGGTGCAGACGGTTTATAACGGGATCAGCGTCGCGCCATTTCGCGCCGTGACCTCCGAACAGGTGGCAGCGGCCCGCCAGCAGTTTGGGGTTGGTTCAGCGCCAGTGATTGGTGCATTTGGCCGCATCGCGCCGTGGAAGGGCCAGCACGTGTTGTTGGAGGCTCTGCCGCAGTTGCCGGGAGTTCATGTGCTGTTTGTGGGGGACGCTATTTTTGGCGAGGACGCTTACGGCAAGAGGCTGCGTGAGCAGGCTGCCGCCTTGGGTGTGGCCGACCGCGCCCACTTCCTCGGGTTTCGGCAGGATATTCCGCTGCTGATGAGCGCGGTGGATATGGTTGTGCATACCGCAGTGGAGGCGGAACCGTTTGGCCGCGTGCTGGTCGAAGGCATGCTTGCCCGTAAACCCGTGGTGGCCACGCGTGGCGGTGGCACTCCTGAGATTATTGAAAACGGCGTCTCTGGTTTACTGGTGCCGCCGAGCGACGCGAAAGCCCTCGTCGTCGCCATTGGTGGTCTGCTGGCGAATCCCGCGTCCGCACAGAGGCTGGCAGAAGCCGGTCATGCTGTGGCGCTACAGCGTTTCTCGCTGGAAGCCTTGTTGGCGGGGGTGACGCGCCAGGTTGACGAAGTCCTTGCTCGACGCCGCTAGACCTCCTGGCGGCAAGTGGCTTCTGATGGCGACGTCCCTGTGATCGTTTCGCGCCGGTTTTCCTTGGCTTTGCGGTGTTCGATGAGATCGTGGGCACGCACAGCACACACAGCCGACAGGATCCAAAACGTCACGGCTCCTGGTGTCCGTGCCGGCATATTATGGAATAGGCTTGAGACGATAAACATCAGAAGCATCGCTGTTGTGCCGTGCAGGAGCCAGACCACTTCTGACTCGAGGGCTGATGCCCGTATCAGCAGCCAGAAGAGTTGCGCCACCAGCGCGCCCCAGAGTGCCACGCCCACCAGCCCGTGGTTGACCATCACCAGCAGATAAAAATTGTCCACCGGGTTGTAAGCGAACACTCCTACCCGGTCCCCCTTGCCTTGTTGCGTGCCACCCACCGCGCCCGTTCCCAAGCCGAAGATGAAATCGGTGGGTGTCTTTAACCGGTCCCAAGACACCTGCCAGAACTCTTGGCGCGAAGCGAGGCTTCCCGAAGCCATATACGCCGATTGGCCTTGGGTGTTCACGTTCTCCTTGCGAAATTTCGTCAGCGCGAAGGGTGCAACCATGCTGCCAACCACCAGCAGCATCGCCAGCACGACACGAAAATTGATCCCGCGCAGTGGTTGCAGGCGGACAATAAGCAGATAAGCAGCCCCAACCGCGGCGCCGAGAATGGATGTGCGGATGGTGGAAGTGTAAACACCGGCGCACGCTACGAGGAAGATCGCCCAATAAACCAAGCGCGCCCGGTGGTGAAACAGCAGGTAGGCGAGCGCCAGCATGGTCATGATGGTGCAGAAATCGCCATACATGAATGGCGACCCGAATGTCCCAAACGGCCGGAACATGTATTGGATCTCACGAATGGCGAGTGCGCCTTCATCCGCAGCCTGGACGATCCAAGGGTGCATTTCCCACGCCTTGGGATGGAGCGCCTGCAACCAACCGGTTGCCACCACGATCATAGTTACCAAGCCGAGACTGTGAAGGATGCGCATCTCCCACCGTGGCGGCAGCGTCCAGGATGGCATCACGATGATGCCGAACATCATTGCAGGCAGATAGACGCGTCGCAGCGCGATCAACGATTGCCACGGTTCCGCCGTGCCGTGCGCCCGGCAGACCAGCCATTCGATGCATCCCATGCCAATGATCAACAACCAGGTCGCGATCAACGCCCGCGGCGCCGCCAACCGCAACCGCCCCCGCCTCAATGTGGCCATCACGGAGAGTGTTACCAAACAAACCAGTGCCGCTTCCTTCCAGAGGGCGAAAGCCGGCGCAATCGCGGCTGGCACTTGGAATCGCAGCACCGTTGCCACGCCATCGAACTGCACTGCCACCAGAAAAAGCAGGAGCAGTCGGAAAATCATATCGTGCGACTGTGAGGACAGCTTCGCTTCAAACCGGTTCTGTCTTGGTGTCGGTCAACTCCATGTCGTGCGAGGCCACGACAGGTGTCGTGATGTTCAGACGGCAGAATGCGACAAACACCCACAAGAACATCGTTGCTACGCCGGCAATCAGCGTGTTCAGACCAGTGCGCGGCTTGCATTTCCGGTCAGGCACCAAAGGCCGATCCACGACGCGGGCCAGATATTGATTGTAGGTGGTCTGCAAATCCATGTTCATCCGTTCCAATTCGTCCAGATAACATTGGACCATCGCCGCAGCCCGCTTGGGGTCTCGATCTTCCACGCTGATGGAGAGCATGCCCTGCGCGGTGACACGGATGTCGGTGCGGGTTTGAAGCTCTTCAATAGTGTCCGAGAGGAGTGGGCCTTCCTGGCGTTCCTGCCACGGCATGGGCGGCAGCTTGATCAACCTCTCGTCCCAGTAAAGACGCATCAGATCGAACTTCTCGATCACTGCGAGAGCCAGGCGCCGGCTGCCCAACAAACCCACGATAACGTCGGTGGCTGTGGTGTTGGGGCGAATGGCGCCTCCCACGGCGGCCGCTCCGAAGCGGGTTTTCAGACCGTCTGGCGTGGGCCATGCTTGGTCCACTTCCGGTGACACCAACATCGCCGTGGAGCGGTAAATCTTCGGCATCTGCAGCGACACCGCCACGGTAGCCGCCATCACCAGAAGCATCACGGCCATCATCCACCATTTCTGGCGCCACAATGCACGAATCAGATCACGTAGTTGAATGTCCTCTTCCATATGCTTACGCCATTGCTGATCGCTCGCGGCACGGTCTGGGCTGTTATCCGCCTCTTCTTCCGTCGCGCACCCTAACACCCGTCCCAACGCGACTCAATTGCAAAAGAGAGACGGCACACGGGACGTCCGGATTGCCGCGCACATGGCGGGTCAGGCAACACAGTCGCTCACAATGCTGTCGCTCACAATGCTTGACTGGACGCCTGACAACGACTTCACTGGTGCCATGCTTCGCTTCCGCTTGTATGCAATGCTGGTGGCGATTGTTGCGGTTCGTGCGGTCGCTGGAGAACCGATCCGGGCCAGTGGCTTGTTGACACCGTTGCTGGAGATCGAAGTCGGCAGCGAGTTGCGCGGCACCATTGTCTGGCTGGCCAACGAAGGGGAAGTCGTGTCCAAGGGCCAGCCTCTGGTCAGGTTGCGAGACTCCATCGAACGATTCACCGTTGATCTGCGCAAAGCGCAGGTTGACGCCGCCCGCCACGCATTGGACCGCTATAAGAAAGATTACGAGGCGGGCAAGGCGTTGCAGACCAAGAAAATCATCAACGAGGAAGACTTGCGCACCCGGGAGTTCAACTACCTGAATGCCCAGAGCCAGTTCGACCAAGCCGTCGCCAACCACAAACTCGCCCTCGAAGATGTCACGTTGCGGACGGTTTACGCGCCGGTGGACTGTGTTGTTGTCAGGCAACTGAAAAAAATTGGCGAGACGCTGGTCGTCAGCGCGGGGGTCGAGAACATCCTGAAAGTAGTTCACATTGATTCGCTTTACTTCGTGGCCTACCCCGACGCGAAGTTCGCAGGTCAGATTAAGCTGGGACAGAAAGCGGAAGTCTTGATTCCGCTCCGGGGGCAGGAAAAGCTGATCGGCGAAGTTGCTTTTGTGGATCCGGAGGTGGACTCAAAAAGCGGGTCGTTCCGTGTCAAAGTGCAGATAAAAAACCCCGAGCACAAGATCAAACCCGGATTACACGGCGTTGCCGTATTCCTGCCGGCCAAGTAAAACGCGGCCGCCGTCTTCAAGAACTCCCGCCCTGGTTCCTCAGCCCTTCGCGTCGTCTTTTGCCGTTGGCGCGCCGTCAGCTTGGGCTTCGGCCAGGCACACGACCCGGAAACCGATGTAGGCGTCGCTGAAATCCACCGCGCGCCGCGCCCGCATCGTCACGCGGCAACTGTAGCCGTGATTCATCCAGCTTCCGCCGCGGCAAACCTTATACTGGCCGGATTCCGGCCCCGTTGGATCCGTCCGTGCCGCGCCGCTGCCATAACCCGGCTCATACCAGTCGGCGCACCATTCCCACACGTTGCCCACCATGTCGAACACCCCGTGTGGGCTGACACCGTTCGGGAATTGTGCGACGGGCGAAGTCTGGTCGAAATCGCCGCCTTCTTCCGCGCTGTTGCACCGGTTTGGATCCCACTGGTTGCCCCACGGGAAAATACGAGTGTCAGTGCCGCGCGCCGCAAACTCCCATTGCGCCTCCGTTGCCATCCGATACTCGCGCCCGTCGCGTTGCGAGAGCCAGAGGCAGAACGCCGTGGCCTCGTTCCAGTTCACAAAGATCACGGGATGATTGTCGCCGTTCCACGACGGGCGGAGCTGCCGATGGTCGGGATCGAACTGCTCATACTGCGCATTCGTGACCGGCGTTACCGCCATCCAGTAAGACTGCGTCAGCCGCACGGCATGCGCGGGCTTCTCGTTGTCAGGGGATTTCGCGTCGGAACTGCCCATCGTAAACTCCGCAGGCCCGATCCGCACAAACGCCATCCCCTCCGAGTTGGTGAACGTCACGTTCGCCGCTGGTTTGTCCGGTGCAGCCGCGGCCTGCCCGGTCTTCGTGGCGTCAGGGGCCTCCTTGACCGCAGAAGAAATTCGCGAGTCGGGATTTGCGGCGACCGTTGATTGCTGTGCCGCCTTCGACGCCAGATGCAGGCGCACGCCAATGGCCCCCACCGACTTCAACAACCGGTTCAAGCGCAGCAGCACCAGCAACAACACGGCGCTCTGGACGGCCAAGACGACAATCAATGCTGCCAGCAACCACTCAATGGTCGAACCGCCGGTCACTGTGGAAATAATCATGGGCATCTCCGCCGTATTACGCACTCACATCTACCAACTATCGCCGCCCGGCTCAATCGCAAAATGCCCGCGTCGCCGCAGGGGCCAGTGTCCGGTCCCGGGCCTGCATGACGGGTCTGTCGTAATCTGAAGATTCTTGTTTCTCAACCGTCCTCCTTCTCCTATACTGCGCCCCAACGCGACATGGCCACGCCGATGGATAACCCGGAAAAAGCACCTCCCACGCAACCTGGGCCGGCATTGGTTGAGACAGACCCCATCATCCAGCAGGCGATGGAAGAGTTCGAAGGCGGGCTGGCGCGCGTCACCGGATCGCGCGTGCGGCCGCAATGGGACACCGCCGCCATCCGCGAGCGGCTCTGGGACGTGGTGCTAGCCTCTATCGCGTTGGTGGTCCTCTCGCCGTTCTTCCTCCTCGCTGCCATCCTCACGCGCTACAAATCACCCGGCCCGCTCATCTTCCGCCAGAAGCGCCTCGGCAAGCACGGTGTGCCGTTCGACATCCTCAAGTTCCGCAGCATGCGCATAGACGCGGAGAAATACCTGCGCGAGCATGGTGAACTCTACCGCCGCTACGTCGCCAACAATTTCAAACTCGACCTCTGGGAAGACCCGCGCATCTCGCCCTGCGGCCGGTTCATGCGCCGCAGCAAGCTGGACGAGCTGCCGCAAATCTGGAACGTCCTGCGCGGCGAGATGACCCTCGTCGGCCCGCGCCCCATCATCCCGCCGGAGATCGTCAGCTACGGCATCTACGCCAAGCGCCTCCTTTCCGTCCGTCCGGGCGTCACCGGCTACTGGCAGGTGACGATGGGCGGCGAAATGGGCTACCCCCGCCGCGTCGTGCTGGACATGTTCTACGTTGAGCACAAGACCCGCACCCTGGACGTGTTCATCCTGCTGAAGACTTTCCCCGCCATCTGCTTCCACTTCTGGAAAAACCGCAAGTCCGCCAAGGGCGCAGCCGCTAAGAAGGACTGAGCGCAGCCGCCTCGGCTTCCCACGACCCGAAACCGCGAGCGAACTCGGACGGGTATTGAGGGAACACAAGGTGGAGCGACCTCCGGGCGCGCTTTGCCACTAATCGTGTGCCTCAGACCGATGACTCTGATCTGAGGCTGCTTTGTGGTGTCGGTAAGCCCGCATTAGCACCGCAAGAACCAGCAGAACATAGGGAATGGCCATTGGGAGCATCTGGACAATCAGAGGCAACTCAACACCGACAGGAAGGAATAGCCAGCTAGCCATCAGCAAGATCGTTGCGATAGCAGGGCCGATGCTAATGAACAAGGCATTGCCTATAGACTTCCCTCGTCTGTATCTCCAATGAAAGAAGTAGAATGACCACCAACCAACGAGAGTCGCGAGAAGGTAGATGGATACCGTGTTAAGCATAATTGACTAGCTTCGTTGGTGCTTCTCCAGAGTTGTCATCCGCATCCACTTTCGCCTTCTCCGGGCATAGTCCTATCTGCGGCTGGCGGGGGCAAGCGGGAAAGGGGCGCGGGGCGAGTGAAGAGTTAAGAGGGTTCCGGAATTGTGCAGAAGAAGCCGTAGGCAAATAGAAGAATCGTTGCCACAGCGAAAGCGCGGTTCAACAGCGAGCCGCGTCGCAAGGCCGAGACAGCAAGAATCAGGCCTATTCCCCACCACAGGAAGAGCACCAGAAAGATGCCATAGAAGGTATCTTCACTGTCACTGAGCATAGGGAGGAGGACCCAGCGAACGCATTGTTCGCCTAACAGGACCCAAACCAACGAGAGGATTCCTTCATGCTTTATGTTGACGGACATCCGCATCTTTCGTCTCCCATCGCTTTCTTCGCCTTCTCCGAGCATAGTCCTACCGGCGGCTTGCGGGGGCAAGCGGGAAAGGGGCGGGGGAGCGAGAAGCTCTCAGCGGTCAGCTTTCAGCTCTCAGCCGGACCAAGGGGGAATTTTCCGCGCGATGGCGGGGCGTGAGCATCAGGAAATCCCTGATACCAAAATCAGGGCATCTCCCAATTGCGCGTTGCGCGCCGGCTGTGGGAATATGCGCGCCGTCGTAAGCTTTGATTTGAAGAATGCTCTCGATGGAGGCGGTGAAAACAGTTTGGGGTGTTGAGGGGCGGTTGGATGCGGCGCCGGGGGAAAAGTTTTGTCTCGACGGTCCCGCTCCTGTTCTCCGCTGCGCCGTCCGCGTTCCTGCGCCCGTGCTCTTGCATCCCTCGCCTGGGAGCGCGGGCATCCTGCCCGCCTTCGGTTGCTCATTGAGTGATCGGCGACACGAAGAAGGTTCCCATTGGTTTGCGCGGCAAGGCGGGCAGGATGCCCGCGCTCCCAGGACGGCAGGCCGGCCGCTCCGCATTCAACCCCAGCCTCGCCGCAGTGTCGGTGGCCGTTGCGGGGTCGCTGCGGCGCGCGGCGGGGTGCAGCCCGCGTGCAACAATCCGCTCGCTGAGGCAAATCACTCTCGCCCCGCGTGGCATGGGGTGCGCCCCGTGCCGCACGGGGTGATTATTCTGCGCCGTGGGGTGCGCCCCGCGTCCCACGGGGCACGCCCCCTGCCGCATGGGCTTCACCCCGCGTCGCGCGGGGCGCGCCCCGTATCGCGTGGGCCTCGCCCCATGCCGTGCGGGGTGCGCCCCATCTGGCATGGGCTGCGCCCCGTATCGCGCGGGGTGCACCCCTTTTGGCGCGGGGCGCACCCCAAACCGCGCGGGGTTCACCCCGTGGCGCATGGGGCGTGCCCCATCCGGCACGGGGCGCACCCCATGACGCTACAAATACGCTATTTACGCCGTTGGAGGCTTACCAGCCCGCTTTGAAACGTCGCCACGGCCTTATCTATGAAAACCATCCAATTTGACGCCGGTTTTCGCCTCGACGACCGAAACAGCCGATGGGGAAACCCCAGTTACCAGCTTGAGCCGGGCGACCCCGGCTATGTGCCGATTCCGCAGCAAACCAACAAACCCCCAACCAAAAGGAGAAGAATGAAACGAAACACGTATTATCCAAGCAGAGTCAACGACCAGATCACCTGGCTGGAGAACTTCCGAAACAAACTCAGCGGCTACGCCACCGCGCTCGGTCTGGACACTTCCCAAGTTACCGCCGCCGTTGGCGACGCCCGCTGGTTGATCTATGTCATCCAGTCGTGGCTCGGCGCGGCGCGCACGTGGGCGCTGGCCTGCACGGACGCCGCCAAGGAAGCCCAGAGCGGCGACGGCTCCGCGTTGGTAGTGCTGCCGGTCTTCACCCCGCCCACGCCGCCCACCGGCGTCGTGGCCGTCAACACCGGTGCGCTCGACCGCATCTTCGCGCTGGTGCAGACCATCAAGGACAGCAGCGGCTACACCGACAGTATCGGTTCCGATCTCGGCATTATCGGCTCCGAACTGGCCGGACCGGACTTCACCACACTCGCGCCGCAGTTCAAACTCACGCGCTCGGCCACCGGCGTCAACGTTGGCTGGAACTGGGGCGGCTACATGTCATTCCTGGACATGATTGAAATCCAGGTGGACCGCAGCGACAGCAAGGGCTTCGTGTTCCTGGCCAACGACACCACGCCCGGCTACACCGACACCACGCCGCAGCCGGCCTCGCCCACAAAATGGAAATATCGCGCCATCTACCGCGTCGGCGACGAGCAGGTGGGCCTCTGGAGCAACGAGATGTCCATCACCGTCGGCGGCTGAGCACCGCGACCTGGCTATCAGCCATCAGCTATCAGCCGTCAGCCAAAACCTGATCGTTGATAGCTGAGGCTGAAAGCGGGATCTCTCCGGCTGATAGCGGATAGCTGAAAACTGAAAGCTCCCCCCATGCCCTACGACCCATCATTCCCACCGGACAATTCCGAACTCCGCGCCAACGAGTTTCGGAGCCAATTCAACGGCCTCGACGAGAAAGTAGAGGCGCGTCCCACCACCCAACAGGTCGCGGACACCGTCAACAACGCGGTGGCCGACAAACCGACCAACGACGCGATGAACAGCGCCATCGGTGCCGCCATCAACGGCACGCCGCGCAACGTGGACGGCTTCAGCCAGCTCTACATCACCATCAGCGACCCGCCGACGCAGAGCGAGGTGCAACAACTCCTCGACAGCTACAACACCCTCATCCTCGCCCTGCGCCGGAACGTGTGACCCTGTAGCGTCGGTCTCCGACCGACGAATGATGACGAACCGGCGGTGAGACACCGCCGCTACAGGAAAAGGTGGAGCGGGCGCTCCGCGCGCGCTATGCTGAGACCCAACAACAGCCACCGCGCCCGGACTCCGAGAGCTTTCGCGAGCAACGGGGCGCGGTCCACCCTGCAGGACTCCGCCGTGTATGTGGAGAGCCTGCGGCAGACGCTGTGAGGAAGAAGGAAGATGCGGATGAAACACGGATAAGAAGATGGAAAATGATGCCATGATTTCTCCATCCAATTGCTCGCTGCCACCAAGAAAGCCACGCTTGTCGCGCTTAGCTATAGCAAGCTTCGTGATGGGATTGGTCATCCTCCTATTCGCATTAACCGGCGCGGTCTTCTTCTTTTTTGACATTGAACTGCCCGGATCATCATATCTTTCTCCTGCTATTATCTTCGTCGTATTGAACACGTGCTTCTATGGGTCAATCATCTCTGCCGTCGCCGCGATCCTGATAATTCCCAAAAGCCACGGCCAGCTTACCGGGCACGCACTAGCATGGATGGGGATTTCTCCAGCCGCGCTTATGCTGCTGATCGGGCTCTTTGAACCCTTCGTGCCTAGAGATCGCCATGCCAACCCAAGCAAGCAAATGCGCTGCATGAGGAATCTAGCCGAGATTGGCAAAGCTTTGCAGGCTTACGCCAATGACAATGAGGACAAGTATCCGCCCTCGCCAATCGAGCTTTTCCCAAGATGGTTCACAGGATGGGGCTCGTTCTACTGCCCAAGCAGCGGTGTTCATCGTCCCAGTAAAGGCGAACATCACGAACTGAAGGATGATGTTTCTATTTGCTATCGCTATGTCTCATATCCCGTGGGCACTCCCAGACCAGTGCTGTCAGAGCTGCCAGTAGTTTTCGACAAAAGCATCAACCACTTATTCAAGGACATGAACGTCCTATATGGCGACGGCCATCTGATGCGGTTGAAACGCGCTACGTTCATTGCCAATCTACGCAACATGACAGCCGACGAGAAACTGCCAAAGGCTTGCCGCGATGTTTTGAAGCAGACGTTGAAGACGGTGGAAGAGGAAGGCAGGAAGTAGCTATCACGAAGTCAGCGACCCGCCGACGCAGAGTGAGTGGCACCTCCTTCCCCGCTACGGCAAGAGGACGGTGGAGCCGGTGGTCTTGCGAGCTTCGAGGTCGCGGTGGGCTTGGGCGGCCGTGCGCAGGGGATAGGTCTGGTTGATCGTCACCCGGACGGCCTTGCTCCTGACCACGGCGAAGAGTTCGCGCCGTCGCGACGAGGTCTTCGCGCCGGGCGGGGCAGGAGAGGCGGCTGCGTGGCGGCAGGGATGGGATTCGGTCTTGACTGCGCAAGGGAAACTGTGAACATGCACGGCGTGAAACGAATCCTGATTGCCGTTTGGATGGCGGGCATGATGTGGGCGATGGCCGGGCCGGTCGCGGCGGTCGAGGAGCCGGTCCAGCCCTGTCCAATACTCAAGGTGGTTATCACGGAGTTTCCGACCCACAGGAAGCTCATGATGCATCCGTCCCCTGAGTCGAACTACAACGTGTTCGGCAGTGCAGACCCCCTGTTTGATCCAGCCAAGCGGCGGAGCATCCGGGTGGCGGTGATGTGGGAGAACCGCACGGGCCAGCCGTTGCGCGATGTGACGCTGCGGTTGGAGTATCAGCAGGCGAAGACCCGCGACATGCGGACGACAGACCTGCAGTTCCCGGACGTGCCCGTCAAGGGCCGATGGACCTACTTTGAACTGAAAGGCGGCGAGTATGAGGACACCGTGCATGTTGCTGCTTGGCGCGTGTCGGTGCTCAGCGGCGGCCGTGTGCTTGGCTCCAAACATTCCGCCATGTGGTCCATCCGGTAGGATGGCTCCCGTCTCGCGCGGATTGCGACCGACGATAACTCCCAACGTTACCCAATGAGTCTGACGCCCACCACGCTGACCGGTTATCTGGACAAGACCGCCACTTTCTTTCCGAGCCGGAAGGCCCTCTTTTTTGGTGGCGAAGTAATCCGCTATGGCGAGCTTCACGCCCGTTCGCTTGGCTTGGCGCGGTTGCTACGCGATGACTACGGCGTCCAGCCGGGCGACCGCGTCGCGTTGCTGATGAAGAACTGCCCGGAGTTCATCTACGCTCTCTATGGCATCCTGTCTGCTGGAGGCACGGTCGTGCCGGTCAACAACTTCCTCAAGCCGGCGGAAATCGAATACATCCTCCGCGACGCCGGCGTGCGCGTGCTCATCACGACGACCGCCGACTTCGAACCTGTGCTGGCCCACCTGCGCGCGCAGATCCCTTCATTGCGTCCGTTGGACGTGAGCGCGCTTTCCTGGGCTGCCGTGGTCGCGAAGTCGCTGGACCCGCTTACGGATGTCAAACCGTCCGACCGCGCCGTGATCATCTACACCTCCGGCACCACCGGCCGGCCCAAGGGCGCGGTGCTGACGCATGCCAACCTCGTGGCAAACATCCGCAGCATCGGCGTCGTCTTGGAAAACGTCGAGAACGACCGCATCGTGCTCGCGTTGCCGATGTTTCACAGCTTTATGTTGACGGTGGCCATCCTCGCGCCGCTCTCCATCGGCGCGTCCGTGCTCATCATCAAGTCCATCAAGCCGTTTCGCCATGTGCTGTTCGAGATGATCCGCCGCCGCGCGACGGTGTTCCTCGGCATCCCGCAGCTTTTTCAGGCGCTCGCGACGGCGCCGATTCCGTGGTGGCTGCGCTGGATGCTGCCGTTGCGGCTGGCCATCAGCGGTTCCGCGCCGCTCTCGGTTGAAACGCTGCGCCGCTTCAGCGAACGCTTCCGGTTCCCGCTGCGCGAAGGTTACGGCCTGAGCGAGGCCGCGCCCGTGGTCAGCTTCAACCCCATCCACGGCGTGAGCAAGGCCGGTTCCGTCGGCCCGGCGATTCCCGGTGTGCAGGTGCGCATCTTCGACGCGCAGGACCGCGACCTGGGCGTGGGGCAGGACGGCGAGGTCGCCGTGCGCGGCGAGAACGTCATGCTCGGCTACTGGAACCAGGAAGAGGCGACGGCTGCAACGTTGCGCGACGGCTGGCTGCGCACGGGCGATATCGGTCGGCTCGACGCGGACGGCTACCTTTACATCACGGATCGGAAGAAGGACATGCTGCTGGTCCACGGCAATAACGTCTATCCGCGCGAGATCGAGGAGGTCATCTACCAGATTCCCGGCGTGCGCGAGGTCGCCGTCGTGGGCCGTTCCGACCCGCGCCACGGTGAATTGCCCGTCGCGTTCGTCGTGCCGGCGGAAAAGATGACGCTCGACGCGCAGGTGATTCTGAGATTCTGCCGCGAACGGCTGGCGAATTACAAACTGCCGCGCGAAATCCGCGTGCAGAGCGAGCCGCTGCCGCGCAACGCCACGGGCAAGATTCTGAAAACCGAACTGCGCCAGCAGGCGCAGCGAGACCTCGACACCCCTCCTGACGCCACGCCTTGACGTCATCGCAGTCGAGCCTATAGTGAAATGGGCTTCCATTCCGGAGGCACCTGAAGAATCAAGATCGTGAACGAAGGTCAAAACAGCGTCGTGGTCGGAGTTTTGGGAGAGCGGGTCTTTGTCAAGGTCCACGGCAAAGGCAATTGTCAGATCAGCCAGCCGTTCTGCCAGTTCAGCAACGAGATTATCAAACGCGGCTTCCGCGAGTTCATCGTGGATCTTGGCGAATGCTCGTCCATGGACAGCACCTTCCTCGGCGTGCTGGCTGGCGTTGGCCTGCGCCTGATGCCTGCCAATGGGCACATTCATCTCGCCAACCTCAACCCGCGCTGTCGGGAAGTGGTTGCCTCGCTGGGCATAGACGGGCTTTCCACCGTGGACATGTGCGACGTCAACTTGGCCGTGCCTCTCAATGGCGGCGGTTCAGCACCTGCGCCAGTGCTCGAGCCGCTCGCGACGTCGCAATCCATGCCGGAGGACGCTGAATCCAAAGCGCGCTACGCCGAAATGATGATCGAAGCGCACACCACGCTGATGCAGATTGACCCGCAGAATATCCCCAAGTTCAAGGACTGTGTCCGTTTCCTCACCGAAGACCTCGAAAAAATGCGCGCAGCGCAGAAAAGCTCCAACTCCTGAGCCGCGTTCATCCCGCGCGGAAACCGCTGGCTGAAAGTTGACTGCTGCCCCGATGTCGCTACACTGATGCGTTCTTATGTTTCGTTCCAAGAAGACCAAACACAACGATTCGGAGTCCCAGCGCGCCGCTCAGGCCGCGCCGGCAGCAGACACCGCCACCCCGGCTCAGACCGGGACGCAACCGCCTGCCGCCGCAGCGCCGCCGCCTCCGTCGCTGACGCCGGCCGAGGTTGAGAAGCTGAAAGCCGAAGCGGCCCAAGCAGCCGAGTGGAAGGACAAGTGCTTCCGCGTTGCCGCCGATCTCGACAACTACCGCAAGCGCGCCGCTCGTGAGAAGATCGAGACCAGCAAATACGCGACGCAGCAATTGTTGGGCCGTCTGTTGCCGACGATTGACAGTTTCGAAGCGGCGTTGCAGCACGCTGACCCGGCGACCGGCTCCACTGCGGTCAAATCCCTGATTGACGGTCTCAAGATGACGCTTGCCCAACTGCACGCCGTGCTGCGCGATGCCGGCGTCGAGGTTGTCAACGCCGAAGGCCAGCACTTTGACCCGCAGTGGCACGAAGCGGTCCAGCACATTGAGTCTGACGTGCATCCTGCTGGCAAGGTGATCCAACAACTGCGCAAAGGCTACAAGCTCTCCGAGCGTTTGCTCCGGCCCGCCACCGTCGTTGTCTCCAGAGGCAAGCCGGAACTGCCTGAGTCTGCGCCGGCGGAGAAGCCCGGCGACGTGAACCCTGCAACCCAGCCAAGCACAACCTGAATATGGCCTCTTCCCGCGATTACTACGAAGTGTTGGGCGTCCCGCGCGACGCGAGCGTCGAGGACATCAAGAAGTCCTACCGCAAGCTGGCCATCAAGTATCACCCCGACAAAAACCCGGGCGATAAGGCCGCGGAGGAAAAGTTCAAGGAACTCGGCGAAGCCTACGAGGTGCTTTCCGACCAGCAAAAGCGCGCCGCCTACGACCAATATGGCCACGCGGCGTTTACGGCGCGCGGCGGCCCCGGTTCCGCCACCGCCGGCCAGCAGTGGGGTGGCTTCCACGATCCGTTCGACATCTTCCGCGAGGTCTTCGGTGGCATGGGCGGCAGTATCTTTGAGGATTTCTTTGGTGGCAGCCGGCAGCGCGGCGGCCCCCAGCATGGCGACGACCTGCGCTACGACATGGAGATCACCTTCGAGGAAGCCATCTATGGCGTCGAAAAGGAAATCCTTGTAGGCCGTCTCGACGCCTGCGCCACCTGCCACGGCACCGGCGGCGCGCCCGGCGCGCATCGGACGCAATGCCCGATGTGCCGCGGCCAAGGGCAAGTCTCACAGGTTCACGGGGGATTTCTTCAGGTTAGGAAGACTTGTCCGCGCTGTAACGGCGACGGCGAGTCAGTGGACAAGGTTTGTTCGCAATGCCGCGGCCAGGGTCTGGCTCGCGTCCAGAGCCGCATCAAGGTCCGCCTGCCTGCAGGCATCGAGACCGGCATGCAGTTGCGTTCCGCCGGCCACGGCAATGCCGGCCCACGCGGCGGCCCCCACGGCGATCTTTATGTCGTTGTTCACGTCAAGGCGCACGATATCTTCGTGCGTCGCGGCGACGACCTGCTTTGCGACGTGCCCATCGCCTTCCCGGTGGCGGCGCTGGGCGGACAGATTGACGTGCCAACGATCAACGGCCACGCGAAGCTGACGATTCCCGTTGGCACACAGAGCGGCACGGTCTTTCGCATGCGCGGCAAAGGCGTGCCGAACGTCGAAGGCTACGGCCGCGGCGACCAGCACATCCGCGTCGTTGTCGAAGTTCCCGCGCGCCTCAACTCCGAGCAACGCAAGAAGCTCCAGGAGTTCGCCGAATTATGTGGCGAGGACACGCAGCCGATGATGAAGAGCTTCGTGGAGAAAGCGAAGAAGTGGTTCGGTAAGTGAATTTCTTGCGCCTCTTGCTGGCCTTGGAGACGGGACGAAGGAAGTTCGTTATATGTGGGCGATAAAATCGCCTTCCTTGACGGTGCCCTATGAAGAATTCGAAGAACGAGAACGGAAACCCGATCGAAGTCGGGAAACGCCGCCCTCGCTGTTCGGATACGGGGCTTTCGCTTCTGAATGCCAACACTCAACCAGGAGATTCCACATGCGTCATCTAATGTTATTCCTCACCTGCGCCGTCGCCGCCGTGATGTTCGGCTGCGTGCCATCGCTTCAGCCGTTGTATTCCGAAAAGGATTCCATCCTGCTGGCCCCGCTGGCCGGCACGTGGGTTTCCGAGGACGGCAAGGAGAAGTTCACCTTCAAGGCCGACGAACAGGAGGTCAAGTATGACATCACCTGCGTCAGTGAGAAAGGCACGGGCAAGCTCGAAGCGCGCCTGCTCCGGCTCGGAAAGCATCTCTTCCTCGACACCACCGTGAGCGACCTGCCGGAGGTCAAAAACGACTATCCCAAGTTCCACCTCCTGCCAGCCCACCTCATCACGAAGATTTCAATCGAGGGCGACGTGTTGCGCTACGCGACGCTCAACTTCGATTGGATCAAGAAGGGCATCGAGCAGAAGAAGATCACCATCCGCCACGAAGCCATGAAGGACATGACCTTCCTCACGGCCTCGACGAAGGAGTTGCAGGAGTTCGTCCGCGCTCATGCCGACGAGAAGGACGCGTTCCAGGAGCCAAAGGAACTCCGCCGGCAGAAGTAGCGGCGGGCGACTTGGACGTATTCTTCAGCGGCGGTAATTCTATTTCGCCTTCTCTTCCAATCCAAACCCGGTGCCGCTTGCCACGAATGCGGCCCAAAAGAAAGGATGCGGTTCGCGCCCGCCCGATCGTTCTTTCGCAATCCATTCCCGCTGCGCTGCTAGCAAAGCCCGCTGCGGCGTTCCTTCGGTTTGCAAGTGCCGGTAGAAGAATTCCATCATCGTCGGCTCGTCAGCAACCGGCCACAGCGTCATGACGAGGTTCTGCGCACCGGCCAGCGCGAAGGCGCGTCGCAACCCAAACACCCCCTCACCACCGCGCGATTCGCCGAGGCCGGACTCGCAAGCTGAGATCACCACCAGTTGCGTGCCCCAGAGATCCATCCCGATCACTTCTTCGGCCGTGAGGATTCCATCATTGTCGCCTAGCTCGCGCCGGCCTGCGAGCGTGTCGTTGGCATGGGCCAACGCGATGCCGGAGCGGCGCATGGGGTTCTCTTTCTTGATCTGAAGCCACAACCTCGCGCTGCCGGCTAGGTCGGATTCGTCTCCACCAAAACCAAGTAAGCCATTACGGGTAGTCAACCAGTCCCAAGCGACATCCGGCTGAAAGAAGCCGTGTGTGGCTAGGTGCAGAATTCGCGGGTGCTTGGCGGCTTTCACCGTGGCTTCAGCAGCCTGCGCGCCGGTCAATAGCTCCGGATTCTCTCCTCGTTGTTTCAGCAACGGCGCGATGATATTCACCTCGGCAAGCGTGCCCGGCAGTGGGGAAAAACCGTCCTTTCTGGACGACTGCATTCCATAATCCGGCGCGCCCACCAACAGCGGTGGATTGCCTTGTCCTGCTCCCAACCGCACCAAGTCGCGACCCGTCGTTACGTAACTGATGTTAAAGTCTTCGATCACAAAACGGTTCGGCTTTTGGCCCTGCAACGCACCGAAGTTTACGAACGCCAGTTCACCGTCGGGCGAGATATAGACTTTGCTGCAATCGCCGAGAGCCGGAATGATTGGCTTCCAGACCAGCGTTGTCAGGTCCTTCGATGCCGGCTCAAACACAGGCAGATTGACGGCCGGACTTCTGTAGAGCGTCACATCAAACACTTTGCGCCAGTAGCTGACCGCCGTCTCGATCTTGTCAGCCGGGCCGAGCGGCACCAAAGCCACATCAGGCGCGTCAGGCTTCTCTCCGCTGCGCAGCACCAGCGCCACATAATTCCAATCGCCCCATCGTCGTTCCTTGCCTTTCGCATCGAACCTGAACGGCCGATACTTCACGAACTCGACCAAAGCCGAGCCGCGCGGCAGAGCGCGTGCCACGTCGCTCACCCCAGTCCTTCGGCTTTGGCGCTCGACTGCAAACGGCGCGGATGCGCGCGCAAAAGCTTCCTCAGCAACTTCCTTTTGTTTCTCAAGTTCCGCGATGTAGGCCAGATGAGATGCCAACTGGCCTGGCTTGGCCGGTGTCATCATGGCGTTTGATAAAACACTGCTTGCCGTCCGACATTGGTCATACCGGACTTTCAACTCCGGGCCGCCGCTGCGCACAATGTTTGCCTGCCGCTGCGCGATGGATTCGAGAATTGCTCCCTTGCTGGAGAGCACCACCGTAAAGGCAAAGAATCGAGCCGCGGAATTGTTCGGCAGTTCTCTTGCTGCGAGTGAGATGTTCTCATTTATTCTGTCGCGCAACGTCTCCACAAACGATGCTTGTTGCCGCTCGCTGACAAAAGAAAAAACCTGTTCGCGCTGTCTCTCCAAGATGCGCCACGCCCTTTCCCTGGATTCCAGCGCGTTCTCCAGTTTTCTCTCAACAACAAGAGATAGCGACAATCCATTCAGTGTGCCTGCAATCTGAGGATCCTCCGGGCTGCAGTTGTTTTCATAGATTGCCAAGGCACGCCTTCGGAGCAATTCTGATTTCAAGGCATTGCCCGTGGTCAAGGTAACGTCTGCGAGATTCCTGAGGACGCTCGCGACGTTCGGATGTTCAGGTCCCAAAGCCTTTTCATTGAAATTCAACACCTGTTCGTAGAGCTGCTCCGCCTTTGCGTATTCGCCCTTGAGTGAAAGACTGTATGCCATACCCTGTAGAACAAGGTGAATAATATGTGAATTGCCGTTCTTCGTCACGATTGCCAACGCACGGTTTTGAAGTTCTTCGGCTGCCTTGTAATTGCCAGTCGTCCCGCAAATTAGAGCCATGTCTTGTAGGCTTGCGGCAACATCCGGGTGTTCTAAGCCAAGAGTCTTTTCGCGAGCAACCAACACTTGCCGGTAAAGTGACTCCGCTTTCCCGTAGTCACCCATTATTGTGTATAGATTCGCCCAGTTATGAATGCCAGTCAGTGTATCGTGATGACTCGGACCAAGCAGTTTTGTCAACGCCGCCACTGATTGCTCAAAAAGCGGCCCTGATTTTACGAAATCGCCCATGGCTGTGTATAGCGCTGCAAGAGTCTCAGCACATCTGATGGTGTCTAAATGTTCAAGACCGAGCGTCTTCTCGCGGATAGCCAAAGCACGCTGAAGGAGTTGCTCCGCTTTTACGTAGTTACCCAAGGCGGTATATGTTTCCCCCAAACCGGCAAGGCAAGTGGCGGTTTGAGGATGGTCAGTGCCCCAGGTTTTCTCGCAGATCGCCAACGTTCGGCAGAAAAATTGTTCTGCTTTTGAGTATTCGCCGTTAAGCTTGTGCACTTCCGCGATGACAAAAAGAGCACCAACTGTGAAGACATGCTCAGGTCCGAGTGTTTTTTCATAAATGGCCAAGGCGCGCAGTAGAATTGCTTTGGCCTTCGAATAATTACCCGTCTTGAGGTAAAACTTTCCTTGCTGTAACAAGCTGTGAGCCGTATGGGGATGTTCGAGACCGGATGTTTTTTCGATCATTTCCAAAGCACGCTGGTAGAGAGACTCCGCCTTTCCGTAGTCACCCATCTCGGTATTTAGCATCGCCAGTTCTCCGACATATTCGGCGATGGAGGGGTGCTCGGAACCAAGGTTTTTTTCCAGGATTGCCAACTGTCGCTCCCGGAACGACTTCGCTTTCGCGAAGTCGCACATTTTCATGTAGAGGACCGACAGATTCTGGCAGCTTAAAGCGACGAGAAGATGCTCCGGGCCGACAGTTTTTTCGCGGAGTTCCAAAACTCTTTGCTGTAGCGGGATGGCAGGTTGAAACTTCCCGGCACGAAAGAGTTCGTCTGTCTGTTTCTGCAACGCGTCAGCTTCGGTGGCATCATCGGCGAAGACTGGCGGGCTGAGTCGAGCGACCAATAACCAGAGACAGCTCAGACCAACTGCTATTCGCAGCCAATTGTTCATCGTCTCGGGATCCTTGCTCGGTGGTTTTCCAGAAACTGCATGGGCGCGTTCGAGAGTTGATAGCCTCGAACGAGCCGTTCGTAATACGTCAGAATCACCCAAGCCCAAATAAAGACAGCAAGCAACACAATGACAACTCCAACGGCAGTTCCCACGACAATGCTGGATTTCTGGGCTGAGCTATGGACGACAAAAAGGATTGAGCCAGCGACCAATACGAGCGCGAGATTAAAGGAGGTGAACCGCAGGATATGTGTCCAGCCTTTCATCTTATCCAAAGAAACATCCAGCCTGCGGTTCACTGAAGCCACATCCAGCCGCATTTCTCTCTCGGAAGGGAGCTTCGCACCGATACACCGCATCCTCAGCCACCTTTCCAAGGGGTGAAACACCGATTTTGCGGCGCGATCCACGAAGACGCCGATCCCGTAAAGAGCACCAAACAGAAGAACAGGAAACACGAACTGCATCACGAAGCCGGTCCCCGGCAGTCTCAGCAAGGGAAACGTCGAATTGCTCCCGCCCGAAACGTAGCCAATTCCAAAAAGCTTGGGAAACAACCGATGCAGCGCACCCGTGTCAGGCCCCAAATCCACTCCCATGAATCCCAACACTGTCAGCAGCCCCAGGAACAACCAGATCGTTGCTTGCACGCCTGCGATCAAAGCTCGAACGATGGCGATTTGTTTTGGTGACATGCTCGACGGCATCCCGATTTTCTCCTCAGTGGCCGCTTCAACTGTGTTCCTTAGCGCTTCTTCCTACACGTATTTCTTCAACAACGGCGCTAGTTCCCGCTTCGTCTTCGCCGGCCAGAGCTTCTTGCCAGTGATGATCGCCGTAGCCAGCGCGTGCTGGCACGCGCAATCCTTCTCCTGAATCCGCCCCACGGCCATCTGCACTATTCGTTTCGCTGTCGCAGCGTTCTGGTTGAGGTTGTTGATGATCATCTCGACCGTGACCGCTTCCTCGTGTTCCTTCCAGCAGTCGTAGTCGGTCACCATCGCCATCGTCTGGTAGCAAATCTCCGCTTCACGGCTGCACTTGGCCTCGCCAAGATTCGTCATGCCGATCACGTCGAAGCCCAGCTTTCGATAAGCGTTGCTCTCCGCGCGCGTCGAGAACGCCGGCCCCTCCATGTTCACGTAGGTGCCACCGACGTGGACGGTCGCGGCAGCTTCGCGGGCGCAGTCCGCCAGCAAGTTCCGAAGCCCGCCGCACAGCGGGTCGGCAAACCCGACGTGCGCCACGATGCCGCGGCCGAAGAACGTGTGCTCCAGCGATTTCTTGGTCCGGTCGAAAAACTGGTCCACCAACACAATGTCGAGCGGCTTGTATTGTTCCTGAAGCGAGCCAACGGCGGAGACGCTGATGATGTGCGTCACGCCGAACTTCTTCATGCCCCAGATATTGGCGCGGTGGTTGAGTTCGCTCGGCAGGATGCGGTGGCCGCGCCCGTGCCGCGGCAGGAACACCACGTCGCGTCCCGCCAGCTTGCCCGTGACGTAGGCGTCCGACGGCGCGCCGAATGGCGTCTTGACGCGAACCGCTTTCCGGTTGGTGAATCCTTCGATGTCGTAGAGACCGCTGCCGCCGATGATGCCTATGCGCATGACTCTCCTTTGCTTCTCATTTGATTGACCAGAATGTGCGCCTGCCGTGTTGTCTCCGGCAACCGAAAGCACGGAGTGCATTCCAGCACGAGCGCGACGGCTGCGTCGAGCGAGATTTTGTGACCGACGCTGACAAAAACCGGTGCCACGCTGTCGCGCGTGCGCACGACTCGGCCAATGATCTCTCCGCCGTCGCGCAGGTTGCTCGCGCTACCGCGCCGCTGCCCCGGTTTGCGATACTCGCCGATGAGCCGGCTCTTGGCGCAGCCGATGGTTGGCAAATCCAGCACCAGCCCCAGATGCGATGCCAGCCCACAGCGGCGCGGATGCGCGATGCCTTGCCCGTCCGCCAGCACTGCATCTGGCGTCACGCGCAGTTTCCGAAACGCTTCGAGCAACGGCGGAATCTCGCGGAAGCTTAGCAGACCCGGCGCATAGGGAAACTTCGCGCGACTCGCGACGCCCGCCGATTCGACAACACGCAACGACGGCAGTTCCAGCACAACGACCGCCGCGTAAAGCAACTCGGAAGCCTTCTTGCCCTTGGAAAATCGCGTCGGAACAAAATCGTAGGAAACATCCACGCCGGCGACCAGACGCAGGGACCGGACTTCGCCGCTCGGGACAACCAGTGCGCGCAACCGCTGCTGAAGCGCGACGGCCGCGTGATACTCCAGCCGCGACGGTGCAAGCTCAGGATGGGTGATGTTCATGAAAATGGAGTAATGGAGTGTTGGAGTATTGCGAAACTCATCGCAAAAACGTGACCGCTTCCGTTGGCCCCATTACTCCAAAACTCCACCACACCATCACTCCACAGCACGCTGTTCACTTCGCCGGCTTCGGCGATGGCGGGATTGTTGGCGGCGGCGCCACTGGCAGCGGTTCCTTCACCGAGCTGAATCGGTCCCACGGATAGGCCGGTTCCATGTAAGGCTTGTATTGGTCATCCGGCCACGGGAACGGCGCGGTGACAAACTCAAACACACCCAGCACCTCGCGCGCGGCAAAATTCCCGACCGCCTTGAAGAAACCGACGGTGATTCCCATCGGCCAGCCTTCGTTGCGGCATTCCTCGCACAACGTCGCCGGCACCTCCACGCCACCCAGTGCCATGCCCGCCAGGCCGCGCTTGAGCTTGTCCATGCGTCCTTCGGCCTGCGCGGGCGTTGCCGAAAGCCAGACAGACGCCGCAACGACGCCGACGATGAGAAGATGTCGAGAGAGTTTCATTCGTTAATCCTTTCGGTTGTCAAAGGCTATCGCGTAGTAACTCACGGTCAAGCAGGAACGCGTCAACAAAACAGAAAACCACATTCAGCAGGACTTTTCCCCGTCGCGTCTCACTCCTCTTCCACGATCACCGGCGTGCCGACGGTGACCATTTTGAGCAGGCGCTCGGCGTTGAAGTTAGCCAGGCGGAAACAGCCATGACTTTCGGTCCTGCCGACTTCCTCCGGCTTCGGCGTGCCGTGGATGCCGTAGCCGGTCAGCGGCGGCCCTTCGCTGCCGGGCGCGCGGCCGATGGAGAGCCAGAGCACGCCGACGGGATTGTTCGGGCCGGGCGGAATGATGAGCTTCGTGCCGATGGCTTGCGCTTCGGGCGATTCGGGGAACACGGCAGGGTTGAAGGTGTAGTTCGGATTCGGCGCCACCGCCACGATCTGCAACTCGCCGACCGGCCGCTTCATCTTGTCGCGGCCGATGGAGCAGGGGAAGAACGCACACAGTTTGCCCTCGCCGTCATAGACCGTCAGCCATTTCTGCGCGAGATTGATCCTCACCTCGCCCGCTTTCGGCGGTTTGGCGTCAAACTCCACGTTTGGCACGAGCGCGTTGGTTGGCGTGTTCAACGAGTCCCACGGTATCTGCGGATTCAGCGCGCGGATGAACCGTTGCGAGGCGTGAAATTTTTCCGCGACCAGTTCCAGCGCGGTTTGGTAGGGCATGGATTCCTGCTCCGCCCGCTCGCGCCAGCCTTCCGGCGCTGGCCCGATCCGGGCGAAGTCGTTCGTGGTGATCTCGTAGTTGATGAACGCCGGCGCTTCCAGCTTGAGCGCTTCGGCCGTCGCTTCGTCGAACACGCCGGTGACCTTTTCGCTTCTCGCGACCTGCCATGCGCGCAGTGCCGCCCGTGTTTGGGTGCCGATGTGATCGTCAATGCAACCGGGCGAGAACAACTGCCGGTCGAGCGCAATCTGGAACTCTGCGATACGATGCGCCGTCTGACCCAGCGTCGGCACGGCCAGCAACAACAACATCACCCATAAAAACCTGGCTACCATGGCTTGATTCCAAACGCCGCTTCCTTTGCTGCGTCAAAGTTCTCTTGTGCCCGGGCGTATTGCTCCAAGTTGCCGATGTCCCATATCTCGCCATCGCATCGCCAGCCAAACACCGGCTCTCGCGAGCGCAGCCAAGCAATGAAGTTACCCGGCGCATCCGGATTGTTGCCACCGTCCAGGTATTCGTCAAGCAACGCCAAGCTTTCTTTTCGGTAAACGTAGATCGGCGGCACGGCGAGATTGCTCTTGGGAACCTGCGGCTTCTCCTGAAACTCCACCAACCGGCCGTCGCCGTCGAGCACCGCGATGCCCGTGCGCTGCTGCGCCTTCAGGTCGTCGAGCCGGCGCGCAATCACGCAACTGGCGCGGCGCTCGCCTGCAAACGCCACCATCTGTGCCAGATCCGCCGCAAACAGATTGTCGGACGCCAACACCAGTGCATCGCCGCGAATATCATGTCGCTCGACCGCAAACCGCAGGTCACCGATGCCGCCGAGCCGCGTTTCGTTTGTGAGCGTGCCGTCGTCCAGCAAACGCACCGGCACCGGTGGCTGCCGCCAGCGGAGCCAGTTTTCGAAATGCGCGATAAACCGGTGATTGCTCACGAGCGTCACGGCTTCCACGGCCGACACCGCGAACACCTTCGCCATGACGTAATCGAGCAACGCTACGCCGCGCACCGGCAGCAGCGCCTTCGGACAGTCGTCCGTCAGCGGCGAAAGCCGCCGCGCGTAACCTGCCGCAAGAACAATGGCGTGCATGACATTTCCTGTTCGCTAAACCAACCGCGCTCCGTCGTCCGTTTCGCAGACGCAGGCGGAGAAGTTCTTCGCCTCCGCCGGATGCCGGCGCGCGTAGCCTTCGGCGACAGCCACTGCGACAGCCTCTGCTCGGCCGGGTTCCACCAGCGCGATGCAGTTGCCGCGAAATCCCGCGCCGCTAAACCGCGCGCCCAGCACACCGGGCGAGCCGACCAGCAGTTCGTAGAGCGTGATCAGCGGCGGTGAGCCGCACTCGTAGTTTTCCACCGAACTTTTCCCGCTCTGCACCACCAAGTTGCCGAACTGCTTCACGTTCGCACTGGCCCAAGCCGCCGCGCCGTCGCGGACGCGCGCCTGCTCGGTGAAGAAGTGTGTCGCGCGCTTTCGCAATGTTGCGGGCAACGTCGGGCCATGTTTCGCAAACATCTCCTCGCTGACCTGACGCAGCACCGCGCCGTTGACCATGCGGTGGCCCGCGGCATTCAGAAGTTGCCTGGCCGCCTCGCGACATTCGGCGACTCGCTGGTTGTAACCGGTGGACACAAGCGCCTGCTCGAAGCCGGAGTAAACAACCAAAACCTGGAATGAACCGGCTGCCGGCCCGTGCACGGAGTGCCACGTCTCGCTCTGGCAATCCAGCGAGAGCAGGCGGTCGCGCTCAGCGGCCAGAATGACCGACTGGTCAAGAATGCCGTTCCGCAAGCCAATGTAGCCGTTCTCAATCGCGCGATCGAAGTGGATGTTCTCCGCCACGCTCACCGACAGGCCATTCACGGCTTCCAGCGACAGCAGATACGCTACGCCCACCGCCGCCGACGAACTCAAGCCGCCGATCGGTAGGTCGCCGTCCACCATCGCCACTATGCCGCGACTCAAACGCTTGCCGAACCGGTCGCGCAACGTCAGCGCCGCGCCGCGCAGGTAATTGCCCCAATCGCCTGGCTTGAAGGGAGGGATCGAATCCAACTCGAAGCTGACTTTGCCCGGATAGTTCTTGCTGAGCGCGGAAACCTCCTTGCGATGCGCTTCCGGCGCAGGCGCGAACGCCAGCAGCACTGCCTGATTCAACGCCAGTCCCGTCACCACGCCGAGTTGATGGTCCACGTGCGCGCCGAGCGGACAAATCCGATACGGCGAGACCGCCACACGCACGTCAGCCGGCAATACGTGAAAGGCGCGCACCAGCGCCGACTTCAGCGCGTCCGCGCGCTCGTTGAGGCTGGGCGGGTGCAGTAATGGTGATGCGTTGCGTTTCAATCCGGATTCAGCTTTGCCGCGCACGAAACGCCTGTCAACGCGATTGTGGATGGGTTCGCCGCCGGCTCGCCAAATGACAAGGGTGCGGCGGTTGGAGAACCGCCGCACCCTGTCGGTTTACGATTGAACGCTGGTTTAGACCTTCTCCGGCACGACGAACGGTGCGCGATACTTGTCCTTCACCAGCGCATTGGCGGCGGCATTGTCCACAAATTGCTCCTTCTTCAGGTCGAACTTCAGCCACGCGCTGATCGTCGCAGGGGTCTTGGCGAGGTCCACGCCGTTAGCCTTCAGATGCTCGCACATGCGGCCGAAAGCTTCGGAGACGACGGCGTTGCTCTTGACCTGGTCGCAAATCTCGCCCGCCGAGGTCTTCTTGCCGACGCGGTAGGCGATGTTGCCCTGATGGCAGAGTCCGGCGCTCAGATGGCCTTCGAGGATTGGGGCGTTGAGGTCGGAGGTCTTGCGGCTCCGCACGGCCTTGATGAAGTTCTCGAAGTGGTCACTGGCGCCCTTGAACTTTCCCTTGTATTCCGGGATCTCCTTGCCGTCATTGTCGAAGATGTCGGCTTGGGTGTAGCTCGGGATGCTGACGAAGCCGTTCTCGCAGTGGATGATGACGCCGATGGAACTGCGCGGGTCGCCGGCCGAGCGCCCGCCGGTGACGTTGCGCATGTCGGCGGCGGCCTTCTTGTTCTTCTCGTCGTTCTTCTGCGCCGGCGGGGTGAACTTCACCGGCCAGTATTTGTCCATCGCGTCGGTGTCGGCGGCGCTCGCCAGGCCGCGCACTTCGAAGATGAGCGGTGCCGTCGCGTAGTCGAGCATCATGATCTGCGTGTTGGGCGTTTCGCCGGCGTCTTGGTAGCCAAGCCGGCCGCCGATGCACATGACTTGCGGCGCGAGCGTCTTCTCGCCGAGGAACCAGCGGGCGATGTCCACCTGGTGGACGCCCTGGTTGCCGAGGTCGCCGTTGCCGTAGAGCCAGATCCAGTGCCAGTCGTAATGGACGGGGCCGAACTTGCCGTTGCGGTGCGGCGGCACCAACTGTGCGGGGCCGCTCCAGAGGTTGTAGTCAATCCCCTCCGGGATCGGTTGCTCGGCGGTGGCTTCGCCGATGCTCTTGCGGCGCTTGTAGCAGAGGCCGCGGGCGACCTTGATCTTGCCGAGGCCGCCTTTGCGGATGAACTCGACCGCGGCGCGGATGCCCTGGCTGGAACGGCTCTGGCTGCCGACCTGGACGATGCGCTTGTATTTGGCGGCGGCCTTCACGGCCTGGCGGCCTTCCCAGATGCAATGGGACGCGGGCTTCTCCACGTAGATGTCCTTGCCCGCCTGGCAGGCCCAGACGGTGAGCAGTGCGTGCCAGTGGTTCGGCGTCGCGGTGGAGATGACGTCAATTTCTTTGTCCTCGAGCATCTTCCGCGGGTCTGTGTAGGCGGTGACCTTCTCCCCGCGCTTCTCGAACGCGGCGACGCCCTTGGCGAGAACCTTCGCGTCCACGTCGCAAAGCGCGACGATCTTCACGCCCGCGATCTTCCGCAGCCCGTCTATGTGCGCCTGACCGCGGCTGCCAAAGCCGATGATGCCGACGCGGATGGTGTCGTTCGCACCGGCCGCGCGCGCCCAGGTCCAGGGCAGGCTTGCACCCGCCGCGACGATCAATGATTGTTTCAGGAAATCTCTGCGTGTGGTTGTTGTCATGGTTTTCTCCTTTTCAGTTCAAAGCGTTCTACCGCGCGCCATCACTTTGCAGCCTTCGTCGCCGCGTATTTCTTGTAATGCTCGGCCACTTTGCCTTCCTTCTCGTCGCCGGTATGGAACAGGAACCGATACCGGAAAGTCACCTTCTTGCCCGCCGCCACCTTCAGGTCGCCCGCGCCGGCGGGCTGCTTCTGCTCGGTCTTGGCGGTGAAATCATGGATGCCGTAGGGATTGGCGCTGAACAGGCCGTAGTCGCGCACGTGCCAATACGTCGGGTGCCGCGGGTTTTTCGGGTGATCGAAGATGGCGACGGCGACGGGCTTGCTGTTGACGGGGCCGTAGTAATCCACCCACTCGGCGCGCTTGCCCCAGGCGTCCACGTCGCGGTCGCCTTTGCTGTTGATGATGTGGCCCATCGCCACCTTGCCCTTGGCCTTGACGCTCATCGAGGTTGGCAGGCGGATGCTCATCGAACCTTCCTTCGTGTCGCCGAGCGTCAGGTCGCCTTCGGATGCGATGAACGTGATCTCGAAGTCAATCATCCGCACGTCGGAGTGCGGATAGAACCGGATGGTGCGCTCGTCGGAGCAGAGCGGCTTGCCGTCGGCGGAGACCCACTTGTTGAGGGAACGGATCACGCCCTGCTTGGGGCCGGAGGTCAGTTCCAGAAACTTCTCGTGAAGGGTCTTGCCAAAAGCCTTCTGCTCGGACCAGCAATCCACGTCGTTGACCTTGCCATGGGCATACCAGAGGCCCTTGTGGTGGATGTGGTCCTGCACGTCGTTGGCGTTTTCCTTCATCGGCCAATCGCGCGTCATCCCGACGCCGCCGGGGCCGATGATGGGATACAGGTAGGGGCGGGCCACGTCCTTGTAGTTATATTCCGTGAAAAGTTCGCCGCAGATTTCCACCCTCACTTTGCCGCCCACGTCGGTGATGGAAACGTCTTCCGCGCCGCCGACCGCCGTCGCCGCCATTGCGCCCGCAACCAACATCACAGCCACACGATTGCTCATTCTATTTCCTCAAAGTTGAGTTTCAGTTACAACGTCACCGTCGTCAATCACCGCAATCCGCGCGACGCACACGATGACCACAACCCGCGTTCTGTCTCAAGCCTTTTGTGCCGAAAACCGGAGACCTTTTGGTATCACTGCTGTTTCGCCTGCAACCACCACTTCAGCCAGCAGTAGAAGCTCGCGCCGATTTGCTGATAGCCGGTGGCGTTGGGATGGACGCCGTTGTTGTCCGGGTAGCCGTCCACAGGATCAAGGTTGAGTTCGGTTGGCACAAGATGGATGCCTTCGCGTTCGCGGCCGGCGAATCGCTTGAGCATCTGCTCCACGAGGCGATGCTGGATGCGCTTCCAACCCCAGCGGTGATACTTGCCTTTGTAGTTGGCCTCAAAGCCCGACTCGCGTGCGTTCGGTGGCGTGGTCAAGCCGACAGCGAACACGGTGCGCGGCGCGGCGGCGGGGAACGCCTTCAGGAACTTCTCGGCGTTGTCGAGCGTCGCTGTGATCTTCTCATCCATCGCCTTGGCATCGTCAGGACTGGCGGAGAAGCAATCGTTGATGCCGAGCAGGATGGTCACAACCTCCGGCGGCTGTCCGGCGCAGTTCTCGCGAATGTAGCGCCCGATGTCTAACGCCGGTTTACCGTCGGCTCCCGCGAAGAGGAACGGGCTGCTCTGCCGCCTCCCTTTCTCGTCGAGCTTGTGGCCGAGCTTGGCATTGTAGCTTGTCAGGAACGACGCCCATGTCCAACCACCGTAGCCTTCGTGCGCCACACCCGGTTTGACGGACGCGGGCTTATGCGTGCCAAGCATCGTCCACTTCGGATTGCCTGGCTCCGAGAGCAGCCTGGCGATTTCGTTTGGATAGATGGTCGCGTGCGTGAGGCTGTCGCCGACGATGAGCAGGCGCAGGTTCCGATTGGCACCGGCGTCCTTGGACACGATGCGTAGCACCGTCTTCGCACGCTGCAGTTCCTTGCCTTGCGCGCTTTTTACGACGACGCAGAGTGCGTGCTGGCCCACGTCCTTGTCCGACGGCGTCACTGTCCATCGTTTCGCTTCAGATTTGCCGATATCGCACGTAACATCAAAGCGATAACTCTCCGGATTCTCCGTCAGGACGATGTTGTCGTAGTATAGACTCATCGGCACGCCCGGCACGCCATACCACGCCGGCGGCAGCGTGAGACGGAGAGAGGTTTGCTCAGCGCCGCCCGCTGCGGAAAGAAAAAGCCAGAAGGCCAGTGATACCTGAAGGACGAGATGTTTGGACGATGTGTTTGCTTTCATGATTGCCAGAGTTTCCGCAACTGCATCGCTGCGACGGCGACCATTTCCTCGCCGGTGAATGGGGCTGCATACGCGCTGCGCGCCAGCCATGTCTCATAGCCGCCAAGGTCGTAGTCCACCCGCGTCGGCGTGTAGCAACTATAGCCGTTGGCCAGTTCGATGAATGCCGTGACCGGAAATGGCGACGCGTGCTTCAGGTCGAGGCCGTGGCGGCAGAACACCTCTCCCGGAAAAGTGGATGCGGCGAATTCGCCGACGCGCAGCGATTGAATCACCATTGGGACTTCGTCCGGCCATTTCAGCAACTCCAGCCGTTCCTTGCCGTAAAGCCGGTCCACGAGCGGGAGTTTCTCGTTCACCGATTGCGCGCGCGCTTCCTCGATCTCCGCGCCTTTCAGCTTTCGCACGCGCATCATGTAGGTGCTCTGCGTCGCCGCGACGACCTGCAAATCCTCGAACTTCGCCTTCGCCCAGCATTGATCCACTTGGTCGGCAATCCAGCCTGCCACCTCGCGGCTGCGTTCGCCCGGTTTGCGCATCACGGGCTTGTGCATCACATCAACATTGTTCACGTCGCCGGATGCGCCGTGAGTCAGCAGCGCCACAAAGCCATCGCCCTTGCGCTCGCGCATCAGGTTGGCGAAGGTGCCGTAGTAGTCGGCCGAGATCGCATCGCCGGGCCGGTCGCCGACGTAGTGCAGCGAGAAGTTTGCGATCACCGCGAGCGGCTGGCCCGTCACCGACTGGATCATCAACATCGGGATTTGCGGATCGGTGGGGCCGGCGGGACGGAGCACGTTCGGATTGCCGATGCCGGGATTCATTTTCACCGTGCCGTCCTTCAGGTGATAGCGGCGGTTGAAACCGGCGCGCGGCTCCCAGCCGTTGGCCCACGCGGCGCGCGCCGGTTCCAACCGTTCCGCCGCCTTCCCTGCGACTTCGCCGACGCGCTGGATCACCTTCTCGATAAACGCCGCCTCGCGAACTGACTGGAAGATAGTGAGTGTGCAGGGCGCGCTGTGCGTGTGGGTGCAGGAGACGCAGACATTCTCGACGGGAATGCTCGCGGCCTTGGCCGCCGCCGCGCGCGCCCGCGCAGTGTCGTCGTTGTTCAGGGCGATGAGGTCCAGTAGCACGAACGCGACGCGCACGCCACCCGATTCCAGCACGACGGCGCGCGCATGGAGTGGATCGAGGATGGATTTGGCGGAGCGCCCGGTGAGCGAACCTGCTAGTGAGACGCCGACTGCGGGTGTGATATCCGCCACCGCTGCGCCGGCCTGGAGAGGATGAGTGTTTGACATAGCGTTACGAGGTTGGCGGCAAGGCTATGCCTCCGGCACTAGCCGGACAAGAGAAAATGCCGCCTTGTGAAAAACCTAGGCGCAAGCGATCGGGCGGCTTTGAATCCACAACAGGTTTCCAGTGCGGAAAGGCTTTGCGACTACAAAACCCGCTTCGATTAAGCAGGCACGTCTGTCTTAGCGATGCGGAGGCGATACGGGTGTGAGAAAATGCTGGATAATGTCCGCATACAGCCGCCGATCGCCCCAGTAATTGCTGTGCGTGAAACCATACCATTTGGCAGGATAACAGCAGTTCCAATTCACCACGCCTTCGTAATAGTCAATACTCCCGCTCACGTAGTCGTGCAGATCATGGTAATTCCACCAGCGGATGTTATCGAACACGCGCTGAAGGGAGCTGTGCACCGTGCGCGGCGTTGGGAGGCCCAACGACCATCTGCGCTGCCGGAAACCGTGAAAATTTTGCAACATCTCACGACGAATGTAAGCGTCCGCGGTTGCGTGCTCGCGAAGGAAGAACGCAATTTTGTCGGCCGGACAGCCGAATGTCACCAGCCCGCAGAGCAGTTCCGCAACATTGTGAAACTTTCCGTTGGGGACTTTGCATTGCCCGTTCGGTGTAAAGCCCGCCAGGTCGCCTTGGCTTACGAGTAGATTGATCCGGTTGAGCGCATCCACTGCAATCTGCGTTCCCAGCGAATGCGCCGCGATAACGACTCGGTCGTATGACCACGCAGGTGCCGCAGCGGGCGGGGTGCAAGGCTCGATGAGGTGGCGGATGGCAGAGACTGCGCCACCGAGAATCGCCTTGCGCACTTCGTAGAAAGCCGATTTCGCGTCGGTCGTTGTATAGACAGTAATGTCGCCAAGGATGTTTGACGGCTGCGACTTCCATTCGCCTAATCCACCAGCCAGGCTTTCGCCGAAGAACGGGATTTTTGCGACCAACCACCGTATTGCATTCACAATGGTGGACAATGTGGTGGCAAGCATGGAAATACCATGCACCATGAAGTAGTAGCGGTCGGCTAGAAAACGCCCGCTCTTTGTGAAGACCCCATCCGGCTCGCACGTTTTGGCCAACGCCGCGTTCTCGCGATAGAACTTCTTGCCTGCGGTAGCGGCATTCCTTACCCATCGGCGAATATCTTCGACGGTGGCCTTGTTCTCCGACAGGTTCGCCCAATAATACTCATAGATATCGAGGTGCGTCTCTTCCTTCGCGCATGTGAGGCGCAGGAAGCTGTCAAACCAGCGGCCACCCGCTTCTTCATCGTGTCGGGGTTCGAGACGATGTTCCAGTTCGATGCCGCGGTTCGAATCTGGATCCAGCGTCTTGAGAAGCTCTCGCGCAAAAGAATCCAGTGTTTCAAGCGGGTTCTGGTTGCCGATGCCGTGAATGACAAGCACTGCCGTGTTTTGCTTTGGCCACGCCTTCGCCGCAAGCGCGCGCGAGTTGTCGCCAAGCAGCTTTCCTGAATTCGGGTGAAACGGCTCGAACTCCGCAGATCGTTGACTTGGCTTTGGGTTTTCGCCGGCAAACGACGCGATTGAGTCGGCTGCTTGTTTTGGTCCGGCGGCCTTCCCTTGGACTTCAGGACTTGTGGAGAGATCACTCATGATTCTATTGACCTCACAATCTCCTTTGCTGCCTCCACAGATGGCAGCAATTTTATTTCACCTGACGCGCGCCTTTTCGCACTTCTACGCTCGTTTTGGCAAGACTTCTTTTTGGCGGTCATGTCCTGACCGGAAAGCCGGGGAGATCGTCCTCATTGAACTCGAAGCCGGACCTACCCAACCACGATCTCGTCAATCGTTGTGGTGGACTCCGAGGCAATCACCGACTTCTTCCATCGGCCGGAGTAGTAATAGGCCAGGCTCGCGAGCGTGCCCACCGTGAACGCAACAGCCGACGCGACCCACACGGCCTCGATTCTATGAAAGTGATGCGATAGCAGCAGCGCCAGCGGCACGCGCACAACCCACAGCGCCAGCACCGTCACCAGCGTCGTTACCATCGTTTTCCCGGCGCCGTTGATGATGCCGTTGGTGACAAACCACACCGCGAAGAACATGTAACACGCTCCGATGATCCTCAAATAAGTCGTGCCGATCTGGATCGCCGCCGGGTCGTTGAGGAACGCGCGCAGCAGCAGCCCCGGCAGCGCCAGCACCGCCACCGTCCCCACCAGCGTGATGCCGCCGCTGATCAACAGCCCCCAGTGGAACACCTCCTGCACCCGGTCAAACCTCTTCGCGCCGATGTTCTGGCCCGCCATCATCGAGACCGCCACGCCGAAGCCCATCGCTGGCAGCAACGCCACCTGGTCAATCCGCATCGCCGCGCCGAACGCCGCCGTCGCGCTCACCCCGTAGGCGTTCACGATCCCCGTGATGAACAGAAACCCGAACGCCGCCAGCCCCTGCTGCATCGCCGCGGGCAGGCCGACCTTGAGAATCAGCCACAGCGTCGGCCGGTCCAACGTCAGCCGCCGCCAGTCCGGCGCGGTCACGTTCCCGCGCCGATGCAGCCACGCGTAGAGCGCAAACATGCTCGCCGCCTGCGTGATGATGTTCGCGATGGCCGTCCCGTTCAACCCGAGCCGCGGGCAGCCGAGCCAGCCGAACATCAGCACCGGGTCCAGCGCCACCGTCAGCAGCAGACCGCCGGCCTGGAAATAAAGCGGCGTCTTCGAGTCTCCTACCGCCCGCAGCAGCGACCCGATGAGGAACGTCCCGAACAAAAACGGCGTCACCAGCAGCAGCCACCGCGTATAGGACACCGCCAGCGGCAGCACATCCGCCGGCGTATCCACCCGCCGCAACATCGGCGCCGCCAGCCATTCGCCGATAACGATCACCACCACGCCCGCCACCGCCTGCAACGCCGTCGAGGTCTGCACCACCCGCCGCAACCCGTCCGTATCCCTCGCCCCCACAAACTGCGCCGCCAGAATGCCCGCGCCCACCGTGATCCCCAGCGCCAGCGCCAGCAGCGCAAACATCGTCGCGCCCGTCACCGTGATTGCGCCCATCTCCGCTTCACCCAGCCCTTTGCCCACCCACACCGCATTGACGAAGCTGTAAGCCGCCTGGATCAGATTGCCCAGCATCATCGGCATCGAGAAATACACCAGATGCCTCGGCACGCTGCCGAAGGTCAGGTCTCGTCCATGCGACTGAAGCGCTGCTGCCATGCGCCCTTCATGGTGTCGCCACTTCCCCCAAAACTCAATCGCGGAGAAGCGGCGTCAGGCCGAGAGGAAGATGTGCAATCACAGAATGCGCGGGAGGACAAGGAAAGGTGGAGCGAGACCGCCCGAAATCCTAAAGGGATTTCATTATTCAGCCCAAGGGTTGCGAGGCACGAGCTACCCTGGGTAATGCGTCCCGCACAGATTCTACCCCGAAGGGGTTGTATCATCGCATTCGTCAGCCGATGCATCTCTTTCAGAGATGTGCCGCTATTGGATGGTGTTCCCGGCGTAGCCGCTGCGCGTCAACGCCGGGCTGAGTGATTGAATCCCGTTGGGATTCGTCCCGCGTCCACCGCAGGCAGAAGCTTCATCTCGCCGGTGGCACGCTGCTTCACCTCGACGCCGCCACAGGAAAAGGTGGAGCGGGCGCTCCGCGCACGCTATGCTGGGACTCAACAACAGCCACCGCGTTCGGAGAACGCGGTCCACCTTGCAGGACTCCGCCGCGTATGTGGAGAGCCTGCGGCAGTCGCTGTGAGGAAGAAGGAAGGAACGGATGAATTGGGCAATCGTCAGGAAGATACTTATCAGGACGACAGTAGTTCTCGTCTTGGTCGTTCAATTGTTCATCTTGCTGGTGTGCTCTGCTGACTACAACCTCTTGCGCGACCCTTACCGACACGAAGAACGCGAAGCTGCGGCAGATGCATTCTTCAAGGATAAGTCGCCAGAGAACAAAGCGAGGCTGCGCAGTGAATTGGCGGCGTTGGAGGGTCGATATACTCTGAAATGGATGGGAGTAACGGCTAGCTTCGTTGTTGTGGATGTGGCGGCCTATCTGTGGTTTCGCAAGCGTCGCGAAAAGAAACAATGATGTTGTAGGCCGCGTTCCCGACGCGGCGTCATCATCATCCATGTTCGCCGCGTGGGGGCACGCGGCCTGCATCAATCTACCTTCTGACCAACGCGACGATTTCCTTCACTGCCTCGGCGGGCGGCAGGAGCTTCATCTCGCCGGTGGCGCGCTGCTTCACCTCGACGCCGCCTTTGGCCAGGCTCTTCTCGCCGATGGTGACGCGGATGGGGAAGCCGATGAGGTCGGCATCCTTGAACTTGAAGCCGGGGCGCTCGTCGCGGTCGTCGAGGATGACCTCCACGCCTTCGCGCTCGAGGGCGTCGTGGATCTCCTGTGCGATCTTCGCGGAGGCTTCCTTGGCCGGATCGAGCAGGCTGATGCAGACGTGGAACGGCGCGACGGCCATGGGCCAGACGATGCCGTCCTTGTCGTTGAAGCACTCGATGACCGCCGCGAGCGTGCGCGTGACGCCGATGCCGTAGCAGCCCATGACGCAGGGATGGCTCTGGCCTTTTTCGTCGAGATAGTTCGCGCCGAGTTTCTCGGAGTATTTCGTGCCGAGGATGAAGATGTGGCCCAGTTCGATGGCGCGCTGGATGCGCAATGGCGCGTTGCACTCGGGGCACGGCTCGCCCGCGGCGACAGAGCGCAGGTCGGCCCACTTAGTGACCTTGATGTCGCGCTCGACGCAGACGCCCCGGAGGTGGAAGCCGTCTTCGTTCGCGCCGGTGACCATGTTGAAACGGCCGCGCAACGCCTCGTCGGCGTAGATCGGCACGCCGCTCTTGCTGACGGCGCCGAGCGAGCCGGGACGCGCGCCCATGAGCGGCACGATCTCGTCTTCGCGCGCCGCGCGGAACTCGATGGCGCCGGTGGCGGCAGCGAGCTTGACCTCGTTGAGCGGATGATCGCCGCGCATGAGCACGATGACCGGTTTGCTGTCAGCAATGAAGATGAGGGTCTTGACCTGCCGGTCGGCGGCGACCAGGAATGGCGGCTTGGTCAGGTCCTCGATGGTCTTCACGCCGGGCGTCGGGAACTTCTCGACGTTGGCGGGCGCTTCGCCGTCTTCCATCCGCGCGAGCTTGGACTGTGCCTTCTCGACGTTGGCGACGTAGCTGCACTTCTCGCAGAAGGCGATTTCGTTCTCGCCGCACTCGGCGGTGACCATGAACTCCTGCGAATACTTCCCGCCCATGACGCCGCTGTCGGCCCAGACGCATTTGAGCTGCTGCGCGCCGAAGCCGCATCGCTCGAAGACGCGCTGGTAGGCCGCTCGCATCGCCTCGTAGCTTTTCACCGCGCCGTCCTCGGTGGCGTCGAAGGAGTAGCCGTCCTTCATGACGAACTCCTTGGCGCGCATCAGGCCGAAGCGCGGGCGGATCTCGTTCCGGAACTTGGTCTGGATCTGGTAGAAGTTTTTCGGGAGCTGGCGATAGCTGTGGATTTCATCCGCCGCGAGCGACGTGATGACTTCCTCGTGGGTCGGGCCGAGGACGAGTTCGCCACCGGGGGCGAACTTGCTGCCGTCGGCGGGGTTGGCGGCGAACATGACGCGTTGCGCGGCGTCCCAGCGGGGGCCGCGCTGCCAGAGTTCCTTCGGCTGGAGCGCCGGCATGCGAATCTCGATGGCGCCGGCGCGGTTCATCTCCTCGCGGACGATGCGCTCGACCTTCTCGTAAGCGCGCAGGCCGAGCGGCAGGAACGTATAGATGCCGCCGGCGAGTTTGCGCATAAGGCCGGCGCGGAGCGTGAGTTTGTGGCTGGGGATCTCCGCCTCGGCGGGCGATTCCTTCAGCGTCGGGATATGTGTTTGGTTCCACTTCATAATTAAGAGCGGGGCAGTCTAGCGGCGCATGACGATGGCTCAAGGAAAAACGCGATCCCGGCAGCCATTTCGATCCGGCAAATGTTCCCTGACTGGTCTCAGATAGAACAATGCAGTTGAACCACAGGACAATTGCAAACCCCACCTTTCCGCAGCCCAGTCGTTTACGGCTGGGACAGGAACAACATCGAAAGATTCAGCCCCGTTCACGGGGCTTCTCGGATGGGGCTTTAGCCGCGCGAAGGGCTGAAGCCATGATGTGGCAAGCCCGCTGAAGCGGGCTGGAATGTTTGCCCCTCATCTTCACCCAGCCGTAAACGGCTGGGCTGAGGGAAAACTTGTGGCCAACACAGTGCCAACATACCAACTGCATCGTTACGCCTCAGACCTTCCTCAGATTGGCGATCAGCGCATCGGTGACTTCGCGGGTGGTGGCCCGACCGCCGAGGTCGGGAGTCTTGATGTTGGCCTCCAGCGTATCCTCGATGGCGTTGACCAGATGCGCCGCGAGCGCCGGCTCGCCGAACCATTCGAGCATCATAGCTGCGGTCCAGACTTGGCCGATGGGGTTGGCAATGCCGCGCCCGGCGATGTCCGGCGCGCTGCCGTGGACCGGTTCGAACATGGAAGGGTGTTTCCGTTCCGGGTTGAGGTTCGCGGCGGGCGCCATGCCAATGCTACCCATGATGGCGCCGCCGAGATCGGTGAGGATGTCGCCGAAAAGGTTCGACGCGACCACGACATCGAGTTCTTCCGGCTTCAGGACGAAGTAAGCCGCCGCCGCGTCTACGTGCATCAACCGCCACTGCACGTCGCCGTAGGCTGCGGCGACCTCCGCGGTGATCTGGTCCCAGAATGGCATCGTGTGGATGATACCGTTGGATTTCGTCACGGACACGAGGCGCTTGCGGCGCGACTTGCGGGCGAGTTCGAAGGCGTGGCGCAGCACGCGCTCGCAGCCATGCCGGGAGAAATACGCCTGCTGCACGGCGGCTTCGTGGGGCGTGCCCTCATAGACACGTCCGCCGACGGTCGAGTATTCGCCTTCGTTGTTCTCGCGCACGACGGTGAAATCGAAGCAATGCGGTGTCTTGTCGCGCAACGGCGATGCGATGCCGCGGAGGAGTTTCACCGGGCGAAGGTTGACGTATTGCTCGAAGCCGTGCCGGATGTCCATCATGAAGCCCCAAAGCGAGACGTGGTCCGGCACGAGGTTCGGCAGGCCCACAGCGCCGAGGAAGATGGCGTCGAAGCCGGCGAGCGTCTTCTGCCAGTCGTCGGGCCGCATCTTGCCGTGCGCGACGTAATACTCGCACGACCACGGGAATTCGGTCTTCGTGAACTTCAGCCCTCCGTGCAACTCCGCTGCTGCGTCGAGCACGCGCAGCCCTGCGGGCACGACTTCTTTGCCGATGCCGTCGCCGGGTATGACTGCCAGTGAAATAGTTTTCATATAGGGATCAGTTGCTGTGAGGATGGCGGAATGACTCAGCCGTATCTGTGCAATCGCCGCAGCCTCTCCCCATGAACCCCCCTGTGAAGTGGCGAGGGAAAAGCGGCAGAGGACTGCCGCAGTCCAAGATGCTGCCGCGTTGGAGATAACCCCTCACGCATGGGCGCGAGCCTCTTGGACTGCGGCAGTCCTCTGCCGCTTTTGGGCCGCAGGGTGCTTTCAGGTTCAGGAGCACACGGCGCGAGTATGGCGGTCGGGGAATTCTCACCCTTGCGCTCTCCCCATCGGATGGGGAGAGGAAAATGCTCTCCTCTGTTGCGATCACGAACACTATCCAATGAGGCGCATAGCGGCGAATGAAACCTCTCCCTCTCCCCGTCAGACGGGGAGAGGGGTGGGGTGAGGGGCTGTTTCGGTTGTGTGGTCACGATTCAGACAAACACGTCCAGCACCGTCGCCTTGCCGCGCGGGCAGAGAGTGAACTTCTCCAGCGACGCCGGCACCAGCGCGAACTGGCCCGCCGCTAGAGGCACGTCGCCGATGTCCGCAGCGCCTTCGACGGCAGCGACGATGTGGAAGCTGCCGTTGCAGTGGAGTTGGCGCGGGCCATCGAGCTTCAGTCGGGCGCAGACAAAGTGTTCGCAAGCCACCAGCACTTCCTCGCGAACGTCGGCCAGCGATGGCTCGAAGTCCTTGAAGTCAATGCACTGGAGCGACTGTTCCACATGGATTTCGCGCGGCCGGCCCCAATCATATACGCGATAGGTCGTGTCGGAATTCTGCTGAATCTCGAAGATGACCAGCCCCGCGCCGATGGCGTGAAGCCGGCCCGACGGCACAAAAAGCGCGTCGCCGGCGCGCGGCGAGAGCTTGTGGACGAGCGGTTCCAGTTCGTTGCGCGCGAGCGCGGCCTCGAACTGCCGCCGCGTCACGCCGCGTTTGAGGCCGGCGCAGAGCGTCGCGCCGGGATCGGCCTGCGCCACAAACCACATCTCTGTCTTCGGCTCGCCGCCGAGTTTTGGCGCGACCTCGGCGGGCGGATGCACCTGGAGCGACAGCCGCTCGCGCGCGTCGAGGATTTTGATGAGCAGCGGGAAACGCCCGTTCGCCATCGGCAGCACCTCGCCGAGCAGTTCCTCCTGATACTCCTCCAAGATGGAACGCAGAGTGCGGCCGGCGAGCGGGCCGCTGGCGACGATGCTGAGGTTGTCGCCTTGGTCGGAAATCTCCCACGACTCGCCGATGGCCGCGCCGGCCGGCAGTTGTTTGTGATAGAGCCGTTCCATTTCGCGACCACCCCAGACGCACTCCTTGAAAATTGGTTGAAAAACCAGCGGATGAAGCATGGCGCGACTGAACCCGTTTTCGTCGGCGGAGTCAAGCCGGCGAGAGACAAAGATGCTGTCGCATCTGAGGATTGAATTGTCATCGGTGCGGTTGCCGCCTATACTGGCCTTTCGATCCATGGCCAGCAACGCACGAACACGCAGTTCTGCCCACTTGTGGGAGGTGAATGCTATTCTGTTGCTCGGGGTGAGCGTAGTGCTCTTCCTGAGCTTCGTTTCTTTTGTGCCGGAGGATATTTCATGGGTCAAGGCGCCGCCGAACTCGCCGGCACATAATTTCGTCGGGCCGCTGGGCGCGTGGGTGGCCTACCTGTTGGCGCTGCCGTTTGGCAACAGCGTTTGGTTGTTGTTTGCACTGGCGCTCGGCTTCGGCATTGCGTTTTTGTTTGCGGGCGAGCAGATGGGCTGGCGGCAGGCATATTGGACAGCGCTGATGCTGCTGTCGGGCTGCGGGTTGGTGGACCGGTTGCAGATCGCCTCGGACTCGACGTTGGCGCAATGTGGGCATGGGGCGGGCGGATTTTTGGGACAGTTCATCGCGGGAACGTTGCTCGGGCCGGTCGCGCCGGCCGGGCCTTACATCATTTTGCCGACGGTCTGGTTGATCAGCGTTGTGATGCTGACGGGCTTCAGGCCGATTCACACCGGCGCGCTGTTGCTGATGAAGCTCCAGGAAGCGTGGGCGGTGAAACGCGAGCAATCGGTTGCTGCGTCGCGGCCGGATCTGCGCGGCGAGTTGGTCCGCAAGCAGCGCGATGTGGAGCGCCAGATGCGCGAGCTGGAAAAGAACGGCAAGCGTGGGGTTGCGACCGAGGAACCCGAGCCGGTGGAGCAGGTGTTGCCGCCGCAGAATATCACCATCCGCGATCACTCGTTGCCGACGCCGACAGTGAAGCAGGCCACGATTCCGACCGCCACGCCCGTCGGCGAAAAAGCCGCGGCAAAGGCGCTGGCCGCCGCCGCTGCGCCGCCGCCCGCGAGAATCGAACCAGAACCAGCGCCAAAAGCCGAGCCGAAGCCGAAGGTCGAACGAAAGATTGAACCAAAGCCGAAGTCTGAACCGCTGCCAGTGTTGGCCAGAAACCCTGAGCCGGAAGAGGCGCTTGCGGTTGACGTGCCTGATCTGTTGCCGCCGCCCTCGCCTGCTGCGCCGAAACCTGCGCCTCGCCCGGCCTCGGAGCGGAAACCGGTTTCTGTTGCGCCGCCTGCTGCGCCGGTTTCCTACAAGAACTGGCAGATGCCCGGTCATGACCTGTTGGTGCGGCCCACGCCGGACAGTCCGGCTGCTCAGGTGGTCGAGGACCTGAAGCAAAGCGCCGCCGTTCTCCAAGCGACGCTGGCTGACTTCGGTCTCGATGTGCGAATTGGCGAAGTGACCAAAGGACCGGTCATCACGCGCTACGAGCTTCATCCGGCGCCCGGTGTGAAGGTGGAGAAGATTACGACGTTGCACAACAACATCGCTCTGGCGATGAAAGCCACCAGCGTGCGCATCCTCGCGCCCATTCCCGGCAAGGCCGCCGTCGGCATCGAGGTGCCCAACCACACGACCACAATCGTCTTCATGCGCGACGTGCTGGAATCCAACGAATGGAAGAACTCCAAGGCCCGTCTGCCGCTCGCACTGGGCAAAGACATCGGCGGCAACGTCATCATCGGCGACCTTGCCGACATGCCGCACCTGCTGGTGGCTGGCGCGACCGGCTCAGGCAAGACCGTTTGCATCAACGCGGTCATCACCGGTTTGTTGTTCCGCATGTCGCCGGAGGAACTCAAATTCGTCTTCGTGGACCCGAAGATCGTCGAGATGCAGATGCTGAGCGCGCTGCCGCACTTGGCGCTGCCAATCGTCACCGATTCGAAGAAGGTGTTGCTCGCCCTGCGCTGGTTGATCAACGAGATGGAGCGGCGCTACCAGGTTTTTGCCAAGGTCGGGGTTCGCAACATCCACGGGTTTAACACGCGCGACCGCAAACGTGATCCGCAGCGCGTGGCAGCGGACAAGGCCGCCACAGAGCAGCAGATGGAACTGACGGTGCCGCGTGACTTCGAGTTGAAGATTCCTGACAAGCTGCCCTACATCGTGCTGGTGGTGGACGAACTGGCTGACTTGATGATGACCGCGCCAGCCGACGTGGAGATGTGCATTACCCGGCTCGCGCAACTGGCGCGCGCCACCGGCATCCACATGATCGTGGCTACGCAGCGGCCCAGCGTGAACGTCATCACGGGTGTCATCAAGGCGAACGTGCCGGCGCGCATTGCGTTTCAGGTCGCCAGCAAGCAGGACAGCCGTGTCATCCTCGACGCCAACGGCGCCGACAAGTTGCTCGGCAAGGGCGACCTGCTCTACTTGCCGCCGGGCAGCGCGAAGCTGATTCGCGCGCAGGGTGTTTACGTTCAAGACGAGGAGATTCGCGCGGTTGCCGATTTTCTCAGCAAACAAGCGCCGCCGAGTTTCGAGCGCGGCATTACCGAGAAACTCACCGCCGAGTCGCCCGCTGGAGCGACAAACGGCGAGTCTGAAGAGGACGAGGAGTTGGTGGAGCAATGCATCGAGGTCATCCGCCAGAGTAAACGCGCCTCGGTTTCCATCTTGCAGCGGCGCCTGCGAATCGGCTATACGCGAGCCGCGCGCATCATGGACATTATCGAAGAGCGCGGTATTGTTGGCCCGCACAAAGGCGCGGAGCCGCGGGATATCTTGATTGATTTGGATGGCGAGATTCCGGCCAACGGCGAAGAGTAAATTTTAGGAATTGGTTTCATGGAAACGATCGGTCAGCAATTACGCGAGACTCGCGAGCGCAAGAAGATCTCGCTGGAAACCGCCGCGCAGGGCACCAAGATCAAGGGCGAATACCTTGCTGCGCTGGAGGCCGACCAGTTTGATCGGATCGAAGCGCCGGTTTACGTCAGAGGGTTTCTTCGCATCTACAGCCAGTATCTGGGACTCGATCCGAAGCCGCTCGTGAATCAGTTCACCAATCTGAAGTCGGCTGAGGCTGGCGCTTTGGTTGAGCCGTCCAAACCGATCATTCACCGGCCCATTGGCAAGACTTCGACCTCTGTGCTTCCAGAACCGCAAACACCGTTGTCGCCGACGCTGCTGCTCGCGCTGCTGGGCGTTGTAGTCTGCGTGCTGGTGTTGATTTGGGGCATCTGGGCTGTGTTCGGCGGGACGAGCCAGTCCAAGAACCAGTCCAAATCGGCCGACAAACTCGCCGAGAAAACCGCTGCCAGCGCCGCGCCAGCCAAGGTTGCTGCTGAATCCTACATGAGGCCGAAAGGCGTCGGCCCCATGTTGATCATCGAGCCACCGCGAGCGGCGGCGCATTCGCTCACCCTCCGGGCGGACGAGCCGTGCGAGGTCACCGTGACGGTGGACGGCGCCGTGTTGTTCCGCGGCAACATGCCGCGCAACGAAGTGCGCAAGTTCGACGCCAGCCGCACCATCAAGATCAAGGTCAACGACGGCAACGCCATTCATGCCTGGTATGACCAGAAAGACTTGGGCAAGCTCGGTCGCCGCCGCGAGCAGATAGATAAGCAGTTCTAGGCGGTGATGGGTGATTGGTGATTCGTGATCGGATGTCCAAATCACGAGTTACGAATTGCGCAACACGCATTACGTTCCCCCATGACCAAAGTCGGCCTCATCAACCTCGGTTGCGCCAAGAACCTCGTGGACGCCGAGATCATGCTTGGCCACCTGCTCCAGGCCGGCATGACGATCGTCAACGAAGCGGGCGACGCCGACGCGATTATCGTCAACACCTGCTCCTTCATTGACCCCGCCAAGGAGGAAAGCGTCAACGCGGTCTTCGAGGCTGACGAAGTGCGGCGCCGGCTTCGGCCGGACCAGGCGCTGATCGTCAGCGGTTGCATGGCACAGCGATTCCCGGAAGCGTTGCGCAAGGAGATTCCGGAAATTGACGCGATCATGGGGCTGAACGAAGTGCCGAAGGTGGCCGAAGTGGTCCGGCAAGCCATCTCACACCGGAAAGCCGCAGGGTTGCGAAAGGTGAGCGGGAAGGCAGATGGCAAATCGCAGGCGGCAGCAGGGAGAAAGACTCCGTCCGCCGCGCCGATCAAGTTCGTTTCGCGGCGCGCGACCTATATTCCCGACCACGACGCGCCGCGCTTCCGTCTGACGCCGAAACATTTCGCGTTCGTGAAGATCGCCGAGGGCTGCAATCATCCGTGCACCTTCTGCGTCATCCCGCAAATTCGCGGCCGCCATCGCAGTCGCGTCGTCGAGAGCGTCGTCACTGAGGCGCGCCGGCTCGTCGCCGATGGCGTCAAGGAACTGAACCTCATCTCGCAGGACACAACTTACTACGGCCTCGACCTCTGGCCCTCCAGCGCCCGCGACCAGCGGCCGTTCGACCACACGCGAAGCCGCAGCTTCACGCAGTTGTCGCTTCTGCCAACCCAAAATCCAAAATCCAGAATCCAGAATCTCCCGACGCTCTGCACGCTCCTGCGCAAACTCGACGCGCTCGATGGCGACTTTTGGATTCGCCTCCTTTACACGCACCCGGCGCACTGGAGTGACGAACTCATCGAGACCATCGCCGCGTCGAAGAAGGTCGTCCGCTATGTGGACATGCCGCTTCAGCACATCCACCCGGCGATGCTTGCGGCGATGCAACGTGAGACAAGCGAGGCGTGGATTCGCAGCTTGATCGCGCGAATTCGCCAGCGGATTCCCGGCATTGCGATTCGCACCGCGTTCATCGTCGGGTTTCCCGGTGAAACGGAGAAGCAGTTCAAGCATCTGCTCAGTTTCATCCGCGAGATGAAATTTGAACGGCTCGGCGTCTTCCTTTATTCGCAGGAAGAGGGCAGCCGGGCCGCTTCGCTGTCGGGCCAGGCGCCGGAGTCGGTAAAACGCGACCGCCATGCCCGAGCGATGGCGTTGCAGCAACAACTCAGTCGCGAGCGGAACGCGGGCTTGATCGGGCAGGGCCTCCGCGTTCTGGTGGACGGGCCGAGCGCCAAGAAGGGCTTTGCCTGGGTTGGCCGCAGCGAAGCAGACGCACCGGAGATTGACGGCCACGTTTATCTCGTCGAGAAAAAACTTTGGCCCGGCCAATTTCTCGACGTGACTGTGACCGGTAGCAGCGAATATGATGTGGTGGCAGAGAGACGATGAACCTGCCAAACAAACTGACGCTTTCACGCATCGTCATGGCGGTGTTTTTTGTCATGGCGCTGTTGCTGCCGCATTTCCCTTACGGCAAGACCGTCGCGTTCTGGCTCTTCATCACTGCGAGCGTTACCGACTGGTGGGATGGCTGGCTGGCGCGGCGTAACAAGATCACCACCGCCTTCGGCAGCATGCTCGATCCGCTGGCCGACAAAATCCTCACCTGCGCGGCATTTGTCTGCTTGGTGGAAATTGAAGCGCCGGGTCTGCCGCCGGGCCATCACAACCTCGTGCAGGCGTGGATGGCGGTGATCATCATCGGGCGTGAGTTCGTCATCAACGGCCTGCGGCTGATGGCGGCGCAGAAGGGCGTAACGTTGCCGGCGGACCTGCTCGGCAAGCAGAAGACGATTTCCCAGATGGTCAGCATCAACTTCATCCTGCTTGGTTTGATGCTGACCGAGGATTGGCCGCGGTTGCTTGGCGGTTACATGCAGTTCTTCGAGCAATGGTTCCCGGTTGTTTCCTTCTGGCTGATGATCCTGACGGTGTTGCTGACCGTCATCAGCGGCGTCTCCTATCTCATCCGTGGCCACCGACTTTACTCGCAAGACACTTGAGCGACTCGCGCTCGTGGTCGCCACTGGCTTCGGCGCCGGCTGCTTGCCCATCGCTCCCGGCACATGGGGCAGCCTCGTCGGGGTGTTGTATTTCCTCGCGCTTTGGAAACTGAACTGGCTCGTGCCTGGCATCGCCGTCGGCTTGGCGCTTAGTGTCGTCACCGCCGGCGTCGGCGAGCGGCACTTCGCCCGCAAAGACCCGCCGCAGGTGGTCGTGGATGAGCTGACGTGTTTCCCGCTGGCGATGCTCGGCCTCCCGGTCACAATAGGTTATCTCGCCGCAGCGTTCGTTCTCTTCCGCGTCTTCGACGTGGTCAAGCCGCAGCCGGCACACTGGGTGCAACGCTGGCCCGGTGGCTGGGGCATCACTGCCGACGATGTCGTCGCTGCGCTCTACACCTGCGGCGCGCTGCATGCAATTCGTTGGGTCGCTGGCTTGCAAGGCGGCGGTGCGTCCCTATAATCGCCGCACTTTATGCCAATCGAAGAATGGGATCACATTCAGACGCGTTCCGAGTCCTGCAACGGCTGCCAGAAGCCTTTTGCGGACAAGGAGGACTACCATACTGCGCTGTCGCTGACGGCTGAGGGCTACCGCCGCCGCGATCTGTGCGCGGCTTGTTGGAGCGGGACCGAGCGCGCCAACGCCGTCAGCTACTGGCAGGGGACGTTTCAGGTTCCCCTGCCGCCGAAACCGGAGACGCTCAAGAAGGAAGACGCCGAATCGCTCCTGCGGAAGTTCATTGACTCGAAAGACCCCGGCCACGCCAACGCTCGCTACATCCTCGCCATCATGCTGGAGCGCAAGCGCACGCTGAAGCATCGCGACACCACCGAGCAGGACGGCCAGAAGATTCTTATCTACGAACACGCCCGCACCGGCGAGACGTTCCTTGTGCCTGACCCGCGTCTGCGGCTCGACCAGCTCGAGGCCGTGCAGACCGAGGTTTCCGCGCTGCTCGCCCCGCCGCCTGCGCTGACGCCAGTGGAACAAGCTTTGGCTTCAGCCGAAAAGGAAGCAAACGCTGGCGCTGCGACAGCGCCTGCGGAAGAGATCCAGCCGCAGGGCAGCGCGGGGCAGGCTGAAGGTTCCGCCTAGCTGGGAGCGGCGGTTTTCCAACCGCCGCACGGTTCTGCACGGTGACAACGGTGCGGCGGTTGGAAAACCGCCGCTCCCAGTCAAGAGCGTCTTCAAACGCGTCCGAATCAACCTTTGGCCGGATCGGCTACGGCGTAGGTGAGGGCGGGATTGCCGGGCCAGTCGTTGCAGCCGAGCCACATCCGCGTCAGGGAACGCTGCGTGACGAAACCACAACGCGTCACAATTTGCCGCGCGGGATGATTCACTGGAACGTCGGCGAAAACTCTCTGGCCGGCCAACCTCGCAAGACATGCGCGCAACAACGCCTCGGCTGTTTCGGCTGAGCGCGCCACCCACGGGCCGAGATGCCACGCGTTGGCGCCGGGGCGGGCGAGGAGGAAACCAGAAGGAATGTGGATTGCGGATTGCGGATTGCGGAATGACGAAAACGGAGCAGAGGCGATCCAACAGAGGTCGGGATGGTCGCCGAGGAGACGTTGCAGGATGGGCTGGCGAGGGAGGCCGAATGCTTCACTGTCCAGTTCGAGAATCGCTTTCACGTCGGACACGCCGTTTTGAATCTGGCATTCCACACTCCTCACTCCGCATTCCGCATTCGCGACCACTTCCACGCGCTCCAGCTCGTATTCATCATGAAAGCCGAGCGGCACATAGACGGTTTTGCCGGCGGGCGTGGCGTCGAGCTTGATGCACGGCACGCCGCGTTGCTGGAGCCATGCGATGGCGTGCTGGAGCAGGGCCTTGCCGATGCCGAGCCGTCGAAATCCCGGATGGACCAGCACCATGCCGATCCACGCAACCTTGCCGTCGTGGATCGTGGTCGTGGTCGTGCCAACGGGTTGGCCATCCCATTCCGCGATGAAACAGCCTTCGGGATTGTAGCTGAGGAACGCGCGCCAGTCGCTTTCGACCTGGTTCCAGCCAGCGGCGGTCTTCATCTCCATCCCAAACGGGATGTCATTGACCGTCATGCGGCGGATTTGCAGGGCTGACATGGGAGAATGCCGTCGGTGCGACGGGCCTGTTTACTTCTTCATGCCGCGCAGATGTTCATCGAACCAATCGGCCATCGCGTTGAGGTCTGGATCGCGGTCCTTCCAGCCGTGACCGGCACCGGGCTTGACGATGAGCATGGCTTTGGCGCCGACTTCGGTGGCGCGCTTGACGAAACTCTCCGCCTGCTGCATCGGCACGAGTTTGTCGGCGTCGCCGTGGATGATGAGCGTGGGCGGCATTTTCGCCGTGACGAAGTAGATGGGCGAGATTTCCTTGCCAAGCTTCTGGCGGCCTTCGGGCGTTTCGGAGGCCGGGCCGAACGCGGCCTTGTAGTTCTTCAGAATGCCGACGCCCACCGCGTCCTCGCCGGCGGTGCCGTAGTTAAGGAAGTCCGTCGGCGGATAGAAACATGCCACGGCCTGCACGGCGCTGCTCTCGCGATCAATCGGGTCCTTGGCTTTGGGGTTGCCCGGTTCGCCTTGCGTGCCCATCGTCGTCGAGAGATGACCGCCTGCGCTGCCGCCGGTGATGCCGAAGCGATCCGGGTTCACGCCCCACGTCGCGGCGTTGTGGCGGATGAACCGCACGGCGCGGTGAATGTCTTGCGTGATTTCCGGGATGGTGAACTTCGGCTGGCAGCCGTGGCAGACGGCGAAGACGGTATAGCCTCGATTCAGGAACGGCGCATAGTATTTCGGGTTCACGCCCTCGTGGTTGGAGACCCACCCGCCGCTGACCATGAAGATCACAGCGTGGCCGTTATTGGCCTTCACCGGCTGGATCACATCCAGCGTGAGCGCGACGCCGAACTTGCGGCCGTAGATCACGTCCTCGATGCGCTTGAACTCAACGTCACTCTGGGCGAACGCGGGAGGGACTAGCAACAGCAGCGACAGCAGGGCAAGAAGGTGAAAAGGTCTTTTCATAGGTGGCAGCTTTCTGCCGCCCACTAAACCACAAACGCGCTCGCGACGGCAAGCGCATCCCACGTCCGCCGCCTTGCCCTTTCCGCCACATCCGCTACCTTCTGGCGTTCAGCGGCTGGCATGAGGTCAGCCACCCTTGGAAAAACGATATGCCTCACGCGATTCGCATTTACGAAACCGGCGGCCCCGAAAAGATGCACTGGGAGGAAGTCCATGTCGCCAAGCCCGGCCCGGGGGAAGTGCTCGTGCGCAACACCGCCGTCGGCCTCAACTTCATAGACACCTACCATCGCTCCGGCCTGTATCCGGTGCCGCTGCCGACCACTCTCGGCATGGAAGGAGCGGGCGTCGTTGAAACGGTCGGCCCGCGCGTGAAGGAGTTCAAGGCCGGCGACCGCGTTGCCTACGCGCATCCCATTGGCGCTTACGCCGAGTGGCTCCTGCGTCCCGCCGCGCGGCTCATCAAAATCCCCGCCGGCGTGGACGACCGCGTCGCCGCCGCCATTATGCTCAAGGGCATGACCGCGTGGTATCTCATCCGCCGCACCTACGAGGTCCGCAAAGGCGACACCCTCCTCATGCACGCCGCGGCCGGCGGCGTCGGCCTCATCCTTTGCCAATGGGCCAGGAGCCTCGGCGCGACCGTCATCGGCACCGTCGGCAGCGACGCGAAGGCCGCGCTGGCGAAAAAAGCCGGCTGCAAACACGTCATCGTCACCGCCAGGGAAAACTTCGTCCAACGCGTCAAGGCGATCACCCGCGGCGCCGGCGTGCCGGTCGTCTATGACGGCGTCGGCCGGGACACCTTCATGGACTCCCTCGACTGCCTCGCGCCGCGCGGCCTCATGGTGAGCTTCGGCAACACCTCCGGGCCGGTCGCCCAGTTCAACCCCGCCGTCCTTTCCCAGAAAGGCTCCCTCTTCCTGACGCGCCCGACGCTGTTCCACTACACCGCCCGGCGCGAAGACCTCGTCGCGGCGGCGCGCGAACTCTTCGCCGTGGTCAAGAGCAAGGCCGTCAAAGTGACGATCAACCAGACCTATCCCCTGCGCGAAGCCGCCCAAGCCCACCGCGACCTCGAAGCCCGCAAAACCACCGGCTCCACCGTCCTCTTGCCGTAGCGGGGAATGGGTGAACGCAGTCAAACACAATCTCAACGCATCTGACCTGCGCGTGGCCGATGCGACGGAGTTGAATCTGAAAACCCTCGTGACACTTCTTGTTGATTCGGGGTAAATACGAGTTTCCAACGACACCAAACTCTAAGCCATCGGATTCGTAGCCTCCATGTCATGGAGTGGTCCCAACGACCTCTGCGAGCGCAGCGAACTATGCGAGGCGCTGTAGCCCGCCACTGTTGGGAGATTCGAATCTGCTCTAGCCGCGAAGCTCGCTCCCTCGTTTTGTTCGACCCATGAAAGAGTGAACAATTCCTTGCGCTACCGTCGGCTGAGAGCGGTTGGTGAGCAGAAATAGGAACAACATTTCAATTGTTGCCCTTCTCCGGCAATATTCCGACACCTTTTGAGGAATCGACAAAGCCTTTGATCATTCGTCTGACCGCATCCTTTTGAGGTTGAGTGAACTTGGCTTTCACAAGTTTGTTTGTCCCTATATCCTTTTCGAAATCTATGAGTTCACTAAAGCTGTAAGTTTTTCCATATCCTCGAAGCGGTCCTATATCATGTTTGAGAAATATTTCTTCTTGTTTTAGGTCGTCCTTTTCAAGAAGCAATGATGCGCGCTCAAAGAATTTTGCCGCTAAGTGAATCTCAGTCGCAGCATCTGGATCATATTTCTGTTGAGAGAGTGCCGTTTCCAATGCCTTGTCAAAATGTTCATTCACAAAATAATCTTCAGCTAGGTTAATCGCATCCAGCTTCGTGTCAAAATCCAGCTTGATGGATTCCTCATACTCTTTTCTTGCCTCTTCGAAATTCTCATTGTAGCTGTAATACAAGCCAAGAAAGTGGTGGCTTTCCCAGCGTTCCTTTTTCTCATCGATTGCCATCATTGCTTTTACAACATCAAGGACAGGTCTGAGTTTGTCCCTATTACCACCACTGTTTCCGACCTTTGTTAGCCTGTAAATCTCAATGCAGGAGTGCGCTTTTAATGAATATGCGGAGAAAAGTAGTTTCTTTGCAGTTTCATCGAGCGAAGTTTTGAAGTTTGCTTCATCGGGTTTGTTGCCCGGGAAATGACGGATGATCTCGCGGGCTGATTTCAAATCCTCCACGGTTTGATCAGCATACTTCGCTGATATGGAATACCTTTCCTTCCACAGTTCCCTAAAGCCATTATCTAGGATACACATGGCATTAGCAAAGTGGCCAAGCACGCGAGCCGAGTCCGCCACGGTCTGAACTGCTTTTTCGCTACGATCAGAAATGGTCGTGATTGTTTCCGCTTTCCAAAGCTGGTAACCAACAGCCGCAGTCAAGATGACTGTAATAACTGGCAACATTATACCTAGGCTCCCCCATCTGGTTTTATAGCTGTCAGTAAGCGCCGTATTAGCCGCTTTGAGATTGGCAAGAGTTGCCTCAGTCAATTCTTTAAAATGCGCCGAGGGTTGGTCGTTGAGTTGCTTCCGCAACTCCTTAACCTCTTCTTCTAGTTGAAGAATCCGATCATGTTTCTTGTCATCAGCCATAACATCCTCCTTCTACGCGGCACCGACATCACATCTTTGCTTTTTCTTGCCCACTGCAAGTATCACTGTTGCACGGCCAACTCCACCACTATTGTTTGTGTTATCAATGAACACGCCCGATGAACTAAAATGATGAATCTGCCTACGATTTTCCGTCCTTTTCTCGGTGTTGATTCCACGCGGCAAAACCGAACATGTGGACTGCGAGGAAGAAAAGCTCCGCTTGAAAGTTTGTTGCACCGTCGCAGTCTTGCAGCAGGCCGGCCAGGATGGCGTCGGCGATTCGCTTGCCGACCTCGCCAGTCTTGTAAAGTTGGTCGTGAACCAATGCGCCCACACCTATAATCATGGATTCGGGGAAGAATATCTTAAACAGCCTAGGGACGCTTGCAAAGTCTGTGACCAAACCAGCGTCCACTTCAATGATGTGCTGGTGGCTTCCTTCGCAAATCTCGACACGCACTTTGTCTATAACCCGCCATCGTTGGGCATACCATAGTCGCTGATACCATTTCAAACTGTCGGGCGGGCGCACCAACTCGACACGAACAGGCGTGTAGGTGACTTTCATGGCTGCCTCGCTAGTTGGATGTTCTACTTACTTGGCGAAGTCGTTTGCGTCGTTGCAGCCGGTGCGGGCTGCGGCTTGGTCTCGTCATAGACGACGCCCCAGTTGGCGCATTTGGCGCGACGGTTGGAGGAGTCGTGGCCTTTGCGGTAGAAAAAATCCACCGTGTCGCAGATGTCCACAGCGAGGGTCTGGTGATTCTGAGGAACTGGCGCGCGGGTGAAGGCGAAACTCTACCGCCGCGCGCATCGTTTACGAAGAAACGATTCCTTGAACCCACCATCCTCATGGTTCGCGGATGCTAGTGGGCAGAGTCGGAATTGTAAACAGGTATTTCTGCGATTGTCGGAACTCCATGAGAATGTCCCCATCATAACTCTTTAGAAATGTCCCCTTGGGGGCGGAGTTGCGTTAGCAACTCCGGCCACAACATGGAGACAGGTATTTCTGCGACTCAGCGTTGGCTGGGCATCTCCATGATCTCGCGGTCGTTGCGGACGGCGGGGGGGACGGCTTCTTCGCGAATCATGCGGACGGCGGATTTGCCTTCGATGGGGCATTTGGTTTCGCAGATGCCGCAGCCGATGCAGAGGCTCCAAACGATGTAGGGCCGCTTGACGATGACGCGCTGCTTGGTGATGGGGTGGGTGACTTCGACGTCTTTGAAGAGGATGGCCTTCTCGGGCAACGGGCAATGTTCCTCGCAGGTGATGCAGGACTCGGCTTTCTTGAACGGCAGGCACAGCTCCTTGTCGAACACGGCCTTGGCCATGATGAACTTTTGTTTTTCGGGCAGCGGCAGCAGGGCGATGGCACCGGTGGGGCAGACCTGGGCGCAGAGGGTGCAGTTGTATTCGCAGTAGCCGATGCGCCCCATGAAGCGCGGCGAGAACGCGCCGTCGAGGCCGGCCTCGAAGAGGACCGGTTGGAGGGCGTTGGTGGTGCAGACCTTCATGCACTCGGCGCAGCGGACGCAGAGGTCGAGGAACTTCTCCTCCGGCAGCGCGCCGGGCGGGCGGACGAGGTCCGCGGTCAGGCAGCGCGCGGCATGCACGGCGCCGGAGACCAGCGGCAGGGCCATGCCCGTGACGACGGAGCCGAGGAAGAGCCGGCGCGACGGCTCGAACGGCGCGGGCGCGGTCTTGGGCTTGTCGAAGGTGAACTTGGGCAGGTCCATGGGGCAGTCGTCGAGGCAGTCGAGGCAGAGGTTGCAGGACTCCGGTTGCAGGAGGCCGCGGTCGTTAAACGCGCCCATGCGGCAGCGGGCGGTATAGTCGGTCTCGGCCTTGCAACGGCCGCAGGCGCGCGCCGGGAAACGCCGCAGCAGCGAGAAGCGCGCGAAGATGCCGATGAGCGCGCCGGCGGGGCAGAGGTTGCGGCACCAGAAGCGACGCTCGGCAAATTCCAGCGCGAAGACGCCGACGAGGATGACGAAGGAGACGATGGAGAAGGCGAAGGAGTTTTGCTGAAACGGCAGAAGGTAGGCCTTGAGGAAGGCGTAGATCGGCTCGGTGAAGTTGGAGACGGATTCGGGCGTCTGCTGGTAGAGCAGCGTGAACGGCGCGGTGACGGCGCGGTTCATCCACGGGTCCACGGCCACGGCCATGCCGCGCACGAGGATGGAGAACGGGTCGAGGTAGCCGACGATCTGGCAACTGAGCACGGCACTGGCGAGCACGACACCGAGCAGGAAGTATTTCACAACGCGCCAGCGCGGGTTGGGCGGTGTGGTGCTTTTCGGGATCGCGTGGCTGGCAATGTCGAGCAGCGTGCCGAGCGGGCAGACCCAGCCGCAAAAGAACCGGCCGAGCACGAGCGTGAGCGCGACGGTGACGAGCGCCGGCCAGAGCGCGGCGATGAACTTCACGCCCGCGAGCACGGCGGATGCGGCCACGAGCGGGTCGAGGCGGAAGAAGATGTTTGCGCCGTAAGCGATGCTGCCGCTGCCGTCGCTCTCGGTCTTCCGAAACAGCCAGAGGAAGATGAAGAGACAGAGGAGTTGCGCAGCACGACGCCACCACTTCGACGGGATGTGCGACAGACGAAAGTTCACGATGAAGAAAGTAGGACAGGCATCCTGCCTGTCCATTTGATGAAAGGCGGGACAGGCAGGATGCCTGTCCTACACTTTCACGATCTTGACCTTGTTGAGGTCCATCTGGCCGAGGCCCATCGCGAACGCGGCCTTCGTGGTCTCCAGTTCGTCGGGCTTCATGCCAAAGAGCGTGGTGGCGTAGGCGTCGGCGGCGACGGTGTCGGCGGAGGCGAAGAGTGTGTGGAGTTCCTTCACGTCATCGAGCTTGCCGCCGCTGGGGCCGTTGCGGAGCAGGATGCGCGTGGCGTCCACGATGGTCAGCGTCGGCCGCAGGACGGTGTTGAGGTCCACGACCTTCTGGGTGAGGCCCTGGTGAAGCTGGCCGCGCTTGCCGCCGATGACGCCCATGACGTTCTTCAGGCCGAGCGTGAGGCGCGCGAGTTTGTGGTCCTTGGCGATAGGCATGTTGATGTAGCAATCGGCGCTGATCGCGTCCTTGTAGAACTCCCACTCGGTGATGCTCCTGCCCTTCTGAATCTTGACCGGCACGAACTTGCGGTCGTCCACGAAGGAGCAGGTGACGCGCGGGTCGTTCAACGATTCGATGGCGGCCGGCGTGCCGCAACTGGCGTAGCAGAGGCGCATGTCCTGGCAGGTGCGGTCGAAGATCATGACCTTGGACGCGCCGGCGCTGAGGCAGAGCTTGGCCATCGCTTTGACCAGCAGCGGATGGGTGTTGGCGGCCTGCTCGGGTTTGCGGTCCCACGACATGTTGGGCTTGATGACGACGCGGGCGCCTTTCTTGACAAAGGGGGCGATGCCGCCGAGCGGCTCGAAGACCTTGACGAGAAGCGCCTCGTAATCGGTGCCTTTGCCGACGGACAGGAGCGGCTCGGCCGTGGCGGCGTTGAGCGACTGCGGGAAAACCTGAAAGATGGGCGGCGCGGCGAGAAGCCCGGCGGACCATGCGGCGACCTGGCTGAGAAATTGGCGGCGGTTGGAAGTCACAGTTTGCGCGACGGCGGAGACATGTGTCGTTTTCATGTTAGTGCTTTCTTCGGGACGCAGAGCCTACGCGATGGGTTTTTTTGGGGCAAGAAATTCTCCGCAGCCGCCCACGATCTGTGGGGTTCAGTTGGACTGAGAACCCAGCCGTATCTGTTGCCCGTCGGACGCGGGGTGCTCGATGTCTTCGTAGATGGAGGACAATTGCTCGTGGACCAGATACCAGTTAGCGGGCCGGCGATTACGGTCTAGGTCCAGCATCCGCACCAACAGATCGGCCAACGCGTTTCCCAGGTTGGGCGCGATGGTGCGAGGGTCTTTGACCGGCTCGGTGGCGTGCTTGATCATCAGGCCGAATTCGCTCTCAGAATCATGCACTGTCTGGCCGGTGACGGCATGGTAAAGCGTGGCGCCGAGGGCGTAGATGTCCACGCGCATATCAATCTCCTTCTCGCCGCGGGCCTGCTCAGGCGCAACGTAGTGTGGGCTGCCGAGCGTCATGCCGGTGCGGGTCAACGCTGGCACACCGCTGACCATGCGCTTGGCGATGCCCAAGTCGCAGACCTTGACCGTGCCGGTGCTGCTGATAAGCAGGTTTTCGGGTTTGATGTCGCGATGGATCAACCGCTGGCGTTCCCACGCGGTGTGCAGCGCGGAGGCGACGCACATGCCGATGGCGGCGGTCGTGGCCTCCGTCAGCGCGCCCTCAGCGCGAATCAGCTTGAGAAGATTCGAGCCATCCACGAACTCCATGGAGATGAAATGAGTCAGGCCGCTCTGACCGGCGCGGTAAACCTTCACGAGATTGGGATGATCCAGCCGTTGCGCGGCCTCGGCCTCGGCGCGAAAGCGTTGCAGGTAGGTGATGTTGCCGGAGAGGAATGGATAAAGCAGTTTCAGCGCAACGATCTGGTTGGTGCTCAGATCACGTGCGCGATGAACCTCCCCCATGCTGCCGCCGCCGAGCCGATCGAGCAGTTCGAAGCCTTCGATGTCAACGCCTTGACTGTTTTCCATTTCTGGGCGGTCCTCGTCGCCGCCATCTCTTGGATGGCGTGCGCAGTATGTGCCTTCAGACCGGATTGTAAACAATACTTTTTGAAGCCGCCGCCTATTCGTGTCGCAGCGCCTCGATGGGGCTGAGGTTCGCGGCGCGGCGGGCGGGGTAGATGCCGAAGATGATGCCGGTCAAGCCGGAGATGCCGAAGGCCAATGCCAGGGACGAGAATGTGATGATGGTTTTCATGTCGGCGAAGTAGGACACGATCATCGGCACAAGAACGCCCACGGCGACTCCGATGAGACCTCCACCAAGAGAAAGCACGACAGTTTCCACCAGAAATTGAGTGATGATATCCTTCTTGCGGGCGCCGAGGGCACGGCGAACGCCAATCTCGCGGGTGCGCTCCGTGACGGTCGCCAGCATGATGTTCATGATGCCGATGCCGCCGACCAGCAGCGAGATGGCGGCGATGGAGCCGAGGACGACGTTGAAGATGCGCTTGGTCTGCTCGGCCTGCCGCAGGAGTTGCAACGGCACGATGACTTCGTAGTCTTTCCTGGTGTGAAACTTCCGCAGCATGGCTTCGATGTCGGGCACAGCAGGCTCGATGGCATCGGTGTCAGTCATTTGCACGGTGATCTGATGAAGCTGGACGCGCTCGGCCTCGAAGCTGCCGGCGGAACGGCGGAAAAGGATCTCGCCGAAGCGGCTGCGCGCGCACGAGAGCGGGATGTAGAGATTGTTGTCGAGCGCCCTGCCGCTGTCGGGCGCGCTGGCACCGGGCCGTTTATCCATGGAGGATTTCTCGCGCACCAAGCCGACGACGCGGTAGTAGTCCATGCCGACGCGCACTTCTTCATCGAGCGCGTCTTGGAAGGGGAACAACTGGTTGGCGAGGCTGACCGTCATGACGCAGACGTTGTCAATATGGGTTTCGTCATTTTGGGTGAGGAACCTGCCGCGAAATATTTCGAGTCCGGTGATGCTCGCGTAGGTTGGATGGGTGCCGATGATCTGGCTGGGGACGACGAAGCGGTTGAAGCGGACGCTGTCGCGGATGATGCGCATGGGCAACACGTGTTGGGCGCCGACGAGGGTTGCTTGCAGCCGGCCGGCATCGGAATAGGTCAAGCCATAGTCGCTGATGCGGCTGCGACCGGAACTGCCCACGACGTTGGATTCGGAGGGTTTGATGCTGCGGATGATGATGTTGTTGCTGCCCAGTTTCTTGATGGCTTGTTGGGCTTCGTAGGAGCCGCCCTCGCCGATGGCGAGCATGGCGATGACGGAGCAGACACCGAAGATGATGCCGAGCATGGTCAACGCCGAGCGGAGCTTGTGGAGCAGCAGGCTCTTGATGCCGAGGTGGACGGTGAGGAGGATGGCGGGCGCGTTGATCATGGCGCCGGTGGCTCCTCGACTGTGTCGTGTTCCAGTTCCTCGACCACATGTTGGAGCGTGCGCTGATGGATTTCGTGGTCAATGACGCCGTCCTTCATGTGGAGCACGCGGTGGGCGCGCTCGGCGACTTCTTCACCGTGGGTGACGAGCACGATGGTTTTGCCCTCGCCATTGAGCTTGTCGAGCAACGTCAGAATTTCGGTGCCGGTGGCGGAGTCGAGGTTGCCGGTAGGCTCGTCGGCGAGAATCATCAACGGGTCGTTGACGAGCGATCGCGCAATGGCGACGCGCTGTTGCTGACCGCCGGAAAGCTCCTTGGGCCGGTGGTGCAGCCGGTTGCCGAGACCGACCAGTTTGGCCAGGTTCACACAATGGTCATAGCACTCGTTGATGTCGCGACCCTGATAGAAGAGCGGGACGTGGATGTTTTCGATGACGGTGAGCTGGTCAATGAGGTTGTAGGATTGAAAGATGAAGCCGAGCCGCTTGCCGCGCACGGCCGAAAGCTCATCGTCGTCCATCTGTGAGACGTCCTCGCCGCCGAGGAAGTAACGGCCGCCGCTGGGACGGTCGAGGCAGCCGAGAAGATTGAGCATCGTGGATTTGCCGGAGCCGGACGGTCCCATGATGGCCACGTAGGAGCCGGCTTGGATGTCGAGGCTTACGCCGCGCAAAGCATGGACTTTGATGGCGCCCAGGTCGTAGGTTTTCTCCAATCCTTCGAGCCGTATAATCGGACTTCTGCTCATGGCGACTGGACGGATGTTCTACCGGTGGAAGTCACCGCGTTGGTAGCACGGCCAGCCGGGGCGCCAGGAGCGCCGCGCACGGCGGATTGTTTGAGGGCGGCCAGTGGTGGCTCCAACGGCTGGGCGGCGCGGCGCAGTTCGTTTAGCGGTTGCTGGAGGGTTTCCAGCGGCGTCGGCGGTTTCGTCACGACTGGTTTACCTTGAATGAGGGTGCCTTTGGAGGCAGCCTTGCGTTTCTTCGGCGTGCTCTTGCGGTCAGCTTCGTAGTCCTTGGCTGCGACGATCGAGCCGGACAAATCAATCTCATCCGATTCAGCCAGCAACGGCGCCAACAACACATTGTCGCCTTCCTTCAGTCCAGATCTGATTTCAATGAACTTATCATTGTAGAGACCAATTTCGACGGGCACGGGCTTTGCCTCTTTCCCGAAACAAACCTGTTCGCCTTTGACCGAGGTGACTGCTTGGATTGGCACAGCCACGACATTGTGGAGGTTGGTAATGACGACCTCCGCCCGCCCGGAGACGCCGGGTTTGAGTTCAGTCGGCAACGGGTCGTCAATCAACACTTCGGTGGCATAGACCTTGAGCGTTGGGTTGTAGTAGCGGCTGGAGGCATCCGGCAGCACGGCCACTTTGTGAACGTGACCCTTCAGGCGCGATTCTGGCATCGAGTCAATTGTGACATAGGAGGTCTGGCCCGGCCGGATTCGGGTGATGTGCGACTCATGCACCCGAATCTCGATGACCATCTGGTTGACGTCGGGCAGCTTGATAATCTCCTGCCGATAGCGGATGGAGGCGCCTTCCTCGATCAAGATGCTGGAATAAGAGCCGGAAGTGCTGGAACTGTAAACCACCAGACCGTCGGATGGAGCATGGATCATGCACAAAGCCATCTGTTTTTTTAGCTCATCGTAGCGTTCCTGTTGCAAGGCCAGGGTTCTTCGGCGTGCTGCCAGTTCAGCCTCGGACTGGGCGATCTGGCCGGCAGAACGCTGCTTGAGCCGTTCGAGTTCTTTTTCATACGATTCGAGGTTAGCTTCGAGCAGACGCCGCTTCTTCGGATAATCGTATTTGATCAACAACTGCTGCGCTTCCTTGGCTTGTGACAGGGCAACTTCTTTCTGCTTCAGGGCCAGACTGTCGGCCTGCAACTCCGACTTGGTGGCGTAGCCTTTTTGGTGCAACACTTTTGTCCATTCCAGTCGGTCCCTGGTCCTCTCCAGGTCCTGATCCGCGAGGGTGATCCTGCTTTCCGAGTCGTTCTTCAGTTGCAGCCAATCGCCCTTGATATATTTTTCCAAATCGGACTTGGCAAACTCGACCCTCAACTCAGCGTCCTTGATATTGCTTTCAACCAAACTTTTTTGGATGGCGAGGGCTTGTTCGGCTTGGAGGAGCGCGAAACGGCTGTTTTCGAGCGTGATCTCCTGCGAGTCCATGCTCTCTTTGATCTGGCTCGAATCGAGTTGCACCAACAGCTCGCCTTTGCGAACGGAGCTTCCCTCGGGGACGATGCTGATGATCTTGGTCATCGTTTCAACTTCGGAGCGTATGGAGAATTCGTTCAGTGCCCGCAACGTGCCGCCTTCGACGACCGAGATCAGAAAGTCACCGCGCTTGACGGTGTAGTAAGTGCGCTGGGTGCCATTGGTGTGCGCCGCACTGCTGGCAAGCCACACCACCAGTGCAACCACGACTGCCACAGCGGCCATTGCCCATCGCGGGTGCGCCTGGCTCAATTGCCAGAGCTTGCCCACGACAGGCTTGCCTTTCAATCGTTGATCCAGAACTGCGCGCAACGAATCTAATGTCATGACATGCCTTTATTACCGGAAAAGTTTGTCCGGCGGAATCAAATCTTCCTTCGCTGGCTGCGCCGCTGCCTTGGCCTCGACCGCCGGCGCGCCGGCTCCCTCGGGCTGCGGGATCGGCTGTTCCGCCATCCAGAAATTATCAATGTCCGTGCGGATCACGCCGAGGTTGTTCAGCAACGACCAGCGCGCCGCGTAGTAGTCCACCAGCACAGCGTTGAAGGCATTGAGGGCGGTGAGCAGCGAGGACTGCGCATCCAACAGGTCGCGCATCTGTGCCCGGCCCGCTTGCAGGAGCAGCGTGGCGCTCTCGACACGGCGTTTGGCCAGCTTTACCGCGGCTTCCTGAATGTCGTAATCTTTCCGCTTCTGCTCCAGCGTGCGCAAACCCACCCGCACCTCGTTGCGGATGTTGTCCAGAGACAGCGTCAGCGAGCGCAACTGTTGCTCGAAGGTAATCAGCGACGCTCGGAACGTATTGCGCTCCTTCAGGCGATCCAGAGGCAGGTTCAACTCGATGCCGCCGAGGGCCTGGTATTGGTTCACGTCGAAGCGCGAGTAATCATACCCCTGAGGCTGCACCATCTTCACACCGGCAAAGAGGTTGAGGTCTGGCATCAACCCGTTGGCGGCGACCTCGATCTTGCGCTTGCTATCTTCGAACTTGTCTATGTCGTTCTGCACGTCGAGCCGGCGCTGAACGGCGATTTGGTGGGCGCGGTCGTCCGTCAGCGACAGCATGGGCAGGCTGGCCTTTCGCAGTGTTTCCAGCGGCTGGTCGTCCAGCACCAACTCCTCGCCCACGGGCAGACCCAGCTTGATTTTGAAGTTGTCCAGCGAGTTCCGGTAACTCTGCGAATCCGTAATATAGCGGCTCATGGCCGTCAACACGTCCTGGCGCACCTGGTCCACCTGATACGCCGCCATCCGGTCCACGCTCAGCGCTTCCGCCTGATCCCGCGCGCGGCTCAGGTTCTGGTAGGTCCCGTAATCGTTGCGGATCACCTCCCGTTGTTGCAACAGTCGGAAATAACTGGTCACGATGTCCACCGCAAACGTTTGCTCGTAACGCGCGAAAGTGCGGATGTCATACACCACATTTCGCTCCGCCTGCGTGAGGCCCTCCGTCGCAATCTTGTAGCCCGCGCCCCGCAACAGCGGCTGAGTGAACTGCGCAAAGAACGGCGTCGTGTAGTGGATGCCGCCGCCGCTGTAATACGCCAGCACGTCGTTCATCATGCTGATGCTGAGCTGGCCGCCGGACTTGAGCAGTTGCGTGACGCTGAAATCCGTCTCGATGGACTGGTCGAGATAACCGCTGCTGTTCCGTGTGAAGGCCGCCGTGCTGGATCCCGCCCACTTCGGCTTGAAGTCGTAGCGCTCCGCCGTCAGCGTCAACGCCGTCAGATAGACCCTCTCCTTTTGGAACTGATACTCGCGGCTCTTGGACACGGCAGTTTTGAGCGCGTTGGCGAGCGTCATGGGCCGCTTCGACGACTTCAACCGCTGCTCGATGATTTCCGGGCTGGGAACCTCAGCGGGCTTGCGGCTGGAGTAGGGCGTGTTGATGCTGAAAGTGCCGTTGGTCTTGCCCAGAATTTCCCCCTGCCGCTTGCCGATGATGCCGTAAACCTCCTTGTCCGCTGATTTATGGTAATGGTCGCGCCCGCAGCCCGCCCACAAGCAGCAGGCGGCCAGCGCGATCATCAATAAAAACCAACGGCGTGTTTCCATCATTCTTGCTGAGCGGCGGTGGAATGCCATGCAGAGCATGTTCGGTCGCTTCCAGAAACCGCCTTGTGATGATTGCACAATGACGCGGCGGCGCTAAAGGAAAATTTTAGGGGTTATACCAAAGTAGTGGTCACGCTCCGCGCGAAGCCACCTACAGCAACCGATACCAATTATCCCGTTGCCGTGGCTCGTAGCCGAGTTCGGCGATGAGGCGCTTCATTTCGTCCAGTGTTACGCAGAAGGCTGTGCCGGCGCTGCTGACGACGTTCTCCTCCATCATCAGGCCGCCGAAATCGTTTGCGCCGAACTTCAGCGCCACTTGGCCGATCTTCGGGCCTTGCGTGACCCACGACGCCTGCACATTGTCGAAGTTGTCGAGGAAGACGCGCGCCAGCGCCAGCATCCGCAGATACTCGTGACTGCCAACGGTCTGCGCGCGGAGCTTGGTGTGCTCCGGCTGGAACGTCCAGCAGATGAACGCCGTGAAGCCGCCGGTCTGGTCCTGGAGGTCGCGCAGCCGCTGGAGGTGTTCGATGCGGTCCTCGACCGTCTCGACGTGGCCGAACATCATCGTCGCGCTGCTGCGCAGTCCCTGCTCGTGCGCGCAACGCATCACGGCGAGCCAATCGTCGGTCTTGCATTTCTTCGGCGCGATGCGGTTACGGACGCGGTCCACGAGGATTTCCGCGCCGCCGCCGGGGATGCTGCCGAGGCCGGCCTCCTTGAAACGGCGGATGACCTCTGCCAGCGGCATCCGAAAGACCTCGGCGAAGTGGTTGAACTCCGGCGGCGAGAAGCCGTGGATGTTCACCTGCGGGAAGCGGGTCTTGATGAAGCCGAGCAGGTCGAGATAGAACTCGATGCCGAGCTTCGGGTGATGGCCGCCCTGCAACAGGATTTGCGTGCCACCGACGGCGACAAGCTCCTCGACCTTGCGGGCGATTTCCTTGTGGCTGATGACGTAGCCCTCGGCGTCGCTCTCGGTGCGGTAGAACGCGCAGAACTTGCAATAGACGTCGCAGACGTTGGTGTAGTTGATATTACGGTCAACGATATAGGTGACGATCTGGTTGCCGCGTCCGTCGTAAGCGTCGGCCTTCTTCTGCTGGCGTCGCGCGTCGGCCAACATGCCAAGTTCGCCCAGTGACAGTGTGCGATACAGGCACAGCGCGTCCTCGGCGGCGATGCGTCCGCCGTCGAGCACTTTGCCGATTGTTGTGTGAAACCCTTTGTTCATTTCACGAAGCGCAGTTCGTAGGGGGCTTTCAACTCGCCAAACTCAATCAGGAGTTGGCGGAAGAGCCGCATGGCTTCCTTCTCGCGCGGGCCGAGGTTGAAATAGACGTTCTGGCCGAAGTAGCGGCGGCGGAAAGCCGCGTCGCCGCCCTGTTCGCGCGCGATGATGTCCTCGATGTGCGCGCAACCGGCGGTGCGCGCGGCAGTCAGTTTTCTGACGAGGGTAGATAGTTTCGGATAGTCGGCGTGGACAGCCCAGACGGCAAACACGAACGGCATCTGAGTCCAGTCGGACCACGCTTGGCCGAGATCAAGAATCTGCCAGTCGCCGCGGGTTTGATGGAACCGGATAGCTTGGTCGCCAATGAGCATCTGCGCGTTGGCGTTGCTGTGTTTGTCGGCGAGGGATTCGGTGACGTAGCGCAGTTTCAGGCCAAAGCGTTTTTGCAGGAGGACTTTCAACAGGAGGGCGGAGGTGCCGGAGGAGGCGTCCACAACGACTTCGCGTAGCGATTGCAGCGGGACGCGGTGAGCGAGGATGACGCTGTAAACGGGGCCACAGCATGCAATGGAGATGTCGTCCACGATGACGTAGTCGGGGCGGCGAAAGACTTCGACGACGGGCACGAGGCCGGTGTCGAGTTCGCGCGCGGCCAAGCGTTGGGCAAGCCGGGCGGGATGTTCGAACACGACTTCGTTTTCCAAACCGTAGATGAGCGGCTTGGCGTTGAGATAGGGAACACAGCCGATGCGTGGGGCGGTGCTCATGTAGTCACCTCCTGAACCGGTTCGGCGCCGGCCTCGCTGACTTTAATCGGCTGGAAGAGTGAGTCGCGCTGGACGGGAATGCGGCCGACCTCGCGGATGGCGCGTTCGAGTTGCTCGCGGGTCTGCTGCTGGCCGCCACTGCCGCCGGCCATTTCGAAGATGCGTTCCTCCATGATGGTGCCGTGCAAGTCGTCCACGCCGAAGCTGAGGGAGACTTGCGCGAGCTTCATGCCGAGCGCGATCCAGTAACCGGTGATATGATCGAAGTTGTCGAGGTAGATGCGGGCGATGGCGAGGTTGCGCAGGTCGTCAAAGCCGCTGGCCGGCGTGATGTGCGCGAGCTTGGTCTTATCCGGCACGAAATGGAGCGGCACGAATGAAGTGAAACCGTGCGTCTCGTCCTGAAGCTCGCGCAGCCGCCGCAGATGGTCCACGCGTTCCTCCAGCGTCTCGATGTGGCCGTAAAGCATCGTGCAGGTGGAGCGCATCCCCATGCGATGCCAGGCGCGGTGGCAGTCGAGATACTCGTCGGCGGTTTCCTTGCCTTTGCAGAGGATATCGCGGACACGCTGCGCGAAAATCTCCGCGCCGCCACCGGTGATGGAGTCGAGGCCGGCCTCGCGCAGGACGGTGAGGATTTTGGCAAGCGGCTTCTTCGTCAACGAGGCGAAATGGTAAAGCTCAACGGCGGTGAATGCCTTGATGTGCAGTTTCGGATCGAGCGCCTTCAGCGCGCGGATCATGTCCGTGTAGTAGCTGAACGGTAGTGACGGATGCAACCCGCCGACGATGTGGACCTCCGTGATGCCGAGGCGCAGGTCGTTGGCGACGCGCTCGACCATCTGCTCGAGCGTCAGCTCGAACGCCTCGGCGTCGCGCTTCTTCTTGCCGAACTCGCAGAACTGGCAGGAGAGGACGCAGATGTTGGAGTAGTTCAGATAGCGGTTAAGGATGTAGGAGGCGCGGTTGCCGTTCTTGCGTTCGCGGACAATGTCGGCGATCGCGCCGAGGGTGGTGAGGTCGCGGGAGCGGTAGAGGAGCAGAGCGTCGTCGTCACCGATGCGCTGTCCTGCGGCAACCTTGTCGTAGATGTCCGCCAGATCCGAGCGGCGGATGAGTTTCTCTAAAACCATGTAAACAATCTCTTGGGCAAATATACATCGGCGGCGATGGCAATAAACAACACGCTGCTCACCATGGCGTTGACGCGAAAGAAGGCCACGTTGACCCACTTGAGCGACCGCCAACTCGCGATGATGTGCTCAATAGAAAGCATGACGACGATGACCGCAAGTCCGCTCCAGAACGGCCCGCGCCGGCCGGCGACCAGCCCAAAAACCAGCAGCAGCGCAACGGTGAAGCCGTGCAGGATGCGCGCAAGGGTCAGCGCCCCGTAAGAGCCGAAGCGCACGGCCATCGAGTGCAGGCCGTGCTCGCGATCAAACTTCTCGTCCTGGATGGCGTAGATCATGTCGAACCCCGCGACCCAGAGTGTGACGGCCGCGCCGAGCAGGATTGGCGCGACGTGCAGACTGCCGGTGACGGCGATCCATGCGCCGATGGGCGAGATGCCGAGCGCGACGCCGAGGAAGAAGTGCGAGTAGTCGGTGAAACGCTTCGTAAACGAGTAGAACAGGATGATGAAGATCGCCACCGGCGACAGCCAGAAGCAAAGCGGGTTAAGAAACCACGCAGCGACAACGAGCGCGCCTGCGCCGAGCACCACGAGCAGCCACGCGCTGAAGAGGCTGAGCTGGCGCTGTGGCAGGTGGCGCATGGCGGTGCGCGGGTTGGCGGCGTCAAACTTGCGGTCCACGATGCGGTTGAACGCCATCGCCGCCGTGCGCGCGCCGGCCATTGCCAGCAGGATCAGCAGCAGCGTGCGCCACTCCGGCGGCGTGGCGGGGCCGAGCTTTTTCTCGAATGCGACCAGCATCGAGGCGAGTGCAAACGGCAACGCAAAGAGCGTGTGCGAGAACTTGATGAACTCACCGAGCTTGAGCAAATAGGCCAGTGGCCCGCGGTTTGATGCAGTGCTCACGATTTGTCTTCCATCCATCGTTTCGCCAGATTGTGCTCGATGCCGAGGTGGTCGAGGACGCGCGCCACGACGGTGTCCACGACTTGCTGGACGGTTTGCGGCCGGCTGTAGAACGACGGCGTAGCCGGGATGATGTCCGCGCCAGCTTCGAGGAGGCGCTCCATGTTGCGGACGTGGATAAGGCTGTAAGGCGTCTCGCGCGGCACGAGGATGAGCTTGCGGCGTTCCTTCAGGAACACATCGGCGGCGCGGCAGATGGTATCGTCGCTCGTGCCGCTGGCGATGCGGCCGAGCGTGCCCATGGAGCAGGGGATGACGACCATTGCATCGAATCGGGCCGAGCCGCTCACGAACGGCGCGCGCATGGAGCGGTTGTCGTAGCAAACGACATCGTCCGACACGACGAGCTTGGCGCCGTCCAGTTCCAGTGCGGCGACCTCCTTTGCGTAGTCGCTTAGCACCAGATGCACCTCCTGCCCGCGCAGGTGGTCGAGCAGCCGCTGGGCGTAGAGCGCCCCGCTGGCTCCAGTGATGGCGACGACGAGTTTCATGTGCGTGGTAGAGTGCCGAACGATGAGGGCGTTGACAAGACGCGAGTGCCGACGCGAGTGCCGCCCGACTGACTGTTTGACGTCGGCATTCGTCCTGCGTAACCTCGCCGCAGTGTGTTGGCGGTTGCCCGGGTGGCGGAATGGCATACGCAGTGGACTTAAAATCCACGGGCCTGCAAAGGCTGTGCGAGTTCGAGTCTCGCCCCGGGCACCAATAGTCGCAACAAGTGTATCTTAGTGGCGTCCCTGCTCAATCACTCGAACAGAAACATCCTATTCCCGCAATAACGAACGGTTGAGTGCGATCCAGTTTCACTACTGGCGCGCCGGTTCTTTTTGGTGCAGCGGTTGACTCGGCTATTGTGAAAGGTGTATGGTAACAGGCCTCGGGTGCGATGAAAGGCGGTGGGTATGACGTCTTTAGTCCACAAAACTGAAAGCACGAGTGACGAACGGATCATCTGGGTGATCCGAGGTTGCCCAGCCGCATCTGGACTCTTCACAGCAATGGGGGAAAGTGCGCCGCCACTATGGGACAGGGATTTGCATGCCGACCGTGTCGCGTTTTGCATTGAGAGGCTCGCGGTTGCTGAGTCTGCCGAGGAGTAAATCACGAACAACTCCAGCGAGTGAAAGTATGCGGATACACCCCGAAGACCTGCCATAGCCAAGAAGGCGGCCGACGGACGGAGCGCGCCTATGAATGTGGAAGATATAATCAAGCAGTATAACGAAGCGATCTTCGACACCAACCGCGATCGGGCGCTGAAGGTTGTTCGTGACGCCGTGGAGCAGGGAGTGACTCCGGAAGACGCGGTGTTCAAGATCGTGCTTCCTGCCATGGATCTGATGATCACGGCGGTCAACGAAAACTTCGACGCCAATCTGGCCCAACACTTCCTAACGGCTCGCATTGCCGATATCGTGACTGCGGAGATGATTCCGAAATTCAAGCAGATGTCCGAAGTGGTTGGCCGCGTAGTAATCGGCACCGCTCCGGGAGACTTTCATGCGCTCGGGAAACGGATTGTCATGGGATGTCTCAAGGCTCGGATGATCGATGTCATTGATTTGGGGGTGAATGTGCCGGCGGAACGATTTGTGGACGAGGTGATCGCTCACAAAGCGCAGCTCATCGGCATTTCGGCTCTCATGGTCCACACGGCCACCGGAGAAAACGGGTGTCGCAAGGTGCGGCGGATCTTGCAGGAGCGGGGATTGCAGGACAGGATCAAGATCATTGTTGGTGGCGCGCCTTACCGTTTTGACCATCAACTCTACAAGACGGTGCAAGCCGATGCGTGGGCAGAGGATGGAATTACGGCAGGAAAGGTAATTGCTGACTTGGTCAAGGAGTTGCAACGATGATTACCGGCATGGAACGCCTCGTCGCTGCGATGAACGGAACCGCTTCCGATCGCATCCCGGTCTTTTGCAATTTGCTTGACCAGGGTGCGAGGGAACTCGGTATCTCTCTCGAAAAGTATTATGCCCACGGCGAATATGTCGCCAAAGCGCAGCTCAAGATGCGGAAAAAATTCGGTCACGATAACGTCTGGAGTCTGTTCTACGTTGGGAGGGAGGCGGAACTGCTCGGCTGCAAGAAGATCGTTTTTGCGAAAGACGGCCCCCCCAACGTGGAACATTTTGTAATCAATACCTATGACGATATTCACCGGCTCCAGATTCCGGATGATGTATCAGCTCATCCAGTGTTTCAGGAATCGCTCAAGTGCCTGCGCATCCTTCGCCAAGAGGTTGGCGGCAAATATCCCATCTGCGCCTACATAACCGCGTCCATGACTCTGCCGGCTATGCTGATGGGAATGGACAAGTGGATGGAACTGCTTCTCCTGGGACCGGCGGAGGTGCGAGACGAACTGCTGGCCAAATGCCATGACTTTCTCGTAAAGGAGGTTGCCGCATACCGAAAGGCAGGGGCTGACGTTTTCTTCTACGCCAATTTCTTCGGGTCAACGGATGCGGTCCCGATCAAATACTTCATGGAGCATTCTCTCCCATGGATCGAAAAGGACATTAGTGCCGTCGGGACCAAGGGCATTGTGTATTTCTGCGCGCAAGCGCGTTTCAACAAGGTAATAGACGTCGTGCTCGGACGGACGGGGATTGGAGCCTACTACCTGAGTCCGCTGGCCGACATCGCCGAGGGAAAGCGTATCATTGCAGGTCGGGCGCTCACATGCGGAGCGATAAACGATATCAAGCTCATAGACTGGTCAACCGAAGAGATCAGAAGTGAGGTGAAGAGATTGATGGATGCCGGCATGCCGGGAGGAAAATTCCTCTTCACCACAGCCATCATGCCCTACAACATTCCTGAGGAGAACATTCGGACGATGCTTGAGGCGGTGTATGAGTTTGGGAGGCAGGGGAAAAGATGAACCGATGAATGCCGCGAGATTCTTGCTCTTGGGCTGCGGTGTCCTGCGAAAAGAAATTCTCCGGCTCATCGAGAAAAATGGCTGGCCTCTCGACACATTGTTCCTCGATTCGGTGCTGCACTGCGAATTGGCCAAGCTGGCCTACTCCCTGCAATCGGCCCTAGTGGCGCATCGGGACCGCGACATCATCGTCTTTTACGGCTGCTGCCATCCTCAGATGGAGTCCATGCTGGAGGAAGCCGGCGCGCTTAGGACCGACGGGCAAAACTGCCTCGACATGCTCCTCGGTCACGACGTGTTCCTGACGGAAACCGAGAACGGCGCTTTTTTCCTGCTGGAAGAATGGGCGCGGCACTGGCCACGCGTCGTCTCTTCGAGCCTCGGCACGAATCGGATCGAGGTCATCCGGGAGATTTTCCAAACGGACCGCAAATACATTCTGGGTCTCAGAACACCCTGCTCCGGCGATTTCGCGGCAGAAGCAGAGGCTGCCGCGCAGATGGTGGATTTGCCGCTCAGGTGGAAGGACGTCGGGCTGGACAATCTTGAAACTGTCCTGCAAGCTGCAGTCGCGCAACGAACGAGGAGCCTGCATGTCTGACGTAATTAGCGTGCCCAAAGAGGAATGGGCGAGACTGGAGGAGCGGGCCCGGACGCTCGCCAAGGACAAGTCCTACCTCTATTTCGTCAACAACCTGATGAACAGCTTGAGCGAGGTGCCGGGCCTCGAACATACTGCTGAGGCGATCGTCCGGCTCATCCTTGACAACCTCGGCGGCACGAATGTCGCCCTCTACTACCTGATCGGTTCCCACATTCACTACACCGATGTCTATGGCGAGCGGAAGGTGTTGGACACCGTGGACGACGCGATGGTGCGCACCGTGTTCGAGCACCGGGAATTCGTCGAGGAAGTGCGGGACTTCGCTGACACCAAAATGATGACGCCTGCCTTCACAAAGGCGTCTTACTGGGCCTTGCCTCTGATGGTTGGCGAACAGCTCATTGGTGTCCTCAAGACCGATGGCATGCTCATGTCGGCGACCGAGATCCGCAGCCATCTCCGGCCTTTTTTCAATTACGCGGCCCTGATCCTGAAAAACGAGATCGAGAGCTACTTGAAATTCATGGAGGCCGCCCAGCTCGCCGCCATCGTCCAGTCCACGGATGACGCCATCATTGGCAAGACCCTCGAAGGTGTCATCACAAGTTGGAACACGGGCGCGGAGAAAATCTACGGCTATGCGGCGTCGGAGGTGGTGGGCCGGTCCATCGCACTCTTGGTGCCGCCGGGACACGAGGACGAGGTTCCTCAGATTCTCGTTCGGCTCAAGGAGGGGCAACACGTCGAGCATTACGAGACAGTGCGGCGGCGAAAGGACGGCAGGGACATTCACGTTTCCCTCACCGTTTCGCCGATCAAAGACGGCACCGGACATATTGTGGGCGCCTCGACCATTGCGCGCGACATCACCGAGCGCAAGCGGGCGGAGGAGGAACTGCGCCGGGTGAACCGCGCGCTGCGCATGCTCAGCGATTCCAATCAGACGTTGATCCGCACCACGGATGAAGCCACCTTGCTGAACGAGATCTGCCGGATCGTCGTCGAGGTGGGTGGTTATCGCATGGCGTGGGTCGGGTTCTCGGAACACGACGAGGCAAAGACCGTCCGCCCGGTAGCTCAGGCTGGCTTCGAATCGGGATATCTCGAATCAGTCAACCTGACTTGGGCGGATGGCGAACGCGGTCGCGGCCCCGGCGGCATCGCGATTCGCTCGGGGCAACCGTGTGTGGTGCGCAGCATTCCCGATGATCCTGCCTTCGCCCCTTGGCGGGAGGATGCTATTCGGCGTGGCTATCAGTCTATGATTGCCCTGCCGCTGACCAGTGAAGGCCAGACGTTTGGATCGTTGGGCATTTATGCCGCCGAGGTGGAGGCGTTCGATGCCAAGGAAGTGGAGGTTTTGAAAGAACTGGCCGGCGATCTGGCCTTTGGCATTGTGGCTCTGCGCACGCGGGCGGAGCGCGAACTAGCGGAGGAGACGCTGGAAAAGGAAAGAAAGAGAATGGAGGTCATCCTTTCTGCCCTGGACACGGGACTTTCGCTTATTAATCCCGATATGACCATCGCCTGGGTCAACCAAAAGGTTCGCGAGATGTTCCCGGGCAAAGAGCCAGTGGGCCAAGTATGCCATGTCTTTTACGAATCCAGGGCAACCGTCTGTGAGGGGTGCGGAACACTGCGGGCTTTTAAGGATGGAAAGGTTTGTGAAAGCGAGCAGTTAGTTCCAGCCACCGGCAGATGGTATTACATTATCTCCCAACCCATCAAGGACAAGGCCGGACGTGTGGTGAATGTGCTAGAGGGTATTACCGACATCACCGAACGCAAGCAGGCGGAGGAGGCGCTACGTCGGCTGAATCGCGAACTGCGCGCTATCAGCAACTGCAACCAGGTTTTGGTGCGGGCTGAGGACGAGCAAAAGCTGCTCAACGACATCTGCCGCATCGTTTGCGACGAGGCCGGCTACCGCCTGGCCTGGGTGGGATATGCCGAGCATGATGACGCCAAAACCGTGCGTCCTGTGGCTTGGGGTGGGTTCGATAACGGGTATGTCGCCAACGCCAAACTCAGTTGGGCCGAGGACGCGGAACGCGCACAGGGTCCCGGAGGAACCGCTATCCGGAGTGGAGAAACAGTCTGTGTTCAGGATTTCACAACTGATCCGCGAATGGTCCCGTGGCGGGAGAGCGCCTTGCAGCGCGGCTATCGCTCCACGATTGCCCTGCCTCTCAAGGACGAAAGCGCAAACGTATTCGGCGTTCTCCTGATCTACTCCTCGGAATCCAACGCCTTCACACCGGAAGAAATCCGGCTCTTGGAGGAACTGGCAGGCGATCTGGCTTTTGGCATCATAGTCCTGCGAGGACGGATCGTGCGCCAGCGGGTGGAAGAGGCTTTGCGATTGGCAAGCGCTTACAACCGCAACCTGATTGAAGTGAGTCTGGACCCACTTGTGACCATCGGTTCCAACGGGAAGATTACTGATGTGAACGCGGCAACTGAGGAAGTCACTGGTCGCACTCGCACAGAACTTATCGGCACCGACTTCTCCAACTATTTCACCGAACCGGAAAAGGCCCGCGCAGGCTATCAGCAGGTCTTTCGCGAGGGTTTTGTGAGGGACTACGCCTTGGAGCTGCGGCATCGCGATGGCCGCCTCACCTCCGTCCTCTACAACGCCTCGGTTTATAAGGATGGCAGCGGAAAAGTGGTTGGTGTGTTCGCTGCCGCTCGTGACGTCACCGAGCGCAAGCGGGCGGTGGAGGCGCTTCGCGACAGCGAGGAACGTTTTAGATCCTTAGTGGAACAGTCGCCACTTAGCATCCAAGTCCTATCACCGGATGGCCGGACGCTTCAGGTCAATCACGCCTTCGAAACTCTATGGGGAATTACTCTGAAGGATTTGGAGAATTACAACTTGCTCGCAGATCAGCAACTGGTGCGCCTCGGACTCATGCCCTACATACAACGCGCCTTTTCCGGCGAGGCAACCTCTCTTCCCTCCGCCGAATATAGCGCCAAGGATGCTTTGGGGACTGGAGACAAGAAATGGGTGCAGGCGCGCATTTACCCGGTGAAGGATGATGCTGGGAATATTCGCCAGGTTATTTTAATCCATGAGGACATCACCGGGCGCAAGCGGGCGGAGGAGACGTTGCGGCAGCAGACCGAGGAACTTCGCGCCCGCAATGAGGAGCTGACGCGCTTCAACCGGACCGTCGTGGGCCGCGAATTGCGTATGATCGAACTGAAGAAGGAGATCAACGAATTGTGCCGGCAGGCCAGCCAGCCGTCGCGTTACCCGCTGGAGTTTGTCGCGAGCGCATCGCCGCGAACACCGCCGCCCACCCGCGCGGAACCGGAGGCGTCCGGATGAATATCTCCACTTGGTCCAACCGCCTGCTGGATACCATGGTCAAGGCCGACCGCGCGGGGGCGGCGGACTTGGTTGCGCAGGTTCTTGCCAACGGACTCCCCAGCAACCGCGTGCTCGCCGAAGTTCTCGATCCCGCGCTGGTTCGAGTGGGCCAGTTGTGGGAACAGGAACAGGCGTCGCTGGCCCAGACGTTTGTGGCAGCCAAGATCGCCGAGGATGTTTTACTGCGCTGTCTACCTGAAGCGGGCGAGGCGTCGTCTCATCCGCCCAAGGGCCGGGTGGTCATCGGCAACATCGAAGATGATTTCCACAGCTTGGGGCGGAGGATTGTGGCGTCCTTTCTTCAGGCCGCCGGGTGGGAAGTCCACGACCTGGGCAATGACGTGGTCGCCGAGCTTTTCGTGGACAAGGCCATTGAGATCAATGCCGCCGTGGTGGGCGCCTCCGCCATGACGCACACCACCGCCCTAAACATCCGTAAACTGCGCACGGTGATTGACGCGCGCGGGCTGGCCGGTCAGATCAAGCTGGCCGTGGGAGGCGCGGTCTTCAACTGGCGCCCTGACCTCGTGGCCGAAGTGGGCGGAGACGGAACTGCCCACAACGCCGCTGCTGCGGACGCGCTGTGCGCACGCCTGCAGGCGGAAACCGTGCGGAATGCCGGATCGCAGGCGACGAAAGAGCCGACCCGATGAATGCCTACGAACGCGTGATGCACACCCTGCAAGGCCTCCCGGCGGATCGTGTGCCGGTCTTTGCGGTCCTCGGCGCTTACGGCGGCAAGCTGACCGGGACGCACCTGCGCACACTCTACCGTGACGCCGCAGCCTACGTGGCGGGACAGGAGGCCGTGCAGGAGGCATTCGGCTTCGACTTGGTGCTGGCGCCGTTTGACTACAGCGCGCTCGCCGAGGCTTTCGGCGGCGAGGCGGCCTTCTTCGACGACCAGCCGCCCAACGTGAAACGGCCCGCGGCGAACAGCGCGGCGGAGGCGTGTGCCTTGTCGCTGCCGGATCCCGAGCGAACGGGGCGACTGCCGTTCATCGTCGAGGCGACCCGGCGGCTGGCCGGGCTTTATACCGGGCGCGTGCCTGTGTTTGCCGCGGTGCCGGGGCCCGCAGCATTCCCGTCGTTGCTGATGGGTTTGGACGCATGGATGGAGACGCTTCTGTTCAACGAGGTCCATGCGCAGGCGTTGTTGGAACTCACGGGATCGTTCTTCGTTCGTTGGTCCAACGCGTTGCTGGCGGCGGGCGCCACGGGACTCATCGTCACCGAAGGCATGGCAGCGGCGGAAGTTTCACCGCGCGGACTGTTCGCCGAGCGACTGCGACCTCACTTACAGGCGATGTGCAGCCAGTTGCGGGGGCCGTGGGTGTTCCATCACACCGGCGGGCGGGTCAACCAAGTGCTGGACCTGTTGCCCGGTTTGCCAAATCTGGTCGGCGTTGCAGTGAGTTCGAAAGACGACCTGGCCGAGGCGCGACGGTTGATTGGGCCGGAGTTGTTGTTGATCGGCAACCTGGACAATCTGAGTTACCCCGCCGCCACGGCCCAACAGATTCGCGAGTGGAGCCGGGCGTGCCTCGAAGTGGCGGCCCCGGCGGGCCGGTTCGTCCTGGCCAACTCCGGCGGCGACATCCCGTTGACCACGCCGCCGGAAAACCTGCGGGCTATGATCGAAGCGAGCGTCGCCTACGCCGGCCGCAACCGGGAGGGCGCATGAACGGCGAAACGCTCTGGCTCAGTTGCGGCGTGTTGCGCAGCGAGATGGAGGCACTGCACCGGCAGGGCAGGATCGCCGGCCAGTTGCTCTTTCTCGATTCGATGTTGCACATGGCGCCTCCGAAGCTGGAGACCCGGTTGACGGCCGCGCTGGAGCAGGCGGCCCCGCGAAACGGGTCATCGTCCACTCGGGTCGTGCTGGTTTATGGCGATTGCTGCGCCCGGATGCTGGACCTGGCGAAGCAGTTCCGGGCGGGCCGGGTCAACGCCATGAACTGCGCGGAACTGCTTCTCGGTCGGACTCGCTATCACGACCTGATGCGGGAGCAGGCCTTTCTGCTGTTGCCGGAGTGGGCACCGCGTTGGCGCGAAGTGGTGAGGGATGAACTCGGTCTGTCGGAACCGGTGGCGCGCGATCTGATGGGTGAACACCGCCGTCTGCTGGTCTATCTGGACACCGGATTGGCGCCGGTGCCGCAGCCGGCCCTGGAGCAATGCTCGGCCTACACGGGGTTGCCGTGGCGCGTCGAACCCGTGGCCTTGGATCACCTCCTTGCCAGTTTGCTGGACGCGGAGGCAGAGGCGTTGCGGAAAGCATTGCCATGAACGAGAGCCTTGCACAAGACCACTCCACCCCTGCCTCTCAGTTGATGGTGGTGGAGTTGATCTCGAACCTGCTGGCGGCCACCCAGCCGCGGGAGTTGGGCAGGAAACTCACGGAACAATTGCGGGAACTGACTGGCGCCCGCACCGTGCTGCTGATCGAGCACCAGGGCGACTCGGGGGCGCACGGCGTGTTGTCCGCCTGCCCGGAACGGCGGGGGGCGCTGTTTACGTCCGAGGAACTCAGGCTTTTCTGCCCGGAGCACGCGCCCGACCCGTTGCCTCGCCAGGTTGCGGAACTGCCGCCGGATCATCCGTTGCGGGCGGCGCTGGTGTGCGCCGGTGTCGAATCGCTGCTCCGCTTCCCGTTGTGCGCTGGGGGCGAACTGCTTGGCATGTTGCTGCTGCTGGACCAGCCGGCCTTGGACCGCATTGACGAAGCGGCGGAAATCATCACCCTGCTCTCCCCACCGATCGCCCTGGCCTTGAGGAATACCATGGCCCTCGACCAGATCGAGCAGCAACGATGGGAGATTCAGCGTCACGCGGGCGCATTGGAGGAGCGCGTCAAGGAGCGCACGGCCGAGCTGGCGGCGGCGAATGCCGACCTTGTCGGCGCGCGCCTGGCCGCGCTCAACATGATGGAAGACGCCGTCGCGGCGAAGGACCAACTGGAGAAAAACAACCAGGAGTTGCGGCGAGAGATCATGGACCGGGAGCGCGCGGAGGGGGCGTTGCGGCAATCGGAACAAAGAAAGACAATCCTCAACCAGATCGCGCACATCTTCCTCACTCTTCCGGACGAAGAGATGTATACGCAGGTTCTGTCCGTGGTGCTCCAAGCGATGAAGAGCAAGTTCGGCATATTTGGATACATCGGGACCCATGGCGACCTTGTCGTCCCGAGCTTGACTGGCGAGGTGTGGAGTGAGTGCAAGGTGTCTGGCAAGTCAGTCGTCTTCTCAAAAGCCACGTGGGGAAAGAGCCTCTGGGGAAGAGCGATCAGAGAGAGCAAGACATTCTGTTCCGACGGACCTTTTCATACACCCAAGGGTCACGTTCACATTGATCATTTCCTCGCGGTGCCGATTGTGTTTGGAAACACAAGCATCGGGCTGCTCGCCGTTGCCAATGCCGAGCAGAGCTACACCAAGGATGACAAGGAGTTGCTTGAGAGCATTGCCGGCAGCATCTCGCCTATTCTGAACGCGAGGATGCAAAGAGATTTGCAGGAGCAGAAGCGGCAACTGGCGGAGGAGGAAATCCACAAGCTCAACGCCGAACTGGAACTGCGTGTCGTTGAGCGCACCGCCCAGCTTGCGGAGGCCAATAAGGAACTGGAGTCATTCTCCTACAGTGTGTCGCACGACCTGCGCGCGCCGCTGCGGGCCATTGACGGCTTTGCGAACATGCTGGTCGAGGAGCACGCGAAGCAGCTCGACGAGGAAGGTCAGCGCGAATTGGGTGTCATCAGTCATGAAACCAAACGCATGGGCCAGTTGATTGATGACTTGCTGTCGTTCTCCCGGATGAGCCGGCAATCCGCGCAGTTGGCCGAAGTTGACATGGGCGCTCTAGCGCAAGAGGTCTTTGACGAGTGCGCGGCGCGGGCATCGGGCCGCAAGCTCCAGTTCAAACTCGGTCCGCTGCCGCCAGCGCGATGCGACAGAGCCTTGCTGCGCCATGTGTTGGTGAACCTTATTTCCAACGCCATCAAATACAGCCGTCCCAAAGCCGTGGCTGAAATCGAAATGGGAGGCCGAGCGGAAAACAGCGAGCTTCTCTACTACGTGAAAGACAACGGCGTCGGCTTTAATATGAAGTATGTGCAGAAGCTCTTCGGCGTATTTCAGCGGTTACACACCGAGGAGGAGTTTGAAGGCACGGGCGTGGGGCTGGCCATCGTTCAGCGCGTGATCCGTCGGCATGGCGGCCGGGTTTGGGCGGAATCAACGCTTAACGAAGGCGCCACGTTCTACTTCACGTTGCCGGTAAGAAAGGCGCAGCCGTGAACGGTGACAGCGAAGTTCAAATCACACGTCTCCGCGCCCTTCGGTGGCGGAGAGCATGATGGTTTGGCGGATGACGAGCGAAACGTCCTGTTGTCGCACCTGCGGGTAGTTGCTACTCTCTATTCCACATTGGCGCGATGCTGGAGCAGGCGGGGCGAGGCCGCCGGAGTATGCGCATCGCCAATCGGTGGACAAGGAGACGAGCGGAGACGATGCGGTTGTTTCGGAACATGCCGATCAAGTGGAAGCTGGTGCTGGCGATGGCGCTCACCGGCGTCATTGCGGTTGCGTTGATGGGGTTGGTGTTGTTCTTCGGCGGGATGCATTACCTGCAGCGTTTCGCGGTTCGAGAAGTGGCCGCGTTGGCTGAGATCATCGGTGGAAACTGCGCCGGCGCGATGGCCGCCAAGGATGCGAAAGTGGCGCAGGAGGAGCTTGCCTCTATTGCGGGCAGAACGACGGTCGAGAATGCCTGCCTCTACACGACCGACGGGAGGTTGTTGGCGCGATATGCACGGCATGGTGTGGCGCTGCAACCGCAGTTGCCGGTCGGTGCGAGCGGGGAGATGTTCGCGGGGGATTATCTGGAACTTTGCCGGCCAATCAAGCGCGATGGCAGACCGGTGGGCACGGTGTATTTGCAGGCCGAAACGCAAATCATGTGGACGCGGTTCAGGAATTTTGTGCGCGGCGGCGTTTTGGTAACGGGCATCTCCATGCTGGTGGCGCTTGTTTTTGCCAGCCGGTTGCAGAGGGTTATTTCCGGGCCGGTTTTGGATCTCGCCCGTGTGGCGCGCGGGATCGCGGAACGGAAAGATTTCACGCAGCGGGCGGTCAAGGCAGGGGGCGATGAGATCGGCGTGTTGACGGATGCGTTCAACAAGATGCTCTCCATCATCGAGAGGCAGGACAGCAGTTCGCGTTTGCTGCATAGCCATCTGGAACGGCGCGTGGCCGAACGCACCGCGGAATTGCAGCAGCTTGCCGCAACGCTTGAGCAGCGCGTAGCCGAACGCACGGCCGCGGCAGAACAGCAGGCGCGGGAGTTGGCTCGCTCGGATGAAGCACTGCGGCAGAACGAAGAAAAGTTCCTCCGGATCGCCGCGCATATCGAAGCCGTGCTCTATAGCGTGGACATGCAGACGGCTGAATTCCGTTACCTGAGTCCAGGCTTCGTAAAAATGTTCGGATACACCCTGGAAGACATCCAGAACATGGGAGGACGTGCCAGCTTTTTGGCACGGGTGATATACAAAACAGACTCCGCACGCCATCGGCGCCGCTTGGAACAATTGAAGTCGCAGCCGAATGAGGGGATCACGGTGCGAGCCGAGGAGTGGTGGCGGTGCAAGGATGGAACCTTGAAATGCATTGAAGATCACTGGACGCCTGTTTACGAGGCGGGACGGCTGGTGACCACGGAAGGCGTGTTGAGTGACATCACGGAGCGGAAGCGATTGGAGAGACAGATGCAACGCCTCGCTTCGTTTCCGCAACATACGCCGAATCCTGTTCTTGAGGCGAATGTTGCTGGAACAATCACCTTCCACAATCCCGCCGCCGCCAGGATGCTGAAGGAATCGGGCTTGGACGATGCCGGTGTCTTCATTCCGCAGGACTGGGGCGAGATCGTGAAGGTGTTGGGACAAGGGTCGTCGGAAACGATCCATCGCGAGGTTGTGATTAAGGACCGCGTGTTTGAGGAGAGCATTTGTTCCACTCCGGGGTCCGATGTTGTGCGCATCTATACGCGCGATCTTACCGAGCGCAAACGAGCGGAGGCGGCTTTGCGCGAAAGCGAGGTTCGATACCGGCATTTACACGAAAGCATGACGGACGCGTTTGTGAGGGTCAGCATGGACGGGCGGATTCAGGAGACCAACTTGGCCTATCAGGAAATGATGGGATACACCGACGAAGAACTGCGCCGTCGAACTTACATAGATGTGACACCCGAACGGTGGCACGCATTCCAAGCCGGAATCATCGAAAAACAGGTTCTATCTCGGGGATTCTCGGACGTTTACCAGAAGGAATACCGCCGGAAGAACGGCACGATTTTTCCCGTGGAGCTGCGCACGTTCCTGCTTCGGGACGAACAGGGCGGTCCTGCCGGCATGTGGGCGATGGTTCGCGACATCACGGAGCGCAAGCAGGTGGAGGCGGCTTTGCTGGAGCAGCAGCAACGGTTGCGCGTGCTTGCCGCGGAACTGGCGGCGGCGGAGCAACGCGAGCGGCGCCGTATCGCCGCGCTGTTGCACGACGAGGTGATCCAGTCACTCGCGTTGGCGCGGATTCAGTTGGGTGCCGTGGCGCAGTTCCAGTCATCCGCCGACAGCGCGAAGGTGGTGGGCGAAAGCCGGAAGATCATCGAGCAGGCGATTGATAATCTACGGTCGTTGACCTACCAGCTCAGCCCGCCGATTCTTCACGAGCTTGGGTTGGAAGCCGCGCTGGACTGGCTCACAGAACAGTTTGCCGGCCAATACAAGTTCCAATGTCGGTTTGAGGACGACGGGCAACCGAAGCCCGTGGATGAGAATGTTCAAACGCTGCTGTTTGTCGGTGTCCGTGAATTGCTTCTCAATGTGGCCAAGCACGCGCGGCCGACGCAGGCCATCGTTCGAGCGCAGAAGCATGACAGCACCATCTGTATTGCAGTCGAGGACAACGGTGCAGGGTTCGACACGGCCCAAGTGGTCCGGGCGGACAGGACCGGCGGTTTCGGCCTTTTCAATCTGCGCGAGCGGCTCAGCTACTTGGGCGGACGGTGCGAGATACAGTCGGAGCCGGGCCGGGGCACGAAGGTAGTGTTGATTGCGCCGTTGAAGCAGGCGTAGTATCTGCGCGGTTTTTTCGGACTGATGAAGACACGAGTTTTGCTGGCGGACGACCACAAGATCATGCGCGAGGGGCTGCGCTCGTTGCTGGCCGTCACGCCCGGCGTGGAGGTGGTAGGTGAGGCGGGTGACGGCAGGACGGCCGTGCAGTTGGCCATGAAGCTGACACCGGATGTGGTGGTGATGGACATCGGCATGCCAGACCTCAACGGTGTGGATGCGACGCGCCAGATCAAGGCGCGCGTTCCGCAGTCCAAAGTCATAGCTCTCTCCTTGCATTCCGACGAACGGTTCATTGCTGGGATGTTCAAGGCTGGTGCGTCGGGCTATCTGTTGAAGGACGGCGCTTTTGAGGAACTGGCGCGCGCCATCCGGACGGTGGCGGCTGGCCACACTTACCTTTGTCCCCGCGTTGCGAAGACTGTCATCAAAGACTACTTGCGTGATGCGCAGACGGTGGCCGTCGCGGGCGGCCCGGCACTTTCGGACCGGGAGCGTGAGGTGTTGCAACTCGTCGCGGAAGGTTGGAGCACCAAGGAGATCGCAGGCCGGCTTGACGTAAGCGTGAAAACTGTGGAAACCCACCGGGCGCGGATCATGGAGCGGTTGGGGGTGCGGAGCGTGGCCGAATTGACCAAATACGCGGTGCGCGAAGGTCTGACATCTCTCGAGACGTAGGCACGTTCTTGTCGCGGCGATCCAAAACATCGAAGAGCCGGCTTGAAGGGCTGTCAGGTTTTTCGACAGTCAGATTAAGGGTTCTCCTGATACTCAGTTTGTTGCTTCGGCCATAGGGTTACCGTTGGGTTTTCGAGAACGACGACGCAGGGAAGGAGTTTCGCCGGTCCCAAGGAAGATGAGCGATGGCACCTTAGAATGTGGTGGATTGTCTTGGTCGGCCCGGCGCTTTGCATTACGTGTGTTTTCGGACTCGCGCAGCCGTTCCACAAACGCCGCGTCGGGCAGACATGAAAACTCGTGCCGCTCAAGGCGCGCTGGACCGGTTGGTGGAGGTGCGATCAACAAGGGGGTCTTGCGGTGAATGCCGTTCCGCGATGGCTGATAGCGGTGTTTGTCGCGATGCTTCTCGCCACGCTTGGCGCGGGCGCATGGTTTTACCACAGCCAGCGGCAGTTCTCCCGTCAGGACGCGGGGTTTGCTTTTGAAAGCATTGCGCGGTTGAAGTTGGAGAGTATCGTCCTCTGGCGCGAGAACCAGTTGGGAGAAGCCGAGGAACTGATGTCCGGCCGCTTTCTCACTGATGGCGTGGCACGATGGCTTTCGGACCCGCGCGCGGAGTCGTCCGGGAGGATCCTCAGCCGTCTTCGGCGCGCGCAGGACCGCTATCATTACGCCGATGTCTTGCTGGTGGATACCGAAGGCCGGGTGCGTTTGAGCCTCAACCAGCGGACGGAGCCGCTCCCACCAGAAACATTGCTCGCTGTCTCAGCAGCATTGCGCGAGCACAAACCTGCGTTGACGGACCTCCGCTTGGGCAACGATTCGGTGCCGATCTTGGAGGTCATTGTGCCGTTGTTCACTGATAGCGGATCGTCGTCCAAGCCGATTGGCGCGATTGTTCTACAGAACGATGCGCGCGAATCTCTTTATCCATTGATCCAAACGTGGCCCGTGCCGAGCCGCAGCGCCGAAGCCTTGCTTGTCCGACGGGATGGCGATGCCGTGTTGTTCCTGAACGAGTTGCGCCATCGGCAAGACACGCCGTTCAAGCTGCGCATTCCCTTGACCCGAACCGACGTGCCGGCTGTCATGGCCGTGTTGGGCAAGGAAGGCCTTTTTGAGGGGAAGGACTACCGGGGCGTCGAAGTGCTTTCGGTATTGAAACCCATCCCGGACTCGCCGTGGTTTCTGGTGGCCAAAGCGGATTCGGCAGAAGTCTTTGCCGGCTGGCGCTTCCGGTCCTTTCTGATCCTTGCGTTGATTTTGGGTTGCATCATCGCTGTAACCGCCGGGATCGGGATCGTCTGGCAACGAAATCTCAAGGCCCACTATCGCACCCTGCTGCAAGTCGAAACAGGCCGGCGGGACATTGAGAAGCTCTACCGCTCCTTGTTCGACAACATGCTGAATGGGTTTGCGTATTGCCGGATGATCTATGATGGGGACCGTCCACGGGACTTCATTTATCTCGTCGTCAACAACGCCTTTGGAGCCTTGACGGGGCTGAAAGATGTGGTCGGAAGGAACGCATCGGAAGTTGTTCCGGGTGTTTGGGAGAGAGACCCGGAGTTGTTGGAAACTTTTGACCGGGTGGCGCGGACCGGCGCGCCTGAGAAGTTCGAGACCTACTTGGAATCCATGAAGATGTGGTTTTCGGTTTCGGTCTATCGGCCGCAAGAAGGCCACTTCGTGACCGTGTTCGACGTGATCACCCGGCGCAAGCAGGCCGAGCAGGCGCTGCGCGAGAGCGAGGAGCGTTACCGGCTGCTGGCCGACAATGCCGAGGATTTTGTCTCGCTCAACGACACGCATGGCAACCCCCTCTACGTCAGTCCATCGTTCTACCGCGTCACGGGCTGGACGCCTGACGAGGTTCAGCGGACAAGTTGGCGCGCGCGGCTTCATCCGGAGGATATGCCTATCATTGAACATGCCAGAGATGTCAATCTGGCGGGGCAGATCACGACCATTGAGCACCGCTTTCGATGCCGGGACGGCTCGTGGATCTGGGTGGAATCGCGCTGCAAGCCGATCTTCGGCTCCAACGGCAAGGTCGAGCACTTGTTGTTCTGGTCCCGCGACATCACGGCCCGCAAACGCGCCGAACTCGCCCTGCGCGAGAACGAGGCGCTGGTGCGTTCCATCACCGACCACTCCGAGGACACGATCTTCGTTAAAGACCGCGATTCGCGGTTTCTCTTCGTGAATCCGGCGGGTTTGCGTCAGACCGGTCTTACGCTGGAGCAGATGCTGGGTCACAGCGACATGGAACTGAACCCGAACGCCGCCGAGGCTGCTGCATCCATGGCTGCCGACCTTCGCGTCATGAGTTCCCGGCTAACCGAAACGACCGAGGAAGAGATTGTCCTGCCGGGGGGCGAGAGACGCATGCTGCTCACAGAGAAAACACCGCGGCTGGATCCCGACGGCAACGTGATCGGTTTGGTTGGCATTTCCCGCGACATCACCAAGCGCAAGCGGATGGAAGAGGCCCTGCGGGATAGCGAGGAACGCTTCCGGACTCTCTATGCCTCGATGACGGAGATTGTGGCGCTTCACGAAATCGTAACCGACGCTGAAGGCCGCGCGGTGGATTACCGCATCCTGGACTGCAACCCGGCCTTCACGAAGGCCACGGGGATTTCGCGCGACCGCGCCGTCGGCGCGCTGGCCTCGGAACTCTATGGCGCCGGCAAGGTGCCATTTCTGGAAACCTACGCGCGCGTGGCGGCCACAGGGGAGCCGGCGTCGTTTGAAACCTTCTTCGATCTGCTATCCAAACACTTTGACATTTCAGTGTTCTCGCCCAAACGAGGCCAGTTTGCCACCGTGACGGAGGATATCACCAAGCGCAAGCAGGCGGAAGGACGCCTTGCGAAACAACAAGCTCTTCTTGAGGGAATGAACCGGGTTCTCCGTGAGGCGATCCTGTGCGAAACCGAGAAGGAACTGGCTGACAAGTGCCTGACCGTCGCGCAGGAGCTGACAGGCAGCCAATTCGGTTTTGTTCACGAAGTGAACGCGGCGGGCACCGTGGATAGCCTCGCGCTGACCGATCCCGGTTGGACTGCATGCCGAATGCCCCAGACGGAAGCTGCCATGTTGTTGAAAGGCATGCCGATTCGCGGTATCTGGGCAAACACCATCAAATTGGGAGAAGCCGTGATCGCGAACGATCCCGCTTCCCATCCCGACCGTGTGGGAGTTCCAGCGGGACATCCGCCGCTGCTCCGTTTCATGGGAGTGCCTTTGAAGATGGGAGAGAAGGCCATCGGCTTGATCGGCTTGGCCAACAAAGCGTCGGACTACGATCGTGAGGACCAGCAGGTGGTGGAGTCCGTGGCTTCCGCTTTCGTGGAGGCGTTGCAGCGGCTTCGCGCCCGACAGCAGATGCGCGCGCTCAACGCCTTCCTCGACCGTCGTGTCCAGCAGCGCACGAAGCTGCTGGAAACCACCAATAAGGAACTCGAATCGTTTTCCTACTCCGTGTCGCACGACCTGCGCGCGCCGTTGCGGGCGATCAGCGGATTTGCGGGCATTCTGACGGAGGACCACGCGCAACGGCTCGACGATGAAGGCCGGCGATTGTTGGGAACCATCACCGGCGAGGCCAAGCGGATGGGCCAATTGATTGACGATCTACTCCATTTCTCGCGGGCGGGTCGCCAGCCCCTGCAAGCGACGGAAGTGGACATGAGCGCGCTGGCGCGAACCGTGTTTGACGAGTGCATGGTGCAGGCGCCGGGCCGCCAACTCCGGTTCAAACTGCAGCCCCTGCCGGGGGCGCAAGGCGACACCGCTATGATTCGTCAGGTGTGGGCCAACATCATTTCCAACGCCGTCAAATACACCCGGCCCAAACCGGCGGCTGAAATCGAAATCACCGGACACGCCAAGGGCGGCGAACTGGTTTATTGTGTGAAAGACAACGGCGTCGGTTTCGACATGCAGTATGCGCAGAAGCTTTTCGGGGTGTTCCAGCGGTTGCACGCCGAGAGCGAGTTTGAAGGCACCGGCGTCGGTCTGGCGCTGGTGCAGCGCATCATCCACCGGCATGGCGGCCGTGTCTGGGCGGAATCCAGACTCAATGAAGGGGCGACGTTTTTCTTTACACTACCCGCGAAAAAGGAGTGACTATGCATGGAATGAACGAAGTCGAAATTCTCCTCGTTGAGGACAACCCCCGTGATGCCGAACTGGCGATGCGCGCCCTGCAAAAGCGCAATCTGACCAACAAACTGGTCTGGGTAAAGGACGGCGCCGCGGCACTGGAGTTCATCTTCGGCCCGCGCGGCAACGCGGACAGCAAGGTCCGCCGCCGTCCCAAAGTCGTCCTGCTGGACCTGAAACTGCCCAAGGTGGACGGCATGGAGGTCTTGCGACAGATCAAGGCCAACGACAAGGCCAAGAGCATCCCGGTGGTGATCCTCACTTCATCGCGCGAGGAGCCGGACATCGTGCAGAGCTACGAGCTGGGCGTAAACAGCTACATCGTCAAGCCGGTCAGCTTCGACAACTTTTCCGAAGCGGTGTCCCGGCTGGGGCTTTATTGGGTTTTGATTAACCAGCCGCCGGAGCATTTTGGCGGCGCGCCAAGTTCCGGTTCAAAGCCATGACCGAAGAACTTCGTATTCTAATTCTGGAAGACCGCCCCGCGGACGCCGAGTTGATGATGCGCGAACTGCGCCGCGAGGGCATCCAGTTCAGTGTGAAACGGGTCTGGACGAAGGCCGATTTTCTGGCCGAGCTGCGGAACACGCCGGATGTTATTCTGGCTGACTACTCGCTGCCGGGCTACGACGGCCTGTCGGCGCTCAAACTCGCGCAGGAGGAGCGGCCGGAGATACCTTTCATATTCTGTTCCGGCAGCCTTGGCGAGGAGACGGCCATCGCCGCCATGCATCACGGCGCTCGGGACTACGTGTTGAAGCAGAAGCTCGCCCGGCTGGGTCCCGCGGTGCGGCGCGCCTTGCAGGAATCCGCAGCCGTCAAGGAGCAGCAACGCGCCGAGGCGCAGATCCGGCACCTCAACGAGGTGTTGCGATCGGTCCGGGATGTCGAAGAGTTGATCGTGCGGGAGCGGAATCCGGAGAAGATATTTGCCGAGGCGTGCAGGATTCTTGTGCGGACCCGCGGTTATCGGCTGGTATGGGTCGGCCTCGTTGAACCGGACTCGAAACGCGTGGTTCCCGTGGCTAGCGCAGGCCCGTCGGCCGAATTCACGAAGATCATTACCGTCACGTGGGATGACGCGCCGACCGGCCGCGGCACCGTTGGCAAAGCGTTCCGCAGCCGGGAGGTGAGCGTGTGCCAGAACACGGCGACGGACCCTGACTTCGCCCCTTGGCGCGGACCGGCGCTGGCCCGTGGCTATGGGTCGGTGGCGACCGCGCCGATGATCCATGGCGAGCGTCTGTTCGGCGGCATCGTTGTTTATGCCGACCGTCCCGAAGCCTTCGACGACAAGGAACTGCACCTGTTGAGGGAGCTGGCGGACGATCTGGCGTTCGCGCTGCAAAGCATCGAAGACGAGCGTGAGCGCAAGCGGGCCGAGGCGAACTATCGCAGCATTTTCGAGAACGCGACCGAAGGCATTTACCAGACAACGCCGGACGGCCGCTTTCTTGCCGCAAATCCCGCGATGGCGCGCATCTTCGGTTACGACTCCCCCGAAGAGCTGATGACGTCCGTCACCAACATCGCACAGCAGATCTACGTAGATCCCGGCCACCGCGAGGAGTTCAGGCGTCTCTTGGAACTGAATGGAGAAGTGGCGGGCTTTGAGTCGTCATCGCGGCGCAAAGATGGCGAGATCATCTGGATGTCCACGAACGCTCGCACCATCCGCGATGGCACGGGCAAGGTTCAGTATTACGAGGGAACAACGGTGGACATCACCGCGCACAGGCGGGCCGAGGAAGCTTTGCGCAATGCGGCGGCGTTGTATCACTCGTTGGTGGAGAACCTGCCCCAGTGCGTCTTCCGCAAAGACCTGGCCGGCCGGTTCACGTTTGCCGACCGGCACCATTGCCAGATGGTGGGACGACCGCTGGAGGAGGTGTTGGGCAAGACCGACGCCGATTTCTACCCGGCGGATTTGGCTGAGAAATATCGGTGCGACGACGAGCGGGTGATGAAGAGTGGCGAGACGTTCGAAACCATCGAGAGACATAGCCGGCCCGACGACGAGGAGAGATTTGTGAACGTGGTGAAGACACCGTTGCGCGACGCCGACGGCAAGGTCATTGGCGTGCAGGGCGTTTATTGGGATGTTACCGAACGTCAGCGGGCCGAACAGGAGCGGGTGCGCCTGGCCACGGCGGTAGAGCAGGCCGCGGAATCCATCGTCATCACCGACGCCAGCGGCACGATTCAATACGTCAATCCCGCTTTCGAGCAGATTTCCGGCTACACCAAACACGAGGCCATCGGCCAAAACCCGCGCGTGCTCAAGAGCGGCAAGCAGGCCGCGGCGTTCTACAAGCAGGTGTGGGATACCTTGTTGCGCGGCGAAGTCTGGCACGGTCACTTTATCAACAAGAAGAAAGATGGTTCGTTCTACGAGGAGGACGCCACCATCACGCCGATTCGCGACAATACCGGCACCATCGTCAATTACATCGCCGTCAAGCGCGACGTGACCCAGGAGGTGGCGTTGGAGAGCCAGCTCCGCCAGTCGCAGAAGATGGAGGCCCTCGGCACGCTCGCCGGCGGCGTGGCCCACGAGATCAACAATCCCATCAACGGGATCATGAACTACGCGCAGTTGATCTCCGACCGGCTGCCGGCGGACAGTCCTTTGCGGAAGTTTTCGACAGAGATCATCAAGGAAACGGACCGGGTGGCGCAGATCGTCCGGAACCTGCTGACCTTCGCGCGGAAGGAGAAGCCGCTGCGCCAGACGACGAGCCTGAACGCGATCATCAGCGACACGCTGGCCCTCATGCGCACCGTGATGCGGCACGACCAGATCACGCTCGCCATGGACGTTCCCGAAGGGTTGCCCGACGTGGAGTGCCACAGCCAGCAGATTCAGCAGGTGGTGATGAACCTCCTGACCAACGCGCGCGACGCCCTGAACGAGAAGTATCCGGACTATCACGAAGACAAGATCATCCACGTCGCCGCGCGGCAGTTCGAGAAGGACGGGAAGTCCTGGATCCGCGTGACGGTCGAGGACCACGGTCATGGCATCCCGCGCGAAATCCGGACCCGCCTTTTTGACCCCTTCTTCACCACTAAACTTGGAAAAGGAGGAACGGGTTTGGGACTTGCGATCAGCCACGGCATTGCGAAGGACCATAACGGGGAACTGCATTTTGAGACCGAGACCGGATGCTATACGCGATTTCATTTGGATTTGCCAGTAAGCGAGGAGAAACGATCATGACACGAGTATTGGTGGTTGATGATGAGCGGAGCATCCGGCTCACGTTGCAGGAGTTTCTACAGGAGGCGGGCTACGGGGTGGAGGTTGCGGAAGATGCGAAGGCAGCGCAGCAGTTGCTCAAGTCCGGCGAGTTCGATGTGGTCGTCTCGGACATTGTCTTGCCGCGCATCTCCGGCGTGGACCTGCTCCAGACCATCCGCAAGGAATCGCCGCGGGTCCAGGTCATTATGATGACCGGCCAGCCCGCCGTCGAGACGGCCGCCGCCGCCGTCCGGGCCGGGGCGTTCGACTACCTCTTCAAACCGGTGTCCAAGGACGCGATCCTGCGCTGCGTGGGCAACGCCGCCAAGTTCAAGGTGGTCGAGGACGAGCGCATTCGTCTTGCCGAAGCCAACCGCCGCTATCAGGAAGACCTGGAGCGACAGCACCAGCAGTTGCGGGACAACTACGCCCGCCTCCGCGAGCTGGAAACGCTGCGCGACAACCTCACGCACATGATCATCCATGACCTGCGCGCGCCGATCTCTATTGCGCTTGGCTACTTGGATCTGGTCAAGGAGCGCGCCGCCTCCAAGCTCGGAAGCGAGGAAATGGGTCACTTGGACACGATTCTCATCAACATCTGCCGGCTCAACGACATGATCGGCTCGTTGCTGGACATCAGCAGGTTGGAGACGGGCAACATGCCGCTCAACCGCCACGCCTGTGATGTGATGGCACTGTCCAAGTCCGTCGTGCAATCTTTCGATTCCTTGGTGGAAGAACGGCATCTAAGCTTCGAGTCGGCGTCGGGAGCCATCATGGCCTCTTGCGATGAGGAGATCACCCGCCGCGTGCTCGGCAATCTGCTCCAGAACGCCCTCAAATTTACTCCGAAGGACGGCTCCATTCGCGTCGTCGTGAGCCGGAAGGACGACATGGTGCGGCTGGAAGTGTCCGACACCGGGCCGGGCATCGCGCCGGAATACCACGGGAGGATATTCGAGAAGTTTGGCTACATGGCCAAACCGGTGCATCAGTATTCCTCCGGCCTCGGCCTGACGTTCTGCAAACTTGCCGTCGAAGCCCAGGGCGGCCAGATTGGCATTGCGAGCGTCGTCGGCAAAGGCAGCACCTTCTGGTTCACGCTTCCGGTGGCTTGAGCCGTCACTTTCAACTTTTCGCAAATTGCCGTTGAAACCGTCGCGACGCTGCACTATAAGTTTCGGCCCTCGGTTGGGCGCTTAGCTCAGTGGGAGAGCACTTGCTTCACACGCAAGGGGTCGTTGGTTCAATCCCAACAGCGCCCACCATCTTTCAGCCGGGAAATTCCGCAGCCGGTCATGAAACGCTTGCTGGCCAGTCTCATTCACGCCGTCGGCGCGGCGCTGTTCCCGCGCCGGGGCCGGTGTGCGCCGTCGCCGGAAAACGTGCGTCGCATCGTAGTCACGCACTTCCACTACATCGGCGACGTGTTCTTCGCCACGCCCGCCATTGCCGCGCTCAAGCGCCGCTTTCCGGATGCCGCGATTGATGCCGTCGTTAAATCGCGCGCCCGCGAGGTGCTGCTCGGCAATCCGCATCTTCGCAAGATCATCTGCTTCGACGGCCTCTGCAACGACCGCACGCGCGAGTCGCGCACGGATTGGCGCTCGCTGTTCACGTTGGCGCGCCGGTTGCGTGGCTGCGACCTGCTGGTGGACTTTACGGGCGTGCCGGCCAGTTGCGCGCTGGCGGCGCTGGCCCGGCCGCGATGGAGCGTCGGCTTCTCGCGGGCTGGATTCGGCTTTGTGTTCGACCGGGAGCTGCGGCCGGTGCCTGAGATTCCGCTGGTGGAGCGATACAACGCCGTGGCGGCGCTGGCCGGCGCGGACGCGGGCGCGCTGATGCCGGCGGTTTATCTCGGCAAAGACACAATGCCTTCACCGCCGGACATCCTCTTGCACGTCGGCGCGGGATTTCCGTTGAAGCTTTGGCCGGTCGGGAACTTTCGCGCCATTGCCGAGCATTTCCGCGCACGCGGGGTGCGCGTGGCGTTGGTCGGCGGGCCGTCCGACCCGGCGGAGATTGTTGGCCTGACCCTCCGTCAGGTGGCAGCGCTGGCGCGCGGCTGCCGCGCCTATGTCGGACTCGACACGGGGCTGACGCACATCGTTGCGAGCCTCGGCGTGCCGACGGTGGCGATCTACGGGCCGACGAATCCCCGGTTCCTGCCGCGTTGGCCGAACGAACGGGTCGTCTGGACGGAGTTGGCTTGTTCGGCGCGGGAAGATGAGCAACATTGTGCTGCGGTCCCGCCGATGCGTTGCGGCTATCAACAGCGTTGCATGCAACAGCTCGACGTGGAGCGTGTGATTCAGGAAATCAACGAATGCCTTGCCGTGTCCTCAATTTGATCACCGAGCTGAACGTCGGCGGCGCCGAACGGCTGCTGACGGAGGTGTTGCCGCGACTGGATCGCGCGAAGGTCGAGCCGCAGGTGGCCTGCCTCCACGGCGACGCGCCGTTGACGGCGGTGCTGGAGAAGGCTGGCGTCCGTGTGCATCACTTGCGTTCGTCGCAGAAGTTCGACCCGCGGCCGGTGTGGCATCTGGCGCGGCTGCTGGAGCGGGAGCGCATTGAAGTGCTTCACACGCATCTGATCCAGGCGGACATTCTGGGTTATTGGGCGGGGCGGTTGGCGCGGACGCCGGCGATTGTTTCCACCAAGCACAACGTCCGCTACTACGAACGTCAGGAGCGTTGGCTGCGGCCGGTGGCGCGATGGGTGGAGCGTCGGATGAATGCGATCGTGGCGGTGTCGAGCGCGGTGGCGACGGAGTATGGGCATGCGCGGCGGCTGTGGGTGATCCATAACGGTGTGGATTGTAAAAAGTTTTCGCCGCTGCCGGTGCCCTCGCACGGGCCGGTGGTGTGCGTGGCGAACTTCACCATGCAGAAGGGCCATCGCATCCTGCTGGAAGCCGTCGCGCGGCTCGTGCCGGAGTTTCCCGGCTTGCAAGTTGAACTGGCCGGTAGCGGGCCGATGCAGGACGATTTGCAGGCGCGCGCGGGGCGGCTGGGGCTGGCGAACCGCGTCGCGTTTCTCCGCACGGTGCAGGACGTGCGGTCGGTGCTGGCGAGGGCCTCGATGTTTGTGCTGCCGGCGCTGTGGGAGGGCTTGGGGCTGGCGGTGCTGGAGGCGATGGCGATGGGCCGGCCGGTGATTGTGACGGACGTGGACGGGTTGCGCGAGATCGTCACGCACGAGCGCGACGGCCTCGTGGTGCAGTCGGGCGACGTGGTGGCGCTGGCAGAGGCCATTGCGCGGCTGCTGCGCGACCGCGCGCTGGCGCAACGGCTGGGCGACGCCGCCCGTGCGCACGTGGTGGAGGATTTCACCATCGAGCGGATGGCGCGACGGCTGGAGGATTTTTACGAATCACTGGCCGGGAGGAAGAGTGGGGCGTGAAGCGTTGAGCGTGGGGCGTGAACCGCCAGAATCCTCACCGCAACTACATCGCCGCCGCCCTCCGGCTATTTTGCCTTCGCCGCGCCAGCATCTCCCAACTCTTTCCCGCTCTTGCCGCCGTGGGAGCGAAGAAGGGCGGCGGTGTCTGGATGCTCAAACTTCATAGCGATGTTTAGCGACGTGAGTCCGGGATCATAGTTTGGGTCATCTTCTATATGCGGGGTGTGTGGCTCCGAGGGAAGGAATCCAGACTTGGCATTGATGTCAGCCCTGCATGCAAGCAGTAGCTCCACGACATCGTTGTTGCCCTTACGCGCTGCGTTATGCAGCGGAGTGTGTCCGCAATCATCTTTGGCATTAGCATCAGCCTTGTGGACAAGCAGAAGTTCGACCACCTCTCTGGAGCTATGAGTTACCGCAACATGGAGCGGCGTCTCGTTACGAGCGTCCTTAATGTTGATGTCCGCCCCTTTAGCCAGCAGCAGTTCTATGACTGCCTTGCAACCCTCTTTGTCCTTGTTATCACCGTAAACCGCACAGTGCAGCAAGCTCCACGTTGTCTTCTCTTTATGGTTTACGAGATCGGGAGTCTTTTCCAAGATTCCTCTTACCTTCGCCACATCTCCATGTCTCGCATAGTCGAAAACACGAACCGCATCGCTATTCGCAGTTTCAAGGTCCATTTGAGGCACTGTTAGATGCGAGGTGTCAGTTGTCCTCATTGTTGCTCTCTTCCACATGAGGAGGGTTAAGAACAACACCGCAGCACCAGCCACGAGCGTCAGCATCAGTATCTTCAGCCAGTTCTTCATCGTCTCTGCCCCGATCTTGGCGGCGTTTCTACCAGAAGGAGGGAGGAAAGTTAAGAGTTAAGAATGCAGAGTGAAGAGTTTCGGAAATTCTTCACTCTTAACTTTTCACTCTTCACTCGTCGCGCACGGGCGCAGACGACGGCGGCGGGCAGGATGCCCACGCTCCCAGGGAGGCGGCGACGATTACACGAACCGCTTGGCGACGAGGGAGCAGTTGTGGCCGCCGAAGCCGAGGGCGTTGTTGAGGATGGCGTCCACCTTCATCTCGCGCGCGGTGTTGGGCGTGTAGTTGAGGTCGCACTCGGGGTCGGGCGTCTGGTAGTTGATGGTCGGCGGGACGATGCCGTGGGTGATGGCCAAGGCGCAGGCGATCATCTCGATGGCGCCGGCCGCGCCGAGCATGTGGCCGGTCATGCTCTTGGTGGAGCTGATGGCAACTTTGCGGGCGTGCTCGCCGAAAACGGTCTTGATGGCGGCTGTCTCGAACTTGTCGTTCATCTCAGTCGAGGTGCCGTGGGCGTTGATGTAGGAAATCTGGTCGGGCCGCAGGCCGGCGTTGTTGAGGGCGTGGGTCATGCAGCGGGCCGCGCCAGCGCCTCCGGGGGCAGGGGAGGTGATGTGGTGCGCGTCGGCGGTTTGGCCGTAGCCGACGACTTCGCAGTAGATGCGCGCGCCGCGTTTCTTGGCGTGCTCGAGTTCTTCCAGAACGACGACGGCGGAGCCTTCGCCCATGACGAAGCCGTCGCGGTCCTTGTCGAAGGGACGGCTGGCGTGCTTGGGGTCGTTGTTGCGGGTGCTCATGGCCTTCATGGCCGCGAAGCCGCCGATGCCAGTGGGGAGGATGGTGGCTTCAGTGCCGCCGGCGACCATGATGTCGGCGTCGCCGAAGCGGATGGAGCGGGAGCTTTCGCCGATGGCGTGGTTGCTGGTGGCGCAGGCGCTGACGGTGGCGAAGTTCGGTCCGCGCAGGCCCAGCTCCATGGAGGTGATGCCGCTGGCCATGTTGCCGATCATCATCGGGATGGTGAACGGCGACATGCGCGAGGGGCCTTTTTCGAGGAGGATCTTGTGCTGCTGCTCGAAGGTGCCGAGGCCGCCGACGCCGGAGCCGATGACGCAGCCGGCGCGGTCGAGGTCTTCCTTGGGGAGGTCGAGGCCGGAGTCCTTGACGGCAAGTTTGGCGCCCGCGACGCCGAACAGGATGTTGCGGTCGCTGCGGCGGGCGTCCTTGGGCATGTTAAAGAACGGCGCGGCGTTGAAGTTAAGGACTTCCGCGGCGATCTGGCAGTCGTAGGCGGTGGGGTCGAACGCGGTGATGCGGCCCACCTTGGTCTCGCCAGCGATCAGTGCGCGCCAGAAGTCCTCGATGGTTTGCCCCAGCGAGCAAACCACGCCCATGCCTGTGATGACTACCCGTCGTGCGTCCGCCATAAGTTTAGACAGTTGGGGCATTGGGTGCGGTTGTCAGGCGTCCTGTCGCGCCGCCACCAATGCCCCGTGTGAACCGCTTGAATCGAGGCTTTAGCTCTTGGGAGCCTTTTCCTCGATATACTTGACCGCGTTGCCGACGGTTTGCAGCTTCTCCGCATCCTCGTCGGGGATTTCGGTCCCGAACTCTTCTTCGAAAGCCATGACCAACTCGACCGTGTCCAGCGAATCGGCGCAGAGGTCCTCGATGAACCGCGCTTCCATTTTCACCTGGTCGGGGTTGACGCCGAGCTGCTCGACAATGATGTCTTTAACGCGCTCGAAGGTAGGTTTCTTGTTGTCTGCCATGTTGTGTGTCTCCTGTTGGTTCTAGATGGTTGCTACTTACATCACCATTCCGCCGTCCACTGTCAAGACCTGACCGGTGATGTAAGCGGCCTGGTCACTCGCCAGAAAATGAACTGCATTGGCCACGTCCTCGGGGGAGCCGAGCCGGCGCAGCGGGATATTGGCCATCATCTTTTGCCGCAACTCCTCGCTAAGCCCCGCGGTCATCTTGGTTTCGATGAAACCGGGCGCGACGGCGTTGCAGGTGACGCTGCGGGAGGCCAGCTCGCGGGCGACCGACTTGGTGAAGCCGATGACGCCGGCCTTGGACGCGCCGTAGTTGCACTGGCCGGCATTGCCGACAAGGCCGATGACGGAGGCGATGTTAACGATCCGGCCGGAGCGCTGTTTGACGAACTCACGCGCCAGCGACTTGGTGAAGAGGAACGTGCCCTTGAGGTTGATGTCCAGCACCGCGTCCCAGTCCGCCTCGCTCATGCGCATGAGCAGGGTGTCCTTGGTGATGCCGGCGTTGTTGACGAGAATGTCCACCTTGCCGCAATCGGCGAGGACTTTGGCGACCGTCTCCTCCACGGAGGCGGCTTTGGACACGTCGGCACCGTAAGCCCATGCGCGGCGGCCCAGCGCGCGGACCTTCTCGCATGTCTCGGCGCAGAACTCAGGTTTGAGGTCCACGACGGCAACGTCAGCGCCGTCCGCGGCCAGTTTGAGCGCGATGGCCTGGCCGATGCCGCGACCCGCGCCCGTGATTAACGCAATTTTGTTATCTAGATTACCCATAAGAAAGCCGCGCGTATCCTAGGAATCGCCTCTGACTTGTCAAACAATTCTTTGTAGATGACGACAAATCGAATGCCTGCCGGCAGAATAAGCGCGGAATGAGCGGTGGCGCCAAGCCACCTAGCTGGCGGCTTCGGAGAAGGAGAGGTTCTTCACGCCGGAAGCAGCGCAGGCGTCAAGCACGTCAATCACGCGCTGGTGCATGACATTCGGCGCCGGCATGATGTAAACGGGGAACTTGTCGCTGAAGCGCGTGATGAGGGCTTTGAGCTTGTCGCGCAGTGTTTGCAGCTTGTCGTCCATTGGCGTGCCGATGGGCGCTTCGTTGAACGTGACGGAGCCGTCAGGCTGGATGCCGAGATAGACTTCCATTTCCACCACCGCGCCGCCTTCGCCGGAGCCGGGGAGGGAGACGCCGATCTGGCCTTCAGGTTTGACCGTGGCCGCGGTGCACATGAAGAACATGATCAGCAGCGCGACAATGTCCACGATCGGCGTGATCTGGAAGCCAATTTCCTGTTCTTCCGGGGTTTTTGTTCTCATGGCTTTTTGCCCGCCGCCGCTTTTGCGCCCGCTTTTGCGCCCGCTCCGCTGGAATCGTAGGTTCCAAAGACGAGGTTGGGAATGCCCGCCTCGGCGATGACCTTTGTCAGGCGCGAGATGAACACGTAGGGGCAATCCTTCTGGGCGCGGATGTAGGCGCTCTTGATGCTGACCTTGTTCATGCGCTGGCTCAGGATCGTCGCGAGTTGCTCCGGCTCGGTGTATTTTGTCTCTTCAAAAAAGCTATCGGCGACGCGCTTGATCGGATCCCACGTGACGTGAATGTAGGCCCAGCCCGGTCGGTCCTTGATCTCACGCGCGCTGAGCGCGTCTGGCAATGCCACCTGCTTCGTGGCGCGCTGGACGTCCAGCGAGGAGATGGCCATGAAGAAGGTCAGCAGCACGAACAAGATGTCCGCCATGGCCGCGATACAAATATCGGGGTCCTCCATCTCATTCATGAAGGCGTTGGCTTTAGACTCTTCTTTCATGGCTGTCTCGCGCTTACTGCTAGTCTAGATCATCACGACACCGGCCGCCAATGGCTGCTTAGGCCCACTCCAAGGTGGACTTGCAGTTCGGGCAGCTCGGGATGCCCTGCGGAATCTGCGCGTTGCAGTTGGGGCAGGGCACGATCACAGCACCCTCGGCGGGCGCGGCCTTGGGCATTTCGCCTGCGGCTGCCGGCGCGGTTGCGGCATCGCCCGCAGCGGCAGCCGGGGCTGCCGCGCCGCTCAGTTCGGCTTCGAGTTGCGGGCCGATCTTGATGCCCTGAAGCTGCTCGTAGGGCACGTCTTCCAGCAGGACGTTGATAATGTCTTCGACGGCGACGATGATCTCCTGGGTCTTGTTGCGGAAGAAGTAGAAGCCCATGAATCCGGGCACCGCGACGAACAGACCGGCCGCAGTGTTCACGAGCGCTTCGGAGATGGCGCCGGCCAGCTTCGTCGGGTCGGCGATGATGCCGCCACCGGCGAGGGCGGCGAACGCGTGAATCATGCCCACGACCGTGCCCATCAGACCGAACATCGGTGCGATAACGCCGATCATCGAGAGGTAGCTGCAACGGGCGCGCCAGCCCATGGCTTCCTTCAAGGCGTGTTCACCCAGAATCTCATGCACGACTTCCTTGCCGCGACCGACGCGTTGAATGGCGGGCTTGAGCACGTTGGTCAGGAAGCAGGGGTTCTTGTCGCATACGCGCCACGCTTCCTGATAGTTGCCGTCGGTGACGGCCTTTTGCAGCAGGTCCACGATTGGCTTCGGCGCGGCCTTGGGCACGCGCAGCCGGAAGAAACACTCAAGGATCAACCCGACGGTGACGACCGAGAGCATGAGCGTCAGGATCATCATCGGGCCGCCCGCCTTGATCGTGTCCCAGAGCGTTTCCTGTTGTGCTGCCGCGAAGGCGCTGTTGGGCAACGCCGCTCCCAGAGTCAGCAACGCAATGGTCGCCGTCCAGCGGCGGGGCGTGGTGAAGAGGGTGGTGAGTTTGTTTCTCATATTGTCGTTTTCTCCTGCTCTGATGCGATACGCATTCACTTTCACGGTAAAGAAATTCTACTGATCGGACGCCTTGGCCGTCTTGGGTTGAAGCTTCTTCTTCAGCTCATCCGCCTTGGCCTGAGCTGATCGGGCGCTCGTCTCATCCTGATAATACAGGACCGTCGTCGTCAGGTAACACTCCAGCGCCTTCTGCTCGTCGCCTTTGCCGGCGAAACAATCACCCAGCGTCAGGTATGCCTGACCAAACATCCGCGCTTCGGCGGTCGTCAGCACGAGCTTGCCGACGGATGCCTTGACGACCTCGGTGAGCGCGGCGATGGCTTCATCGTATTTCTTCTGGCCTGCCAGCGCGACAGCCAGGAACGGTTTCACGCGGTTCAGTTGCGCCGGCTGGTATTCGCCGAGCTTCTTCGCCACCGCGTCCGCTTCCGCGAACTGCTTCAGTTCCGTATGACACCGGACGATGGCAACCACCGCGTCCTGCACCCACGCCACCGGCAACACCATGTAGCGGTCCGCAAGGGGCTTCAATACCGCCAGCGCCTCGGTATACTTGCCGGCGTCCACGCTGGCAAGTGCTTCCTTCACGCCCTTGCGCTCGGCCAGATTCCAACTGCTGATGCTTGTCCACGGCATCGGCGCGTCGCCGCTGGGTGTCTGGTAGTAGAGGTTCTTCGGGTCGGCGCGGTTGATGACCACGTCGCGGCGCTGGCCGGTCTTGAGAAAAAAGAAATCACCCGCGGTTTGCGCCATCGCGAGCGAAGCCATTGCGCTTGCTGCGATGACACCGCCGACCACTCGAATTAGCTGGATTCTGAACGCCATAACCATGAAAGGCGTGAGGCTTTTAGCAAATCACTATGAAGCCCGTCAAACAGGAATTGCACGTTGCGAAAAGAAAACTGAAGCGCCTTTGGCAAACCTTCGTGACTGGTCACAACGCCATTGGCGCGGAATGGTTGTGCAAGCGCAGTTGCCGCCGTGTATATTCGCCCACAATGAATCCAGAAGCGAACAATCCGCCGACGCCGGAAGAGGTGCAGAAGAAGCTCTCCGAGTTCATGAAACAGCAGTTCGGCGAGAAGGCCGTCTTTGTCAACATGCCGGGCCAGCCGGAGGAAGCCGCCACCGAGGAGCATGGCGAAGTCGCCGAGGAAAAGCCGCTGGCGTTCGAATTCAGCCTCAAACCCAAGGACATCAAGGCGCACCTCGACCGCTTCGTCATCCGGCAGGACGAGGCCAAGAAAGTCCTCTCCATCGCCGTCTGCGACCACTACAACCACGTCAAGCTCGCCGAAGCCGGCAAGGCCCAGCGCGAGTATCACAAGCAGAACGTCGTGCTCATCGGCCCGACCGGCGTCGGCAAGACCTACCTCATCAAGTGTATCGCGCATCTTATCGGCGTGCCGTTCGTCAAAGGCGACGCCACCAAGTTCAGCGAGACCGGCTACGTCGGCGGCGATGTCGAGGACCTCGTGCGCGAACTGGTCACGCGGGCCGACGGCAACGTCAAGCTCGCCCAATACGGCATCATCTATGTGGACGAGGTGGACAAGATTGCTGCGGTCTCGCACAACGTCGGTCGCGATGTGTCCGGCCGCGGCGTGCAGAGCAACCTGCTCAAGCTCATGGAGGAAACCGAGGTTCCGTTGCGCTCGCAGACCGACCTCACCGGCCAGCTTCAGGCGGCGATGGAGTTTCAGCGCCACGGCAAGGTCAAGCGCCAGACCATTAACACCCGCCATATCCTTTTCATCGTCAGTGGCGCATTCGACAAGCTCGAAGACATCGCCCGCTCGCGGTTGCGCGAGGCGCAGATCGGCTTCGGCGCGAAACTCCGCGGTGAGATTCCGCGTGCCGACCTGCTGCGGAAGGCGACGACGGAGGATTTGATCCAGTTCGGCTTCGAACCGGAGTTCGTTGGCCGCCTGCCGGTGCGCGTCGTCTGCGACGAGCTGACGGAGAACGACCTGTTCGCCATCCTCAAGCAGAGCGAAGGCTCGGTGGTTCATCAATACGAACAGAGCTTCCACGCCTTTGGCATTGACGTGCTTTTCTCCGACGATGGTTTGCGGGCGATTGCCCGGCAGGCGGCGGTGGAGAGGACAGGCGCGCGGGCGTTGATGACGGTGTGCGAGCGCGTGCTGCGCGACTTCAAGTTTCACCTGCCGTCCAGCAACGTCCACAGCTTCGTCGTCACGGAGGAACTGGTGGAGAACCCGGCGCGCGAGCTGGAAAAACTTCTCGCCGACCCGGACTACGAGCCGCGCGCCGTGACCCGGTTGCTGGCGGACCAGTGGGCTGAGCGATTTGGCCATAAGCACGAGTTGAAAGTATGTTTCGAGCCGGATGCCGCCGAAGCCGTGGTAGAGCGCGCGCTCGCGGCACGGCGTCCCGTGCGTGACGTGTGCGATGAGTTGTTCAAGGATTTTGAGTTTGGCCTGAAACTTGTTGGGAAGAACTCCGGCAAGAGCGAGTTCGTCTTAACGCGCGCCGCTGTGGAGAATCCGGAGCGGTTTGTCAGTGAGCTGGTGGTCGCGTCGTATCGGGCGAATGGTTGATCTGCACCGTGCTTGGGAGTCGGCATTTCTCGAATGGGTAGTGGGTCGGTTTGTTCTCGTCATGCCTGCTTCAGTGGAGCGAGCTTCCAAGCTCGCTTGGCGGTCAGCAGAACTTCGCGAGCTTGGAAGCTCACGCCACTCAAATTGACCCACTATTCTCGAATGCGCTTGCGCCGCGCGTTCAGCACGCGCACTTTAGGACGGATGAAATTCTCGGCAGCCATTTCGACTGAGACTAGTGTGGACAGGATCGCAGACGATCTGTGTGAACGCGCACGCGCGGGCCTTGGCGCGGCCAAGGTGGACCTCGCGATGCTCTTCGTTTCGCCGAAGTTTGTCGGCGAGCTGCCGGACCTCATTGAAGACATCCATCTCCGGCTTGGCGCGCGGTGCCTCATCGGATGCACCGGCGGCGGCATCATTGGCGAGGACCGCGAGGTGGAGCGGTCGCCCGCCGTGGCGCTGTGGGCAGCCTCGCTACCGGGCGTGACGGTCCAGCCGTTTCGCATCACGCAACAGCAGGTCGAGGAATCCAACGGTCCCGCGTTCTGGCACTCGGAATTGGATATCGGGCCGGAAGACGAACCTTCGCTTATTCTGTTGCCGGATCCTTTCAGCATGGACGCCACGCGCGCAGTGGAGGAACTCAGCGCGGCTTATCCGGGCCGGCCGCTGGTTGGCGGGCTGGCCAGCGGCGCGCGACGGGCCGGCGAGAACCGCGTCTGGATCGGCGAGAAGGTTTTTGAGGACGGCGCGGTCGGCGTGGCGCTGTGCGGCGCGGTGCGGTTGCGCGCCATTGTCAGCCAGGGGTGCCGTCCCATCGGCGAGCCGCTCATTGTCACCAAGGCGCAGCGGAACATCATTGTCGAGCTTGCCAGCCAGCCGCCGGTGGTGGCGTTGCAGGAGACGCTCAAGACGCTCTCCGAGCAGGACCGGCAGCTTGCACAACAGGCGTTGTTCATTGGCCGCGTCATCAACGAATACCAGGCCGACTTCCACCGCGGCGACTTTCTCATCCGCAACATCGTCGGTCTCGACCCGAACAACGGTGCCATTGCCATCGGCGACCGCGAGATTCGTTCCGGGCAGACGATCCAGTTTCAGTTGCGCGACGGCGCCACCGCCAACGAAGACTTGCGCGAGTTGATCGAGAAGCAGCAGAGCGCGCTCGCAAAGAACCCGCCGGAGGGCGCGCTGCTCTTCTCCTGCCTCGGCCGCGGCGAGAACCTGTTCGGCAAGCCGAACCACGACGTGAGTGTCATCCGCGAGACAATCGGCCCGCTGCCGCTCGCGGGCTTCTTCTGCAATGGCGAGATCGGACCCATCGGTGACAAGACCTTTGTGCACGGTTTCACCAGCGTCCTCGCGCTGTTCGAGCCGGTCGGGAAGAGAAACTGACCGTGGTTTATGCCGACGTCGCGCCGCCAGCCGGTGTGTTGAGCAGGCGGATTTCGTGCTGAGGGAAGGGCATTTCGATGCGTTTTTCGCGGAACCTCTCGATGATGGCTTGGTAGATTTCCTGCTGGGCCAGCCCGTAATCTTGCAGCACGACCCAAGCGAAGACGGAGAAATTGATGCTGCTGTCACCCAGTGAGCTGATGACGACGGCTGGCGCCGGGTCTTTCAAGACACGCGAGTTGGCGTTGAGCACTTCGCGGATTGTGGAGGACACAAGGTTCATATCGGAGTCGTAAGCCACGCCGACGCTGAGCTTGAGTTGCCGCGTCGTGCCGTAGTTGTGAAGGATCTCGCCGACGATCTTCTTGTTGGGGATGACGACCCGCGATCCGTCTGCGAGAATCAGCACGGTGGCGAACAACTCGACGTTAACAACTTGACCGGTTTCTCCGAGAATCTCGACGTATTCGCCGACTCGGAACGGCTTGGTGAAAATGATCGACAGCCCGGCGACGAGGTTGCTGAGCACGCCCTGCATGGCCAGCGCGATGCCGGCGCCGGCCACGCCGATGCCCGCGATCATCGGTCCGATCGCCACGCCAAGTTTTTCGAGCGCCAGCACGGCGGCCAGCGCGAACACCAGCAGCTTGACAATGCGCACGATGAGCGTGCGGATCGGCAGTTCCAGCTTATACTTCACGAGCCAGTTCTCTATGAGATTGCCAAGCCAGCGCGCCACGAGCGCGCTGACGATGAGAATGGCAATCACGCCAAGGATGTCGAACCCCTTGCGGATGACGAAGTCAATGATCGTGTCTTTCCACGTCATCAGGGTGTTGTGCATGTCCATGTTCCTTTCGGTGTCGTCAGGTTGAAAAGCCGGCGCATTCTACACACGATGCCAGGTTTGGCAAGCAACGCGAAGGTTCAACCGCGGGGGCGTATTTTTCTACTTCGGGCGCTGCTCCTGCTCCGCCAGCTTTTGGTTCATGGCTTCGAGTCCCTTGGAGAGCGTTTTGAAATTGGAACGGGCGGCCTCCGCACGCGTCCGGGCCGTGGAGAGCCTCGTTCTCAATTCGGTTTCCCGTTTGTCCAACGACGCCCTTTGCAGGGCCGACTCCTTGGCTCGCTGGCGGGTGCGGATGAATTCATCGAGCGTTTCCTGGGCTTTGGCGGCCAGTTTGTCGCGATGGCGGAATTCCTCCTCGGCCGCCTTGCTTTTTATCTGGAGTCTTTCCAGATCCTTCGGCCCAACGGGTCCCACTTGTTGCGGGGCTGCCGCGTGATCTTTGACCTCGAGAATGTCGGTCTTGTTGATGGTCTGGCGGTAAACTCCGTTGGACGCCGTCACGAGGATGACCAGCTTCTCGTTGTTATCAACAAGGACCGCGCCGGTCACCTTCTTGCCGTTCTTGAGTGTCACGTCCACCTCCGCCGCGCTGACGGACAAGGCAGCGGAGAAGAGGATGAGAAAGAGGACGAGAAGATGTTTCATGTCGCGCGGCATCCTACCAACATCACGCGGAGATGTCGCCAACGTTTACGGCCTCTCCACCAATTCGCCGGGTTGCGGCGGGGTGGTGGTGTCAATGTAACAACCTTGGCCGTAGGCGGAGGCTTTTCCGGATGGACGCTGCTTCTCGATCAGGATGTTCGCGATCTCGCATCCTGTGGTCGTCATAGCCAGCGGAGAGCGCGTGTATTTGTAGCCCTCGTATTCTGTGAAGAAGTTGAACGTGACGCGATTGCCTGCATCCTTCGGCGCGATGGGGAATGACTGGTTGAACAGACGCTGCTTGGTCTTCGGGTCCTTTGGTGGCGGGAGTTCACCACGGATCGTCACGGCGGTTTTCGGGCTGGCCACGCGCACCACGTCGAACGACGCCGAATACCACCCCGCGATGACCGGCCCGCGCGTGCGGCCGTTGTTGCCGCCTTCCCAGAGATTCTCCACCCGCACGCCGCTGCCGGGCCGCGGCTTCGGCACGGCGGCGCGCTCCTTGACGCCCAGTTCCGCGGAAATCGCGCCCGCCAACAGCTTCGCCAGCACCTTGTAGCCTTCTTGCGTCGGGTGCAGCTTGATCATCGGCCCCCAGTTCTCGATGGCGCGGATCGGCTTTTCGAGTTCCACCCAAACCACCTTGCCCTTGGGAAGCGCCGCCATCTTCTGCCGCAACACCGCGTTCGTCGCGGCGTTGGTCCGGTCGCGAAGCGGGTTGTCCGTCTGACAGGGGAGGATGCTGCATAGGAACACCTTCCTTGCCGACGGCTTCTTCAACAGCTCCTCCACGATGGCCACGATGCGTTCCGCGGTGGCGGCTGCGTGCTGCCCGATGGCGGACTCGTCCTTGATGTTGTTGTCGTTCGTGCCGATGAGCAGCGAGTAGTGCGGGCAATCCGGGATGTCGCCGAGGCGCAGGAGCACCACTTGCGTGCGGTTGCCGCCTTCGCCCGCGTGACTGTAGCCGAGCTTGGCCGTGTGCGTGCCGACAAAGGCCAGCGCGGGAAGCTGCTCAAGGAGATATTGCCGCCAGTAATCGCCATCGCCCGCCCACGTGATGCTGTCACCGATCATACAGAGCGGAATCTGTGGCACGTCCGTGGGCGCCGCCCCGTCCGAGGCCATTAGAACGGATGACAGGAACCACATCGCGACCGTCGCTACGGTGAGTCGTTTCAAGAGTTATTCTTACCCTATACAGGGCAGGTCTCAAGCCGCCTGTTTCTGCAACAGCAAGACAATCCGTTTGCCGCTTTACAGGCAGGAACGGCGATGGCTTACTCACCGCCGTGTCGCCTTAACAACACATCCAACAGGCCGCCGGACATCTGCCAGCCAAACACGCCATGAGTGACAAACGCCTTCCCACAGCCGCGGACTTCCCGCCCGACAGCGAGTTTGTGATCAAAGAGTTCGGCGTGCCTTTGGTGTGCATCCCGGGGAAGGGCTGGTTCAACTGGTTTGGCGGCTCGCCCAAGCCTTATGACGTGCGTTTTCTCAAAGTGGATAACAATTGGAACGCGGACTCCTTTGAGGAATGGGTGGCCATCGTCAAAGACTCGCTAAAGGACGACAAGCCCGCCTGACCGCGCAGAAGACGGAAGACCGGGGACGTAGGACGGAAGAGGTGAGAGGGATGTAGAGGATAAGGCCGAAGAACGGAATCAGCAGGACGATGGAGCGCACGATCCTGCCAAAGACGGAGAGGTCCTTGCGCTTCATCCAGAGCCGGATGACCAACACAACGCTCACCACCTCACACACCGCAAGGAACACCAGCCACGCCGGCGTGGGAAATCCAAGCACATCATAAACCTGTTGCAGTCTCACTTGGATTTCGCTCCAAACAAACTATGGCGTTGAAGCGCTGGCTATTCTCACGCCGCCCCGATGGGGCGATAATTGAAGCCTACCAGTCCCGCTTGTAATAGACAACTTGAGAGGCTTCGTCATAAAGAAGAATGGATTTGATGGGCCAATCAAGACTCCGTTTGCGGTAGTAGATAACCGCCCCGGTCTTCTCCGGCTTCCACCACCACGGCGATTCATTCCAGAATGAACTGAGTTCGAAAGCACTGTCCCACTTACCCTGGTTCATCAGTTCGAGTTTTGCTTGCTTTACGATCTCCCTGACTGCTGCTGCTGTTGCGTGGAATCGGTAGAGATGTGTTCCATCCAAACCACCGGAATACCAGACTCGGGCGTCGGTGATCTCTTTTGCTATGTCCGACCCTGGGTTTTCCAACAGACGACGAACCATACGATTTGCTTCATCTCTTCCACGTTGCGGCCACCAATCAAAGCAACGCCCGGCATACCAAATGATGACCCCTGCGCACAGCGCCAGTAATACAACCGCTTCCGCCTTGCTTCTCTTCCATTTTCGGACACCAGAGACGATGGCGCAGAACCAGAACAGAAAGGCAAACGCCAAGAGTGTGAATTCAGCGTAGAAACAAAGAGCAGCAAGAGTGACGCATACATAACCGGCCACGCTTCTTTCACTTGGACGATCTTTCGCTTCTTGCGGCGTATTCATTTCACCTTATCCCCGAACAAAAACATCTGCGGGGGCGGCTCGCTGACTTTGCCGGGCTTGGCTTTCGCCTTTCGCGTTCCGCCTTTCGCGTGCCTGTGCTCGTGTTGGGCGATCTTGGGCTGGCCTTCGGGGGTGAGTTCGCTTTCCTCGAGGTTGCGCAGGACTTCCTTGGCACGCTCGATGACGGGGCGGGGCAGGCCGGCGAGGCGGGCGACGTGGATGCCATAGCTCTTGTCGGTGCCGCCCTCGACGATCTTGCGGATGAAGATGATCTGGTCGCTCCACTCGCGGACGGCGACGTTGTAGTTCTTGACGGCGGAACAGGTGCGGGCCAGTTCGGTCAGTTCGTGGTAGTGGGTGGCGAAGAGGGTCTTGGCCTTCACTTCGTTGTGCAGGTGCTCGGCGACGGACCATGCGATGGAGAGGCCGTCGAAGGTGCTGGTGCCGCGGCCGATCTCGTCGAGGATGACGAGGCTTTTGGCGGTGGCGTTGTTGAGGATGTTGGCCGTCTCGTTCATCTCGACCATGAAGGTGCTCTGGCCGCGCGCGAGGTCGTCGCTGGCACCGACGCGGGTGAAGATGCGGTCCACGACGCCGAGGGTGGCCTTGGCGGCGGGAATCCACGAGCCGATCTGCGCCATGAGCACCAGCAGGGCGACTTGGCGGATATAGGTGCTCTTGCCGGCCATGTTCGGGCCGGTGATGACGAGCACGCGCGCCTCGGTGCCGTTCATGACGGTGTCGTTCGGCACGAACCGCTCCTCGGTCATGAGTTGTTCGACCACTGGATGGCGGCCGTCTCGGATCTCGATGCGCGCCTCCTCGTTGACCTCCGGGCAATGGTAGTTCTGGTGCCGCGCCAGTTCGGCGAATCCGGCGAGCACGTCGAGGTGCGCGACGGCGGCGGCGGTCTGCTGGATGGCGGCGGTCTGCTCCAGCACTTTCGCGCGGACTTGGTGGAACAACTCCACCTCCAGTTTCGCCGCGCGCTCGTCGGCGCCGAGGATTTTGCCCTCGACCTCCTTCAGCTCCGGCGTGATGAACCGCTCGCCGTTGGCGATGGTCTGCTTGCGGATGTAGTTGTCGGGAACCTTGGCGAGGTTGGACCTGGTGATCTCGATGAAGTAGCCGAAGACCTGGTTGTAGCGGACCTTAAGCGACGAGATGCCCGTGCGCTCGATCTCGTCCTGTTGCAGCTTGGCGATCCAACTCTTGCCGTCGGAGGACGCGCGGCGGATTTCGTCCAGCTCCGGGCTGAAACCTTCGCGGATGACGCCGCCGTCGGCAAGCGAGAGCGGCGGCTCGTCGGTGACGGCGCGCTGGATGAGGTCGCACACCTCCGGTAGTTCCACGAGGTCGCTACGCAATGTGAGCGCCAGCGGCGGCGCGAGCGGTTCGAGGATGCTCTTGAGCAACGGCAGCGCGGCGAGCGATTCCTTCAGCGCCTGCAGGTCGCGGGCGTTGCCGCTGGTGTTGGTCAGGCGGCCGAGCGCGCGCTCGAGGTCGCGGACTTCCTTGAGCTGGTCGCGGAAATCCGCCAGCACGTCGGACATGTCGTGGAATTCGGAGACCACGTCCTGCCGCGCCTTGATCGCCTCGGCGTTGCGCAGCGGATGCGTGATCCATTCGCGCAGCAGCCGCGCGCCCATCGCGGTGGCGGTGCGGTTGAGCGCGGCGAAGAGCGTGGAGTTGCGCTGCGAGTCGGGCCGGAGCGGCTCGACGAGTTCGAGGTTGCGCTGCGAGATCGTGTCGAGCACGAGGAACTCGCCCGTCTGGTAAGCCTGAAGGCGGCGGATGTGGCTGACGTTGCGGCGCAGGGCGTTCTGGAGGTAGTAGAGCGCTGCGCCGCCCGCGCCGATGCCGAGCGTCATGCCCGTGCAGCCGAAGCCGTCGAGCGACTGCGTTTTGAAATGGTCGCGCAGCGCGAAGAACGCCGTCTCCTGCTCGAACACCCAGTCTTCGTAACCGGTGATCAGCGCCCGTGAATCCACCAGCAGCTTCGACAGCTCCGCGACCTTCGCCGCCGGTGCGACGACCTCGGCGGGCCGTGTGCGCGTCAGTTCGTTCGCGAGCAGCTCGGCGGAGTCGAGTTCCGTCAGCTTGAAATCGCCGGTCGTCAGATCCGCCAGCGCGAGGCCAAACCGTTTGCCGTCGGTGGTGAGCGCGGCGATGAAGTTGTTGCGCGTGGCGTCGAGCATCCGGCCGTCGAAGTGCGCGCCGGGACTGAGGATCTGGCTGATCTCGCGTTTGACGAGCTGGCCAGGGCGCGGCTCCTCCATCTGGTCGCAGATGGCGACCTTGCGGCCCGCGCGCAACAGTCGGCCGATGTAACCCTCGGCGGCGTGATGCGGGATGCCGCACATCGGGACGTGGTTGCGATGGGTGAGGGCGACGTTGAGGATTTGCGCGCCGACCTTCGCGTCATCGAAGAACATCTCGTAGAAATCGCCGAGCCGGAACAGCAACAGCGCGTCGGCGGGAATCTCGCGCTTGATGCGGCGATACTGCTGCATCATTGGCGTGAGACTGGAATCAGGCGTGGTCATCGCGATGATTGTATAGCCGCGAAGCGTCGCGAAGGGAACGGGAAAAGTTCAGCCTGCTTGTTTCGATGCCGAACTCATGGGAGCGCTGCCACCCGCAGGCGGTCCCGCCGCAGCGAGGCCGCAGCAGAGCGCGCCGATGACGAAGTAGTAGTAGTTGGCGGAGGCTTGTTTCCCGAAGGCGAAGAAGCACAGCAGCACCACTCCCACGGCCAGCGCAAAACCGGAGGGTCCGCGCGGACAACGCCACAGCACGAAGATTGTCGCCAGAAAAACCGCTGCCAACGGCAGCCCCAATGCCACGGACGCCGGCGGTGCGTGGTTTGGAAACAGCCACGCCACATAGCTCAGCGCGTCATGCCGGAACGGTGAGCAAACCTGCAATCGAACGATGTTGTGCATGAACTCGGCCGCGTCCCACAAGATCAACGGCAAGCTCACCGCCAGCGCCACTGCCATGCTCCGCCACCACAAGCCGCCGAGTTTCCGCCAGCGAAATCCCGCTGGCAGCAGCAACGCAACAAGCGGAACCGCCAGCACCATGTATTGCTTTACCGCCAGCAGCAGCCCCAAGACCCACGGCGCGGTTGTCGGCCGCCGACACGCGCAGAAGACAACCGCCGCCAGCAGCAGCACCGCCAGCGGTTCGGTCCACGAGGCTCCCAGCACGAGAAACACCCGCGGCGTGAACAAGAAAAGCGTCGCCACGCCGTAGCTCCACTTTCCCGGCCGCACAAACCCGATCAGCGCCGCCGCCAGCGTCATCGCCAGCAGGTGCGCATATCGCACGTCGCCCAGCCAGTAAGCGGGTGCAACCAAAAACAAACTCAGCGGCGGATACGGGAACCCGAAGGTCAAACGGCCATTGACCGAACCGTCCGGGCCGTAAAATTGAGCCGAGTTTTCCGGCGAATAAGTATCGCGAAGCCGCATCGCATAAGGATTGCTGCCTTCCCACAGCGCCGAAGCGCCGTGGTGCTGGAACATCAGCGTGTCAATCACCGGCCGGTTCGTGTGTTGTAGAAACCAAAGCCCGACCACGAAATGGCAGCTCAACACGAGGCTGAAGGCCGCGGCTCCGGCCCGGGAACCCGCCGCCATGCACAGGAGTCCCGCCATTGCGGCGACGCCGACGCCCGACACGAACATCCACGGCAGTCCGTTGCCCTCCCGAAGGAATCCCGCTGCCGGGTTTGAGGTCAACAGCATCCCGAACTGGATGATGAGTATTAACCGCAACGCCAGCAATTCCGGACCCGCTCCCGGCGCCTCGCGGTGGGCCGTTCGCAACAGGAAGATGCCGGCCAGACAACAGCCAATGGCCAGCGTGAGACTGGCTAGCGCGGTGGGGCAGAGCGTTCCGTCAGCCACATGGATGGCGCCGCCCAAAGCCGCCGTGCCAATGAGCAGCAAACTACGCCATCGAAAAGTGGCGCGCACATTGAACGCTTGAACGATTTCTCCCATAGGACTTGCGCACCGCGATCACCGCGGCCATTCAGTTTGACGACGGGTCATAGTATTACCTCTGACAACGCTGACAAGCCGATTAGTCAGTCTTGCTGGCGCGGAGCTTGCACCCGCTGTGATTTCGGTTCGCAAATAGCCGGGCTGGCTGCTACACGTTCGGCGTGAGCTTGGACAACAACGCGTTCTGGTTCTTCGTGCTGGCGGTCGGCGCGGTGGTCGGCTTCTTGGTGTGGCTGTCGGCCAAACGCGCGGAGCAGCGGCGGCAGGCGCTGGCACAACTGGCGGCGTCGCGCGGGCTGGCGTTTCATCAAGAAGACCCGATCGGCGTGCCCGGCACATTCGCGCAGTTTGAGCTGTTCCAGCGCGGCGACTCCAACTACGCCTACGACGTGATCCGTGGCGCGATCGAAGGACGCAACTACTGCGCGTGCGACTTCCAATACACCACAGTCACCTACAGCACCGACAGCAAGGGCCACTCGCAGCGGCACGAGCACACCACTTACTGTTCGGCGGCGATTGTGGAGCTGAACTACCCGGTGCCGGCGATCTGGATGCGGCCGGAGAACTTCCTCGACAAGGCCGCGCATTTGGTGGGCTGCCACGACCTGGAGTTCGAGAGCGCGGAGTTCAACCGCGAGTTTCACGTGAAGGCCGAGAACCGCGAGATTGCCTTCGACATCATCAACGCACAGACGATGCAGCGGTTGATGGCCAGCCCGTTCCGGCACATCGAGTTCAACGGCGCGGCGGTGCTGATCTTCGACGAGCAGACATGGACGCCGGAGGCGTTTGCCACGGCGCTGGACTTGGCGCGCAGCCTCGCCGAGGGATTGCCCAATTACCTGTTCGATAAACTCCGCGAACGAGCACAATCATGATACCTGACTACCTGCCAATCATTGTTGCGACGGTTGTTCTTGCGACGCCGCTTCTCATTTTCATGGCGATCTACAACGGCCTCGTTCGCCTGCGCAATCTTGTGCAGGAGAGCTGGTCGAACGTGGACACGGAACTCAAGCGTCGCTACGACCTCATCCCGAACCTCGTCGAGACGGTGCGCGGCTACGCAACGCACGAGCGCGGCGTGTTCGAGACGGTGGCGCAGGCGCGCGCAGCGGCGGTGGCCTCGACGGGCCGACCGTCGAGCCAGGCCGTGGACGAGAATCATCTGGTGCATGCGCTGAAGTCGCTCTTCGCGGTGGTGGAGAACTATCCGGAACTGAAGGCGAATCAGAACTTCTTGAAGCTCCAGCAGTCGTTGGTGGACACGGAGGATCGCATTCAGGCGGCGCGGCGATTCTACAACGCTAACGTGCGCGACTACAACACACGCTGCCAAACGGTGCCGTCGGTGTTCGTCGCCAACGCGTTCGGTTTCCAGACGGCGGATTTCTTCGAGATCGAAGCCGCCATCGAGCGGCAGGCACCGTCAGTGAAACTGTGACGAGACGCGTGGTTACTTGCGGTTCCGCGGCGCGCTCGTATGCGGCGCGGGGGAGGGGACGGGCATGGTGACCACTGGCGGCGCTTCTGCGGCTGTTTCGGCTTTGTTGCCTGCGGCTTCCAGTTCTTTCTGGCGGGCTTCGTCCATCAGGCGCTTTGCTTGTTCGAGAAAGCGGGTGGCTTCGGTGAACTTGTTTTCAGCTTCGTAGGTGTCAGCAATCAATCTGTAAAGGTCAATCGCGCGCGGTTTTTCGAGGAGCAACTGCTGGTAGATCTCGCGGGCGGCATCATAGCGTTTCTGGGCGTGGAGGGCGTTGCCCAGTCGCAAGCGAGCACCGGTGCCGGTCGGATGCAACGCAAGCGCCTGCCGATAGCAGCTCTCGGCGCGTGTGTAATCTCGCTTGTGCATGGCCATCTCGCCGAGGTTGCCATAGGTCTCGTAGTAGTTCCAATTCAGCTCCCGCGCCTTTTCAAATTCCCGTTCGGCCGTGACGCGCATGACGCCTTTACCGGCGGAGCGGCGCGAAGCTTCGAGACACAGACGGCCCATCGCCAAGTGGCACAGACCTGAATCGGGATGATTCGACAGCGTGGTGCTCAGCAGGCGTATTTCCGAACCGAATTGATACGCGCGCCAGTTGGACCATGTGACGAGCGTCAACGCCAAAACCGCAAGCGCGCCGATCTCCACCCAGAGTCGTGTGGAGATGCGTTCAAGTTTGCAGAGCCGTTCGATGGCGATACCGCCGAGCAGACAGAGTCCCGGCGCGACTGCGTAGAGTTCGCTTTCATGAATCGCGCCGTAGCGGCTGCGAAAGACGTTCAACGCGGCGACGGCGCAGCCCGCGAGCAGCCATGCAATGCCGAAGGCGAGTCGCGGTTGTTGGCGTGCCTGCGAACGGATGATCGCGACGAGCGCGGCCAGAGTTGCGAGGCCAGCGAGGGTCACGAACCACGACGACGGCGTCAGACCGTGGTCGTGGATGAAGGGCAGGGGAACCACCAGCCAGCGCAGCGCGACGAAAACACCCGCCGGCCAATCGCGCAGCAAGCGGATCGGCAAGTCGCTCCATGCGGGCAATGTCTCCCAACTCTCCGGCGACCAATAACCGTATGTGCTGAGCCAGCAACGGTGAGCGATATGAAGAGCGAATACCGCCAGTGCAACGGCGCTGGTTTCCACCAGCCGCGATCGCGCGCGTTCCGGCGTTGATGGTGGGAGTATCCATTGATCGTAGGCGAGCAGCAGCAGCGGCAGGAGCAGCGACATGGAGGTTTCCACCGCGGCCAACGCGGCGAAAACGCCGCCGATAGTCCACGCGACCCAATCGCGTTGAGGCCGAAGCCATGCGAGGCACGCGACGAGCATCATCAGGGTGCCGAGGATTTCGCTGCGATGTGCCACCACACCGACCGCCGCAGCGCTGATGGGCATCAGCGCAAACAATCCCGCCGCCCACTGCGCGGCCGAGCGACGGTCAAGCAGCCGCCGCAGCAAGGCCAGCAGCACGAGCGTGGTCAGCGCGTGATAGACTAGGTTCATGGCGTGGTAGCTGAGGTCGTCCCGCTTCCAAACGGCGGCGTCAACGGCGAGGGTGATTTGCCTCAACGGCGCCTTTTGGGACGCGATGCCGCGGAAGTCCGTGAGACTCGCAACACCGCGCAATTCGCGCGCGGCGCGCTCGTCGTCATAAACCAGCTCGCTCCTCAATGAAATCGCGCACGAGGCGAGCGCCAGCAACGCGATGGTTGTGTAAAGCCAGAACTTGGTGATCATGGAATTGAGCCGTCGCTTATACGGGCTGACGACGCGCAATTCCAGATTGAAGTTGAGTGTGTTTGGATCTCAGACGTGGAGAATCTGCATCGGGACCGAAGAAAAAACGTTCGCGTCGCTGGCGAAGAACCTGGGAAGTGCTAGATTTGGCCTGAAAACAGCGCTAAGACACAGCGTTGTGGAAAATTTGAAAAAAATTCATTTTGGGTGTTGACGATTTCGGGTCGCATCCATATAGTGCGCGCGCCTTCGGGAAAGAAGCAGTTCTTTTGCAGTGCGTCCCCGACATAAAATCGGTGGACGGCTTTTCCCCTGAAGGGTCGCCTGTAAGGCGAAACGGTCTTTGAAAATTGAATTGTGCGATACGTGCGAGAGCCCCGCTCCGATGAACTTGTTCATCGGGGCTCTTTGAGTCCCGGTTCATGCAAGCGTGACCGGGACGGCCAAAAACCGCATTCCGAATCAGTGGCCAACTGTTTTAGCGAACAGGGTTGGTAACCGAGCCACGGAATGCGTTCTTCGTAAGATAACAAACTCGGCCCGCAAGGGTTGAGGATGAACTTTTCTACGGAGAGTTTGATTCTGGCTCAGAACGAACGCTGGCGGCGTGGTTAAGACATGCAAGTCGAGCGGGAATCTGCGGGTAGCAATATTCGTGGGTTTCAGCGGCGAACGGGTGCGTAACACGTGGGCAACCTACCTGAAAGAGTGGAATAACCAGTCGAAAGATTGGCTAATGCCGCATGTGATCCGGAGAGTTCGCTTTCCGGATTAAAGCTGGGGACCGCAAGGCCTGGCGCTTTTAGATGGGCCCGCGGCCTATCAGCTAGTTGGCGAGGTAACGGCTCACCAAGGCTTACGGGTAGCTGGTCTGAGAGGACGACCAGCCACACGGGAACTGAGACACGGTCCCGACACCTACGGGTGGCAGCAGTTTCGAATTTTTCGCAATGGGCGAAAGCCTGACGGAGCGACGCCGCGTGGGGGATGAAGGTCTTCGGATTGTAAACCCCTGTCAGCTGGGAACAAGGTCTCGTGGTGAATAACTATGAGATTTGATAGTACCGGCAGAGGAAGCCGTGGCTAACTCTGTGCCAGCAGCCGCGGTAATTCAGAGACGGCAAGCGTTGTTCGGATTCACTGGGCGTAAAGGGTCCGCAGGTGGCGAGGTAAGTCTGACGTGAAATCCCGCGGCTTAACCGCGGAACTGCGTCGGATACTGTCTTGCTAGAGGACGGCAGAGGAGACTGGAATTCACGGTGTAGCGGTGAAATGCGTAGATATCGTGAGGAACACCGGTGGCGAAGGCGAGTCTCTGGACCGTTCCTGACACTCAGGGACGAAAGCGTGGGGAGCAAACGGGATTAGATACCCCGGTAGTCCACGCCCTAAACCGTGCTCACTTGGTGTGGGAGGATTCGACCCCTTCCGTGCCGTAGCTAACGCGTTAAGTGAGCCGCCTGGGGAGTACGGCCGCAAGGTTAAAACTCAAAGAAATTGACGGGGGCCCGCACAAGCGGTGGAGTATGTGGCTCAATTCGATGCAACGCGAAGAACCTTACCTGGGTTTGACATGCACCATGAAAGCCGATGAAAGTCGGTGACGGCCCGAAAGGGTGCTGGGGGTGCACAGGTGCTGCATGGCTGTCGTCAGCTCGTGCCGTGAGGTGTTCGGTTAAGTCCGGTAACGAGCGCAACCCCTATGTCCTGTTGCGAAGGCCGCAAGGCACTGCACTCTGGACAGACTGCCCTGTTTCAACGGGGAGGAAGGTGGGGATGACGTCAAGTCCGTATGGCCCTTACACCCAGGGCTGCACACGTACTACAATGCACGGTACAATGGGAAGCAATACCGCGAGGTGGAGCAAATCCTCTAAAACCGTGCTCAGTTCAGATCGTAGGCTGCAACTCGCCTACGTGAAGCTGGAATCGCTAGTAATGGCGCATCAGCTACGGCGCCGTGAATACGTTCCCGGGCCTTGTACACACCGCCCGTCACATCATGAAAGCCCCTTGTTCCCGAAGTCATACCAGCTAACCGTAAGGAAGCGGGTGCCTAAGGAATGAGTGGTGATTGGGATGAAGTCGTAACAAGGTAGCCGTAGGGGAACCTGCGGCTGGATCACCTCCTTTCTAAGGAGTCCATGAGTGGTTGAAATAGACCGCTCGGACATCTAAGGTCGAAGCTCTCAAGCGTATCGCACAATTCAGTCTTCAAAGACATGGAAGACCCGGACGAGAAATCGTTCGGGTCTTTTTTGTTCCGTGCATATGGATCCGTGCTGCGGCAACGGCGCCTTTATCCGCGCCGCGCCAGTTGCGCTGCGAACTCTTCGGCTGCGAGATCGACATCGGTGTGAACGCTCAAGTTTTCGCAGATTGGATGAATGGCCGGGGGACGTGCGGAACTACGGCACGTGGTCAAAGGCATTGGGACGATGAGCATTTCAAAATGTTCTCTCGCCGACTTGCGCATCCCTGCGCGCTTGTCCATGATTGGGTTGTTGGAGAGGTTGGACGTGCAGAAGCGATAAGCCATGATAGAGGACGAGATCAAGGCGCGGTTGACACAACGTTTTCTGGCGGCTCAGACACCGTGGGGGCGCTGGCGGCTGAACGCTTACGTCGGGTGGAAGAGTCTCGTGTGGCGTCTGGTTGTCAACGTCACGCTTTTCGTCAAGCGCGCGCTCGACATTGCGGTGAGCCTCGTTGTGCTCGTCCTGCTTCTGCCTGTGTTCGCGCTCCTCGCGGTGCTCGTGAGGCTGGACGGCGGACCGGTGTTTTTCAGACAGGCGCGGATCGGGCTGCGGGGACGCGAATTCAACATCATCAAGTTTCGCACGGTGGTGGTGGATGCGGCGGCGCGCTTGAGGGACTTGGCCGCGCGCACCGAGCAGGGGACGGGCGCAATGTTCAGAAGGAAGGACGATCCGTTCGTCACGCAAGTAGGGAGCCTCCTACGGAGGACTTCTCTCGATGAATTGCCGCAGTTCTTGAATGTCTTTAGGGGCGAAATGTCGTTGGTGGGACCACGTGCGCCGGTGCCGCGGGAAGTGGCGCACTACAGTCAGACTGATCGGCGCAGGCTGTCGGTGAAGCCCGGCATGACCTGTCTCTGGCAGATCGGAGCCCAAGATGGCGGTTGGCGGGGGATTGGCAACAGCGGGGCGCTGAAGTTTTCCGAGGAGGTGGCGCTCGACGTGCGCTATATCGAGAGTCAGAGCATCTGGCTCGATCTGGTGATTTTGGTGAAGACGGTGCCGGCCATTCTGTTCGGCAGGGGATTGTGAGGTCATCTGCCGGCCTTGGCCGAGCTGTTCAAGTCTTGTTCAGGTTTTATTTTCGCTGGCGGACATGTTGTGTTGCTGGTATTTCTTGAGCGAGGTAGCGTGAGTTTGCGTTCGTTTCCATGCGGTCTGGGCCGGTTGCGGGAAGCGCGCGGGGATTCACGCCATGTTTTTGAACGTGTATTTGAGATGGAATCGAAGTAGCGTGAAGGAGAAGGAACTGAACCTATGAATATCCAGTCTCAAGGGAACACACTCGCAGTGAGTGGCATTACAGAACTCAATTCGGGAAACGCTGGAAGTTTTCGCGATCAGGTCAGGGCGGCGCTCGCGGAGGCGCAGAACAACATAGACATAGACCTGTCGCAAATGGGGTTCGTGGACAGCGCCGGGTTGGGATCATTGGTTGCCTTGCGCAAAACGGCCTGCGAGCGCAACGGCAGGGTTCGGTTGATCAACCCCAGCCCGCACGTGCAGCAGATACTGGAACTCACCCGGCTGCACCGGGTCTTCGAGATTGTGCGCATGTAATCCTTGTCATGCCGGCATTCAGACTATGAAAACTCGAACACAAGGCGACACGCTGATCATCTCCGACTTCACGGAGTTGAACACGACCAATGCGATGTGGTTGCAGGATCTTGTCCGCCAATCGCTGGTGCATACCCACAAAATTGTTGAGTTGGACTTGTCTACGGTGAGATTCCTCGACAGCAACGGGATCAGCGCACTGATTTCCATTCACAAGACCATGTGCAAGCGCGGCGGTAAGATACGACTGTTCGGCCCGACGCCCGCCGTGTCCCAGATTTTGCAGTTACTCAGTCTGAACGAGGTGTTTGAAATCATCAACCCGTGACCAATGTGGTTACACCGCACACCAATCAGGTAGGGACTCAATTCCTCTCGCTGGTCTTCGCGTGCGACTTGCGCGAGTCCCGAGAAGTGTCGCGTTGTGTGCGGCAGTTTTTGGCGGCGGTGCCATTGCCGGAAGACGATGTGCATGCGTGGGAATTGATGGTGACGGAAGCTGCCAATAACGCGGCAGAATACGTAACGGAAGCGAAGCGTCAACTATCGAATCGGTTGGAGGTGTTCTGTCGTGATCGCGAAATTGAAGTCCGGCTGACGGACCATACACCCGGATTCGACATGCCGGTTCCGGCGGAACTGCCGTCCGTTGACAGTGAGAAGGGGCGCGGCTTGTTTCTCATCCAATCACTCGCCGACGAAGTGGAATACCTGCGCGGTCGGACGGAGAACTGCATGGTGATTCGAAAGAAACGGCCGGTTCCAGCCGCCGGCGCGAGTGGGGGGACTACAGCGGTGGTGGACTTGCAGAGCCGGTTTATCGCGGATGAGCAAACCCTGCAAGCAATGACCGAGGAACTCGCATCGTGTTACGAGAGCCTCTCGGCGATCTTTCGTTTCAGTTCTGCGCTGAACCGGCCTCAGCCGACGGAGGAATTTGCTGCCACTTGGATGCGCGAACTGCTGGCGATTGTCGAGGCCGACTGGTATGTGCTGCGGTTGGCCGACCCCGGAGGCAAGGAACTTCGGCTTTCCACAACCTCTTTGCCCGGCAATCTTGATTATTCACTGTCACTGTCGCCGGATGCGTCTTCAGCCGGTTGCGTGGAACTGCGCGCCGCCCAATCGCGGCAGGACGTGTGGTTTGACGCTGGCACGCCCCTGTCGTTGGGTGATCCGCTGTCCCATGTTGTCCGCCAGTCCAACGGTCTGGCGCATCCGATCTTTGCGGATGAGTCGCTCGTCGGGGTCCTGACCGTTGGGCGGCTGACCACTGAGGCGCCCTTCAAGGCGGGCCAGGTCAACGTCATCCAGACTTTCGCTGATTTCCTCGGCATCCAGATCAGCAACGCGCGTTTCCGCGCAGAGCACCTGCAGATCCAATTGACAGCGCGTGAACTGGAGATTGCCTCCAACCTCCAGCGGTCGTTGTTGCCGGAGAAGCTGCCGCAGATGCCGGGACTGGGCGTGGCTGGCTACTATCGCAGCGCCCGGCAGGTGGGCGGCGACTTTTACGATGCGATTGCCGCGGATGGACAGGGGCTGTTGTTGGTGATAGCGGATGTGATGGGCAAGGGTGTGCCAGCGGCGATGTTCGCGACCATCTTCCGCAGTCATCTGCACGCGAGGCTCGATTTGGTGAAACGGCCGGGCGAGTTTCTAACGTGGCTCAACCGCAGCCTGTTCTCAGACCTTGACCGGATGGAGATGTTTATCACGGCACAACTGGTTTACTTGGACCCGGCGGCGCGGCGGTTCCAAGTAGCTGGCGCGGGCCATTGTCCACTGTTGATGACCAGCGTCGGTGGCTCACCAGTCGAAGTGGGCAACACGGGGTTCCCGTTGGGCATCATGCCCGACACGAGATACTCCGAGGAGATCCGTGACCTGCCGCCGGACGCGCGGTTGTTCCTGTTCACTGATGGCGTGACCGACATGCGGAACTCCAGCGACGAAATGTTGGGCACCGATGGTTTGAAACAGAACCTGCAACTGATCATCAACCGGCGCGGGAACGCCGCGCAAGCCGTGCAAGACATGGCGATCATGCTGCAAACATTCCAGGGCAAGGAGCCTGTTACGGACGACCAGGCGTTCCTGGTCCTCGCCAACGGATGATTTCACGACGCCAATACCCAGACCGCTTATGCCACAGAAAATCCTGATCGTTGATGACGAGGCCTTCATACTTCGGGTCACGGAACTGAGCCTGAAGAAGGGCGGCTACCAGTTGATCTTCGGCCGCAACGGAGTCGAAGCGGTGCAATTGGCGGCGAGCGAACTGCCCGCCCTTATTGTCATGGACGTGCAAATGCCGGAGATGGACGGTCTTGAGGCATTGCGGCATCTCAAGCAAAACCCCGCCACCGCCGGTATTCCAGTGATCATGCTCACAGCGCGCGGCCACGTCCTGACCCGTCAGGACGCGGAAGGTTCCGGCGCGGCGTTGTTCCTGACCAAGCCGTGCAGCCCCATGCAATTGCTGAAAGAAGTGCAGCGCATTTTGGGTGAAACCACATGATTTTTCTGCCGCAACTGACAAGCGCAACAGGATTTTGATTTTGACGATGGAACCAGATTGTTGATGAAGGAATCCCGTCATGAGCACAACGGAATCGCCGTCCGAACATAAGACCAAGCAGGCGACGCCCATCGTCATTTTGAGCGTGCCGTTTGACATGGTCACGACGTCGCAGACCCTTGCTCTGGTCGAGCAGATGATCGCGTCACGGCGACCTCATTATCTGATCATGGCGGACGTGGATTTCGCCGTGCGGGCGATGAGGGACGTGGAGGTGCGCCGCATCCTGCTCGAAGCCCACGTCATCTTGTGTGACGGCATGCCGCTGGTATGGGCTTCGCGCTGGCTGGGCAATCCGTTGCCGGAACGCATCGCCGCGCCCGATTTGGTGCCGGCGCTGTTGCGTGCGGCTGAGGACAAGGGATGGCGCGTGTTTTTCCTCGGCGCCAAGGAGGAAACCTTGATGCGTGCGAAGGAGAAACTCCGCACGCAACATCCCCGCCTGCAAGTCGCTGGCCTCCTATCGCCGCCGGCCGTGCCGTTGCAGGAGATGGATCACGCCGGCATCTGCCGCACGATTCGGGAAGCGAAGCCGGACATTTTATTGGTCGCGTTCGGAAGTCCCACACAGGAGAAATGGATCAACATGCGCTACCGCGCGACGGGCGTGCCGGTCTCGATTGGCGTCGACGACGCTATGGAGTTTTTGGTCGGCGTGGTTCCCCGGGCGCCGATGTGGGTGCAACGGGCGGGCTTGGAGTGGGTCTTTCGTGTGGTGCGGGAGCCGCGGCGGTTGTTCTGGCGTTACTTGCTTAACCTGTGGAGTTTTGGATGCGGGATTTTTGCGCAATGGTGGCAGTTGCAGATGCGCCGCCGTCGCGTGGCCAAATACCGCCGGTTGATGGTGGTGGCTGAGAAGACCGAGTCCGGCTTTGAGATGGTGAAGATTCCACCGCGGTTTGATGCCGCCATCGTGCGCGAGAACGAATGGCTCTGGAAATGTTTTGCAGCGGCACCGGTCCACCTGTTGTTTGACATGACACACGTGCAGTTCATTGACAGCACGGGCATCGGGCTGTTGATCCGTCTGCACAAGATGCTGGCGGCCTCAAACTGCCGCTTCGTGTTGGTGTCTCTTTCGACCATTGCGCAGCAATCGCTCGAACGGGTGCGTGCCCCGGACCTGCTCACCATCGTGCCCAGCCTTGATGCGGCGAAAGACATCGTTGCAGGAAAGTCGGGTGGCGTGCAGGCTGCGGCGACGCTGGATTTGTCCTCGGAGCCGACCCCGTTGATGTGGCACGGGGAGATTGTGGCCTCGAACGTCGAAGCGGTCCGGCATCTCAGTGAGAGCTACCTGGAAAGTTGTGCCGCCGAGATGAAGCCGTGCGTCATTGATCTCGCTGGAGTCAGTTTTATCAGCAGCGCCGGAGTCGGCTTGATGGGGCGTCTGAAGAAACTTGGCCGCCTGCGCGGCGTGGAGGTCATCTTCATCAAGCCCCAACCGAACGTGCTGAAGGTCGTCCAGACATTCCGGTTGGACAAGCTTCTCTTTGGCGAGAACGTGTAGAGCGTGGCGCAAGGGTGCCGCGGGACGACAAATTGCGGTTGCATCTGGTTGCGCGTTCCATAATCAATACATTTGCATGGCCACTGTTCTTCATCCCGAGGATTTTGCGTGTGTCGCCGAAGAGCGACTGAAACGGCTCGGCGTGGTTTGCCGCGCTTTTCCTATCCGACAGGTCGCGGATATCTCGCACGACAGCACGGAACTGGTCTATCTGCTGCCCCATGAAATCATGGCAGCCGGCGCATGGGCCAAACTCCGTGTGCGGCTCGCCCAAGCCAACCGCCTCTTCATCGGCTATGTCCCGACCGCTTCGACGGCCGGTGTGGTCCAGTTCCTCCGCGACGGGGCCTACGACGTGCTCGCGATGGACGACACCGACGAGAGGTGGAAGAGCGTCATCGTCAGCGCGGTCGAGAACCAGAAGCTATGGCTCCAACTCTATGGTGGCAAACCGCTCAGCGCGGGCGACGTGCTGACCGGGCGCTCGGAGGTGGTGCGCGATTTGCGCCAGAAGATAGACCGCCTCGGCCCCACCGACGTGTGCGTGCTCATCCAGGGCGAATCGGGCGTGGGCAAGGAGCGTGTCGCCGCAGCGCTGCACAAGGCCGGCCGCGGCGGCCCCTACATGGCACTAAACTGTGCGGCAATTCCGAAGGACCTGCTGGAGGCTGAGCTTTTCGGCGTCGAGAAAGGCGCCTACACCGGCGCGTTGAAGGCGCGCGCGGGATTGGTGGAACAGGCCGAAGGTGGCATGCTTTTCCTCGACGAGGTCGGCGAGATGGAACTCTCGTTGCAACCCAAACTGCTGCGCTTTATCGAAACGCGCCGGGCGCGGCGTATCGGCGGCGAGCGCGAATACAGCGTCAAACTGCGCCTCATTTCCGCCACGAACCGGGATTTGGAAGCTGCCGTGGCAAGCGGCAAGTTCCGGCCCGACCTCTACTACCGGCTGGCGGAAATCACCGTGCGAGTGCCGCCCCTGCGCACGCGGTTGGACGACATCCCGGAACTGGCGTTGACGTTCCTGCATCAGGCCAACGAGCGGTTCGGCAAGAATTTCGAGACGCTGGAGCCTGGTCTGATCGAGCGCTTCCAACAGTATTGCTGGCCCGGCAACGTGCGGGAACTCAAGAGCGCGATTGACCGGCTGGCGCTGATGTTCGACGGTCCCATGCTGCGCGCAACGTGGTGGGACATGCCCGCCGGCGTCATCGAACCGTCCACGACTCAAGCTGCTCCAGCGAGAGACGCGGCGGCGTCCGTGCAGCGGGCGACTCCGCCCAATTCCACAGCGGCCCTGCCGAACTCACGCCAGAAACTCGCGCTTGCCAGAAAACTGCTGGCGGAGAGCAACAACGACTACAGTTGGGTCTGCGCGCAGTTGGGCATCAACCCCTCCACGCTCTATCGCTGGCGAAAGACCGGTAAGCTCGACTGATCCCTGCGCCGCCGGCTGCAAAAAAGGGTGGAATCAGGTTTCCGGCAAACCTCTTGCACGCTCCAGACACCTTCGCTATAGTGCGCCCGCTCTTTGAAGGACGCCTACGTAGCTCAGTTGGTAGAGCAGCGGTTTCGTAAACCGCAGGTCATCGGTTCGAGCCCGATCGTAGGCTCCAGTTTTTTGGTCGTGCTAGACGGGGCGGTAGCGGTGCCCTGACGACCGGCGCGAGCCGGCCGGACCTGCAACCCGCTATAGCAGGGTCGAATTCCCGTTCGAGACCGTCGTGCGGGCGGAAAGAACCGCGTATCGAGGCGTTGACGGCTGGGTTCCATGCGACGGAAGGCGGCGAACCCCGCCAGGACCGGAAGGTAGCAACGGTAAACCGATTTTTTCGTGTGCCGTGGAGCTGCCTGGCCTGAGCCGAGTTGCGCGGCATCGCCGTCCGATCGGCGGCCGACATCGGGTGCACGGCCTGCTTTCGGAAGCGGAGTAATGGAGTGTTGGAGAATTGGAGCAGCGAAGTCATGATTCTAAGAACTTGCGCGGGCATCACGGTTTCTGGTTCTCCAGCGGTTGGCGCGCGTGCTTGCGCGCTGGCTCCCAATACTCCAACACTTCAACACACCAATACTCCAATCCCCTGACCTCCCATGGCTCAATATCAAGTTCTCGCCCGTAAATGGCGGCCCCAGCAGTTTGATGATGTCATCGGCCAGGAGCACATCACCCAGACGCTCGTCAACGCCATCAAGAACAAGCGCATCGCCCACGCCTACTTACTCGTCGGCCCGCGCGGCACGGGCAAGACAACCACCGCGCGCATTCTCGCCAAGGCGCTCAACTGCGAGAAAGGTCCGACGCCGACGCCGTGCGACAAGTGCTCCAACTGCAAGGAAGTCGCCGACGGCACCAGCATGAACGTGATGGAGTTCGACGCCGCCTCCAACACGCAGGTGGACAAGGTTCGCGAACTCATCATCGAGAACGTCAAATACGCGCCGACTAGCGGCAAATACAAAGTCTATATCGTGGACGAGGTCCACATGCTCTCCGGCTCGTCGTTCAACGCGCTGCTGAAAACGCTGGAGGAACCGCCGGAGCACGTCATTTTCGTGTTCGCCACCACTGAGGTGTCGAAGTTGCCGCTGACAATTCTCTCGCGTTGCCAGCGATTCGATTTCCGTCGGCTTGCGACCTCGCTCATCGTCAAACACCTCGCCGCCATCGCCAAGGACGAGAAGGTCCAGATTGAGGAAGCGGCGCTGCTCGCCGTCGCGCGCGGCTCCGAAGGTTGCATGCGCGACGCGCTGAGCACCACGGACCAGTTGATCAGCTTCTGCGGCAGCAAAATCGCCGAGGATGACGTGCTCGGCATGTTCGGTCTCGCCGCGCATGAACGGATTGTGGAACTGGCGGGCGCGATCCTTGATGGCAAGACCAGCGCGGCGTTGAAACTGTTCAATGACCTCGCCGACTCCGGCAAGGATCTCCAGCGGTTGTTGACGGAGATGATCGAGCATTTCCGCAACCTGCTGGTGGTGAAGATGGCGGGCGAGCAGGGCGGGGCGGTGGACGCTACCGACGCTGAACTGGCCGAGTTGAAGAAGCAAAGCGCGTCCGTGGACGCCGACGCATTGCTGCGGACTCTGGAGGTGCTTACCGGCGCGGAAGGTCGGCTGAGGTTCACCGCTTCGAAGCGGATTCTTTTCGAGGTCACACTTATCAAGGCCAGCCAGGCGCGTGAGGCGGCGAGCATTGATGTCGTGCTTCAAAAACTCAACTCGCTTCGTGGCGGCGCGCCACCGCCGACATCGGGATCAGCCGTGGCGGTCGCCGCTAAACCCGTTGCGGCGACCAAACCCGTCGTCGCCGCGCCGAAGCACGCGCAATCCGCAGTGGCCGAGCCAGCGCCTTCGCCGGCATACGCGACAACCGCCGAACAGATTCAGGCGATTTGGGCTTACGTCCACGAACATTTTGCACACGCCGCGCCGCTTGGGCGCGAGTTTCTGAACCAAGGCCGGCCCCTGAGCTTCGATGGCCGGGTGTTTACCATTGGCTTTGACCCGGAGTTCAAGTCGGCGATGGAGTTTCTGAACTCGCCGCGTTTCCGGGCCGTGCTCCAAACCAAGCTGCGCGAGTTTATCGGCCACGACGTGGGTCTTCACTTCGAACTGGCCGAGGACACGGAGCTTGAGGCGCGGAAGTCTGAGCCGCCGGCCAGCGGAATCACATCACCAACGCTCGCATCGGTCGCGCCGACTGCCCCACTGCCGACAGTGAAGCCATCCGCGCTTGCGCCGTCGTCGCGAGAGGCGAAGGATTTCCGCAACGATCCGCTAATCAAGAAAGCCCTGGAGATTTTCCGCGGCCAGATCATTACCGTCCGCGCCTAGCACTGTTCACTGACCACTGAATACTGATTGTAGATTCCCACTATGCCCTCTCTTGGAAAACTGATGAAACAAGCTCAGAAGATGCAGGCCGACGCGGCCCGCGTGCAAGCTGAGTTGGCCAACAAGACCGTCGAGTTCACCGCCGGCGGCGGTGCTGTGAAGGTCGTCGCGAAAGGCGACGGCACTCTCGCCAGCATTGCCGTGGACAAGAGCGCCGTGAACCCCGACGACGTCGAGATGCTGCAAGACCTGCTGCTTGCCGGCATCAACGGCGCGCTCGATGCGGCCAAGAAGATGAGCGAGGCCGAGATGTCGAAGCTCACCGCCGGCCTGCAACTGCCGCCGGGATTCAGCCTTTGAAAAACTGGAGTATTGGAGTGGTGGAGTAATGGAGTGATGCCGAATTGCGCCACCCCAACATCTCAGCACTCCATTACTCCAATGCTCCATCATCCCCATGCCTGACTATCCCGCACCCGTCCGCCAACTCATAGACGCGCTGAAGAAGCTGCCCGGCGTCGGCCCGCGTTCGGCGGAACGGCTGGCGCTCTTTATCATGCAAAGCGAGCCTCGGCTGGCGGAAGACCTTGCGTCGGCGATTCGCTCGGCGCGAGGCGGCATCAAGAACTGCTCGCGTTGTGGCAGCTACACCGCCACCGACCCGTGCGAGATTTGCGCCAGCTCGCGCCGCGACAAGGGATTGATCTGCGTCGTAGAGCGTGCAGCGGACATCCTGCGCATTGAGAAGACCAGTCAGTTTGGCGGCGTCTATCACGCGTTGATGGGTAAGATCGCGCCGCTCGACGGCGTCGGCCCGGAACAGTTGCGCATCGAGGATCTGGTCAAACGCGTTCAGGCCGAGCACCCGCGCGAGGTCATCATTGCCCTCGGTGGCGATGCCCAGAGCGAGGCGACAACGCATCACTTGATCGAAGTTCTCAAGCCGCTCGGCGTTTCCATCACGCGCATTGCCAGTGGCATTCCCGTCGGTTCCGGTTTGGAATACGCAGACGAGTTGACGCTCGGCCGCGCCATCGCTGGACGACGGCCGCTCTGAATGGCGCAGCTTTCCGCACTGCCGCCCGTTGTCTTATGAGATACGACGCCGCTCATCTGTTGGTGGATGGCTACAGCATCATCTATGCGTGGCCGCCATTGCGCGCGGCGCTTCGTCGCAGTCTGGAAGGGGCGCGAGACCGGCTGGTGGCTGCGCTGACGCCGATCCAGGACGCCACGGGCATTCGCGTGACGATTGTGTTCGACAGCCGGCATGGTTCGCGCGTTTCGGCCGGTGAATTACCTGCGGGCGTGGATGTCGTTTTTACGCGCAAAGGCATGACGGCAGACGGGTGGATCGAACGGGTGGTGGCTCGCGCGAGCACGCCGGCGCAGTTTTTGGCGGCCACGAACGATCACGCGGAGGCGACGATGGTGCGCTCGTTGGGCGGGCAGGTCATCACGGCGGAGGAGTTGCAGGACTGGCTGGAATCGGAAACGGGCCTGTTGCAGCGGACGGTCAAACAACTTCGGGAAAACAGCCATGAACGATTTCTGCGGTCAGACCGTTGACAGGGTTGCCCGTTTTCTATAGCATGGCCCAAAGATTTGGCGCGCTATTAGCGCGTGCGCGTAGAACGTTTCAAGAATGCTGAGTGATTGCCGGCTAGAGGAGTGTATTTGATGTCAATCATAACTCGTGTTTGTTTAGTTGTGGCACTGTTGCTGGGCGGAGCTTCGATCTGGTTGGGGCGCGAACTCGCGACAGATATCAAGGAGCGTGACAACGCGAAGATCGCGGCCAAGAAGGACGCCGATAAGGCCAGGGCGGATATGAAGACGGCCCAGGACGAGGCCGCGGCCAAGAAGAAGGAAGCCGACGACGCTACAGGCAAGGTGGCGGGCCTCACGACGCAGGTGACGGAGCAGACGGCCAAGGTGACCACGCTGCAAGGGCAGGTTGATGAGTTGAAGAAGAAGATTGCCGCGACACCGGCTGCCGCTGCCGGTCCGGGCAACGCGGCCGAACTCAACGACCTGAAGACCAAGCTTGCTGCTACCGAACAGGCCCGCGATGCCGCCGCGCTACAGGCCAAAGAATCCGCCGACAAGATCAAGGCCCTCACCGACCAGGTTGCCGCCACGGATGGCGAAAAGAAGATCATCAATGAGAAGCTCAAGGAGAGCAACGCCAAGATCAACTACTACGAGGGCAAGGACGGCGTGACACTGCCCGAGGGCCTCTCCGGCAAGGTGCTTTACTACGACAAGACTTGGAACTTCGCCGTGTTGGACATCGGCAAGAAGAAGGGCGTTCTGCCCAGCGGCATCATGATTATCCATCGCGGCACGGATATCGTTGGCAAGGTGCGCATTGCGACCGTGGACGACGATTGCTGCGTTGCCGACTTCTTGGGCGACTTCAAGAAGAAGGAACCCAAGCCCGGCGACATGGCCATTCCTTGATCTTCGGCGGCGGTATGAGTTTTTTCCGGCCCCAATCTCCCGCGCGGGTGTTCATCTTATGTGTGGTGGTGGGCGCGGGCCTGCTCGTCGGGTGCAGCACTCCTGAAGGCGGCAGTTCCATTCCTTGGAACCGTCCACAAACCTGGGAACACCAGATGCCGATGGGCATCAATCCCGGCTACGCCCGCTGATTCCTCTTCATCCCCTCCATGAGGACTGCAACCGCGCTCGCAGTGTGTTTGCTGTCGCTTGCGCTCTGCCGACCCGCCGCCGCCGATGATCTCGCCGCCGCGCTCGTCACGCGCGCCGGCCCGGACGTGCTCGGTTACCTGCGCATCGAGAACCCGAAGACCTTCATTGAAAAGCTCGATGCCGTCAGCTTGAAGTTTGGCAGCCGCATCAGCGACGACCTGCCACTGATTGCACAGCGATTTCTGAAGAACCCGTTGCTTGCCGGCATTGAGACGGATCAGCCGTGGACCTTCATCTTCCTTAATTCCCAGCGCCACACCAACAACCTTGCCGTCGTCGTGGGCGTGAGCGACGCAACGGTGTTTTGCGACAGCTTCGGCAAGGGTGGCGTCAGCAATGTCAAAGCCGACCCGGCCACAGCGGGTGCCGCTATCCGCCATTTCAGCGAGATCGAAGACACCTACGACCACCCGGCCTACATCGCCGCCCTTCGAGCCGGCAAGAAGGTCGAGCCGCTCCAGTTCAAGAAACAGATCACCAGGCAATACTACGTCACCGCTCGCAACGGCCAGGGCGTCATCGTTGGCAGCAGGGCGCTCCTCGACAAGCTCGCCCCCGCTGCCGCCAAGCTTGGCCACGAGCGCGTCCGCGGCGACCTCGCCGTCGCCGTCCGCGTGCCGAACGTCCTGTCGCTCTACGAAAAAGAAATCCGGCAACGGAAGGAATCCATTCTCGAAGCCGTCCAAACTGCCACGCGCGTGTCTTCCGCCACCGCCACCACGCCCGTGTCACGCCCCGACAAATCGGTCGGCGCGGCCTTCGACGTGACGCTCAATCTCGCCAAACAAATCGCGTGGCTCGAAGCCGCCGCCGATCTCGATGGTGGCCGGCTCAAATTGCGGATGGCCGTGCCGCCGCTGCCCGGCACCGCGTTCAGCCGTGCGCTCGCCGGGCAGCAGCCGCTGGATCCCGACGAGCGGTTGCTGGCGGTGGGGCCGGCAAACGTCGCGGTGCTCGGCGCGGTGCGCTTTGCCAGGACGCCGGAGTGGACCGGCTTGGTGGCGGACATGATGCAACCCATCGTGGAGGCGACGGCCGCTGCCAATAATCTCGAATCCGTCGTCAAGGCCCGCGAGGCTTTCCACGCGCTGACGGAGTCCTGGGGCGACGGCTTTGCAAGGGCTGTCCTCGCGCCGGCAACCAACCATCCTTCCTACAACCCGAAAAACGAAACCGGTTCGTCAACAAAGAACGCTTCCAGCTCGGCCCCGGCTTCCGGCTTCAACGTGGTGGAGGTTCTTCGCGTCACTGACGCGGCGCAGGCCCGACAGGCCCATCGGAAAGCCGTCGAGACAGGGCTGCCGTTGGGCGGCTCCGGGCTGCTCTCGGAACCGGCCGGGAAGCTGAAATACGAAACCAACGTCGCGCGGCATGCGGGCGTTGAGATAGACCGGATCACGCTGGACCAAGCCGCGTCGGAGAAAACCGCTGCCGAGCCGGTGCCGCCGGAGAGCGCCGGCGGAACCAACTTCATCCAGCAGATTGCCTTCGTTGGACAGTTTGGACTCATCGCCCAAGGCCCCGACTCCACCAACAACATCCGCCGCCTTATTGCCGCCGCCAAAACGCCGCCTACAACCGGTCGGTCGCGTGCGCTCAAAGCCGTCACCGCGTCCTTCCCGAAGAAGCACAACGGCATCTTCTTCATGAACCTGGCGGATTACGTCGGCCTCATCCGCTGCGCCTCGCCCGCCGCCGTCGAAGACGCGCAGTTGCGTCGTATGCAGACGCAGCTTGCCGAAGCCAAGGCCCGCCACACTGGCTGGCTCTTGCTCCAGCCGCGCGCCGCCTCGTTGGAACTGATCGTCCCACTCGATAACATTCTCGATGTGATGCTCAAGAACGCTGCCCCCGCCGCCCGCTGAGAGCCCGCCCGGTCCTTAGCGTTGCTTCCCGCTTTCTTTCTGCGCCCACAGACACACAGAGACCAGAACGATCCATGTCGTCACGGTGATGAATACCAGCCATTCGAGGATGGCCGCAGCCCAGATGTCGGGTCGCGCGGTCCGACTGACGCGGACGATCTCAACGGGAGTCTGCCGTGTGATCAGCGGGTAAGCCAGGAACGCCGCGAAGCTCCGCCATCAGGCCGGAAATCACCAGCCACCGGGGCAGCTTCTTCTCTTTGTCACGGGCGATCACGAGGCTGAACAATCCGACCGTCAGCAATCCGCAGGAGAAAAAGGAAAACGCCGCCCAGAGATGGGGCACCAGATCGTTCATGGGAATCCGGCCGACGATGCTGCACAGGATGCCCGACACCACGCCTGAGACCGCGGCCGCATGGGCCAGCCTCGTCTGAAGATGTCGTCCAAGGCCGGCCATGAACACGGCGATGATCAGTCCGGCGATGGTCAGACTCCCGTTGAAAACCGCAGCCAGATTCGACACGCCGACGACCCCCAGCTCACTGATGAGATGGTTTAGCAGGGAATAAGTTTCCCCTTTCTCTCCGTGAAACGGAAGCGCGGTCACCGCGCAACCAGCGACCAGAATGACCGGCCCCAGCAGACCGCAGAGCGATGTCAGTTTTTGTTGCCAGATGGACATGTTCACCGTTTCCGAGCGAGCGGCCCCTGATTCACCACTTGCCGCCGTCTTCCACGAAATCCACGATCCTCCAGAGATAGAGGGCTGCCGTGCTGCGATGCGGCTTCCATATTTCCCCGTGCCGGTCCAGTAGCTCAGGCTCCGGGAGCTTCCGCTTCTTGAACGCGATTTGGAATCCTTTCCTCACGCCCAGATCGTGGACCGGCAGCACATCCGGCCTGCCCAGGTTGAACATCAGGAACATTTCGGCGGTCCAGCGGCCAATGCCTTTGATCTGCGTGAGCCGGTTGACGATCTCGGCGTCCTCCAGCCCGTCGCACTCCGCCAGCGTCGGCACAACACCCAGCGTCACCTGCCGCGCAATATCCTTAATGTAGCCCACCTTCGGTCGCGAGAGCCCCGCCGACCGGAGCCTGTTCGCGTGAGTTCGCAGGACATCCTCCGGCGATGGAAACGCCGCCCCCGGATAGAGCGCCTTGAACCGGCCGAGAATCGTCGCCGCAGCCTTGCCGCTCAATTGCTGGTTGACCACCGCGCGGACCAGCGATTGAAAAGGCTCCTCGTCCCGGACGCTCAGGCGGGCGTCTTTGCCCACTGCGTCAATCACACGCCTCATGACCGGGTCCACAGCCCGGAGATGCCGGCGGGCCTTCAGGTGCAAATCGTTTCGTTTCGTTGAAGTCGTCACAGGTGGGGCAGTATAGCCGGACGGCAGAGAAGATTCGAGTCGCCAACGCTTGAGATTCTGGAGACGACAAGAGCGATGCATTTTCGGCGGCCTCGACAAGAAACACGACAGGCACTACACCGTCCGGCTCGGCTCACAGAAACTGCCCGCGCCCGCGCCGAAACCTGCCGCCGGGAAGAAGAAATAGAGCGACGTGTGCGAGTCGTTCAAACGGCTCGAACCGGCTGAAGCCGGGACTCCAAACCTTGGGTGCCGGCGCGTGTCAGGGTCTGAGGTTCGGAGTCCCGGCTTCAGCCGGCAGTCGTTCAGTGCCTCGGCGACACGCATTTACGTTTTACGCATCCTGCTCGCCTTCATCGTCCTCACGTGGCTCGTCGCCGAGCCGATGCGTCACTGGATCATCTTCGGCGGGTGGTAGAGCGGGCGCGTAGGAGTTTCGGGAACGGCAGAGGCGAGGTCGTTTGGCGTTGCCGTCGCGCCGCTGTTATGCGACAAACCAAGGGTCGACCTCATAGGGTCCGGTTTCCAGAATTAAGAAGCCACGATGCGAGAACTCAGAAACACAATCCAGTTCTTGAGAAGGGAATACCCAAGCATTCTTCTGGTTCTCATCTCTTGGATTGCTCTGTTCTGCATTGGCGGGATTCTCGAAATCACGCTTAAGAGGTGGTCATCCGTCCTGAGAGATGTTTTGGAAGGTCGTCCCGCTCCAGCTCTTACACAATGGGTTTTCGATCACCTGTATGGATATTCCGGGGTGATAATAGGTATCGCCAATTGCTATTGGCTCGTTCTCGTCCTGGCACTACTTCTCAGTGCTTTGTTTTCTGAGACTCAAGAGAAGTTCCGTCTTCGGTTTCTTTACGCGTTCGTCCTTGTTTGGATGCTGACAGTGGTGTCGGTTCTGGTCGTGCTACTTGCACTCTCTTTACCATTCGTCACCACCCTCTCGAAGATGCCTCCAGAATCGTTCTATATTGTTGATTTGGTCAGAATCATCTTCTATTTGCTGCTCATTGTCATTACAGCCATCGCGATTGGCGTCCCCATAGCCCGACGGATTATTGGAAAGAGGCAGCAAACCAAACACAACTCGCAATGACTAATATCCCCCGAACTCCAGCCCCGCTTCGATGAGGGCGCGGTAGTTGGCTTCGGTCTTGGGATTGAGCGGGAGGTTGATGGGGGCGGCGGTGGGCATGAGGACGAATCCGCCACCGGCTTTGGCCTGGTCCATGACACGGCGGACTTCGGCGCGAATCTGGTCGGGGGTGTCTTGTTCGAGTCGCTTGAGGGCGAAGTTTCCCCAGACGGAGACACCGCGGGTGTGGCAGCGGCGTTTGACCTCGTCGAGGGCGATGTCGCCGTCGGGCGGGGCTTCGCAGGGGTCGAGGCCATCGCAGCCGGTGTCGAGGATCATGTCGAGGACGCGGGCGACTTTGCCGTGGCTGTGGATGCGGGCCTTGCCGCCGCGGGAATGGATGAGGCTGACCATGTCGCGGACGTGGGGCAGGACGTAGCGCTCGAAGAACGACGGCGGCAGGTAGGGCGGCGTGAAGTATTCCGGGCCGACGATGCGGTAGAGGTCGAGCACGCAGCAGTCGAGCTGGCGGCGGAGGTTTTCCATGACGCGCTCGGCGATGATGGCAACGGCGCGGGCAAAGTGGTCGGTTTCCTCGAACGCCCAGACCATGTAGTCCTGAAACGACATGAGGTCGGCGGCGAGGTAGGCGGGGTCGCCGACGGAGGCCATGACGAGGCCGTGCTCGCCGAGTTCGGCGCGGACGCGCGGGAGGTCGGAGGCGTCGTAGTCGGCGGGCTGGTAGGGAACACTGAGGGCCTTGTCCACGTCGGCCACGCTCTTGCACCAGTGCTCGATCTGCCAGGTGGTGTAAACGTCCGGCTTGGCCTGCGTGACGTGGCGCAGGTCGCCCAGTGGCGTGTGGCAGATGCGCGTGGTGCGCTCATACTCGCCCGCCGTGTCGGTGTGGGTCTCGATTTCCACCGGGTAGTCGGAGCAGAGGAAACGTTCCTCGCAAGTGTAGCGGTCGGTGGCGGCGCGCGGGTTCCAGTTGGTGATGCAATCGGTGTGGGCGCGGATGAAGTCCATCAAGCCGCGGTAGCTGGGCTGTTGGTTATACCAGTCGAGGCTGTTGCGGCCGGCCAGCTCGTAGGTGTTGATGGGCACGCGGTCGGGCATCTGGCCGGAAAGCACCGCCATCAACCGGCGACGGCTGGTCCAAGGGCTGGTCGCGGGAGAGGAATCGCTCATCTTAGACTGGATTGTTTGCCCCAGAGCTTGTTGATCACCCAAAGCAGAAGCAGCGTGCTGCCAACAAACATCGCCAGCAGCACGCCCGCCTGCGCCATGCGCCCGTAGAGGAAGTTACCCACCGTGAAGAGCGCGGACCAGATGACCGCGCAGCCCGCCGACCAACCGAGCATCGCAAGCGGGATGTTCTCGTGCGTGGCGGCAGCCTCCTCTTCCGAGATGCCTGCTTCCTGCCGGATGCGCCGCCAGCCGGGGCCGAACGGGCGGACTTTCTTGTAGAACTCGACCAGCACCGCGCGCTCGGTCTGCGGCCCGAAGAACGCCATCAACATCCAGCAGACCGTCGTGACCGCGATGGTAATCAGCAGCGCGTGATGTGTGCCGATCTCCACTTGAAACTGCTTCTTGAGAACCAACAACGCGATCGAAACACCAAACGAACTGACCATTGCTACGACTTCGCACCAAGCCGTGATGCGCCACCAGAACCATCGCAGCAGATACAACAACCCCGTGCCCGCGCCGATCTGGAGGATGATGTCGAAGTTGTCCTTGGCCGTGTCGAGCAGATAGACCGTCCCCGCCGAGCACAGGAACAAGCCGACTGTGGTCAACCGTCCGACGAACACGTAATGCTTCTCCGTCGCGTCGGTGCGGATGAATCGCTGGTAGAAGTCGTGGACCAGATAGGACGATCCCCAGTTCAGGTGCGTCAGGATGGTGGAGGAGTTGGCGGCGATCAATCCGCCCACCATTAAGCCGATGAAGCCAACAGGCAAAAACTTCAACATCGCCGGATACGCGATGTCGTGTCCCAATAGACTCGGATCAAGGTTCGGAAACGCCTTCTGGATGTCCGACAACTGCGGATAAACAATCAGCGAGCACAGCCCCACCAGAATCCACGGCCACGGCCGCAAGACGTAGTGCGCCACGTTGAAAAACAGCACCGCGCCAAGCGCATCTTTCTCCGACTTCGAAGCCAGCATCCGTTGTGCGATGTAGCTGCCGCCGCCCGGCTCCGCGCCCGGATACCACGTCGCCCACCATTGCACGGCGATCGGCATGACAAACACCGCCACGGCGATATCCCAGTTGTTGGTGAAGTCTGGCAGGATGTTCAGGTAGTGGATCAGCGACTTTCCATCGGGGGCGAGCACGGGCACGGAGAGCTTCTCCACCATCACACCAAGGCCGCCGACGTGTTGGACCGCAAACCAAGCCGCGGCGATCACCGCCGTCATCTTGATGAAGAACTGGATCATGTCTATGACCAGCACGCCCCACAAACCGGAATGCGCCGCGAAGGCCACATTCAACAACCCCACCATGAGCAGCGTTTGCCAGCGCGGCAGACCAAAGAGCACGTTCGCGATCTTGCAGGCGGCGAGGTTCACCGACGCCATGATGACGCAATTGAAGAACAGCCCAAGGTAAACCGACCGGAAGCCGCGCACGACGCTCGCGGCCTTGCCGGAGTAGCGAATCTCGTAAAACTCCAGGTCGGTCATCACCTCGGAGCGCCGCCACATGCGCGCGTAGAAGAACACAGTAGCCACGCCGGTCAGCACGAAGGCCCACCAGCACCAGTTGCCCGCCACGCCCTGACGGCGAACGATGTCGGTGACGAGGTTCGGCGTGTCGCTGCTGAACGTCGTCGCCACCATCGAAAGCCCCGCCAGCCACCACGGCACCGCGCGTCCGGACACGAAAAACTCCGACGTGCTCTTGCCGGCGCGCTTGCCGAAGAACAGCGCGGGGACAAAACAGACAAGCAGCGACGCCAGGACAATCAGCCAGTCAACAAGTTGGAGTTTCATGATGGAGAGCGATCAGACGCGAATCATGGCTTCGCCGCAGTTTGCGGCACGGCGTCAAACACGAGAATCTCAAACGGCTTGAGCGTGAACCGCACGGGCTTTCCCGCTTCGGCAGCGAGGGCCGGCTTCTGCGCGTCCTCGGCCCACGGGCTTTTGAGCGTGAACTTCGTCGCTGCGCCGGGTGGCAGTTCAAATGCCATTCCGATGTCCAACGCAATGTCACGCGGCTGGTCGTCCGGGTTGCGCAGCATGACGGTGCCCTTGCGCGGCGACCACGACGCGTAGCCATAAACTTCCAACTTCAGCGGATCGCCGCCGATCCAATGCGTGTCGGCCATCACGTCACCGTTGGCGCGCGCCCACTTCGCGGCTTCGGCGAGCACCGACCAGTCATCCGCCGTCAGTTTGCCGGGTTGGATGTAGAGTTCCTGCAAACTCGTGCCGCCGCCGAAGAACGCGCGCACGTCGTCCTTGAAGCCCGCCGAATCGAACGTCTTCTCGCCGGCCATGCCGTGGCGCGAGTAAGCCACGCCCTGCGTCATCAGCGAACTGAGCGGGAAGAGCGGGCCTTTGCCGACGATGCTGCGGAACGTCTCCTGATCGCGATAGGTCAGCCATTGCTGCTGCTTCGAGCCTTTGCCGGCGAAGTTCATGTCGTGCCCCTGCCGCCAGATCGAGTCCGCGTAGCGCAGCCAGAACGGCGAGGGCCACGAGCCGGTGGTGAGGTTGATATAGACAGCCGGGTCTTCGCGGCGCAATTCGAGCATCAGCCGCCGCATCGCCTCCGTGTCGAGCACATAAGTCGCGCCACCGCTGGCACGCGCGCCGGCGGCGATGCCGTCGAACTTGAAGTGGTTGACGCCATACTTGCGGATCATATTTACGCACGACTGTTTGAACGCGCCGTAGTATTTCGGTCCCGCCAACGCGAAGCCCGTCCGGTTGGTTTCATAGCCTTGCTCGCTGCCGAACTTCAGCCGCTGTTTCTTTGCCTCAGCGTAGCCGCCGAAGGGTGACAGCCATACGCCCAGCCTTGTGTTGTATTGCTTGCATAGTTTGGCCAGCGGCGTGAAACCGTTCGGAAAACCGCTGTGGAATTGCCAGAGCGTCTTTGGATTGTCCCAGCCGTCGTCGAAAACCAGCCCGTCCATCACGACCCCGTGCGGCTTGATCAATCGCTCGCCGCAGAGGCGAATCGCCTCCATGCAGTTGTCCTCGTTCAACGCGAATGGGATCGTCGAATAGGCCGTGTCATACCAGGAGTTGTAATGCAGGTAGGGCCGATACGGATGCGCGCGCTCGCGCTCGAGGTAGTAGAGGAACGCCCGCCGCATCTGTCCCGCCGGCGCGACGCCTGTCACCAGACTCTGTGTGACCGTCTCGCTCTTGCGGAGTGGTGCGTTGCGCTGGAGCCGGAACGAAACGCGCGGTTCCACCGCCGCCAGCGCGTGCGGGTCTTCGCAACCGAAGAAGAAGTTTCCAGCCACGACCGGCGAGCCGTCCGCGCGTCCCGCTACCCGCGCGCCAGCGAGCGTTTCGTCCATGTATACGATTTCTTTGATCACACAGCCGTCTTTGAGCGCCGTCACGGCGATTTCCTGCCGGATGTAATTCGCCCCGTCATGAATGATCACGCGCCAGACCACGCGCAGCCGTCCATCCGCCGAACGTAGCATTGCCTCCACCTGCCGGCCCGGAATCCGCGCCGCGAGCTGTGCCGCCTTCGCATTCGGCGCGAGCGCCTTCGCGCGAGGCTTGCCGTCGAGCGCAAACTCCGAGGCCGCGTAACGCTGCCCGTCGGCCATGATGATCTGGAAGGCCTCGCCACTTAGCGCGAGCTTCTGTCCGGCTTGCTCGTGGCAAAGCGATGCCGGTCGGATTCCCCGCGGCCCCAGTGTCCACGACATGGAGATGGCGGTGTTCTTGATTGTGACGCGCGCACCCTGGCACTCGATGATTCCCTTGCCGGGTGGCGTGTCTGGATACTCGATGGCAGCACCGACACCTGTCGCCGCGAAGATTGCGATGCCGAGGAGAATCCCCTGAAGCTTTGAGGCGCTCTTCATGCCCCTTGTCTATCGCAAAATTCCACAAACGGTCAATGAAGGAACTCAGCGCAATCTCACAGAAACAACGGCCTGATGTGCCGCTCGAAAAGATTCGCCGTTACGTTGCGCACAATCGTTTCCTCGCACGCGACGAGTTGCGCGATGTAGCGTGCGCCCATCTTCGCGGCCACCTTGAATCCCACGTGGATCAACTGCCGCAGATGCGGGTTGAACGCTGGGTTCTTCTGGTCGTGGCGCAAGGCAGAAACGAACTGATCGCTCGTCCAGCCGGCCACCGTCGCCGGCGCCGGCAGCATGGCTCGATCAATATCAATGACCGTCGCGTATGGCGCGCACAGCTCGTCAATGTGCGCCAACGCCTCGGCATAAATCTCCTTTGCGAGCTTGAGACCATCGCCTCCTGCCTCGGCTAGACCGATGCATTCCTCCAGCCACGTCGTGCCCGCGGTCTTCAGATGCACGCCCGCCCCATGCTTCCGCAACGCGCGCCGGATCGCCGGGTAGATGGAGAACTTATCGCTGCCGGAATGAACGCTGAGCTTGAGGTTTGGCGGCAACCCGTAGCGCGCCACCGCACAGGCAATGACGCAGAGGTCGTCGTTGAACTCCCGCTCGAACTGCGCCACGTCGCCGACGTAGTCCACGCCCTTGTTGAACCGGCCGGTGAACTTCGGCGCGATGGTTTGCGCCGGAATGCCTTCGTCGGCCACCGCCGCGAGAATCACCAGCAGTTCGGGCGGCGTCTGCGGGCTGTCGGTTTCGTCCATCGAAACCTCGACGACAAACTTTCCGTCGCCTTTCGCTTTCGCGATGTGCCGGTAAATCCCGCCGGCATCCTGCACCGCAGCCAGATACTTGCCGGCGATACGCTCCACTTCGGTGCGCGTGGTCTCCAACGGCTTCTCGATGTTTGGAATGACAATGTTGCCGACCAGTTCCGGGTGCCGCTCGACAAACGCCGCCACCGCCTGCGCCTCCACGCGCCTGCCGATGGAGTCCGCCACATCAATCGTAAAGAAATCCGAGTGCGGAATGAACCGGTCCACCGTTTCCAAGCGGATGTGATCGGCGTCCACGAAGTAGCCGCGCTCCCAACCCAACGCGCTCACTGCCACGGCCGCTGCCGCGCGCGTGCCGGACGGCTCAGAGCCGATGATCGTGTGCTCGCGGTTGGATTTGTTCCAGACCGGGATGATTTCGACACCTTGCTGTGCTGCCGTTGCGCAGGCGCGCAGTTGCGCCTTTGCCTGATGCGCAAAGCGATCGCCAACTCCCAACGAATACTTTCCAAGCTTCAACAATGATTTCATGCGCTAACCTTCAATGTTCCCTGCGGCGAGTAGCACCGCCCTGCTCCAAACTCCGAGATACACCAATTCCCCGCTGCCAGCACCGGTTGAACACGCTGCCGGCGAGCCGCTCACGTCAGAATATACGCAGCGAGCGACAGACTGCTCCGGAGGATTTCCCGCGCCGCTTTAGCGCAGCTTGCGAAGTATCCCACCAAACTCCTTGGCGCGATACGCCCGCATGGTGAGCGTCTTCACGCTGCCTCGTGAAGCAAGGCTCAGTGCGAAGGCCGTCAACGTCTCATCATTCGGCGCTTCGGCGAGCACCACGGTGTCGTAGGGTCCGAGGGTCCAGAATATCTCTTTGACCTTCACACCCATCTTCTTGCCAAGTGCGATGGAAGCCTGGCCACGTTTGGGCGAATCCTTGATATTGCGAACGCCCTGTTCGGTGAAGTGAGTCATGATGATGTATGCAACCATGTTGATCTCCTTTCCTTGTTCTCCGCGTCCATTGCGAACGAGCGGACATACTATCCGCCTCCCCGGCTGCTTTTACAAGCATCCCGTGCGGTTGCGGCTCGCCTTGGCGGAGTGGGAGAACGCAGCGTCAATGGCAGCGGCCAACGATGACATGCGGCGGCCTCTCATCGCGCACAAGCCTGGCGCCAGTAGGACAGGCGTCCCGCCTGTCCATGGAGCAGGGTGCGGACATGATCATAAAGCAGATCTTCAACGACGCGCGGAGAGTTGGCCGTTTCTTCTGTGTCGCGGCGCCCTTGTGGCCAGATCGGTGAATCCCGTCGGGGTCCAAGCGGCTGGAGTTGATCGGGTGTAAATGGGAATCGGAAGCTGCGATGTTCGCAGCAATCCGGAGCCTTCGGCTTGATGTGCGGAGACAGAACAGCGGTTCAACCGTCAAGAACCAGACCGCCGCCCTGTGGCAACAGGATTTTCCGGGAGACTCTGGAACCGGACGCTGCGCTTAGAACCAAGCGAACCGCTCGGGCACGTAGATGATGTCGTTAGCCTTCAGGTAGAACGGGTCAACCTGCTGTCCCTCCAACGCCAGTTTGAGGTTCAGAGAGTAGTTCTTCACCTGATTGTCTTCATAACGGATGACGGTGACGGCGGCGGGGTTGGCCTTGCCAAAATCAAAGCCGCCGCATTCCATAATGGCTTCGAGCGCGGTGATCGGATGGTCGGAGAGGATCTTGCCCGGACGAAGGACCGCGCCGTTCACATAGATCGGCAGGTTGGAGGTGACGACCGTGACGTTGACCTCCTTGGAGACGATCTCGGAAGCGTAGAGCTTGACGAGGTTCTTCTCGAACTCGTTGGGGGTGAGGCCGGCGGCCTTGACCTCGCCGATAAGGGCGAGGGCCACCTTGCCGTCGCGCCGGATCTGCTGCGTGGTGTCAAGGGAGGGCGTGCCGGGGAAGGCGATCTTGATGGTGTCGCCCTCGCGCAGCTTGAGTGCGCCGATGTAGCTGCTGACTTGAGTGATGACGGTGGGCTGGGGCGATTCGCAGCCGGTGACCGCAACCATGATCGCGGCGGCCAGAAGCGCGCGCGAAATGAACGGAAGTCGGGTGATAATGCCGAGCGTCTGTTTTACAGCAGCTCTGCGACTGGTTTCTGTAGCTGAATTATTCATGTGTTACTTCCTTTGGCCCCGTTCACTTGGTTTGTCATCGAGCGCCTCAAAAACCTCCATTGAACACACTTACCTGTTCCACTTGCAGTTTTTCCCTACAACATCGGCTGGCTTCAGGTCAATCAGTTTTTAGGGTTCAACCCGCTCGTTACTGGTTGCCAAGGTAGAGGGATGGACTGGTATTTACGGCCGTGTCACGCGCGCCGCCGCGACTGCTCTCGCCACGCGCCGGGGGTGATGCCGGTCTTCTTCTTGAAGACGCGGCAGAAATAATATTCGCTTTCGAAGCCGGACTGGGCGGCGATCTCCTTCACCGGCCAGTTGCTCTCGGCCAGCAGGCTCCGCGCGCGGGCGATGCGCAGTTGGAGCAGATACTGGTGCGGGCCGAGGCCGGTTTGCTGGGCGAACGTCCGCCGGAACCACGTGTAGCTCACGTGCAGCCGGCGCGCGAGTTCCGGCAGGTCGAACCGCGCCTTTGGATCGCCATGCATCAGCCGCACCGCTTCATGGATCGCGGCGACGGCGCGCGTGTCCTCGGTGAGGCTGGCTTGCGCGGTCGAGTAGAGCAACGACAGCAGGCGCGCGGTCAGGCCCGCTAGCACCTGTTGCAGGGCGGGTTGGTGTGTCTTGATCGCGTCCATGATGTCACCAAACACGCCGAGCACTGCGTCCTCGCGGGCCACGCGCAGCACCGGCGCGCGCAGTGAGAAGAACCCGTTGCGCACCAGTCGCCGCGCCGTCTCGCCGTCGAAGCCGACCCAGTGTTCGTCCCAGCCGGTCTTGCGGTCGGGCGCGTAGCGATGCCACACACCCGGAAACAGCAGGAATGCGTCGCCGGACTCAATGCGGCGGCGGCCGACGCCGCGGCTCTCGAACCAACCGCGTCCGCTGGAGATATAGATCACCTGATGGTCCGTGAGCACGCGCCCGCGCCGCCAGTCGAAGTTGTAGTTCTTGGGATGGCCGCCGGGTGGATACGTTGCATGCGGCGTGATGCGCGACTGGCCGGCGGTGGTCACATACAACCCCCACTTCTCGTCACGCCGGCTGACGGGAAAATAGCGGAAGAAAGTTTGGACTGTGTTCTCCATGTGTCGCCGGGGCCAGATTGTGCAACGGACAGGTCATTCTGTCTATTTCCTGTTTTCGCAGACTGCGGTAGAAATGCCTGCATGAAGACTCTCGCGATTCATCTCCTTGCTTCCACCATCGCTCTGACTGCGGCCTTGCCGTCTGCCGGAGCAGCGGATTCGAAATCCGCCTCGGCTACCATTCGCCGCAGCCCGGAGATTGCCGCCATCTATTTTCCCGGCTTCCATCGTGACGACCATTATGATTCGTGGTTCGGCGAGGGCTGGAACGAATGGAAGCTGGTGATGAACGCCAAGCCGCGCTTCCACGGCCAGCGGTTTTTTCTGCCCGAGTGGGGGCCGTTCGACGAGGCCGACCCGAAATGGATGGAGAAGCAGATTGCACTCGCCGCCGACCATGGCATCGGTGTCTTCGTCTTTGACTGGTATTGGTATTCGGGCGTGAAAATCCTTCACCGGCCGCTGGAGGAAGGTTTCCTCAAGGCCCGTAACCGGCAGAAGCTCAAGTATGCCCTGATGTGGGCCAACCACGATTGGCGCAACTGCTTCCCCGCGCCGCTCGACAACAAGCAGACACTTTGGCTCCCCAGTCGTGTGACACCAGCCGACTTCGAGCGCGTGATGGCGCACTGCATCGCCCTGCACTTCCGGCAGCCCAATTACTGGCGCGTGGACGACGGCCTTTACTTCAGCGTGTTCAGGGCGGACACGTTTGTGCAGCAGCTTGGCGGCACCGAAAAGGCACGGGCCGTCGTGGACCGCGCCCGCCAGCAGATCGCGGCTGCGGGACTTGGCAGGTTGCATCTGGCCGCTTTCTCACACTCATCCGCCGGCGCAACTGATCTGCGCGCCGCCGGCTTCGACAGCCTCACCACCTACAGCCTCGGCGTTGGCCGCAAAGCGAAGCCGTCAGATCAACCCATCGTCAATTACGCGGATCTCGTCGAGGAGCACGAAAAGCTGTGGAAGGAAATGGACAGTGGCGTGTTGCCCTATGCGCCAATCGTGTCCGTTGGCTGGGATACAAGTTCACGCTGGGCCAAGGGTTGTCCTTGGCCGCCGCCGAACATCGGCTATCCCTACACTTCGGTGGTCGTCGGAAACACGCCGGAGCTGTTCGGCGAAGTTTGCCGCCGGGCCAGGCGGCACTGCGAGTCGAGCCGTCTGCGTCCGCCCGCGGTTCTTGTCAATGCTTGGAACGAATGGACTGAAGGCAGCGCTCTGCTCCCAGATCGCGAATACAAGACACGCTTTCTTGAGGAACTGAACCGAGCGTTTGCGCCGGCGCGCTAAGACATTCGCTTTGGAAAAACTCATGGCGACACAAAATCGATCCTTCTCACTTCGTATCGGACTCTTTGGCATTGGGCTGGACACTTACTGGCCGCAGTTCGTGGGACTGAAGGAGCGGCTCGAAGGCTATCTCCAGCGTGTGGCGCAGAAGCTGGCGCTGCCGGGTGTGGAGGTCGTCAACCTTGGTCTCGTGGACACGCCGGAGAAGGCGCTTGCGGCGGGACATCAGTTCCGGCAGGCGGACGTGGACCTGATCTTCCTCCACGTCACGACTTACGCGCTCTCGTCCACGGTGCTGCCGGTCGTGCGGCGGGCGAAGGTGCCGGTCATCATCCTCAACCTCTCACCCGAAGCGGCGATTGATTACGAGCGGTTTAACCAACTCGGCGACCGCACGAAGATGACCGGCGAATGGCTCGCTTACTGTGCGGCCTGTCCCGTGCCGGAGATCGCCAACGTCTTCAACCGCGCCCGTATCCCATTCCACCAGATCACCGGGATGCTGGAGAACGACCCGGCGTGCTGGCGCGAAGTGGCCGAGTGGGTCGAGGCCGCGCGCGTGGCCCACGCGATGGAGCACAACCGCATGGGCGTCATGGGCCATTACTACGGCGGGATGCTCGATATCTACTCCGACCTCACCCAGCAATGCGCCGGCTTCGGCGGCCACGTCGAGATCGTTGAGGTGGACGAACTCGCTGCGCTGCGAGCCGAGGTGAGCGATGCCGATATCCGCGCCCGCGTCGCGCACTTCAGCGAGGCGTTCGACGTGCAGCCTGATTGCCCGCAGGCCGAACTGGGGCGCGCCGCGCGCACGTCGGTCGCGCTGGACCGGCTTGTCGAGCAGCACCAACTCGGTTCGCTGGCCTACTACTACATGGGCACCGGCAACCCGGCCAACGAGGACGCCATCAGTTCCATCATCCTCGGCACCTCGCTGCTGACGGCGCGCGGCGTGCCGGTCGCCGGCGAGATGGAGATCAAGAACGCGCAGGCGATGAAGATCATGGACGGCTTCAGCGCGGGCGGGTCGTTTACCGAATACTACGCGATGGATTACCGCGACGACGTGGTGCTCATGGGGCACGACGGCCCCGGCCACATCGCCATCGCGCAGGGCAAAACCAAGGTGCGCCCGCTCAAGGTCTATCACGGCAAGGTCGGTCGCGGCCTCTCGGTCGAGATGTCGGTCAAGCACGGCCCGGTGACGTTGCTTTCGGTGGTGCAAACTGTGGATGGCCGGCTCAAACTGCTCGTGGCCGAAGGCGAGTCGGTCCCCGGCCCGATCCTTGAGATCGGCAACACCAACAGCCGCTACCGATTCTCCATTGGCGCACGGAAGTTTGTCGAGTCGTGGAATGTTCACGGCCCCGCCCATCACTGCGCCGTCGGCATTGGCCACATCGCCGGAAAGATCGAGAAGCTCGGCAAACTGTTGCAGATGGATGTGGCGAAGGTGTGCTAGAACAAACTCCGCCAAAAAAACCAACCAACCATGAAATACCTCATCATCCTCTCTGCGTCTCTTAGCGTTCTTTGCGGCCATTCCTCTGCCGCGCAGGGGCCGCTGCGCGTCGTCAATGGCGACTTCAGCGACCTCGCGGGCATGACCCAAGGCCAGGACGCTTGGTATGCGGGATTGCCGAAGGGCTGGCTCGGGTCGAGCGGGACGTATGCCGTCCACGCCAAACGCGGCGCGCCGCCGCCGGCGTGCAATGTATCCAACCTTGGTTTCTTCCGCCAGAACGTTGGTGTTCTGGACAAGACTTCTGATGTCACGCTCACATTCGATGTCTCGGAGCCGTGGAAGCCTGACGCGCTGCTGAACGCCTCGATCCTCGATGGGAACCTCGCGGAACTCGCTGCCGGTGATTTTAGGGTCGGGGCGAAACAGAAGCTCGTGGCGCGGAATGTTCCGGCGGGCGCGACGATCATCATCGCGTTCCAAGCCGCGAAGTCCACGCCGGGGCTGGACAACGTTTCCGTGGCGGTCACGGCTGCGACCTCCGCCTCGCCCGCCGCGCCGCCCGCCGAGTCCGGGCCGCGGATCACGGTGGCCAGTTATTATTTCGGCAACTACCACCCCGGCGATCCGCGCAACGTGAAAAGCAAGGGCAAGGATTGGTCGGAGTGGGAACTGGTCAAGGCGGCCAAGCCGCGGTTCCCCGGCCATCACCAGCCGAACGTGCCGCTCTGGGGCTACGCCGACGAGTCGGACCCGAAGGCGATGGAGCAGAAGATCGCCGCCGCCGCTGACCACGCTGTGGATGCGTTCATCTTCGATTGGTATTGCTACAACGACGGGCCGTTCCTCGACCGGCCGATTGACTTGGGCTTCCTCAAGGCGACGAACAACAACCGCTTGAAGTTCGCCTTCATGTGGGCCAACCACGACTGGCTGGAACTGCACCCCTACAAGAAGGGCGCGCCGCGCACGGTGTTGTATCCCGGCAAGGTGACGCCCGCGAATTTCGAGAAAATCTGCGACCACGTCATCAACGATTACTTCAAGCATCCGTCGTATTGGAAAGTGGACGGCAAGCCCTATTTTTCGTTCTACGACCTGACCCGGCTGCTGGAGAATTTCGGTTCGGTGGAGGCGACGCGCGCCGGTCTGGATAAGTTCCGGGCGAAGGTCAAGGCGGCGGGCTTTCCCGGCCTGCACTTGAACGCCGTGGCGTGGGGGCGGCCGATCTTGCCCAATGAAAAAGTGCCGGTGGATTCCGCCAAACTGGTGCGCGACCTCGGGTTCGATTCCGTCACCTCCTATGTGTGGATTCACCATGCGCAGATGCCACAGCAAGCGACGGACTACAACGTGGTGCGCGACGCCTACTTCGCGTATTGGAACCGGGCGTTGAAGATGTTCGACGTGCCGTATTACCCGAACGTCTCGATGGGTTGGGACCCCAGCCCGCGCTGCGACCAGAGCGATAAGTTCGACGCTTCCGGCTATCCGTTCACCAATACCATCGCAGGCAACACACCGGAGCGGTTCAAGGAAGCGTTGGCCATGACCAAGCGGCGCCTCATGTCGAAGCCCGACGGCCCGCGCATCCTGAACATCAACTGCTGGAACGAATGGACCGAAGGCAGCTACCTCGAACCCGACCAGCGCAACGGCATGAAGTATCTCGAAGCCGTCCGCGAGGTCTTCGGCGTCGCTTCCACCGCAAAGTGAAAGCGAAATGGTTATGAAGCGAGTTGCCATCGTCGCTTACACGATTTGCGCTGCCCTGCTGTTGGCGGTGTTGGAGACAACTGCGGATGATCTTGCGAAGAGCTTCGCCGCGCCGCCACCGTCGGCACGGTCGTGGGTCTATTGGTTCTGGATCAACGGCAACATCAGCAAGACAGGGATCACGGCGGACCTTGAGGCGATGAATCGCGTCGGCGTTGGCGGCGTGCTGTGGATGGAAGTCAGCGGCATGGCGTGGGCGCCGGATGGGCCGGTGACGCCCGCCAGTCCGCAGTGGCACGAGTGCATGCAGTGGGCGGTGCGGGAATGCGACCGGCTGGGCTTGGAGTTCGACCTGTCGGTTGATTTCGGCTACGGCAGCGGCGGCCCGCACATCACGCCCGAACTCTCCATGCAGAAGCTCTACTGGAGTGAAACCGAGGTTGAGGGCGGGCAGAAAGTCAGCACGGTTTTACCAAAGCCCGAGGTCGCGAAGAAACTCTCGGCGTGGCTGAGGCCCGGCGCAGCAATCAGTCCGAAAGTCGTCGAGCAGATCGAGAAGACCGATTCTTACAAGGACGTAGCCGTGGTCGCGATTCCCGCACCGGCATCGCCGAAAGACCGTGCCTATCGCATCCCTGAGGTCAAACTGAAGGACGGAACCGATTGGCGGCTGCCGCGCGGTGCAGAAGCTGTCCCACCGCCGACCGACGCCGTAACAGAAGCTGAACGCGTGGTGGATTTGACCGGCCGCATGGGGGCAGACGGACGGTTGACGTGGGACGCGCCGCCGGGCAAATGGCTTGTGCTTCGGTGCGGGCACGCTTCCAATTTCAAGATGACGCGCCCATGTCCGCAGGCGGCCGTTGGCCTCGAATGCGACCGACTTGCCAAAGCCGGCATTGAGGCGCACTACGACGGGTTCCTGAAACAAATCTTCAACGACGCCGGTTCGGCAGCGGGCAAGGCGCTGACTTATGTCCACATTGATAGCTGGGAAGCTGGCGGACAGAACTGGACGGCGACGTTTCCCGCGGAGTTTCGTGCGCGGCGCGGCTACGATCTGCGCCCGTGGCTGCCGGTGATGACGGGCCGCGTGGTGGGCAGCGCCGGGTTATCGGAACGGTTCCTGTGGGATGTCCGCACGACCGTGAGCGAGATGATCCGTGACAACTACGCCCGCCGGTTGCGCGAACTGGCGCAACCGCACGGCATCAAGTTGTCCATCGAAGCCTACGGGCATCTGTGCATTGACAACCTCTCGTATGCCGGCGTCAGCGACATGCCGATCAGCGAGTTCTGGGCGCGGGGCGACGGTCTGTTCCCCATGCCGGGCGGCTACGAAACGTCCACCAAGGCCATGGCCTCCGCGGCGCACACCTATGGCAGACCCGTCATCGCCGCGGAGTCGTTCACTTCAGACCGCGGCTGGCGCGACCATCCGTTTCTATTGAAAGCGATGGGCGACCGGAAATTCTGCGAGGGACTGAATCGGATGATCTTCCACCTCTCCGCGCATCAGCCATACGACAACATGGTTCCCGGCCTGACACACCGGAAGTGGGGCGAGCATCTCCAACGGCACAACACGTGGTGGGAATACAGTCGGCCGTGGCTGGATTATCTGTCGCGTTGCCAGTATCTGCTTCAGCAGGGACAATTCGTGGCGGATGTTTGTTACTGGTTCGGCGAGGGCGCGCCGCTGAACGTGAACGACATGACGCTGGAGCTTCCGAAAGGCTACGACCTCGACTTCTGCTCGTCGGACGTGGTGCTCCAGATGCGCGTGAAGGACGGCCGGATTGTCCTGCCATCGGGCATGAGCTACCGCTACCTGCGGTTGCCCGACACCGACCGCATGACGCTGCCGCTGGCCCGAAAGATTTGCGAACTGGTCGAAGCTGGTGCGCGCGTCATCGGTGGCAAACGACTCAAGGGCGCGCCCGGCTTGACGGACTTTCCGCGATGCGACGCGGAGGTTGAGAAAATCGCAGCGGCGTTGTGGGACGCCAACCGCGTCGTTACCGGCAAGACGCTGGCCGAAGTCTTCGTGCAGGACAAGCTCCAGCCGGATTTCGAGGGTGATGGCCTGCGATACATCCATCGCCGTGTCGGTGAAGCGGATATCTACTTCGTGTCGCATCAGGAGAATCGTCCGCTCAACGCGACCTGCACCTTCCGCGTTGCCGGCAAACGGCCAGAGCTTTGGAACCCCGAAACCGGCGCGATTCGTGAACTGCCGCAGTTCACCGAGAAAGATGGCAGGATCGCCGTTCCGCTCCGCTTCGAGCCGATGCAAAGCTGGTTCGTCGTGTTCCGGAATAGTGCTCGTCTCGCTTCGCGAGACGCCGGAACGAAGAATTTCCTCTCGCGGAGCGAGAGGGCTACTTTGTCCGGACCGTGGCAGGTCGCGTTCAACCCGAAATGGGGTGGCCCCGCAAACCCGGTGACGTTCGACAAGCTTGACGACTGGAGTAAGCACACCGACCCGTGCATCCATTACTATTCCGGCACGGCGGTCTATCGCACGACGTTCCAATCCAAAATCCAAAAACCAAAATCCAAAATGTTTCTCGATCTCGGTGCTGTGGAAGTGATGGCTCGCGTGCGGCTCAACGGCAAGGATTGTGGCATTGCATGGAAGCCGCCTTATCTTGTGGACATCACTGACGCCGTCCGCGCCGGTGGTAACGATCTCGAAATCGCCGTCGTCAACCTCTGGATCAACCGGATGATCGGCGACGAACAACTCCCGCTGGACGCCAACTGGAAGGATTTCGAGACGCTGCTTGAATGGCCCGAGTGGTTCAAGACCGGCAGCCCGCGCCTGTCGGGCCGCTACACCTTCTCGTCATGCCGGCATTATAAGAAGGATTCCCCACTTGTGCCCTCCGGCCTGCTCGGACCGGTGATGATCAGCGCATCAATGGAGTCACGATGAAGAAGAGAATGTTGATTATGTTGTCGGCGCTCTGCGCGCTAACGGGAATCGTGTCGGCTGCCGATGATCTGGCGAGCCGTTTCGCCGCGCCGCCCGATTCTGCCAAGCCGCGAGTCTATTGGTGGTGGCTCAACAGCTTGGTGGACAAGGAGGGCATTACCCGCGATCTGAAGGAATACCGGGCCAAGGGCATCGGCGGAGTGCTCTTGTTCGACGCCGGCATGCCGGCGGGGCCAATGCCGGCGGGGCCGAAGTTCATGAGCCAGGAATGGCTGGAAATGTTCCAGCACGCTTTGCGCGAGGCTGACCGGCTGGGGATCGAGGTGAGCGTCAACCTGTGCAGCGGCTGGGACGCGGGCGGACCGTGGATAACGTCCGAGTTTGCTGCCAAGCATTTCGTGCAGTCGGAGTTGCGCCTCGTGGGACCGCGGAGGTTTTCTGGCAAGTTGTCGCGACCGGCGGGCGACTCGTCCTGCTATCGCGACGTGTGTGTGCAAGCCGTGCGCGAGCAGTCAGGCAACCGGCCGCTGCCGCTGCCCAGCGTGTCCGCGAGCAGTGCCATGCATCCGACCGCCAACGCCGTCGATGGAAACGAGGAAACGTTCTGGGTCTCGGAGGGTAGGAAACCCGGTGAGGGGCCCACGCAGCAGAAGCCCGAGTGGCTGCGGTTCGAGTTCATCGAACCGATCACGGCCAAAACACTCCACTTGATTCCCCGCACTCCCTTCGGTCCGCGCCAGATCGAAGTTCAGGTTTCCCAGGACGGGCAGGAGTTTGCGACGGTCAAGGCTTTCTCGCTCACCAAAGAGGCTTCGTTTGAATTGCCGTTGCCGCCAACCACAGCCCGGATCTTCCGTATCTTGATCACCGACTCCTATGCGACTCAGAACACCCAAGTCCGTGAGGTTTGGTGGGACAACCGGAAGACGGACGGCCGCGCGTTGCTGGTGGCGCTAAAGAGCGGACGGGATTCGTCACCGCGATGGAGTCCCAACGGTTCGATCCGCGAGCTGGTCGAAGCGCCGCTGCCCAAGTTGGATGTGGCTCCCGGCGATGCGCCGATTAATCCGGACTCGATCGTTGACTTGACCGCGAAGGTGCGAGCCGACGGGCAACTCGACTGGGATGTGCCGGAAGGCCGTTGGACGATCTTGCGCACCGGCTGCACGATCACCGGCGCGAAGGTGCGCTGCTCCAACCCCGGCGGCGAGGGCTTTGAGATGGACTGGCTCAGCACCGCAGCCACGGACCTGCATTTCAAATCAATGGCTGACGTGCTCTGCCGGAAGGCCGGGCCGTTGGCCGGCAAGAGTCTGAAATATGTTCATGACGACAGTTGGGAGGTCGGACTACCGAACTGGACCGACGGGTTCCTGGCGCAATTCAAAAAGTTTCGCGGCTACGATGCGCGGCCGTATTTACCAGTCTTCGCTGGTCGGATCGTTACGAGCGCCGAAGTTTCCGACCGGTTCCTGCACGACTTCCGCAAGACGGTCGCCGACTGCTTGGCCGACAACCATTACGGCCGGCTGGCCAAGCTGGCGCGCGCCAAGGGCCTGCGAATTCATTGCGAAGCCGGCGGTCCGTGCTATCCCAAGGCTCCGCCGATGGACGCGCTAAAAAACCTGGGCCGGTGCGATGTCCCGATGGGCGAGTTCTGGCAATCGAGCCACTGGAAGGAGAGCGGCCAGAATCACGCGACCAAGGAAATCGCCTGCGCCGCGCACATCTACGGCCGGATCTACGTGGCCGCCGAGGCGTTCACCAAGATCGGCCCGCACTACGAGGAAAGCTTCGCCGACCTGAAGCCCACGGCCGACATCGCCCTTTGCGAAGGCATTAATCGCTTCTTTCTCCACACGTCAACGTGCAGCCGGTCCGACGACGGCAAGCCGGGCTACGAATACTTCGCCGGCACGCACTTCAATCGCAACGTTACCTGGTGGGAGCAGTCCGACGCGTTCCTGGCCTACGTCGCCCGCTGCCAACACCTGCTCCAGCAAGGCCTGTTTGTGGGCGACGTGCTCTACTACAACGGCGACGGCGCGCCGAACTTCGTCGAGGTCAAGCACACCGACCCGTCGCTCGGCCCCGGTTATGACTACGACGTGTGCAACGCCGAAGTGTTGCTCACGCGCGCCTCGGTGAAGAACGGCCGAATCGTTCTGCCCGACGGCATGAGCTATCGCCTGCTCGTGCTCCCGGAGCGTCGAACCATGCCGGTGGAGGTGCTGCGCAAAATTGCGGCATTGGTCAAAGCCGGCGCCACGGTGGTCGGGCCGAAACCGCTCAACGATCCCGGATTGAAGAACTACCCGCGATGCGATGACGAGATTGCGAAGCTGGCCGCCGAGGGGTGGGGTGACTGCAACGGACAGACCGTCATGGAGCATCGCTTTGGCAAAGGGCGGATTGTGTGGGGCAAGACGCTGCGGACCATCTTGCTGGCCGACGGCGTGCAACCGGATTTCGAGTTCCAAGGCAGCGACCGCGACACGTTCCTCGACTTCATCCATCGCACCGCAGCCGGCACGGAAATCTATTTCGTCGCCAATCGCAAAGATCGCCGCGAGGTCGCCGATTGCACCTTCCGCGTGTGCGGCAAACAGCCGGAGCTGTGGGACCCGATCACAGGCCGGACGCAGCCGGCTGTGGCGTTCAAGCAGTCCGCCGGGCGCACGACGCTGCCACTGGAGTTCGCACCGCATGGCTCGCTGTTCGTCGTCTTCCGCAAGCCCATCGCGACGGATGCAAGCGGACCAACGGCCCACAACTTCCCAGCCTATCGCGATGCGCAGGAACTCGGTGGTCCTTGGACCGTGCAATTCGACCCGAAGTGGGGCGGGCCGGAACAGACTGTGACTTTCGAAAAGCTCGATGATTGGACCGCGCGGCCCGAGGCAAGGATCAAGCATTACTCTGGCAAGGTCACCTACCGGACAACCTTCGAATCCAAAATCCAAAATCCAAAATCCAAAATCTATTTGGATCTGGGCAAGGTGAAAAACGTGGCACAAGTGCGGCTGAATGGCAGGGACCTCGGCGTGGTTTGGACCGCGCCTTGGCACGTTGAAATCACCGACGCGGTAAAGCCGGCGGGCAATGTGCTGGAGATTGACGTGGTGAATCTGTGGCCCAACCGGCTAATCGGCGACGCTGGCCTGCCGGAGTCACAGCGGATCGCGCGAACGAATGTCGTCATCCCTCCGAATCAGGCTTTGCTGCCCTCCGGTCTGCTCGGCCCGGTGACGGTGCGTGTGACGGAGCCAGTCCGTGTGAAGTGAATGAATCTGATGGAGCATCGAATCGTGAGAAGGCAAACAATGATCGCGATGTTGGTGTTCTGCGCGCTGACGGGGATCGCGTCGGCTGCCGATGATCTGGCGAAGAATTTCGCCGCTCCGTCGCCGTCGGCACGACCGTGGGTCTATTACTTCATCATGGACGGCAACCTCACGCGCGAAGGCATCACAGCGGATTTCGAAGCGCTCCAACGCGCGGGTATCGGCGGCATGCTTATCATGGAGGTGAACGTCGGCATCCCGCAGGGGCCGGTGAAGTTCATGAGCGCGGAGTGGCGGCGACTTTTCAAACACGCCGTGCGCGAAGCGGAGCGGCTGGGCTTGCAGATCACGCTCAACGCCGGACCGGGCTGGACCGGCAGCGGCGGGCCGTGGGTGAAGCCGGAGCAGTCCATGCAACACGTCGTTGCCAGCGTGGTCGAGGTCAGCGGGCCGGCAAAGTTCGACGCCACTCTGCCGCGGCCGACGCCGCGACCGGCTTACTTTGGAAACAAGGGGTTGCCAGAGGAAATCCTGAAAGCGAAGGACGAGTTCTATGTTGACGTGGCGGTAATGGCGGTGCCGAAGACGGACGACGCGCAGCGGATCGCGGACATTGATGAGAAGGCGCTCTACCTCCGGCATCCTTACACGTCGCGTCCGGGCACGAAGCCGTTCTTGTCAGCACCGGCGGACTTCTCCACGCTGCCAGGGATCGCGGTCATCCCCGCCGACCACGTCGTGGATCTGACGGCGCGACTGGGTGCAGACGGACGTCTCGTGTGGGACGTGTCCGCAGGCAAGTGGACGATCCTGCGTTTCGGCCGCACCAGCACTGGTGCCAACACACGACCCGCCCCCGCGCCTGGCCTTGGGTTGGAGTGCGACAAGTTTGACAAGGCCGCGCTCGATGCGCACTTCGAGAAATTCATCGGTGCGCTGGTGCGTGAGACCGGCCCGCGCGGCAAATCGCCCGACAAAGGCTGGACGTCGCTGCATATTGATAGCTGGGAGATGGGCGCGCAGAACTGGAGCGCGGCCTTTCGTAAGGAGTTCAGGAAGAGACGCGGCTACGATCCTCTGCGCTACCTGCCGGCGGTGACGGGTCGTGTCGTGGAGAGCCTCGAAGTTTCGGAACGTTTTCTTTGGGACCTGCGGCAGACCGCGCAGGAGTTGGTCATCGAGAACCACGCGCAACATCTGAAGAAACTTGGCCGCCGCCACGGTCTGGGACTTTCCATCGAACCTTACGATATGAATCCGTGCGCCGACCTAAGCCTTGGCGCGGTAGCCGACGTGCCGATGTGTGAGTTCTGGCTTTACGGCTTCAATAGCTTCTTCACTGTCATCGAAGCCGCGTCCATCGCGCACACCTGCGGCCGACCCGCGGTGGCTGCGGAAGCGTTCACCTCCAGCGCGGCGGAACGATGGCAGGCGCATCCGGCTTTGATGAAGGCGCTGGGCGACTGGGCGTTTTGCGCGGGCGTGAATCGCATCGTTTTCCACCGCTACCAGCATCAGCCGTGGCTCAATCGCCGGCCAGGGATGACAATGGGACCGTATGGCGTCCACTGGGATCGCACGCAGACTTGGTGGGAGATGGTGCCCGCGTATCACACTTATCTCGCGCGCTGCCAGTTCATGTTGCGTCAGGGCTTGCCAGTTGCCGACGTGCTCTACCTTGCAGCCGAGGGCGCGCCGCATGTGTTCCGTGCGCCCGCGTCCGCCACGCGCGGCAATCCGCCTGACCGCCTCGGTTACAACTTCGATGGCATCGCGCCGGAGACGTTGCTGGCGCGCGTGTCGGTGAAAGACGGCAAACTGGTGTTGCCCGACGGTATGAGCTACCGCGTGCTCGTCCTTCCCGAACGCGACACCATGACGCCAGTGTTATTGCGCAAGGTGAAGGAACTGGTCGAGGTCGGCGCCACGGTCATCGGGCCGCGCCCGTTGAAGTCGCCGAGCCTCAGTGGCTACCCTAAATGCGATGACGAGGTGAGGAGCATTGCCGGTGAACTTTGGGGCGAGTGCGACGGCAGGACGATCAAGGAACACCATGTTGGCAAAGGCCGGATCGTCTGCGAGCCTCGCCGGCAAGCGGACACCTCACAGGAAACGAAGAACCCCTTGGAGCAGGCAAAGTGGATATGGCACAAGGAAGCAAAACCTGGAATGAACGCGCCGGTTGGGAGGCGTGTCTTCCACCGCACGATCGCGCTGGACTCAACTGCTGGCATTCAGTCAGCTCGCGTATTCATGACGGCGGACAACTCCTTCGAGTTGACGGTAAACGGCCGCAACGCTGGCAGCGGCGACAATTTCCACGACCTCCGCGAACTCGACGTGGCACCGATGCTCAAGCCGGGCGCGAACGAGTTGGTTGTCATCGCAGAGAACGGCGGCGACGCGTCGAATCCGGCGGGCTTGATCGGCGCGCTCGTTATCAAGTTCCGCGACGGTCGCGTGCTCGAAGTGCCAACGGATTGGCAATGGCAAAGCGCGCTGACCGCCGAGGCCGGTGTCTGGAGTCCCTCGCTGGAACTTGGTCCGGTAGGCATGACTCCGTGGAAGCTGAACGGCAAACCCACACCTCCCGAACCGGAGCAGTATGGCGACTTTGCGGTCGTCACGGATGTCTTGAAGAAGATGAGTGTCGCACCGGATTTCGAGTCTGACGCTTCGTTGCGCTACACGCACCGTCGCGACAGCGAGACCGACATCTACTTCGTAGCCAACCCGGAGGACCGCGATGTGAAAGCCGTGTGTGTGTTTCGTGTCAGTGGCCGGCAGCCGGAGCTTTGGGATCCGGTCACCGGTGCGACACGCCTGTTGGGTGGAGTGCGAGAGCAAGGCGGGTGCACCGTCGTGTCGCTGGAGTTCGCACCACGGCAGAGCTGGTTTGTCGTATTCCGGAATAGCAGTCGTCTCGCTCCGCGAGACGCCGAAACAACGAATATCCTCTCGCGGATCGAGAGAACTACTTTGTCCGGCCCATGGGAAGTCAGCTTCGACCCAAAGTGGGGTGGACCGACACGCGTAACGTTCGAGAAGCTTGAAGACTGGACGAAACACCCAGACCCCGGCATTCGCTACTACAGCGGCACGGCGATCTATCGCACGACGTTCCAATCTAAAATCCAAAATCCAAAATCCAAAATCTTTTTGGATCTCGGCCGCGTTGCCGTCATGGCTTCCGTCCGCCTCAACGGTCGCGACCTCGGTGTCGTCTGGTGCGCGCCTTGGCGTGTGGAGATTTTCGGCGTGGTCAAAGAGCGGGAGAACCACTTGGAAATCACCGTGGCCAACCTCTGGCCCAACCGGCTGATTGGTGACCAGTCGCTGCCGCTGGAGAAGCGTTTCACTTGGACGACGTGGAATCCGTTCAAGAAAGACGACTCGTTGCTTGAGTCAGGTCTCCTCGGCCCGGTTACGATTCAATCAGCCGAGAGAACTGTGCGATGAAACAACAGCAACTCATCCTCGCCGCCTTCTTGCTGGCGTCGTTGGTCGCTCTGCACGCCGCCGACAGCGATTCGCTTGCGTGTGGCAATGCCCTTCCGAAGGTTCCGTCAGTCCCTGCACCATCCATCGCCGTCGCCAAGCCCGCAGCCTCGCCACCAGCCCAGCCTGCTACCGCTGCCAGCCCCCAGCGCCCACTGATCGGGGTCATCCGTTGGGACATGTATAGCGGACACCCGTTCACCACGCACAAGCAGGAATTCGGGTTTCTCAAACCGGAGCAGTATCATTGGCGCGCGCCGTTTTTCGCGCGGCGCACCGGCAATCCCGATGCCCCGCTCACGTTCAATCCCGGCTATTCGATGCAGGTCTATCAGGAGGCCATGGAGCAGGAAATCCAGTTCGCGGCCTCCAGCAGCATTGACTACTGGGCGTTCGGCTACGAAGGACCGTCTGGGCGGGTGCGACACCCCCTGCGCGACGCGCTGGACGCGTATCTGGCCAGCCCGCGCAAGTCGCGGGTGAACTTCTGCCTGATCGTGAACTGCCCTGTTGTCGCCAAGGTGGGCTACTACGAACCGCCCAGCGTGCGGCATACCGAGAAGGAAATTGACGACGATTGGCGGAAACACATCGAAGACATCGTCGCGCTAATGAAGCAGCCAACCTACCAGCGCGTGCTTGGTGACCGTCCGTTGATTTACCTCTACATGACGGAGTTTCTCGGCGAAGGCAGGCGACGAACCCCCGCGCCTGCTCCACGCGTGGAGCGTTCCTTGCGGTTGTTGAGGGAACAACTCGTCGCCGCTGGGGTTAGGAATCCATATCTGGTCGGCATGATTGACACGCGCGTGGCGGGGTGGGAAGCACTGTTCGACGGGAAGCTGCTCGATTGCGTTACCCTTTATCATCAGCGCTATGCCGGCTCCCATCTTCAATACGGAACGTTGTGGGGCTTCATCCAGAGCAATACCCTGTATGGCACGTTCAAACGGCCCGACTTGAAGGTCATTCCCACGACCATGTCCGGCGCCAACGGCATGCCGCGATACAAGAAGGGCGGCGCATTCCCCGTGTGGGATTGGTCGGAGCCGGCCCCCGGTGAATTGTCCGCGCACGTCACGGGCGCGTTCGATTACGTCGCGCAGAACCCGGCAAAGTGTGAGGCCAACACGATCATCATGTATGCCTGGAATGAACATTCCGAAGGTGGGTTTCTTTGCCCGACAATGGGTAAGGCGCCCGATTATCGGCCGGTGACACGGCAAATTGACGAAATCTCGCAGGCGTTGAAGAACTGGACCAGTCCGCAACGTCGCAAACAGATCGGGTTTCCTGTGGCAAACTTCAGTTTCGGCGACCGCGCCCCATCGCTCCAATCCAGTGGCGTCGCGGGGGACATCCGGGCCAGCGACCTTGAGATTCCCCCTTATGCCTACTTCATTGCTGAGAATAGCTCTCTCAGCGGGCGTCAGGGGAATGCTGTCCGTTACCACGCCCGTGTTGCGGAAACTGAAGCGGACGCATTCAGATTCACAGTCCAGGCGCCGGATGGGTGCCTCTTGCATCCGGAACGCCTCGAGTTTTCGCTGCGTGTTTCTAAGGGTGCGAAGTTGGACGCCACGGTGTGGGATAACTGGAACGCCAAAGATGCGCGTGAACTAATCCCTATCGAAATATCGATCACAGAAAGCAGTGCTCAGGGTAGTCCGGGGTCGGCAACCTCCCGGACGATTCAAATGCAGGCGGTTCCGGGCGTCTGGCTGCCCGCCGGAGTCAATCTGAGCGATGTCTCCTTGGACGCTCGAGAGGCGCGCATCCAGATCCACCTGCGAACCGGCGCGGGCAATCAGGCGGACATTGATGATCTCCGGTTGTTTATCCGCTCGGCTACGAAGTCGCCCGTCAAGAATCCCGCCAGTGAGAGGCGCGGCAGTCCAAGAAAGATCGGCCAGCCATGAAAACCATCCTTATTTTCATCGCCGCTCTACTGGCGGCTTCGCTGACGGTGCTGCACGCTGCTGACGGATCTCGCAAATCCAATATCGTCCTCATTGTCGCTGACGATCTCGGCTATGGCGACGTGAGCGCCTATGGCTGCAAGGAGTTCGCCACGCCGCATCTGGACTCGATCGCGAAGGCAGGGATGCGGTTCACAAGCGGTTACGTGACTGCGCCAGTGTGCGGGCCGTCGCGCGCGGCGTTGCTGACGGGACGGCACAATTGCCGGATTCTGCCGTTCGAGGGCAACCCGCCGCCGGGATCGGACACCGGCTTGCCGCTGGCGCACAAGACGATGGCGGACCATCTGAAGGCGGCGGGCTATCGCACGGCGGCGCTTGGCAAATGGCACCTCGGCGAGACGCCGCAGCATCATCCGATGTCGCGCGGGTTCGATGAGTTCTTCGGCTTCCTCTCCGGGATGCACAGCTATTTCAAAGCCGAGGACGCCGCGTGGGGGCCGCTGCTGCGCGGGCGCGAGAAGGCGGAGTTGAAGGATTACCTGACGTTCGCGCTGGCCGACGAGGCATGCGCGATCATCCGCCGGCCGTCGCCGGAGCCGTTCTTCCTCTACCTCGCGTTCAACGCGCCGCACGTGCCGCTGGAGGCGCCGGAGAATTATCTTGCGAAGACGGCGCATCTGGCCGATCCGAAACGGCGGCTCAACGCAGCGATGATTCTTGCGCTGGATGACGCGGTCGGGCGCGTGCTGGCGGTGCTGCGCGAGAGCGGGCGCGCGGAGAACACGCTCATCGTTTTCCTCAGCGACAACGGCGCGGCGCTCATCAAAGGCTCGGCGGAGAACGGCGGCAGCAACGGGCCGTTGCGCGGCTCGAAGGCGCAACTCTGGGAAGGCGGCATCCGCGTGCCGTTCTTCGTGCAATGGCCGGGCCGCATCGCGGCGGGCGGTGTCAGCGACACGCCGGTCAGTTCGCTGGACGTGTTACCGACTGTGCTGGCAGCGGCGGAAAGTAGTCATCACGCTCCGCGTAATGAATCTTTGGACGGCCTGAACCTCCTCCCCTGGCTCGAAGGCAAAACCGAACCGCCCGCGCGCGAACATCTGTTCTGGAAGTTCGGCGCGAACCAGATGGCCATCCGTGGCGGCGACATGAAGCTGGTGCGCGTGAATGCGGACAGAGGCTTGTTCAACGTCCGCCAGGACATCAGCGAGACCACCGACCGCACCGAAGCGAGGCCGATCCTCGCGCGCCAACTTGAGGCCGCGTGGAAGAAGTGGGACGCCGGCAATCTCGCCACCAAGCGGCCTCCGCGCGCCAAGCAGGCAAAGCAGTCTGGGGCGGTCGTTGGCATCGAGCAGGAAGGCGGTGTCTGGTGGTTTAGATCACCCGCAGGCAAGCGGTTTCTTTCCATCGGCATGAATCATGTGGAGCCGGTTTATTGGATGTCGCCGAACAACAAACAGTTCGTGCTGGAGACTTACGGGCGCGACTTGTTTCTGCCGGACGGGCAGTTCAATGACGGCTCGCAGGCCGCACGGAAGTGGGCGGCGCGCGTGGCGGTAAACCTGAAGGCGTGGGGATTCAACACGCTGGGCATGCACAACCCGCCGCTGGAGAGCCTGCGTTCGGCGGGCGACGTTTACTATGTCGTCGAGTTGGGCCTGCACGTTCCGTGGGGATGGAACATGAAGCGATCCGAGTTGATCCAAGCCTTTGGCAGGAGGCCGCTGGATATCTTTAGCGATGCCTTTGCCGCGGAGGTTCAGTCGAATGCCGCGCAATGCGTGAAACCGGTTGCCGGCAATCTACGTGTGTTGGGCTATGCCTACTCGGACGGTCCGCCGTGGACGGTGGATGACGACGTTCAAGATGCAGTCGCAAGCCTTCACCCGTGGGTGCTCGCGCTGATGTCTCTGCCTGCGGACGCCAAGGGAAAGCAAGCCTGGCTGGCGACGATGAAAGATCGCTACGCTTCCGCCGTGACCGCCGGGGCGACCTACGGGCGAAATACTCCCACCTGGGATGAACTGGCCGCGATCACCTCGTGGACCTCCGTTTCCGACAAGACGGCTGCCGCCGCGGACAGCGATGCGTTTTTGGAAAAACTCATGCGCCAGTGGTATGAGTTTCGCCGAAGTGCGATCCGCGCGCACGACCAGCACCATCTCATCCTCGGCGACAAACTGAACTCCAACCGCGACGCCCGCCACCGCGAGGCCATGACCCGCACACTGCGCGTGATGAAGGATTACGTGGATGTGATCTTCATCCAATACTACGCGTCCGCTGACCAGCAGCGCGACACGCTGGCGGCGATCTACCAGGCGGCGCAGAAGCCCATCCTCATCGGCGACACCGCCTGTCGTCCGCTGTGGAAGGACAACGATCCGACCAATGTCACTTACTACGGCGAGCTGGGGCAGGTGTATGCCGATGACCTCACGAAACTGCTCTCGCTGCCTTATCTCATCGGCTGGCACCACTGTGGTTACATGCGTGGACTCCGCCCGCCGTATGTCGCGGCGCTCAAGCGCGGTGATCGGCAAACCATCGAACACCATGTCAAGACGAAGACCACTCTTCGCGAAGGTTTCATCACCGAAGTTGAAGCGCCCATCGAGCCGCTCCTCAAGCCCTTGAGGCTTACGATCTCAAAATGCGAGAGCTTGCACAGAGCTTCCGCCGCGGCCGACACGCCAGCCGAAATTCCGGGCGTGAAGGCGGTGCTGGCGCACATCCAAAAAGGTTTCCCCCAATCCATCAAGGTGGACAAGACCGGCAACGCGGACATCGTCGGCTTGCCGCATCCCTACACGTCGCCGTGCATCAAGGAGGGGTTTCAGCAGTTGTTCTATTGGGACACCTACTTCATCAACCAGGGCTTGCTCCGCGTCGGGCTGGCGGAGCAGGCGCGGAACAACGTGGACAACCTACTGCTGTTGACGGACCAGTTCGGCATTGTGCCGTCGGCCAGCCGTCGCTCGATGGCCAACCGCTCGCAGACGCCATTCCTTTCGCAGATGGTCCGGGACATCTACGAGCACAAGCCCGACGAAGCGTGGTTGAGGTTTGCCTATGCGACGCTGAAGAAGGATTACGATTTTTGGATGACCAAACGGCTGGCCCCGTGCGGACTGAACCGCAGCGGCAACGACGCGACCGAGCAATATCTCATGGCGTTTTACCATTACCTCGCGCGGGAACGATTCAAGGGCCTCGCTCTCGCCACGAAGGAGGAACAACTCGCCTTCAGCCGTCAGGCGTTGAGCGAGGCGGAGACGTGGGACTTCACGCCGCGCTACGACCGCCGCGCGGAGGATTTCTGCCCCGTGGACCAGAACAGCAACCTCTACATCTACGAAATGAATTTCGCATGGTTCACCAAGCTCCTGAACAACGGCGAGGAACAGGCGTGGCTGGCCAAGGCGGAGAAGCGCAAGGCGTTGATTCAGGAGCTGCTCTGGAACGAAACGCTGGGATGCTACACCGACTACGACTGGAAAAACCGGCGGCACGGCGATCTAGTCAGTTGCGCCGCGTTGTATCCCTTGGTCGCCGGCATCGCTTCACCACAACAGGCGGAGAAGGTTGCCGCGAAAATGCGCGCCGTCCTCGAATGTGACCACGGCCTGGCCACGTGCGAGAAGCGCGTGCACCCGTTCATCTATCAGTGGGATTATCCGAACGCGTGGCCGCCGCTTCAGATGCTCGCGATTCAGGCATTGGACCGCTACGGTTTCAAGGCCGACGCGCGGCGCATCGCGGAGAAGTATGTGCGGACCGTGGTCCGCAATTTCGAGAAGACCGGCGATCTGTGGGAGAAATACAACGCCGTCACCGGCACGATCGAGGTGAAGGACGAATACCAGATGCCGCGCATGATGGGCTGGACCGCCGGCGTGTTTGTCTTTGCGACCGACTACCTGAGTCCAACGAAAGCCGAAGGAGAAAGCAAACGATGAAACGGATCGTTTTTCCCGCGCTCGTCGCCCTGCTGCTGGCACCGCTGGCTGTGCTATATGCTGCCGAAGCTCAAAGGCCGAATGTTCTGTTCATCATCGTGGACGATCTCACCACCACGCTGGGTTGCTATGGCGACCGCGATGCGCGCACGCCGCACATGGATGCGCTCGCCGCGCGCGCGGTGCGCTTCGACCGCGCTTACACGCAGTTCGCGCTGTGCAACCCGTCGCGCTGTTCGTTCCTCACGGGCTGTTACCCGGAACGCACGAGGGTCTTCGATCTCACCACGAGCCTGCGCAAGGCGTTGCCGGACGTGGTGACGTTGCCGCAGCTTTTCCAGAATGCCGGCTACACCGCGGGGCGAATCGGTAAGGTGTTTCATGTGCCTGATCCGAAGACCAAGCTCGACGTGGAACTCGGCGCGCCGCTGCACAAGGACGGGCGGATCCTCGAGGAGGCAAAGCTGGCCGAACGAAGCGAGGGCGATTTGTCCGACCCGCCGCACGATTCGTCGCACGGCAAGAGCTACAACCGTTGCTACGCCGTTTCGTCGCATCCCGATCGTGACTTCACCGACTACCAGATCGCCGACGAGGTCGTGCAGACGCTGGAGAGTTTCAAGCAGAAGCCGTTCTTCCTCGCCGTGGGCTTTATCCGGCCGCACACGCCCTACGTCGCGCCGCGGAGGTTCTTCGACCTCGTTGACCCGAAGAACATCCTGATGCCGGCCTTCTACCAACCCGGCGGCGAGAGCCTCGCGGGCATCCCCAAAGCGGCGCTGCGTCCGAACAACAATGTCTTCCGTTTCCAGGCGCCCAACCCGAAGGAAGCGCGCGAAGCTCGCCGCGCCTACCTTGCCTCGACCGCGTGGGTGGATTCGCAGGTCGGCCGCGTGCTCGCCAAGCTCAAGGAATTGCAGCTCGACGACAACACAATCGTCCTCCTCACCGGCGACCACGGCTACCAACTCGGCGAGCACGGCCTGTGGGCAAAGCAAACGCTTTTTGAGGAAGGCACGCGCGTGCCGCTCATCGTCACCGCACCGGGCGTGAAGCCGGGCGTGAGCGCGGGCCTCGCCGAGCAGGTGGACATCTACCCGACGCTCGCCGGACTCGCGGGCCTCGCCATTCCGAAACACGTGCAAGGCATCACGCT
>JBAYFL010000001.1:0-464598 GCA_041667205.1 Verrucomicrobiia bacterium | reverse complement strand
GCGGAGGCGAAGGTTTCCAGCAACGCAATCGCCTTCGGGTCTTCGAGCGTGCCGAGCGCCTTTATCGCCGTGACTTGGAAATGCTCGCGCTTGTGGTTGAGGAAGCCCGCGAGGAAATCGCGCACGCCGTCGCGCGACTTCTCGTTCCGCGCCAGGAACGCCAGCGCGTCCAGCGCGTGGCCGAAATCGAAACTCATGAACGCCGCCTCGCGCTTGGAGAGCGTTTCGCGCAGCGGCGCGATGAAGGCGGGATCGTCCTGCGCGCGCATCGCGGCGATGGCGGCTTCGGCGAGCCGGTTGCGGTGGGAGTCGCCGTTGAGGAACCGCAGCAGCGCGTCGCGCACAGCGGGCTGGTGATAGGAGCCGAGTCCCTTGATGGCCGTGGCCAGAACGACGGGATTGCGCTCGGTGTCGAGGCAGCCTCGCAGCGCCTCCAGCGCGCGCGAATGGAAGAAGCCGGCGATGTCGCCGACGACGGCGTTGCGGGCGCGCGCGTCCGGTTGCTTCACGGAGGCGGCCAGCGCGTCGAGCGCCTCGTCGCTGTGGATCTTGCGCAGGCTCTCGGAGGCTCTGGTGCGCACGCCGTGGAACGCGTCGGAGTTCAGCGCGGTCTTGAGTTTGGCGACGGTGGCGAAATCCTTCTTGTCGGCGAGTTGCTCGGCGGCGAGGAGGCGGCCGATCATGTCGCTCTTGTCGGCGAGCTGCGCGTAGAGCATCGCGGTCGGCGGTTTGAAGTTGATCTTGGCCAGCAACGTAAACTCCGGGTCCACGCGCACGATCTCCGGCGCCTGCCGAAGCGGCACGTAGAAGTCCTCCTCCTTCTCCTTCACGTGGACGCGATGGTCCACCGTGCCAGCCTTGGACTTGAACCGCAGCGTCAGCGGGAACTGGAAGAGCATGACGTTGTCGTTGACCGCCTGCGTCTGGCGGACGCTGACCTTCGCGAGCTTGGTCTTCTCATCCCAACTGTAACTGACCTCCAACTCCGGCTGGAGCGCGTGATAAACCCACTGGTCGAAGAAGCGGTCGTAAGAGCGGCCGGAGAGTTCCTCAATAACGGCGTTGAGGTCCTCGGTGACGACGATGCCGAACGTGTGCCGCTCGACGTAGGTCTTGATGCAACGCCGGAACAGTTCGTCACCGAGCTGGCTGCGGAGCATGTGCAACACCCAGCCGCCCTTCGGGTAGGCGCGGTAGTCGAACTGTTCATACGGCGTGCCGTAGCGGCGGAAGTGGATCGCGCGCGGCGGCGAGTTGGTTTTCCCCAGCACGGTTTGCGCGTCGCGGTAGAGACCGTAGAGCAGTTCGTCGCGGCCGTGCCGGTCCCCCATGTAGAGGTTGGCGTAGTAGGTGGCGAAACCTTCGTTGAGCCAGAGGTGGCTCCAGTCCTTGCAGGTGACGAGGTTGCCGAACCATTGGTGCGCCAGCTCGTGCGACACCAGCCCTTCGCTCGACGAGAGCGTCTCGGTATCGGCACGGTGCAGCGTGCGGTCGGTCAGCGTCGTCAGCGTCGTGTTCTCCATGCCGCCCCAATGAAAATCGCGCACCACCACCTGGCCGTATTGCGCCCACGGATACGGCACGCCGATTTCACGCTCGAAGAACTCCATCGCCGGCTTCGTGTCGGCGAACGTCAGCGCCGCCTCGGCTGCGTCGCTTGGCGGCGTGTAAAACTGCAGCGGCACGTCGCGATACTTGTCCTCCAGCTTCGTGAAACGCCCGGCCATGAGCGTGATCAGATGCGTGCCGTGCGGCTTGTCCTGCAACCAACGCACTGCCACCAGCCCGCCCGCCGCGTCCTTCGTCGAGGAAACCTGCCGGCCGTTGGAGAGCACCGTCATCCCCTCCGGCACGCGGCAGGTGATCTCCGTGGTGAACTTCGCGTTCGGAAAGTCGTAGCACGGGAACCAATGCCGCGCCTCGTCCGGCTCGCCCTGCGTCCAGACGTGCATGTCGCCGGCGGGATAGCCGGTCGCAGGCGTGCGGAAATAAAGCCCCTTCACCGGCTGCGCCGAGTAACGGATCGTCAGCTTCGTCTCGCGTCCCGGCGGCACCGGCGGCGCAAACGTCACCACGATCTCCTTGTCCGTCACCTGATGCCCCGCGAGCTTCGCGGAGCATGTCACCGCGCTCACCGTGAGGTCCACCGCGTCGAGCCGCAACTCGTCGAGTGGTTTGGCGATCGGCTTGAATGTGAACGTCGCCTCGCCGCGCACCGTGCGCTTCTGGAAATCCGGTGTCACGTCGAGCGCGAGATGTCGGATGTCCACCTTGCGATCGGGAGCGTATTTGATGTCGCCGACGGACTCCGCGCCCGCCGCCAGCGCGGCGCAATGGCGGCAGAGCAACGACTCCGACTCGATGGATTCGGCAGCGAGCGCTACGCACGACCACAACGCCACAACGCACACGAAGAGCAGATGGCAGGCTTTCATGAGTTGCAGTTTCTAGCGGAACGCCGCCGCCTTGGAAAGCCTCATCATCGAGGAAACAACAAGGACGCCGATGGAAACTGGGCAACCACGAAATGCACGAAACGACACGAAAAGAAACAGCCTCCCTCCGCCTTTCGTGCCTTCCGTGCGTTTCGTGGTTCCTCTCCGTCCCCCGCCTACCGCCTTTTCTTCTTTCCATTCTCGCTACCCGATGGTCGAGAAACTCCCGTCCGCTTCCCAGGAAAGTCTCCCGGCACCGCTACGGAAGAGTTCACCCGTCCAGTTCGGATACACAGAGGCGGTCATGCACTCTGCAATTGTCCAGCTCGGACCATTTGAAGTGGTCATGCAGTCTGCAAAAGCACCCCAAATCACATTTGAAGCCCTCGCGCAGACTGCACGAGCACCCCGAAGCATCTTTCCTGGACAAAATCTTCAAGTTTCCACAGGAAAACGTATTTTTCATGGAAAGAAAACATCAGCTTTTTCGGGTTCCGCCTCTCCGCTTCGCAAGGCCGGTTTCCATCGGTCAGCCGTGGGCAGAATGAGTAACTCCGCTGGGTTGGCTCATCGCTTCTCCCATTCCCGGACGCCGCCGGGCACGATGCGGAACATCGGATGCGCCTTCGGCCTCTTCACGCCGCGCAGCCGGCGATACACCTCCGGCGAACGCACCCGCAGTTTCGCTCGCAGATGCTTCCATTCATATAGCAATTGCCCCCGCGTCTCCGTCATCCGACCGGTGAATCTCCGCCGGCCGATCTTCGCGGTGTCGAAACGATAGCCCCGCCGCTCCGCCTCCGCCGCCAGCCCCGCCAGAAACGCCGCCACCGCCGCCAGCGGGTCGCGCGCCGCCCGGAACCGCGCAAGCTGCGGATGTCGCGTATAACCGCGCGTGCCGCCGCTCAAAACCTTTTGCGCCAGCAACGCCTCCCGCCACGCCGCGACGAGTCCGCGAGCGTCGAGATAACCGGGATGAAGCGTCCACAATCGCATGGGCCCACGGTGCGATTGGCCCGCGAATAAATCAACCCTTTCGCGTCCCAATGGGAGTCATCGAGACGAAATCCTTTTCCCACCCCAGCGGCTGAGCAACCCTCCAGCAGCCATCCGCTGCCGAGGAAAAATTCCCGTCACCGCTCCGGGAGATTGATTGGATCCAGCCAGTATACCGAGAGGCGACGCAGCCTTTTTCCATTCCCCAGCTCGGATGCCAAGAGGTGGTCGCGCATTTTTCTTTTTCCCGGCTTTGATGCTTCGAGGTGGTGGAGACTTTTTCTCCAGCGCCCTTTGGCATCTTCGAAGCCCCGCCGAATAATTCTCCAGCCCTTCAAATCATCGAAGAAGGCCTGCGGAATTATTCCCCACCTCTTCGAAGCATCTTTGAGGGCCTGCGGAAAAATTCTTTACCCCTTCAAAGCATCTTAGAAGCCCTCCAGAATTATTCTGCACCACCCCGAAGCATCTTTCCTGGGCAACATTTTTTCAGTTTCCACAGGAAAACGCAGTTTTCATGGAAAGAAAACATCGGCTTTTCCGGGTTCCGCCCCTCCGCCTCGCAAGCCAAGACCGGTCCCATCGGTATCCGATCTTCCGACCGACTGGATGAAATCTTTTCCGTCCGTTTATTGTCTTCCGACCGCTACCGGCACGCTTAACTCTTCATTTTCTGTAGGCTAAAGCGTAGAATCTTTGTGCAGGAACCAAAAGGAGAGCGTTGTGGCGCAAACTTTTGACGTTTCGAACCAGTTACGAGAATAGGTTATGGCAAAATCAATAATCTCCGTTGGGTTTGAAATACCGGGTCACCGCGACTCTTTTCTTTCTTTGGACTCGGACCAGTCGCTGCTCGATTACGATATCGTAGTTTTCACTCCCGATATCTCTTCATTGTTTGGCTACGGCTGTGAACAGTATCAAGGGAAGCCCTGTTTGAGTGACAACGCGTCGTTCACATTGAGAGAAAAAGCACAACGATGGAGACAAGAGCTGTTGAACGCATTCGATCATGGAAAGACGATTTTTCTATTTCTTCCTGAACTTCAGGGGGTCTTCGTAGCAACCGGCACGCAAACCTATTCTGGCATCGGGCGTAATCTAAAAACAACTCGTCAAGTTGAACCGTTTAACAACTACAGCATAATCCCCGTCGTTTTTGAGGAGGTTGTTTCTGGCCGTGGTCGGGAAATAAAACCAGCGAAAGATTTAGGCATGTTGAGTCCGTATTGGAAGGAGTTTGGAAGCGCAAGCCAGTATCAGGTTTATTTTAGTTCAAAAATGGTAGTTCCACTGCTCGTTACAAAATCTGGAGGTAAAACCGTCGGCGGAATAGCGCGCGGTAAAGCCGATTCAGGCAAAGGATCTCTGGTTCTTCTACCTCAACTCTTGTTTGACGAAGATGAGTTCACAACCGAAGAGGACGGTGGAATCTACTGGACGAAAGAAGCTGTAAAGTTCGGGAAACAACTAGTCTCGGCGTTGGTTGAGATCGAGCGGGCGCTCAATTCAGAAAGGCAAAAAACGCCGACGCCTGTTTGGGTCAAGAGTCCTGAATTCCGGCTTCAAAAGGAGTCTGTTCTCGAAAAGCAGATAAGCGGCTTGTCTGCTCAGGTCGAAAAACTTCAAACAGAAAAGCAGACCTTGCTAAATGAACTTGAACAAGAAGCCTCTTTAAGGCGGTTGCTTTATGAAACAGGTCCCGCGCTTGAAGATGCCATTTTGGAGGCGCTCAATACTCTTGGCGTGAAAGCCGAACGCTTCAAAGACGGTGAATCCGAATTTGACGCCGTGTTCACTTGGGGAAGCCAACGATTGTTAGGTGAAGCGGAAGGCAAAGATACAAAGGCGGTCAATGTAGACAAGATCGGTCAACTAGAGCGGAATCTTGGGGAAGACTTTTCTCGGGATGGGGTGACCCAATATGCAAAAGGTGTCCTTTTCGGCAATGCATTCCGTCTAACGGCGCTATCTGAACGCGACGAGTATTTCACAGAGAAGTGCGTTTCCACTGCGAGACGGATTAAAGCCGCGCTGGTGAGGACGCCTGACCTCTTTATCGTCACAAGATATGTCAAAGAGTCTGGGGACAAAGAGTTTTCACGCAAATGTATTGAGGCAATTATGGCGGCAGAAGGAACGGTTGTTGTTTTTCCGCCTGTTCCTAACAAGAGTGTCAAAATTGTCGTTGAGACGAAACCCGAAAACGCTACGTCATAAACCTGTTGCGTTCCGCCGCGCGATTACCGACCCGACCACGACTCAGTTTCCTTCCGGCCAGCGCCATGTCTTGAGGTCGTCGCTCCACGCGATGCCGAGGCAGCCGTGGGTCAGGAACTTCACCGGCTCCGGTTCCGGGCCGGTGCCGTGGAAGACCATGACGTATTTGCCGATGCCCGGCACGGAGCGGAGGTCGGCCACGTAGCCGGCGGTGATGCGGCCTTGCGCCCACGGCCAGTCTTTCTGTCCCAGCGTGATGAGCGGGCCGGCATCGCTCCAGTTCCGCAGGTCGGTGGAGGTTTTCACGCCGATGCCGTTGTGCGGGGAGTGGAACATCAGGTAGCGGCCGTCGTGGACGAGGACGCAGACGTTCTCACCCGCCTTGGCGCTGCCGGCGAAGGTCCACGTGCGCAGGTCGCGCGACCAGCTCATGCTGACGCCGTTCTGTTTGAAGAAGCACCACCATTTGCCGGGGTCGTCCTTGTCGGGCATCAGGTAGGGGTCAATCATGCGGCCCATCTTCTCGACGGGCACATCGGGGCCTTTGACGCGGATGAGTTCCGGCTCGGACCAGCGTTCGAGGTCGGGGCTGCGCATGAGGTAGAGCCGGGCGGTGGCGTTGCCGTAGAGTTCGCCGTTGGGCTGCGGGTAGGTGGAGGCGCAGAGGATCCACTCGCCGCCGAACCGCACGACGCTGCCGGGGCTGACGAAGTTGATGTTCAAGTCGCGGCGCGTCAGTTTCCTCACCGGCGTCCAGGTGCGCAGGTCGCGGCTGGTGCTGTGGGCGAGGCAGAGATAGACGGCGTTGGTCTCGCGCTCGCCGACGGTGAAGAACATGTGGAAGGTGCCGTCCTGCCAGAGCAACAGCGGGTCGCGGTAGCCAACCTTCTCGTCGCCCTTGAAGAGGATCGGCGAGGAGAGTGCGTCCAACAGCGCGTTGTCGGCCGCGTGAGCGCAAATGGCGGCAAGGAAGAGCGAGGCGATGAGGCGCGGCAGGCGGCGGACGGTTTGCATTGTCGGCGAGATTCTCATGCTTGGCGCGATGTTGTTGTCGCCCCTGTCGGCTGTCCAGAACGATTTCCCGGCAGGTGCGAATGGTAAACCGGAACCATTCAGTTGCCACGGCTCCTCACCCCGGCCCTCTCCCCGCTGACGCAGGGAGAGGGAGAATCGCTTCTCCAAGAGAGTAGTTGGACGGTTTGATGCACCCGGCAACGACGACGAAGTTCTTTTCCCTCTCCCCTCACTTATGAGGGGAGAGGGTCAGGGTGAGGGGAGCCGGCCGACGACATTGGCCGGGCAGGGCGAGGCGTCCCTCCCTGACTTCGATGCAAACAACCAATACGTATCCTTCACCACGAATGTTCGGTTGCTGTCGCGGGGCGCTCAAGGTATGAATCGAGCGCAATGAAGCCGCAAACAGCCGCCGTCAGTTCCTGACCATCATGCACTCCATTTCCCGCCGATATTTCCTCAAGACCAGCCTCGCTGCAGCGTGCGCGCTCGCGCTCGCCTGCTTGGTCGTCGCCGACACACTCGGCGCGGATACGGCGCCAGTGCCGACGCTGCACGTCTCGGACTTGTTCCGGCCGCACAACGATCCGGATGATCATTGGGATCTGGCGACGCAGTATGCGCTGGCCCTGCAAGGCAGGCTGGACCTGCGCGGCGTGATGATTGATTTCCCGCAGCCCAAGCGGAACAACACCCCGGACATCTGCGGGGTGGCACAGATGAATCACATCACGGGCAAGGCCGTGCCCATCGTCGTCGGTTCGCCGCGCGTGCCGTCGGCGGAGGAACTGCGGACGGGCGCAACCGCAGCCGACCTCGCGGGCGTCCGCGCGTTTCTCGAACTGATGCGTCAGTCGCCGCGGCCGGTGGTCATCCACGTGATCGGCTCATGCCGTGACGTGGCGCTGGCGATGCGGTTGGAACCGAAGCTCTTCGCACGACGCTGCGCCGGCATCTACCTCAACGCCGGCTCCGGCACGCCCGACCGGGAGAAGGCGCGGCAATTGGAGTGGAACGTGAACCTCGATCCCGCCAGCTACGCGGCCATGTTTGAGGCGCCGTGCCCGGTCTATTGGCTGCCGTGCTTCGAGGTCGTCAGCTCTGTGCCGGCGGAGATGTGGCGCGTGGCGGCATACGGTTCGTTCTATCGTTTCCGTCAGAGCGACATCCTCCCGTATCTGTCGGACCGCGTGCAGAACTTCTTCATGGCGATGTATGCCCGTGGAAAAGCCGCCGATGGTTTCTGGCTTCAAGAGTTGGCCATGCCGAAGAACGCCGAGGCCCTCGCCGCGCAAGGCAAGCGCGACCGGAACATGTGGTGCACGGCGGGTTTCCTCCACGCCGCCGGATTGACGGCAACGAAGGCGGGCGAGATCGTGCCGCTGAAGTCGGCGAGCGATGTGGTGTTCGCCTTCGAGCCGATCCGCGTAAAGTGCTCCGCCGCCGGCGTGACGGAGTGGACGAAAGACCCGCAGTCAAAGAACCGCTTCATCCTGCGCGTCACCGACGTGGAGCGGTATCAATCCGCCATGACGACCGTCTTGAAGTCGTTGCTGGTGAAGCTACCTTGAGCACATGAGCGCCGGACGCATTTTCGACATCCAGCGGTTCTCGATCCATGACGGACCGGGGATTCGCACGACGGTGTTCCTGAAAGGTTGCCCGCTGCGCTGCCTCTGGTGCGGCAACCCGGAGAGCATTGACCCAAAGCCGCAGCTTTCCTACATGGTCGACAAGTGCATCGCGTGCGGCGAGTGCTTCAAGGTCTGCAAGCCGAACGCTCTGACGAAAGACGCCACCGGCAAGGCGGTCGTGAACCGCGCGCGCTGCACACATTGCGGCGATTGCGCGCCGGTGTGCGATCCAAAGGCGTTGGAGATGGTCGGACGCGATGCCGCGGTGGATGAAGTAATCGAAGTCGTGCTGCGCGACCGCGACTACTACACGCAGTCCGGCGGCGGCGTGACGCTCTCCGGCGGCGAGCCGCTGCTGCAGCCGGAGTTTGCGGAAGACCTGCTGCACGCGGCGAAGAACCGCGGCGTCCACTGTTGCATCGAGACGTCAGGCTACGCGCCGTGGAGTGTCTTCGAACGGCTGCAACGGGTCGTGGACCTCTGGCTGTTCGACTACAAGGAAACGAATCCGCATCTGCACGCGAAGTTCACGGGACGCGATCTCGAAGCCATCGTGGAGCGGTTGCAACAACTCCACGACAGCGGCGCGAAGATTTTGCTGCGATGTCCGATGATTCCCGGCCACAACGCGCGCAAGGAGCATCTCGACGGCATCGTCGCGTTAGCCCGCAAGCTGCCGAGACTCAGCGGCGTCGAGTTGCTGCCCTATTACGACCTCTGGCGCGCGAAGTTGAAGCGGTTCGGCCTCACAACGGCACTCCCCGACTCCGTAAGACCGCCGTCGCGCCAGACGGTGAAGCAGTGGAACGATTACCTGCGCGAGCGCGGCGTGCGTGTCATCGATTGAGGGCACGCCGCGGTCAGAGCTGCCAGCCTTCGCGGTTCTTGCGGCACTTCAGTTCGTTCGCTTCCTTCGAGTTGGTGAACTCAAACTTCGCCGCGTCCCAGCGCAGTTTCTTGTTCACGCGCAACGCGATAGTGCCTAGCAGGATTGTTTCGGCAAACGGATAGGCGTTCTCGAAGCTCGCGTCCGACGGCTGGCCGCCGCGGCAGGCGCGGATGAACTGGTCGAGTTCCTCGATGGGCCGCGGCAACGTCTGCGGCGGCTCCTTGAAGTCGCGCATCCGCGCCTTCGGCAACAGCCGCGGTTTGTCGCCGGTAAAACCGCAGAGGATCTTGCCGTTGTCGCCGACGAAGAGCAGACCTTCGGCGGGCATCTCCTCGTCGTCGTCGTCGAGTTCCTTCGGCAGCGGCGGGCGCACGCCGCCGTCATACCAATGCAACGTCACTGGCGGCATCTCTCCGCGCGCGGGAAACTCCCAGTGAATCTCCGAGGCGCGCGGATAGGAAACGAGGTTCACCTGCTTGTGCCAGGTGTAGTTCTCGATCTTCCAGAACTGGCTGCGGCCCGCCTCGACGGTGCGCGGCGAGCCGAGCTTCAGGATTTCGAAAATCTGGTGGAAACTGTAGTGGCCCATGTCGCCGAGCGCGCCGGTGCCGAAATCATACCAGCCGCGGAAGACCGCGTGCGTGTAGGCGGGATGATACGGCCGCGCCGCGGCGGGGCCGAGCCAGAGGTCCCACTCGAAACCGTCCGGCACGGGCGGCGTGTCGGCGGGCGGCTCGGTCATGCCTTGCGGCCAGAACGGGCGCGTGGACCAGTTGTGGACTTCGCGCACCGGGCCGATGACGCCGCTGGCGATCCACTCGGCGATGGCGGGCGCGCTCTGCTGGCCGGCGGCGCAGAAAAGCTGCGACGCGACGCACGTCTCGCGGGCTGTGTCGCGCGCGATGCGGACTTCGTCGAGGACATTGGAGATCGGTTTGTGCGTGATGACATGCTTGCCCTTGCGCATCGCGCGGACGGCGATGACGCCGTGGAGATGCTCCGGCGTCATGATGTAGACCGCGTCCAAGTCCTTTTCCTTCTCCAGCAACTCGCGGAAATCGCTGTAGGCGCGACATTCGCCGACTTTGCCGGAGCGCTTTTGTTTCGCATAGTAGCGGCTGACGATCTCCTGACCGACTTCGCGACCACAGAGGCCGCCGCGCGCGCCCTTGGCCCAATTCGGGTCGTCGAGGAACTTGGCAACCTTGTTGTTCAGTTCGTGCCGGCCCCACTCCGGGTAATCGTCGCTCTTCCGGTTCGGATCGCACACGGCGACGACGTTGATCTCCGGCTTCTCCAACGCCGGCATCAACTGTCGCAGCCCCTGCGTGCCGCAGCCGATGTAGGCGAGGTTGATCTTCGCGCTGGGCGCGACATGTTTCGGCCCGCCGAGCACGTGGCGCGGAACGATGGACACGGCCGCCGTAGCTGCCGCGACACTGACGAATTGCCGCCGGCTAAGATGTGGTTGGTTCTTCATGACCCGAGTTTCCTGAGTTGGGGCTACTTTCCCAAACGGCGCAATGTCGCGAGTGCCTTTTCAGGCACGTCGAAACCTTTGCCGCCGTCGCCGCCCATTTCGACGACCATCCACTGGGTCTTCGCGGTGGTTTCGACCAAGCGGAACACCTCCTTGTAGTAATCGCTCTCGAACGTCTTCTCCTCATGTTCCCGCACGTGAATCGTCAGCGAGCGGCCCGGGAACTTCTTGAGCATCGCAACCGGGTCCCCGCCGCCGCCGAGGCAGTTGCCGATGTCGAGTTGCATGATCACCTCGGGCCGCGTCTGGCTGAACAAGTGGTCCCATGCGAACCGCCCCTCGATCTTCGCGAAATCAAACGCGTGGGCGTGGTAGCCGACGCGCATTTTCTGCGTCTGGCATTTCGCATGGGCCTGGTTCAGGAATGCGGCGAGCTGCTTGATGCTCTCCAGCGAACTCATCTCCTTCTTCGCCGCCGCCACGATGAGGAACCGGTTGCCGAGAGTCTGGTTGTTCTCGATTGTGCGCCGGAGTTGCGCGTCCTCCAGCGCCTTCAACTGCAAGTGCATTCCACAGCACTTGAGACCGTGCTCGTCGAGGATTTGGCGAAGCTGTTTGGCGCTGTATTCCTGATAAACGTTCGGCGTTCCACCGTAGCCCCAGAACTCCACACCACGGTAGCCGAGCCGGGCGACGGTCTTCAGCGTCTCAGGCACATTGCGGGCGAACTCGCCCCGCACCGCGTAAAGCTGCAGGCCGATGGGAATCTTTGCCTTCGCCGGCACGGCCCAAGCCGCGCGACCTGCGCAACCCGCCATCAACCCGATGGCGCTCTTCATAAACTGTCGTCGTGATGGATTCATGTTTCTTTCTCCTGTGATTTGTCTTGGTTGTGGACGGCCGGATGCAAGTGCACTGCTTGTTTTCGGCGCGGCAAGGCACACAGACCGGTTCCTTTGCGTGAACACGGGATGGCTCCAGACCATTGCGCGGCTGAGCGTTGGCGCCGCGTCCGTGCCGGGCAAGGTTGTGTCACTGGCCGTTGGATACTTCGATCTCGCAGCCGTCTGCCTTGCGGCCAACGACCTTGACGAGAACCCGCCGCTTCCGGTCTTGAAACTCCTTCTTGTCCTCAACTGCAAAGGGCGCGCCTCTCAATTCGGGCGTGGCCGGATTTGCGTCCATCAGCTTGACCGGCGACTGGCCGCGCCGGCACTCTGCCACTTGGTCGTCGCAGAGGGAGATGAGAACGCCGTGTGACGGAAGATTTTTGTCCGGGCCAATCGGCTGCCTGTTTTCAACGAGGTAATAGGTCGTTGAATCCACAGGCAGTTTGACCACGAGCGTTTCGGACGTCTCGCGGCTCAAGGGACCGAGAAGGACGCGGCTGCTCTTGCTGCGGGGCACGGTGACGATCTTTTGTGGTTCGATCCAACCCAGCCGCAGCCTAGTCCAGGCGCATGGCCCCGGTGGTCCTTGATCTGGGACGAACATGTGGCACGACATCGGGTCGAAGTAACCGAGGTTGACCAGATAGAACTGCGCATAGTTCCTGAACGGGCCGGGCTGGCCTTGAAGATCGTGGTCATACAGACACGGCATAAGCCGCCGGCCGCCTTGCACGCCGCCCATGATGTGCGCCATGTCGTGGAAGACCACGCCCACGTGCGCCTCCTCGCAATAGATCGCCACGCCCTTGGGCAGGGTCTGCCGCTTCTTTCGCGTCTTGAAGGGCAATTCGCTCCGCCAGCCAAGCATGCCCGGATAGCCGCACAGGCCGGCCATGCCGTAGTCCGCCCGCTTGGTGCCCAGCGAGATGAAGATCATCGAATAGCGCGAGAAATCCTCGTCGCTGTCAGCAAGGTCGGTGGCATCCTGGATCAACTCCATGACCCGTTCCCGTTCCACCGACAGGTTGTGCCGCGAAATCCGGTAGTGGCTCACCGGGTGGGGCAGCATGCACCAATCGGTCATCTTGCCCATCACCCGCGCCTTTCCATACGACACGGCGCGCAGGTAGCGGTCGAGTTTGTCGAAGTATTTGCCCCGCATCTGTTCGATGGAGAAACCCGGCTCGACGTCGGGAAACCTGGCCATGATGACCAGGACTTTCTGTTCGCCCAGCGCCTTCGCAGACGAGGCAACGGGAACGGGGGAAGCCGCCACTGCCGAGGCGGCGACAAAGACGACAACCAGCAACAAGCGATACGGCCTCATGTGAACGCTGCAACAATAGCGCCCAAACCGATGACAGCGCAATAGCACACTTCTCAGCCGCAACGGTGCCTCTGCGTTACTTCGCCGGTGCAGCGAGGTCCACGCAGACCAGTTCCTTGTCGTTGCGGGCGAAGAGGCACCGCTGCGCGAACGCCGGGTGACTCCAGACCATTGCGCGGCCGAAGGTCTTGTTTGTTGGCTCCAACACGTGGAAGTGGCCGAGTTCCTCGTAGCCTTTTGGCGAGAGCTTCGCGAGAATCAGGTCGCCCTGCTCGTTGAAGAGAAAGAACTTGTCGCCGTGCTTGATCAGGAATGCCGTGCCGTAACGCCCTTTCCTGCCTTGGCCGGTCGTTGGCGCGGTCGTTTGCCAGAGCCGTTCGCCGTCGCTGAGCCGCACGCAAGTCAGCGAGCCGCTGTCCGCGTCGCAGCCATAGACCACGTCGCCTTCGATGAACGGCGAGGCCGTCCCGCTGTAGAGCGCGTTCTTCGGATTGCCCTTCCAGACGACTTCCGCGCCCGACGCACCCTGCTTGAGCTTCAGCAGCGAGCCGACATCTTTGAAGCTTGATGCGAACAGCAGCGAGCCGGCTTTGCGCGGCGCGGCAATGGCCATACCGTAGCTCGGCTTGATCGGCACCGACCAGTTCACCTTGCCGGTGTCGGGTTCGACGCTGTTGATGGACTCGCCGTGCCAAAAGAGCAGTTGCCGCTTGCCGTCGTGCTCAATCAAGCTTGGCGGACAGTAACCCGGAGCTTCCGCCGGCAATGCGCGCCATCGCTCGCGTCCTGTGTTCTTGTCCAGCGCCAGTGCGATGCCGTCCTTGCTGCCAACCACGCAGTAGAGCGTGTCGCCGACGACCAGCGGATGCGATGCGTAGCCCCACGTTGCTGTCTTCGCGCCGTAGTCTTTGGTGAAATCCTTGCTCCAGATCACCCGGCCCGTCGCGGCGTCGAGGCAACACAGGTTCCCTTCTGCGCCCAGCGTATAAACCTTGTCGCCGTCCACCGTCGGCGTGCAACGCGGCCCGCTGCTGTAGGCGATCTTGTAGGGCCGCGCGTATTCGTGCTTCCAGAGCAGTTTCCCGTTCGCCGCGTCGAGACAGAGCACACGCTCGGTGCCACCCAACTCGTCTGCGGTAAATGAATTGTTTTTCGTCTCGCCGGACTGCCGCACGTAATCCGTGACAAACACCTTACCTCCCGCCACCGCCGGCCCGGCGTAACCCAGCCCGATCGGCGTCCGCCACTTCACCGGAAGACCCGACGCTGGGATGGCCGTGACGACGCCGTTTTCCCGCCACACGCCGTCGCGTTGTGGCCCCATCCACTGTGGCCAGTCGTCGGCAAACGCTGTCATGAACAACAAAACCGGAATGCTTGCCAAGGTTGCTTTGGTCCGTCTCCTGTGTTTCATCGTCTTCCTTTCCAGCGTTGTTGGCGCGACATCTGAGCGGTTCATTCTGGAATCGGGTCGTTCTTGCCGATGGGTTTGCCTTCCCAGACCGCTTCGCCGGTGGCGGGGTCGTAGGTGAGAATGCGGTGGGCGCTGCCGGGCACGGACTTCTTGTTCACCTTTGGCAACCACTTTGCCATGTCGCGTTTCACGGCGGCGAACTTCGGGTTGGCGGCGAGGTTGGTCCACTCGTTCGGGTCGGCCTGCATGTCGTAGAGTTCCTCGCTGCCGTCGGCGTAGCGGATGTAGCGCCAGCGTTCGGTGCGGATGCCGTGATTGTCGTGGTTGTGCGTGGTGATCGCCGGCCATTTGCGGGGAGCCTTGGCGTTCTTGAGCTGCGGCACGAGGCTGTGGCCTTCGAGGTCGCGCCGCGCGGGGAACGTGGCCAGTTCCAACAGCGTCGGGAAGATGTCGAGCAACTCGACGGGCCGACCGCACTTCGCACTTTTGGCGATGCCCGGCCCGGCAAAGATGAGCGGCTCGCGCGTCGAGCGTTCCCAGAGCGTGTTTTTGCCCGTGATGAGCTTTTCACCAAGATGCCAGCCGTTGTCGGCCCAGAGGACGACGACGGTGTTATCGGCGCGGTCTGTGGCGTCGAGCGCATCGAGCACACGGCCAAGCTGCGCGTCCATGAAGCTCGTGCTGGCGAGGTAGGCGCGGACCAGCGGCCGCCATTCGTTAAGGGCCTTGAGCGTCTTCAACCGCGGCTCGGGCAGCGCCCAATGCAGATACCATGAGAATCGCGGCGTGTCGTCGCGGTCGTTGTCGAGCACCGGCGGCAGGATGAGCTTGTCTTCCGGGTAAAGGTCGAACCACTTCTGCGACGCGTAGCACGGCACGTGCGGCAGCCGGAAGCCGCACGCGACGAAAAATGGTTTGTCCTTCGGCGCGGTCCGCAGCGCCTCGACAGCGGCGCTGGCGATCTTGTAGTCGGCATTGTCCTCGTCGCGCTCGGGAAACACGCCCCAGTCCATCAGCGGATGGCGCGGTTCGGGCAGTTTGGCGATGGGCTTCGGCGGCCTCGGCATGCCGGGTGCCGGTCCCCACACGTTGAACTCCGCCGCACGGTCCTTAGGCTTGATCGAACCGTCGTGATAGATCTTGCCGCAGGTGAACGTCGTGTAGCCCTCGCGCGTGAATGTCTGCGGCAACGTGACGTGATTCTTGAGCGCCTCCACGTCGCGAATGCCGGGCGCGAGGCCGTAGATGCCGGTCGTGGACGGGCGCAGGCCGGTGAGCAGGCTGGCGCGGGACGGATTGCAGAGCGGGCATTGGTTATGGGCGTTGGTGAAGAGCGTGCCGCGCGCGGCGAGCCGGTCCATGTTCGGCGTCTTGGCCTGCGGATGGCCGCCGAGGCAGCCGACCCAGTCGTTGAGGTCGTCCACGGCGAAGAAGAGGACGTTCGGTTTCTCCGCCGCCCAAGTTGCGCAGGGCTGCGCGAACCAGCAAGAACCGAGCAGGGTGATGGCGAAGAGTTGGAAGCGGTGAGCGAAGCGGTGTTTCAGGGTTTTATTCATGGCGAGTTCCATTCCAGTTATCACCGGGTTCAGCGCTTGCCCAGCAGCTCCAACACCGCTGCGGTCATCGCGGTCACGCCCGTCTTGATTGTCGGTTCGGGCACCGGCGCGTAAAGCGGCGAGTGCAACGATGGCAACGGCTGGCCGCTGCGCGCCGCTTCCGCAACGCGCTTCGGGTCCACTGAGCCAAGCCAGAAGATGCAAATCGGCACTTTCTCCTTCGTGCGACCGTAAAGGCCGAAGTCCTCCGCACCCATCGAGGCTTTGCGCGGCTTCACCGCGTCCTTGCTGAACCACGCGCCGAACACACGCATGAGCCGCTGCGTCAACGGCGGATCGTTGTAAGTGGCCTTCGCGTTTTCCGAAGCGACGCTTACCTCTGGCATCCGGTCTTCCGGCAGGCCCGCCGCCAGTGCCAGCCCACGCGTGATGCGCTTGATGGCGGCGATCTGCTGATCGCGCACCGCGTCGGAGTAAGACCGCAACGTCAACTGCAACTTCACCTCGTCGGGAATGATGTTGTGTTTCGAGCCGCCGTGAATGGAGCCGATGGTGACCACCGCCGGCTCGATCGGTTCAATTTCGCGGCTGACGATGGTCTGCAACGCCAGCACGATCTGCGCGGCGAGCACCACGGGGTCCTTGGTCTTGTGCGGCATCGCGCCGTGGCCGCCCGCGCCATGCACGACGATGTCCACGGCGTCGGAGTTGGCGAGCGCAAAACCTTCCGTGTAGCCGATCGTGCCGGCGGCCATATCGGAGGAGACGTGCTGCGCAATGCAGAAGTCCGGCTTCGGGAACCGCGTGAACAGTCCGTCGACGAGCATCCGACGCGCACCGCTGACGCGCTCCTCCGCTGGCTGGCCAATGAACACCACCGTGCCCTGCCAGCGATCCTTCAGCATCGCCAGCACGCGCGCCGTGCCGACAAGGCAGGTCATGTGAACGTCGTGGCCGCACGCGTGCATCACGTCCACATCGCGTCCGTGCTCGTCCTTCATCTTCGCCCGGCTCGCGTGGGGTGCGCCGGACTGTTCCTTCACCGGCAGCGCGTCCATATCGGCGCGCACCAGCGCCACCGGCCCGTTGCCGTTGCGCAGCACGCCAACGACGCCGTGGCCGCCGACTTTTTCCGCGACCTCCAGGCCGGCCGCGCGCAGCTTGTCGGCGAGTTGCTTCGACGTGCGCTCTTCGTGAAAAGACAGCTCCGGATGGCTGTGGAGGTCTTTGTAAAACTCGAACAGCGAACCATACTCGGCCTCCATGCGCGCCTGCACATGCGGCTTCGCAGCGGCTGGGGAATCGGCGCGCACAGCTTCCTCTGTGGCGAGCAGGAGGCAGATGATCGCGCAGGTTGCGAGGACGTTACCGGTCACGAAGTCACGACAGGAAGGTTTACGGTTCATGTAGTTCTCGAAATTCAAGGCGCTTCAGGCTCAACCATTTCGCGAATGCAAGGAGACACTTACACTTCGACCGCCTGCGAGGGCAAGCTTGTTGATGACCGTCAAGCAACCGTCCGTGCTGGTGCCAGAATCGAGGTCGCGATTACGCAATCAGGGGCCTCAGGGATTGCGCTTGACGCTGCTGGAGGGGGCTTCTAGGTTTGTCAGGTTCACAGAGCGGCCATGAAGGCCGTTGTCAGGAGGTTTTTTACTATGGCAGAAGGTTATTGCGTGAAGTGCAAGGCGAAGAAAGAAATCGTCGAAGCAAAAGAAGTCGTCATGAAGAACGGCCGCAAGGCTCTTCAGGGCAAGTGCCCGACATGCGGCACGGGAATGTTCAAGATTCTCGGCAAGAGTTAAGCCGGCTTGCGTCGCAGACGGCAAGCAAGCTGTTGCGACAATCAGTTGACGTTCCCGCGTAACGACTGGCGTCGGTTGCTGCGGCGAAGGAGGTTTGGTCTGAGGTAACTTATGGCGGAAGAACTGGCCTACGTATTGGTCAATCCCTACACATTGTTCAAGTCGCGCACAGGCGGCGTGCTGGCGCGGCTGATGTCGCGGACGGCGCTGGACTTGGTGGCAGTGCGGGTGTTCGCTCCCAGCAAGGAGTTGGTGGAGGAATACGCTGCGACGGTGGTAACAAAAAACGATCCGCAACCACAGGAGGTGCAGGAACTGATCCGGCAGTATGTTTTGGAAAACTACATGCCGGACCCGAAGACCAGTCGGCGCAAGCGGACACTGATGTTGTTGTTCCGTGGCGACGACGCGGTGCGACGCGTGCGCAATGTGGTCGGCAACGTCACGACCGGCCCGGTGCGGGGCGTGGCCATTCGCGACACCTACGGCGACTACGTGCTTGGCACGAAGGGAGAGGTAAAGTATTTCGAGCCGGCTGTCCTGGCGGCGCCGACGCAGGAAGAAGCAGCTTTCAAACTCAAACTCTGGGCGCGCTACTCCGATGCCGACGGCGGCTTGGTGGATAATACCATTCAATTTCCTGCCAACGCCAAGCCTCAGCGCACGTTGGTGTTGATCAAGCCCGACAACTTCAATTTCCCCAGCGGCCGGCCCGGCAACGTGCTGGACGTTTTTTCCAGCACCGGCCTCTACATCGTCGGCATGAAGGTCCACCAGATGAGCGTGGCGCAGGCTGAGAATTTCTATGGCCCGGTGCGCGAACAGTTGCTGGCCAAGATGCAGGGTCTGGCGCTGGCGAAAGTGTTGCCAACGGTGGAGCAGGCGCTGGAAATGAAGCTCCCCGCCGACGCCGTCGAGAAGCTCGGCGACCTGCTCGGACCGTATTTCGGCGAGGCATTGTTCCAGCAAATCGTGAAGTTCATGACCGGCATCGCCCCGGCCCAGTGCGAGCCGGGCCACAAAGACGATCCAGGCCAGGCCAAGTGCATCGCGGTCGTCTATGAAGGCGTGGATGCGGTGCGCAAGATTCGCGAAGTGCTGGGGCCGACCGATCCGAAGAAAGCCGGTCCGGGCACCATCCGGCGCGAGTTCGGCCAGTCGGTGATGGTCAACGCCGCGCACGCCTCCGATTCGCCGGAGAACGCCAAGCGCGAGATTGGCATCATCAATTTCAAGGAAAACAACTTCAAGCGGACTGTGGAAGAGTTTTACGGCAAGCTCGGTTGACCGCGCGGGCGGTCTGGAGGAGGTTCGACGCCATGAAAGACTTCGTTGCGGATCGTTCCAAGGCACTGACACCTTCGTTGACGCTGGCGGTGGACGCCAAGGCCAAGGCCATGAAGGCCGCCGGCGAGGATGTCTGCGGTTTCGGCGCCGGCGAGCCGGACTTCGACACGCCGCAGCACATCAAGGACGCCGCCGCCGCCGCGCTGGCCAGGGGCATGACCAAATACACGCCCTCCAGCGGCACGCCGGAGTTGCGCCAAGCCATCGCCGACAAGCTCGCGCGCAAGAACGGCATCCAATACAAGTCCAGCCAAGTCATCGTCTCCTGCGGCGGCAAGCACTCCTGTTTCAACGTCGTCTTCGCGACGTGCAACCCCGGCGACGAGGTCATCATCCCCGCGCCCTACTGGCTCAGCTATCCGGAAATGGTGAAGATGGCCGCCGCAAAGCCGGTGATCCTGCCCACCTCCGACGCGACAGAGTTCAAAATCACGCCGGAGCAGTTGCGCGCCGCGATCACGCCGCGCACGAAGCTGTTCATCCTCAACTCGCCATCGAATCCGACCGGCTCGGTCTATACGCGCGCGGAGCTGGAAGCGCTCGGCCGCGTCTGCATCGAGAAAGGCGTGCTCATCCTCAGCGACGAGATTTACGAAGACCTCATCTACCCCGGCGCGACGCACCACAGCCTCGCCTCGTCCGGGCCGGAATTCTACGCGCAGACCGTCACGGTGATCGGATTCTCGAAGGCCTACTCGATGACTGGCTGGCGGCTCGGCTATCTGGCCGCGCCGGAGCCGATCGCGAAGGCGATTGACGCCATCCAGAGTCACTCGACATCGAACCCGACCAGCTTCGCCCAAGCCGGCGCGGTGGCGGCGCTCACCGGCCCGCAGGACCACTTCAAGCTGTGGCTGGCGGAATTCACCAAGCGGCGCACCTACATGCTCCAGCGGCTCAACGCCATTCCCGGCGTGTCGTGCATTGACGCCAAGGGCGCGTTCTACCTGCTGCCCAACATCAGCAAGCTCGGTCTCGCGCCGATGGAGTTTTCCAAGCAACTGCTCGAAGAGGAAAAAGTGGCTGTTGTCCCCGGCGAAGCGTTCGGCACCGACAAGCACATCCGGCTCTCCTACGCCAGTTCGATGGCGAACATCGAGAAGGGCCTCGACCGCATTGAGCGGTTCTGCCGCAAGCGCGCGTGACCGGCCGGCGGCGGCGCGGCGTCTGCGGCATAGAACTCTGGCTAAAACCGTTTGCCGCGCTATAGTCCGTTGTCGTTCACGATGAAACTCGGCGCTTCCACACTCACGTTCCGGCGGCTGTCACTGGCCACAGCGGTGGGCCGCATCCGGCGGCTCGACTTTGACACGCTGGACCTGTGCTGCCTCTTTCCGTCGTATTGTCCCCACTACGATCCCACGGCCTCCAACAACATCAACGTGACGATCATTGAGGATACGCTCGCGGGGCTGCGCGTGGCGACGCTCAACGCCAGCATGGCGCCTTGGAACAGCACCGACCGCATGGTCCGCTCCGCGCAACTGGAGTTTGTTGCCGGTTCGTTGCGCGCCGCCAAGACCCTTCGCGCCCACGCCGTCACCGTGCAGAGCGGCAACAAACCGCGGCTCGACTCCGATTGGAACGGCTCGGCCCTGCTTGTCAGCGAACCGATGCGGCAGGCGGCACGCCACGCCGAATCGTTCGGCGTGAAACTGAGCATCGAAATCCGCGCCGGCATGCTGGTCGAAACCGTCGAACAGGCCGAGAAGATGCTGGAACTCATCGCCAGTCCGGCCGTCGGCATGACTGTGGACACCGGCAGTTTGGCTGCTGCTGGCGTTGATATTGCCGCGGCCATCGAACGGCTCGGCTCCCGCATCCAGCACGTGCATCTGCGCGACGGCAAGCCGGGCAGCCCCATGCTCACGCCCGGCGACGGCACCGTGGATTTCGCCGCCGTCGGCCGCGCGCTTCGGAAAATCGGCTACGACCACGTCTGCTCCATCGCGCTGGACTGGAACAAACTACCCGACGATCCCACCGAGGAACTTCGCCGCGCCCGCGCCCACGTCCAAGAAGCGTTCGAGGCGGCAACCTGATCCGCGTTCACGCTCCCGCCATGTCCACCCGCCCGGTCTTCAACGCAATCGCAGCCGCGAGCTTTCTCATCGCTGCTGTCGCGCACTCGGCGCAACCAGCTTCTTTGTCGCCTGCCGCGCTGGCGGCGTCGCCGGATGGCACCACGCTCTACGTCGCCTGCGCCACCGGCAACCGCGTTCTTGCCTTCGACACCGCGTCCCGGAAAGTGACGCGCTTGATCGAGATGCCAGCCAGCCCAACTGGGCTTTGTCTCTCAGCGGATGGCGCGCGTCTGTTTGTGACCTGCGCAGCTCCGATGAGCCGCGTTTGTGTCGTGGAGACGGCGGACGGCAAGATCGTCGAGAAGTTTCCCGCAGGGCACACCGCGATGGCACCCGTGCTTTCACCCGACGGCAAGACACTCTTCGTCTGCAACCGATTCAACAACGACGTGAGCGTGTTCGACCTCGCCGCGAAGAAGGAACTGCGGCGGATTCCGGTCAAACGCGAGCCGGTGGCCGTGGCGATCACGCCCGACGGCAAGCGCCTGCTCGTCGCGAACCACCTTCCCGCCGGCCGCGCGGATGTGGAGCACGTCGCCGCGGTGGTAAGTGTCATTGATACGGAGCGCGGCCAGGTCGTGGACGATCTCTGGCTGCCCAACGGCAGCGGTGCGCTCAACGACCTTCGTGTTTCGCCCGACGGAAAGTTCGCCGTTCTCACCCACCTCATCGGGCGTTTCTGGCGGCCTGCGACGCAGATCGAGCGCGGCGCGATGAACTCCAACGCCATGACAATCATCGCGCTCGACCGCATGGAAACGCTCAACACCGTGCTGCTCGACGACTGGGACCGCGGCGCGGCCAATCCGTGGGGAGTGGCTTGGAGCGCCGACAGCAAGACACTCGTCATCGCCCACGCCGGCACGCACGAGGTGAGCGTCATTGATTTCCCAGGGCTGCTCGCGAGGCTGGTGGACATGCCGCCCACGATGCTGCGGGTCAACGTCCCCTATTCTTTTGGCGCGCCTCCGCCGGCCCCGACGGATGCATCCAATGACCCGTCGTTCCTTGGCGGCCTGCGCGACCGCCGGCGTTTGCCCAAGGACGATCTCGGCCCGCGCGGCGTGGTGGTGATCGGGCGGCGCGCCTATGTGGCGAACTACTTCTCCGACACGTTGAGCGTGATGGAACTCGATCGGTTGCAGCCGGGGGTGGAAACGATCCCGCTCGGCCCAAAACCACGGATGACCGCCGCGCACCTGGGCGAACTCTACTTCCACGACGCCCGCATCTGCTACCAAGGCTGGCAGAGTTGCTCAAGCTGCCATCCCGGCGACGCGCGCGTGGATGCGTTGAACTGGGATCTGCCTAACGACAGCCTCGGCAACCCGAAAAACACGAAGAGCCTCCTGCTCGCGCACAAGACGCCGCCGGTCATGAGCCTCGGCCAGCGCGAGACTGCGGAAGCCGCCGTGCGCGTCGGCATCCAGCGCATTCTGCTCACATTTCAGCCAACCAGTGTCGCCAAGGCGATGGACGTGTATCTCAAGTCACGCAAGCCAGTCCCCAGCCCGCACCTCGTGGACGGCAAGCTCTCGCCCGCGGCGCAGCGCGGCGAAAAGCTGTTTCGCAGCTCGGAAACCGGATGCGCGCGATGCCATCCGCTGCCATTGTTCTCGGATCTGCGCTCGCACGATATCGGCACGCGCGGCGCGCAAGACCGCGGAACAGACCGGTTCGACACGCCCTCGCTGGTCGAACTCTGGCGCACCGCGCCGTATCTCCACGACGGCTCCGTCGTGACGCTGCGCGACCTGCTGGTCTTCGCCAACCCGGACGACCGCCACGGCAAGACCTCGCACCTGACCGCCGACGAGATTCTTGACCTCTGCGAGTATCTGCTGTCGCTTTAGGCTGGCAACTTCTTCCGGGCTTGCGGTGTTCACATCAGCGGCATTTCAATCGCGGCGCTCTTATGAACCTGAACCGATGGAATACGATGTTGAGATTGGCGGCATGGCTCGCGTTGACGCCGGCGGCATGGGCACAGTTCAGCCCGAAGATCGCCTACGTCTATCCCGCCGGCGGCCGGCAGGGCACGACGTTTGAGGTTCACGTCGCCGGCCAGTTCCTCAACGGCGTCACCAACGTCTTTATCTCCGGCGGCGGCGCGAAGGCGGAGATCGTCGAATTCAATCAGCCAATGCCCAACCGGGACTTCCAACTGGCATTGGACAAGATGAAGGAGCTGACGGAGAAGAGGCGGTCGGCTTATCGTTCCGGCAAACGCGAGGAATGGACGGCCGAGAACGAGAAGGAGATGAACGAGATCCGGAAGAAGATCCGGAAGAACCCGCCGAACTTCAACAACCGCATCAGTCCCGCGCTCGCCCAAGTTGCCACCGTCCGCGTCTCGCTCGCGCCGGACGCGCAGCCGGGCGAACGCGAGATCCGGCTCGGCATGCCGCAGGGCGTCACCAACCCGCTCGTCTTCTGCGTCAGCAAGATACCGGAGTTTAACGAGACGGAGGAGTTCAAGAGCTTCGATCCGCGGTTCCCCTTCGCGGGCCAGCAACGATTCAGCCAGCCGGCCGGCCCGAAGCAGCCAGACCAGGAGATCACGCTGCCCGCCGTCGTCAACGGCCGGCTCATGCCCGGCGACATAGACCGGTTCCGCTTCACGGCAAAAAAGGGCCAGCGGCTAGTCGTCGCGGCCAGCGCGCGGCAGTTGATTCCGTATATTTCCGACGCCGTGCCCGGCTGGTTCCAGGCCACGCTGGCGCTCTACGACGCAAAGGGCAAGGAGGTGGCTTATGACGACGATTTCCATTTCAATCCAGACCCGGTGCTGTTCTACCAGATTCCCGACGACGGCGATTATGCCGTCGAGATCAAGGATTCGATCTTCCGCGGGCGGGAGGATTTCGTCTATCGCATCACCCTCGGCGAGCTGCCGTTCGTGACGGGCATCTTTCCTCTCGGCGGTCCCGCGGGCGCGGAGACCGTCGTCGAGCGGAAGGGTGTGAATCTCCGCGAGGCCACGATGACCGTGGACAACCGCAGCCGGACGTCGGGCATGTATCTGCTGCCGGGAATGGTCGCCAACCCCGTGCCGTTCGCCGTGGACACGCTGCCGGAATGTCTGGAGAAGGAACCCAACGACGACAAGGCCCACGCGCAGCATGTCGCCGCGCCGGTCATCGTCAACGGGCGCATTGACAAGGCTGGGGACACCGATGTGTTCCGCATCGAAGGCAAGGAAGGGGACGAGTTCGTGGCGGAGGTGTTCGCGCGCCGGCTGAACTCGCCGCTGGATTCCGTGTTCAAGCTCACCGACGCCAGCGGCACGGAGCTGGCCTTCAATGACGACCACACCGACAAGGGCGCGGGCCTGACCATGCATCACGCCGACTCCTACCTCCGCGCCACGCTGCCGAAGGACGGCGCTTACTGCCTGCAACTCGCCGACACGCAGCAGCACGGCGGCGCGGAGTATGCCTACCGCCTGCGCATCGGGCCGCCGCAGCCCGACTTTGAGGTGCGCGTGGCGCCGTCCAGCATCAACACCCGCATGGGCATGACGACGCCCTTCACCGTCTATGCGCTGCGCAAGGACGGTTTCAACGGCGACATCTGGCTCTCGCTCGCAAACGCCCCCGAAGGATTCAAGCTCGCTGGCGGCCGCATTCCCGCGGGCCAGGACAAGGTGCGGCTCACGCTCACCGTGCCGGCGACGCCGCGCAAGGACCCGGTCCCCATCACGCTCGAAGGCCGCGCCACGGTCAACGGTCGCGAACTCGCCCACCGCGCCGTCCCGGCGGAGGACATGATGCAGGCGTTCGAATACCGCCATCTCGTCCCCGCCAAGGAATTGACCGTCTCCGTCGTCGGCAGCTTCCAGACGCGCCAGCCCTACATCCGGGTTCTCAACGAGGGGTCTGTGAAAATCCCCGCTGGCGGCACGGCTACGATCAGGGTCTTCGCGCCGATGTTCTCGTTTGCCCCGAACATCCAGCTCGAACTGAGTGACGCGCCGGACGGCATCAGCATCAAGAAGATCACGCCGACCCGCGAAGGCCGTGACATCGTCGTCGCGGCCGATGCCGCGAAAGTGAAGCCCGGACAGAAAGGCAACCTCATCGTCAGCGTCATCGGCGAGAACCGGGGCGCCTTCGGCAAAGGCAAGGCCCAGCCTCAGCAACAACAGCAGCAGCGCCGCTTCCCGTTCACCACCCTGCCGGCCATCCCGTTCGAGATCATCCCAAAGTGACAGGCTCTGCAAGCCGCCACCCCTTGGCGGAGCGCGGAATTGACCGACGATGTTGGAAATGCCGTCGAATTCTGCTACACGTATTTTGTCTGACTGACATTTTTGACGAAAAGGCAAGATTTGATCACGACACCAACCGACCTCGAACACCTGGCCGCTGGCGTGCAACACGCAGCGTGGCTGGCTGTGGACACCGAAGCTGACAGCCGGCATTGCTACTTTGAGAAACTCTGTCTGATGCAGATCAGCCATCCCCAAGGCGACTATCTGGTGGACACGCTGGCCGGGCTGGATTTGTCGCCGCTGATGAAGGCCCTCGACGGCAAGGAGTTGATTCTTCACGGCGCGGACTTCGATCTGCGCATCTTGAGGCGGACGGTTGGTTTTGTGCCAATGGCCGTCTTCGACACCGACATCGCGGCGCGGCTGCTCGGCGTGCAACAGACCGGTTTCGGCGCGCTGGTTGAAAAACATTTCAGCGTTCATCTGGAGAAGGCATCACAGAAAGCCGACTGGGCGCTGCGGCCGTTGCCGGAGAAGATGCTCAAATACGCCATCGCCGACACACACTACCTCAAGCCGCTCTCCGACATCTTGCGCGCCGAACTGGTGCGGTTGGGCCGGCTCGAATGGCTCCAGCAATGCTGCGCCGACCTCATCGAGCGCAGCGCCGTCACTCGCGAGCGCGACCCGCAGACGGAGTGGCGGGTGAAAGGCTGGGCCGTTCTGGACGGCGCTGGCCTGGCCGTGCTGCGCGAACTATGGCATTGGCGGGAGGCGGAAGCTCAGGCTGTGGACCGGCCGCCGTTCCACATCCTCAACAACGAGCGTCTCATCGTGATCGCCGATCTCGCCTCGCATCGGAAAGAGTTCCATCAAGTGCTTCCGCCGCGCATGTCACCGCCGCGCCAGCATCGGTTGCTGGACGCTGTCCACCGCGGCCAGAACGTCAATCCGGCAGACTATCCGTTCCTGCCGAAACACCCGCGCACCAAGCCGGACTTCCAGGCGATGCGCCGCGCTGCCGCCATCAAAGCCGTGCGCGACGCCTGCGCGACTGAACTCGGCATTGACCCGTCGCTCATCGCCAGCCGCGCGACGATCGAAGCGCTCGCGCGCGACCGCGAGGGAACACTTCCCAGCGTCATGCCGTGGCAGCGGAAGCTGCTGAAGATGGAATAGTGGGGGCCGTCAGTCCTGAATGTTCGTTTGAAATCGGTCGGCACGCGGGTGTCGCGGAACGCCACGCCCGCTCATACTGACTGACTCGCCACTTCGAACACTCTTACCGCGGCAGCCCCAAGTGCTGCGGTCTGCCGAAGAGATGCCAACGAAGGAGGGCGGTATGAACACGCAGGCGCTCGCGCCAAGTCTCATTCTCGCCAAAGGTGAGGAGGGTCATCAGGCCGCTGGAGAGCCAGTCCGCCAGCAGGCGCACGGCCAGCCCGAACACCAGTATCAGTCGCGCGCCCAAGCCGTGGTTCTTGGCAAAGTAAAGGTAGCGGGAACGCCAATACTCGATGCGCGCCTCCGGCCGCACTTGCTTGGCGCTGCGGCCCTGGCCATGACAGACCCGAATCTGCGGCAGATGCATCACATGCCAACCCCGCCGGCGCGCATGAAAACAGAAATCGGTTTCTTCGAGGAAGAAGAAGTATCGCTCGTCCAGTCCACCCAGCGCGTCCCAAACCTCGCGACGGATGAGCATAAACGCGCCGACGATGGTCTCGACCTCAACCGGCTCCGTGAAGCGGCGTTCCTTGCCGGGATAGCTGCGCGGGAACAATCGGCGCAGGAGAGATTTGTTCAGCAGCTCGGTGGCGAGCGTCGGGAAGTTGGCGATGGAGTTTTGCAGCGAGCCGTCGGGGTTGAGCAACTGCGCGCCCGCCACACCACAGTCGGGATGCGCGCGCATCCAGGCGACGGCGGCGCCGAGCGAATCCGGTTTGACCTCGGCGTCGGAGTTCAGCAGGAGCAGGAAACGGCCCTGGGTCTTGCTCGCGGCCCGATTGTTGGCGCGGGAGAAGCCGAGGTTGTTTTCGGAACGGAGGCAGATGACGGACGGAAACTCGCCGGCCACGGCAGCCAGCGTGCCGTCGGTGGAGCCGTTGTCCACCAACAGAATTTCCTTGCTCAACTCGTCGCGGCAATCGAGGACCGATTGGATGGCCGCGCAGGTCAGCGAGCAGGTGTTTCGGGTGACGATGATGACGGAGAGGTCGAGCATGGGGAAGAAGCGGACGGCGCGGGCATCATGGCTTCGCGCGCTTTGGCGTAGCGGGTCAGGCAGGCGAACGCGGTCTGCCACGCAAGGTAGAACCCGACCCATCCATCCAGGAAACCCAGCCGCAGGACATAGCAGCGCAGGAAGCGCCAGAGCGGGCGCACCGCGAAATCAAGCGCGCCGGGCGTGTAGCCACGCGCCACGCAGTGTTGGGCGAAGTAGTTGCTATAGGCGCTGATCTTGGCGAGTTGGCGGTCGAGACTTTCCATGCTGTAGTGCAGCAGTTCGCCGTGCAGATGCCCCACGGGGCCGTCGGGCACCAGCTTGTCGTGGGGATCCACACCGCGCCATTCCGCACGCCCGCGCTGCCAGAGGCGTGTCTGGAAGTCGGGATACCAGTCGCCGTGGCGGATCCATCGTCCCAGATAGAACGTGCAGCGCGGGAAACTGTAGGCCGCGCACCGCTCCGCCTCGCCGCCGTGTTTGAGCAGGCTGGCGATGTCGCGTTGGAGTTCGGGGGAAACCACCTCGTCGGCGTCCAGACCAAGCACCCACGGTTGGGTGGCCTTCGCGGCGGCGGAGTTTTTCTGCGCGACGTGGCCTTTCCACGGCTCGCGAAAGACTTTCGCCCCGAATCGGGCGGCGATCTCGTCGGTGCCGTCGGCCACGTCGGCGTTCAGGACGACGATGATTTCGTCAGCCCAAGCGGAGACGCTCTCCAAGGCGCGGGCAATGCGCTTGGCTTCTGCGCCGGAAATCATGGCCACTGTGATGGGTAGCTTGCTCATCGCCTGACAAAAACTGAGAACGCAACGGAGGCTACGTCACCCCTCGTGGCGAAACAATCCAAAACCCCGGCATGACTTTGCTGTTGTGTCACACCTGCCAAGAGCTACACTGCCGCCGAGGTCGCAATGGACATCACCAGAGGAAACCATCACGCGAAAAGTGACGATTGCTATCCTTAAGGAACCCGCTCCCATGAAAAACCAACTCACCCGCCGCAGCTTCATCCAGTCCGCCGCCGCAAGCTCCGCCGCACTCACCTGGCTCAGCGCACGCAGCGGCCCCAACGTCTTCGCAGCCGACGCGGCCAAACCCGCTCTCCTCGGCGGCAAACCCGCCCACACCGGCGGCTGGCCGAAGTGGCCGGAGTGGCGGCAGCAATGGGAACCCGAGATCCTCGACATCCTCCGCAGTGGACATTGGTGCCGCGCGGGCGGCGGCGGACAGGTGCCGAAGTTCGAAGAAGCTTGGGCCAAGCTCCTCGGCGCCAAGAAAGCCCTGGCAACCTCCAGCGGCACCACCGCGCTCATCACCAGCCTCTACGCCGCGGGTGTGGATGCTGGCGACGAAGTCATCGTCTCGCCCTACACGTTCATCGCCACCTACAATGCCGTCCTCATCCAGAAAGCGTTGCCCGTGTTCGCCGACACCGACCCTGAGACGTTCACGATGTGCCCAAAGAGCATCGAGAGCCGCATCACCGAGCGCACCAAGGCCATCCTGCCCGTCCACATCTACGGCATGCCCTGTTACATGGACGAGATCAATGCCATCGCGAAGAAACACAAGCTCGCGGTGGTCGAGGACGCCTGCCAGGCGTGGCTGGCCGAATACAAGGGCCGCAAGTGCGGCACGCTCGGCGATCTGGGCGCGTTCAGTTTCCAGAACTCCAAGCACATCCCCTCCGGCGAAGGCGGCGCCGTCACCGGCATGAATGAGAAGCTGGTGGACAAATGCCACTCCTACCACAACTGCGGCCGTTCCTTCGGCATGAACACCGGCTCCGGCGCTTTCACTCGTGGCAACAACTTCCGGATGCAACATTTCCAAGCCTCCATCCTCCTCTCGCAGATCGAGAAGCTGAAGAAGGAGACCGCGCACCGTCAGGCCAACGCCGACTACCTCATCGCCGGCCTGAACCAGATCGGCGGCGTCGCCCCCGCCCGCCTGCCGGAGAACAGTCGCGCCGTGTGGCATCTCTTCCCGATCCGCTACGACGCCGCGCAGTTCAACGGCCTGCCGAAAGGCAAGTTCATCCAGGCCATGGGCAAGGAAGGCATCCCCTGCGGCGGCGGCTACCACGAGCAATACAACGACGGCATCTTTGACGAAGTCATCAACTCCACCGGCTACAAGCGCCTCTGGAGCGCCGAGCGGCTGAAGGCGTATCGCGAGAGTTTCAAGGACCTCAAAGGCAACGCCCAAGTCGTCGCCAACACCGTCGGCTTCTCCCAAACCCTGCTGTTGGCCGACCGCAGCGCCATGGACCACATCCTCGAAGCCATCCGAAAGATCAAAGCCCACAGCGCCGCGATGGCGAAGAAGGCGTGAGAGGGGAGGAATCGAAGGACATGTTCGCGAATCAGCGACCAGAATCAAGATTCCTAGCTTCTCCGGAAGATCGATAAGGCGAAGTTCAAATGAGTGACACGGCGCAGATTGAACAAGAGTTCATCATGTGGCTTGCAACAAAGGGAATTCGCACTCTGCACGTGCGTCTAAATAACTATCAGATCAGCGGTGTCTTAACAACAATCCGCGCAACGCAGCCATTGCCCCAAGCGCCGAATCAATTCTGGTTTGACGTTTCAGGTTCACAGGACGATTGGCCCGAAGCGCTCGTATTCTTGTGTGGTAGCACACGACATTTTTTCGCATTGAAAGCGCAGGACTTGAAACATGCACTCAATTCGTTAGATGTGCCTCGCGCAACCAGAACTGGGCGATATCTTTTCCGGCTGGATATTGGATCGAAGCTGTTAATTGCTCGTGAAGTTGAGACTGCTGATTTCGGGAAGTTCTACAATACTCTCGATATCTTCACGCAAACGTCGTCGGGGTCATCCTGATCTTTGACAGATTTCAGAATAGTGACTTGGGGCGAAGGCACATCGGCAAAAGACTGATATGAACACATGGAAATCTCTGCGTCTTGGCTGGCTGTTCTAGGCGGCGGAGTAATGGAGAAATGGAGCGGTGGAGTGCCGAAGAACGGAAGTTAAGAGTTCAAAGTGAATAGTGAAGAATTCAGATTGCGGAATTCACACCGACTCCGTCAAAGCCAGCAGGAGTTTTCATCTTCTTATGAAAGACAGGGTGATTGTAGAGGTTTTCAGCCTGTTTTCGATGCTGGAGGATGCGATTGCTGAGCGCTGCGGCTTGTATTCTTTCCCGGCGACCGGTTTTGCTGAGTTCTCCAGCTTGTAATCGTTCCCGGCAAGGCCGATTGCTGAGCGCTCCAGCTTGTATTCGTTGCAGGGAAGGACGATTGCGGAGTCTTCCAGCTTGTTCTTGTTTCCAACCAAGGCGATTGCGGAGCGCTCGCGCTTGTTTCGGCTGCTTGGAAGGCCTTTTGCGGAGTCCTCCGGCGTGTATTTGTTGTCGGGAAGCGCGATTGCGGAGTGCTCCGGCGTGTTTCTGTGTCCGAACTGGGAAAGTTTTTGGTGCAAAAACGGGCTGCGGGAACCGACAAGGGCAATCGCAGATTCTTCCAACGGATAGAGGGTGGCGAGCCGTCCCGTCGTAGCCCGCGACTCCGTCGCGGGAGATTGTTATGCCATTCCCGCCACGGAGTGGCGGGCTACGATATGTTTCTTCGCCGCTACAACACGAGCGTTGAAATACCGGCTTGCAGAGCGGGGGTTTTTTGGAAACTCGGTTCATGCCGAGCAACACCCAACCTCCTTCGGCTGCCCCGGTGACGGGGCAGTGGAATCCCGATCTCATCTTTTCCGTGCTGGCTGAGCCGGCGCGCCGGGCGATGCTGTTGTCGCTGGCGCACGGCAAGCCCAAGGCGGCAACGGACCTGAGAGGCGCGACGCGGCTGCGGCTGGACGCGACGCTCAAGCATCTCTCGGCGATGCGCTCGGCGGGCCTGCTGGTGACATCGTCCGACCCGACGGATGGCCGGCGGACGCTCTACACGCTGGCACCGTCGGTGCCGGTGACGAAAACGCCGGAGGGCGGCACGGTGATTGATTTCGGTTTCGTCCTGCTGCGGCTGTGAGAGACTTCCCGATTGCGAATCAACCTCGCCATGGACGCTTGCGTGTTGATGCCGCGGCCACAGCTTCACGCGCAATCTTCACATCCTCTTCAATTTCAAAATCGAACATGCCAGCAAGGACGAAATCAGCGCCGTTTTTATAGACATACTTGAAGGCGCTCTCCGGAGGGATCGTCCCGGCCGCCATCACCTTGAACGCAATCCACGGCTTGGTAACGTCTTTCATGACATCAGCCGTTTCCACAGGGTCTTTGCACCAGTAACCGGGAATCTCGGCATACGGACCCTTCAACTGATCAGGTTTGGGCGCGGTTGGATACTGGTGATGGTGAAACGTCTTAACGTAGAAATCCAACTCGATCTTGTTCTGCTCACAGAACTTCACCACATTCAAATCGTGGCCACCCGCACCTGCCGGAACATCATTCAACTTGATGGATTCAATCGTGCGCGCGATCAGATCCTTATTCCCTGCGGCGCAGATCTTGTCGCATGGATTCCCGTGTATATACATCGCTTCAACGCCGCTTTCACACAGCTTGCGTATCGTTTCCTTGTCTTCATCAGGTTTTGCGGCATTCGGCGCTATCCCGACAATCCACTGAAGTTTGCCGCCATTCTGGTCACGATGTTTTCTCAGCAATTTCAAGTAATTCTCATTGGCCTGCGTCATGATGGTATTGATGCCATAACTCTCGGCAACAGCCAGTGTCTCGAGGATTTTCCCCTCCGTGTTGTAGTGCTTGGTGAGATTATTGACGAACCTCATGTCCCGCGCGTGAACATAGAAGGTGATCAGGTTGCTGCCCAAAATGAGACGGCTGATATTCAGTTTGCCGATCTTGCCTTGAGGACATCCGTCTCCTTTGGAGTTAACTGCCGGAAGTGGCGCGGCTTTCTCCCCTGCGCTGATGGTTCCCGCGGTGCCAAGCGCCAGCGTGCCGCCAGCCGTGTTCAACAATGAACGTTTAACGAACTCACGCCGATTGATTTCATTTGCCTGGGTTGTCATATATTCCATCCATAATCACACGAACGTGATTTCGTGTTTCCTGCGCTGCTGGACTCTCTCTGAGTTGCGTTTCACACAACGGGCCTTTCAGTCTGACGATCAGTCATCGTATCGTCGGCGTCGTCGGGGTCAACTCCTGATTCTGGACAGATTCTCTCACAGCGCGCGCGGAAGTGGAGAGCGGAGGGTGGAAACTGAAAGTTGAGAGTGAAAAGTGAGTTAAGAATTCAGAGACTCGTGAGTGGTGATTGGTGAGGCGGCGAGGGTGGCGGTATCGGTGTGGCAAAAGCGGTGTGGCAAAAGCGGTTGACTCCAGTGATGGGCAGGAACACTCTTCGGGCCGTAGCATGAATCGCATCTTCAAAGCGATCCGGGAAACCACGCCCGCAACACGGCGCTGGCAAAGGGGGGCGTGAAAGGATTTGTCCGATGTTGAGACCCGATTCCGAACCAGTTTATCTTAAGGTGGGAGTCGGAAACCAGAAAGGAACACCATCCCCATGAAAGCCACATTGAGTCGCGGAAGATTTCTCAGGCAGTCCCTGCTGGCTGCCACCGGTCTGGCAGCCGGCCTCCATGCGTCGGCGGAGGTCACCTCACCGGCCTCCTCCGGCACCGCCAAACCAGCCAGTCCGCTGTTGCCGTGCGGCAAGATCGGCAAACTGAATATCACCCGGCTGATCCTTGGCGGCAACCTGCTGACGCGGGTGCAGCATCATCGGGAGTTCAAGTATATCAAGAACCTGGTCGTTTCCTACAACACGGATGCCAAGATCCGCGAGACACTCGAACTTGCCGAGGCCAGCGGCATCAATACCGTTTCGGTCAACGTCAAGCCGCACGTCACTCGCATCCTGGGCGAGCACCGGAAAAATGGCGGCAAGATGCAGTGGATCCTTTATCTGACATGCGATATCGAGGATTTCAGCAACTATGCCACAGAGATGAAACAGATGGTGGATAGCGGAGCCGAGGCCATCTACATCTGGGGTTGCCACGCCGACAAATACATGGTTGATGGCCGACAGGCCGTGATCGCCCGGGCGCTGGAGGAGGCGAAACTGCTCCGAGTCCCTTGCGGTATTGGCGCGCACGATATCCGCGTCGTCCGCGAGACGGAAAAGCTGCAGCTACCGGTTGACTTTTACATCAAGACGTTGCACCACCACCGCTATCCCAGCGCGGCCCGGGCTGGCGAGGCGGTCAGGATCACCGCCGAGAATCCGGGCTATTGGTGCCGGGATCCGGAAGAAGTCATCACCTGTATGAAGGCGGTGCGGAAGCCGTGGATCGCCTTCAAGGTCATGGCGGCCGGAGCGATTCCGCCTCAAAACGCGTTTCCCTATGCGTTCAAGAGCGGGGCCGACTTTGTGCTGGCCGGGATGTTCGACTTCGACATTGAGGAGGATTGTGCGATCACCCGCGGCGTCTTTGCCCGCGATCACTCGCGTCCCCGCCCTTGGCTGGCGTGAGTGGTGATTCGTGAGCGGAAAGAGCGACGGCATGGTTGGTCCAGACCCGCAGCGCCGAGTTGGCGGAGGAAGCATAAGGCGTCAAGAATCAGGACGCTGACTTCGTGAAGGTGCCGAATCGGGGCGATCCCGGCTTCAGATAGGGCTTCAACGCTTCGAAGCGGAACTCGATCTCCGCAATCTCCTCCTTGTTCAGTTGCAGTTCCGAGAAGATGGGCTTCGCAGGAATGGTCTGCTTGGGGCCGTATTGACGCGAGACCATTGTCTTGAACACGCCGCGCTTCTTCCAAAGGTGCAACTGGAAGCCGCGCAGCCCGCCGCCCGGGAGATGGTCGCCCAGGTTCGCCATCAACAGGAACTTCGCGTAGGCGTCCCTCAGGGCCGCCGGATTCGTGCCGCTTTGCTGCAGCTCCCATATCCTGGTGAGGACGTCCGCATAGACCGCGCGCTCGGTGATCAGCCCTTCGGTGCCGAGATGCGATTCATAGAGCCAGCCAAAACCGCCGCGGGCGCTGAACACGCGACGAATGGGCGGCCGCGCCGCCACCAGGGCCTTTGTGCGGGCAATGATGGGAGCGGCTTCCTCCTTCACGTAGCCAAAATGCGGGAACTCCTTCGCCAGTTCGGTCAGGAGCGCCACCGAGGGAGGCGATCCCTTGTAGGCGACGCCGCCGGTGGTCTGGATGATCACGGGCCGCTTCGCGACCGCCGCCAGCGCCCGCCAATACTGGCGCATGTCGTCTTCCGTCCGGCCGGAGTCCGGCGGCCGCGAGATGATCGCCGCTGGCGCGAGTTTCTCGGCATGTCTCGCGAAGACGAGCATCTCCGCCGTGTCCTTGCCCTGCACACCGAGGCACAGTGCCGTGCACAGGCCGCGCGACGCTTCGGCCAGCACTTCCATTCCGCGGAGCTTCTCGTCGGTGGTCAGGAGATCCACGCTGTCGCCCGACTGTGGCCAGATCATGCCCGGACACCCGCCCCAGTCAACGAAGCGCGCCTGGTTGGCGAGCACGTCGAAGTCCACCGCGCCCGATTCGGTGAAGGGCGTCGAGAGGATCGGGAACGGTCCGCGGATTCTTGGGTCTGCGGTGGCTCGCGGCTCGGCTGCCCGCAGGATCGTTCCGCCCAAAACGCCCGATGCGCCCGCGATGGCGGCGCCGAGCATCTGGCGCCTTGTGATGTGACTCCCTATGGACATGACCTTCTTTGCCTTCATGCGTCCAGTAAAACAAAACCCACCCATTCATTCAATAACAAGACCATGGCCAATAACAAGACCATGGCGAGGACACGGTGGAATGGAGTGCTGGAGTTATGGAGTGTTGGGGCGAGGACGAAGCGAATGCGGAATTCGGAATGCGGAGTGGGGCAGAGGCTCACGCAAAGGCGGGAAGACGCTGAGAAGAGTTTGGGCAAGAAGATTCCGGCGATGTTCTTGCGTATTCACCGAAGCAATTGACAGGCTGATACGGTCGTGGGATTATGCGGGGCATGAGCAGAGGTCGTTGGCTCGTGGTTCTTGGTGTGGCTGGCGGAGTGGCGCTCGCCCCGCTGGGACAAGCTCAGACGAAACCCTACATCGGCTATGTTTATCCCGCAGGCGGCCAGCAAGGGACGACGTTTGAAGTCAAGGTGGGTGGACAGAATCTGACCGACGACTGCGGGGTAATTGTCAGCGGGTCCGGCGTGACGGCCCGGCTCGTCCAATACTGCAATCCCCTCGGCAACCGCGAATCCGCCTTGTTGAGCCAGCAACTGAGGGAGTTGAAGAAGCTGGTTGCCAAGGCTGTATCCACAAAGAAGACCAAGGGAGCGGCGACTCCTTCGCCGCCGCCGGTGATGGATCCGGCAACGGCGGCCATGATGACAAGGATCGAGAAGCTGCTCCGCGAAGACGTGCGCACGCCGGCCTGTGCGGCGTTCCGTGGCGTTGCTTTTTTCGAGGTGACCATCGCCCCGGACGCGCTACCCGGTGAGCGGGAACTGCGGCTGGTGATGCGGCGCGGCGGTGCATCGAATCCAATGGTTTTCCATGTTGGTCAAGTGGCTGAGCACAGCCGCAAGCCAATGATCACCGCTCCGCGCCAAACCCTCGGCAAGGAGGCGTTGGCGCTCCGCAACCGCCCGGCCAGCGAAGCCGAGGAACGGATCAACATTCCCTGCACCGTCAACGGCCAGATCGCCTCCCGCGAAGTCAACAGCTACCGCTTCACCGCGCACAAAGGCCAGCGGCTCGTGATCACCACGCAAGCGCGGCAATTGATTCCCTACATCGCGGACGCCGTGCCGGGATGGTTCCAGCCGGTGCTCGCGCTCCACGACACGGATGGAAAAGAGGTGGCGTATGACGACGACTACCGTTTCAAGCCCGACCCCGTGATCCTCTACGAAGTGCCCAAAGACGGCGACTATGTGCTCGCGATCTACGATGCCATTTTCCGCGGACGCAACGATTTCGTCTATCGCATCACGATCGGCGAAATGCCGTTTGTGAGGAGCATTTTCCCGCTGGGCGGCCGGGTGGGCGATCTGCATCCGGTCAGAATGAAAGGCATGAATCTTGGCGACGCCGAACTGACGTTACCCGCCAAGGACGCCGAGGCGGGCATTCATCTGATCACTGCGAACAGAGACGGTGCCGTCTCCAATCCCGTGCCGTTTGCGCTCGACACGCTGCCGGAAGCGTTTGACAAGGAACCGAACAACACGCCGGCCCGCGCGCAGAAGATCACGCTGCCTGTCACCATCAACGGGCGCATTGACAAGGAGGACGACCGGGACGTTTTCCAGATCGCCGGCAAGGCGGGCGACACGGTGGTGGCGGAAGTCTATGCGCGCCGACTCGATTCGCCGGTGGATTCGGTGATCCGACTCACCGACAAAGCCGGTCAACTACTGGCATTCAGCGATGATCGCGAAGACCTCGGCGCGGGCATAAACACGCACCATGCGGACTCCTACTTCATGGCGAAACTGCCGGTTGACGGAACCTATTACATCCATATCGGCGACACTGGGCGCAAGGGTGGTGATGAGTATGGCTATCGGCTGCGCATCAGCGCGCCGCGACCCGATTTCGCGCTGCGCGTCGTCCCCTCCAGCACCAGCCTCCGCAGCAAGGGCGACACCTCTCTGACTGTGTTTGCCATCCGCAAAGACGGATTCGCCGGGGACATCAAACTAGATCTGAAGGACCCGCCTCCGGGATTCACATCGTCTCCTGCCACACTGACCGCCACGCAAAGAGTGGGACAAATCAGGCTCAGAGTGTCATCCATTATCACTGAAAATCCCGTCAACCTGTCCATCATCGGCAGCGCCCGGATAGATGGAAACGTGATCGTTCACGAAGCTGTGCCGGCGGAAGACCGTATGCAGGCCTTCTTGTGGCGACATCTCGTCCCCGCCAAAGACCTGAAGATTCTTGCTTACGATCCCAACTACAAGACCCAGCCCCAACGCGTGCCGCCCGAGTTGACTTCCGCGCAGTTGGCCAAGGCGGAGGCTATCGTGGCCGCGGCGGAAGCAAAAGGACGCAAGTTCACACAGAAACAGGTCGCCGGCTTTGCGCGCGGCATCAAGGACCTTTACGAAAAGGGGCTGCTCACAGACCAATTCTACGGCGACAAGATTGCGGAACTCGGACTCGCGCGTTGATCCTCCTCGTGTCAATCGCAGGATCATCAGCCCACGAAGGGATTAAAGCTCAACGCATCCACACGAGTTCACGCCTGTCTTCATTGGAGCCGTTGACTTCTGAATCCTGACAGGTTTTTTGCGGATCACGAAAGAACAATGACTGCGCAGCGGCGGCATCACTGGCGATAGCGATGTCAAAACTCTTTAGAAATGTCCCCTAGTTAACTCACGAGAGAATGTCCCCTTCGTAGCTTGTTGTTTCTGGTTTCCTCCCGCCCGGCTGGGGGTGCGGGACGTAGCGAGGCCGAGCGAAGCGAGGGCCGAGCGCAGTCCCGCACCCCCAGCCGGGCGGCTTCCTGTGTTACTCGCCCTTGCACTGGCGATAGCGATTGACTCCCGCGAAGGGCGGGAACACTCTTCGGGCCGCAGCATGAATCGCATCATCGAAGCGACTATCAGAGACCTGAGACCCCAAGAGCAAAAAGCACTGATGCATGAATGACTTGGCGATTCCCTACAGCTCTGATGAGTTGTTTGATCTTTATCGGAGCAAGGATGAAGCTTTTTGGCGCGAGATCGGGGAGCGCAGGACGCTGGCGTTATTCGCTCGCGCCGCGCGAGAGGTGCCGGCTTACGCGGATTTCCTGAAGAAGCACGGCATTGACCCTTCACGCATTCGCACTTGGGCGGATTTTCAGCAGGTGCCTGTCACGGACAAAGCCAACTACCTGCGGCAGTATCCGCTGGAGGATTTGTCGTGGGGAGGAACCCTGCTTGGAAAGCCTTTGGATTTCGCCGCCACTTCCGGCTCGACCGGCACGCCGTTCTACTTTCCCCGAAGCGAGCAGTTGGAATGGCAGTGCTCGACGATTCTGGAAATGTTCCTGCGGCACAGTTCGTTCCAGAGCCGCGGGCCTGTGGCGGTGATCAACGCGTTTGCCATGGGGCCTTGGATGGGGGGCATGATGACATACAAGGCGTTTGATCTTGTCAACCAACGGGGCAAACACCCGGTTTCGATCCTATGCGCGAGCAACAACAAACCCGCCATCTTCGAAGCCCTCCGGCACTGGGCGATCCATTTCCCGGAGGTGGTCGTGTGCGGCTACCCGCCCCTGATCAAGGACGTGGTGGATGAGGGAGCGCGGGAAGGCATTGATTGGCGACGGTTTCATTTGCGGTTCCATTTCGCCGCGGAGGCGTTTTCGGAGGATTTTCGCCAATACGTGGCGAAGGCCGCGTGCCTGAGAAATTCCTGGCTGGATACTCTGAGCATCTATGGGTCCGCGGACCTCGGGGCCATGGCGTTTGAAACCCCTTGGGCGATCCTGATGCGCGAACTCATCACGGAGAACGCTTCCTTGTCGGAGTCCTTGTTCACGGGAAAGACAGCCACGCTCGCCCAGTTCAATCCCTTCTTCGTTCAATTCGAGGCTCCGGGCGGCACGGTGTTGGTGAGCGGCAACAACACGATTCCCCTGATCCGGTATTCCTTGGGCGATATCGGGGGAGTGTTGGAGTTCTCGGAGTTGACCCGCGCCTTGGACCGGCAAGGGGTGGCATGGAAGGGACACATCCAGGAGGCGGGTCTGGAATCTTATCGGTATGAACTTCCATTCGTTTACGTGCATGAGCGGTCGGATTTTGCGGTGAGCCTCTGCGGCGCCAAGATTTTCCCTGAAACCATCCGGAAGATTCTGATCCAGGAAGGCTTTCAACGGTTTTGCACGGGCAAGTTCACGTTGCTGGTGTCGCACGACGAGAAGCAGAACCCACATCTCGAGGTGCATGTGGAGTGCAAGCGAGGCGGCACGGCGGCGGAGAAACAAGAACTCGATCTCCAGCAGGCCATCGTCGCAGCGCTGCTCCGCGAGAACGCGGAATACCGCTCGGCCTACGAACAGATGCGCGAGAAAGCGCTGCCGAAGCTGGTCTTCTGGCCGTTTGAGCACTCTCTGCATTTTGGGCCGCATGCGAAACACAAGTGGATCAAACACGCCTGAATCAGCCGCCGAGACCAACTGCTAGCCGTCAACTTACGCTGACGGCGGGAGCCACGCCTTCATAACTTCATCTCTGAAAGCGGCTCTGTCAACACACCGGGTTATGAATTGGTTCAGGTTTGCTTCGCTGGATTCTTTCGGGTCGTTCCCAATCATCTCTTCGCCCTCGCCGGGGCATGAATTTGTTCCGCAGGTGTGTCGCATTCACTTGACGAGTCTCTTACGGCTCATGAAGAGTCTCGCGCTCACACCGCTTTGGAGCGACCTCTCTCGCCGCCGGATCCCGATACGGCTCCTGGCGGCTCAATACATGAAACGCCGATTCGGCCAGGTGGCGCGCCACCGCGCCCACCGCCTTGGCGTGGCCTTTGCGTTGCCGCAGTCGGCGGTAAAGCTGGCTCACATGCCGCTGCGGCCAGTGCGCCTGATGCACGCTGACCACGTTGGCCGCCTCGATGAACGCCCACTTCAGGTAGCGGTTCACATCCGCCCGCAACGAGCCGTAGCGCACTCGGCCGCCGCTGGCGGCCACCCGTGGCGTGGTGCCCGCATAGCTGACCAGGTGTTCCGCGCTGGCGAACCGGCTCACCTCGCCCACTTCCAGCGCGATCACCGCCGCCAGAATCAGCCCCACCCCGGGCAGCGTCAGCAGCCATTGCATTGCCGGCGTCACCTTCAGCAGTTCTTTCAGCCGCTGCTCATGCTGCCCAATCTGCTCGCCGACCAATTCCAACTGCGCCAGCAACTGCCCGGTCACCCAGCGCGTTTGTGCCGGCAGCGCCGCCAGCGCCTGCTGCAAGGCCGGCCGGGCCTTGGCCCCATACGGGTCGCTGAAACCGCTCAACGGCACGCGTTTGACGGGAACAGTGGCCATTACCAGCGGGGCCGGACCCCCGATCTCTCTGGTGGGGAACCAACCCGCACGTGCTGCCTTATCATTACGGCGAGATCACGAAGGAGGAGTTTGCGCGACGGACGTTTGAGGGAATGCCTGATCCGTGGGGAAAAAATGTGGAATTTGACTCACTGTCACAGAGCGACAAAGACCGCATCTACATGGATAAATTCAAACGATTCGTCCGGGAAGATCCGGGAACTTTCCTGCGCGTAATGCTGTGTAAGAGCATCGAGTTTTGGCAGATGCCCGGTGCCATTGCGCTGGCAACTAAACCGCCTCCTCCGCACGCGCAACTCACGAGGGTTGTTGGTTGGCTGACGTGGACTCCGCTCTGTCTGCTGACGGTTCTGGGTCTGTTGCGATTGAGATGGACCACAACGGGTATCTACTTGGCGTGGATTGGCTTGGCGTTCGTGACCAATGTCTGGTTCACTGCCTTCTTGCGCTATCGTTTCGCCTCCGGCGTGGATAACCTGATGATAGTAATTGCCGCCATCTATCTGGCCCGCTTCCTTGACGAACAAGTCCAGTGAGCGCCGATGATGATCGAGGCTGATTTGCAGAAGCCAAGACGTTTCGGAAGACGAGCGGCGGGTAGTGAAGAAAGATAGTTCCATTACCTTTTTTGCAGTTCTCCCCGCCGTCATGCGTCGGCGCACAGGCTGCTTCGCAGGTTTGAGGCGTCAATCAAGAAAGCCTACGCTGAAAGCTTTTCCGACGGCGACGACTGCACATATCCGCTTCCTTTCCCGCTGCCTCGCCGTTATGCTACGGCCACTATGAAATACATCGCACTTTCGCTCGCCATGAGCGCCGCGTTGCTTGACCTCCAGGCTGTTTCCGCCTTCGCCGGCTCCTACAAAGGCCCGACCGGCTTGCAGCTTTACAGCTTGCGTGCCGACTTCGCCAAGGACGTGCCCGGCACGCTGAAGTTTGCGAGCGAACTCGGTTTCCGCGAGGTGGAACTGGCCGGCACCTACAAGTTGACGCCGGTCGAGTTCAAGAAGCTCCTCGACGTGAACAAGCTCAAGCCCGTCGCCGGCCACTTCCCCTACAACCAGCTCCGCGACGATCCCGAAGGCGTGGCGAAGGACGCGAAGGCGCTTGGCTTGAAATACGTCGGCTGCGCATGGATCCCACACAAGGGCAACTTCGACGAGGCCCAGTGCCGCGCCGCCGCCGAGGTGTTCAACAAAGCCGGCGCGGTGTTTGCCAAGCACGGCATGAAGTGCTTCTACCACGTCCACGGTTACGAGTTCCTCCCGCTCGGCGACGGCACGGTGTTCGATCTGCTCATGGCGCAGACTGACCCGAAGCTCGTGACGTTCGAGATGGACATCCTCTGGGTCGTTTTCCCCGGCCAATGCCCGGTGAAGCTCTTCGAGAAATATGGCAAGCGTTGGGAACTGGTCCATCTCAAGGACCTCAAGAAGGGCGTCAAAACCGGCGAACACACCGGCCACACCGACGTGACCAACGACGTTGCCATCGGCAGCGGCCAGATGGACTACCCGGCGATCTTCAAGGCCGCGCAGAAGGCCGGCGTGAAATACTACTTCATCGAGGACGAGTCGCCCTCAGTCCGCGAGCAGTTGCCACAGAGCCTGAAGTTCCTCAAGCAAGTAAAGTGGTGAAGATGGCGGGAGACGGAGGACGGAAAACCAAAGGGAAACGGTCCTCTATTGCTCCGTCCTCTGTCCCTGGTCTTCGATCTTTTTCTCCGTGACGCGCGCCGCCCCTCTGGCTACGCTGCGCACCATGTCAAAGATTCAACGCGCCCTCATCTCCGTTTCCGACAAGACCGGCCTCGTCGAGTTTGCCCGCCAACTCGCGACGTTCGGCGTCGAAATCCTCTCCACCGGCGGCACCGCGAAGGCGCTCCGCGACGCGGGGCTGAAGGTGATGGACGTCAGCGAATACACCGGCTTCCCCGAAATGATGGACGGCCGCGTGAAGACGCTGCATCCGAAGGTTCACGGCGGGTTGCTCTTCCTGCGCGGCAACGCCGAGCACGAGGCCGCCGCCGCCAAGCACGGCATCAAGCCGATTGACCTCGTCGTGGTGAATCTCTACCCGTTCGAGAAGACCGTCGCAAAGCCCGGCGTCCAGTTGCACGAGGCGATCGAGAACATAGACATCGGCGGCCCCTCGATGCTCCGCAGCGCGGCGAAGAACCACGCCAGCGTTACGGTTGTGGTGGACCCGGCCGATTACGCGGCGGTGTCGCAGGAGATGCAGGAACGCGGCGGCGAAACCAGCGCCGACTTGCGCCGGACGCTGGCGATCAAGGTCTATCAAACCACCGCCGCCTACGACGCGGCGATTTCCGCCTATCTCCACAAGGTTCGCTGCGAGGAGAAGGGCGAGTTCAAGTGGCCCGACCGGTTCGCGGTCAGCGGCGTGAAAGCGCAGGAGTTGCGCTACGGCGAGAATCCGCACCAGCGAGCGGCGTTGTTCGGGCCGTTCCGCGACAGCTTCGAGCAACTCCACGGCAAGGAGCTGAGCTACAACAACATTCTCGACATCAGCGCCGCCGTCGGCCTTATCGCCGAGTTCGCCAGCGACGGGCCGACGTGCGCGATCCTCAAGCACACCAACCCGTGCGGCGTCGGCCAGGGCGCGGCTCTACGCGAGGCGTGGGACAAGGCGTTTGAGACCGACAAGCAAGCGCCGTTCGGCGGCATCATCGTCGTCAACCGCGCGCTCGACCTCGGCATCGCAGAGGCGATCAGCGAGATTTTCAGCGAGGTCATCATTGCGCCGGAGTTCGCCGCCAACGCGCTGGCATTGCTCCAGAAGAAGAAGAACCTGCGGCTGATCCGGATGAAACAGAATCCTGCGTCGGTCCCAGGCATGGACTTCCGCTCGGTAGCAGGCAGTTTCCTCGTGCAGGATCGCGACACAAAATCGGTCGCCGCGGCCGAGCTAAAGGTCGTCACCAAGCGCGCGCCGAGCGAGGCGGAGATGAAGGCGATGTTGTTCGGCTGGCGCGTCTGCAAACACGTGAAGTCCAACGCCATCGTCTATGCCGGCGCGGACCGCACGCTCGGCATCGGCGCAGGCCAGATGAGCCGCGTGGACAGCTCGCGCATCGCCGTCTGGAAGGCCGGCGAGGCGAAGTTGCCACTGAAAGGCAGCGTTGTCGCGAGCGACGCGTTCTTCCCGTTCCCGGACGGCCTCATCGCCGCCGCCGAAGCGGGCGCGACCGCTGCGATCCAGCCGGGCGGCTCCGTGCGCGACGCTGACGTCATCAAAGCCGCCGACGAGCGCGGCGTGGCGATGGTCTTCACCGGCTTCCGGCACTTCCGGCACTGAGCGCGCAGGAGCAACGGCCGTGATGCTGGTCAAATTCTGGCTCTTGCTCTCGACGCTGTTGGTTTGCGGGGGATGGGTGTTGTCGGCGTTGCATCAACTCAACGCCACTGGTTATGCCTCGCTCCTTCTGCTGGCAGCAGTCGGCACGGTGGTGTGGCGGAAGACACGTTGCGACATTTGCGTCTGTCAGATTCTGCCGCCGCGACCCGCTTGCCGATGCCGGAAACTGGTGTGGCGTTTTCGGCGGTTGTTCCCGTTTGCTTTTTTGCTGCTTACATTGCTGGCCATCGCGGGCGGCGTCTGGCACGCGCCGAACAATTACGATGCGCTAAGCTATCGCCTGCCGCGTGTGCTGCATTGGCTAGCGGCAGGTCAGTGGCACTGGATCCACACCAACAGCCCGCGTGAAAATGGCTGGGCCTGCGGTTTTGAGTGGCTAGTGGCGCCGCTAATTGTCTTCACGAAGACTGATCGCTGGCTGTTCCTGATCAACGTTTTCTCCTTCTTGCTGCTGCCTGGTTTGGTTTTTCGCATATTTCGATCGCTGAACGCAGGTGCGCGTGTGGCGTGGCATTGGATGTGGCTGCTGCCGTCCGGTTACAGCCTAGTGTTACAGGCTGGCAGTCTAGGGAACGATCTCTTCGCGGTTGTTTACGCGCTGGCGGCGGTTGATTTGGCCCTGCAATCGCGCCGATCGGGTCGGGTCGCGGACGTGTGGCTGTCGGTGCTTGCGGCAGCGCTGTTGACCGGCAGCAAACTCAGCAACGCCCCGTTGCTGCTGCCTTGGTTAGTCGCAATAGGCCCGTCACTGCGGTTGTTGGTTGGCCGACCGCTGCCAACCGCCACGGTGCTTGCGGTCGCGCTATTGGTTTCCTTTGCGCCAAACGCGCTGATCAACCTCAAGTTCTGCAGCCGATGGACTGGCCCCTATATTGCACATCACCGAGTGGAACTACGCGATGCCCTCGTGGGCGTCGCCGGCAACAGTCTACGGTTGGCAATTCAAAACCTGAGACCGCCATTTTTCCCATTCGCGGAAACATGGAATGTAAACGCGTCGGGCGTGCTGCCGCGGTCGCTCTGCACTCGCATGGAAGCTTGTTTTGGCGAAAGTTTCTTGCAAATGAATGAGTTGCAGAATGAGGAAAACGCCGGGTTGGGACTGGGTCTGTGCGTGTTGCTCGCGGCATCCTGCATTGCGACGCGCGGCAGTCGCCCGCACGCGCGCCCGGCGACTGCCGCTCGCTGGGTCGCAACGTCATCAGCCGTGGCTCTGCTGGCCTACATGAGCAGCGCGGCGATGGCAGTGGTGGCGCGCCTTGTCACCCCTTACTATCCGTTGTTAATTGCCGCGATGTTGTCAGGCGGAAACCACGAACGGCTGGTGCGGCGACGCTGGTGGCAATGCGCCGCCGCAGGCGTGTTCGGCCTTGCCATTGTCCTGGTCGCTCTTACGCCCTCGCGACCGCTCTGGCCTGCGCAATCATGGCTGGCTAAACTGGCAGCGGCGCATCCTGACAGCCGATTGCTCGCCCGTGCGCAAACCGTTTACGCCGTGTATGCGAAGCGCGGCGATGCCTTCGCGTCATTACGCGCCTTGCTGCCCGCCAGTGCCGCCATCGTAGGCATGGTCACCACCGGCGACGACCCGGAAGCATCGCTGTGGCGGCCATTCGGCGCGCGCCAAATCACACACGTATTGCCGGACGACACGCCGGAGGAGTTGCGCCGGCATGGAATCCGGCATGTGGTCATCAGCGAAACCGCCGTGGCTCAGCTTCCCGAACGAACCATCGAACAATGGTTGGCCCGCTATCACGGCACGCTGACCGCCACGGTTTCGTTAACGCTGAAAGTTTCGCGCGGCCCCGAACGGTGGTTTTGGGTTCGACTCTAGAGCAATGAGTGTCGTTGCACCTTTGCTTGAATCCAATCGCCAACTTCTGTAGCCTGTAGCCTCATGATTACGCGAACACGCTTCGATCTGACGCAGGCCGACATTCCTGAACGTTGGTATAATATCGCCGCCGACTTCCCCGAACCGATGGCGCCACCGCTTCATCCGGGCACGAAACAGCCCATCGGCCCGGCGGACATGACGGCGATCTTTCCGGAATCGCTCGTCATGCAGGAGGCGAGCACGGAGCGATGGATCGAAGTGCCGGGCGAAGTCCGTCAGATTCTCTCGTTGTGGCGGCCGACGCCGCTGCTGCGCGCGGTGCGGTTCGAGCAGGCGCTCCAGACGCCGGCGCACATTTACTACAAGAACGAAGGCGTCAGCCCGGCGGGCAGCCACAAGCCCAACACCGCCGTCGCGCAGGCCTACTACAACAAGCAGGCCGGCGTGAAACATCTCGCCACCGAAACCGGCGCGGGCCAGTGGGGTTCGTCGCTCGCGCTCGCGTGCCGGCTCTTCGGGCTGCAATGCACGGTGTTCATGGTGAAGGTGAGCTATCACCAGAAGCCGTATCGCCGGATGCTGATGGAGACGTGGGACGCGACGGTGCATTCGAGTCCGAGCAACGAGACGGAGTTTGGCAAAAAGACGCTGCTTGAAAACCCGCATTGCGCCGGCAGCCTCGGCATCGCCATCAGCGAAGCCATCGAAACGGCCGTGAAAACGCCGAACACCAAATACAGCCTTGGCAGCGTGCTCAACCACGTGTGCATGCACCAGACCGTTATCGGTCTGGAAACGATCAAGCAGATGGAGCAGGCTAACGAGGAGCCGGACATCATAATCGGTTGCGCGGGCGGCGGCAGCAACTTCGCCGGCATCGCGTTCCCGTTCCTTCGCCGCAAGATCACCGAGAAGAAGCCGTATCGCATCATCGCGGTCGAACCGACGGCATGCCCGTCGCTCACCAAGGGCGAACTGCGCTACGACTTCGGCGACACCGCCATGACGACGCCGTTGATGATGATGTATACGATGGGCCACGACTTCATGCCGCCTTCGATCCACGCCGGCGGTCTGCGTTACCACGGCATGGCGCCGACGGTCAGCCACGCGTTGAAGCTCGGCCTCATCGAGGCGCGCGCGGTGAAACAGACCGACGTGTTCAAGAGCGGCGTGCTGTTCGCGCGCACCGAGGGCATCCTGCCCGCGCCGGAGTCGTCGCACGCCATCCACGCCGTCGTGGAGGAGGCCATCAAGGCCCGCGAGGAAAACCGCAAGAAAATCATTGTGTTCAACCTCTCCGGCCACGGCTTGATGGATCTCAGCGCATACGAAGCTTACTTCGACGGCGAGCTGCAGGACGTTTAGTTCCAGTTCTTGCAGGCTCCGTCAGTCGTTGAACAACTTCAGTTGCGAGGCTGGCGCAGGATGAGCAATCGTCCAGCGCTTTCCGCGCGCGAGGGTTTGCGTATGAAAGGAATAGGTTCTGTTCGCATGAAGACACGTTTTCTGTGCTGTCTCTTGACCCTTTTCGCGCCGGGCTTCTGTGGCTTGGTGTGCCGCGCCGAAGCGCTGCCGTTTGCAAATGGCCGATGGATTGACCTCACGCAGGAATACTCCAGCGAGACGGTCTATTGGCCCACGGCTTCCGGGTTTGTCCTTGAGAAGGAGTTCTGCGGCACGACGCCCAAGGGCTATTTCTATGCGGCGAACCGATACAACGCCTCCGAACACGGCGGGACGCACCTCGATGCGCCCATCCACTTCGCGGAAGGCCGCAAAACCATTGAGCAGTTGTCGTTGGACCAGTTCATGGGCGCCGCTGTGGTCGTGGATGTTTCGTCCAAGGCGTTGCGGAATCCCGACTATCAGATTGCCATTGCCGACTTGAAAGCATGGGAGTCGGCGCACGGTCGGATTCCGCGCGGAGGGATTGTGTTGCTGAGGACCGGCTATGCGCAGTATTGGCCGGACGCGAAAAAGTATCTCTGCACGGCCGAGAAGGGGCAGCAAGGTGTGGACAATCTGCATTTTCCGGGGCTGCATCCGGATGCCGCTCGATGGCTTGTAAACGAGCGGGCCATCAAAGCAGTCGGCCTGGACACGGCCAGCATAGACTACGGCCAATCGAAACTGTTTGAGACGCATCGCGTGCTGTGCGGGAACGATGTGTTGCCGCTTGAGAATCTGACCGCGTTGGACAAGTTGCCGCCAACGGGAGCGTATGTGATCGCCCTGCCGATGAAGATTAAAGGCGGAAGCGGCAGTCCGCTGCGCATGATTGCATGGGTGCCGGCGAATCCGGCGAAATGACGGTCGCCGGTCACCGTCGAGTTCACTAGCTGCCATGTGCGGTATCGTTAGGTAAAGCGTGGTTTCGCATCTGTGAATCTAATCTGTTTGGTTTTGTTGTTTGCGGTGGTAATGGCAACGCCTGCGGTCATTGCGGCAGACGGCGAGGTGTTGAGCAAAACACTTCCCGGCGGCTTCGAGGGACGCTACATGCTTTTTGTTCCGCCGCAGGCGAAAGAGGGCAAGAAGCTACCGTTGATTGTGGCGATGCACGGCGCGGGCGGCAAACCGGACGGGCCGATCACATGGTGGCAGCGAATCGCTGCCGAACGCGGCTACTTTGTGCTTTCACCAAAATCCAACGGCGGCACCTGGCCGGGCGGCGACCAATCGCATGTGGCACGGATGCTCGTCGCGCTGGAGCGCGAGCGGCCGATTGACCCGAAGCGGGTGCTGCTCACCGGCGTGAGCGACGGCGGCGCGTGGAGTTACGCGCTCGGCTTCCAGAACCCGAAACTCTTCGCCGCGCTCGCGCCAATCTCCGGCGTCATGCCGAGGACCATCGCCGGCAGCCTGCGGATGCAGCCGAAACTGCCGATCTGCGTCGTGCACGGCACGGACGACAAGATTTTCATCGTCGGACGCGCGCGGGACGCCGTCAAGGCGTTGAAGGGCGAGCACTACAACGTGAATTACATCGAGGTCGCCGGTGGCCGTCACGGCTGGTTCCGCGAGCAGGCGGCGGCGATCCTAGATTGGTTCGAGAAACTTTAAGCGTCCTAAGCCGCAACTATGCAATTGGAACAGCCCCTCACCCCAACCCTCTCCCCGTCTAACAGGGAGAGGGAGAAGTGCCGCTTGCTGTCGTGCCTTTCACGGAATGATGTCAGCGTTCGCAGCAGAGGAACTGATTCCCTCTCCTCATCCGATGGGGAGAGGGTTGGGGTGAGGGGCCGCGGCGACTGCATGGATGCGACCAAGCGAAAATAACATGAAACCGCACAGACCATTTTGGGGATTGCTCCGGCGGCGGGAATGTCTGGTTCCGACGCTACGCGGTTGGATTGCTGTGCTGGCAATCGCGACGGCACTAACAGCGACCGTCATCGGGAGCCTGCATCCGTTTCTGGCAGTCACGGCACCGGTGCTTGGCGAGGTGCTTGTCGTCGAAGGATGGGCGCCGGATTACACCTTTGCGGAAGCCGTTACAGAGTTCAAACGGCATCGTTACAAGAAGCTGTATGTCACCGGAGGGCCGCTGGAGCAAGGGTCACACCTGTCCGAGCGTCAAACCTACGCGAAACTCGGCGCGGCCATGCTGGTCCGCATGGGCTTGAACAATGAAGTCGTCCAAGCCGTGCCATCGCCGCGAGTGCGGCAGGACCGCACCCACGCAGCAGCGGTGGCTCTGAACGGCTGGCTTCGACAGCACAACGCCATGCCAACGAGTCTCAACGTCATTTCACTGGGCGCTCACGCGCGACGGTCCTGGTTGCTTTTCGGAAAAGTGTTGGGCAAAAAGACGCGTGTGGGAATCATCGCCGTCGAGGACCGCGACTACGATCCGAAGTGTTGGTGGAAAACCAGCCAGGGTGTGCGGCTGGTGGCCGATGAGCTGCTCGCCTACTGTTACGCACGGTTCCTGTTCTTTCCTCCCAAGGAATCGCAAAAGCCATCCACCGGGGCGCAATGATTGACACGATCATTTTTGACGCGGAGGGCGTCGTCATTGACACCGAGCCGATGTGGGACAAGGCGCAGGAGGAGTTTCTGCGCCGACGCGGTGTCGCCTACGACCGCGAGCGGCTCAAGCACTTGCTCAGCGGCCGTTCGGCGCTGGAAGGCATGGAGATCACGAAAACAGAGTGTGGCATTTCCGGTGACACGCGACTGCTCGCCGAAGAACGCATGGAGCTGGTCCAACGCCAGCTTGAGGAGCACGTGGGACTTGTAGCCGACTTCATGGAGTTTTTTCAGCGTGTTCGGCCGACCTACAAGACCTGCATCGCCACAGCGATGGACAGGGAATTGCTTCGGATCGCGGACCAGCAGTTGAAGCTATCGGAATTGTTTGACGGGAGAATCTTCTCGCTGGCCACGCCTGGCCTTCGCTCGAAGCCGCATCCGGACATCTTCCTCCACGCAGCACAGCAGCTCGGTTCCAGACCCGAAACCTGCCTCGTCATCGAGGACGCGCCGCACGGCGTGGAAGCGGCGAGGCGGGCCGGCATGAGGTGCATCGCCATCACCACGACCTACGACCGGCGAAAACTCAGCGGTGCCGAACGCGTGGTGGATTCGTTCGCCGAAATCGGCGTGATTTGAGCGCGCCGCCGACCGGCGCGAGCGTCACATGTTCTTCGCCTTCTCCAACAGCATCGGGCGCGCTTCCTCCATCATGTCCTTCACGTCGTCGTAGCGCATCGTGCGCTGCTCGAACGTGCGTTTCTGGAGCGCGCCGAGGAAGCGTCCCTCGAACTCGCGGAAGTAGGAGCCGTAGATGTGGTAGCTGTCGGCCATGTGGCAGTAGCGGCCCACCGCGACCTCGCGGCCTATCAGTTCGGAGACGCGCGCGGCGATCTTCTTCTGCAACTGCACCAGCGCGAACATGTTCATGAACGCAGCCTTGTAGGCGTCGTTGGAGCGGAAGCGGACGTTCATGCTCAGCACCGGCTGATCGGCCTCTTCCTCCAGGATGCGGCACCAGATGCTCTGGAGGCAGGCGGGATCGTAGCAGTCGTTGTCCTCCCAGACCTTCCACGTGACGGCCTGCGCGCGGCGGGTGTGCGGCGTCTTCGCCAGCTTGCGGCAGATGGTCTCGATCTGGTCCAACGGCTTCATCCCCGGCACGTCGTAGCCGAACAGACGCTGGTGGTAGGTGTATTCCCAGCGCGTGTCCTTCGGGTTGTTCGGGTCGCGGACGAGATGGTCCTTGATGCCTTCGAGCACTTCCATGACGTATTCCTGCAACTCCACCGGGCCGCCGGGGAAATCCATGTGGATCATCGGCTCCGAGAGCGGCTCGGTGATCGCGATAATCATCGTGGCATCCTTGCTGGGCGGGTCGGCCGGCTTGTCGTATTCGGTTTTGACGTTGCAACCGTTCTTATGCAGCTCGATGAGGGAAAGCTCCCAAGCCCGCGCAATGCAGTTGGCCTCGACGTTGAGGATCGGTATGCCTTTCATAGAGTGTTCGGTGACTGTTTTGCCGCAAACAATTGGGCGCGTCTTTACCACGCCCGATCACCACGATCAATCTTCATCTCGCCGTCTTTTGATTGGAGCAAGCGTTACGTTTCCTGTGAGAGAACTCTCTGACAGGGCATTTGCCGACAGAACAAGACGGTTTTCCCGACATGACAGTTCTGTTTCTCAGGCTAATCTGACCGCGATGTTTGGCTCAATATTTCGATTGGTCTAAGAAGCGTGTGAAACTGGTTGAGAGAGGACGTAAATGACAACCTTCGAGCAGGAGCATTATCCAACGGCGGCAGAAATCGCAGTGCGCGCGCTGGCCATCTGGAAGAGGGAATGGATACCGCAGGAGTTCCAGGCTCACTACTTGGAGCAAGCCAAGGAGGAACTTCTGGCCGAGCGATTCCTGGGGTGCGACGATCAAACCGCCGAAGCCTGACGCCGGCATCGGATTTCAGTGTTATACCGCGAACCGGCGCGCCTCGTGGTGTTTGGCGTGCCGTCTGACGGGGAGTTTTCTCACTTTGACCAGGACGCGGACCCCGCGCGGGAGGATTCTGCTTTGATCGGCCGGGACAGCGGCGTAATCTGCGCCTGATTCGACGTCCGGCAGGTTTGGTTGTGCAGATGAACTGCACCAGCCAGCCCGCAAGAGCGAAAGCCGAAGCCATGGCTTCTCAGGATAAGACCCAAAACGCGACAGCGGCAGCCACCGCAGCGAACTCAAGACTCGCGTCGCTCGACGCGTTGCGCGGGCTGGACATGTTCTGGATCGTCGGCGGGGGCTTGGTCGCGCAGTCGGCGGCAAAGGCGAGCGGCTGCGCGTGGCTTCAGTGGGTTCCTGTCCAGATGAGCCATGTGCCGTGGGACGGGTTTCGCTTCTATGACCTGATCTTCCCGTTGTTCCTCTTCATGATCGGTGTCGCCATTCCTTACGCGCTGGGCAAACGCCTCAGCCGCGGCGAGAGCATGGCGAGAATCTACAGGCATCTTGTCATCCGCGTGGTCGTCATGATCGTGCTGGGGATGATGGTCAACGGGAGTTTGCTGACGTTCGATCCGAAGAAGTTCGAGTTGACCTACAGCGTGCTCCAGATGCTGGCGCTAGGCTACTTTGTCGCGGCGGTCCTGTTCCTGAACCTCAACCTCCGCAACCAGATCGTCGCCACCGTCGCGATGCTCGTCGGTTACTGGGTATTGCTGGCGTTCGTGCCCGGCCCCGGACATGAGATCGGGAAGTTCCGCGAAGGCTGCAACGTGGGCGACTGGGTGACAGAGTGGCTGTTCGGCAAATGGCGGGGCCACCAGATCGGCTGGGTCGTTGGCATCCTCGGCCACGCCTCGACGGCGATGCTCGGCGTGTTCGCCGGCCAACTGCTCCGCTCCAGCTTCGGCGTGTGGCAGAAGCTTGCCCAGTTGGCTGCGCTAGGCGTTGGTTGCATGGTGGCTGGGGTGTTGTGGAGCGGCTGGCTTGCCGAATGGTTTCCGGGCGCGTGGAGCCAGTGGCCTGTCTGGTTCCCCATCATCAAAGTCCGCTGGACGAGTTCCTACGCGCTGTATGCCGGCGGCATCAGCTACCTGCTGCTGGCGCTGTGCTACCTGATTGTTGACGTCTGGGGTTTCCGCCGCTGGGCGACGCCGTTCATGGCCATCGGCGCGAACTCGATCTTCGCCTACATGGCGTGGCAGTTGTGCAACTCGGCTTTCCGGCGCGTGGCGGAGGTTTTTCTCGGCGGGCTGAAGCCTTACGTCGGCCCGTGGCATGACGCGATCCTCGCGGCTGGTGCGCTGGCGGTGTTGTGGGCGCTGCTCGGCTATATGTATCGCAAGGGAACTTTTGTCCGCATTTGATCAACCGCACAACCAACAAAGGAGACTGCTTGTGAAAGGTTCAACCCAACTGTCACGACGAAGTTTTCTCCAACGCGGCAGCGTCGCCGCAGCCGCCGCTGCGATTCTGCCCGGCCGCCTTGTCGCGCAGGAACGCGCGCCGGTGAAGAAAGCGAAGTCCCACAAATACGAGGACCTGCTGCCGGAGGAGTTTTACGCGGAGCTTGAGCGCGCGCCGATTGCCTACTGGGGCTGCGGCAGCATGGAGGAGCACGGCTTGCAAAACGCGCTGGGCACGGATCTGTTCACGGCCTACGAGATTTGCCTTCGGGCCGCGAAGATTTCCGGCGGCATTGTCTTTCCGCCAGTGCCGTTTGCGATTGCCTACGCGCCGCCAGGCGCATCGCGGCGAGAACTGCGCGAGCAAACCAAGGAGTTCTATCCGCCAAGCCTCTGGGTCAGCGGCGAGCTTTGCCGGCAAATCTACATCGAGCTGATGGAATCGCTCGCCGATCTCGGCTTCAAAACCTGCATCGCCTTCAGCGGACACGCGCCCGCCGACGGCCTGCTCCAGCAGATTGAGAAGGAACTCGGTGGCCGCATCGGTGCGATGAAGTTCTGGGGTGGCGGGACGGTAAGCATCCTGCGCGATCATCTGAAGGAGCAGGCGAAGGAAGACCCGCTGGGCACGGGCCACGGCATGAAGTGGGAAACCTCGATCGTGATGGCGTTGCATCCCGAATGGGTGGACCTGCCACGCGCGAAACGCATCAAGAACCACGCGCTGCCGTCGCAGCTCAAGAAACAACCGCAGGAACGAATGGACCACATCGCCACCGCCAACGCCGAACTCGGCAACCGCATCCTCAACCTCGCCGCCGAGCGCGCCGCCAAACTGGCGCAGGAGATGTTGAAGCTGGAGCCGGCGAAGTAGAAACAGTCGCGCCTTTCATTGCCCCAAACAATTTATGAACACGCCACATCCAAACATCCTCCCGCAGCCACAGAGCAGCCTGCGCGATTCGCGCCGCGGGTTTCTCAAGACCCTCAGCGTTCTTCCCGTCGCCTTGAGCGCCGCACGGCTCGCCAGTCGCGCCACGGCCGCGTCCGCAGCGGCGGACACGCTTCCGCGAATCCGTTTCGGTCCGCACTCAATGTCGCGGCTGGTTTGCGGCGCCAACCCGTTCAATGGCGGCTCGCATCTCTCCGTGTTCGTGAACAAGGAGATGAAGCAATACTACACGCCAGAGCAGGTGTTGAAGACCTTGCGGCGCTGCCAGGAGGTCGGCATCAACTTCTGGCAGTCCGGCGGCAAGAACCATGAACTGTATCAACAGCTCGTCGCCGAGGGCGGCCGGATGCGCTACATCTCCCTCGGCACCAACCCGCAGGAAATTGCCCCGCTGGCGAAGGCGGGCTGCATCGCTATCGCCCATCACGGCGAGGTCACCGACCGGCTTTTCAAGCAAGGCCAGCTTGACGACATCCATGACTTCCTCAAGCGCCTGCGCGACGCCGGGCTGATGGTGGGCGTCTCGACGCACATGCCCGCCGTGGTGGATGCTATCGAGTCGAAGGGCTGGGACGTGGACTTCTACATGTGCTGCGTCTATGAACGCCATCGCAGTGCCGAGGAGTTGCAAAAGCTGTTGGGTGCTGTGCCGATTCCCGTCGGCGAAGTTTATCTGCAAAGCGACCCGCCCCGCATGTTCAAGGCCATGCGACAAACCAAGCGCCCGTGTCTCGCGTTCAAGATACTCGCCGCGGGCCGGCTCTCCGAGCGTCGCGAATGGGTCGAGAACGCTTTCAAACAGACCTTTGCGGGAATCAAGCCGACCGACGGTGTCATTGTGGGCATCTACGACAAGTTCACCGACCAGCCTGCCGAGGACGCGGGATTCACCAAGCGGTTCGGACTGGCTGCCGGTTGACCCCGGTGGAAAAGTGGTGCGCCCGGAAGGACTTGAACCTTCGACCCTCTGATCCGTAGTCAGATGCTCTAATCCACTGAGCTACGGGCGCGCCCAAAGCGGGCCAGACAATAGCAGGACGGCCCGGCATTTCAACGGGGAATTTTGACTCTTAAGTTTTATCCAAATCTGACTGTTACCGCTGAGACTGCCAGTGGCAGCGGCTGTTGTTGAACCGGCTGGAGGTGTCGGCTACACTGTCGCGACTCAGAGGAGCATTGATGGCGGAAACCAACGACAATCTGACTGCCGACGCCGGCAAGGAGCGCGAGGAAATTGCGAGAATCGAGCGCAGCGCCTTCCGGAAGGCTGGGATTCTCTTTGCGGTGCTGGTGGGGCTATTGATGCTGACCTCGCTGCCACAAGTCCGCCATTTCATCTCGGAGAACCTGCCGGTCCTCAAACAGTTCATTCAGGATTGTGGTCCTTGGGCGCCGGTTGTGTTCATGCTGACTGTCGCAGTGCTGGTCGCCGCGGGCATCTCGCGGCTGGTCTTTCACTTCATCGGCGGGGCGCTGTTCGCCTTCTGGGGAGGCATGGTCTGGACCTGCATCGGAACGATGATTGGTTACAGCGCCGTGTTCTTCGCGGTGCGTCAATTGGGATTGCGCGATTCTCTTCTGCGAAAGCACCCCACATGGCAGAAGCTCGCCGGCAAACTCAAACACAACACCGTTCCCGCCGTCATTCTCTTTCGCCAACTGCCGCTTCCCGGCATTGTAACCAACACCGTGCTCGCGCTCTCGCCCATCCGCCGCCGTGAGTTCTTCCTCGGCACCATCATTGGGCTGATTCCCGAAGCTGTGCCGACGACCTTGATCGGTGCCGGTTTTCGCAAGGAACATCTCGGCTTGACCGCAGCCTACCTGTTCGGCGCGGTCGCGCTCTTTATCGTGGTCTGGATTGTCTGGGGCATCTACACCCGCCGCGCCGCAGCCAAGGAAGGGATGCTGGACCAACACGCAGAATGAAAACCAAACAGCATGCCGCGATGGTCGCGTTGGGAATCATGGTCGTTACTGCTGTTGCTCAGGTCGCGCCGGACGCGCCGCTCTGCCTTTGGTATCGCCAGCCAGCGGCGAAATGGGAAGAGGCTCTACCAGTCGGCAACGGCCACATCGGCGCAATGATCTATGGCGGCGTGCCGGTCGAGCATATCCAGTTCAACGAACACACCATCTGGACCGGCCAGCCGCATTCCTATGCTCACAAAGACGCGGTGAAGGCGTTGCCGGAGATGCGGCGGTTGTTGTTCGAGGGCCGTGCGCTCGAACTGCAAGGCCAAATAAAGGCCGCCCGCGCCAAACAGAAGGAAGCCGAAGACCTTGCGATGCGCGAGTTCATGAGCGAGCCGCTGCGCCAGAAGGCGTATCAGCCGTGCGGCGACCTCTGGATTGAGTTCGACGGCCACAACAAGGTCACCGACTACCGCCGCTGGCTCGACCTCGACAAGGCGCTGGCGGTAACGGAATACAAGTGCGGCGATGTCACGTTCCGGCGCGTGGTGTTCGCGTCGCATCCCGACCGCGCGCTCTGCGTCGGGCTGGAGGCCAGCAAACCGGGCAAGCTCAATTGCGTTGTGCGACTCAACAGCCTGCATGAGAAAGCTCAGGTCATTGTCGAAGACCGGACACTCGTGTTGCGCGGACAGGTCGAGGCCGACGGCATCCGCTTCGAGAGCCGCGCCGTGATCGAACTCGACGACGGCAAAGTCGCAACCGAGCAGGACGCCGTGCGCGTCACCGGCGCCAGCGCGCTCGTCATCCGTCTCGTCGCCGCGACGAACTTCAAGAGCTACCGCGATATTTCCGCCGACCCGGCGGGGCGGTGCGCAGTGATGCTGAAGAAGTCGGCAAACAAGTCTAGGGAGCAGTTGCTGGCGGCGCACGTCGCCGACCATCGCGCGCTGTTCGGCCGGGTGAGCCTCGACCTTGGCCGCACGCCCGCCGCGAAGAACCCGACCGACCAGCGCATCAAGGAGTTCGCCGCCGGCAACGATCCGGACCTCGCTGCGCTTGCGTTCCAATATGGCCGCTATCTGCTCATCGGCTCCAGTCGCGCGGGCGGCCAGCCGGCTAACCTTCAGGGCATCTGGAACGACAAGCTGAAGCCGCCGTGGGACAGCAAATACACCTGCAACATCAACACCGAGATGAACTACTGGCCCGCCGAGGTGGGCGCGCTGGGCGAGTGCCACGAGCCGCTGTTTACCGCGCTGGCCGATCTGGCGGAGACGGGCCGCATCGTTGCGAAGGAGCACTACAACGCCCGCGGTTGGGTGGTGCATCACAACTTCGACCTCTGGCGCGGCGCGGCGCCGATCAACGCAGCCAACCACGGCATTTGGATGACCGGCAGCGGCTGGATGGCGCTGCACCTTTGGGAACACTTCCTCTTCACGCAAGACCGCCAGTTCTTGAAGAAAACCGCCTTCCCACTCATGAAAGGGGCCGCACAGTTCTACGCCGACTACCTCGTGGAGGACCCCCAAACCAAGTGGCTCGTCAGCGGCCCGTCGAACTCGCCGGAGCAAGGCGGCCTCGTCATGGGGCCGACGATGGACCACCAGATCATCCGTTCACTCTTCGGCGCGTGCATCGAAGCGGCGAAGCTTCTCGGTGCCGATGCGAAGTTCACCGCGAAACTCCAAGAACTGCGCCCGCGCATCGCGCCAAACCAAGTTGGCCAGCATCGCCAGCTTCAGGAATGGCTCGAAGACAAGGATGACCCGAAGAACACGCACCGGCATGTTTCGCATTTGTGGGGTGTCTATCCCAGCGACGACATCACATGGCGGGAGCCAAAGTTCTTCGACGCCGCACGCCAGTCGCTCATCTACCGTGGCGACGCTGCCACGGGTTGGAGCATGGGCTGGAAGATCAACCTCTGGGCGCGTTTCCTCGACGGCGATCACGCGCTGTTGATCCTGCGCAACCTTCTCCAGCCCGTCGGCAACCTGAAGGGGCGATGGGGCGGAGGCATGTATCCGAACCTCTTCGACGCTTGCCCGCCGTTCCAGATTGACGGCAACTTCGGCGCGTCCGCCGGCATCGCCGAGATGCTGCTGCAAAGCCACATCCGCAATCCCGACGGCACGTTTCTCATTCATCTGCTGCCCGCGCTGCCAAAAGCGTGGCCGACCGGCAGCGTCAAGGGCCTGCGCGCCCGCGGCGGCTTCGAGGTGGACATCGCGTGGAAGGACGGCAAGCTCGCCGCCGCCACCGTCCGCAGCATCAACGGCACCGCGTGCAAGGCGCGATACGGCGAGAAGGTGGTTGACATGATCCTGAAGCCGGGACAGTCGCGCCAACTTGATGCTGGTCTCCAGTGACGCTCGCGGGGGAAGGATAAGTGGCGTGAGCTTCCAAGCTCGCGCGCGGTTTGCGTGAAGGCAATGGTGGGCGAGCTTGGAAGCTCGCCCCACTTGAACGGCGGCTCCACGCGCTGGAAAAGAATGTGATTTTCCCCGGCCGCTTGTTTAACTTGCGCCGTGAGAAAACTGGCCATGCCTCGTTCTGCGCGCAGCGATCCCACGTTCTCGGCCAACGCCCGGTCGTCGTGGGAGATCATTCGCCGCGTCAGCGTCTATCTGCGCCCCTACAAATGGATGGCGGTGGGCACGGTGGCGTGCGCCGTTCTCTCGCTGGTCTTCGCCTTCGCCTTCCCGAAGCTGACCCAGTTTGTCATTGACGACATCATCGCGAAGAAGCGGCTGGAGATGCTCGCGCCGGTGATGCTGGCGCTGCTCGGGGCGTTCCTGCTGCGCGACGTGTTCAACGGCCTGCGCATCCGCATCAACAACACGCTGGAACAGAACGTTATCTTCGACATGCGCCGCCAAATCTACAGCCGGCTCCAGCGGCTGCCGGTGAACTACTTCGACCAACGCGCTTCCGGCGACCTTATGACGCGCGTCGTCGAGGACGTGAACAACGTCGAGCGCCTGCTGATTGACGGCACGGAGCAGGGCACTGTCTCCATCCTGAGCGTGATCGGCGTGCTGGTGATTTTGTTCGCAATGAACCCGACGCTCGCGGCAGTGGCGTTGATTCCGCTGCCGCTGCTGGCCGGCGGCGCGCTCTGGTATACGCTCACCGCCCACCGGCGTTACCGAGCGCAACGCGAAGCCGCCAGCGCCATGAACGCCCTCCTCATGGACAACCTCCAGGGCATCCGCCAGATCAAAGCCTTCGGCCAGGAGTCCCACGAGGACGACCGTTTCGCCGCGCGCGCCGACGATCTGCGCCGCAGCACGCTCGGCATCATGCGCGCGTGGTCGAACTACTCGCCCGCGATGAGCTTCGTCGCCGCGCTCGGCACCGGCCTCGTGCTTTGGATTGGCGGACGCCAGGCCATCGCCGGCGACATGACGATCGGCCAGCTCATGGGCTTCATCCTCTACCTCGCGTTGTTCTACGAACCGATCGGCCGGCTGCACGGCTTGAACCAGATGCTCCAGTCCGCCCGCGCCGCCGGCGAGCGCGTCTTCGACATCCTCGACGCCACGCCCGAGGGACGCGACCCGCGCCGCACGCAAATCCTGCGCACGCCCGTCCGCGGCGAGGTGGTTTTTGAAAACGTCCAGTTCCGTTACCAGGACGGCCAGCCGGTGCTGCACGACATCTCCCTCCACGCCCGCCCCGGCGAAGTCATCGCGCTCGTCGGGCCGACCGGCGCTGGCAAGTCCACGCTCGTCAACCTCCTGCCGGCGTTCTACGAAACCTCCGGGGGCCGCATCGCCCTAGACGGCCAGGACATTGCCGCCGCGAGCCTTGAATCGCTCCGCGCTCAGATCAGCATCGTCAGCCAGGAGCCGTTCCTCTTCAACGGCACCGTCCGCGAGAACATCCTCTACGGGAAACTCGACGCGACCGAGGCGGAGTTGCAGGCCGCGGCGCGCGCCGCCAACTGCCACGAGTTCATCAGCCGCCTCGCCGACGGCTACGACTCCCGCGTCGGCGAACGCGGCGTCAAACTCAGCGTCGGCGAAAAACAACGCATCAGCATCGCCCGCGCGCTGTTGAAGAACACCCCCTTGCTCATCCTCGACGAAGCCACCGCCAGCGTGGACACTGCCACTGAGCGGCTCATCCAGGAAGCCCTCGACCACCTCATGGCCCACCGCACCAGCTTCGTCATCGCCCACCGCCTCAGCACCATCCGCCGGGCCGACCAGATTCTCGTCCTCTGCCACGGTCGCATCGTTGAGCGCGGCACCCACGACGAACTCCTGGCCCAAGACGGCCTCTACACCCGCCTCGCCCGCATCCAAAACACCACCTTCATCGAAGAAAGTTTCGAGAAGCTCCAAGTCCCCTGACGCTGCGCGGCGAGCGTCTAACGCAAATCTGTATGCTGGCTGGCAATGCTGCGCACTTCGTCGAGAACCCCTTGGCCACGCAGGGCTTTTAGCGGAATGCACATTGCACTGACCGGGGAAATGAAAACGAAAAGGAAACGTTTTGACTGACGCACACGCGGTATGGCTGCCCACTTAATTGTTTGAGTGAATGTGGCCCCGCTGGTGTGCATGCCCTCCGAATCGAAACTGTATGTGAACGGTCCTTGAGTCAGTTTGTTACGACGACGGACTCTCCATAGCCCCAGAGCCGTGATGAGTGGGGTGAACGAAAAGGCTAACAGAACCAATATCACCACCACCACGTCGAGGCAATGTCCGACGCAAAAAGCGAACACAAGAAGGAACAAACCAGCCAACGGAAAAATGGCATGCACGATGATGAGCGCCCCCTGATAGCGAATCAGCATAAGCGATGCGATGAAGAGATCCCCAAAGGTCGGGTTAACTGTTACAGAAACACGATTTGGAACTGGAGTGCTCATTTGAACCTAGGATGAATCGCTTGGTTGCGGCGTTTCATATTGAAGCCGGCAAAGGCCAACAGGCGGATCACCGCCCATCATAAGCCGGAGCCACTGCCCCGGCTCGTTCGGTTTGTAACAGGCCGGGCCGGGCATTGGCGAGAGCATTCCGGGTCATCTTCCCGGCCGGATCGTAGAGTCGGTTGCGAGGAGGATTTGAACAGGGAAGGCGCGAAGACGGGAAGAGGGAACACGCTTGTCATTCACTGATCGCCGGCTATTGCTCCCCGTCCCTTCGCGTCTTCCCGCCTTCCCTGTTCAACCACCTCCCCGCCGCCTCCGCAGCAACCGTGCTTGACTGGGCCGCTCGTTTGCTACACAGATTCCAGACGTAACACTATGAAACCATCCCACGGCGGCGTCTCCCGGTTCAGCGTGTCGCTGAACAAACAACTCCTCCAAAGCCTCGACGCGATGACGCGCGAGAAGGGCTACACGAACCGTTCGCTGGCCATCGCCGACATGATCCGCGCTCATCTCGTCGAGCATCACCAGCAACACGGCAACCAGGAGATCGCCGGCACGATCACGCTGCTTTACGACCACCACAAGCGCCACCTCCCAGCGTTACTCACGGACATCCAGCACGACCACGAGAACGTCATCATTTCCACCGTCCACGCACACCTCGACCACGACAATTGCATGGAGGTGTTGCTGGTCCGCGGCAAGGCCGCCGCCATCAAGTCCATCGCCGACCAACTCATCGCCGCCAAAGGCGTCAAGCACGGTAAACTAACGGTTACCGCGACCGGCAAGGATTTGCCGAACTGAGCCGCATCTATTCAGTCGCCGCGGCCCCTCACCCTTGCCCTCTCCCCATCGGATGGGGAGAGGGAATTGCTTTCTCATGGTGCAAGCGCGGCTGCGATTCAATGAGTCACACAGCAGTAAGCAGAACTTCTCCCTCTCCCCGTCGAACGGGGAGAGGGCTGGGGTGAGGGGCTGGCGGTGTTCAATTGCAGGTCGCGGCTGCTCAACTGAAAGTCGCAACGATCTTCCCCAACTCTTCTGCAAAGCGAGTGCGGAGAATCATCTCCGGCTGGCCGGTGGCGGTTTCCAGGTCAGGATCGCGCCGGATTGCTCCGAGGAATTTCGCGTGATGGCTGAACGGACTCGGCGCGCCCGCGCTCAGGTTCTCGACGATGCCGAGCAGCGGCACGTTGAGCCGCTCAAACAGCGCCAGTGACCGTTTCAGCGTCTCCACCGCCAGCACGGCCGGCGTGGTCACCGCCAGCAGTTCCGCGCGTTTGATCCAGCGCACCATGTCCAGCGAGGCATCGCCGATGCCCGGCGGCATATCCACAACGAGGAAGTCCTGTTCGCCCCACTGCGTCACCGCCAGCAACTCCAGCGCCGCCTGCGAGACATCGCTGCCGCGCAACGGCACGGCGCGGCCCTGCGAGAAGAACGACATGGACATGAACGTGATGCCGCAGGTCAGCGGCGGGTTGATGCCTGTCTCCTCAGTGTAATGGGCGTCGTTGATGCCAAGGATGATGTGATCGGAAGCGCCGGTAAAATCCAAGTCAAGCAGGGCCGTGCGATGGCCTTTCCGCGCCAGCAGCAGCGCGAGCACGGAGGCGATGGAACTCTTGCCGATGCCGCCCTTCCAGCCGGTGACAGCGATGACGCGCTTCACGCCGGCGAGCCGCTTCTCGATGACAGAGCTTCGGGGATCAATCATGGCGGCCTGAGATTTCCTGGATGAAAACGCCCCGACCGCGCACGATGGAAAAGTCCGGGCTGCCGCACGCCGGGCAGCGCATATAGACGTGCGCCATCTCCGGCACGAAATGGATGGCCTCGCGTTCCTCCTCGCCAACCTTCGTGTCCTTTTCGGAGAACTCCTTCTTGCAAGCCTGGCACTCGAACGCCGCCTCGCCCTTCACGACGCGGACCTTCGCGCCCCGGAGTTCCACCGCCGCGCTGGAAAGCTGCCCCTGCACCAACTCAGCGAACATCTCGTTGTCAATCGCCTGGAGTTCGCCGATGTTCAACACGATCTCCTCCACCACGGCCAGCTTCTGCTGCCGCGCGGTTTCTGTGGCGGACGTGACGACCGCCTCGGCCAAAGCCCATTCGTGCATGTTTGTTCTCGATTTCGCGAGCCACCCATCGCGCCGTTGCCGCGAGGATATGCCGCTGTCCTTGCGCCGGCTGCATGGCTCAGGCATAACAGTAGGCGGTTGCGCCGCGCTCGGCAAGACTCGCGAAGACGCAAAGCTTCGCGCGTTGTTTCACGCGGCGGCTACTGCGGCGATTTCAACCGGCAAACCATCACGGCAGTCGCCAGGCTCAACATCAAACCGATGCTGGCAACGACATAGTGGACGCGCATGGCGAACTGCGCTGTAGGCAATCCTTCCTTCAGCAGAGCGACCGCTCCGCAGGTGGCCGCTCAGCCAAAGAAAAGGAACGTCAACACGGCGGTAATTTTGACTGCGAGCATGGGATGTCTCCTTTCGTTAATGGATCGGTTTGGATTTGTTGGTTGTCAGAATCTTGCTCTCAAGCCGCAGCAAACTCCAGCCGGTAGGCGGCCAGCGCGACGCAAGAACAATCGTCAGAACCGGCTTAACGGGTGACGGGCAAGACGAGCCAACTGACAAACAGGCTGGTTTCTGTTATGTGTTATCCGCATGAAGAAGTTTCTGGCGGAATTCTTCGGCACGTTCTGCCTTGTCTTCGCGGGCACCGGCGCCATCGTCGTCAACGATGTTTCTGGCGGCGCGGTCTCCCACGTCGGCGTTGCGCTCACCTTCGGCCTCGTGGTGCTCGCCATGATCTACTCCGTCGGCGACATCTCCGGCGCGCACCTCAACCCCGCCGTCACGCTGGGCTTCTTCGCCGCGCGCGGTTTCAGCGCCCGGCTCGTGCTGCCTTACATCGCCAGTCAGACGCTGGGCGCGTTCGCTGCCAGTCTGCTCTTGCGCGGGTTGTTCCCCACCCACGCGACGCTGGGCGCGACGCTGCCCGCCGGGTCGGACGGCCAATCCTTCGTCTTGGAGCTGGTGCTGACCATGATCCTTATGTTCGTCATCCTCAGCGTGACCAGAGGCACGAAGGAGAGTGGCATCACGGCGGGAATTGTCGTTGGTGCCGTCATCGCGCTGGAGGCGCTTTTTGCCGGCCCCATCTGCGGCGCGTCCATGAATCCGGCCCGGTCGCTGGCGCCTGCAGTGGTGTCGCATCATCTCTCCAGCCTCTGGCTCTACCTCGTCGCGCCGGTTTGTGGGGCGATGTTGGGCGTGGGCGCGTGCAAGTGTATGCGCGAGAAGAATTGCTGTGTTCGCACCAACGACGCAGCCTGAAAGCGTGCGCCAACCGCCTGATGCGTTCCGTTAGAACGAAACCGTCGTCCGCATCCCGATCACGATGGCGTCGTTCAGCGCCGTGGAGCCGCCGGGGTGGAAGATGTATTGGAAATCCGGCTGCAAGGACCACCAGGGCGCGAGCGCAATCTGATAGGTGACCTCCAGCGCCATCTCATAATCCGGCAGGGGGCCGTTGCCCAGCGTGTTAGGCGCGCCGCCGAGTGCGAGGATGGTGTTGGCGTCGCGCTGGAGATCGCGCAGGTTGTCGCTAATCCCGACGTAGCTGACAGCGACGCCGCAAATATCCTGGTCGCGAGTTGGCAGGAGTCCCTTGTAGGTCAGCCCGCCCGCGGCGTAGAAATCCACCGAATTGCGGTCCTCCGGCATCCACGGCGCGACGCGGCAATAGAAGGCCAATCCCTCATCCGAATCGGCCTTCTCACGCCAAAGCATCTGGTCCACGTTGAAGTAGAACCCGCCGTTGCCCGAGTGGGAGCTAGCCACGCCATTGGAGGCCAGTCCCGACAACGTGCCATCGTCTTCGAGGCTTCGGCCCAGCGTGTCGAGGCGCAGGTCGTTGAAATCGCCGCTGTGAAACCAACCGCCGATCTTGAATGTGCCCGGCAGTCCCCGCGCTCCCTTCCCGTGATTGCGCCGCCAGACCGCCTCGAACAGCGCCAGCACGCCGTTTCGATGGCCCATCCCGAAGTGAGTGCCGTCGTTGCTTTCCGTGGATTGGTCTCCCACGTCGCCGTCCACCACCGCTCCCATCAACTCGATCTGTTCGTGCGGCCGGCCCGTCACCATCGCGCCCGTGCCGGCCACGGGATACGCGGGGCCACCGCTCGGGATCAGCGCCGACATGAACGCGGGCCAGCCGTGAGTGCCGCCGATGAACACGCACGCGTAGTCGCTGCAAATCAGCCTCTCATCCAGGGCAAGCTGGCCCCCGCGGATGGAAAGCCTGTCCTCCAGAAAGCTCTGCTCCAGCCACAATTCATAGAGCCGCGCCGTGTCGTAGGCCGAGATGTTGCTTGGCTCCAGAAACGCCGCGCCGGTCATGCCGGCAATGTCGTTGCGGATGTTCGGCTCTGAGCCTTGAATCCAGAGGCCGCTGGTGTGGAACATGCCTCCCTTCCAGCCGCCAACTTTCTCGATGTCCAGATTCAGATCCGACCGCACCACCCCTTGGTAAAGCTCACCCGTTCGCGCGCCCCCATGCACGTTGGCCAGAAACTCGCCGGTGTAGGTGGTCGCGAGTTCCCACCCCTTCTCCGCCATCCGCGTCCGCGCGCCGCCCCAGTCGCCCGTCAGCGTCTCTCGCTCCCAAAGCGGTTGTGGCGTGTCGGCAGCCGCTTTGGCATCGGCAGACGAGCTTTGTTTTTCTCCCCTTTCTACCGCCGCGCAAAACACGGACAGGAATGACGCGACGATTGCGACTATTAACCTGCGCATAACTGTTTCAATTAAAGGTTTGCTGCACATGATTCTTGTTGGCTTTCTGTGATTGCGCAACACCACACATCAGTCGTTTACTCCGCCTTACGCAGTTTGGGCGGGAACAGTTCCCGGAAGTGATAGCCGGTCACAAACCCGCCAATGGTCCCCGCGATAAGAAAGAAGAACAGCAGGAGATCGCCCTGATCGGTGTTGATCAACGGCGTCCACGGCTCGCGTCCCGCAGCGGCGGCGAACTTTTCGATGACTGTCTCATCCACCCCGGACCATTTGGCGTCGAGATGCGTCAGACCGAAATAGAGTGCGACCAGAAGCAGCAAACCCAGGGCGATATAGATGGCAGTCTTTTTCATGCGACACCTCCCTGCGGCTTCGTGAACGAAGCAATCAACTCCGGCCGGCGCACGTTAATGAATCGATATGCGCCGGCAGTGATAAACCCTTCCAATATCCCCAAGGGAATCTGCGTCGGGCAGAACGCCGCCGTAATGGCTAAAAACGCGCTGCCAAAACTGGCGTTGCCGTGCAACGCGCTGGCCAGTTCAAACGACGTGACAGCATACGTGGCCCAGTCCGACAACATGCCCGCCATAAATACCGCCGCCAGCCGCGGCACGCCCGCAGCCGTCGCCAGCCGGAAGACGCCATAGCCAACAAAAGCACCCGCCACGCCCATCGAAACAATGTCAGCACCCAGCGTCGTCAATCCACCGTGTGCCAGAAACAGCGCTTGGAGCAGCAGTGCAACGCTGGTGATGACCACAGTCGGCGACGGCCCAATCAGGATCGCTGCCATGCCAGTGCCGCATGGGTGCGAACAGGTGCCCGCTGTTGGCACAGGAACTGGCATGCAGGAGATGACGAAAACCGCTGCGCCCACCATCCCCACCAGTGATTTGAAAAGCGGTGTCCGCTCGCTGCGGATGCGCAGATCACGCAGACCCCACGCGACAAACGGAAGAGCCGCGACAAACCACAGCCCTGCCCACGACGCGGGAAGGATGCCTTCGGCAATATGCATTGCCGAAGCGGGTGGTGGGAACCCGGAAAGCAACAGCCATGCTGCTGCGACGGCGGTTAGTATTTGTCTGAATCGAATCATGTTCATTTCCTCTCGGTTGGGATTCTTATTGTTGGACTGGTGGGCGAAACTTGGGGAACTTCGAGACTGCGCGGGGCTTGTGGGAGTGGCGAAGGGCAGACTCCAACCGTCGGCGAGATGGAACCCAAAGGGCCACATTTCACCGTGCGAGAGCGGAAAAAGCTCTTCTTCATGTTGGAGACGCTGAGAGCTGCGCCCCAGAAGAAGAGCGGGCCAGGACGGCCCACAGAACTTCAGATTGTGGCGAGCCTCAACCTTATTTTGTGCGAATAAGTTTTTCGTCCGTCCCCGATTGCTATTGGGGCCGAACCGAGTTGGGCACATCACAGCCGTTATCCGGACTTCAGGTCTCATGCCTCGCCCCTGCCTTCACCTCAAGCTGAGGTTGGCGTTATCAGGGGATCGTAACCTGTTACCGTGGCGCAACCGTTCCCGATTCTCACGGGATTCCCTGCGCTGCGATGTGATTGCAAAGAACTTCTCTCTGGTCGCATTGACTATCAAAACGGCGTGTTACGTGTCAACAATATTTTCCTACTCTGCTGTGGTTCGTTTGGTGTCGTGCCTCACGAGCAGCCATCCAACGACCCAAGCCATCACAAACATGATTACCGTGCCCACCAACCCCGCGATCGCCGTCGCCAAGCCCTCCGAACTGATGCCCGGCATCTGGTAGTCGGGTATCAGTGACTTCATCAGCGCCTTCGCGTGCTCTTCGAAGCCGAGTTTGCCGGCCACCTTCTCCAAACCGTCCGGCCACGAACTCGCGAACGGCGCGATGAACATAGCCAGGCCCAGCGCGATGACAAGTCCGAGCGCCGGCACCTCCCAGCCAATGCCGCCGGCTTGTTGGTGCTCCGGGTCAACCAGCCCCGGCCGCACCTTGCGGATGGCCAGGACGACCAGCGCCGTGATCAACGCTTCGCACAAGCCGATCAGCACATGCACGCCGGACATCGCTGGAAAGACCACACCCGCCGCCGCGGTTCCTGAAAACGCCAGTTCGCCCGCGCACGCCAGCGAAGCCAGCAACGTCGAGCACCACGCGGCAAACACCACCGCCGTGATCTGGCCGTGCAGCCCCTTGACGAGCTTTCGCGACAGCGCGTAGATGCCGTAGCCGCCCACCGTGCCCACAATGGCCATGTTGAACACGTTCGCACCCAGCGCCAGCACGCCGCCGTCGCTGAAGAGGAAACACTGGAGGATCAACACCGCCGAGATCACCACCGCGCCCGCCGCGGGCCCCAGCAGCACCGCCGCCAGCACGCCCCCGAGTAAATGCCCCGACGTGCCGCCCGCCACTGGGAAGTTCAGCATCTGCGCGGCAAACACGAACGCCGCCGCCAGCCCCATCAGCGGCGTCTTGGAGCGGGGCAGCGTGCGGTTAACCTGCCGGATGGCCACGGCCAGCCCCGCCACCGCAAGGCCGCCCGTGGCTGCTATTGTTTTTGCGTCGAGAAATCCGTCAGGAACGTGCATAATTCAGTCTTTGAAAGCACTCAAGATTAGGTGTTACGAATATCGTAGCTAATAATACCAACCATGCATCAGTCAACATCTATTTCCAGAAACCTCACGCATGCGGCGAAACTTGTGGCTGACGCCGTCACGGCGTCACGTTAAGCTGCGGCCATGCGTCTGGAACTCTTCGAGAGTCATAGCCAGCTCGACAGTCCGATTCATCGGCTGCCGGCGGCGGTGAAGTTTGCCCTGGCGATTGCGGTGGTGTTGACGACAGTGCTGTTGCCAGTTTCGCAGTCGGGCGGTTTCGTGTTCGTTGGGACCGCGGTGTTGATCGTGGCGGTATTGAGCCGGATTCCGCCGGCGTTTCTCGCGAAGCGGCTGCTGCTATTGGAACCGATCGCGCTCGGTGTGGCGGCGTTGGCGTTTTTCCAACCGGGCGGCTGGCGCGCGTTCGCGATTATCATGGTCAGGACGAATCTTTGTTTGATGACAATGATTCTGCTGTCCAACACGACGCCGTTTGCCGATCTGCTGCGCGTGCTGCAGCGGCTGCGCGTGCCGTCGCTAATGGTGACGACTCTGGCGCTGATGTATCGCTACCTCTTTGTGCTCGCGGACGAGGTCGGCCGCATGGGCCGTGCGCGGGCCAGCCGGACGTTTTCAATGCGCCGCCGCGTGGCGTGGTGGTCGCAGGCAGGCATCGTCGGGCAGTTGTTCATCCGCTCGACGGAGCGGGCGGAACGGATTTACGCGGCAATGTGCGCAAGGGGGTGGCAATGAGATTTCAAATCTCAGATTTCATGACACCGGCGCTTGAACTTCGCAACCTGTGCTTCCGCTATCCTGACGGCACGGAGGCACTGCGCGGCGTCAGCCTCGCCATCGCTGAGGGCGAGTGCGTCGGCCTGATCGGACCGAACGGCGCAGGCAAGTCCACGTTGATGCTTCATCTCAACGGCATCCTGCCAGAACGGCTTAACGGCGAACCATCAGTATTCGTCGGCGGTCAGCCGCTGACGTCTGCGAACCTCGCCGCCATCCGGCGCGACGTGGGGCTGCTGTTCCAGGATCCCGACGACCAGTTGTTTTGTCCGACGGTATTCGAAGACGTGGCGTTCGGACCCCAGCAGTTCGGCCTGAGCGGCGACGCGCTGGCGGTGCGCGTGAGCGACGCGCTGGCGCGCGCGGGCATCCGCGGTTACGAGAAACGCCAGCCGCATCATCTCAGCCACGGCCAGAAACGACGCGTATGCCTTGCCGGCGTGCTGGCGTGCGAGCCGCGCGTGCTGGTGCTCGACGAACCGACCAGCGACCTCGACCCACGCGGCAAACGCGAGTTGAAGGCCGTGCTGCGCCAGATCCCAGCCACGAAGCTGATCGCCACACACGACTTGGAATTGGTGGTGGAGCTTTGTCCGCGTGTCATCGTGATGGACGAAGGCCGCGTAATCGCCGACGGCCCGACGGTGAACCTGCTCAGCGACGAGGCGTTGATGCTGGCGCACGGTTTGGAAAAGCCACACAGCCTCCAGCATCATCATCCACACGGCTCGCAGCATACGTAAATCACGGCGATCCTCTCTTGCACCGGCGGGTGGGCGGCTGATAGATTGCCGCGCCTTATGCCAGACGTTCGAGTTCGATTTGCACCGTCGCCAACCGGGTTCCTCCACATCGGAGGAGCACGGACGGCATTGTTTAATTTCCTCTACGCCCGCCACACGGGCGGAACGTTCGTGCTGCGCATCGAGGACACCGACGAGACTCGCCACGTTGAAGAAGCCGTCCAGGTCATCCTCGACGGCCTGCGATGGCTCGGCCTTGATTGGGACGAGGGGCCAGAGAAGGGCGGCGCGCACGGGCCGTATTTCCAGAGCCAGCGCAAGGACATCTACCGGCGCTACGTGCAGCGGCTGATCGAGAGCGGCGCGGCCTACGAATTTGAGGACAAGGAAAAGGGCGGCACCGTCGTGAAGTTCCGCATGACGCGCGAGCCGATCACCGTCCCCGACCTCATCTGTGGCAACGTCACGCGCCCGCTAAACGACACCGAGATGGCCGACCCTGATTTCGTCATCGTCCGCCGCGACGGCGTGCCGGTGTTCCACCTCGTCAACGTCGTGGACGACATCGAGATGAAAATCACCCACGTCATCCGCGGCGAGGATCATCTCTCGAACACGCCGAAACACATTGTGCTCTACCGCGCGCTCGGTGCCGAAATGCCGAAGTTCGCACACATCCCGCTCATCCTAAACAGCGATGGCTCGAAGATGAGCAAGAGCGACAAGGGCGCGGCGTTGCACGAATACATGAACGCCGGCTACGTGCCGGAAGCGGTGCGCAACTTCCTGTCGCTGCTCGGCTGGTCGCCGAAGGGTGATGTGGAGCTTCTCAGCCTCGCCGAAACAGTCGAGCGGTTTGACCTCGCGCAGGTCCAGCGCCACAACGCGCGCTTCGACCACGACAAGCTGCACTGGATGCAAGGTCAATACATGCTCAAGATGGCGCCCGACCGGTTCAACGAGACAGCCCGATCATTCCTCGCGAAAACCGGCCTGACCGCCGGCCAGCCGGACGACTACGTCCTGCGCGTGCTCGGCCTCGTGAAGGAGAAGGTGAAGCTATTCACCGAACTGCCGGAGTGGACGACCTATTTTTTCCGCGACGATTTCACGACCGACCGCGAAGTCATCGTGAAGACGTTCGGCAGCGCGCCACAGAGCTGGGAGTTGCTGGAGAAGCTGCGAAGCCGCTACGCCGTTCTCGGCGAGTGGACGCACCCGGCGCTCGACGCCGCCCTGCGCGCGCTGGCGCAGGAGTCAGGCGTCAAAGCCGCCGCGCTCATCCATCCGTGCCGGGTAGCCGTCAGCGGCAAGGCGGGCGGACCAAGCCTGTTTCACCTGCTCGAAGTCCTTGGCCGCGAGTGCGTCCTCAACCGCCTTACCACCGCCCGCGAGCGCCTGAAACTGGACTGATTACTGTCCCATGATCACACTCGCCACCAAAGTCACCATCTTGCGCATCCTGCTGGTGCCGGTGTGCCTGTCGCAGCTCGTCTACTACGCCGTGGGTTACGCGGACGGCGCGGCGAAGGAATGGCACCGCGTGCTGGCATTTTGGGTGTTCGTCGTGGCGTCGCTCAGCGACGCGGTGGATGGTTTCATCGCGCGGCAGTTCAACCAGCAATCGCAACTGGGTCGCGTGCTCGACCCGATCGCGGACAAGATGCTGCTGATGACCGTGATCATCCTGCTGGCCATCAATCCCGGCGGCGCGTTCCCGAAGCTGCCATTGTGGTTCCCGATCCTGGTCGTCAGCCGCGATGTGCTGCTTATCGCCGGCGCGCTGCTCATCCACGTCATCATTGGCGAGGTCAAAGTCAAACCCCGCATCGTCAGCAAGGTTGCCACGCTCTGTCAGATGATCACGCTCGGTTGCGTAATGTTGAAGATGGAGCCTGCTTCCATTGCATGGCCGCTCTATGCTGCCGGGTTCTTTACCGCCGTCTCGTTCATCTGGTATCTGTTCGACGGCGCGAAGCAATTTAACACCGTCGTAAACCTCAAAATCTAGTCGTATCTGATGTTACCTATAATCGCCATCGTCGGCCGGCCCAACGTCGGCAAGAGCGCGCTCTTCAACCGCATCGTCGGCAAACGCATCGCCATCGTCCACGACGAGCCGGGCATCACCCGCGACCGGATCAGCGTGGACACCGAGTGGGACAGTGTGCCGTTCACGCTGCTGGACACCGGTGGCATCGGCCTCGTCAAAGGCGAGCGGGCCAGCGGCGAGATTGTTGCCGCCATGCGTCAACAGGCCCAGGTCGCCATCCAAGCCGCGGCGCTCATCGTTCTCGTCGTGGATTCCCGCGACGGCGTCGTGCCGCTCGACCACGAAGTGGTGCGCCAGCTCCGCGAGAGCGGCAAGCCGATCTTCCTCGCCGTCAACAAGGTGGACTCACTCCAGCAGGAAAACCTGCTGGCGGATTTCCTGACGCTCGGTTTCAAGAACATTTTCCCCGTCAGCGCCATCCAAGGCTTCGGCGTGGATGAAATGCTTGATGAAGCCGTCAAAGTTCTGCCAGCTGATCTTTCGGAATCCGAACCCCAGAATCCAAAATCCGAAACACCTCTTAAGATCGCCATCGTCGGCCGGCCCAACGTCGGCAAATCCTCGCTTGTCAACCGCCTCGTCCGCGCCGAGCGCGTTATCGTCAGCGACACGCCAGGCACCACGCGCGACTCGGTGGACGTGCCGTTTACCGTCGAGGTCGGCGGCGAGACGCGGCCCTACGTGCTCATTGACACCGCCGGCATCCGGCCGCGGAAAAAAGTGGACACCTCCGTCGAGTTCTTCAGCGTCCGCCGCGCCGAGCTGAGCATCGAACGCTGCGACCTTGCCGTGCTCGTGCTGGACGCGACGTTCGGCGTCAGCGCGCAAGACAAGAAAATCGGCGGCAAGATTCTCGCCGCCAACAAAGGCTGCATCATCGCCGTCAACAAATGGGACCTCATCGGCGAAAAGGTGCAGAAGGAGTTCGTCGAGCAACTCCATCACATCCTCTTCTTCCTCGACTTCGCGCAAGTGGTCTTTGTTTCCGCCAAGACCGGCCAGGGTCTCAGCCGGCTGATCTCCGCGGTTCACGGAGTGGACCACCAACTCAGCCAGTCCATCACAACCGGCCTGCTCAACCGCAACCTGGCCGACGCCATCGCCGCGCGCCATCCACCCGCCAGGTCCGGCCACAGGTTGAAATTCTTTTACGCGACGCAGGTCGGCACGCGCCCGCCGCGCCTTTTGGTGTTCGTCAACCGACCGGACCTGTTTACAGATTCGTATCGGAAGTATCTCGGCGACCGGCTGCGCGTGGCGTTTGGTTTCAAGGGCTGTCCGATCGTCATCAGCGCCCGCGCCCGTGAGCGCATTGCGCCGAAAAAGACCCCGCAGTCCAACACGCCCCGTCGGCATCTCAAACCGTGGGCGCAGGAACAACGCGGCAAGAAACGCGGACGCCAGTAGCTTGACTTGGCGGCGCTTCTTGGCAAGCTGAGCGCCATCATGTGCTTGGCCCATCTTCGCGTGCCGCTACTCCTCGCGATCTTCGCGCTCGTTCACTTAGAAGATCGCGCTGCATCTGCCGCGGACAACACGCCGCCGCCGGGTTTCGTCGCGCTGTTCAATGGCACAAACCTCGACGGATGGAAAGGGTTGCTCGCGTCGCCAAACGACAACCCCGCCAAACGCTCAGCGCTCCCAGCCGAGGATCGCGCCAAGTTGCAGGAACAGGCCGATGAGAACATGCGCGCGCACTGGAAGGTCGAGAACGGCGCGCTGGTCTTCGACGGCAAGGGACGGAGCCTGTGCACGGCGAAGGACTACGGCGACTTCGAGATGTTTGTGGACTGGAAGATTCTGCCAAAGGGCGACAGCGGCATATACCTGCGCGGCTCGCCGCAAGTGCAGATTTGGGAACACGCCGTCGGCTCCGGCGGGCTTTACAACAACAAGGTCAACCCAAGCAATCCGCCGAAGAAAGCCGACAAGCCCGTGGGCGAGTGGAACACGTTCCGCATCCGTATGGTCGGCGACAAGGTCAGCGTCTGGCTCAACGGCGAACTGGTGACGGATAACGTGACGATGGAAAATTATTGGGAACGCAAGAAAGGCATCTATCCCACCGGCCAGATCGAACTGCAAAACCATGGGAACACGCTTTGGTTCAAGAACATTTACATCCGGGAAATACCGCGCTAACGCGCAAGAGAGGAAACTCATTCATGAACACAGAACTCAGTCGTCGTCAATTCATCCAGTGGACCACGCTCGGCGGAGCGGGATTCTGGCTGGGCAACCAACAAGTCGCATCAGCCGCGCGCCGACTGTCGGCCAATGAGAAACTGAACATCGGCATTGTCGGTGTCGCTCATCGCGGCGGTGCCAATCTCTCTGGCGTGGCGCATGAGAACATCGTGGCGCTCTGCGATGTGGACGACACGCTGCTGGGTGCCGCAGCCAAAAAATTTCCGCAAGCGAAGACTTACAACGATTTCCGCCGGATGCTGGATCAGAAGGGCATAGACGCCGTGGTCTGCTCGACGACAGACCACACACACGCCGTGGTGAGCGTGGCAGCGTTGCGAAGCGGACGCCACGTGTATTGCGAGAAGCCGCTAACCCGCACCGTCTCCGAGTGTCGCATTGTCCGCGAGGCGGCGCGAAAAATGAAAGCGGTGACGCAGATGGGCACGCAGATTCACGCCGGCACGAATTATCGTCGCGCGGTGGAGTTGGTCCAGAGCGGCGCGATCGGCTCGGTGGCCGAGGTGCATGTCTGGGTGAACGTGAAATACGGCGGCATGGAGCGCCCCACCGAAACGCCGCCGGTGCCTGCGGGCCTTCACTACGATCTCTGGCTAGGCCCCGTGGAAGCGCGACCATTTCATCCCGACTACCTGCCCGGCAAATGGCGAAACTGGTGGGCCTTTGGCGGCGGCGGGCTGGGCGATTTCGGCTGTCACTACATGGACCTGCCGCACTGGGCGCTAGGCTTGCGTTACTGCTCATCAGTCGAAGTCGTGGACGGCCCGCCGGTTCATCCCGAGACCGTGCCGCCATGGCTGATCCTGCGCTACCAGTATCCCGCGCGCGGCAAACAGCCGCCGGTGAAGCTGACGTGGTATCACGGCGGCAAGCAGCCGGAGATGCTGTCCTCCATCCTGCCGGAAGAGACGGACAAGAAAGGCAACAAGAAGAAGGCGCAATGGATGAGCGGCGTGCTGTTCATCGGCACGAAGGGGATGTTGCTGGCTGATTACGGCCGGCACGTGCTGCTGCCGCAGAAGGATTTCGCAAGTTTCGAGCCGCCGAAACCGTTCATCCCCGACTCGATCGGCCACCACAAGGAATGGACCGAAGCCTGCAAGACCGGCGGCCCGACCACGTGCAACTTCGACTACTCCGGCGCGCTGGCCGAAACCGTGCTGCTCGGCAACGTCGCCTACCGCGCCGGCAAGAAGCTGGAATGGGACGCCACGAAGCTGCGCGCCAAAAACTGTCCCGAAGCTCAGCAGTTCATCCAGCATCAATACCGCAAAGGCTGGAAGATCTGACGCCAGGCGCCAATCGCCGCTTTGAATCATTTCTGCGGTCGCTGCGACCGCCGTTGAAAACTTCTGCCGCCCGCCTATAGTCGCTGCGAATGTCAGAGAGCGATTTCATCCTAATCGAAGGCGCGCGGCAGAACAATCTCAAGGGCTTGGACCTGAGATTGCCGCTGAACCGCTTCATCGTCGTCACCGGCGTTAGCGGCAGCGGTAAGTCGTCGCTTGCGTTCGACACGCTCTACGCCGAGGGCCAGCGGCGCTACGTCGAGACGTTCTCGCCCTACGCGCGGCAGTTCCTCGACCGCATGGACAAGCCGCGCGTGGACCGCATCGTTGGCATTCCGCCCGCCGTCGCGATTGACCAGACCAACCCCGTCCGCACATCGCGCAGCACGGTCGGCACAATGACGGAGCTGTGTGACCACGTGAAACTGCTCTACGCCCGCGCCGCCACGCTCCACTGCCGCGGCTGCGGCAAGCCCGTTCGCCGCGACAACGCAGACTCGATCTGGCAGACGCTCACTCAGCAGGCCAGCAAGCAGGAAGTGCTCGTCACGTTCCCCTGCCCCGTGCCGAAGTCGTTCAAGGCCGAGGACGCTCGCGACCTGCTGGCGAAGCAAGGATTTCAGCGTGCTCTCATTGGCAACGAGGTTGTGCGTCTCGACGAGAAACCGCGCGCCATCAAACCCGGCACCACGCTCGATGTCGTTGCCGACCGCGTCCGCATCGAACCGCCCAGCCGCGCCCGCGCCGTTGAAGCGTTGGAGATCGCGCTCAAATACGGCAAAGGCCGCGTCCAAATCCGAACCCTTAACTCTCAACTCTTAACTCTTAACTTCTCCTCCGACCTTCATTGTCCCGACTGCGACATTCACTACCGCGACCCGTCGCCGAACCTCTTTTCGTTCAACTCACCGTTGGGCGCCTGCGACAAGTGTCGCGGGTTTGGCCGCACCATCGAGATTGACTACGACCGCGTCGTGCCGAACCCGGCGCTGACGCTTGCCGGCGGTGCGATCAAGATCTGGCAAAGCGAGAGCTACCGCGAGTGCCAGGACGACATGATGGAATTCGCGCCGCGCGCCGGCTGCCCGACCGGCGTGCCGTGGGAGAAGCTGCCGGAGAAGTGGAAGCGATGGGTGATTGATGGCGAGGGCCCGTGGGAAGACCGCAAGTGGTATGGCCTGAAGCGATTCTTCGCGTGGCTGGAGACCAAGACCTACAAGATGCACGTCCGAGTGTTGCTCTCGCGCTACCGCGCCTACGTGCCGTGTCCCGACTGCGGCGGCGCGCGACTGAAGTCGGATGCGCTCTGCTGGCGGATCGGTGGTCTGCCCATCCACGAGCTTTACGCGCAGCCAATTTCAAGGTCGCTCGCTTTCTTCGAGTCTCTCCGCTTCCCCGGCGCGCTCGACAAGGCCACGGAGTTGCTGCTCAACGAAATCCGCACACGGCTGCGCTACCTCAACAACGTCGGTCTCGGCTACCTCACACTCGACCGGCAGTCGCGCACGCTCAGCGGCGGCGAAGTCCAGCGCGTCAACCTCACCACCGCGCTCGGCACATCGCTGGTGAACACGCTGTTCGTCCTCGACGAGCCGAGCGTCGGCCTCCACCCGCGCGACATCGGCCGGCTCACGGGCGTCCTGCATGGTCTTCGTGACAAGGGCAACACATTGCTGGTGGTCGAGCATGATCCCGACCTCATCCGTGCCGCAGACCGCGTGCTCGACCTCGGCCCCGGCCCCGGCGAGCACGGCGGACAACTGGTGTTCGAGGGAACGTTCGCCGACCTTTGCAAGTCATCGCGCTCACTGACCGGTCAGTATTTCAGTGGCAAGAAGCGGATCGCTTTGAAGCGCGAACGCGCGCCGGTGATCGCCAATACGCCGCGGCTCCGGGTGTTCGGCGCGACGGAACACAACCTGAAGGACGTTGACGTTGGTTTTCCGCTCAATCGCCTCACAGTGCTCACGGGCGTCAGCGGCAGCGGCAAATCCACGCTTGTCCATGACGTTCTCTACCGCGCGCTCTGCAAATTGAAACATCATCCCGACGAGATGGCCGGCGCGCATCGCGCCATCGAAGGACACGAACAGGTCGGCGACGTGGTGCTGGTGGACCAGACGCCCATCGGCCGCACGCCGCGCGCGAACCCGGCCACCTACACCGGCGCGTTCGACGAAATCCGCAAGCTCTTCGCCGCGACGCCCGACGCCATCGCGCAGGGCTTCACCGCCTCGACGTTCAGCTTCAACAGCGAGGTCGGTCGCTGCCCAGTTTGCGAAGGCACCGGCTTCGAGCACGTCGAGATGCAGTTCCTCAGCGACGTATTTCTGCGTTGCCCGGAGTGCGACGGCAAACGCTACCGTCCGCCCATCCTCGCCATCCGCTACGAAGGCAAGAATATTCCCGGAGTGCTGGACCTGACGGTGAACGAGGCGGTCGAGTTCTTTGCGGGCAAGAACTCGCTGCTCGCCAAGCTGGAGCCTCTGCGCGAGGTCGGCCTTGGCTACATGAAGCTGGGCCAGCCAATCACGACGCTCAGCGGCGGCGAATCGCAGCGGCTGAAGCTCGCCAGTCATCTTGCCGAGGTGAAGTCCGAGAAGACGCTGTTCCTCTTCGACGAGCCGACGACCGGCCTGCACCTAGACGACATCCAGACGTTACTGATGGCGTTCGAGCGCCTGTTGGAGCGCGGCCATTCGCTGATTGTCATCGAGCATCATCTCGACGTAATCCGTAACGCCGACTGGGTGATTGACCTCGGCCCCGAAGGCGGCGACGAAGGTGGGCGTGTTGTGGCGGAGGGAACGCCTGAGCAGGTGATGGCGTGCAAAGCGTCGCACACCGGCCGCGCGCTACGGGGACTCTGTAGCGGCGGTCTCCGACCGCCGGCTGTCCGCGCAAAAGGTCGGCGGTTAGAGACCGCCGCTACAGCGAACAACTCCATCGAGATCGTTCGCGCCCGCGAGCACAATCTGCGTGACCTCAGCGTCAGCATCCCGCGCGACCGGTTCACCGTCATCACCGGCGTCAGCGGCAGCGGCAAAAGCACGCTCGCGTTCGACCTGCTCTTCAACGAAGGACAGCGGCGTTATCTGGAGACGCTCAACGCCTACGCGCGGCAGTTCATTGAGCCGGCAACGCGGCCGGACGTGGACCTCGTCACCGGCGTGCCGCCGACGGTCGCCATCGAGCAACGCACGAGCCGTGGCGGCCGCAAGAGCACCGTCGCAACGGTCACGGAGATCTACCATTTCCTGCGGCTGCTGTTCGCCAAGCTCGGCACGCAGTTCTGCCCTGACTGCAACGTCGCCATCGAGCCGCAGACGGTGGATGCGGTCGTGGCGGCCATCGCGAAGGACTATCGCAGCCAGCAGGTCGAACTGCTCGCGCCGCGCATTCGCGCCCGCAAAGGCTTCTACCTCGACCTCGCCGAGTGGGCCGAGCGGAAGGGCATCGAGCAGTTGCGCGTGGACGGCGGCTATTTGCCGAGCGCGGATTTCCCGCGGCTCGACCGGTTCAAGGAGCACGACATTGACCTCGTCATCGCCCGGCCCACGGTCAGCGGCGCGAACCGGCGGCTGACGCAACTGGTCGAGCGGACGCTGGAGTTCGGCAACGGCACGCTGCAAGTCGCCGCACCGCACCAAAAAGACGTCGTGTTCTCAACCAAGCGCGCCTGCCCGAAATGCAGCCGCAGCTTCGAGGAACTCGACCCGCGCCTGTTCTCGTTCAACTCGCGCCACGGCTGGTGCCCGACCTGTTACGGGTTCGGCCTGGCGATGCGCGGCGTGGACGAGGAGCAGACTGGCGAGGAGGCGATGTGGAACGCGTGGTGGGAAGGCGGCGAGGAAGCGTGTCCGACGTGCGATGGCGCGCGGCTGAATCCGGTGGCGCGGTCGGTGCGCTTGCGCGGCAACAACATCGCCGACCTGACCGCGATGCCGACGAGCGAGTTCCACCATTACCTCGACGGTTTCAAGCTGGCGGGCCGTGAGCGCGAGATCGGGCGCGACATGGTTGCCGAGATGCGTTCGCGGCTGGCGTTCATTGAAGAAGTCGGCCTCGGTTATCTCGCGCTCGACCGCAGCGCCACGACGCTCAGTGGCGGCGAGAGCCAGCGCATCCGACTCGCTGCGCAGCTCGGTTCAAACCTGCGCGGCGTCTGCTACATTTTGGACGAGCCGACCATCGGCCTGCATCCGCGCGACGACGAGATGCTGCTGCGGACGTTGAAGAAGCTGCGCGAGAAAGGCAACACGGTGGTGGTGGTCGAGCACGACGAGGCGACCATCCGCGCCGCCGACCATCTGATTGACCTCGGGCCCGGCGCGGGCATCCACGGCGGCAAACTGGTGGCGGCGGGCACGCCGAAGGAGGTCATTCGGACGCCGGCGTCAGTGACCGGCAAGTTCTTGCGTGAACCGATGAAGCACCCGACGTGGCCCCGGCGCGGTGTGGCGGAGAAGTTTGTGGAAGTGCATGGCGCGACGCTGCACAACCTGAAGAAGCTGACGGTGAAGTTCCCGCTGGGACGGTTCACGGTGGTGACCGGCGTCAGCGGCAGCGGCAAGTCCACGCTGGTGCGGGATGTGTTGCTAAGTGGCGCAAGCTTCCAGCTTGCGAATCATGGTCAATCGCAAGCTGGAAGCTTGCGCCACAATGCTGTGAAGCTGCCACCGGAAATCCGCCGCGTGCTGGAGGTGGACCAGACGCCGATCGGGAAGACGCCGCGTTCATGCCCGGCGACCTACGTCGGGTTCTACGACGACATCCGGCGGTTGTTTGCGCAGGTGCCGGAGGCGAAGATGCGGGGCTATGGCCCGGAGCGGTTCTCGTTCAATGTGCCGACCCAACGCGGCGGCGGGCGCTGCGAGACGTGCGAGGGCCAGGGCATCAAGCGCATTGCGATGAGCTTCCTGCCCGACGTGCGCGTGCCGTGCGACGAATGCGGTGGCCGGCGGTTCACGCCGGAGACGCAGGACATCCGCTTCAAGGGCAAGTCCATCGCCGACGTGCTGGCGATGAGCGTCGAGGAGGCATTGGAGTATTTCAAGGCGGAGCCGTTCCTAGTGCGGCCATTGTCGCTGCTGCACGATGTCGGCCTCGATTACCTGACGCTCGGCCAGCAAAGCCCGACGCTGAGCGGCGGCGAGGCGCAGCGGATCAAGCTGGTGACGGAGCTGGCGAAGCCAACGCAGGGCCGCACGCTCTACATCCTCGACGAGCCGACCGTGGGCCTGCACATGGCCGACGTAGCGCGGCTCATCGAGGTGCTGCACCGGCTGGTGGACGCGGGCAACACGCTGGTGGTGATCGAGCACAACCTCGACATCATCGCCGAGGCCGATCACCTCATTGACCTCGGCCCCGAAGGCGGCGATGCCGGCGGGCGCGTCGTGGCCCTCGGCGCGCCGGAGGAAATCATCCGCGACGTCGAGAAGGGTCACACGGCACGGATTTTGAAAACGTTTCTGAAAACTCACGGGCGATAAGGTGCAGTAATAGGGCGAATCTCAGTTTTGGACAGGTCGAAGCAACGGACTTGGAAGTCCGTTCTACTTTGTGGCGCGCGCGAAGCCGTAGAACGGACTTCCAAGTCCGTTTCCCCAATCCAACCAGAAACTGAGATGCGCCCGCAGTGACAGCTCCATGGATTTCTGGCTCGCCCGCCGCGAACTGCTGGACTAGCATGGCCAACATGGTTCCATTTACTTGGAAGCGTTTGACCGCTGTCGTATGCGCAGGCTATGTGGCCGTGTGGGCCGCAATGGGCACGGTTTCCGCCGCCGAGGATAACCCGGCCGCCGTCCGGGACCCGGCCCAATATATCGGCCTGACGGTTTGCAATACATGCCATAAGACGGCGAAAGTCGGCAACCAAGTTGGCAGATGGCAGACCGGCCCTCACTCCAGATCTTTTGAAGTGCTTGGCACCCCTGAAGCCAAAGCCGTCGCCGCCAAGCTCGGCGTCGCCGATCCGCAGGCCAGCGGCAAGTGTTTGAAGTGCCACTCCACCGCTTACAACTGGACCGAACAGATTCAGACCACGATGATCAAACCTGAAGAAGGCGTCGTGTGCGAATCGTGTCACGGCCCGGCTCAGAACTATGTCCCCAAGACCACTCAGGAACTCACGCTGGAAAGACCTTCCCTTGGGTTTGTGGAATTCCTGAATCCGTTCACGCGATCAGCCAAGACTTGCTATACCATCATCACGATGGAAGACCGCCAAAAGGCGATTCGCGCTGGTCTGGTTTATCCGGCGTTCAAGAGCTGCACGCGATGCCACAATGACCAAAGCCCCACGTGGAAACCCGATCGCTATGTCAACAAGGAGGGCAAGACCGTCGGTTTCGACCTCCGGCAAAACTTCGTCAAGATCGCCCACCCCATGCCGCCGCCGAAGTGACCGTTTACCCGGCGGATTGCCCTGATAACCTGCGGCCACACCTCAGCATAACATGAAGAACTTCATTATTGTCCTTGTCGCGGCGTTCTCCGTGTTCTGCACCGGTTGCAGAAGCTACACGGATATCACTGAGATGGCATACCACGGTCCTGCTGTATGCCAGGGTCAAGGCGGGATGCTGGGCGACATCGCCAGGATGCCTGTGTGGAGCGGTGGAACCCCCAATCGAAGATACAGGGTCTTGTGCGGCATCCAGTTTAGCTGGACTGAGAATGGCACCAAGTCAGCCGCCAAGCAGTATGAGGAGGCGGTTGACGAAATCGTTCGCATCGCGAAAGCCAGGGGTGCGCATGCGATGATCAACATAGGGTTTGAGTCAAAAGTCATTGGCCACAAGCAAACGATGCCGATCAAAGCGAGCAAACAGTATTTCCAGTTGATCCAATACCTGGAGTGACGGGGCAAGCTGCTGAAGGCCCATAGCAGAGGCCGCTGAATCCTCGCGAAGCCTCGTGGAAAAGCTCCTGCACATGCGCCGGAAGGCTGGGGAACCCCGCCGAGGGCCGGTTTCCGAGGGCCAAAAGCTAAAGGGCGGGCGGCGGGAACGTCAACGGTTCAGCAAGTGTCGTCCAGTGTTTTGGACTGACTCTGGAAATGGTGGGATTTCAATCTCGACGGGTTGGGACACTGCACGACCTGTCCATACAACTTCTGGAGACTTGTCCTGTTCGTGATCTTTCTTCATCTCAGGGCAGAGCCACATCGAGTAATTATCGCTGCGCGATTGGCGATCAAGTTCCAAATAACGCTCGTATTCCTCTCTCCTTAAGTCTTTCCATGAAGGGGTTTCTAACATTGCGCGCACTGTAAACCGACCCGCTTCGATCAAGTCGTAGCCAAGAAGCTCAACGTCCATGTAAACGCTTGTGCCCTTGCTCACTTTGGCATAATGGCGCTCGTCGGTGGTCGGAGGCCCACGCAAAGTGGCAGGAACTTTGTAGTCATAGAATCCTCCTGGCCTTAGTCGAATAAACCTCGGAGGTGCATCAACGTGTCCAATCCCGAATCGTGGAATATACCGACCGGCATGAGAGCGGAAATAAAGCATATGTGACCGGTGTCCTATATGGAGTTCGATCACCAATGGTGATTGCAGCAAATTGCGCATTCTCACCATGAACGTTAAACGCCCCCGGTTGTCTGCTTCCACTTTGTCTAGAACCGTCAACTTCAGATTCTTCGACAAGTTACGGAGAAGGTAGGTTTCGATGAACTCAGACTGCTTGACCGCGTCCATCTTCGAGCTAAGAACCTCCTCGAAGGCCTCATTTGTGAAGCCATAGCCACCCCAAGAATGCTCCGCCAAGTAATACTTGGCGAGAATCTGATGGGCTTCGGGTGTGCCAGCGCAGAACAACGCGCGCGCCGCTGCACAGTTATGCAGGCCATCCTCTGTTAGCGCCAGTATCCTGGCCAGTTGAGGCACAGCTCGTTTGTCTGGCGCAACGCACAGTTTCTCTAAATCGGCATAGACTTTCTCGATTTTGCTGTATCCTTCAAGGGTGGCAGAAGTAAATCCCCCAGAATAACGTTCGTATAAGGTTGAGATATCGACCCTATCATTTGCCGACTCCCCGCTTTTTCCGCATCCAGTAATAGAACAGATTGTTGCCACCGCAAACGCGGCAACTATCGGAAGCCACCACTTCATCAATCGATGCCTCTCTTTTCCTCCGTGCCTGTGCATTGGCGCGCAGGTTAGCACGGCCCCCTTCAGCGTCAACCAAGGAACAAGGTGATCCAAAAACGAAACGGGCGGGACCCTTTCGAGTCCCGCCCGCACGTTTACAACTTTTGCGAGCCGGAGGCCCGCGCTACTGGCAGCAATTAGAACTCACCGCCGCCGCCGGGGTAGCCGCCGCCGGGACCACCGGGTCCGGGAGCGGGCTTTTCCTTCTCCGGGATCTCGGTGATAAGGCACTCGGTCGTCAGCAGGAGGCCGGCGATGGAGGCCGCGTTCTGGAGCGCGAAGCGGGTGACCTTGGTCGGGTCCACGACGCCGCTCTTGAACAGGTCTTCGTATTGGAGGGTTTCGACGTTGAAGCCCTCGCTGCCCTTGCGCCGCTTGATCTCCTGCACGACGATGGAACCTTCCACGCCGGCATTGAAGGTCAGCTTGCGGATAGGCTCTTCGAGCGCGCGCTTGACGATGTTGACGCCAATCTGCTCGTCGCCTTCCAGCTTGAGCTTCTCGACCTCGGGGAGCACGCGCAGCAGGGCCACGCCGCCGCCGGGGACGATACCTTCCTCAACCGCGGCGCGGGTCGCGTGGAGCGCGTCCTCGACACGGGCTTTCTTTTCCTTCATCGCGGTCTCGGTGGCTGCACCGACACGGATGACGGCAACGCCGCCCGCGAGCTTGGCCAGGCGCTCCTGGAGCTTCTCACGGTCGTAGTCGCTGGTGGTTTCCTCGATCTGCCGCTTGATCTGGGAGATGCGACCCTGCACGTCGGCGGCCTTGCCCGCGCCTTCGACGATGGTGGTGTTCTCCTTATCAATGATGATCTTCTTGGCTTTGCCGAGGTCATCGAGGGTGAGGTTTTCGAGCTTGATGCCGAGGTCCTCGCTGATGAACTTGCCACCGGTGAGGATGGCAATGTCTTCGCACATGGCCTTGCGGCGGTCGCCGAAGCCGGGGGACTTGACGGCGCAGACCTGGATGGTGCCGCGCAGCTTGTTGACGACGAGAGTCGCGAGCGCTTCGCCCTCGACCTCTTCGGCAAGAATAAGCAACGGCTTGCCAGCCTTGGCGGTCTTTTCCAGCAACGGGAGCATGTCCTTGAGGCTGCTGATCTTCTTTTCGAAGATCAGGATGTAGGCGTTCTCGAGCACGCACTCCATGGACTCGGCGTCGGTCACGAAGTAAGGCGAGGAGTAGCCCTTGTCGAACTGCATGCCCTCGACGACATCGAGAGTGGTCTCGATGCTCTTGGCTTCCTCAACCGTGATCGAACCGTCTTTGCCAACCTTGTCCATCGCGTCCGCGATGATCTCGCCGACGGTCTTCTCACCGTTGGCGCTGATGGTCGCGACCTGAGCGATCTCAGTGGTGCCTTTGACGTCTTTGCTGATCTTCCGCAGGCCCGCAACCGCAGCTTCGACCGCGAGGTCAATGCCGCGCTTGAGCGCCATGGGGTTGGAACCAGCGGTAACGTTCTTGAGGCCCTCGCGATAGATGGACTCTGCGAGCACGGTGGCGGTGGTGGTGCCATCGCCGGCGACGTCGGACGTCTTGCTGGCGACTTCACGGACCATTTGCGCGCCCATGTTCTCGAACGGATTCTCCAACTCAATCTCCTTGGCGACGGTGACGCCGTCCTTGGTGATGGTGGGTGAACCGTATTTCTTGTCCAGAACGACGTTGCGACCCCTCGGTCCGAGCGTGACCGCCACGGCCCTGGAGAGTTTCTCGACGCCACGCAGCAGGCTCTGCCGTGCGGCTTCGTCGAATAGTAATTGTTTGGCTGCCATTATGATTTACTCCTTACTTTGGGTTGTTGAGATTACTCAATGATACCGAGGATGTCCTCTTCCTTGATGAGGAGGTAGGTCTCGTCTGCGATCTTCACTTCCTGACCACCATACTTCGGAATCAGAACGCGATCGCCCTTCTTGACCTCAAAGGCAACTTTCTTGCCCTTGTCGTCCGTCTTGCCGGTGCCGAGGGCAATGATCTTGCCTTCCTGTGGTTTTTCCTTGGCGGTGTCGGGAATGATGATGCCGCCCTTCTTGACTTCCTGCTCCTCGATCGGCTGCACCAGCACCCGATCTCCTAGAGGTTTGATGTGTGCCATACGAATGCTCTCTCCTTCTATTGGTTTTGGTTTACTGAACACTGCTCGCTACGAAAACGCGACGCTCCAGCTCCCGCCGGCCGCCGGCTGACAAGTTATTTCTTCTTCTTGTCGTTCTCGTCCACGACCTCGAAATCCGCGTCAATCACTTCGCCTTCCTTGCCGCCGGCCTTGGCCTTGCCCGGCCCGCCGGCATCTGCGCCAGCCGGCGCCTCGCCCGGCGCACCCGGTGCGCCAGGTTTCGGAGCCGCGGCGCTCTTGGCCTGCGCATACAATGCGGAAGATATCTCATGCCAGGCTTCATTCAACGACTCGCAGGCGCTCTTCATCGCGTCGGCGTCATCCTTCTTGATCGCCTCCTCGACTTTCTCCACGCCGCTCTCGATCTTCTTTTTCTGGTCGTCGTTGACCTTGTCCTTGAACTCCTTCAAAAGTTTCTTCGCCTGATAGACCGACCGCTCAGCTTCGTTGAGCGCCTCGGCTTTCTCGCGCAGCTTCTTGTCCTCGGCTGCATGCGACTCGGCGTCCTTGCGCAACTTCTCGACGTCGTCCTTCGAGAGGCCGCTGGAAGCAGTGATGGTAATCTTCTGCTCCTTGCCGGTGCCAAGGTCCTTGGCGTTGACGTGCAGAATGCCGTTGGCGTCTATGTCGAACGTCACCTCGATCTGCGGCACCATCTGCGGCGCCGGCGGAATGCCGTCGAGGTGGAAATTGCCCAGCATCCGGTTAAACCGGCACATGTCGTTCTCGCCCTGATACACCTTCACCTCGACGCTGGTCTGGTTGTCGGCGGCGGTGGTGAAAATCTCGCTCTTGCGCGTCGGGATGGTCGTGTTGCGCGGAATCATCTTCGCCATGATGCCGCCGCGCGTCTCGACGCCGAGCGTCAGAGGCGTCACGTCGAGCAACAGCACGTCGGTGACTTCGCCCTTGAGCACACCGCCCTGGATCGCCGCGCCGACCGCGACGACCTCGTCGGGGTTCACGCCCTGATGCGGCGCCTTGCCGATGAGCTTGTGGGCTGTCTCGACCACGCGCGGCATGCGGGTCATGCCGCCGACGAGCACGAGCTCGTCTATGCTCTTCGTGTCGAGCTTCGCATCCTTCAAACAGGCGTGCACCGGCGTCACCGTGCGCTCGAACAGGTCGTCGCACAGCTCCTCCATCTTGGCGCGCGTCAGTTTCTTCTGGATGTGCTTCGGCCCGCTGGCGTCCGCTGTGACGAACGGCAGGCTGATTTCGTATTCCGTCGCGGAGGAGAGGGCGATCTTGGCCTTCTCCGATTCCTCCTTGATGCGCTGCAAGGCGTCCGGCTGTTTGTTCAGGTCAATACCGTTCTCCTTGCGGAAATCGTCAATCACCCAGCCCATGAGCCGGGAGTCCCAGTCATCGCCGCCGAGGTGGGTGTCGCCGTTGGTGGCTTTCACCTCGAACACGCCCTCGCCGATGTCGAGCACGCTGATGTCGAACGTGCCGCCGCCGAGGTCATACACCGCGATCTTCTCGTCCTTCTTCTTGTCGAGACCGTAAGCGAGCGATGCTGCGGTCGGCTCATTGATGATACGCAGCACTTCCAACCCCGCGATGCGGCCGGCATCCTTCGTAGCCTCGCGCTGGGCGTTGTTAAAATAAGCCGGCACCGTGATGACTGCCTGAGTAATCTTCTCGCCGAGGCGCATCTCTGCATCAGCCTTCAGCTTCTGCAAAATCATCGCGCTGATTTCCTGCGGACTGAACGTCTTCTTCTCGCCGCCCACCTCAACCTCGACGCAAGCATCGCCGTTGGAGGCGCGCACAACCTTGAACGGCACGCGCTTGAGTTCCTCTTGGATCTCGTCGAACTTCCGGCCCATGAACCGCTTGATGGAATAAACCGTGTTGCGGGAGTTGGTAATCCCCTGACGCTTTGCCGACTCGCCAACGAGCCGCTCGCCGGACTTGGTGAACGCCACCACCGACGGCGTGGTGCGTTTGCCCTCGGAATTCTCCAAAACCGTTGGCTCACCGCCATCCATCACCGCCATACAAGAGTTTGTCGTGCCTAAATCAATGCCAAGAACTTTGGCCATAATATCCTCGTCGGTTATAATCAGACTTCTACTGTTCGTATCCTATGAGCAGTGCCAGTGCCATGATGCGCTGGTAGGCGCGAGGATTGAATTCAATCTCCAATCTGGCAAGCACTTACGGTTGGATTTCAAGTCTCGACCCCGCCGCAGTAGCCACTTCGGTTTGTGCCGTCATGTCTCACCTGTGGTCGGACGCGCCCTCTTTTGTGCCAAACTGCAACGCGGTCACTCGAAAACAGAAGCGCGCGGCCCGGGTTATCGAGCCGCGCGCTTTGAGACGAATAGTGGCTGGAAACTACTTCACCTTGCCGGTCGCGGCCCATTCGCAACCACGGCAGATAATCTTGGCAATGCTGGCGTTCTGGAGGACGCGCGTGTCGTGGCCGAACGCCTCGTGGAAGACGCGGCCTTTGCCATAGCTGAGGGTAAAAACCAGCGGCTCGGTCTTCTTGCTCCAGTCGGAGTCGGCGGTGGCGAGAACGTTGATCTTCGTGTCGCCTTGGAGCTTCGCGTAAAGCTCATCGTCGGCCTCAAAGTCCTCGATGCCCTTGGTGATGGGGCTCTTCGGGTTGGTGATATGGACCTTGAATGGTGCGCGTGGGCCGTGACCGGAGGTTCCCATGACCCAAACCCGGCCACAGAGCTTCTGAAACTCCTCCCACGGCTCCTGAACGACGACCATCTTATCTCCTTCCTTCTTCTTGCGCAGCCCAAAGGACGCGCTGGCGAGGTGGGCCACAACGAAGCCTTTGCCGCCCTTGACGAAGTCCAGCAGGTTCTCTTTTCCTTTGTCACTGAGCTGGCCTTTTGTGTGGTAACGGTGCAGAAAAATCACGTCGAACTGCTTCAGTTCGTCCGCGTTGTCGAGACAGGAGAGATCCTCAACGATCTTCACGTCAAATCGGCCGGAGTTGACCAGGATGTCGCGCGTGGCGGGCGCGGTCTCCTGCCACTTGTGCGAGCCGACATCATCGCCGGTGATCAAGAGGAGTTTGGTTTTTGCGGACTGAGCATCAGCAGATGAACCGGGGAACGCGCCGCACACGATGGCGGCGGCAATGAGGGCGATGAATGACAAGCGCATGGCAGTGTTTTCCTTTCGTTGGGCTGAGCTTCTATCACACCGCGACCAAGCCGGCAACCAGTTGTTTGGCGGAATTGCGTCCCTGCCCGCCAGATTCGCGTCTGCCACAAATGAAAAATTTTCTGGCAAGCCGCGGCCCGCTCAGCCAAACTTTGCAGCAACGTCAACCCACAACTCCAAACATGAAAACATTTCGCGTAGTCCTCCTCGTCCTGTTCACTGCCATCGCGCCGCTTGTGGCGCAGCAAGCCAAGCCACCCGCGCCGGAGTTCAAGCCGATACTCGCAGGGATGGATCTGAAAGACGGTGACACGCTGGTCTTCCTCGGCGACAGCATCACGCACCAGTGCCTTTACACACAGTATGTAGAGGACTTCTTCTACACGCGTTATCCGGAACGGCGGATCCGTTTCCACAACTCCGGCGTTGGCGGCGACCGCGCGGCCGACGCGCTGGCGCGCTTTGACGACGACGTGGCGGCGTTCAAACCGAAATACGTCACCATCCTTCTCGGCATGAACGACGGCAGCTACACGAAGTTTGAGCCGCAAGTCTTTGAGACCTACGAGAAAGGCATGACCGAACTGCTCGACAAGATCGCCGCCCTCGGCGCCACGGCGGTGCCGATGACGCCGACGATGCACGATTCACGCGCCGCCCGGATGCGCAAGCCAACCGAGCCACGCGACACCTATTACAACGCTGTGCTCGCCTTCTACGGCACATGGCTGCGCGAGATGGCTGGACAGCGCGGCTTGGGCTTCGTGAATATGTGGGCGCCGCTCAATGACTTGACGATGCAGGAACGGAAAAAGAATCCCAACTTCACCCTCATCAAGGACGCCGTCCATCCTGACGCCCCCGGTCAGGTCATCATGGCCACTGCAATCATCAGCGACATGATTCCCCGCAGCACCGTCTCCGGCATCTTCGTCCGCCAGCAGCCAAAGACCGGCAAGTTCAGCGTCGTCGGAATGAACGGCAAGGCCACTGACCTTCAGGCCGGCGATGACAAGATCAGCTTCACCTTCAAGGCGAACGCGCTGCCGTGGGTTTTGCCACCCGATGCCGCCGACGGTTACAAACTCACATCCGCCGGCCACCGCTACAGCAACGAGAAGATCACCGTCGGCAACTTCAAGCCCGGCAAATACGAGCTGCGCATTGACGGCGAACTGGTCGGCGCCTACGCCGACAGCCAGCTTGCTTTTGGCGTGGAACTGGAATGCAACGACAAGACGCCGCAGTATCAGCAGGCGCTGAAGGTGGCGATGCTGAACAAGGAGCGCAACGACAAGGCCGTCCATCCATTGCGCGACCTGTGGGTCAAGCCGAAGATGCTGCGCCGCCAAGTGGCTGTGCTGGAGCAACAGGGTAACAAAGACGCGGCCGCCGCCAAACGCGCGGAGATCGAGAAGTTCCAAGCGGAGTTCAAGCCCGCGGTCGCCGAGAAGATTGCGCTGGCCAAACAGTTCGAGGACCAGATTTACCAGGCCAATCAGCCCGTCGCTCGGAAATACGAGCTGACCCGCGTGCCCTGATTTCGAGGACGCTGTCCCAGTCACAAAACGGAAGGCACGGACGGACCGCCGTCGCCGTGCGGTCGTGGGCTGTAAAAATCCATTTACTTCCCTGCCGTTTTCCGTAGAGTGCTTGCCGGTTGCCGCCGGAAGCCGATTGCGGCGGGACCATTGCGGAACAAAACGATTATGCCCAAAGGAGATGCTGTCCAGTTAGAAGGCACGGTGAAGGAGTTGCTCGCCGGCACGATGTATCGTGTCGAGCTGGAGAATGGCCACACCGTCCTCTGCCACATCTCTGGCAAGATGCGGCAGAACTTCATCCGCATCTCCCTCGGCGACAAAGTCACCGTTGAAGTTTCCCCCTACGACCTGACCAAGGGACGCATCACGTTCCGCCACAAGTGATGCCGGTGGTCGTGCCGTCGTCGGCTACGGGACGCACTTCCTTCTGCAAACGGTCTGCAAGATGTTCAGCAATGGTCTTCGTCTCTCCGCTTGCTGCGACGTGAATCCACGCCACCCGTGCTTGATGACGGAACCACGTGAGCTGGCGTTTGGCGAACTGTCGCGTGCGCGTTTTCACCAGTGTGATGGTTTCCTCCAGCGTCGCTTCGCCGTCGAGGTGGCTGATGATTTCCTTGTAACCGAGAGCCTGGCGGGCGGTGGTGTTCCCGGCCAGACCGCGCGACAGTAGCGATCGGACTTCGTCCACGAGACCGGCGCGGAACATCACCTCGACGCGCGCGTCGCAACGGGCGTAGAGGTCGGCGCGGTCGCGCTCCAAACCATGCATAAGCGGCAGGCGGCTGCGGTCCCACTCGCGGTGCAGGTCGGAACTCTTGCGGCCGGTGAGACGAGAGATTTCCAGCGCGCGGACAAGGCGGCGGAAGTTGTGCGGACCGATGCGTTCGGCGGCTTTGGAATCCACACGCTGGAGTTCCTCGAAGACACGCTTACGACCCAGCGTTTGAAGTTCGATGCGAAGGGAGGGGTCGGCGTCGGGCGCTTCGCTGAGACCTTCGGTGAGGGCGCGCAGGTAAAGACCGGTGCCGCCGATAACAAGCGGCGTCTTGCCGCGGCGCTGGATGTCGGCGATGGCGGCGTTGGCGAGCGCGACGTAGCGAGCCACGTCGAAGCGCTCGCTGACTTCGACAACGTCAATCAGATGATGCGGCACGGCGGCGCGTTCGGCTGCGCCGGGCTTGGCGGTGCCGATGTCCATGCCGCGATAAACTTGCATGGAGTCAGCGGAGACGATCTCGGCGTCGAGTCGGCGGGCAAGTCCGAGCGCGACGGCGGTCTTGCCAACAGCGGTGGGGCCGATGAGGAAAACCGGAAGTCGGAAAGTGGAAGGCGGAATCGCAGAGTCCTTCATCCAAGGACGGCTACTTGGCCGGTGGCGCGCCGAATTTTCTGTCTGGCGGCAATTCAGGAACGGTGGTTTGCGGTTTGAAAGGCCAGAACGTCACCAGCAGGTAGAACGCGACGCCGATGCAGATGGCGCTATCGGCGATGTTGAACGCCGGCCAGCGACCGATGGTCTTGCCAAGGTAGAAGTCGAGGAAATCCACGACGCTGCCGTGCTGGATGCGGTCGGCGAGGTTGCCGAAGATGCCGCCGACGATCAGGCCGAACGCAACACGGTGAGGGAGGCTGACGACAGCCAGTGAGCGGCGCAGCATCCAAAGTCCGAGCACAGTGAGGATGGAGAACGTGGCGAGCACGACATTGGTGTGGGAGAAATGCGCGAACATGCCCCACGCCGCACCCCGATTGAAGACGAGCGTAAGACTGAAGAAGCTGCCAAGGATGGGGATTTCCTGATGCGGTTGAATGTGGTGAAGGACCAGCCATTTCGTCAACTGGTCCAAGGCAAGCACCAAAGCGGCGGTCAACGCCAGCACGTTCATAACAATCGCGAAATGCGAATTGCGGCCCGCAATCCGCAAGGTCAGACTAATCCTCTTCGTCGTCTTCGCCGGACTCCTCGGTGATTTCAGAAAACGTGGCGGTCTGCACCGCGACGCGCTTGCGGTTGCGCTCCGCTTCGGACTGGCAACGGACGCACATCCGCGCGAACGGCACGGCCATCAGCCTTTCCTTGGCAATCGTCTTCTCACAGGATTCACACTTGCCGAAAGTGCCGAGATCAATGCGCTTGAGCGCGCCCTCGACTTCGTAGAGTGCTTCCTGTTCGCTGGAGACAAGGCTCAAGGCGAACTCGCGGTCGAAGTTGTCAGTGCCGGTGTCGGCCATGTGAAAACCGTAGCCAGAGAGATCGCCGGCTGTCTCGCGGGGGTTGTGACGGAGGTTTTCACCGGCGAGGCCACTGATCTGGTCAATGACATGGTCGCGCAGATTGAGCAACAGTCTCTGATACTTGCCCATCTCGCCGCGCGCCTTCTTCACGCCGCCAGTGGTGTCGAGTGACTTGATGACGGTCGGTGGAGCCATCTTTTTCGCTGGCTTCGCCGCCTTCTTCACCGCTTGTTTGGCCGGCTTCGCCTTCTTCGTCAGTTTCTTTTTCATGCAATCTTTCAGTTTAACTTCTCAAGCGCCTCTACAACGCTAACGCACCGCGCACAAATCGTCGAATGTCCGGTGTGTTGGCCCACGGACGGCTCCCACCGCCAGCATCGGGCACATTTCTGGCCCAAAGCGGGCGCGACTTTTACGCTAAACGACGCCTCACGGTCAAGCTCGATTGCCACCTGAGAGATGATCAGTAGCGCCGGCAGTTGAGGCTCGAAATACTTCAACATCGCACGCGTCTCCGTGTCGCCGCCGCATAGCGTGACGGACGCCTCCAATGACTTGCCGATGGTGCCGGCCGCGCGCGCCTTTTCCAGTTCGACCGCGACGACCTGCCGCAGCGCCTGCAACCGCTCCCAGCGCGCTTCGAGTTCGCCGTCGAACAGATGGTCGTCGTGGCTCGGCAGCAGCGCCAGATGCACGGAGTCCAGTGCCTCACGGCCACCGCCGGGACGCAGGCATTGCCAGACCTCGTCCGCCGTAAACGGCACCGCTGGCGCAAGCAGCTTGGCCAGCGCCGTCGCCATCGTGTGCATCACCGTTTGGCTGCTGCGGCGCTCGTGCGAGAGCTTGCCGAGCGTGTAGAGCCGGTCCTTCAGGATGTCGAGGTAGAACGACGACAGGTCCACCGTGCAAAACTGGTTGACGCTGTGATAGACACGGTGAAACTCGTAGCTCGCGTAAGATTCGCGGCACGTCTTGATCAGTCCCTGCAATCGGCTTAGCGCCCAGCGGTCAAGTTCTTCGAGTTTTGCTGGCGGCACGGCGTCCTTCGCAGGATCAAAGTCACTCAGGTTGCCAAGCAGGAAGCGGAAGGTGTTGCGGATTTTACGATACGTGCCAGCGACGCGCTCGATGATCTCCTCACTAAGCGGCACGTCGTTGCGGTAGTCCTCGCTGATCGTCCAGAGCCGCAGCACGTCGGCGCCGAAACGGTTCACATAAACGTCACTGTCCTGCGGCTTGCCGTAGGACTTCGAGACTTTCTTCTTTGTTTCCAGATCCATCAGGAAACCATGTGTCACCACCGCCTTGAACGGCGCGTGGCCTTCAGTGGCGAGCGCGGTCCAAAGCGCGCTCTGGAACCAGCCGCGATGCTGATCGCTGCCTTCGAGGTAAAGGTCCGCCGGATACTTCAACTCCGGTCGCAGCCGCAGCACGGCGCGATGGCTGACGCCGCTCTCGAACCACACATCGAGAATGTCGGCAGCCTTGTGGAACTCCGTCGGCCGCTTGCAGCGCGGGCACTGCACGCCGGCGAGCAGGTCGTTGGCGCTGCGCTTAAACCACGCGTCCACGCCCTCCCGCGCCACGAGCGCGACGAGTTGGTCGGTGTATTGTTTCTCCTCGAATACAAAACCGCACGCCTCGCACTTGATGACCGGGATCGGCACGCCCCAGTCGCGCTGGCGGCTGATGCACCAGTCGGGCCGCTCTTCGATCATGCCTTGGATGCGGTTGAAACCCCACGCTGGCACCCACTGGACCTTCTGGATCTCGTGCAGCGCCTTGTCGCGGAGGTTCTTGTGGTCCACGTTGATGAACCATTGCTCCGTCGCGCGGAAAATGATTGGGTTCTTGCAGCGCCAGCAATGCGGATAGCTGTGGGCAATCTCCTCCTCGGCAACGAGCGCGCCGATTTGCTTCAGGTGCTCGACGATCGGCCGGTTCGCTTTGAACACGTGCTGGTTGGCAAAGATGCCAGCGTCCGCTGTCAACACGCCGGAATCGTCCACCGGCGACAACGTCGGCAGTCCGTAGCGCCGGCCGGTGTCATGGTCTTCGAGACCGTGGCCCGGCGCGGTATGCACGCAGCCGGTGCCGGTGTCCAGCGTGACGTAGGTGGCGAGCACGACGGGCGAGTCGCGCTCGATGAACGGATGCCGCGCTACCACGCCGTTGCCGTTGCTGGCTTCCAACTCGCGGCCCTTGTGTTTCGAGATCACCTCGTAGTTCGCGGCGCCGGCCTTTTGCGCCACGATCGGCAACAACGCTTCCGCCACGAGCCACGTCTCGTTACCGACGCGCGCCCAGACGTAATCGAAATCGGGATGCACGGCGATGGCAAGGTTCGCCGGCAATGTCCACGGAGTCGTCGTCCAGATCAGCGCGAAGTGGCCCGGCTTGCCTTTCACGGGGAACTTCACATAGACCGATGTGGACTTGTGGTCGCTGTATTCCGCCTCGGCGGTGGCTGCGGCGAGCGCGGTGCGGCAGGTGACGCACCAGTAAACCGGCTTCGTGTCGCGGTAGATGTAGCCTTGATGCCACATGTCGAAGAACGTAGCGACGATGGCGGCTTCGTAGTCCGGCGACATTGTCAGGTAAGGCCGGTCCCAATCACCGAACACGCCGAGCCGCTTGAACTGCTTGCGCTGCAGGTCCACGAAGTGCTCGGCGTATTTGCGGCAACGCTCGCGCATCTGCGCCGACGTAAGCTGCTCGCGGCTTTTCTCCAGCTCCTTCTGCACCTTCAACTCGATTGGCAATCCGTGGCAATCCCAGCCCGGCACATAAGGCGCGCGGTGACCGGCCATCGAAGCGGCTTTCACGACGACGTCCTTGAGGATCTTGTTGAGCGCCGTGCCGATGTGGACGTTACCGTTGGCGTAGGGCGGGCCGTCGTGCAACACGAACAGCGGGGCGTCGCGCCGCGCGTCCTGGAGCGTCTCGTAAAGCTTCATCGCCTCCCAACGCGCCAGCATCTGCGGCTCGCGCGTGACCAGATCGGCCTTCATCGGAAAGTCCGTCTGAGGCAAGTTTAGCGTCGATTTGTAATCAGTAGCCATTTCCGTGGAAATTAGGCCGCGGACGGTATCACGCCATCATGGGCGAGTCAACGACCCGCAGAGACAGAAATAGCATCAACCACCAACACTGGAATGACGGCAAGCCGTCGGGATTTGACTTGTCTTCAGTTGCTGGCAAGGTAGAAGAAAGCGTCCGCGAAAACTGATTCGACTGGAGTTTGATGGCGCACTGTCTCATCTGTAATAGTCCCACGGATCGCCGCCGGTTCGGCGGCCGTTTTTTTTATTGCCCGGACTGCGACTTCCACTTCGCAGACCGGAGCGCGCTGCCTGCGCCCGAAGCCGGCATGGGCTACGGGGCTGATTACTACAAGCGAGGCTCAAGCCCACTCGACTGGATGTTCCGGATGTTTATGGTCTTCGAGCAGAAACGCATTCTCTCGGTGGTGAAAGGCTGCCGCCGCGTGCTGGACATCGGCTGCGGGTCCGGTTGGATGACGGAACGGTTGCAACAACAGGGCGCGGAAGCCTGCGGCGTGGACACGTCGGAAGCGGCGATTGCGCTGGCGGCCGGGAAGGTGGATCCCTCACGCTTGAGGTGTGGCACGCTGGCATCGGCGAGATTCGAAACGGGTTTCTTCGACGCCGCCGTGGCCGTGCATGTGCTGGAGCACGTCGAGGATCCGGTCGCGTTTGTGACGGAAGCGCGGCGCATTTTGAAGGAGGGCGGGATTCTGCTCCTGCGGATTCCGAACATTGCGTCGCTGGAGGCAAGAGTCGCCGGCAAGAAATGGTATCATTTCGATTACCCGTTCCACATTGCGCATTACTCACCGCGCGCAGTGACGCGGCTGCTGGAAACGTGCGGTTTTCAGGACGTGCGAATCAGCCATGCTGTGACCGAGTATCGTCAGACCTTGCTCTACTCGGTGCTGAGCGCTCTGGGAGTTCCCCTGCCGTTCTGGCTGAAGGTTATGTTGCTGCCGCTGCAAATTGTCTTCATGCCGCTCTCGTGGCTGCTGGCGCTGTCGGGCAACAGCGGAACCATTGAGGTTGTCGCGCGAAAGTGACAAAGCCTCTTGGAAGAAGCAGCGCAAGATACTGGCCAGTAGGGGATTAGCACCGGATGGGATGTGGTAAAGAAAACTTTACTCTCCGTTGAACAGTTGCTATATTCCGCCGGTCTAAGGAAGCGACGGAGTAAAGAGTTCTTTGATTCGGGCGTGTGCGTGTTCTTCATGCGGGGTTCCCCACCCCCACCTCCTTGGCATGCACCGCCCGAATCTAGTTTTGTCCGACGACGCGATTCCCCTCACAACCTCAGCGATGACGCGTCAGGATTTGCCCAAAGTCTGCCGTAGCTCGGCCAACACTTCCGGATCGCGCACATCGGCCCATTGGCCCATCAGTTCAAAGCCGCGTATGCGCAGCCCATCCCTGCACATCGCGATGAGCGCGTCGGTCAGTTCGTATTCGCCGCGAACGGATTTCCGCAACCGCGCAGTGAACTCAAACACTCGTGGCGTGAAGATGTAGATGCCGGCGTTATACCAGGCGGGTGCCCCGGGCTGGAGTTTGCCGGCACGGATGAGTGCCTCGATTTGTTCCGGCTTCGGCTTCTCGATGAGGTCGGTCATGAAAAAAGCCTCGTCGAAGCAAGCGACCGCGCCTTTGCTGACGTCCTCGCCGCGTTTGACGGTCTGGAGAGCGTCCGGCTGGGTTTCGACGAATACCTCGCTCATGCGCCGGTAGTTTTCGGGTGTGACCAAAATATCGCCGTAGCTAAGAACAAAGCTGTCGCGATCCACGAAATCCTTCGCAAGCTCCGGCGCCTTGCCGGTCCCGTTTTGGACGGTCTGTTCCACGTAGATCAAGCGCATCCCAAGCCGCGAACCATCGCCGAAATACCCGCGGATCACGTCGCCGCGATAGCCGACGATGACGCAGGCATCTGTCACGCCGGCATCGCGCAGACCAACCAGGATGTGTTCCAGCACCGGCCGGCCGGCGACTTCCAGCATTGGCTTGGGCATTTGCTGCGTCAGTTCCTTCATCCGCGTGCCTTTGCCCGCAGCCAGAATCACGGCTTTCAATGACATAAAGAGTTCCTTGGTGCCTGACAGGGTATTGGAGAATCACTGCACCGGCGTCACGGAAGCCACTGCCGCTGGTCCGCCGCTCCGGTTCCGCCATCACTTCAGCAACGGCACAATCTCCTTCTCGAATGCTTCTTGGGAGTGGTAGCCGACGCGTGGCGCGCCCACTTTCTTACCAGCCTTGTCGAGAATGAACGTCGTTGGAATGGCCTCTATGTTGCCCCAAGCGGCGGTCGCGTCCTGGCCCACAACGAAGACGGGATAGTTGACCTTCTGGACTTTGCAGAACTCGCTGACCGCCTCTGTCTCGTCGTCCAGCGACAGCCCGACCACGACGAGGCCCTTGCCGCCATGTTTCTTTTGCATCTCAATGAAGCCGGGGACTTCCTGCCGGCACGGCGGGCACCAAGTGGCCCAGAAATCCACGATCACGACCTTGCCTTTCAGCGATTCGAGATATTTGTCCACGCCTGCCTTGTCGAGGCGCTTGATGGAATGTTTGGCCGCTTTCTCGGCCGCCTGCGCAGGACTGAAATCAACAGACCCACCAAGCAACACGGCGGCGATGGCAACCACAATGAAGGAAGGGAAGCGAGTTCTCATAAGATTTCTTTGATTGAGGCAGACACTACTTGGTGCCCCAAACCAAAGCAAGCCGCCCGACATTGGCTTGGGAAGTACATTTCTTCGCCCTGCACCGGCAGCTTAATGCTGTCGAACATTCAGGATCAAGTGGTGATGTGAGTCACTCAGCCAGCAGGGCCTGCGTTCTTATGCGAGAACGGCCTCCGACCTTTGCTGTGCTCTTCCGCAAAACGGGCGCGTGTTTGGCCCTGTTCTCAGCCAACACCACCGCGATGGCTTCTCGGACAGAGCGCAGCGAATCCTGGCGGTGGTCAACCGTGAGCTGCGCCTCGGCTTGCAGCCAATGTTCCACGTCGCGACCGTGCGGACGGCCTTCCTTCTCCCAAATCGCGAAAGCACACACAGCAATTTCGTCCGGAGTGGGAATGTTGGTTTGTTGCCTCGGTGTCGCGTTCATTCTCGTTTGCCTCGTCTCTGCGGTTGTTCCTCATCCGCAATTGCTTCAAAACTTTCGTCGCCCCCGAAAGACTTTTTGCAACTTAAGCCCACACCTCCAATTTGCCTAGTCGGAAAAACCCTGAATTTTACATAGGGGAATACCCTATACGGACAACCGGTCACTTCGCGTCGCCGACCGCTTCGGGATGGTCGGTGCGGAGTTTCTCCAAGCGCTGCCGTGCCTGCTCGCTGCACGGGAAACCGGACTTCATGAGCCGCAAATACACCTTCGCTGCCTCGGCCCAGCGCCTCTGGTTTTCCAGCAATTCCCCCGCGTCAAAGCCGGCCCGCGTAAACCACATTGGCTCCGCCAAGATTTTTCCTTGCGCGTCCGCCTCGTAGATGATCGCCAGGTAGCTCTCCAACGCCTTGGTCGTCTCGCCGAGTTTTTCATAGCACTTGCCAATCTTGTAACGCGCCTGGGTCTTGAGCGCGTTGTTGACGCGCAAACTGTTCAGCACTTGCTGATACGCCACAATCGCTTTCTGGTAACGCTCCAGCTTCGGATTCGCCGGGACCTCTGTTGCAAGGCTATAATGACAATCGCCCTGGCGGCCCAGCGACTCGTCGGCTTGCAGCGTGTCGGGGAAATCGCGCATGACGCTCTCAAACACCAGCAGCGCTTCGGCGAACTTGCCTTCCTCCGACAGCGATTCGGCTTCGAGCATCCTCGCGTCCGCCCGCCACGGACTGGTGCGATAGGCTGGGTTCTGTAGCAATTCCTCCAGAATGTCGCGCCCTTCCTTGTAAGCCTGCCGGTTCAGCGCCGCGCGCGCACACCACAACAACGCGCTATCAGCCAGCCGATGACCCGGCCAGCGTTGTGGCACGGTGGCGAAAAGCTTCTGCGCCTCGGCCCATTCCTTCCGGTTGAACTGCTGCTGCGCCAGCCAGAACACAGCTTCAACCGCCTGCGACGTCTTCGGGAAATTCTTCAGCACCCGCTCGAAACCCTGCCGCGCCCCGATCTCGTCACCGGCCCGCGCCAAACAGTGTGCGCGCTCGAACGACGCCAGCGCCGCCACGGCTTCCGCCGGCTTCAACGCGAGAATCTCATCATAGCTCTGCGCCGCCTCCAACCACCGGCCCGCCGACTCGCGCGCCGCCGCCGCCGCTAACCGCGCCTGCATCGCCAGCCTGCTCGGCTCACGACCGACCCAAAGTTTCTCAAACGTCAGCCATGCTTTCTCGTAACGGCTCTGCGCAACATAGGCTTGGCCGAGCTGCAGCCACGCTTCATCAGTGTGCGGGTCTTGCGGATAGGTGGCGAGGAACTTCTCCAGTGCTGACGCGCTGCGGTCAGCCTGGCCAGCCCGGCCGGCCGACAACGCCAGTTGCCAGAGCGCCTCGCCGGCAATCGGCCCGCGATGCTGGGCATTCAGCGCTTTTTCGTAACTGTCGGCCGCCTTCACGAAATCGTTGGTGGCGAAAGCCAGATCGCCCAGCTTGAAATACGCCTGCACCAGCAAGGCCGGATCTTTCGCGACCCGCACCACCTGCGCGAATCCGTCCGCCGACTCGGCCAAACGGCCCAAGGCCAGTTGCGACCACGCCGCGCCGGAAAGCGCAGCAGGCGCCTCCGCGCTTTGCGGGAACTGTGCTGCCAACCGCTGGAAAAACTCGAGCGCCTCCTCATGCCGCTTCGCTGACGCGAGCATCTGCGCCAAGCGCAACAACACTGGCGTTGTCAGCGCGTCTTGCATATGTTCGTTCACAAAGACCCGCAGCAAGCCGATGGCATCCTCGCTCCGCGACATCTGCGGCACCAATGAGTTCAACTGCGCCACCGCCGACCGTTTCACCGCCTCGCTCGCGCTGCGCGCAAACGCCCCGCGAAACGCCGTCGCCGCCTCCGTCCAGCGATGCTGCGCCAGCCGCACCTCACCCAACGCGAGCCACGTTTGCGCCGCGAGCGTCGCCATGGCCGGCACGGCGCGGCCGCCCGCCAGCGCTTTGTCAAACGCCGCCGCCGCGGCTTCGAGATTGCGCTGCTCACGCCGCAACTGGCCGAGCCAGTAAAACGCCTGCCAGCCGACGGGTGTGTTGGCAAAGCGTTCCGTCACCGACTCGAAATGCGACTCCGCTGCACCGTAATCCTTTGCCATCAAAGCGATCCGGCCCCGCATCAATGCCGCGTCACCCAGCAACTCGCGGGAGGCAAGCTTCGACGAGATCGCGGCAAACGTGGAGTCGGCTTCGGCAAAATTACCCTGCGCGAACAGCGCGTAGCCAAGACCATATTGGGCCTGCGCCACATAGCGGCTCGCTGGAAACTTCTCCAGCAACTCGCGGTAGCGCACATCCGCCTCCTTCCAGCGACCCACGCGCGCGAGCGCCTCGGCGTGCCAAAAGACAAACGCATCGGCAAAATGGCCCGCCGAAAACTTTTTCGCTGCTTCCGTCAGCCATTGTAGCGCCGCATCCGCCTGGCCGGAGAGCACCAGCGTTTCGCCCAGCAGCAACGTCGCCTCCTCGATGTTGGAGAATTTCGGATATGCCGTCAGCAACTCGCGTAACTGCCGCTCCGCCACATCGTAGATGCTGTCGCGAAACGCGTTGCTCCCCGTGCGCCACAACTCCGCCGATGAGCGCGTCTCCGCGGCAGACGCCGGCCACGCCGCGAGCAGCGCAGCACAGATGGCGAACAACAATCGAAGTCTCAATCGCACACGCTGATTGTGGCAGAAACAAGGCGGGCGTGTCGAGTCTGCGGGCGGTTTTCCCAGCAAGAAATCGCCGCGTTTACTTCACAGCAACGACTGGTTCCTGCGCAGCCGGTTTGTTCACAGCACCGTTGAGCATCCGTTTCAGGAAATGGCCGGTGTAGCTCTTGGCGTTGGCGGCAACTTTTTCCGGCGGGCCTTCGGCGACAATCTTGCCGCCACCGTCGCCGCCTTCGGGACCAAGGTCTATCAGCCAGTCGGCGCATTTGATGACGTCGAGGTTGTGCTCGATGACGAGCACGGTGTTGCCGGTGTCGCGAAGTTTGTTCAAGACCTCCAGCAACTTCTCGATGTCGGCGAAGTGCAGGCCGGTGGTCGGCTCGTCGAGGATGTAGAGTGTGCGGCCGGTGGCGTGGCGCGCCAGCTCGGCGGCGAGCTTCACGCGCTGCGCTTCGCCGCCAGAGAGTGTCGTCGCCTGCTGGCCGAGCTTGATGTAGCCGAGGCCGACTTCCGCCAGCACCCGCAACTTCTCCTCAATCTGCGGCACGGCGCGAAAGAATGTGAGCGCCTCGTCCACGGTCATCTCCAGCACGTCGGCAATGTTCTTGCCGTGGTAGGTGATTTCCAGCGTGTCGCGGTTGTAACGCTGGCCGCGGCAGGTCTCGCACGTCACATAGACGTCCGGCAGGAAATGCATCTCGATCTTGATGAGGCCGTCGCCTTTGCAAACTTCGCAGCGGCCACCCTTGACGTTGAAGCTGAAGCGGCCGGCACCGTAGCCGCGCACGCGCGCCGTCGGCAAATGGGCGAACAGGTCGCGGATGTGGTTGAACATGCCAGTGTAGGTGGCCGGGTTGCTCCGCGGCGTGCGGCCGATAGGCGACTGGTCAATGACAACAACTTTGTCGAGTTCGTCCACGCCGAGGATCGCGTCGTGTTCGCCGGGCTTTTCCTTCGAGCCGTAAAACTTCCGGAACAGCGCTTTGCGAAGAATCTCGTCCACGAGCGTGGATTTGCCGCTGCCGCTGACGCCGGTGATGCAAACGAAGCAGCCGAGCGGAATCTTGGCGTTGATGGACTTGAGGTTGTTCTCACGAGCACCCTGCACTTCCAGCCATGTGCCGTGCGGCACGTGGCGTTTGCGCGGCAGCTCGATCTTCAGTTCGCCGCGCAAAAACCGGGAGGTCAGCGATGTCGGCGACGCCAGCACTTCCGCCGCCGGGCCGTTAGCGACGAGATGGCCGCCGCGCACACCCGCACCGGGACCGAGGTCCACGATCCAATCGGCCTTACGGATGGTGTCCTCGTCGTGCTCGACGACAATGACGGTGTTGCCGATGTTGCGCAAGCCCTCCAGCGACGTGATGAGGCGATCGTTGTCGCGCTGATGCAGGCCGATGCTCGGCTCGTCGAGGATGTAGAGGCAGCCGACCAGCCCCGCGCCGATCTGCGTCGCGAGCCGGATGCGCTGGGCCTCGCCGCCGCTGAGCGTGGCGCTCTCGCGATCAAGCGTCAGGTAGTCGAGGCCGACGTCGCGCAGAAACTTCAGCCGGTTCTTGACCTCCTTGATGATCTCCTCGGCGATCTTGGCCTCCATCGGTGCCAGCTCGATCTTCTCAAAGAACTGCGTCGCCTTGCCGATGCTGAGTTTGCAAATCGCAATGACGGACTTTCCGCCGACGGTAACCGCGCGCGACTCTGGTCGCAACCGCGCGCCGCGGCAGCTCGGACAGCGGATGCGCCCCATATAGCCGGAGAGGCGCTGCTTGGTGAACTCGCTTTCGGTTTCCGCGTAGAGCCGCTCCAGGTTCGGGATGATGCCCTCGAACGGCCGCTTCACCGTCTTCCACGCGCCGCCGCGGAAGAAGCCGAACTCGATCTCCTCCTTGCCGCTGCCGTGAAGCAGCATTTTGCGGAACTCCTCGCTGAGATCCTTCCACTTCGTCTCCAGCGGCACGTTGTAGTGCTTCGCCACGGAGCGCAGCAACATCTTGTAATAGATAATCATCCGCCGGCCACCGCGACGCCACGGGGCTACCGCGCCATTTTCGAGCGTCTTCTCCGGGTCGGTGACGATCATCTCCGGGTCGAACACCAGCTTCGTGCCAAGGCCGTGACACTCCGGGCAGGCGCCGTGCGGGCTGTTAAAGCTGAAATGCGCCGGCGTCAAGTCGCCGAAGCTGATGCCGCACTCCACACACGCGTTGAGCGTCGAATAAACCATCTCGTTCCACTTCTCCGGCGTCGCGGGCATGCCCGGCACCGGTGTCACCACCGGCATCTGCCGCGGCGGCGCGTTCAGCACGCGCACGACGTTTTCGCCCCACTTCAACGCCGTCTTGACCGAGTCGGTCAGCCGCACGCGAATCTTGTCCGGCCCGCCGAACTGCGCGCTTGGGATCACCAGCCGGTCAATCACCGCTTCGATCGTGTGCTTGCGGGCCTTGTCGAGCTTCAGCGGCGCAGGTTGATCCGCGCCTTTGTGCGGATCCAGCGCCAGCTCGATCAACTCGCCGTCAATCCGCGCCCGCGCGAAACCCTGCCGCTTCATCTTGTCGAGCACGTCGCGGAACTCGCCCTTCTCGCCATCCACCATCGTCGCGAGCACCATGAGCCGCGTGCCGCCCGGCGCAGTCAGCACAGCGTCCACGATCTGCTGCACCGTCTGGCGCGACACAGGTTTGGCGCATTTTGGGCAATGCAGATGGCCAACGCTGGCGTAGAGCAGCCGGAGATAGTCGTAAATCTCGGTCGTGGTGGCGATGGTCGAGCGCGGGTTGCTGGAGGCGGTGCGTTGCTCGATGGCGATGGCCGGTGACAGCCCATCAATGAAATCCACGTCCGGCTTCTGCATCTGCTCCAGGAACTGCCGCGCGTAGGTGGAGAGACTTTCGACATACTTGCGCTGGCCCTCGGCATAGAGCGTATCGAACGCCAGCGAACTCTTGCCGCTGCCAGAAAGGCCCGTCATCACCACGAGCTTGTTGCGTGGGATCTTGAGCGAGATGTTCTTGAGGTTGTGCTGTCTCGCTCCGCCTATGACTATCCAATCGGTGGCCATTTGTGCAAATTCTCGAATTTGGCACCATAACGGCCTCCCGGACACTTCGCCATAAAAATTTTCAACAACCGCCCTGTGCCGCGTCGAACACCTTTCGAGTTTGCGCACGACAAACCGCACCGGCTACAGACAACTATCAAACACGCGGTGGGTTAGAAATACCACATCCCGATCGTCGGCGGGCTGATTGAGAGAAGAACTTTCAACAGTCATAGGACTATTGCCCAAGCTTCAGGAAACTCTTACGCGCGACTCAGACCTTCTCGACTTTTTCGTAAACGACAAGTTCATCCCGACCGCGCAAGTCGTCGGGATGGTAGCGCGGAATCGGCATCTCGATCTGTTTGAACTTCACCGGCGCAGTCTTCTTGTCCACGAGACCGACGGCCACGGCAACGCCATAAATGATCGCTTCGGGCCGCGGCGGACAGCCGGGGATGTAGAAATTCACAGGCACGACCTTTTCGACGGGGCCGAGGACGGAATAAGTGTCATACCAAATGCCGCCGCCGCAGGCGCACGAACCGATGGCAAAGACGAGCTTCGGCGCGGGCATGGCGTCGTAGGCGCGCTTCAAGGCCTTGGCGGTGGAGCGCATCGCCGGCCCCTGGCAAAGCATCACGTCCGCATGGCGCGGCGAGCCGACGAGCTTGATGCCGAAGCGCTCGACGTCGTAGTAGGGCGTAAGGACGTTGAGCACCTCGATGTCGCAGCCGTTGCAGCCGCCGCTGTTGGCGTGATAGACCCACAGCGACCGGCCGAACATTTTCTGGCAAAGGTTCTTCAACATGATGGCTCAGTCCATTTCAATCTTGATATCGTCCACCATCGGCGAAGTTTCGAGATACGACTTTGAACGGAAAATCCATCGCTCGTTCTGCAAATCATCGAGGCGGTAGCCTTTCATCTTCAGTTGTTCCAGCACTGACGGCTCCTTGAAACAACGCCCGCAACGCTGGCAGGTGCTCATGAACAGCTCCAGCCGCTGTTGAATGTCGCCGATGCTGTTGGTGCCGGTCTCGAACTCGTGGCTCATCGTGATCGCCTTCTCCGGGCACACGTCAGCGCAGCGGCCACAGTAGGCGCAGCGACGGCCGAGGTATTTCAGGATGCGAATTTCCTGGCAGACATCGAACACGAGGATTTCGCGTGCTGGGCAGTTGTTGGCGCAGCCGCCGCAACCGGTGCATTTGGCCGCGTCGAAGATGGGCCGGCCGCGGAACTTCTCCGGCACCGGTTGCGCCTGCGCCGGATACGGCAACGTCACGCGACCCGCCTTCAGGCAGACCAGCGTTTCTCTGAGTTTGCTCAAGACAGACATGCGTTTACCTCAATCAGTAGCCATAGCTCGCCAAAACCAGCGCCACCAGCGCCACCGCCAGCAACGTCGCGAAGTAGCGGATGGCTTGGTCAATCCGGTAGCGGGCGTGCGTCGCCGCCACAAGCGTCACAAACAGCACGAGGCCCGAGACTTTCGCCCAAAACACCAGCCAGCCCAGCGGAAACATCAAGTCCGAACCCCACGGCACAAACAGCGTCACGAAAAGCGCGCTGTAAATAACGAGCTTTGCCATCTGCGCGTATTTGAAAAGCGCCAGCTTCGGCCCGGAATATTCCATGAGCGGACCTTCCATCAGTTCGGTCTCCGCCTCCGAGATATCAAACGGAAGACGCTGGACGAACGCTTGGAACGACAGCAGCATCACACCGAGCATGATCACGCCCGACCACGGAAACGCCGCGCTCGCGTAAACAGATCCGTTCAGCACGGTGTCGAGCCGGAACGAATGCGTGTGAACTGCGCCGACGACGATGGCGATGGCAAACAGCGGCTCCAGCGCGATCATGGTCATCATCTCGCGACTAGTGCCGAGGAGCGAGTAAGTGGAGCCGGCCGCCAAACCCGCCAACAGCGTGCAGATGCCGCAGAGCGTCAGCAGGTAAATCAACAAGATCACGTCGCCCGTGGCGTTCATCGGAGCGGCGAACCCCATCGGCACGAGGCACGCGACCGTCAACACCGTCGCCATCGCCAGATAAACCGCAAACCGCTGCATGAGCGGCGACTCGCCCGACTCGATATCCTCCTTGCCGAGCAACTTCAACAGATCGAAATAAGCCTGCCAAATCGGCGGCCCTTGGCGGGACTGGATGAGCGCCGTGATCTTGCGCAGCACACCCTGGAAAAACGGCGCCACCAACAGCACGATGGCCACGTTTGCCAGTCCGCCCAGAATCATCCAAATCATGTTGCGATACATATCCGATTACGCCTTCTTCGCCCGCGTCAGTTTCAGCAACTCCTCCTGCGTCCAGACCTTCGTCGCGCCGGAGCGCAGGTCAATCGTCTCCAGCCGGTCGGTGCAGGAAAAACACGGATCAATGCTGCCAAGTGAAATCGTCATGTCAGCGAGTTGCTGGTCCTTGATCATCGCCGGGATGCCCTGGAGATTCTGGTAGGTCGGCGCACGCACGCGCCAGCGACGCGGACGGTTATTCTCGCCGGTAATGACGAAGTGATGACTCTCGCCGCGCGGCGCTTCCACTGACGACAAACCAAACCGCCCCACGGGCAGTTCGTCTTTGAGCGTCAAGTGAAGCGGTCCGTCTTCCATCTTTTCCAAGCACTGGCGGATGATCTTGATGGACTCGAACACTTCCTTGGCCCGAACCAGCACGCGCGACCAGACGTCGCAGCCGCCTTCGGTGATCACTTCGAAGTCCAGACGGTCGTAGGCGGCATACGGGTGATCGCGCCGGCAATCAATGTCCACGCCCGCCGACCGCGCCACGGGGCCGACCAGCCCCATGTTCTTCACGAGGCTCCGGTCGGCGATGCCGACGCCGCGCGTGCGCTTCTGGATGTTTTTGTCCTTGCTGACGGCGGCCACGACCGGCATCCACTCAGCTTCAAGTTTGTCGAGCACTTTGCGGAGTTCGTCCTTCACTTCCGGCGTGATGTCCCAACGCACGCCACCGATGACGCAGAGCGCGTAGGTCTTGCGGTTGCCGCTGATTTTTTCCGCGATCCACATGATTGGCTCGCGGATACGCCAGCTCTGCATGAACAGCGTGTCAAAACCGACAATGTGGCAGGCGAGGCCGACCCAGAGCAGGTGGCTGTGCAGGCGCTCGATCTCCAACATGATGGTGCGGATGTATTCGGCGCGCGGCGGCGGCTTGATGGCGGCGGCGCTCTCGACGGCTTGCGCATAGGCAACGTTGTGGACGCAGCCGCAAATGCCACAGATGCGCTCGGCCATCATTGGGATCTCGTTGTAGGTGAGCACGGACTCGGCGAGTTTTTCGATGCCGCGATGCACCATGAACCCGCGATATTCGCAGCCGCGCACCATCTCGCCCTCGATGTAGAGCCGGAAATGCGCCGGCTCGTCGAGCGTGGGATGGAACGGCCCGAACGGCACCACCGTGCAACCTTCCGGCGGCTCGTCGAACTTGAACTCCCGCGTGTCGTCGTAGCCTTCGGGCACCTGGTTCCAAGCGAAATCCTTGCGGAGCGGATGCACGCCATCGGGCCAGCCGTCCGGCAACACCAGCCGTTTCAGATAGCGGTGGCCCACCGGCTCGATGCCGATGAGGTCGTGGATCTCCCGCTCGGCCCAGCTCGCCGCCGGCACCACGTCGGAGATGCTGTCCATCTTCGGATTGTCCGCCGGCACATACGTGAGCACGCTGCAAAGGAGATGGTCCTCATCGAACGCGAAGTCGTGCGCGACGAGGTAGTGGCCGGAGAACGGCCGGTCATCCATGCCGATACTGATGACGTAACGGGCATTGAGGTCGCGGAAAAGATATTGGCAGACGGCCTTCAGCGCCGACAGCTCCACGAAAACGAACAGGCGTTCATCACTGGGCATATCGGCCCGTTGGACCGCCGGGCCAAATTTCTCCTTCAACTGATTTAGTTTTTCTCGAGCGACCATGCGAAATCTTCTTTCTTCACTTGCCATCGGACACGGGAACCGGCTCAGGCTGCGGACGGGGCGCGCCACCCATCCAACTCACGTAGCGCTTGATCTCGGCGTAAAAGCCGCTGGCGCGGTAACGATGCATTTCGGCTTCCTTGACGTAGCCGCAGAGCCATGGCTTCGCCGGGCGACGCTGTGAGCCACCGAGTTTGGCAACGCGGCGCGTAACGAGGAACATCGCCACCAGCACGAACGCGAGTATCACCGGCGCATAAATGGATTCGTTGGTCAGGCTGCCGAGGCCCGCCCATCCACCGATGGCAAGAGGCGTGGCGTCCGCAAGCACTTCGCCAAATCCATGCCGGCTTCCTTCCAACGCATGGCGGATGATCGAGATCGGCAGTGCCGGCATTAATCCGAAAAGAACGCAAACCGCCGCCAGCGCGATCTGTGGCACGCGCATCTTCCAGCCCACCTCCAGCCTGTGGCGCCTTCTGGCTTTCTCCGCCACAAGCGCGCTGGTCCGCGTCAGGAACATCACCCCGAAAAACTTCATGAACAACGCCAGCGTGACTGCGCTGGTGATGATGGCAACCATTACACACAAGGGCAATAGCCTGCACGCTTCGTTGCCTTGGATGGCCGCGGTGAACATTCCCCATTTGCTGGCGAAACCGCTGAACAGCGGCACGCCCGCGATCGAGAACGACGCGATGAGCGTCGTGACCGCCGTTACGGGCATGAAACGCATCAAGCCGCCCAGCTTGTTCAAATCCTGCGTCGCAGTGGCGTGAAGCACGGAGCCGGCGTTGAGGAACAATAAGCTCTTGAACACGCCATGATTGAGCGTGTGAAACAGCGTGCCATAGAACGCCGCCACGCCCAGCGCTGCAACAGCGCGATCCGTCGAACCAATCAACGTCATGCAGACGCCCAATCCCAGCAGGATGTAACCGGCCTGGCCGATCGTGGAAAAAGCCAACAAGCGTTTTGACATATTCTGCCTCAGCGCCTGCACCGTGCCGGTGAACAGCGTGATCGTGCCGAGCAGCGTCAGGATGATGCCCCAGTAGTGAACGGGATAATCCGGGCATGCCTTGGCCGGCACGAGCCACAGGAAGCAGCGCATCAAGCCATACACGCCGGTCTTGATCATCACGCCAGACAACATGGCGCTCACCGGCGACGGCGCGGAGGGATGCGCGTCCGGCAGCCAGATCTGCCCGAAAGGCCACATGCCCATCTTGATGCCAAAGCCGACGAGAAACAGCGCCAAAGCCATCGCGACCGTGCCGGGTTTTTTGAGTAAGAGCAACGGCAGGTTGTTGCTCACGTTGCCAAAATCATACTTCAACATCGGCGACACGTTCGACGGCCCGCCCGCGACAACGAGCAACTGGGCGCCGATCATGCTCACGGCGCAGGCAATCTGCATCATGATGAGGAACTTGTTGGCGGCGCGGAGCCGGCCGGGATTCTTCGGATCGAACCGGATCAGCGTGTAGCCCGCCAGCGTCATCATCTGCCAGAAGATGAAGAAGAACCACATCATGTCCGTGGTGCTGACGAGGCCATACATCGCGGTGATGAAGATGAGGAAATCCGGATAATACCGCCCCGTCCCATGCTCGAGGTGGTGCTGCATGTATTCGATGGAGTAGAGCGCAGCGGGGATCGCAACGGTCGCGATGAGTCCGAGAAACACCGCGCTCAAGCCATCCACATGCAGTCGAAGCGCAAAACCGAGCGAAGGCACTTCGAGACACGTGACTGGGTTGCCGGGGCCGAACATGAGCACACTGGCGACGCCCGCCAGCACCAGCAGGCTCGACACAACGACCACAGCGAACGCAATCCACCCGACAGCAGACTTGCGGCACGCTCCGGTCCAAGTCGCCAGCGCCCCGCTGAAACAGATCAGCATCGCGGCGGCAACGGCATATTCGGCTGTCATCATAAACCCACTAGTGCAAATTCGGCGGTGACACGGAATGAGTCCGGCTCGTTCTATGGCAAGACGACGGCATTCCGCCCAACCAGCGGAAGTAACGTTTTATCTCACCGTAAAAATTGTGTGCGACGTAGCGATGGCAGTCCGCTTCGAGCACGTAGCCGCAAAGCCACGGCACGGCGGCGCGGCGCGGTGCTCTGCCGAGTTTCGAGAGAACCAAGGCGGCCAAAAACACCAAGCCCAGCACGACCGCGAGAGCAACCGGGACGAACAAAGCAGCGGAGTTCAATTCCTCCAACCCGCTTAGTGGACCGCTCGCCACCGGCGCGGCCTTGGCCAACTGAGCGCCAAACCCCTGCTGCTGGCTGGCGTTCATCGCGGATTGCATCAGGCTGAACGCGATGGCTGGCATCACGCCCAGCAGCACGCAGAAGAACGCGAGCACAACCTGCGGTAACTGCATCATCCAGCCAACTTCAAGCCGGCCGCGTTTCGCCGCCTGTGCGGTGACGAGTTCGCTGGTGCGCGAGAGGAAGCTCACGCCGAAGAACTTGATGAACGATGCCAGTGTCAGCGCGCTGGTCAGGATGGCAATGACGGCGCAGACGGCGAGATACTTCGCGCTGCCGCTGCCTTGGATCGCCGCAACATAGATGCTCCATTTGCTGACGAAGCCATTGAACAGTGGCACGCCGGAAATCGAGAACGAAGCCACAATGGCGGTGATTGCGGTGAGCGGCATGAACCTCATCAGGCCGCCCATCTTGTTCAGGTCTTGCGTGCCGGTGGCGTGGAGCATCGAGCCGGCGTTGAGGAAGAGCAAGCCCTTGAACAGGCCGTGATTCAGCACATGGAACAGCGCGCCAAAAAAGCCGATCGTGGCGAGCGCCGCTGCGTTCGGGCCGGCAACCGGCAGCAACGCCATGCACGCGCCGACGCCGAGCAGGATGTAGCCGATCTGGCCGATGCTGTGGAAAGCCAGCAATCGCTTCGACTGTTCCTGCTTCAACGCCTGCATCGTGCCGGTGAACAGCGTGATCGTGCCGAGCACGGCAACGACGAGGCCCCATTTGGCGAGCGGATAGTCGGCTTGCGCCGCAGGCGGCACGAGCCAGAGGAAATAGCGCATCAGGCCATACACGCCGGTCTTGATCATCACGCCGGAGAGCATCGCGCTGACCGGCGACGGCGCGGCCGGATGTGCGTCCGGCAGCCAGACTTGGCCGAACGGCCACATGCCCATCTTGATGCCGAAGCCGACCAGGAACAGCGCGAACGCCAGCGCGGTGACGCCGGGTCTGGCGACGAGCATCGCAGGCAGGTTCGCGCTGACCGTGTCAAAGTCATACTTCAACGTGGCGCTACCGCTGACCGACGCGCCCGTCACAGCGACCAGTTCGGCTCCGATCATCGTCGCGACGCAGGCGATCTGCATCATGACGAGGTATTTGTTCGCGGCGCGGATGTTCTCCGGTTTCTTGTTCTCGAAACGGATAAGCGCGTAGCCTGGCAGCGTCATCATCTGCCAGAAGATGAAGAAGAACCACATCATGTCGGTGGTGCTCACCAACCCATACATCGCAGCGAGAAACAGCAGGAAGTTCGGGTAGTAACGCGCCACGCTGTAGTCTTCGTAGTGCCGCATGTAAGCGATGGAATAAAACGCCGCCGGCACCGCGATCATCGCCGTCAGCATCAGGAACATCGCCGTCAGCCCGTCCACGTGGATGCGCAGCGCGAAGCCAAATTTCGGCATCGCCCAAAACGCTGCTGGATGCGACGAAGGCCCGACCGTCAGCACGTGCGCCACGGCAGAGAAAATCAAACCCGCCGTGGCCGCGGTCACGATGAACGCGAGCCAGCCCGCCACGGTCTTATAGCGCGACACCAACAGCGTCAGCACTGCCCCAGCCATGCAGAGCAGGATTGAAGCGATGACAGCTTTTTCGGGAGTTAGCATACGAGTGCGGACTGGACGGAAGCGCACGCGGGCATCTCACTCAGAAGTTCGACCAATGCTTCGAGCGTTCTCTGGACGGTCGGCGTCAGGCCGGCGCTGTGCCTGAGCGACTCCGGTTGGACGCCGAGCAGCCACGCTCGCATCGAACCTCTCGCCTCGGCCCATTTCGCCAGCAAGCCCAGCGAAATCTTGTGTGTCGAGATTTGCGGAAACCGCGCCGCCATTTCTTCGGCGTTCAGGAAGACCGCCGAGCCGGGCGCGCCGCCGAACTCAACGGCGTCGAGAAAGATCAGATGGTCGAAACTTTCGCCCGCGACGCGGCCAACAAACCGGTCAGGCGTTGTGCCGGCCACGACCACATCCGGCGCGCCTGCTTCAGCGAGAGCTTCCGCCAGACGCACGCCAAAGCCGTCGTCGCCATAGTCGGTGTTGCCGAGGCCCATCAGACAGACGCGGCCTTGGAAGCACACCTCAAGTTGTTCGCGGAGGTCGGGCATCAGATGTCTTCGCCAAGTTTCTGGATTTGCTCGTAGGTGAACACCGGGCCGTCCACGCAGACGTAGGCGACACCTATGCAACAGTGACCGCACTTGCCGACGCCGCACTTCATGTAGCGCTCCAGCGTCGAAACGATGTTCTTGTCCTGAAAACCAAGCGCCTTGAGGTCCTTGATGACGAAGCGGAACATGATCGGCGGACCGCACACAAACGCGACCGTATTGTCCACCGCCACCTGCACGCCGGTTTTTTTGAACAGGCTGCCGACGACGCCGACGTTGCCGGTCCAGCCGTCGGCAGCACGGTCCACGGTGAGATGGCACTCGACGCCGGCGGATTTCTCCCACTCGCGCAGGTTGTCGCGATACATCAAGTCACGCGGCGTCTTGGCGCCGAGAAAAATCTGGATGCGTTTGTATTTCTCGCGATGGGCCAGCGCGTAGATGATGCACGAGCGGAGCGGAATCAGGCCGATACCTCCGGCAACGAAGACGAGGTTCTTCCCGTAATACTCCTCCATCGGGAAGCCGTTGCCGTAGGGGCCGCGCACGGCAAATTTGTCGCCCGGCTTGAGCTGGTGCAGCGCCGCGGTGCAACTGCCGACCGTGCGGACCGTGAAGAATGTTTCCTTTTCCGTCGGACTGGGCGGCAACGACGCGGGAAACTCGCCGACGCCGAAGAGCGACACCTGTGCGAACTGGCCGGGGCGGAATTGTTTGAATGCCGCCTGCTCCGCCGGATCCTCGAAACGCCAGTAGAACGTCTTGACCTCGGCGATTTCGTCCACCACCCGGTCGAGAACCGCGATCCTCGGCAGATAAACGTTTTCAACGGGCGACAGGTTCATGTTTATCAACCTCCGCTGTTTCGCGGCGAATCATTTCCACGACGCTGGGCATGCCGATGTCGCCGTGGCAGACGGCGGCACAGCGACCACAGCCAACGCAAGCCATCGAAAGCTCGCGCTGGATGAAGTAGTGCGACAGTTTTCGGAAAAAGCGGCGGTTACGGCGGTCGTGGACGGCCCGGCGCGGGTTATGGCCACCGGCCATCCGCGTGAAGCCGCCGAGCGCGCAGGCGTCCCAGATGCGGACGCGCTCGACCTCGTCCGGCCCAACCTGACGGTCGCTGACCGTGAAGCAGGTGCATGCAGGGCAGACATAGGTGCAGCCGCCGCACTCCAGGCAACGCCGACCGATGTCCTCCCAGGTTTTCTCCTGAATCTTCCCCGCCGACACGTGGCGGATCGCGGCGGAGAACCAGCTCGTGGTGGATGGTTTGAAACTCTTGCGGACCTCGCCGAGGATTGCCCGGCGCTTCGCGACGTGCGCCTCGGTGCCTTTCCGGAAGAACGGCGCGCTGAACAGCGCTTCGCCCGCCGGCGTGCCGGCCACCGCCATGAACTCGCCGCCGCCAAGATCCATCAACTGGAGATCGAAATGTTCACGCGCAGCCGGACCGGTGTCGGCGCAGACGCAGAAACACTCCTCGCCGATGTCGCGGGCCGGGTCGGTGCAGGCCACGTTGACCAGAAACATGTTCTTGCGGCGCTTCTCGTAATAGATGTCGCGATAATCGCGGCCCATAAAAAAACGGTCGAGGTGCCAGATTCCCGCCACGTCGCACGAGCGGATGCCGAAAATGGCGCGTTTCGGCTCGCGGTAGGTTGGCTCGATCTGGATGCCGCCGTCGCTGCGCTGGATCTTCATCAGCCGCTCAATGTGCGGGAAGATGAACCGCTTCGGCGGATAGTAAGGGTTCGGCAGATGAATCTGAATCTGGTCGCGGTTCTGATCAGTGACCTTGTCGTAGCAGGTGTCACGACCACGGCCGCCGAACGGCGCGAAGACCTCGCAGTCCTGCTGGCGCAGTAGATCCACGATTTTCAACACATCGGCGCTGTCGAGAATGCGGGCTTTCATGTGGTCTCCTTCTCCACGCGCACCGGCATGATCTGGTGCCCGCTGTGCGCCCGACCCAGAATCTGCTTCTGCACTTCGCGAACGAAAAACGGCACAAAGATGGTGCCACCGCGCACCTCAGGCGTGACACGCGCCGCGGCGACGGCGGAGCCGCTGGCCGCGCGGAGCCGGATTTTCTCGCCGTCGCGGATGCCGAGCGCCTTGGCGTCAGCGGTGTTGATCTCGACGAAACCGTCCGGGTAATCGAGCAGTAAGATGCGATATTCGCGTTTGAGCGTCTCGCTGTGCTGGATCAGGATGTTCTGGTTCCAGTAATAGAGCGAGTGACCAAAGACCAAGGTAAACGGAAAATCCTTCGGTGACACTTCCAGCGCCGGCTTCGGCACCGGCACGAACTTAAACCGCCGGCCACCGCTGCCATCCGCAAAGAGGAACTGCGTGCCGAGCGGCCGATCCTTGGTGCAGGGCCACTGGCGGCCGTATTCGCGCGCGAGGTTGTCGTGGCTCGCGCCGCTGTAGAACGGCACCACCTCGCCCAGCTCGTCCATCACGTCGGCGGCGGTCTTGTAGCTCCAGTCTGCTCCCATTGCGCGGCCCACTCGCGCGATTTGTTCCCAAGCCGGTATCGGCCCCGGCGGCGACTCGATCGCCTGTCGGGCCAACTGTATCCGCCGATCGCTGCTGGTGAACGACACTTCTTCCTCGCCAAACGCGGACGACGGCAGCACGACGTGCGCGAACTGCGCCGTGCCGGTCATAAACAGGTGCTGCACCACCACAAGGTCAAACTGCTTGAGCGAGTTGGCCGCGTCACCGAAAAACGCCGTGTTCACCGGATCGTAGCGACAGAGCCAGAGTGCCTTCACCTTGCCGCCGCCACGATCTCCGAGCAAAGAGCGCGCGTTCAAGCCGGGGGCGGCGGACAATTTCGTTTTCCAGACGGCCTCGACCGAGGCGCGGTCGGCGGCGCTGGTTACGGACCGGTAGCCGGGCAGGCGGTCGGGCAACATGCCCATATCGCAGACGCCCTGAAGATTGTTGTGCTCCGTGAGTGCGTAGATGCCCGCGCCGGCCTTGCCGAGCTGGCCCGTGAGCAGCGCGAGGTTCACGAGCGCTTGGATGCTCTCCGCCTCTCGCGACTCGATGCCGGTGGAATAGAGGATGGCCGCGGATTTCGCGCGGGCATAGGCGAGTGCCGCGGCTTCAATGATATCCGCAGACACGCCGCAACCCTCGGCACCGGCCAGCAGGTCGTAGCCGGCCAGTTGGTCGAGAAACGCCTCGTAGTCGCGGCAGTGGGCCTTAATGAACGGCAGGTTCATCAGGCCGCGGTCCACGATGACCTTAGCCATTGCACCGTAGAGCAACGTCTCGGTGCCGGGTTTGAGTTGGATGAAGTAATCAGCGCTCTCGGCCACGCGGTGCTTGCGCGCGTCAATGACGATAAGCTTGGCGCCCTTGAGCTTGGCGCGAATGACGTGACCGCCGATGGTTGGCAACTGCCGACCAAGGTCCACGCCGTCCACCACAACAACCTCGCTCGAAGCCAGTTCGCCGATCGAGTTCGTCGTGGCCGGCACGCCGATCATGTCGAGCAAGACGTTGATGGAGTTGTTGCTATAGACACCTGTGCCGTGGTCCACGTTGTTGGTGCCAATGACGGCGCGGGCGAGCTTCTGGAGAAGGTAACTTTCCTCGTTCGAGCAGCGCGGCGAGTTCAGAAACGCCAGCGCGTCGGGACCGTGCTGGTCCCGAATGCTCTTGAGCCGCTCGGCAATGAAGCCGATGGCTTCGTCCCAGCTTACTTCCTCGAACCGGCCGTTCTTGCGGAGCAGCGGCTGCTTCAGGCGATCCAATGACGTGGCAACCTCATGGACATTCCAGCCGCGCACGCAAATCTTCCCGTCGTTGGTCGGGTGCGACATGCTGGGATAAACACCCGCCACGGTGCGGTTGTCCGTCGTCTCCAAGTAGAGACCACATCCCACACCGCAGAAAGTGCAGGTTGTCAGCTTATGTGCCATGCGCCGATCCCTTGCATATCTTCCTGGTCTTGCATGTGAAGTAGTTCACGATCTTACAGTCAACCAACTCTCCGAATGATAACAGCGGACGTTCCTGATCACGAGGTTACACAGCAGCCGCTTTCCTACAAGCAGCAAGCATCGCCGTTGGCGGCGACAGAAACTCGGTGCCGATGCCCAGCCGCTTGGCCGGGATGCCCATGGACAGGCCCATCAGTTGCGTAAAGTAAAACACGGGCACGGAGAACTTCGTTCCGAACTCTGCATTGACCTGGTCCTGATAGCATTCGAGGTTCACTTGACAGAGCGGGCAGGCGGTTGCGATCACGTCCGCGCCGGAGTCCAGCGCGTTCTGCAACAGGTTGCGCACCATGCTCAGCGCGGCCTGCCGGTTCGTGATGATGAGCGCCGCGCCGCAGCAACGCAGCCGGAGCAGAAAATCCACCGGCGTCGCGCCGATGGCGGTCATCAAGTCCTCGAAGTAGCGCGGCTCCTCGACATTCTCGTGCTCGAACTTCCTCGGCCGCAAAATCTGACAGCCGTAATAAGGCGCAACCTTCAAACCGGTCAACGGATTGGTGGCCTTGGCCTTGACCTCTTTCAGGTCTTCGGAAAACACCTCGATCAGGTGATGAACCTTGATCTTGCCGTCATAGCGGAGGTTGTCCTCTTCGAGGGCGAAGTTGATGTGGTCGGCCAGGTCGTGGTCCTTCTTCAGGTGGGCGTTGCAGGCGTGCATGTTCTTGTAGCACCCGCTGCACGGCGCCACGAGGTCCAGTCCCTCCTTCTCGGCCATCGCCAGGTTCCGCGCGCAAAGCGTATGGGCAAGCAGCTCGTCCACGTGGAAGTAGGCGGTGGCGCCACAACAGTTCCAGTCCTCCAGCTCCTTGAGTTCCATGCCCATCACGCGGGCGATCTCGACGGTGGAGAGGTGGTAGCTCTCCGCCATCTTCTCAAGCGAACAGCCTGGGAAATATGCAAACTTCTTTTGGATCATTAACTTAGTCTCCGATCGGGATGATGCGTTTGATCATCCGTTTGAAATTCTCCAGCCTCTTGATCCGCGCCGGAAGGACGGGGAGGCGGCCTTTGAGCATGAGCATCGTGGCGTTCTGCGCCTCGGACAGCATTTCCTTCAGGCCGAGCGTGAAGAAGTAGCTGGTCGCCAACACCGGCTCGTAGCTGCGGCCGGTGCGCACGATGGTTTTGACGAAGGTCTCGGAGAACGCCGGACCGATGAGGTCCTCGGGATACTGGTTCTTCCAGATGGTGTAGCGCTTCAGGCCATACATCAGCTCCGCAATGTCAATGCCGCGCGGGCAGCGCACGGTGCATTGGTAGCAGGAGGCGCAATACCAGAAAGCGCGGGTGGCCATGACCTTGTCCTTGAGGCCGGCGTCAATCATGCGGATGAGCCGCTGGGGCCGCACGTCCATGAAATCGCCGACGGGGCAGGTGCCGGAGCAGGTGCCGCATTGCATGCAGGCGCTGACGGGCGTGCCGCCCGCCGCGTGGAGCACGTTGGCAATCTCCTGGCTGAATGTGACTGTCGTTGCCATAAGGTTCCTATTTCTTTTTCTTGGCCTCGGAGGACTTGATCAACGTGCTGACCTTGTCGAGCAGCAGTTTCGGCTCGACGGGCTTCTCGATCAGCTCGTCCACGTCCACAAAGTTCGGATGCACCGCGCCGCCGGGGAACAGGAACGCCATCTGTTCGCGGATGCTGGTGATGATCAGGACGGGCAGGTCGCGGAACTTCGCATCCTTGCCAAGCTTGCGGGCGATCATGATGCCCTCGGCGCCGCGGCCCATCATCACGTCGAGCAGCAGCAGGTCGTATTTGTTCTTCTCAAGGGCGGCCCAGCCGTCCTTCGGGTTGTGGGCCATGTCCACGCTGTAGTTGGCCTTCACGAGGATGGATTTGATCCCCTCCGCGAAATCGGGATCGTCGTCAATGATCAGCAACTGTTTTTGTTCGCTCATGGTAGTGTCTCCTTTTCAAGTTTTCGCCGGCAGGCGAATGATAAATTTGCTTCCTTTGCCCGGCTCGCTCTCCGCGACCACTGAACCGCCGTGGGCCTCGACGATGCGCCGGCTGATCGCCAGACCCAATCCGCAACCGCTCTCCATCTGCGCCGCGCCTTTGCCGCGGTAGAAATCACCGAAGATAAACGGCAAATCCTCCTTGGCGATGCCAACACCGCCGTCGGCCACCGAGATGACCACCTCGCCCTGCGCGGCTTCGGCCGTCAGCCGGACGGTCGTCTGCGGCTTCGAGTATTTGATTGCGTTGTTGAGAATGTTGCCAATGACCTCCGCAAGGCTCACCGCGTCGCCCGACACCATCGGCAGCGAATCGCCGACGGTGCTGACGATCTCGATGTTCTTGCGCGTCGCGTGGGGCAGGACGTTCTCGACGGCACGCGTGACAACGGACGCCACGGCGACCGGCTGGAACTGCTCCTTGATCTTGTTCACGTCCACCGAGAAGACCCGAAGCCAGTTGTGAATCAGTTTCAGCAGGTCGTCGAGCCGGCTTTTCATCCGTTCCGTGCGCGCCTTCTGCTCCTCCGACATCTTGTCGGCGAGGTCGTCGGCCAGGCCAAAGAGATGCTGCTGGAGCGCGCTCAGCGGTGACTTGAGTTCATGTGAGAGGATGGCAGCGAAATTCTCGCGGAGCATTTCCTTCTCGCGGCGCAGCGCGATCGCCTCTTGCACAAGCCGGTGTTTTTCGAGGCCGCGCTTGGTGATGAGGCGCAGTTCGTCAGGCGTGAACGGCTTGGGCAGGAAATCGTAGGCGCCCCGCTTCATCGCATCCACTGCGGAGCTGACCGTGGCGTAACCGGTGATGACGATGGCGACCTGGTTCGGGTCCATCGTGCGGAGCCGTTCCAACACCTCGAAACCGGAGATGCCGGGCATCTTCAGGTCCACGAAGATCAGGTCCGGCCCGAATTCGCGCACCATGCCCAGCCCGGCGATGCCGTTGCTGGCCGTGGCGATCTTGAAACCGGCAGGCTCCAGCACGAGCTTGCAGGAATCGAGCACGACTTCCTCGTCATCAATAATCAATATCTTTGTTTCTTGCATCGGCTAAGCTTTGTTCAGGTCCCGCGCCGGCAGGCGGACCGTAAAGGTCGCGCCCTTGCCCATTTCACTTTCCACTGCAATGGTTCCTTCGTGTTCCTTGACGATACCAAAGCTGATGGCCAGGCCCAAGCCGGTTCCGTGGCCGACTTCCTTGGTCGTGAAAAACGGATCAAAAATACGTTCCAAGTTCTCCTCGCTGATGCCGTGGCCTGAATCGGCGAAGACGATCTCGACACACTCGCCGTCAGGTTCCAACCGCGTCGTCAGACTGAGCCGGCCTTTGCCGTCCATCGCCTCGGCGGCGTTGATGATGAGGTTCATGAACACCTGCTGGATGAGCGATGGATCTACAATCACCAATGGAAGGTTCTTCTGGAAATTCTTCTCGACCTGGATGTTGTGGAACAGGGACTGGTTCTCCACCAGCGACACACACTCCTGCAACACTTGATTGAGGTTGCACGAACGCTTGTCGGGCTTCTTCGGCCGCGAGAAATCCAGCAGCCCGCGCACGATGCCACGGCAACGGTCGGCTTGCGTGGCAATCTTGCGCAGAAACTCGTTGCTGCCATCCTGGGCATTGGTCCGTTCCAGCAGCAGATGCGAGTAAGTCACAATGCCCGTCAGCGGATTGTTCATCTCGTGAGCCACGCCCGCAGCCAACTGGCCGATGACGGCGAGCCGCTCGGATTGCATGATCTTCTTGCGGGCAAACTCCCTGAGTTTCTCGTCGCGCTTCTTCAGCGAGGAAGCCATGGAGTTGAACGTGTCGGCCAGTTCATGCAGCTCGTCCTGCGAGGCAATTTCCACGCGCGCGTCGAGGTTGCCGCGCGCCACTTCGCGGGAGGCCAGAACCAGTTTGTGAACCGAAACTGAAATGTTTCTGGCGATGAAATAAAACAGGCACATCGAGGCCGCGCCGCCCGCCAAAGTGATCACCACGAACGCCGCGGTGGCGCGCATCCGGGTGTCGGTGTATTTCTGCTCGCGGACCCCGACATAGAGCATGCCGACGATCTTGTTGACCACGTCTCGGATCGGCTCGTAGGCGGTAATATACCAGGCATTGACCACGTAGGCGCGGCCGATCCAACGCTCACCCTCCGTCACTACGCGGTCGTAAACGTCCTTCGCCGCGCGTGTGCCGATGGCTCGCGCGCCGTCTTCATTCTGGACGTTGGTGGAGATGCGCAGGTCGTCCTGGAAAATCGTAGCCGAGCCGATCTCTTCGCCCTGATACTTCACGTCCTGGAAAACGGTTTGCTTGATCTTGTCCACGATCTCGAAGTTACGGCTCAACAGGATGCCGCCGTAGGCCACGCCGATGAATTGGTTCTTCAAGTCGAAGATCGGCGCTGCCGCCTTCAGCATCAGCCCGGAGGTTTCCTCGCGCTCCGAACGGGGCCGGGCCTTGGGCGTGGGGACAACTTCGAACCGCGCGCGCTCTGCCAAGGCGGGCGATTCCTTGCGCAGTTGATCCCCTGATATGAGACAGGTGGATGCCACCGGCGCCCGGCTCTGCAGGACGCGTCCGATCAATGGATCCTGGCTTTGGTTGTCGCCGGAAACACCTGCGGTGGTCACGCGCGCCACAACCACACCCGCGGAATCGGTAATGCCCAGAACATCCAGCCGCTCCCGTTCGCGGAACGCCGTCAGCGCCTCAACGACCTTGTCACGCTCCTTGAGCGACGATCCGTCGCGCACAAACGTCCGGCCGGCCACGAACCGCATTTTGTCGCTGATCCGGTCCAGATGGTTGAGATAAATCTCGCGCGCCACGTTGAGGTCGGTCCGGACTTTTTCCTGGGCCTCGTCCACAACCAAGCCGCCGATGATGTGAACACCGACGACACCGAACGTGATGCCAACAATCATGCACACCAGCAGGAAACCCACGATCAGCTTGGTTGCGATCGTGACGCGCACACGGCGCAGGGCCGCCAAGGAAAATCCCCCGGCGGTTCCTTCAGTCTTCGGTTCGTTGGGCTGACTGACCGTGCTCACGGCGCGCGCAATCCTTCCCTCGGCCCGGCTCGGTAAACCGGGGCCGATTCTTCATCGTCGCCCGTGGCAGTCCGGGCCAATCCGATTGTCGTTGTCGCGGCCATCCGTATGCACAGAATTTCAGACTTGGGCCAACACGCCTTCGATCTCGCTGAAGATTTCCTCGTCCTCGAACAGGTTCTGTTTGATCGAACCGGACGGGCAGCTCGCCACGCACGTGCCGCAACCCTTGCAAAGCGCCTCGTTGATGACGGCCTTTTTCTTGGCCTCGTCGAACGTGATGGCGGTGTAGGGACAGAGCGCAATGCACGATTTGCAGCCGCTGCACTCCTCTTCGATGATGTTCGCTGTGTTCGGCTCCTGCTCAACGTAGCCCTTGTCAATGAGCGCCATCGCCTCGGCCGCCGCCGCGCCAGCTTGCGCGACCGTGTCGGGAATGTCCTTCGGCGACTGACAGGCACCGGCGATGAACACGCCGTCGGTGAAGGTGCTCACCGGCGCGAGCTTCGGGTGGCGCTCCAGGAAGAAGCCTTCCGAGCCGCAACTCATGTTGAACATCCGGCGCACATCTTGCGCGTCGGCCTGCGGTTCCAAGCCCACCGCCAACACGACCATGTCCACGGGTTGCTTGCGCACGCGGCCCAGCAGCGTGTCCTCAGCCTGCACGATCAGTTTGCCGGTATTGCCGGCCTCCGGATAGACATCCGCGATCTTGCCGCGGACGAAGTGGACGCCCTCGGTCGCCACGCTCTGGTAAAACTCCTCGAATCCTTTGCCCGGTGTGCGGATATCAATGTAGAAGTTGTAGATCTCCGCATCAGTGTGCTCTTTGAGCAAATGCGCGAGTTTGAGCGAATACATACAGCAAACGCGCGAACAATGACGATTAGTATTCTCATCGCGGCTGCCAACGCAGTGGGCGATAGCGATCGTCTTCGGCTTCTTGCCATCGCGCAAGATGACCTCGCCGCCGGTCGGACCGCTGGCGTTGACAAGCCGCTCGACTTCGAGCGCCGTATAGACGTTCGGATACTTGCCGTAGCCATAGTAGGGCACGCGCTTGGCATCGAAGGTCTTGAACCCAGTCGTCACAATGACCGTGCCAACCTGGATCTCTTTGATCTCCTCTTTCTGATGGAAGCTGATCGCCTTGTTCTCGCCGCAGGCTTCGACGCAGGTCTTCTTGCATTTGTCGCTGACAATCGGCGAGCCATCGGGGTTCTTGGCACGCTTGAAGTTCAAACAAACCTCGGGGTCAATCAGCACGACCTGCGGGGTGGCTTGCAAGAACGGGATGTAAACCGGGCGGCGTTTGCCGAGGCCTTCGTTGAACTCGTCCGGGAACTTCGGCTCCTTGAAGACGCAGTGGGCAACGCACTCCTGACAGCCAATGCACAGCTCCTCGTTGACGTAACGGGGCTTGCGCTTGATGGCAATCTTGTAGTTGCCGACGTAGCCATCCATCTTCACCACTTCGGAGTAGCTCCAGAGCGTGATGTTGGGATGGTTGCCAACCTGCGACATCTTCGGCGTCAGAATGCACGCCGCGCAGTCGAGCGTCGGGAAGGTCTTGTCGAATTTTGCCATGTGGCCGCCGATGGACGGCTCGCGCTCGACCAAATAAACCTTCTTCCCGGCGTTGGCCAGCGTCAGCGCGGCGTGGATGCCCGCAATGCCCGCGCCCACGACCAGCACGTCGGGATGAATCGGCACTTTCTTGGTTTCCAATGCGCGATGGCCAGCAACGCGGCGCACGGCACCGTGAATCTGCGCCTTGGCCTTTTGCGTGGCTGCAGCGTGATCGGTGTGGACCCACGAGTTGTGCTCGCGGATGTTGACCATCTGGAAATAGAACGGGTTGATGCCGCCCTTCTCGGTCGCGTTGCGGAACGTGTGTTCGTGCAACAACGGCGAGCAGCTCGCGACGACGATGCGGTTGAGCTTGTGGCCCTTGATGTCCCACTGGATCAACTGCTGGCCGGGGTCGGAGCACATGTATTTGTAGTCGCGCGAGACCACGACGCCGGGCAGTTTTTCGACGTATTTGGCCACGGCCGCCACGTCAATCGTGCCGGCAATGTTGTGCCCGCAATGGCAGATATACACGCCAATCCGCGGTTGTTCGGTTCCTTTGATGTTTACCATGATAGTGTCCTCTTACGCTTGTCGAGTGGCTTCCTCGACCAAATCTATAACGTCTTTGATTACCAGTTTGCCTTCCAAGCCCGCGGTCTTGAGCGCGTCCTGGAACATCACCAAATCCTTCGGGCACGCCACCACTAGTGTGGTCACGCCCAACGCCGCGGCTTCGCGCACGCGGCTCTCGGCCGGTCGTTCCTTCACGCCCTCGACATCTTCCATCCAGATGCGTCCGCCGCCAGCGCCGCAGCAGTAACTGCGGTTGTGGCTGCGCTCCATCTCCACCAGCTCGACGCCCGCAGCCTTCAGGATACGGCGCGCTGGTTCGTAAATGTCGTTGTAGCGGCCGAGGTAGCAGGGGTCGTGATACGTGACACGGCCGGCGACCTTGTTCTTGAACGCCAGCTTTCCCTCCGCCGCCAACCGGTCCAGCACTTCGCTGTAGTGCAACACCTCAACACCTTCGAAGCCATATTCGTTTTTCAGCGTGTTGAACGCGTGCGGGTCGGTCGTGACGATCTTCTTATACTTGGCCTTGCCCATCGCTTGCAGGTTCTTGTCCCGCAGCATTTCGAACAAGCCCTCCTCGCCGACGCGCCGCACGTCGTTGCCAGCGTTGCGCTCGCCTTCATAGAGAATGCCGAAGTCCACGCCGGCAGCCTTGAACACGTTCGCGGTCTTGCGCGTGCTTTCTTCCAACCGCGGGTCGAACGACGCGTAGTCGCCGACAAACCAAAGATATTCCACCTCTTCTTTGCGCGCGTCCTTGACCTTCCAGCCGAGCGCTTGCGTCCACTTCGCGCGCATCCGGTCCGACTTGCCGAACGAGTTGCCGTAGCGGTTGAAGTTGTTGAGCGCGTCCTGGACGGTCTTGGCCATCTGGCCTTCGCTGACCAGATGCCGGCGCAGTTGGACGATGATTGGCAGTTGCTCGTTGAGCACCGCGCAACGCTCCATGCACGACATGCAGGTGGTGCAGGCCCAAATCTCGTTCTCGGTGATCACGTCGCCGATCAGCTTCTCGCCGTTGCCGTTCTGCTTCGCCAAGCCGGCGTGGATGCTGTGCTTCTTGAGCTTCTGGACAAGCTGCTGCGGCTGCAACGGGAAACCTGAATTCGTCGCCGGGCACGCGCGGTCACAACGACCGCACTCGGCGCACGAGAAACCGCTGAGCAGTTGCTTCCACGTGAACTCGTTCCACTTCGCCGAGCCGGCCGCAAGCTCCTCGCCGCCGCCGGCGATGCTCAGGTCGCCCGCCGGGCGGAGGTTGCCGAAGAAGACGTTGAACGGCGACGCCAGCAGGTGCAGGTGCTTCGAGTAAGGCAGATAGACAAGGAAGAACAACACCGTGATCATGTGCGTCCACCACATGCCGATGGCCCAGCGGTGCGCGTCCGCGCCGGTCATCGCCGGCCACACCATCGCCACCAAGCTGCTGAACGGTGTCCACATGCTGAAGGTCTTGCCTTCGCCGAGCAGCCGGAAGCTTCCGCCGAATAGCGTCGTCAGCATCAGGATGCCGATCAGCGACAGGATCAAGTTCGCGTCCCAGCTCAGGTGCAGATGCGCCGGCGGGAAAAACACGCGCCGCACCACTGCCGCGCCGAGCGAAACCAGCACCGCCACCGCGAACACATCGAGGAAGAACGCCGAGGGGCCAAACTCATCGGGATACGGAATCGGCAGGACAGGCAGCAGGCCGCGGACGAGGCTCCAGTTGAAACAGATGACATAGACCACGAAACCCCAGAAGATGAGGAAGTGGGCCAGACCGATGCTCGGCTCGTTGAAGAGCCGCGGCTGGAGCAGCACGTGCCGGACGAAACGCATCACGCGCGCGCCAAGCTGGTCGAAACGGTTCTCCGACCGCGCCTTCAGCAGCAGGCCGACCAGTTGCCATGCGCGGAAGCCGAACACCCCGAACGCGCCAAGCGTCAGCACCCAGAGCACTGCCCAAGCGGGCAGGCCCATCAGCGAGATTCTGACTGGATCGAGGTCCACGGTTCTTTATCCCTTTCGCGCTTTGATTTTCTCCGTCAACGCCGGCGCCACTTCGAGCGCGTCGCCGACGACGCCGTAGTGGGCCACGTTGAAGATCGGCGCCGCGGCGTCGGTGTTCACGGCAATGATGCACTGCGCGCTCTTCATGCCTTCGACGTGCTCCGGCGCGCCGCTGATGCCCAACGTCACGTAAAGCTTCGGCTTCACGTTCATGCCTGACTTGCCAACCTGCCGTGACAACCCCAGCCAGCCCTGGTCAATCACCGGCCGCGAGCCGCACACCGCGCCGCCGAGCGTGGCCGCGAGGTCTTCGGCAAGGTCGAGATTGTCCTTGGTCTGGATGCCGCGGCCAACCGCCACGAGGAAATCCTTCTGCGTGATGTCCACGTCGCCCGCTTCGGATTCGAGGTATCGCTTGAAATGAACCTTGGGCGCGGCCAGCGTCACGGCCACGTCGGCAATCGTCGCGGCCTTGTCGGAGCGACCCTGATCAACCGAGCGCGCGCCCGGCAGGATGCCGATGATCGCCGGCTTCGCGGACGCGGTGACGGTGGCTTCCATCTTGCCGCCGTAGAGCACGCACGTCGCCGTCAGGTTGCCACCTTCGGCCTTGAGGTCTTTGCAGTAGTTGAGGAACGGCACGTTGAGTTGCGCCGCCAGCATGACGCCGACGTCCACCGACAGATTCGTCAGCGGCACCAGCACGGCGGCGGGCTGCTTCTCCTTGATGAGTTGCGCGAGCGCCGTGGCGAAATTCTCCGGCACGGGATCGGCCAACGCCGCGTTGTCGGCGTAAAGCACCGTGTCCGCCGCACCGAGCTTCTGGGCGAGTTCGCGCGCGTTGCTGCCGAGCAGGACGGCTTCCAACGGCGCGCCGGCCTGGCCCGCGACTTCGCGGCCCAACGCCAGCAGTTCAAACGTGATTTCGGAGACCTGGCCCCGCCACGCTTCCGCTACAATCCAGATGTTGCCAGCCATGTTCGTGTCCTCCTCAGATCAGTCCGCGTTTCGCCAACAACTCGCAAATCTTGTCAGCCACTTCCTCCGGCGAGCCTTCGAGCATCTCGGCGTGGCCGGTCACTTGCGGCTTCGCCATCTGTTGCACCGCGACCGTCGTGGCCGCCTCGACCGCGGGGGCGTCCACCGACTCGATGGTCATGGACTTCATCGCCGCGCGCACCTTGGCCACCGGCACGTAGCGCGGCGGCTTCTCGGCAGCCTGGATGCCCAGCACGGCGGGCGTCGGCACCTCGTATTCGCCGCGCACGCCGCCTGCAAACTCCTTGATGACCGTGGCGGTCTTGTCGGCGAGCGCCACCTGCGTGACGACGCCCGAGTAAGGCCAGCCGAGTTGTTGCGCGATCGGCGCAGCCATCAATCCGTCGAGGTCGTCAATCGCCGAGACGCCCGTCAAGATCAGGTCCACCGGCAGCAGGCCCGGCGTCTTCGCGATCGTCTCGCCGAAGAGCTTCACCGCGGTCTGCGTGCTCTGGACCGACTCGACGCCGCAAATCTTCACCGCGCGGTCGGCGCCTTTCGCCAATGCTGTGAACAACACGTCGTCAATATCGGGCGCGTCCAGCGTCAGCAGCGTCACTTTGCCGCCGTGCTTGTCCTTGAGCAGCAGCGCCTGTTCCAGCGCGTGATCATCGCGTTCATTGATGATCGTGCGCAGGAAGCTTGTGTCCAATGACTTGCCGTCCGAGCCGACTTCCAGCTCTTCGACCACGTCCGGCACCACCTTCATCAATACGAGGATATCCACGGTTTAGTCCTCCAAGGCTTCGGCTAATAGTTCGACCACATCACGCACCACCATCTGCTTCTCGCCGCCTGCAACCTTCAGGGCGTCTTCGAAGCGGGAAACTTCATAGGGGCAGCTCACGGCCAGCACGTTCGCGCCGGTCTCGAGCGCTTCCTTCACACGGCGTTCGGAGAGACGCTCGCAGCCTTTCGCCGCGTAGTAAGTGTCCAGCCACATCCCGCCGCCGCCGCCGCCGCAACAGATCGAGTTGACGCCGCTGTGGGTCATCTCGACCAGCTTGACGCCGGGGATGGCCTGGAGCAACGCGCGCGGCTCGTCGTAGAAACCGTTGTGCCGACCCAACGCACAGGCGTCGTGGTAGGTGACGGTGTAATCGAGCTTCTTGGTAAGCTTCGGCTTGAGCTGCGCCAGATGCTGCGCGAAGAACGGCGTCGAGTGATGCACCTCAAAATCGCCGCCCGCCGCCGGATACTTGTGCTTGAGAGCGTCGTAAGCATGCGCGCCGCCGGTGACGATGCGGTTGAACTTGTATTTGCGCATCAACTTCATGTTCGCGTCGGTGAGCATCTCAAACAGACCCGTCTCGCCGAGCAGCCGCGCGCATTCGCCGGCGCACTTCTCCTCGTTGCCGAGGATCGCGAAGTCAATGCCGAGCGCCTTGAAGAGCTTTGCCGTCGCGCGGTTGGCGTCGTTGCCGCGCGGATGATACGCCGGGTAGCACTCCACAAACCACAGCACGTCCACCGGCCGCTTGATCTCCGAAATGACCGGCACGGGCACCGGCGAGGACTTGGCCCAGAGGGCGCGCTTGCGGGGCGACTCGCCCATCGGGTTGCCATAGCGCATCGTGTTTTCGAGCGCTTTCTGCAACTCGGCGGGCACTTCCTTCAGATGCGTGAAGACCTGTTCCTTCACCAGCGGCAGGAGCACCTCGGTGAGCTTGATGCCGCGCGGGCACTTGGCCATGCAGGCGTAGCAGGTGACGCAATTGAGCAGGCCGGGGTTGGCGAAAACCTCCTCGATCAGGCCAGCCTCCAACATCGTGATGATCGCCCGCGGCGGAAACACCAGGTCGTCGCCGTAGGGGCAGGTCGCCGCGCAGGTGCCGCACTGCATGCAACTAAACACCTTTTGTCCCTCGGGAAACTTCGCGAGGTTCTCCAGCGTTATCACGTCGTTGCCGTTATCTGCTGTTGCGGTTGCGGTGCTCATGGCGTTGTTCTCGTCAACCTAGCCGCGTCGGCTGAAGCCTGATGTCCTGTTGGACTCGACATTTGGCGTTCGCGGCAAGTTGATCATAAGTTTAATTCGTTGTTGTTAGACGGCACACGATTGTGTCTGGCCAGCGACTTGAAAGACTCCAAACGAGTAACCTGCAATCTCAGACAATCGCCCGCGCCAATAAACACCCTCCTGCGGAATCGGAAGTTGACCCGGAACAAAAAAGCGCGCGTTTCGAAGGTGGACGAATTCAGGCAAAGCCGAATCCTCGTCCTTAGAATCCGTCGCCTCCGCTTTCATAAGCTCGTCGTGAACCTCTAAAACCTGATCCGTTAACGGATGATTCATAAGGAAGTCACGCGGCGTTGTTATGATCCCACTGACTAAAAGACCGCCGACGTGAAGGGTGATGCCTATCTCCGCCCTTCCGTCGCTCTTGTCTTTCATGCTCATGCTCAGTTTCACGACGAGCGCAAGCATGGGATCACAATTCGTGTTCATCGAAGCCGTAACTATCCTTGCCGAATTTCCTTAACCAACTCGCGGTTTGAATTGTAAATGCGCGCAATAAGCGGCATCTGGCCCGGCAGCGCGTGCGTCGCGCAGCCCAAACACGGGTCGTAGGCGCGGAACGCCATCTCTACCATGTTCAGCAGGCCGTCGGTGACGTTGCCGCCTTTGATGAGACCCTTCGCCGCCTTGTCCACGCTCATCGCGATGCGGGCAGCGTTGTTGCCGGTGGCGACCACCATGTTCGCCATCGTAATCACGCCGCGCTCGTCGGTCTTGTAATGATGGAACAACGTGCCACGCGGCGCTTCGACGATGCCCATGCCTTCGACCGGTTTGTTGGTCGGCACGCGCCGCACGTCGGGGCTGGTGATCTCCGGATCGTTGATGAGTTGCTCGATGCGTTCGGCAGCCTGAATCATCTCAATGACGCGCGCCCAGTGGTTGGCGAGCGTGTGATGGACCGGCTTGCCGCCGAGGGTCTTGTAGAACTCCTCGTAAGCGGCCTGCGCCTTGGGCGTGGCCATGCCGTCGGATGCGTTGAGGCGGGCGAGCGGGCCAACCGAGTAAATGCTCGTGTCGGGACCTTCGGCGAAACCTTTCCAGCCGCGGCTCTTCAGGAAGGTGAACTTCATGTAGCTCCACGGCTCGACGTGTTCGGCCACGTAATCGCGGTATTGCTGCGCGGCGAACTTGCAGACTTCCTTGCCGTTGCAGTCCACGACGCGGACTTTGCCGTCGTAGAAGTTGACCTTGTTCTGCTCGTCCACCTGGCCCATGTAGCAGGTCTTATGCGTGTAGGTGTCGCCGGTGATGAGCTTCACGTATTCGGGATTGCCAAGCACGATCTGCTTGATGACCGCGAGCGTCCACTCCGCAAACTCGACGCCGTCCTTGGCGAGCTGCTTGAACTTCGGCAGGTCCTCGGCCGCAAGCGGCTTGCTGACGCCGCCGGGCAAACCGAGCACTGGATGCACAACCTTGCCGCCAAAGTAGCTGATCAGCTCGCGCAAGCGGCGGCGGGTGCTGATGACTTTCTTGCCGGCCTCGATGCCGACCTTCCCGATGACACCGACGATGTTGCGCTCCGCGGCCGGCGCTTGCGGGCCGACAATGAAGTCGGGTCCGCCCAACACGAACACGTGCAGCGCGTGGTCTTCAAGCGTGAAGGTATTATAGACCAGCTCGCGGACTTTCCTGCCGGCGCTGGTCGGCTCGACTTTGTAGAGATCGTCGAGCGCCTTTGTGGAGGCCATGTGGTGCGCCGTCGGGCAAACGCCGCAGATGCGCGAGGTGATTTGCGGCATGTCCTCGGCGGGCCGGCCAATCGAGAACACCTCAAAACCGCGCAGTTCCGGCACCTGGAAATAGGCGCGCTCGACATCACCTTTGTCGTTCAGGAACACGTCAATCTTGCCGTGACCTTCGAGGCGGGTGACGGGGTTGATGCTGACGTGGCGCTGCTTCTGGTAAGCCGCGTTGGCTTTGAAGTTGGACTCGTTCCAAGCTTGTTTGACTTCTGGATTCATACTCAGGCTTCCTTGGGGAGATTGACTTTGCGGCGTAGCGTGGATTTCGCGAGGCCGTAACGGTAGAACGTGCCGATCGGGTCGGGAATACCAGCGAGAACCTTGCTGATGCCCGCCTCGTCCTTCGGCGTGATGTTGGCGGCAAGCGAGGACATGATCTTCATGCCCTGGTCATGCACGCGCGACGTGCCGCCGAAACAACCGGTGCAGGGCATGCCGCCCTTGGTGCAGGCCGCTTCGCAGCCGCTGCGGGTGGCCGGACCCATGCAAACCACGCCCTGCGCGAGGAAGCATTTCTCCGGGTCCATCAGGAACTGGTGCGGCCGGCGGAACTCTGCGATGCTGAGGTCGATCGGTTTGGTTTCCTTGCGCGGGCATTCGTCGCAAAGCGCGATATCGGGCGCGATAACCGAGCCTTTCGGCGGCAGCTTGCCTTCGAGCAGCGCGGTGATGGCAGCCTTGGTCAGCTTCGGCGTTGGCGGGCAACCAGGCACGTAGTAGTCCACATCAATGACCTGGTCGAGCGAGCGCACGACGTTGTGGAGCGATGGCAGTGTCGTCTCGCGGCCTTCCTCGGTGAACTTTACCTGCGGTCGCGTTTTCTGCTCGTTGACGATGGTGGGGCAGTCCTCATAGTTGAACTTGAGGATTTGCTCGCGCGGAAACTGGTTGGCCATCGCCGGAATGCCGCCCGAGACGGCGCACGCGCCATAGGCAATCATGAACTGGCTCTTGCGGCGGAGCAACCGGGCCATTTCCTCCTGCTCGGTTGAGCGGATGGCGCCGTTGAGCAGCGTGGCCACGATGGACTTGTCGGGCATCGCCTCGATGTCCTTATATTTGAAGTCCATCGCGACAGGCCAGAGGACAATGTCCACGACCTCCACCACGCCAAGGATGTCCTCGGCGAGATCCACGACGGTTTCTTCACAGCCTCCGCATGAGGCGCACCAGTAAAACGCTACTTTTGGCTTAGGCATTTACAGTCTCCTTCTTGCCGTGAACGGCGCAGCCGCAGCCGGTGGCGGCTTCCTTGGCGGCGACGTGCTGGGCGAAATGTTCCATTTCCGAGTCCCAATCGTTGAACTTCTGCGGCAGGCCGAGCGGGCCGAGCTTCTTGACAGTCTCGACCATCTCGTTGATGACGCGTTTGACCTTCTCGCCCTCGGCGGCGGAAATCCATTCCAAGCGCACGCGATCCTGCTCGATGCCCATGTCGCTGAGCATCCGTTTCAACAGGTCGAAGCGCCGGAGCATCTTGTAGTTGCCCTCAACATAATGACAGTCGCCCGGATGGCAGCCGCCGATGAGCACCCCGTCGGCGCCCTTGGAGAGCGCGTCCACGATAAACTGCGGGTCCACGCGACCGGAGCACATGAGCCGGATGACCCGGGTATTGGGCGCGTATTTCATCCGCGAAACGCCGGCGAGGTCTGCAGCGGTGTAGGTGCACCAGTTGCAGAAGAACGCCACAATGCGTGGCTCCCACGAAGTAGATTGGATATTGGTATCAGACATGACTGAGCACCTCTCTGGGTTCTTCGAACATTGGTTTGTCGCTGAATGGATGCTGGACAAGCCGCTCCCCGCCGCGCAAGCGCGCGACTGACGACCCAAGGTCAGGTTCCAACTTCTCCTGACGTTTGATCCACCATGTTGCCTTAACTATAGCCACAGCGATCATCCTGATGATTTTCTCGCATCCCGTCTGCTCGGACCGGACGCTTTGAAAAAGTGGCCCCATGCTATCCGAGTGGCGCATGTGTCACTACACCATGATTGGCTTTCTTATAACTCATATTGCTTTGCTCTCTCGCGGCGACCTTTGGACACGCTTGCGCGAACCGGCACCAGTCGTTTAGGCTGCGGGCGTGATTGCACTGCTTGATTATGGCTCCGGCAACCTGCGCAGCGTCCAAAAGGCGCTGCAGAAGGTGGGCGCGGACGTGCTGCTGGCGACGCGACCTGAAAAGATGCGCGACGCGCAAGCAATGGTGTTGCCCGGCGTCGGCGCGTTCGACGACTGTGTGAACGCGATGAAGCGGCAGGAGCTGTTCGAGGCCGTGCGCGAGTTCATCCGCAGCGGCCGGCCGTTTCTGGGCATCTGCGTCGGCTATCAGGCGTTGTTCGAGCGCAGCGAGGAGTTCAACAGCCGTGCAGCCGGACTGGGCGTTTTCGCCGGAAAGGTGGTGCGGTTCACCGAGCAACCGGGACTGAAAATTCCGCAGATGGGCTGGAACCGCATCGAACTGGTCAAGCCTGCCTGTCCGCTCTATCGCGGCATCCCGGACGGCAGTTTCGTCTATTTCGTCCACAGCTATTTCCCGAAACCAGCCGACGACTCGCTCATCGCCACGCGCACCGACTACGGTGGCAGCTTCGCCTCCTCCATCTGGAAGGACAACGTCTTCGCCACGCAGTTTCACCCAGAGAAAAGCCAAGCCATCGGCCTGAAGATGCTGGAGAACTTCGTAGCGTTGACAAAGTAGCCCAAATCACGTTTTACGCTTCACACTCCCATGCTCATCCTCCCTGCAATTGACTTGAAAGGCGGCAAAGTCGTCCGGCTGCGCCAAGGGCGCGCGGGCGACGTGACAGCCTACTCCGACGATCCCGCCGCCTTTGCGCGACAGTGGGAAGGCGAAGGCGCGCGCTACCTGCACGTCGTGGACCTCGACGCCGCTTTTGAAGGCGAGCCGAAAAACTGGGACGCGCTCAAGCGCATCCTCGGCGCGGTCAAGATTCCCGTCGAACTCGGCGGCGGCTTGCGCACCGAGGAGCACATCGCCCGCGCGTTGGAACTGGGCGTCACCCGCGCTATCGTCGGCACCAAGGCGTGCGAGTCGCTCGACTTCGTCGCCACGCTCGTCAAACGCCATGGCGACCGCATCGCAGTCGGCGTGGACGCCAAGGACGGCTTCGTGGCCGTGCGCGGCTGGGTCGCGGCCTCGACGCTGAAAACGGTGGATTTCGCCAAGCAAGTCTCTGCCACCGGCGTGAAGACCATCATCTATACCGACATCGCCAAGGACGGCATGCTCCAAGGTCCTAACTTCACCGCGATGGCCGAGATGGCCGACGCGCTCGCCGCCACGCCCACCGGCGTCATCGCCAGCGGCGGCATTTCGTGCGCCGCCGACGTTCACAAGCTGCGCGCGCTCGGCAAACCCAACCTCGTCGGCGTGATCATCGGCAAGGCGCTCTACGACGGCCGGTTGACGCTGAGCGAGGTGCTGACGCCACCGGCAAAATGATATTTGCACAACCAAACCCGCCACATTAGGTTCCGCCACCTTATGGAAACGACATCTGAAAACGCGATCACGCTGACGGAGAAAGCCGCAGCGAAACTGAAGCTTGTGCGGGACGGCAAGGAAGAGACGAAGGGCAAGGCGCTGCGCATTTATGTCGAGGGCGGCGGGTGTTGCGGCATGCAATACGGCATGGCCTTCGACGAAAAACAGGCCGACGACGCGGTCGTGAACGCCCACGGCGTCGAGATCGTCATGGACGGTATGAGCGTGGACTACCTGCGCGGCTCGACAGTGGACTTCGACGACAGCTTGCAGGGCGCGGGCTTTAAGATTATAAACCCGAACGCCGGCTGCGGCGGCGGTTGCGGCTCCGGCGAGAAAAGCCACGGTGACGGCGGTTGCGGTTGTAGTTCCGGCGGCGAGAGCCACGGCGGTCACGGTGGTGGTGACGGCGGTTGCGGCTGTAGCCACTAAGGCAATGTTCTTTTTGCGTTGGGGAGCCGAAGGCCAGTCGCAACGGCCAGGCTGAGAGGCCCGAGAATTTTCGGGCGACCCACTGAACCTGATCCGGGTAATGCCGGCGAAGGGAACTGCGATGACACTTTGAGAAGCCATCCCGGTTCGCCGGGATGGCTTTTTTTGTAGCGCCGGCATCTTGCCGGCGAAGGCTGACAGCAAGGACGCCGGCAAGATGCCGGCGCTACAGGCAAAAACATGACTAAACCAGCAGAGAACAACAACGGCTCCGGCCACAACAGCGACCAGCAGCCGAAGTCGCGGAGAGTCTATGTCGCGGGCAAATTGCACGCCGACGTGAGCGTCCCGTTCCGCGAGATCGAGCTGTCGCCGACCCGCAGCGTCACCGGTCGCGTCGAGGCCAACGAACCGGTCCGCATCTACGACAACAGCGGCTCATGGGGCGACCCGTCGCATCACGGCGACGTCAATCGCGGCCTGCCGGCGCTGCGTCGCGAGTGGATTCTCAGCCGCGGCGACGTCGAGGAGCGCGAGCCGATCTCCGCCGCCTCCGCATTCCGCATTCCGCACTCCGCATTCGCGAAGCCGCTCCGCGCCAAGCCCGGCAAGGTCGTCACGCAGCTTCATTACGCCCGTCAGGGCATCATCACGCCGGAGATGGAGTTCGTCGCCATCCGCGAGAACCTCGGCCTCCAAAACAGCACTCCAACACTCCATCACTCCAGCATCCCGTTCCCCATCACCCCCGAGTTCGTCCGCTCCGAGATCGCCCGCGGCCGCGCCATCATCCCGGCCAACATCAACCACCCGGAGAGCGAGCCGATGATCATCGGCCGCAACTTCCTCGTGAAGATCAACTCCAACATCGGCAACAGCGAGTTGGGCAGTTCCATCGAAGAAGAGGTCGAGAAGATGCGCTGGTCCATCAAGTGGGGCGCGGACACCGTCATGGACCTCTCCACCGGCAAAAACATCCACGAGACGCGCGAGTGGATCATCCGCAACTCGCCCGTGCCCATCGGCACCGTGCCGATCTACCAGGCGCTCGAGAAAGTCGGCGGCAAGGCCGAGGAGCTGACGTGGGAACTCTACCGCGACACGCTCATCGAGCAGTGCGAGCAAGGCGTGGACTACTTCACCGTCCACGCGGGCGTGCTGTTGCGGTTCATCCCGCTCACCGCCAACCGCATGACGGGCATCGTCAGCCGCGGCGGCTCCATCCTCGCCAAGTGGTGCCTCGCGCATCATCAGGAAAACTTCCTCTACACGCATTGGGACGAGATTTGCGAGATCATGGCCGCCTACGACGTCGCGTTCAGCATCGGCGACGGTCTGCGCCCCGGCTCCATTGCCGACGCCAACGACGAGGCGCAGTTCGCCGAACTGAAAACGCAGGGCGACCTGACCAAGCGCGCGTGGGCACGCGGCTGCCAGGTCATGAACGAAGGCCCCGGCCACGTCCCCATGCACCTCATCAAGGAGAACATGGACAAGCAGCTCGAGTGGTGCGCCGAGGCGCCGTTCTACACGCTCGGCCCGCTCACCACCGACATCGCGCCCGGCTACGACCACATCACCAGCGCCATCGGCGCGGCGATGATCGGCTGGTATGGCACCGCGCTGCTCTGCTACGTCACGCCGAAGGAGCATCTCGGCCTGCCCGACAAGAACGACGTGCGCGACGGCGTCGTCGCCTACAAGATCGCCGCCCACGCCGCCGACCTCGCCAAAGGCCATCCCGCCGCACGCTACCGCGACGACGCCATCAGCAAGGCCCGCTTCGAGTTCCGATGGGAAGACCAGTTCAACCTCGGCCTGGACCCCGACAAGGCGCGCGAGTTCCACGACGCCACGCTGCCGCAGGAAGGCGCCAAGCTCTCCCACTTCTGCTCCATGTGCGGCCCGCACTTCTGCGCCATGAAGATCACCGAAGACGTCCGCAAGTTCGCCGCCGAGCAGGGCGTCGCCGAGCAGGACGCGCTCAAGCGCGGGCTGGACGAGAAGGCGAAGGAGTTCGTGAAGAAAGGCGCGCAGGTTTACACGAAGTCGTGAGTCTCGATTTTCTGCGGTTCGCCAATCCCAACGGGATTGCATCACTCAGCCCAGGGTTGCGAGGAACGAGCTACCCTGGGACCACAGCAAACGAGAAACATCAACCCTGAAAGGGTTGAATCCGGTGCCGCAAAAGCCCATCATCCCGCCATGCCGCAGTCGCTCGCAAAGATTCTCGTGCATACGGTCTTCTCGACCAAAGAACGCCGGTCGTTTCTGCACGACAAGGCCCTCCGCGAAGAACTGCACCGTTATCTCGGCGGCATCCTCGCCAATCTCGACTGCCAACCCATCATCATAGGCGGCGTCGAAGACCACGTTCATTTTCTCTGTGCGCTGTCGCGCACGCGCGATGCGGCGACGATGATTAAGGAAGCGAAACGCGGCTCGTCACTTTGGCTCAAGACGAAGAATCCAGATTTGCAGGACTTCGCGTGGCAGAACGGCTACGGGATTTTCTCGGTCGGGTTCTCGCAAATCGAAGCGGTGCGGGATTACATCGCCAAGCAGGAGGAACATCACCGCAAAATGTCGTTTCAGGACGAACTGCGAGAGTTGTTGCGGCGGTATGCGATGGAATTCGACGACCGGTATGTGTGGGATTGATTCAACCCTTTCAGGGTTGAATGGGTTTTGTGTTCCGGGTCCCAGGGTAGCGCGCGGCGCGCAACCCTGGGCTGAATGATTTCAATCCCTTCGGGATTGGTTGGCCTGTTGCCATCGTCGCGTCATTCCTTGATAGCCTGCGTCCTGCAATCCCAACGGGATTGCATCACTCAGCCTGGGGTTGCGAGGAACGAGCTACCCTAGGAACAACGGCGAGCAAAAAAGGTATCAACCCTGAAAGGGTTGGATCACGTCTGCCTTGTGCTCACCAAGGCAAACGGATATACATCGGCCAACATTTAACCCCAACACCCCAACGAACACGCGCCTCATCCTCGTCCCACTTTGCCTCATCACCACCGTTGCCTTGGCCGCCAGCGCGCCAAAGCTGCCCGCCGTCCCGGCCGGGCCGATTGCCGTGAAGAAACAACTCCTCTTCTCCGATGACTTCCAGGGCGCCACGCCGGCCAAGGTCTGGCACAAGGTCGTTGCGACCTTCACCGTCGAGAACGGCGCGCTCAAGGGCACCCAGACCCGCGACAAGACCATCCCCGCCGCCAATGGCAAACCCGAGATCAAGGCCCACGCCGCCGTGCACGGACTGCAAATCCCCACCAAGGACAGCGTCGTCGAGTGCCGCATCAAGTTCGACGGCGCCACGATGATTGATGTCGAGTTCGACGACCGCGAATATAAAGGCTCCCACTACGGCCACCTCTGCCGCGCCATCGTCCGACTCAACGGCGTCACCATCATTGACGAGCGCGACGGCGGCATGCGCAACGACATCCGAGAGATGCGCAACGACCCGTCCAAGAAAGCCGAAGTCGCCAAGCTCCTCGCCGGCCGCCAGGTCACCTATCCCGCCAAACTCGAAGCCGGCAAGTGGTATGCGCTCGTCGTCGAGACCGCCGGCGATGAGATGCGTGTCACTCTCGACGGCAAGCCCGCCGCCTACCTCAAGTCCTCCGGCATCGCCCACGCCACCAAGTCCAAGATCGAACTCGGCGTCGCCGGCAAGGACGGCTGGTTCGATGACATCAAGGTCTGGAACGCCGAGCCGGTGAAGCGATGATAGCTCTCTCGCGAAAATCCTCAAATAAGCCGCCGAACAAGGTGTGAGTCTTCGGAAGATGATATTGACGACATGGTGTCTTGAGTTGTAAGACATGCCGTCATAAATGGCAGCGCGAGCGACAAGAACTTGTAAGGTCAACCAAGCCGTGATCAAGCGGCGTGATGCCTTGATTGCGTTGCTCCGCCATAAATATCTGTTCCGTGAAGATGCATTCGCTGACCGGACGATGTTCCTTGAACCAAGCGATTCAGAACACTCCTCTCCAGTGTGCGGATTTGTTTTCAAAACTCCCACCGGCGCGCCCTTTCTTCTTGGCGTGATTGCATCCGATAGTGACAAAGAGCGGGCTACAACCGAGGCATTTTGCTACGCACTGTCGAGTGAGACACTTGGGTTGGTTGCTGTTTCATTGCCAGAGCAGGAAACGCCGAAGTTCTTCCGCCGCCACTTCGGTCAGTCCAAGTTCGATGAGATTCCCGAACTTGAGTTTTACTGCAAGGGAGCACTCGGTGCACAGGGAGTGCTTTTGGAAGATGCGACACCTTATCGCACCAAAGCGAAAAACGTCACCCAACAGCCGCTCCTTCCAATTTCCAACAAACTCGAAAATATTTTCTTCGCGTTGCACAGTTGCATGCGAGACATCGACGGCCTCCATGCTGACGCGGCGCTTGAGGAACTCTGCAAGCTTCTTTACGTAAAGATTTATGATGAGGAACTTCTTGAGCGCGAGGATCACGAGACGCTTCACACCAAGCGATTCGGTTGCTGCGAAGAATACGCGGCCTCAATCCGCCATCTCTATCGGGAAGCAATCGAATACGACCTTCGAGTGTTTCGCCTGAAGATTCCGCAATACGAACGCTCCCGTGGCGTGTTCAACCAACCAATCAAGCTGTCGAGTGCGGCGCTGACACGGGCGTTCCAGTTGATCGAGAACTTTTCCTTGAGCAAGTCTCGGTCGGATGTCAAAGGACGCGCCTTCCAACAGGTGCTTGGCCGCGCAGTCAGGGCGGGAATGGGTCAATATTTTACACCCGCCGAATTGTGTGAAATGACCGTCGGGATTGTGCAGCCTCACGCTAGTCAGTTGATTCTCGATCCGTTTTGTGGGTCAGGGCACTTCCTGTCCGAGTCGCTTCGTTTTGTGGGACTAACAACTCCGACATCGGGCAAACAATTCCACGAATTCGCTTTCGGCAAGCTTCACGGCATTGAGAAAAGCGACCGGATGACCAGGATCGCGATGACTGACATGCGCTTGAACGGAGATGGACACAGCAACATCCGCTGCACTGATGCACTCCTTGATTTCGCAAATTATCCTGACATCGCGCCTGAGTCATTCGATGTGGTCTTGACGAATCCGCCATTTGGTTCGCTCCTCGGCCCGGAGGCGATTTCCGCATTGGGTCGCTTTGAGCTGGCTCAAGGGCGCAGGAACGTGCCGTTAGAGGTATTGGGGTTGGAAAGAGCAATTCAGTTTCTGCGTCCGGGCGGGCGGTTGGGCATTGTGCTGCCGGACAATGTTCTGAGTGCGGACTCCTATGAATACGTTCGTCAGTGGCTGCGCAAAAAAGTTTGTGTCCGGGTGATTCTCGGCCTGCCGGTTGAAACATTCTCGCCATTCGGCGCGAACGTGAAGACAAGCATTCTTTTTGCCAGAAAGTGGCGCTCGGGGGAGACGCCTGACGAGTGTGCCAAGGTTTGTCTCCTAAAACTCGAGGCCGTTGGTTACGACGCATCAGGGCGTTTGACCAAGAAGTCCGACATACCGGAGGCAATCTCGACAGCGTGTGCGTTTCTGAAAAACAACGGATGGTAATATGCGAACTATCGAAATCTCAGCAGCAGACCTTTTCAACGCGGGGCGATGGAGGGTTGAATTTTTCACGGATGACAACTCGCATAACATCGGCAGCAAATGGCCGGCAGTTCGCATCGCAGACATTGTGGAAGAGTCCAACACCGCAATCGCACCAAACGATCATGAGGACGAAGAATTTTATTACGTTGGCCTTGAAAATGTCGAGTCGGTTACAGGCGACACCGTCGCACTACAAAAGTGTGGCCGGGCAGAAATCAAGTCCCGGTCAAAGGTCTTCGGCAAAGATTATGTTCTTTACGGACGACTCCGGCCTTATCTCCGCAAGGTCTTTTGGGCTGAGGGGAACTATTCCGTCGGCCTCTGTTCAACGGAATTCATAGTCTTGAAACCGATCAAAGAGAAGGTGCTGCCATCCGTGTTGCGCGCCATTCTTGCGTCAGAAGCCATAGCCAAGCAGCTCTCTCGACTTCAAATCGGAGCAGCTTTGCCGCGTATTTCATCAAGCGATTTTTTCCGAACGACAATTCCCTTGCCTCCGTTGAAAGTCCAAGAGGAAATCGCGAAGAAACTGAATGTGCTCAAGGTCGAACGACTTCGCCTCAAGACACGCTTGATAGAGAATCCGGCGGAGATAGATCAGGTCGTCGCTGATTTGGCATTGGCTTGACGCCGGCCAGACTCACGCCAACGAGCGCAACATGGTTCTGTAACGATCACCAGTAGCGCGGACTTCTTGAACCAAATCGTTTTGTTTGGTTGGGATGTCACGCAAGCCAAGTTCTTCGGCGGCTTTGGTCCAATCACCCTTGAGATACTGGTTCTCTTCCTCGTTTGGCAGGTTACGGTGAATGAAACTGGCAAAACTCCATGCAGTGTCATTCTGTCGGCAAATTCGGCGAAAACTCTTTCGCGCCTCTGGCGAATCGCATTTCAACATCCGAACGAGGCCGCCGAAATTTGCAGCATACGAGACCGATTTGGATACACGTTTCGTTCTTGGCCCAGTCAAGCGTTCGCGCTTTCCACTTGCGTTCAGCGGTTCGCCAACATGGTCGCAAGTTGCTCCACCACATCTGTCCGGGCATCGCCCGGCTGCAACGAACTTGCCGCCGCGTGCTTCATGCAGTGCATCGCGTAAAGTCGCTACATCGCTGGCCTTGCCGATGAAATAATCTTTGACTTGTGGCGAGACGCGAACGAACCGGCCGCCACCAGCTTCCGTGCCTTTGACCCAATCCCAAAGGAACACCACGAGCAAATCCGTGTCGTTGAGTTCCTTTTTGAGTCGATCAAAGTGCGCCTTCGATTCGTCAGCCGAAGCAACCATTGATTTAACTTCGACACGGAGCAATTCCCCTTCTTGCGTTTCTGGATTCCAATCAACTCCGCGTCGTATGCACGCGAAGTCGTTGTATCCGTGACCATACATCCAGGCCAGTTCGATTTCGTGCCCGGACTTTTCTGCGAGCAACTCGTTCAGGAAGAAGCCCCAGAGCGCCTCAATGACTCCGCCCATGCCGCTGCCGATCCGCCCGCCGCGAGTTCGAAATACCTTTGCCGTGAATTCATTCAGCCGTTTGCACGCAGCGGCGGAGTTGTTGAGAATCGCTTCTACGGCTTTCGCTTGGTCGGCTTGCATTTGCCAGAGTGTAGATACATCAGTTCTTTTTTGCCAGCTCTGGCTGGATAAGATCCGGCTCGCTGCGGCGGGGAAGATGTTCCGCGGACAACGCTGTTGTCTGCTCCTTGATTGAAATCCTTTTGGTTTTGTGTTCGACTGCCTGCCATGAAATCATTGCTTCTTCTCCTCGCCATTGTCCTGGCCCAAACAGCGGCGTTTGCCGATGACGCCAAATCCCTCCTCGTCCAGCCGGGGAAGGTTGTCGCCCAGCCGGACCTCAAGCAGCCGCTCGGCGCGGAGTGGAAGGCGGTGAAGGGAACTTGGGAGCCGAAGGACGGGGAGCTGGTGTGCGCGGAGGTGCCGGCGGACAAACATTCCGCGGTGCTGTGGCATCAGGTGGGGTTGCAGAGCGCGGTCATCGAATGCGAGTTCCAACTGGATGGCGGCAAGGTATTCATCATCGGCTGCGATTCGGCCAAGGGCCACGTCGGGCGGCTGGTGATCCTGCCGAAGCTCGCGAAGATTTCGGAAGATGTCACCCTGGTCAAAGGCAAACATGCCAGCTCGACGCTCGGCCAGGTCGCGCTCGATCTGAAACCGGGCCAATGGTATTCGGCGCGGCTGGAGTGGACCGGCGACAAGATGGCGGCGTGCGTGGCCGGCAAGGAGATCCGGGGACAACATGCGAATCTGGCCGCGCCCAAGGCGCGCTGGTGGTTCGCCGTTGGCGGCGCGAAGGTGCACCTGAAGAACGTGAAGGCGTGCGAGGGGAAGTAGGCGGGAGCGGAGAGTTAAGAGTTCAAAGTTAAGAGATGAAGTTGGGATATCAAATTGTTGCGGAGAGGATAGGCGCGGAGGTTTACACGAAGGCCTAAGTCTGGCAGAATCCCTGCCATGCCGAACAACGAACCATCCGCCAACATTCCGCTGGCCGATGTGTTTCGGGCGGCCAACGAGATGGTCGCGGCGAAGTTGATCGAGGATTGGGCGCTCGGCGGCGCGCTCGCGGCGATTCATTACGTCGAGCCGTTCACCACCTACGACGCCGACATCTTTTTCATTCCCGCAGACAAGGGATTGTCCGCGGGCATCCCTGCCATCTACGCGCACCTGCAATCGCTCGGCTGGCAGGTCGAGCGCGAACACCTCATCTTGCGCGGATTCCCCGTGCAGTTTCTCGCAGCCCAAGGACTGACCGAGGAAGCCGTCCGCGAGGCCGAGCGCATCGAGTTCGAGGGCGCGCCGGCGAAAGTCTTTCGCGCCGAACACATCGTCGCCATCGCCGCCAGTGTCGGACGACCCAAGGACAAGGCCCGCATCGAACAACTCCTCCAGCAGGCCGAACTCGACAGCGCGCGCTTGGAAAACATTCTCCAGCGGCATAGACTAAAGCTGCCAACACCATGAAAGCAGAGATGCGGCGAGAACTGGCGCGCGAACCGTTCGCGGAGAAAATCCGGAAAGTCGGCCAACTTATCCGGCTGGCAAAGACTTTTCCCCGTCGCGCCTCCATCGTTTCCCGGCAGTCGTCAACCCGCACTGCGCACTAGAAACCCCTCGCTTGCTGCTCGCAAACGCGGCTGATTCAGCGCATCTTGGGCGCATGGCAAAGAAAGCAAAGAAGTCGCAGTATCATCAGCACATCTCGACGTTTCATCGGGTGGCCGCCCGCCACACGAATCCGTTGAAAGGTGTGAGCCGCAAGACCGCCCCGACGAAGCCGCCGAAGATCGGTTGATCGGTTCTGCTCACCCTGGTCCGCGCATCCATGAGTTCACCCACGCCCGCTTTGCTTTCCGCCAACGAGGTAGCCCTCAGCTTCGGGCTTGATCGCGTGCTGGACGGGGTCGTGCTGTCGGTCGCGCCGGGGGAGAAGGTGGGGCTGGTCGGGCGCAACGGTTGCGGGAAGACCAGTTTGCTGAAAATCCTCGCGGGGACCAATCAGGCCGATGCGGGGGAAATCTCGCGGCGGCGCGGGCTGCGGGTCGGGTATCTGCCGCAGGAGTTCGAACTGGATGGCAACAAGACGGTGCGGGAGAACATCGAGGCGGGGGCGAGCGATTTGATGGAGTGGCTGCGCTGTTACGAGGCCGGCCACCGCAGCGACGCGGAGATGGCGGAGTTGCAGCACAAGATCGAGGTGGCGGACGGCTGGAACCTGCAGGCGCGGATCAAGGCCGACGCGACGGCGCTGGGCACGCCGCCGCTGGACGCGTTGGTCGGGCCGTTGTCGGGCGGCGAGAAGCGGCGCGTGGCGCTCTGTCGTGCGCTGGTGCCGCAGCCGGACTTGTTGCTGCTCGATGAGCCGACGAACCATCTCGACGCGGAGACGATCCGCTGGGTGGAGGAGTTCCTCCGGAACTTCCCGGGCGCGGTGATTTTCGTCACGCACGACCGCTATTTCCTGAACGTCATCGCCACGCGGATCATTGAGCTGGCCGACGGCCGGTGCTTCTCGCATCCGGGCAACTACACGGCCTATCTGGAATCGAAGGCGATCCGGCAGCAGATCGCGGAGCAGTCGGAGCGGCGGCGGCAGCGGTTCCTGCGCGTCGAACTCGAGTGGGTGCGCTCCGGCGTCCGGGCGCAGCGGTCGAAGGCGCGGCACCGGATGGACACGTTCTACCAAGTGGCCGGGCTGGAGGCGCCGCCGGAGGAGCGGGAGATGGATTTGTTGATTCCGCCCGCGCCGGAGTTGGGCAACATCGCGGTGAACGTGGCCGAGGCGGGCGCGAAGGTCGGCGAAGGCGCTGGCGAGCGTTGGTTGTTTCGCGGGATGACGTTCGCGTTGAAGCCGGGCGAATGCACCGGCGTGGTGGGCCGCAACGGTGTCGGCAAAACGACGCTGCTGCGCACTTGCATGGGCGAACGCGCGCCGGACGAGGGCGTCGTCACGATCGGGAAGAAGGTGACGTTCAACTACATTGACCAGGCGCGGATGCAGCTCAACGGCGCGAACTCGGTGTTGGACGAAATCTCGGGCGGCAGCGAGACGATCCTGTTTGGCGACCAAAGGCTCAGCGTGCGTTCCTACCTGCGGCGGTTTCTCTTCACCGATGAGCGTGTGATGGAACCCGTGGACCACCTCTCGGGCGGCGAACGCGCGCGGCTGATGCTGGCGAAGGTGTTGCGGCGAGGCGGCAACGTGCTGGTGCTGGACGAGCCGACCAACGACCTCGACCTGCCCAGCCTGCGGATGCTGGAGGAGGCGCTGGCGGATTTTGGCGGCAGCGTGCTGGTGGTGAGTCACGACCGCTATTTCCTCGACCGCATCTGCGACCAGATCGTGTCCTTCGAAGACGCCGGCGTTTTCGTGCAGCCGGGCAACTATTCGTATTACTTGGAAAAGCGGAAGGAGCGGGAGCAGCGCGGGAAGCTGGCGCCCGAAACCGCCGCCAGACTCCTGCCATCCGAACCGGAATCCCCAGCTCCCAAAGCCGACCGTCCCCGCAAACTGAGTTTCAAGGAGCAACGCGAGTTCGCCGGCATGGAAGCCGCGATCCATGCAGCGGAAGCGCGCGCAGCGGAACTGGAGACGGCGTTGAACGATCCCAACTTCTACACGACGCGCGCGAAGGAAGCGCCGGGACTCATCGCTGAACTGGAAGCCGCGAAAGCCGAAGTGGCCCGCCTTTACGCCCGCTGGGAGGAACTGGAGCGGATCGCCCGGTAATCGGCGGATGCCGAGAACGCGGAGGACAGCAACTTGTTTCCGGGAAGCGTGTTTAATCGTTCCGTTGACATTATGAAACACTTCAATCGCCGCTTCTTCCTGACTTTGTGCGCGGGCAGTCTCGCGCTAACCTTCAATCTTCAAGCGCAAGCCGCCGCGGGCGACGTGGAGCAAACCCTGCAACGACTGGAGTTCAAGGTGGAGGGCGTCGCGCGAGAGACGTTGGTTTACACGCCAGCGGCGGCGAAGACGGCGAACACGCCGCTCGTGTTTGTCTTCCACGGCCACGGCGGCAACTCGCGCCAGGCATCGCGTTCGCTCGGCATCCACCGCGTCTGGACCGAGGCCATCGTTGTCTATCCGCAGGGACTGAACACACCGGGGCGGCTGACGGACCCGGAAGGCAAGAAGCCCGGCTGGCAGGCTCGCATCGGCGACCAGCAAGACCGCGACCTGAAGTTTTTCGACGCGATGCTCGCACGGCTCAAGCAGGACTACAAGGTGGACGGGAAGCGCGTCTATTGCACGGGCCACTCCAATGGCGGCGCGTTCACTTATATGCTGTGGGCCACGCGCGGGGAGGTTTTCGCCGCTGTCGCGCCATCGGCCGCGGCGGCGGTGCCGCAGCTTCAGATTCGATTGAAACCAAAGCCCGCCTTCCACCTCGCCGGCGAGAAAGACCCGCTCGTGAAGTTCGAGTGGCAGCAGATGACGATGGGCGCAGTGCGCAAGCTCAACGGTTGCGGCGCGGAAGGAAAGGAGTGGGCGAAGAACTGCACGCTCTATCCCTCAAAGGGCGGCACGCCGTTTGTCGCTTTCATCCATCCCGGCGGCCACGGTTTCCCTGCTGAAGCACCAGCGTTGATGGTGAAGTTCTTCAAGGAGCATCCGGCGGCGGCGAAGTAGCGCGGAAGAGTCTAGTCGTCTTCGACGGTGACCGTTTTCACAACCTGAGCCGGAGGGGGTTCTGCGACGGCCGGCGGGTGACCGAGATTGGCGCGGAGGGTTTCCTTGGTGACTTCCTTCTCCCAACGGCTAATGACGACGGTGGCGACGCCGTTGCCAATGAGGTTGGTGACGGCACGGCACTCGCTCATGAAGCGGTCAATGCCCACCAGCAATGCCAACGATTCAATCGGCACGCTCGGCACCACCGCCAGCGTCGCCGCGAGCGTGACAAAGCCCGCGCCGGTGACACCGCTGGCGCCCTTGGAGGAAATCATCGCCACCAGCAGCAGGCTGATCTGATGGCTGAGGTCGAGCGGCGTGTTGGTGGCCTGCGCCAGGAAGACGGCGGCCATGGTCATGTAGATGTTGGTGCCGTCGAGGTTGAAGCTGTAGCCGGTCGGGACGACCAGCCCGACGGTGGCGTCGGCACAGCCGAGCCGGCGCATCTTTTCGATCATGCCCGGCAGCGCCGTCTCGGAGGAACTGGTGCCGATGGTCAACAGCAACTCTTCCTTGATGTAGCCAAGGTAGCGAATGATGGAGAAGCCGTTATACCAAGCGATCGCGCCGAGCACGATGAGGACGAACAGGCCCGCCGTCACGTAGAAGCTCACCATCAGGGCGATGAGTCGGTTGAGCGCGCCGAGGCCGTAGCTCCCGACGGTGAAGGCCATCGCTCCGAGAGCACCGAGCGGCGCGGCCCGGACGATGATGTGCATCACACCAAAAAAGACTTTCAAGCCGTATTCGATGCCGCGCAGCAACGGCTGGCCGTGCGGTCCCATGAAGGCGATGGCGGCGGCGGTCAGTCCTGCCACAAAGAGCACCTGCAACAGGTCGCCCGTCGCAAACGCGCCGAAGAACGTGGTCGGAATGATGTTGAGGAGGAACTCGACGGTGCTCAGCCCGTGCGCATTCTGGACATAGCTCCGTCCGATGGCAGGGTCGAGCGTCTTGGGGTCAATGTTGAAGCCGTCGCCGGGCCGCAGGAAGTTCACCACCACCAGACCGATGACAAGCGCGATGGTGGAGACAATTTCAAAATAGACGACGGTCTTGACGCCGATGCGGCCGAGTTTTTTCAGGTCGCCCATCGAGGCGATGCCATGCACGACGGTGCAGAAAATGATCGGCGCGATGATCAGCTTGATGAGTTTGATGAAACCGTCACCGAGCGGCTTCAGCGATTTGCCAAAATCAGGAAACAGATAGCCAATGACGATGCCGAGCGCGACCGCGATCAAGACTTGGATGTAGAGGACGCGATACCAAGCCTTCCGCGGGGCCGGACTGTGTTTTTGGGCGGCGTGACTCACGTTGATAGCGCCAGAGAAACCAAGCTAGCAAACTGAAGACACAGTCTCAGAAACCGGCTGTGGAAGTCAACGGGTATCCTGCCCCGGAACAGGACGCGGCATCCCAGCCTGGCCGGATCTCAATGCGAAAATCGAGTTCCGCGTTGTGCTGATGGAGAAGTTGCGCACGGAAACTCTCAAACGCGGCGTTGTGGTGTGTCTGGAGAAATGACGATCTGCTAACAGCTTATTTTGCAATAGGTTCTGCGGTTGTGTCTGAAATCGTAGCGTCTTTCAGCTAGAGCAAGTCGTAACTTTCCTGAAAAAGTTCTTGCACGGTTTCAGTTTACCACTATCATTACCAACAAACAACAGATAGTAATGAATACTCAAGCGTTACATAAACTGAACGGCGATCAGAAGCCTGCTGGAATCGAACAGATTCGCAAGCAAGTGATTCAAGCTATTCAAGACGTCCGTTACGGATCAGTGGAAATCACTGTTCACGACGGGAAGGTCGTCCAGATTGAGCGGAAGGAAAAGATTCGCCTCAGCGACAGTGCACCAAAGCAACGTTCATGAGTTTACCGCTGCTTCTGGCAGCAAACATCGCCAACCGGACACACGGAGGCTTAACAGACAAGAAAACTAACAGAAAGGAGGGCTGACCGGACAACCGGAGGTTCCCATGAAACACACAGCGAACAGCAGAAGGAAATCAAATCATGAGGAAGGCACGGTTGTTCACCATGTTGGCCCTGTTGGGCAGCGTGGCTATTGGTCCGGCGCAGCGGGCGGTCGCCCAAGGCACCGATTCACCCAAGCAAAGTCTGGAGGACCGCTTGCAATTGCTTGAAAAAGAACTAAAGCGTTTGCAGCCACTGGAACAGGAATTGAAGACCCTGAAGACCCAGCTCGACGAGCAGAAGACTGCGGTCACCGAGAGGGAAGCGGCGGCAACGCAGAAGGCGCAGGCGGTTGAGCAGGATCTGAAAATCCTGAAGCGCCAGCGCGAAGTGGACAAGGAAGTCGAATTGGCTGTGGCAGAAAAAAAAGCAAAAGAAGCGCCGATTCTAACGGTTGGATCAAAAGGAATCTTCGTCAAGTCAGCGGATGGCAACTTCGGTTTGAAGTTGGGCGGCCAGCTCAAGACCGATTCGAGGACATTCCTGGAGGACGGCGGCGAGAGGCTCACGGACTCGTTCTACATCAGCAGCGCCCGTCTCATCTTTGACGGCACGTTGTTCAAGGAGTTCGAATTCAGACTCGCGCCGGAATTCGGCAACGGCTCCACCCAACTGATTGACGGCTACATTGACTGGAAACATTGGAATGCCCTCAAGCTTCGGGCTGGCAAGACCAAAGGACCGGTTGGCCTCGAGCGTCTGCAATCAGATGTGGACAATCAGTTTGTTTCTTTGGGATTTCCCTCATCGCTGGCGCCGAACCGCGACATCGGCTTGCAGTTGTATGGCGACCTGTTTGACGGTGTTCTGACCTACGCGGCGGGCGTCTTCAACGGCACTCCTGACGGCGCGAGCGCGGACATTGACGAGCATGACTCGAAAGAGCTTGCGGCGCGGGTCTTCGCGCACCCGTTCAAGAAGACCGATCTGAAACCGTTGCAGGGTCTCGGTGTCGGCGTTGCGGGAACGGTAGGGAACCGGCAAGGTTCCGCCGCCACCGCCACCAGTAATACCGCGTTGCCTTCCTTAAAGACACCGGGCCAGAACACGTTTTTCACCTACGTTACCGGCGCGAACGGCGCGTATGCCGATGGTGTCGAGGACCGAATCTCGCCACAGGGTTACTACTACTTGGGACCGTTCGGTCTGCTGGGCGAATATGTGATCTCGTCGCAGGAGGTCAGGAGAGGCACCGTCAACAACCAGCGAATCCAGAACGCAGCGTGGCAAGTTGCGGCATCCTATGTTCTGACCGGCGAAAACGCCTCCTATAAAGGCGTCACACCGGAGAATCCGTTCAGTCTGGCCAAAGGTCAGTGGGGTGCCTTCGAAATTGCCGCCCGCATCCACGAACTGGATGTGGACGATGCGGCCTTCACCGGCATAGCCGCCAACCGGCTTGCGGACCCCACGGTGTCCGCCACAAAGGCCACTGCATTGGGCGTTGGGCTGAACTGGTATCTGAGCAAGAACGTCAAGCTCATGATTGATTACGAGCAGACCCGGTTCGAAGGCGGCGCTGGAGCTGGCGCAAGCGTCCAGAATCGGCAGGATGAAAAAGCGGTCTTCGGCCGGTTGCAGGTGGTTTTTTAACAGCGAAGCGATTTTATAAAACACGACAACACAAGACATGATCCTTTGGAGAACAAAGAATATGACAACCAACAAAGCTTTTCGTTCATTGTTGATTCTGGGCGCAGTCATCGGCCTCAGCCTGCCCGCGCGGGCGGCGGACGAGGTCAGGCTGCTGAACGTTTCCTACGATCCGACGCGCGAGCTTTACCAGGAGTTCAACGCGTCATTCGCGAAACTCTGGAAGGAGAAAACCGGCCAGACCGTGACGGTCAACCAATCGCACGGCGGTTCCGGCAAGCAGGCGCGCGCCGTCATTGACGGGCTTCAGGCTGACGTGGTGACGCTGGCGCTGGCTTACGACGTGGACGCGCTCTTCCAAAAAGCGGCGTTGATCCCCCAAAACTGGCAGTCGCGCCTGCCGCACAACAGCGCGCCTTACACCTCGACCATCGTCTTCTTGGTGAGAAAGGGGAACCCCAAGCAGATCAAGGACTGGAACGATCTGGCCAAGCCGGGCGTCGCGGTCATCACGCCCAATCCAAAGACCTCCGGCGGTGCGCGCTGGAACTACCTCGCGGCCTGGGGTTACGCGCTGAAACAGAACGGCGGCGATGAAACGAAGGCGAAGGAGTTTGTCAGCCGCCTCTTCAAGAACGTGCCGGTGCTTGACTCCGGCGCACGCGGTTCGACCGTGACATTCGTGGAGCGCGGCATCGGCGATGTCTTCATCTCGTGGGAGAACGAGGCGCTGCTGGTGGTGAACAATCTTGGCAAGGATCAGTTCGAGATTGTCGCTCCCTCGCTCAGCATCCTGGCCGAGCCGCCGGTAACGGTCGTGGACAAGTTCGCCGCCAAGCACGGCACGCTCGCCGTCGCCAAGGCCTATCTGGAGCATCTCTATTCCGAGGAAGGCCAGGAACTTGCCACGAAGCACTACTACCGACCGCGGCTCGAATCCGTCGCAGCAAAACATGCCGGCAAGTTCCCGCAACTGAAGCTGTTCACCATTGACGAGGTGTTTGGCGGCTGGCAGAAGGCGCAATCGCAACACTTCGCCGACGACGGCGTGTTCGACCAAATCTATAAACCATGATGGGGCAGTCCCACGAGAATGCCCCGGCAAAACGAATCAACCTGACAAGGCAACATGCAAGCCACCACAACAGCCTCGGAAACCAGCGTCGGCGAACCCGCTCCTGTTCGGCGCTCCATCGCCGATCTGCTGGCGCCCCTCGATGAGATCGCGGCGAACTCGCACAATCTGATCGCAAGTCACAACGCACGATTCGAAACCGGCGACCAGACTTATGGGCTGCCACGCTACGTCTTCATCGGTCCGAAAGCCGGTGACGATCCGATCCGCATCGGCATTTTCGCCGGCATTCACGGCGATGAGCCGGAGGGAGTCCACGCGCTGGTCCGGTTTCTCCAACTACTCGAAGCCAGACCGGAACTGGCTGAGGGCTACTGCCTGTTTATCTACCCGGTTTGCAATCCAACCGGCTTCGAGAACAACACGCGCCACTCGCGCAACGGCAAAGACCTGAACCGCGAGTTCTGGAGGAATTCAGAAGAGCCTGAAGTGAAGCTGCTGCAGTCCGAGCTTGCGTCACATGCGTTCCACGGAATCATCTCGCTGCACACCGACGACACCAGTCACGGTTTCTACGGTTTTGCGAGCGGCGCGACGCTAACGGAGCACCTGATCGAGCCGGCGCTGCAAGCCGCCGAGAAGTTTTTGCCGCGCAACGCGAACGCCATCATAGACGGCTTCAACGCGCGCAACGGCATCATCGGCAACGGCTACCAAGGCGTGCTGAGCGCGCCGCCGGAAATTCATCCGCGGCCATTCGAGATCATCCTGGAAACGCCCAGAGAAGCAGCCGAGCACAGGAAAGAGGCAGCCTTCGTGCTGGCGCTGCAAACCATCTTGAACGAGTATCGTCCGTTCATCGCCTACGCCCCGAACCTGTAAAATGTTTGCCTTCACCTCCAGAGAACAGAACCCGCTGCCCGGTTTCCGGCTGACGTTGGGCTATGCCCTGCTCTATCTGGGTCTGATCGTGCTGATCCCGCTGAGCGCCGCGTTTCTGAAGACCGCCACCATGACGTGGCCGGAATTCTGGGCGGCGGTGGCTTCTCCACGCGTGCTGGCGTCGTATCGAATCAGCTTCGGCACATCGTTGCTTGCCGCCGCTATCAACGCGGTCTTTGGGCTGCTCGTGGCATGGGTGCTGGTGCGCTACCGGTTCCCGTTCAGGAAAATCGCCGACGCGCTCGTGGATCTGCCGTTCGCGCTGCCGACGGCCGTCGCCGGCATCGCGCTGGCGGCGATTTATTCGAAGAACGGCTGGATCGGCCGCTGGTTGGAGCCGCTCGGCATCAAGGCCGCGTTCAGCGAACTCGGCATCCTCATTGCGCTGACGTTCATCGGCCTGCCATTCGTCGTCCGCACGGTGCAACCGGTGCTGGAGGACCTCGAATCGGAACTCGAAGAAGCGGCTGTCAGTCTCGGCGCGAGCCGGTGGCAGACCTTCCGCCGCGTGCTGCTGCCGCCGCTCTATCCACCGCTGCTGACCGGCTTCGCGCTGGCGTTTGCGCGGGCGCTTGGCGAATACGGTTCGGTGGTGTTTATTTCGGGCAACATGCCGATGCGCACCGAGATCACGCCGCTACTGATCATCACCAAGCTGGAGCAATACGACTACAAAGGCGCCACCGCCATCGCTGTGGTGATGCTGGTCGCGTCGTTCGTGCTCTTGCTCATCATCAACCTGCTCCAGAAGTGGAGCCTGCAACGAACGCGAGGCTGAACCCGTCATGGCCGGACCCGCAATATCACGACTGACGCACAGATCGCATGCCCGCCACGCGACGCACGACCCCGCCTGGGTGCAGTGGACGCTGACAACCGTGGCGCTGCTGTTTCTCGCGTTGTTTCTGTTCGTGCCGCTGGCCGCGGTGTTCACGGAAGCGTTCCGGCGCGGCGTCGAACCGTATTTCGCGGCCTTCCGCAACCCCGACGCCATCTCGGCGATTCAGCTCACGCTCACTACCGCGGCGATTGCCGTGCCGCTCAATCTCGTCTTCGGTGTGGCGGCGGCCTGGGCCATCGCGAAGTTCAACTTCCCTGGCAAGAGCCTGCTCATCACGCTCATTGACTTGCCGTTCGCCGTTTCGCCGGTGATCTCCGGCCTGATCTATGTCCTGATGTTTGGTGCGCAAGGCTGGCTCGGCCCGTGGCTTGCCGATCATGACATCAAGATCCTCTTCGCCGTGCCCGGCATCGTGCTCGCGACGATCTTTGTCACGTTCCCGTTCGTGGCGCGGGAACTCATCCCGCTGATGCAGGCGCAGGGCAACGACGACGAATACGCCGCCATCACGCTGGGCGCGAACGCCTGGCAGACGTTCTGGCGCGTGACGCTGCCGAACATCAAGTGGGGCCTGTTCTACGGCGTGATCCTCTGCAACGCCCGCGCGATGGGCGAGTTTGGCGCAGTGTCGGTGGTGTCGGGTCACATCCGCGGCCTGACCAACACCATGCCGCTCCACATCGAGATTCTTTACAACGAATACAACTTCGTCGCCGCTTTCGCCGTCGCATCGCTGCTTGCGTTGCTGGCACTCGTCACGCTGGCGCTTAAAACATGGATCGAATGGAAACACGCCGCCACGCATGGCGCAGAAGCTTGAAACTGAAACATCATGAGCGTTGAAGTCCGCAACATCACCAAGCGCTTCGGCAGCTTCGTCGCGCTCGACAACGTCAGCCTCCGGATCAACTCCGGCGAGCTGGTCGCGCTGCTCGGCCCTTCCGGCTCCGGCAAGACCACGCTGCTGCGCATCATCGCCGGCTTGGAATTTCCCGACCCCGGCTCGGCGCAGGTGTTGTTCTACGACGACGACGTTACGCACCTGCCCGCCAGCCAGCGCAAGGCCGGCTTCGCTTTCCAACACTACGCGCTGTTCCGCCACATGACGGTCTTCGAAAACGTCGCGTTCGGTCTTCGCGTCCGCCCACGCGACAAGCGGCCAGCCGAAACGGAAATCCGCAACCGCGTCGAGAAACTGCTCCGGCTCGTCCAGCTCGAACCGCTCGGCCGCAGGTTTCCGTCGCAGCTTTCCGGCGGCCAGCGCCAACGTGTGGCCCTCGCCCGCGCGCTCGCCGTGGAGCCGAAGGTGCTGCTGCTCGACGAACCCTTCGGCGCGCTCGACGCCCAGGTTCGGAAGGAACTGCGCCGCTGGCTGCGCCGGCTGCACGACGAGATTCATGTCACCACACTCTTCGTCACGCACGACCAGGAGGAAGCGCTCGAAGTAGCGGACCGCGTCGCCATCATGCGCGAGGGACGCATCGAACAAATCGGCACGCCGGAGGAAATCTACGAGCATCCGGCGTCGCCTTTCATCCTCAACTTCCTCGGCAACGTGAACCTTTTCCAAGGTCGCATCCATGAGGGGCGCGTCGTCATCGGCGGCGCTGAGTTTCAAGCTACCAACCACGTCGGCGCGCCAAACAGCGGCGCCGTCGCCTACGTGCGGCCGCACGACATCCGGCTGACCCGCGAGCAAACCGGCCAGTCGAGCCTGGCGGCGCGCATCCTCCGCGTCAACGCCGCCGGGCCGGTCGTGCAGGTCGAACTGGAGCGTCTCGACGACCGCAGTCAGTTTGGCGTCCAGTTGAGCAGGGAGTTTTCGCGCCAGTTGAATCCGCAGGCTGGCGAGCAAGTTTTTGTCGAATTGCAGAACTTGCGTGTTTTCGCGGACGATTATTCCATCTAGAATCCAACCAAAGAAAGGAAAGCAACCATGCCCGTATATCCCGACATCATCAGCACAGTGGGCCGAACCCCGCTGATCAAACTCAACCGTGTCGCCGCCGGCGTTGATGCGACCATCGCTCTCAAGGGCGAGTTCTTCAACCCGCTCGGCAGCGTCAAGGACCGCATCGGCTTCGCCATGATCAACGCCGCGGAGCGCGATGGTATCCTCACGCCGACGACCACGATCATCGAGCCGACCTCTGGCAACACCGGCATCGCGCTCGCGTTCGTCGCAGCCGCTCGTGGCTACAAGATCATCCTCACCATGCCCGAAAGCATGAGTGTGGAACGGCGCACGCTGCTGGCGTTGCTCGGCGCGCAACTCGTGCTGACGCCAGCCGCCGAAGGCATGAAAGGCGCGATCAAAAAGGCCGAGGAGTTGAACAAGGAAATCTCCTCCTCGTGGATTCCGCAGCAGTTTGACAACCCGGCCAACCCGGAAATCCACCGCCAGACCACCGCCGAGGAAATCTGGAAGGACACCGACGGCAAGGTGGACATCTTCGTTGCGGCTGTCGGCACCGGCGGCACCATCACCGGCATCAGCGAGGTGATCAAATCGCGCAAGAAGAGCGTCCTCTCTATCGCCGTCGAGCCGAAGGATTCGCCGGTCATCACGCAGACGCGCAACGGCCAGCCGCTCAAGCCCGGCCCGCACAAGATTCAAGGCACCGGCGCCGGCTTCATCCCGAAGAACCTGAACATGCAAATCCTCGACGACGTCGTCACCGTCAGCAACGACGACGCGATCGTCACCGCCCGCCGGCTCGCGCAAGAGGAAGGCATCCTCGTCGGAATCTCCACCGGCGCGAACGTCTGGGCCGCGCTGCAAGTGGCCAAGCGCCCGGAGAACAAAGGCAAGCTCATCGTCACGATCGGTTGCAGCACCGGCGAGCGTTACCTCAGCACCGCGCTGGCCGACGAAGCCCGCAAGCAGGTTCAGACGTGATGGCGGCCAGCCACTTGTCCGACCGCCGGTTCGGTGCAATGATTCCCGCCATGACATGGATCGTGATCCTGGCCGTGGCGGGCGTGCTCGCCGTGTTCGGGTTTCTCAAGCAGCTCAACTCGGTCACCGAGGAGTCGGCGCGCGAGCATCTGCGGCAGGGCGCGAAGGTCATTGACGTGCGCACCACGCAGGAATACAGCGAGCGCCATCTGCCCAAGGCCGTCAACATCCCACTCGACGAACTGAAGCAACGGATCGTCAGTGAAGCGCCCAACAAGGAAACCGTTTTGCTGCTGCACTGCCAGGCTGGCGGCCGGAGCGGTGCTGGCACGCAGATGTTGAAGGGCATAGGCTACAAGAACGTCTTCAACCTCGGCTCGTTCGAGCAGGCGGAGAAGATTCTCGGCGGAAGTGGGAAGTAGGCCGCGCGCGACCTCACTCCAGATAGCCGTGCGTCCGCAAGAAAGTTTCGAGCTGGCCGGTGTCGAAGTCGCCGAGCACCAGCCCGTCCACCTCAATCACGGGCACGAGCGTCTGCCCGCTGAGGTCAATCGCCTTCTGCCGCGCGGCCATGTCAACGCCCACATTGCAAACGATGTATTTCCAGCCGCGTTCATCGAGCCACGCCTTGGCCTCCTGGCACCAACCGCATATTGGCCGGGTGTAGAGAGTGATTTGCGCCGGTTGTTTTAGAATCTTCATGGCGTTGAGTTCGTTGGTGGTCGTTAACGGGCGGTGGCATCGCGGATGAAATCCACCTTGGCGGACAGCTCCGGCGTCATGAAGTTGTCGGGCTGCTCGACCTGCACTTTGATCTGAAGCGTGCCCTTCTGGCGATTGGCTTCGGGCGCGATCTCGGTGACGTAGCCGTTGTAGTGCTTATGAAGGTAGGCTTCGGGGCTGATGCGGCAGCGTTGCTTGAGATGAATCTTCGCCAGATCCGCTTCGTTGAGGTCAATCTCCACTTGCAGGTCGGTGAGGTCGGCCATTGAGACCAGCGCGGTGCTCGGCCCGCGCGTGCCGCCAAAGGTCATCGGTGTAACCAGTTCGTCCGCCTCCACGAGCTTTTCCAGGATCGTGCCGCTGATGGGCGCGCGGATGACGCACCATTCCATGTAGGTTTGCGCGTAGGCGAGCTGGCCTTTGGCGACAGTGATCTGCGCGAGGGCCATGTCGCGGGCGCGGCGGGCGTCGTCGAGGGCGCGCTCGCTCTCGATGTTCTTGCTGGAGAGCGCGAGCTGGCGCTTAAGGTTGGCCTCGCCGTTGGCGAGGTCAGCCTGCGCGCGGGCGAGCTGGCCTTCGGCTTCGAGGAGCTTGGCGCGGTATTCGGCGTCGTCGAGCCGGACGATCACGTCGTCTTTCTTGACGCGGTCACCCTTGTGGACGCCGATCCATTTCACCATCGCCTGAAACCGCGGGCTAAGCTCGATGCGTTCGCGCGGGATGACGTAGCCGCTGACGGTGAGCACCGTGTCGCCGGGCTTCGGCGGCGCGGGCGGTTGCGCCACGGTCTGGCCGGGCACCGGTTCGGATTTCTTCGCGTAGAAAAGGGCGCCCCGGTCGTTCGTCGTAAACACAAACACACCGCCGATGACGGCGACGATCAGCACGACCAGCAACAGCAGCACCAGCGGCCCGGCTTTGCGCCGCGACTTTTTCTCCGGGGTGATCGGCAGCCGGCTCAGCGCCGGCGGTCCTTGTTGTGACGGTGAACTCATGATTCGATATAGGGTTGATTGTGAACCATTTCTAGGCTGAGCGCAATGCGTCGAGCACGGGCTTGCGTGCGGCGATGCGGGCGGGCAGCAGGCCGCCGAGCACGCCCATCACCACCGCGAACGCCATGCCCTTCGCCAGCAGTTCACCGGTGATGCGAAACTCGAACGCGACCTCCGAGAACGTCGTCCAGCTCATCGTGCCAGTGGCCATGCCGTTGATCGGCAGCGACGCGATGCAACCGAGCGCACCACCGACCAGCGCCAACAGCACCGCTTCAAGCAGGAACGACAGGTAAATGTCGCGCCGCCGGAAGCCGAGCACGCGCAGCGTGCCGATCTCGCGCGTGCGCGCGCCGACGGCCGCATACATCGTGTTCATGGCCGCAAACGCCGCGCCGATGCTCATGATGACCGCCAGAAAGCCGCCCATGAACTGGATCGGCCCGGCGTTTTTCGTCTGCTCCTTGTAATAGTCCGACTCCGGTAGCACGCGCACGAAAAGGTCTTTGTTCGCTTCCAGCCGCTTGACGAGCGCCTCGCCGGCCGCCGCGTCCTTCGGTCGCAGCAGCACCGAGCCGTAGAAGGAGCGGCTGAACGCCTCGCGCACCTCGTCGGCGTCGGTCCAGATTTCCGATTCGTAGGTCGTCTTGGTCGCGTCGAAGACGCCCGCCACGCGCCACGTCCGTTTGCCGGCGCGGAAAGTCTCGCCGACGCGGCAGTGGGCGAAGCGCGAGGCGATCTTGCGGCTAACGATACACTCGGCCAGGCCCGGCTGAAACAGGCGGCCCTCGATGAGCTTCACGTTGGGCCGCAGTTCCAGGCCGATAGGACCGATGCCGCGCACGAGCACGTTGGCGTTGCCGCCGCCGATGCGGTCGAGTTGGATGAGCACGATGATCTCCGGCGACACGACCGGATCGCCACGCTCGTTGCGGGCGATCTCGTCGTGATACTTGAACCGGAGCACCTTGCTGCGCTCGATCTGGCTGGAGGACTCGGCGGTGGAGCCTTTGCGCATCACCAGCAGGTTGCGCGCGTCGCCGGTATTGACGTAGGTGGCCTTGAGGCCGCGGGCGAGCGCCATGACCATCACGAACACCGCCACCGTCAGCGCGATGCCGAGCGCGGTGGCAATCGTCGAGCGCCAGCGCACGCGCAGGTTGCGGAGATTGTATTTGAGCGGGATGGCCATGACTCAGTCCAATTCCCTCAACCCCTCCAGCACACTGGCCCGGACGCTTGCGACGGCGGGCGCCACGCAACTAACCACGCCCATCGCGGTCGCGATCAGCAACCCCGCCGAGACGATGTGCGGCGTGACCTCGAACTTCACAAAGAAGCCGTGCGAGAGCACATACATGTCCACGTTCTGCGCAAGAAACCAAGTGCCGACGCAGCCAATCAACCCGCCGACCAACGCCAGCCCGAACGACTCAGCGAGGATGAGGCCAAAGATTTGCCCGCCGTTGTAACCGAGCGCCTTCAACACGGCGATTTCCCGCGTCCGCTCGCGGATGGCCATGCTCATCGTGCTCGCCGTCACCAGCATCATCGTGAAGACGATCACGGAGCAGATGGAGCCAATGAGAAACTTGACGTTGCCAAACCACGAGAGAAACGTGAGCTGGAATGCGCGCTCGGTCTCGGTTTTGGTCTCGGCGGCGCTGCTGCTGAACATCGCGTCCACCTTCTGGATCACGTCCGCCACCGCGTCGGCGTTGGCCGCCTGAATCCAGTAGCAGCCAACAACGTGCCAGCCGGTCGCCTCATCCAAGTATTCGTGGTGGAAAAACAGGTTGGTTTCGTCAATGCCGCCGTGGTAAACGCCGCGGATCGTCAACTCCAAGGTGGCCGGATAGATCGTGCCGCGCAGCGTGACCTTCTGGCCGACCTTCCAGCCGAAACGGTTCATCGTCTTGATGCCGACCATGCAGGCGGTCTTTTCCTTCTTGAATGCCGCAACCTGCTCCGGGTCTGTCGTCACCTCGGTGAGAATGTCGAACAGCGCGTTGGCGTCGCACCCGAACTGGGCAAAGAAGTTGCTCTCGTCAATGTAAATGCCGCCGAACCACGTCAGCCGCGACACGCGCTTGACCCCGGGCACGCGCGCAATGCGGGACTGGTATTTTGAGGGCAGGACGTTGGCCAGCGACACCTTGTGCCGCGTGATGAGCCGCAGCGCCGACTGTTCCGTCACTTGCGGCTGCGACAGCTCGCGCAGCGCCGTTTGGAGCACGGTGAACAGGAACAAGCTCAGCGCCACGCTCAGCACCGTAAGCGTGAGCCGCCGCTTGTTGCGGAGCGCGTTGCGAAGGATGAAGCCGGGGATGGTCATGAGGGGAGCGTAATGCGTAAGGCGTAAGGCGTAAGGACTGCTTCCGAATTTCGCATCACGAATCAGATTTCACGAGCCTCCTCCATTCAGAAGCTCTCCCTTCTCCAAATGCACCATCCTCCGCGCGTGCGCCGCCGCCTTCGGATCGTGCGTCACCATGACAACCGTCTTGCCGGCATCGCGATTGAGCGTCTGCAACAGCCCCAGCACCTCGGCGGCAGAATGCGCATCGAGGTTGCCCGTCGGCTCGTCGGCCACCAACAACGTCGGGTCAGTCACCAGCGCGCGGGCGATGGCCACGCGCTGCTCCTGCCCGCCAGAGAGTTGCCGTGGCAGATGCTTCATCCGGTCTGCCAAGGCAACCAGTTCCAGCGCCGCCTCCACGTGATCGCGCCGCTCGCGTCCTGTCAGTCCCGTCAGTAACAGTGGCAACTCCACGTTTTCATACGCCGTCAGCACAGGAATGAGGTTGAATGTTTGGAAGACGAAGCCGACGTGCTGTTTGCGCCACGCCGCCAGCGCCGTCTCGCCCAACTCGCTGACGTCGGTGCCCTCGACGACGCAGCGGCCGCTGGTGGGCCGATCAATGCCCGCGATAATGTGCAGCAGCGTGCTTTTGCCTGAACCGCTTGGCCCCATGAGCGCGACGAAATCGCCGCGGCCGATGTCGAGCGAGATGCCGTTGAGCGCCACCACCTCGATATCGCCGTGCTGGTAAACCTTCGACAGCTCGCGGATTTGAACGATCGCCTGATCCATGCTGCGCCAAGCTTAGCAGGCCGCCGGGAAACTCCAAAGCGCCGATTTATCAGTTACCCGGCGGCGGCTTTGCATTTGCGGCGGCGGGCCGGCCCGTGCTACAAACTAGCGGGTATGCCTGAATCAGCGCCAAAGAAACAGATCAAGATCGCCTGCTCCAATTGCGGCCAGCATCTGGACGTAACGGAGCTGCCGGCGTTCAGCCGCGCTTTTTGCCCGTCGTGCAACACCAAGCTGCTCGTGCCAATGGTCATCGGCAATTACCAGCTTCTCAATCCGATGGGCAGCGGCGGCATGGGGACGGTTTACAAGGCGTTCGACTCGGCGCTGCAACGGTTCGTCGCGGTCAAGCTGATGAAGAAGGAACTGGCCACGAACGCGCAGTTCGTCGCCGACTTCACCCGCGAGGCGCGCGCGGCCGCTTCGTTGAACCACCCGAACATCGCGCAGATTCTCAGCTTCGGCCGGACCGACGATAACGACAGCCAGTATTACATCGTCATGGAGTTGCTGGAGGGCGGCAGCCTTGATCACATGATTGAGACCCACAAGCGCGTGGCGGAACTGGACGTGCTCAACATCGGCATTCAGGTGGCTTCCGCACTCAAGGCAGCCTACCAACGCGGCGTCATCCACCGCGACATCAAGCCCGGCAACATCCTTTTCAACTCCGAAAGCCAGGCCAAAGTCGTGGATTTCGGGCTGGCGCAGTTTGCCGGTGCCGAGGAGGAGAAAAAACAGGAGGAGGGCATCTGGGGCACGCCCTACTACATCTCGCCAGAGAAACTCAGCGGCGAGCGCGAGGACTTCCGCAGCGACATCTATTCGCTCGGCGGCACTCTTTTCCACGCGCTGGCCGGCCGCGCGCCATTCGAGGCGAACTCCGCGACCGAAGTGGTGCTCAAGCATCTTCGCGAGCCAGCGCTGTCGCTGAAGACGTTCGCGCCGGACATTTGCGACCAGACCATGCATGCCATCGGCTGCATGTTGCGCAAGAACCGCGAGGACCGCTACCCCGACTACGACGAGTTGATAGACGATCTGGAGGAGGCCAAACGCGCCGCCGTGGCCCACCAGCGGGAGTTGGCGGACAGGAAGCGCAAACCGCAGGCGCGCGCGGCTGTCGCCACTGCCAGACCCAAGGCACCGAGTGGCTCCTGGAAGGGCATCGTCGCCACGCTGGTTATATTGGCAGCCTGTATTGCGTGCGGCTATTTCGTTTGGGCGAAACGCGAAGTTCTTTTCCATTCCCGCGAAACATCGGCTGAGGCCAAAGTGGCCACACAAGAGCAGCCGGCCCAACCCGCCCTCGAGTTGAGCTGGCTCGACCTCTGGGATGCCGCCGACAACAACCTCATCGCCGGCAAATACCAGCCAGCCATTGACGCCTATCGCAAGGCCCGGCAGAAGTTGCACGACGACCCTCCCCGACAAAGCATTCTCGACTGCCAGATCGGCGCCGCGCTGTATCTGTTGGGCAAACCGGAGGACGCACGGAAGGCGTTCTCCACCGCTGGCGAAAAAATGGAAATCGGCATCATGCCGGAAAAGGTCAACCAGGAAAGCTACGGCCCGGTGCTGGGCCAGTTGATCAGCGGCGGCTTCAAGCTCGACGAAATCCAATCCTCGCTCAAAAAGCAGATGCCGGCTGCGCTGGCCCTCGCGCAGTTTTACCTCGGCGTCCAAGCGCTGGGCGAAGGCCACTTGGCGGAGTGCGCCAAGTTCTTCGATGCCTACACCGCCGCCAGGGCTGACATGGATCCGCGATGGGTCACGCTCTACCAGCCGCACGCGAAGTTCATCGCGACGCAAATCCACCTGCAAACCCGGGGCATCGAGGAAGCCCAGAAGCTCATCGCGGACAACAAGGCTGCGGAAGCGTATAAGAGGATCACCGCCGTCAAGGCACAGGTGAAGCATCCGCTTCTGCAACCGCCGTTCGCCGTTATCGACACCGCCATCGCCGGCAAGTCGAAAGAACTGGCTGACTTGGAGCAGGCCCGGAAGATCCGCGAGCGGTTCGCCCTCGACAAGCAATCGCTGGAGCAGGTGGACGCGACCGTGGAAGCAGCCCTCAACGACTGCAACTTCCAGCCGCTGTCGAAAGCCTACGCTGACGCCGCTGAGAAGATGGATTCGCCCGCGGTCAAGCAGGCGGCTGAGGACCGCGCGATGGTTTATAAGCGGCTCACGGCGCTCAAGACGCTGATCACTGAAAGCATTGCCAAGACGCCCTACGCCCGCAACGACCTCGCGACCCGCGCCAATGCGCGGCTGGTCGGCAACGTCACCAAGGCCGACGCCGAAAAGATCATCGTTTCTGTCAAGGACCGCCCCGACCAGGCGGTGCCGTGGCGTGATCTGGCACCCGCGTCCGTGGTGGCCTTGTTCACCACCTACGACACACTCGCCACGTCTCTCCAGGCCGCCGAACACGGCGCCAACTACGTCGCCATCGCTTGGTTCGCGCAAACCCAACACCTCGACCAAGCGCTTGCCGACGGCTACGTGGACACCGCCGTCAAGTTCGCGACGGTCTCCCGAAACGAGTGGGACCGCTTCAACACGCCGTTGGCCGGTGACGCCGCGCCTGGAACACCCACGGTTGCTGCTACGGGCAAAAAATCCGACACCGACGTTGATTTCGATCCCGTGAAGAAGAAGCCGGCTAAGAAGTGACCGCGCGGCGGCTGTCGGCGGCTGCTGTCACCCTTCATCGGAGCATCGCCATCCAACTTCCCTTCGATACCATCGGCCGTGATAGCCTGCGCTTGTGGGTGCGCTGGCTCGCAGCGGCGTTGCGTAACGACGCGCGGCGATGGCTGCGGCTCGGTGCCGACCCGACGCCGGCGTTTCCCGCGCAGTTCCTCGTCGGCGTCACCTACAAGTGCGACAGCCGTTGCTCGCATTGCAACATCTGGGCCAACTACCTCCAGCAACCGGAGGCGGCATCGCAGGAAATGACGCTCGTTGAGTTCGAGCGATTCCTCGACCGCAACCCGCAACTCATCCAGATCGCCACCACCGGCGGCGAACAGTTCAACCGCGACGACATCGTGGAGTTCTGGCTTGTGCTGGACCGCCGAGGCCACCGCACCGGTTGCGCCACCAACGCGATCGAGACCGACCACATCATCGAGCGTGAAGGTTTCCTCCTCCCGCGCCTGAGCGGCCGTCATCTCCGCCACTTCGGCGTCTCGCTTGATGGCGTTGAGGCAGTCCACGACCGCATCCGCGGCATCCCCGGCAACTTCGCCCGCGCCTGGCGGCTCTTCCAGTGGGCGCGCGAGCAGGAACAGCGATACCCGTTCTACCGCGCGGAGATTTCCAGCACGCTCACCGCCGCCAACTACCGCGAGTTCCCCGCGCTCGTCGAGTGGCTCGTCAGCCGGGGTGTGCCGCCGAACAAGATCGCCTTCATGGGCGCGCTGCCGTCAGCGCACTACTACCGGAACGTGAAGACCTGCAAGCCCGTCACCGCGCGCGACCAACTCGCCGGCATTATCGAGGAGTTACGGCGCAAGCATCCCGGCTTCGGGCAGAATTATTTTACCGAGAGCCATCTTCAGTGGTTGCGCGATCCAACCAGCGGCGTCACCTGCGTGGCCGGGACGGCGTTCGGCTACATTGACCCTTACTGGAACGTTTATCCATGCCTCGTGCTCGACCGCAAACTCGGCAACCTTCGCGAATTTGATTTCGACGTGCGCAAGCTCTGGCGCTCGCCCGCCGCGCAGCAGTTCCGCGCCGAACTCGCCGCCAAGCCTTGCACGCTCTGCTTCAACGAATGCAACCGCTGGCAGTCCATGCGCGCCTCGCTGGGCGGCCTCGCGAAGATCGCCTGGCGTCAAGCTGGCCGGGTGTTCCGCGCCAACCGCGACAGTCAGCGGAGATGGAGGATGTGACGCGGGAGTTTCTCCTGTTTCGCCGTGCGTGAAACAGGGTGCACTTCCCAATCGTTTTTCTTCTCTAGACACATCAACCATTGCGCTGCCGCGCTGAGGAGGTGCGCGTAGCCGCCGGTGTCGGAAAACTTGTCCCACGTCACGCCCGGCAATATCGAGTGGCAGCCGATGCCGGTCGGGATGTAGCCGTATTTGTTGAAGATCGCCTCCCACGTGCGCAGACCGCCGGCGAGTTCGTGCTCCAGCCACATCGCCACCTGCCGCTCGCTGCTGGCGAGGTAGAAGTTGCGCGTCGTGTCGCCGACTTGAATCGAGTAGCGCCCGTGTTCGATGCCGTTGGCCCACGCGGCGGTCTGTTCCTTGGCCACGGTGTAGGGAAGCGAAAGATGGAACGCGGAACGTGACTGAATGCGAAGCGGCTCGCCCTTGTCATTGACCGCGGTCGCCGAACCATCCTGCTTTACCGTGACGACAGCGTGGCTGCCTTGGCCATCGGGCCGGCTGAAGACCTTAACAACAGTGTCGCCCTTGCATTCGCAGTCCAGTTCAAGCGCGAGCCGCGTGCTGCGAAACGCCAGCTTCACGCCGCCGAGTTCGACACGGGCCGGCTCGTCGTCGAAGAAGACACGCAGGTAGTTGCCGAACTCGCGCTGGTATCGTTCCTCCCAGAGGCCCGGATTCGCCCGCAACGCCTGCAACGCCCAGCCGCAGCAGATCATATTCTGCGGTCCCATGCGCGAGCCGATCGGGCGCGGGCCTTTGAAGGGGCCTTTGCGGTCAGAGCGATAATCTTCGAGCCGGCCGTCGCGCAGGTTCATCACATGGAGGTCGAATCGGTTGACGCCCGGCGGCACGTCGGCGTCGTCGCTGTAGCAGCGATAGAGCATCGGCTCCGTGAACGCGTCATAGACGGTCTTGAACGCAAGCGTCCGCGGCAACTGCCCGCCGGTCTTCGCGATGCCAAAGTAGTAGCGATACTGCTGGTCATCCGCAAAACCCGACATCGCGCGACGGTCGCCCGGCTTAAATTCGTAGAGCGCAAACCGGTAGTGGTTGGCCGGCAGCCACGTCTGGTCCGGGACGCGCTTCAGCTCCGTCGCGTCGCCGTTCGTCAGCCCGAACGCCGCGCAGCACATCGGGATGTGATTGAAGTGGCGCGTCCGGCATTCGTGCAGGTTTTTCGCAGCCTCAGCAACCTCGGCGACCAGCTTCTTGTCCGCCGGCTCCGCCAAAACCTTGAGCATCAGCCACGCTTGCTGGAGCATCACCGCAAGGTCTTGCGCCAGATGATTCGACGAGCCATGCGAGTAGCCGCTGAGCTGAAACTCCGCGTTCGGCTTGCCGGCCAGCGAATCGGTGCATTGGATAGGACTGAACGGTTGCTTCTTCGACCGCCGCTCCAAGTTGACCGAGCCGCCATCGTCCCACCAGTAGGGCACGAAACCTTTCTCGCCCTCCTGCAATGCGTGCTCCTTGTTGAAGGTGTGCGCGCCCGGCGCGGCGTCGTTGTGTTTGGCGCTAAAGAGCGTGTCGGAGTGGTTGAGCATCTTGCAGTAGAACGGCAGCACCCACTGCGTCAGCATCTCCTTGTAGAACGGATCGCCCGTCGCGCGCCACGCGTTCACCAGCGCCGCGGCGAACCACGCGCCGTCGTGCATCGTGTCCAACGCCTCGCCCTGGACGAACTGGTCCGGCTGGCCTCTCCGCTCGACCCAGAAGTATTCGTAGATCATCCCGCGGTGCGCCGACTTCGCGTCCCGCTTCATGTGGTTGTCGAACACGAACTGCGCCAGCCGTTTCATGAACACCCGCGTCTCACCCGCCGTCATCGGCGGCTTCAAATGCGCGCGCGCCCACGCCGGGTCACGATCAAGATCAGCTTTTTCAGCCGCAATGGCGGCGGTGACAACCAACATGACGGCGAACAGCGTCTTCATCGGCAACTCAACGACCTTTTTCTTCCACGAAATAAACCCGATCAATCAGAATCTCCGACACGGCCTCGGCGTTCTTGCAGCCGGCGAACCAGACGTAGGGTTTGCCCTTCGGCTCGATCACGCCGAGGTCGTAGGGTTTCCAGTCGGTCGCGGCATCCTTCGCCGTCACGCGGCGGCTCGCCACGCTCTTGCGCGTCTCTGTCTCGTAGATGCCAAAGCTGAATGCGTCGCCGCTGTCCTTTTGCTTCCGCACCTTGACGACAGCGTAGGCGTGATAACGTCTCCCTTTCTTGAAGTAGCCAGATGGCAATTGAAACTGAATCGCCCACTCATGTGTTGCGCCGGTAAGCCACGCGCATGCGCCGTCGGAGGCGGTTTCGTCTTTGCGAACGCCACAGAGCGCGCCTTCCTTGTAAAAACCGAACTCGTCGTCCTGCACGTCAACCACGCGGTTCGCCGGCAGTTTCTCCGTGCCGGGCGGCGGCGTGGACTTGGCGCGGCGGACGGAGAGGCGGGCGAGAACCTTCTCCTTGAACGGCGCGAACTGGCCGCCCTCGCTGACCTGCTTCACGCCGGCTTCGGCGGCCGTGGTGAGGAACTTGTCGGCGATTTCCTTTTCATCCCAACGGGCGGCCGGCAGAATGCCGGCGTTACGTTTCGCGGCGCGCGCCCACGCGCGGCCGTTGGCGAGAATCGTGTATTGCACCGGCATATGGGCGATGCGAACGCGCTTGAGGATCTCCGACTGTTTCGCTGCGAGCCGCTCGGCTTCGACGAAGAGTTTTTCCGCTTGCGCGATGATCTCCGGCGTGAAGCACGCGGCGGTCGGCTGGACGTAGCAACGGATGTGGATGTTGTCCTTCTTCACCTTGTCGTGCAGCAGCCGGATGTATTTGCGGATCGGCGGCGCGGCGGGGCCGTAGTAGCCGTCGAGGAATTCCTCCAGCGCGCGCTTCGCGCCGTAGCCGGGATTCCACAGCAACCGCGCGATGATGTAACTGCGCAGTTCCAACATCTCGCCGCCGGGCGTCTGATACTCGCCCTGCTCGAAGATGCCGCGCACGCCGTGGGCGATGAAGAACCGGATGTTGGCCTCCAGCACATCGAGGTTCGGATGCGGCAGGAGATAGTGGGCAAAATTGGTAACGTAGTCCCAGATGTAGAGCCGCTGGCAAACCTTCGACCAGCCGACAATGTCGTCCACGAACGCCTTGTTCTGCGGGCACTTCTCCAGCGGGTGGCTGAAGCAACACTCGATGCTGCACAACCGCACGATGACGTTCGGCCACGGGCGGACGTGGAGCGGCGGCTTGCGGGTGTATTGGTAGGCCAGCGTGTCCACCGCGACCTGCGGAAACTCCTTCTCGATGTTCTCGGCGACCTGGTTGACGAAGCGCAGCAATGTGCCGCTGTGGCTGCCTTCCTCGTCGTCCACCGCCTTGCATTTCGCGCACTCACACCAACCGTGCCAGTCGTTCTGCGACACCGAGACGATGGAGGCCTTCGGATTCTTGCGCAGCCATTCGCGCACGGCGGCGGTCACCTCGCGCACGACCTCCGGGTTGGTCAGACACAATTGCCCGTGCTCGTGGAACCGTTTGCCGTTGCGCTCCGAATACCACTCCGGGTGCTGCGCGAAATGTTTCTCCGGCGGCAGCAGCGGATAAAACGTGTGGACAAAACCCTGATACACGACCTTGCCGCCGTGCGCGTCTGTTAGTCGCTCCGAGTTGCCGTTGCTGAAGTTGCGAGCCGCCCAATCGCCGTCGTAGCCGCTCCACGAGAACGTCTCGCGATATTCCAGCCGCGGCACGACCGTGCGGTTGAGGTCGCGGACGACGAGCCGCTTCTGTTTCGGTATGCGGCTACAATCTGGCGCGAACCATCGGCAACCCAACTCCTGATCGAGGAACGAATAGACCGCGTAGAGCGTCCCGCGCGGTCGTCCGCCCGCCAGCACCAGATGCGGCCCGCAGGCGCGCACGACAAACCCTTCGCCGCCCAGTTTCGTCCAATCCACGCCGCCCGCGAGCCGCTCCGCTTCCACGTCGCGCCCCACAAGAATGGCGTGCGCCGGCAGCGCGCCGGCCTCACGGATCGGCAATTCGACGCCACTGATCTCCTTGAGAAACCGCTTCAGTTCCTCCGCAGCGTGGCGCTCCGCGGGCGTCGGCTCTGCGCAGAGTCGGATGATGTAATCGCTCTTGCCTTTTTCCACCAGCACGCGGCTGGCAGAGAAAGCGCTGGGCGACGACCACCAAACAGCGCAGACGAGAACCAATGAAGTGGCGAATTTGTTCATAGAGCATTCTCCTTTCGGCCGATCACGACGCGTCCTTGACGCATCGCACTTTACTTCTCTCCGGTTTTCTTTTTCAACCACTCCATTGCTTTCTCATGCGCCGACTGCATCACCAGCGGCCGGACCTGCGCCTGCCACGTCGGCAAAGTCTCGCGCACGACGCCGGGCGCGGTCGGCAGATGGATACCCGTCAGTTCTGCCAGCAGCTCGCGCGAGAAGGGCATGTCGAGGAACGGGCGCGGCGCCTGCTCCAACCGCGTTGCGCCCGGCGGCTTGGTGGCGAGCGCGTCGAGGTGGCGATTGTAGGCGATGCGCGCGAGCGGCTCCAGCGCGACGACGTCCTCGGCGCAATAACGCAGCAGCGTCGGCAGCGCGCGCTCGTCGCCTCGCAAATGCCGACGCCAGAGCAGCACGGCGGTCCAGCCGTCCGCTTCTTCCACCACTTCCGGCCGGTCGAGATTGGCCTGCCGCTCGATGCTTTTCAGGCCGCCTTTCAGACCAACGTGCCGCAGCGACGGGCAGAGATCCACGTGCAGCGGCGGCAGGCAGATACCGGGGAACTTCGCACGGATGAAAGGCAGATCGAACGGCCCGCCGTTGTAGGTCACCACGAGCGAGTAAGGCGCAAGCGCCTCCGGCAGTTGGTCGAGGTCGCGCCCGTTGACGAGCATCCGCGGCGCGCGGCCGTCGTAGAGACCGATGCAGGTGATGTCACCGATTTCCTTCGGCTCGCCGGTGGTTTCGATGTCGAGATAAACGGCGCGGTCGCCAAACTCCGCCAACCAGCGCCACGCGTCGCGCGACGGCCAGCATTGCGCGAAGTGCGCCAGATCGCCGCGCTCCGCCGCGCGCAACGCCGCCTCGCTGCCGCGCTTCACCCAGTCGGCCTTGACGTGCGCGATCCGCTCCAACGGCGTGTCGAGCGCCATCTGCCAATCGGTGACACCCTCGCGCCAGAGCGCCTGCTCCAGTTTCGGCCCGACGCCGTGAATGTGGATGAAGGAATTACGGAACACGGCTTATCGGTAGTTAAGAGTGAAAAATTAAGAGTTAAGAGTTGGCGAAGTATTTGCACGCCCTTGTTGTTTGCGAAACGCTTCACTCTTCATTCTTAACTCTTAACTGATCTTACCCAATCGCCCGCTTCTGCAATGTCATCAACTCGCGGATGCCTTTCTCGGCCAGCGCGAGCATTTGCTGGAGCTGCGCGGCGGTGAACGTCGCCTCCTCGCCGCTGCCCTGCACCTCGACGAACTCGCCGGCGTCGGTCATCACCACGTTCATGTCCACGGCGGCCTTCGAGTCTTCGGCGTAGCAGAGGTCGAGGATCGGTGTGCCTTCGAGGATGCCAACGCTGATGGCGGCGATCTGCCGTTTGATCGGCCAGTCGGCGAGCAATCCTTCCTTTTGCAGCTTGCGCAACGCCAGACAAAGCGCCACGAACGCGCCGGTGATCGCCGCCGTGCGCGTGCCGCCGTCGGCCTCCAGCACGTCGCAATCAACCCAGATCGTGCGCGGGCCAAGCTTCTCCAGGTCAATCACGGTGCGCAGGGCGCGGCCGACGAGGCGCTGGATCTCCACCGTTCGACCGTCGAGCTTGCCGCGGGTGCTTTCGCGTTGTTTGCGGTCACCGCCGGCGTAGGGGAGCATCGCGTATTCGCCGGTGATCCAGCCGCCGGTGACTCTCTGTGCCCGCATCCAACGCGGCACGTCTTCTTCGACGCTGGCGACGCAGATGACGCGCGTCCTGCCAAACTCACACAGCGCCGAGCCGAGCGCGGAGCGGACGTAGTTCTTGCGGATGCGCACGCGGCGCAACTGGTCGGGCCGGCGTTTGTCGGGGCGGACGAAGTCGGTGGTCATGCAGACCTTATAAGCGACCCCAGCGGCGGCGGCAAGGCTGACGGCGCCGCCGTTCGCTTGAAATTCCCGCTGCGACTCCGCACACTAAGGCGAGTCCTGTGAGCGAACCTTTTGACAATGAAGAGCTGCCAGTCGTAGCGCCGGTTGGCGCGCCGCCGGAGAGCGGCGTCAGCCAGTGGACGCTCTGGAAGTTCTATGCCCCGCTGGCGGCCAGCAACGCGATGATGACGCTCAGCCACGCCATCATCAACGGCTCGCTCAACCGCACGTCGCAGCCGGCGCAGTCGGTTGCCTCCTACGCCGTCGCCAACTCCATCTGCGTGCTGGCAGAGTCGCCGATGGTGATGCTGCGGCAGACGGGCGCGGCTCTCGTGCGCGACCGCGCGGGCTGGGGCACCTACATGCGCGTGGCGCTGCTTGCGGGTTTTATTGACCAGCTCCTCTGTCTTGCCATCGCATGGACGCCGCTGGCGTATATCGTGATTCACCGCTGGATGGGCGCGCGGGATGAGTTGTTTCCGGCGGCGGTCAGTGTTTTCCAGGTGCTGATGTTCGTGTCGTTGTTCTCCGCGCTGCGCAGCATTTTCCACTCGGTGCTGCTGGTGAAACAGAAAACGCTCTGGATCACGCTCGGCATGGCACTGCGCGTGGTTATGATGCTCGCGCTGGCGGCGCTCTTTTCGCAAACCGGTTGGCTCGACAGCGGCATGCGCGGTGGCGTCATATTCCTCGCAGGCATGGCGGTTGAAGCGATATCGGCGTTCGGGAGTTTCCGGAAGTGGTTTCATTCGCTGCCGCAACAGCAGCCGCGCGCCGAAGTATCCGCGCCGCCGCTGACGTTCCGCCGCGTGGCGACGTTCTACCTGCCGCTGGTCGTCGCGGCCATCACCGGCGCGATGACCATGTCCATCATCAACGCCGGCCTCTCGCGCATTCCCGATCCGCAAAGCGTTATCGCCACCGCTGCCATCGGCAGCGTCGTCACGTATCTGCTGATGGGGCCGCTGTTCATGATCCACCAGGTGTCGCTGTTCTTCAGCGCGCCGCTGACCGGGGCGCATCCGCACGACCGGCGCGATCGCACGGTAGGCTGGTTCTGCGTGCAAACCGGCGTTGGCGCCACCGTGATCGTCGGGCTGCTGGCATGGACGCCGCTGGGCGATTGGCTGCTGCTGCACGCGTTCCAAGCGCCAGCGACGTTGCTGGCGCTCATCAAGGACGTATTGCGCGTCTCAATGTTCCTGCCGCTGATCGCCGTCTGGAACGAATACCGCAACGGCAAATTGCTCGCCGCCGGCCACAGCCGCATGTTGACGGCCGCGAAACTTCTGAACGTCGCCATGCTGGTGCTGGCGGTGACAACGCTGGTGAGCACGACGCCCTCGCTCGGCGCGCGCATCTCGCCCATCGCAAGCCTGTGCGCGCTGGCAGCGGAACAAATCGTCCTCCTCATCGTCTGCGCGCGGCTGAAGAAGGCGTAGTGCCACCTACAGTCCGTGCGAGCGCAGGACCGCGCCGAGCCGCTTGATGCCTTCCTCGATCTGACCCGATGGCGTGCCGCCGAAGGAGAGCCTCATGCAGTTCTTCGGCTTCGGCCGCAGCGGCGACGACGCGAAGCAAAGATCGCCCGGCACGTAGAGCACGCCGGCGTCGAGCGCGGTGCGGAAGATGTCCCCATCGCGGCTGGTGTCGACCAGCGCGGGCAACTCTGGCCAGAAGTAGAGGCCGCCGCTGGCTTCCTGCCACTTCGCCGACGGCGGGAAATACTTCTTCATCGCGTTGCCCATCAATTCCTTCCGCCGCCGATAGCCGGCGTGCATTCTGGGCAGGTGCCGGTCATAAGCGCCCGTGCGCAACGCGAGCGCGATCAGCCGCTGGTTGAAGTTCGCCGAGCCAAAGTCGTGGTTGCCCTTGGAGCGCAGCACGTGGCGCATGAGCGGCCGCGGCAGCACGCCGTAGCCAACCTTGATGCCGGTGGCGAACGGTTTCGTGTAGGTGTTCGAGTAGGCGACACGCTCGTTGGTCGCGTCGAGCGACTTCAGCGACGGCGTGTCCGGCCCGGCAAAGCGCAGGTCACGATAACCGGCATCCTCCAGCACAAAGATCGGATGTCCTGCCGCGGCTTCGTAGTGGCGCAGGATGGCGAATGCCTCGCGCTTCTTCTCAAAGCTTGTCGTCCAACCGGTTGGGTTCTGAAAATACGTGACGAGATAGGCGAACTTCAACCGGCCGAGCTTGCCGCCATCCTTCAATCGCTGGAGGGTCCGCTTGAGTCCGTCGAGCGAAATGCCATCTGGCTCCAGCCGCACTGGCGTCGCGTCAATGCCGAGCGCTTCGCAGATGCCAAGGTAAACGAAGTAAGTCGGGTCCTCAACCAGCACGATATCGCCCGGATCGCACAGCACTTCGCTGAGCAGGTAGAGCAACTGCTGCGAGCCGTTGGTGATGACGACGTCGTCCGCCGTCAACGCCGCGCCCGGCGCGATGCCGTCCTGAGCGCAGACGCGGTCGAGCGTCAACTTGCGCAATTCGGCGTCGCCGGCGGTGGAACCGTATTGCAGCGCCGCGCGCGCCGCGTTGTCGTCGCGCACGAGTTCGGCCACCAGCGCGCCGACTTCCGCCACTGGCAAGGTTTCGTTGTCGGTGAAGCCCGCGGCCAGCGAGATCAGATGCGGCTGATCCAGCGTCAGCTTCATCAGCCACGAGATCGCCGGGTCGCTGGAGCGATGGGCAAGGGAGGACAAGAAAGTGGTTTCGTTCAAAGGAATGGCTTTCTACTTTCGCCGCGCTTTCAAAACCACCTCGACCTTGTTCGCCGACAGGCAGTTGATCACGTCGGCTTTCGTCAGCCAACCTTTGCGGGCGATGCCAACGCCGATGGCGAGGTATTGCAGGTCGTGGATGCTGTGCGCGTCGGCGTTGATGGCGCATTTGACGCCGCGCTCCTTCGCGAACTTCCACCAGCGCCAGTCCATGTCGAGCCGGTGGGGATGGGCGTTAATCTCGATGATGACGCCGTGGCGCGCGGCGGCCTCGATGACGGCGTGCATGTCCACCGCGTAGGCCTCGCGCTCCAGCAACAGCCTTCCCGTCGGATGCGCGAGGATCGTCACGAGCGGATTGGACATCGCCTTGATGATGCGCGCCGTCATGCTCTTCTCGTCCTGCGAGAAACGGCGGTGCACGGCGGCGACAACGTAATCGAACTGCGCCAGAATCTTGTCGCTGTAGTCCAGCGAACCGTCCTCCAGAATGTCCACCTCGATGCCAGCAAACACACGGAAGCCTTGCTTCTTGAACTTCTCGTTCGTTTTGCGGACATCAGCGATGTAATCGGGAATCTGCTCGTCCTTCAGCCCGCGCGCCTGGAACTCGCTCTTGCTGTGGTCGGCGGTGCCAAAGTAGTCGAGGCCCAGTTCCTGCGCCGCCTCCGCCATCGTCTCGATCGTTTCGCGGCCGTCGGTCCAGGTCGAGTGATTGTGCAACGCGCCGCGCAGGTTTTCCTTCTCGATCAGCTCCGGCAGTTCGCCCTTCTCCGCCGCGTCAATCTCGCCGCTGTCCTCGCGCAGCTCCGGCGGGATGTAATCGAGTTCGAGCGCCTTGTAGATCTCCTCCTCGGTGCGGCACTTGACGACGCTGCCGCCGTCGCGCGCGCCGGCCGCGTCCTTCTCCTTGCCGGCCTTGCTGAAGCCGTATTCGTTCAGCGACAGCCCACGCTGGAGCGCCCGGCCGCGCAACGCGATGTTGTGCTCCTTGGAGCCGGTGAAGTAGGCCAGCGCGAACGGAAACTGCGCGTCGCTGACGACGCGGAGATCCGCCTGAATATCGCCGTCAATCACGACGGAGGATTTCGTCTCGCCCTTGGCGCTGACCGAAGTGACGCCCGACAACTTCACAAACATCTCCATCAGCGCCGCCGCGTCCTTCTCCTTAGCGCTCACCAGAAAATCCAGGTCGCCGATCGTCTCGCGGCAGCGCCGCAGGCTGCCGGCCGCCTCGCAGCGGATCGTCGCCGGATGGTTGCGCAACGCTTCGAGGATCAATTGCGCCGCGGCAAACGCCTCGTGATAATGGTGCCGTCCCGCGAACCGCCGTAGTTGCTCGATGCCCTGGAGGATTTTCTCCTGCGACTTCTCGCCGAAACCTTCGAGCGCGGCGACGCGGCCGTCCTTGCACGCCGCCTCCAGCTTCTCCACTGAGTCCACCTTCAGCTTCTTATAGACGACCTGCGCCCGCTTTGGTCCGAAGCCGGGAATTGTGATCATCTCCATCAGCCCGCTCGGCAGCGATGCCTTCAACTCCTCGTAGTAGCCAAGCTTCCCCGTGGTCCACAGTTCCGTGATCTTCTCCGTGAGCGCGACGCCGATGCCTTTGAGTTCGCCGAGCTTGCCGCTTTCGATCAGTTCGCCGAGGTCTTGCTGGAGACCGTCAATCAGCCGTGAGGCGTTATGGTAGGCGCGGGACTTGAACGGGTTTTCGCCCTTCAACTCCAGCAGAGTGCCAATCTCGTCGAGAATCTCCGCAACCTTTGCCTTGTCCATGCGATTAGAGACTAATCCGTTGTCCATTGTGTTTCAACGCTGTGACGAAACAACGCCCCGCCCCGGAGGGTTTCTCCGGCGGCGGTTGTTCGACCGTCTTCTGGCAACCGGGGCTGGTGGCGTGTGGCTTGACATGGCCCGTGTGCGCGCTACAACTGGCGCGCAATCCAAACATGGAGAACTTCCGAATATGAACCATTTGTCTTTGGCATCCACTTTACTCGCCGTCGTTGTCCTGGTTTCGGGATGCGCCACCTCTGACAGCGGGACGGGCGCACCGTCTGCGCAGCAGCGGCGCGTGGCCCAGCTCGGCATTCTGGCACAGTTGCCGCCTTACTACGGGCCGAAGAAACTCATTGCGGTCATGGATTTCCAGAACAAGTCCAACTACAAGGGCAAACTGGAACTGGGCACCGGCATGGCCGATTCATTGACCGATGCGATCGTTCGCAGCGAGCGGTTCATCGTGGTCGAACGCCAGCAAATCCGCGACGTGCTCAAGGAACAGGACTTCGCCAAGACCGGCCGCACCGCCGAGGCCAGCGCGCCCAAAATCGGGCGGGTGTTGAACACGCAGGTCATGGTCTATGGCTCCGTGGTGGATTTCAGCGAGACACAGCAGCAGAACCAGGGTTTCGGTTATCAGGGAATCTCGCTGAGTTTCGCGCACGCGGAAGCCAAGGTGACCATCGCGATCCGGTTGGTGGATTCGACAACCGGACAGGTGCTCGACAGCGAGCAGGTGCAGGGCAAGGCGGAGAAGAACGCGATGGGCATTTCCTACACGGAGAAGGATTTCAATTTTGGCACAGCCGCTTTTGCGAAGACCCCGCTGGGCCAGGCCACGCAGGAGGCGATTGACAAGGCGGTGGTGTTCATCTGCCGGCGAATGGAGAAGGTGGTATGGGAAGGCCGCGTCATCGAGACCAAAGGCGGCGACATCTACATCAACGCCGGCGAAGAAAAAGGCATCGCCGTGGGCGACTGTTTCGTGGCCTTCCACGAAGACGAGGGGATCGTTGACCCGACCACCGGCCTGCAACTCGGCGCGCCGCGCAAGGAAATCGGCGCCCTCGAAGTGACCGAATTGCAGCCGAAGTTCTCCATCGCGAAAGTCATCCGGGGAACTGGCTTTGCCCGCAAGGACGTGGTGCGTTTCGTGCCGGCAGCGCAGGTCAAGGGCGCGGCGCCCGTCACCACCCAGACCGTGCCGCCACCGCCCGACACGCCTCGCGTGACCAAGGCGCGTGAATTGCTCAGCCGCAATGATCGCGGCGGCGCCCTGCGCGAGGTGGACAACGCCTTGAAGGACAACCCCAGTGACGCGGCCGCCGCCATACTGAAGGTCCAGTTGGAATCGGCGCGCAAGAATTTCCGCGCCGCCGCCGCGGCCGGAGCGCATCTGGCTTCACTGCGCCCCGATGATCCCGTCGCGCTGCTGCTGGCCGCGCGCGCACAGTCCGATGCCGGCGACTTTGGCGGGGCCGTCGCCGCACTCAACGGTTTGTTGACTAAAGACCCGAACCATGTCGAAGCGCTGGTGCTGCGCAGCCAGGCTCTGGCCGAAACCGGTGACGCCAAGGGTTCCTACCGCGACATGCGCCGCGCCATCAATCTCGGCTATCAGCAGACCGCTGCCGCTGGAAAGTAAAGCTATTTGAAGTTTGCTTCTGCACTGTAGCGGCATGCCGATCCCGTCGAGGTTTTCCGCAACCCTCGCCTTGTCGCTGCGGTTTCAACGCTACGAGGAAACCGAACCGTGCCGGATTCGTTGGCGAGGGAATCGTTTATGAAGTTTTGCTCGCTGCCGCAGCGCTTTGCGCCGCATTGCTTCCCGCAAAGCCGGTCGCCAGATCTACAAACCACATTTCAGCGTATTTCTTCAAAATCCGTTCAATGGGCGCGCCCGTGATGCCGATTTCCTTTAGGAGGCAGACTTGCAACAATGCCTCGAGGGCGGCCGTGACTTCCCACAATTCGCGCCCCTTCGCCGCCTTCTTTTGAGAATCCTCGTTGTAGTGCGTGTAGTAGTTGCGAGTATGACGGACCTTGGATGGAAAATTCTCAATGCGCGAAGTCAGCCGGTCGGCTTCCTGCCGATGAAAGCTCAGGATATCATCAATGCGGCGCGCCAAGGTCTTTTGGTTTGAGAAGGCCAATTTCTCTTTAAGCCAATCTCGGTGCTCCAGAGCCGTCGTGTCGAGTATAGCTGTCACGCGGTTTTTATCTTGTTCGGACGGCAGCTCGCTTGAAGTGAAATTCCTCGATCGGGCGTGGTAAACCTCAAGTGCCTGAGCAAGGAAAAGAAACTGATTCTCCACGCATAAACTTCGATTGGTGAAGACAACCGAGTAAAGGTCCACCACGGGTTCAAGTTCCTTGTGGCAAGTAAACCAACGACAAAGGATAGGGCCAAACTGGGCCGAGATGGCGTTAAAAGGCGCGACCATCAGAGGGCTGTGCATATTCCGATTTGCTTGGGAAACACCGTGATTCGCTTGAAGAAGTTCAACCCCAGAAGCGTGACCGCCTGATCCCGGTATGAAAGGGTCATGTTCAAAGAACCTGACTGTTTCCACGAAAACCCTCTCTCCGGTAAGCAGGCTGAGGAACCGCTGAAAGACCGCGACAAAATCTTCGCAAATCACTTCCACGTTCTTAGCTTCTGCAAAGTGAAACCAAATTCGGTGGTTGAGGTAATAACGACTCTCCTCAATGGAATCATGCATTTCGATGGACTGGTCAATCCGCAAGCGGTTGCCGTCGCCAACCGCAAAGATCAGTTCATCGGATAGTTTGATTCTCACCGCCGGCCGCTTGTCTTCGCATTTTACAGACTCAAGGATGTTCCGGTTCAACCATCGGTGAAGAAGGGTGTAATGCACCTCGGCTGTCGTGAACTTTGCGGCTTCCCATGAATTAAAGTGTGCTTTCAGCAGACATGCTATTGGATGGATCGTGAAGGTCTTGAGGCCGCAAGAGGTGGAATGGTTAACTACAGCACATCCAAATAAGGTTATGGATTGATCGTGTTCGTCGGCACCGTGAATGATCCTCGATATCTCGGGCCAGCCCCGTGTGGCGTGTTCGATCATGAACGCATCCACCGTTCGGCTCTGTGGGATTTTAACCGTGAGACTCAATCCGTCTTCGGGATCGTAAGTCAGAATCCCGAAGTGTGCGGGCTTGTCTGCTCCATCAATCCACCACCGGCCTTCTATGGTTCTCGGCTTATTCACTCACTCAGCTCGCTCGCGTCAATGTCGAGATTGTGGACCCGGATTACCAATGCAGTAAAGGTTTCCTAACGTGCGGATGAAGAGCTGGCCGCGGCTGATGGCGGGGGAGGCGAAGCAGGAATCCTTGGCTTCGCCGAGCGGGTTTGTGGCGACCAGTTCAAACTTCGGAGCGGCTTTGACGACGTAGGTGTTGCTGTCGTCGTCGAGGAAGTAAAGCAGCTCGCCGGCGCGGACGGGCGAGGGCCAGTGATGACGGCCGAGTCGTTCGCGCCAGAGGCACTTGCCGGTCCTGGCTTCCAAACAACTCGCGTAGCCCATATCGGACACGACGAAGAAATACGGCCCGCACGCGACGGGCGACGGCACGTAGGAAACCACCTTCGCGTCCAGCTTGTCGTGCCACGCGATGTGCGTCTGGCTGATGTTACCCGTGCCATTCGGCCGGATGCCTACGAAGTGACGCTCCGGGAAACCGCCGGTGATGAAGAAGATGCCTTCCGCGAAAACGGGGCTGGCGACGAACTGTTCGGTCGGGCCGTCCATGAGCCAGTGCTGTTTGCCGGTAGCGGGATCATAGCTGGCGACACACATGCTGCCGCTGAGCACCATCTGCGTTTTGCCGGCCGCCTCGACAATGATCGGCGTGCAGTAGGAACGCGTGCGCTTCGGGCGATCGGTGCGCCAACGCTCGACGCCCGTGTTTTTCTCATACGCCACGATCCATGCCACGTCGTCCTGGTCGCAGTTGAGGATGACGAGGTCTTTGTAGAGCACCGGCGAGCTGCAGAAGCCGTGCTTGGAGGCGAACGTGCCGGGCGACTTGCGCCAGAGTTCCTTGCCGTCCATGTCGTAGCAGACGACGACGATGTTTGGCGTTTGTAGGAACGCGACCCAGACGCGCTGGCCGTCGGTGACGGGCGTGCCGCTGGCGTGGCTGTTGAGCCGGTTCATCTTCTCCGGCGGCGAGGTCAACACGGTTTTCTCCCAGCGTGTCTTGCCGCTGCGCCGGTCGAGGCAGAGCAGCGCGCGCTTCTCGCCGTCGGGAACGTAGGTTGTCACGAAAACGCGGTCGCCCCAAATGACCGGTGAGGAATGGCCACAGCCGGGGATGGCGACCTTCCACGCGATGTTTTGCGTGCCGTTGGTGCCGCTGCTCCAGCGCGTGGGGATGTTCTTCTCGTCGGATGCGCCGTCGCCGCGCGGCCCGCGCCAGCACGGCCACTCGCCAGCGAAAGCGGTTGTTGCAAGAACGGTCGCTGCGATCCCGAAGTGTTTTAGTCTGGTGAACATGGCGGCGGAGTTTAGCGGAAGCCGGCGGAAAGTGGATGCAAAAAACATCCGGTTTGTGCAACCAGTCTTTTGAGGTGCCTGCATAAGTGGGGTGAGCTTCCAAGCTCGCCCTGCGTGCTCCAAAACGCTGGCGGGCGAGTTTGGAAGCTCACCCCACATAAGTTGCTCAGACGTAAGTCTTCTTCAAATACTCGATGGCCTGGCGCGCGATGGTTTCGGGGTCGGGATCGTATTTGAAGACTTCCACGGAGACGTAGCCGTCGTAGCCGATCTCGTGCAGCGCGGCAACAAACGGTTTGTGGTCGAGGCCGCTGGTGTTGGGACCGCGCAGGTTGGGGTCGTTGGCGTGGAAATGCCGGACGAGGCCGCGCGATTCTCGGATGATGTCCGGGATCGGCCGGCCTTCGTCGCACATCGCCTTCACGTCGAGGTGCAACATGAAGTTCGGGCAGTTCACCATGCTGACGAGCCGGCGACCGTGCTTGGCGGTGTTGATGAAGTTGGTGTCCCCGCGGCCCAGTGGCTCGATGGCAATCGTCACGCCGCGCGAGGCGGCGCGCGGCATGATGGAGCGGAAAACGCCGGCGGCGAACTCCATGCCCTGCTCGATTTCCACGCCCGGCTTCAAGTCGCGCTGTTTGGGCGAACCCCACACCATCACCTTGCCGCCGAGGTCGGCGCAAAAATCAATGAGTGCCTCGGCGTAACGCGCGGTGGCCTCGCGCACGGCGCGATCGGGCGAGGTGAGGTGGAAGCCTTCCGTGAACGCCAGCAGCCAGTGCAGGCCGATGATCTTGATGCCGGCGGCGGCAGCCGTGTCGCGCATCTTCTTGCGTTCGTCGTCGGAAATTTTGCGGACGTCGCGGCTAAAGGTGAAAGGGGCGAGTTCCAGCGCGTGGTAGCCGAGCTGCGCGGCGAAGCGGCACTGCTTCTCAAACGGCCAGGGTTCCCACGGCATCTTCGCGGCTGGCGCGAAGGTTTCGTTGCAGATGGCGTAGCGCACGGCAGATTCTCCTGTGGAGCACGGAGCGACAAGCGCCGTCGTGCGGCGGACAATTAAAGGCTTTCGTTGACGATCTTCTGAAGCTCTTTCTTCGGCTTCGCGCCCACGGCTTGGGCGACGACCTGGCCGCCCTTGAACATGATCAAAGCCGGGATGCTCGTGACGCGATACTGTGAGGCCAACTCGCCGGCGTCGTCCACGTTGCACTTGACGATCTTGGCTTTGCCGGCGAATTCAACGGCCAGTTCGTCGAGCACCGGGGCGATCATCTTGCACGGGCCGCACCACGTCGCCCAGAAATCCACGAGCACCGGCAGGGGAGATTTCAGCACCTCGGCGTCGAAATTGGCGATGGTCACTTGAGTGATGTTGGAACTTGCCATAAATTCAGAGTCCTTTTGAGCAACGCCGGAGCCGGAAAAGCAGAGTCGTTTCGGCGAAACTTCACGTCTAGCCCAGATGCGCCTTCAGCAAAAGCCAGACTGCCATGCCGGAGACGATCATCACCAGGAAACTCAACGCGGCGTCCAACAGCGTCGGACCACTCGAAACAACCGGAGCAGGCACGGGCGATGAGACAGCCGGACCGGGCGAGGGAGGTGGCGAAGGAATCTTGGGAATGTCCGCTGTCTGCAACTTGACCGTGGGCTTGGCCACTGCCGTAGATGCAGATGACGGCGAGGGCATGGCCGCCGGTGAGGCTGCGGTCGCGGGAGGAGCCGGCGCGGCTGCGACAGTGGACGGAATCTGCCCGACAGGTTGGGCGCGGACGGTGGGCGGCGGCACAACGGGCGCGGCCACCCTGGTGGCGCCGGGAACGCTGCCGGTGGTTTTCTTCAACCGCGACGTTTCCTTCTTCGGCACGATCGGCATGGCCGCCACAGTGGAGCCAAGCTTTGCGCCCCCTGTCGTGCCAAGCTTTGACGGCCCGGCCGTGCCAGCCGGCGCAGTGCCGGCGGCCGATGGGGGCACCGGTCGGGGCGGCAATGTGATGCGCACCGTGTCTTTCTTTTCTTGCTTGGCGGCGTCGCCAGTCGAAGGAGTTTCAGCCATAATAACCTCTCAATTTCGCCGCAGTATAACCACCGTTCAAGACCTGTCAAAGATTTTCTCCCGATGGAACGATGCGCGTGCGCACTGTAAGTCGGCAGTTGATATTAGCGCTCGACTGGGCAAAGTTAGGCTTGTTTCAAATAACACGTTTGAACTTGGAGGTTTCTCATCATGAACACGCCTGTTGATAACGCATCGTCCGGTTCCGTTCCACGCCGCGGAAAAAAATGGCTGATGGTGTTGGGTGGTCTTCTGGCTGTTCTCGTCCTGCTCGTCTTGCTCACGCCGGTCATCACCGACGCAGTCGTCCGGCCGAAGGTTGTCGCCGCGCTGCGTGACTCGCTGAACGGCGAGCCAACGATCGGCAGGTTGTCGTTCTCGCTGTTCAGCGGGTTGGAGATTGCGGACCTCCGCATCGGCAATCCGTCGGGGTTCTCCGCCGGACCGTGCGTCACCGTCGAGCGCGTCACCGCCGATCCGAGCCTGCTGTCGCTGCTGGGCGGCAAGCTCGTGCTCAACGGCAGCCTCCACGTCGTAAAGCCGCAGGTTCTTATCGAGCAGGATGCCAAGGGCCGGCTCAACGTCGCCTGTCTCGCCAGGGAACAGAAACCGACCGCACCGACCGCGGTTGTGGCTGCGGTTGCGCCGTCAGAGAAACAACCGACGGCGGACATGACCCTGGCCGCGCCGTTCGTGATCGCGAGCCTTCTCATCGAAGACCTCGGCATCAGCGTCAAGACACCCGCGTTGCCGCAACCCGTCGCGTTGTCGCCTCTCCGGATCGAGACGCGCGTGGATACGCTCGACAAACCGGTGACGTTTCTCATCAAGAACGCCGACGGTTCGCTCGACGTGAAGGGACACATGCTCGTCGCGCGCGACGGCAAACTCGACATTGCCAACCTCAAGGCCGAACTCGACTACGCCATCGCGCCCGCGCTGCTCGCGCCGTTGACACCGGCGCTCGGCTCGTTCGGCCCGCTGAAGAGGTTTGAAGGAACGCTGGCCGGCGCGGGGCATTTTGCGCTCGACGGCATGGCGAAGCCGTCCGGCAAGGGCCGGATCACGCTCGACCTGCCGCAGGTCGCGCTCGAACTCGCCGCCGGCGGGACCAACGTCGTTCAGGCTTTCAGGCCGGGCACGATCCAGTTCGCCTACGATTTCAAGGCGCGCGACGCCCGCCAGACCGACCTCGACTGGCAGTTCGCGTCGCCGGCCGTGTCGGTCGCGATGAAAGGCGTCGCCACGGCCGATCCTACAGCGCCGGCGCTGGAGGGGGACATTATGGTGACTGCGGACATCGCGGCGCTGGGCGAGCGGTTTCCCGGCGTCATCGCAGCCGAGCGGAAACTGCAAGGGCGCATCGCCGGCGGCATCAAGAACCTCAAGGCGTCGGCGAAGGCCATCGCGGGCGACCTCGACATCCGCGGCGAAGGTCTCGCCGAGGTCGGGCCGGGCGGCGCGCTGGTGCCGTTGGTGAAAGACCTCGCGGCGCGGCTGCGGCTCGCGGTGGATGTCGAGAAAAGCAACTACCGCATTGACGAACTCGACGCGCACGTGGACGACGCGCTCAGTGCCAAGGGCCGCCTGCGGTTTGAAAAGAAGGCCGCCGGCTCCGTGTTCGAAGTGGACCTGCGCATCGGCGCTGATCTCGACGCGCTGATGGCCAAAGCGCGACGGTTCACCGACCTGATTCCGCCGACGCTGCCGCTGGCCGGCCGAGTGGACGCGCACCTGATCATCCCGCCGGAAACGAGCGGACAGGCCGGCACGCCGCTGAATCTCCAAGTCGAGATCAACGGCCTCAAAACGTCGGGCATCCAGATTCCTTACGGCGAGATGGACATGACCGGCGTCGGCTCCCCCGGCTGGAAGAAGGTCGAGTTCAAATCGCTCAGCACGATGGCCAGAATCTTGCCCGCAGGCGCTCCGGCGAATCAGTCGCCGCTGGAGATCACGGCCACGGGCCGCGCCATGGCCGACCTCGACGCGGGCCGATACGACGTGCCGGAACTGCGCGTCTCCCTGCCCGGCGCGGGTCTGGCCGCCGCCGCGGCCGTCATGATGCCACCCAAGGGCGGCGATCTCGGCGCGGCGCAAGTGAAGGCGGCCGCAAACGTCGCAGGCGACATTCAATCGCTGTTCAATCTCGCGCGCATCTGGGGCGTGCCGCTCGACGGCATCACCGGCCGCGGCAGCATTGCCGCGCAGCTTGAAACCGATGGCACGCTCGCTCAGTTCGCCGTGAAGAAGCTGCACGCTGAGGTGAAGGAATTCGCGATGTCCGGGCCGAAAGCGCCGCAGGCCATCCGCTGGCCGCAATCGCTGGCGTGCGACGCCGTCATCACGCTCAACGCCCTCGATCCGATGAAAACGCCGGTCGAAATCATCTCCGGCACGGCGCAAGTCGCCGGCGTCAGCGTCACGTCGTTGAAAGGCAAACTCGCGCTCGACCCGAAGAGCGACCAGACCGATTTGCAAATCGCCGGCTCACTGGACCCGGCGACTCTTGCGGCGGCTGTGCCCGGTTATCTGAACGACGTTGCCATCGTCAGCGCGCCGGGGCCGTTCGACGTGCGGCTGCGCGGCGCGGTGCTGGGCGCGCGCTCGGAGATTGCGGCGAAGCTCGATCTGCCGGAGACGACGCTCAAACCGCCGCGGCTGTCTGGCGGGCCGATCAGTCTCGGCAAGCCTTCGCTCGACCTGCAGGCCAGCCTCGACACAGCGGGCAGCGCCTATCGCATCACGCGCGCCAGCCTCAAGACCGCGCTGGCCAACCTCGACGCGCAAGGTAACGTCGCGCTCGACGCTCAGGGCAAGCTCGCCACGCTGGACGGCCACCTCGATGGCGCGGCGGACCTCACCACGCTGGGCGCTGTGGCCGTTGCGGTCGGCGCGCTCGCTGACGGCACCGAGCTGACGGGCCATCTCAAGGTCGCCGCGGACGTCAAGGCCGGCGGCGGCGCGTTTCCCTACACCGCCACGCTGACCGGGCAGAGCATCCACTTCAAAGGCCAGCAGACCAAGGGCATCGCGATTGACGAGCCGGAACCGGTTGTGAAGCTGGCCGGCACGTTCGCGAACACGAAGGACGGGTTCACGGTTTCGATTGCATCGGGCAGCGAACTGCGCGCACAAACCGCGCGCGGCGCCATCAGCGGCACGATCCGCTCGCAGGCCAACCAGCCGTTGTCCGCCGAGAACCTCGTCGCCGACCTGACCTACGACGCGGCGCGGCTGAAACCGCTGCTGATTGCGTTCAGCGCCGGCGAAGTCCGCGGCACGGGACCGCAACCCGCGCGCATCGCGTTTACCGGCCCGCTCTCGCCCGGCACGAACACGCTCGCGTGGCTGGGCGGCATCTCGCTTGCCGCCAATCTCGGCTACGGGACCTATGCCTACACCGACGTGATCGTTGAGGGACCGCCGATCGCCATCGAGATGAAAGGCGGCCGGCTCCCGCTGGACTACACGTGCAAGATCAACGGCGGCGTGACCACCCTCAAAGGCGACGTGGACGTGAACCAGCGCACGCACCTGACGTTGTCGGCAAAGGATGTCGGGCTGACCCTGGGCCTGATGCGTTCCCTCGGCTTCCTCAACTCCATCATCAACGTCGAGAAAGGCTCGATTCAAGGAGCTGGTTCGCTCGACGCGGACGTGACCTACGACGGGCCGCTGCCGTTGCCGACGCCGGCCAACCTGACGGAGTTGCTCGCCGCCAAGCTGACAGGCAAGGGAAGTTACTCAGCCAAGAACCTGCGCATCCAAGGCTCGCCGATGTTGACTGATATCATCAACTTCGTGGGCCAGCCCGGCACGGACGCGGTCGGCGACATCCAGCCGACGAACTTCGTCATCGAGCGAGGCGAGTTCCGGATGGACAAGGCCGTGATGCATCTCAACGGGCTGGAGCTGACGCTCGCGGGCACGGTGCGATTCGACCAGACGCTCGACATGCAGGTCGGCCTGCCCATGCCGAAGCGAATCCGCGACGCCAACGCCACCGTGGCCCAGTTTCTGCCGGCGGCAGTCACCGTTCCTGTGCGCGGTCGGGTCGGCGCCACACAAGTGGACTACAACGCGGCTGCGACCGGAGCGTTGAAGGAAGCGGGAGCGGGCGCGCTCAAAGGCAAGGCCGGCGAGCTTCTCAAAGGCAAGGCCGGTGATCTCCTGAAGGGTCTCTTCGGCGGCAGCAAATAAAACCTACGCCGCCACCTGCCGCCGGTTCCTGAAACTGACCAGCCGCGCGCCGTTGAGTTGCGTCAGCAGATGCTCCATCTCCGGAAACTTCAGCCCCACATCCTCTGGCGTGTGCGCGTCCGAGTTCACCGCCAGCGGAATGCCCAGCGCCACTGCTTCGGCGATGATCGCCCGCGTGGGATACGTGTCCGGCCGCGGCAGCTCGGGATGACGATAGCCGGAGGTGTTCACCTCCAGACAGATGCCGGCGCGGACGATCTCCTTCAGCGTGCGGGTGATGTCTTCGGTCTGGTGCTCGGTGTGCGCGCGGCCGGAACGTTTCGGCACGTCGAAGTGCGCGACCACGTCGCAAAGGCCGCTGCGGACCATCTTCCGCACCAACTCAAAATAGCGCGAGTAGAGCCACGCCGTCTCGCCGGTGAAGTTCCTCGGCCATGAAATCTGCGTGCATTCCGCGTCCAGATAGTGGATCGAGCCGATGATGTAGTCCCACGGCTGGCCGGCCACCTGCGCCGCGAGGTAATTCTCCAGCCCCTCCACGTAATCCATCTCCAGCCCCAGCAACACCTCGATCCGCCCCTCATACTGCCGCCGTAGGTCCAGCACACATTTCACGTAGTCGTCCAGCTCCGCCTCCTCCATGCGCACATTGGCGCCGAGGCCGCGCGGCAGCGGGTTGTGGTCGGCAAAACCGATGGCCTTCAGCCCGCGCTCGATGGCGCTCTGAACATAGGCCTCCATCGTGCCGGTCGCATGCCGGCACCGCGTCGTGTGAACATGATGATCTGCAATAATAGCCATAAGAAGCCGGGCACTGTAGCGGCATCCCGCCCCGCAAGCAATCCCCGCCCGGTCAAGGGAGGAAGGAATCTCACGCAAAGCCGCAATGTCGCGGCGGCGCTGGAGGTGAACGCGGAGTGTCGGTGCGGTCGCGTGGACAAGCGAAGGATGCAAGAGCGCGGGCGGAAGAAGGCCGAAGAACTGATCTTCTTAGCTCTTGGGGTCGGCAGCGGCATCCAACCGTTGGAAATCGAGCTGGAACTTGTCGCGATGCGGAACTGCTTGTTTGAGGTAGATGTGCGACAATTCCGGCCGTCTTGCCTGCTTCTTGGCCTCCGATACCAAATCAGGATTGGCTCGACAACCTAAGATTACCCCTTTGATACATTCGCTCGTGATCTTCAGGAAATGATCTGCAGAGCACATATTGGAGGGCATCACGATACGGATTTCTTTCTCGTAGTGCCACGCGGAGGCTTTCGTTCTCGCGTGGCGATGCATTTCTTCCAGTAGTTTCTTCCCAGCGAGGGGAATAGTTAATTCGGGCCTCTCATCCTTGTAGTCTACTTCCATGAATTCGGTGGCAGGCAAACGAGTAAAAGGCATTTGCGTAAGATCGAGTTCGACAACAATTCCTCTATGCTCTTTCGCATAGTGTGACCACATGAGTATGGAATCTTCGGATGAGGTTCCACAAATGAGTTTAAACTCCTCACTGAACAATCTTGAGTGCTCTCTTATGAGAGATTCTGAGTTCTTCCAGAAGAGTTGACAATCATTTGCCTTAAGCACCGACTCCTTTTCTTCCGCTCGTTTTGTTAACCCTCCGAGATAGAAGTTCTCATACTCTCGTCGGCTCATCCCAAGCCTCTTTCCTTCTTTGCTGTAGGCATCATCAATCCAATGTTCCTGTTGAAGCGTGATCATGAGGTTCTCAACGGTCATCCGTTGGGGATCCACTCTAGGCATCAGTTCAAACGGGTCATTCAGCTTATCCGCATCAGACACCTTTAATTGAAGACTCTTAAGAACATCTATGCCATCCGGTCCCGCGTATTGAAAGAACCTCGGTCGCATAGGAACTCCTTCGTTGACCATTATGAACAGCCTTAACTCTGACTGAGACGTTTCTGCGGCTCGTCAAAGAGCATGGCGTGGGCTTCGTCGAGGATGGCGGGGATGCGGGCGGCGAAGGGGCTGCGGGCCAGCGCGGGGCGGAGGTCCACTTCGCGGTGTTTGCCGGGCGCGGCGCCGGGGAACCAGTGCTCGGCGTTGGAGAGGAGGTTGTAGCGCATCCGGCCCCACTCGACGATGTCGAGGGACTTCGCGTAGGTCCAAAGCCGGACGATCTCCTGCACGTTGACGTTGCCGGGCGTGTCGGTCCACTCCGGCAGGCCCTCGTGCCAGCGGCGGCACCAGTCGTCGCCGAGCACGCGCGCCATCTCGGCACGGAGGCGCTGCTCGATGGGCGCGGCGGTTTCGGCGGCGCGGTCGTAGTGGTCGAGTGCGGCAACGTGTTCGTCGAAGTCGGAAGGTTTGGCGACGCCCATGCTGAGAGTGTGAACCCGCGGCCGGGCGAGGCAGAAGAGGTCGTTGAACTGCATCGGGGTCAGCGGACGGCAGAGGTCCACAAGCTTCGGCGGCGGCGCGTAGAGTTTGCCGCCCTTGTCGTTGGGGCTGATGATGAAGACGCCCATGTCGCGGCGCGCGGCGGCCTCGATGGCGCGCCAGTTGAGTTCGTTGACGAAATACCAGTGGAGGTTGACGTAATCGAACTCGCCGGTCTCGATGGCCCGGACGATCACGTCGGTGGGGCCGTGGGTGGAGAAGCCGATGAAGCGGCAGCGGCCGTCGCGCTGGAGCTGGCGGGCGGCGTCGAGGCAGCCGCCTTTGCGCAGGGTCCAGTCGAGGAGCTGGGCGTTATTGATGCCGTGGAGAGCGAGCAGGTCCACGTGGTCGAGCCGCAGGTAGCGCATGGAAGTCTCGAAGGTGTCGAGAAACTCCTTGGGCGTGGCGAAGGGGAAGACCTTGGTCTGGATAAGCATCTTCTCGCGCGGGAGCGTCGGCAACACGTGGCCGAGCTGCATCTCGCTGGTGCCGTAGCCGCGCGCGGTTTCGATGTGGTTGATGCCAAGCTCCAGCGCGTGGTGAATACAGGCTTCCAGGTTGGCCTGGCCGTCGGCGGGAATCTCGGCCTCCGGCACGTCCTGCCACTTGTGCTGGTAGCGCATCCCGCCACAGGTGATGACGGGCATCTGGAGGTTGGTGCGACCAAAACGGCGGTATTTCATGGGCATAATGCGTAATGCGTCATGCGCAAGGTCACGGCGTTGCTGCTCATCAGGCCACGTCAATACGCGCTGGACGCCGCGAGGTCAAATATTTCCTGTTTCAAGCGATGAACGGGAAAGTTGGCAGGAACGGCTGCGTTTTTTGGCCGGGCTGCGCAAATCGCCACAGCCGAAGTGCGCAGTTATTTCCACCGCAGGAACGACTGCGGTGCAAACCACCGTCGTTTGCCGTGGCACGCGTGCTGCTTCGTGCTCAGTCAAGGTTTACCATGCCCAAAAACAACTGTCGCACGCTAATCGGACTCGTCTCTCTGTTTCTCTTGGCCAGCTTCACTGCACTGGCCGTGCCAGCGGCCACTGCGGCGGACGCGCCCTCCGCATCGCTCGAACAACGCCTCGCGAAGCTGGAGGCGGCAGCAGCGGCGGCACCCGCCGTCAACAGCGGCGACAACGCCTGGATGCTCGTCAGCACGGCGATGGTGTTGCTGATGACCGCGCCGGGGCTGATCCTGTTTTACGGCGGCCTCGTGCGCTCGAAGAACGTCCTCGGCACGATGATGCACAGCCTGATCCTGATGTCGGTCGTGTCGGTGTTATGGGTGATCTATGGTTACAGCATGTCGTTCGGCGAGGGGAACGCGTTCTGTGGCAACCCGCTCCAGTATTTCATGCTCAAAGGCGTCGGCGACGCTCCCAATGCCGACTACGCCGCGACGATCCCGCAGCAGACGTTCATGTTGTTCCAGTTGATGTTCGCCATCATCACGCCCGCGCTGATCAGCGGCGCGTTTGCCGAGCGGATGAAGTTCAGCGCGTTCCTGACGTTCACAGTTCTTTGGGTGACGATCGTTTACTTCCCGCTCTGCCACATGGTGTGGGGCAAGGGCGGCTACTTCAACTGGGCGCTCGGTGGAAGCGTGCCGGTGCTCGATTTCGCGGGTGGGACCGTGGTGCACATCAGTTCCGGGGTGTCGGCATTGGTCTGCGCGTTGGTGATGGGCAGGCGGCTCGGCTATCCGCGCGAACCGATGGTGCCGCATAACGTCGTGCTGAGCCTGATCGGCACGGGGTTGCTGTGGTTCGGCTGGTTCGGTTTCAACGGCGGCAGCGCGGTCGCGGCGGGCGGGCTGGCGACGGGAGCGTTCGCGGCGACGCACTTCGCCGCCGCGGCGGGCGGCCTCGGCTGGATGTTGACCGAGTGGAGCCTGAAGCGCCGGCCCAGCGTGCTCGGCGCGGCGTCGGGCATGGTGGCCGGGCTGGCGACGATCACGCCAGCGTCCGGTTTTGTGTCGGTGCCGTCGGCCCTCGTCATCGGACTTGCGGCCGGCTTCGGTTGCTACATGGCGGTGAGCAAACTGAAGGCGAAGTTCCACTATGACGATTCGCTCGATGCGTTCGGCGTCCACGGCGTTGGCAGCACCATCGGCATGGCGCTGACGGGTGTTTTCGCCAGCACGGTCGTCAATCCGGCGATCTCAACGACGTTCAAAGTCGGCGGCAACACCGTTTCGCTGGCCGGCAGCGCGAGTCAGTTGATGAACCAGCTCACGGCGGTGGCGTTCACATGGGTGCTGGCGGGCGTGGCAACGTTTCTGATTCTGAAGCTCGTGGATGCCGTCATCGGCCTGCGCGTGACCGAGGAAGACGAACTCCGCGGCCTCGACGTCTCGCAGCACGGCGAGGAAGCCTACAACGACTAGTTGGTTCTGCAGCCAGCTCACTTTGGCATTGCGCCATGCGTTTGCCTTGATACTCTCGCCGTCCACAAACTTCAGCGAGCGAAAGGAAAACGATGAGCAGCCAAACCAACAACTTCCCGAAACTTCACAACGCCATGTGGCCCGGCCTCGTCGGCAAAGGATCGCCCGGCGCGGAACCGTGTATTGACCTCGACACCATGCTCGACCTCACCGCCAAGGCCGAGGTCAACGGCGTGAAGTTCGACGGCGTGGACATCTTCCTGTTCGAGCCGCACATCAACATTGATTCCAGCGACGACGATCTGAAGCGCATCGCGGACAAGATTGCGTCGAAGAACCTCGTCGTCGGTTCGGTGGTTGCGCCGATCTGGCCGCCGACGGGCGGCGGCTCGGCGATGGGCGGCGACGACGACCGCAAGAAATTCGTCGGCCAGGTGCGGAAGGGTTGCCGCATTGCGAAGAAACTCCGCGAGATGGGCGTCCGCCCGCACGGTGTCGTCCGCATTGACTCCGCGTGTAGCGTCGCGGATTGGGACAAGGACCCGAAAGGCAACACAAAGCGGATCGTCCAGACGTTCAAGGAGGCCGCGGTCGTGGCCAAAGAGCACGGCGAACGGCTGGCGGCCGAGGGCGAGATTTGCTGGGGCGCGATGCACTCGTGGAAATACATGCTGCAAGTGCTCGAAGGCGTGAACCAACCGAAGCATCTCGGTTTCCAAGCCGACATGGCTCACACGCTCTTATACACGCTCGGCGCCAACGCCCCCGAACACCGCATCGTGCCGAAGGACTTCCATTGGGAGCCGGACGCCTTCCACAAGGCGATGAAGAAGCTCACCGCCGCGCTACGCCCGTGGACCATTGACTTCCACGTCGCGCAGAACGACGCGACCGTCAGAGGCTCCGGCACGCACGACAAGACCGGCCGCCACTGTCCCGTCACCGACCCCAACGGCAAGCTCAACGTCCCGCGCGACGCCGGCTACTGGCTGCGCGACGACAAGGGCAAGGTCACCAAGAAAATCCGCCACCTCTGCTGGGACGGCTGCATGTTCCCCAACGAGGTGATGATGAAACAGGAAACCTGGAACAACATCCTCGCCGCGATGATCCAAGTGCGCGAGAATCATGGGTGGAGAGAGTAAGCCAGCGCAGAGTAATCCCACTTACCGATGGCGCGGCTTCTCCTGCAATCGAATTGCAGTCCGGAGGAGTGGCAGATGGGCCAGATCCTTTGGCCGTCCAACGTATCGCTTGCTCTTGAGGATGCTGGCCAGCGGCAGCACCGGCACGCGCAGACCCTGCCATCGCAGCCAGGCGGCTCGTTTCAGTTCCGTTTCAAACTCGCGCAGGCCGTCCACGCGAAAGAGGAAGTTCACCATCGTATCGTCGGCGAGCGCGACAGCGGTGCGCGCGAGAATGGTTGCGCCGAGTCGGCGGCAAAGCGCGTGCAGGCGCGGGTATTGCATGGTCGGCAGATCCACCCAAAAGTCGGTGTCGAGCGTGGTGGACGGCACGCCTTGAAGGACGGCAGCGGCCATGCCTGCTATTTGAAACCGAATGCCTTCCGCTCGGAGCGTGTGAACAAGCCGAGCGAGCGCAGAAAGTTTTCGTGGAGCCGCCAACGTTCGTCGGGCGTGGCGGCGAGGCTGCGCGCGAACAGCAGCCTTTCCTCCTCGCTGAGTCCGCGGACGTTCTTGATTCGCCGGTAGATTTGCCACGCTTTCCTCGTCATCCTCGATGTGATGTTCGTTGAAATCCACCGTCGCGTCAAGGCAGCTTTGCCAGTCTGCTCTTGGCAGGCACGGCGGCCTCGCCTATGGTTGCGCCATCGAAAGGATATAACACCATGAACAACTTTTCTTCAGCCTGCTCCCGCCGCGAATTCCTCCATCGCAGCGCCGCCGTGGCCGGTGGCGCGCTGGCGATGCGTCATCTGCCCTCTGCGTTTGCCGCCGCGAAGCCCACGCAGATCGGCGCGCAGCTCTACACGGTGCGCGACGCCTGCAAGGCCGACTTTGCCGGCGCGCTGAAGAAGGTCGCCGCGCTCGGTTACCGGGGCGTGCAGATTTCCGGCAACTATGGCAAGACGCCGGCGGAAGTGAAGAAGATGTGCGACGACAACGGCCTCGCCATTCTCGCCACGCACGTCGGCCTCGATGAGCTTGAGAAGGGCGTGGACCCGATCTTGAGCGACCATGAGGTGCTGAAGTGCCGCTACATCGCCATTCCGTTCCTGCCGGCGAACCGCCGCAAGACCAAGGAAGACTGGCTGAAGCTGGCGGGACTGTTCGAGAAGTGGGCGCAGGAGTTGAAGAAACGCGGCTTCACGCTGATGTATCATAACCACGCCTTCGAGTTTGAGACGAAGTTCGACGACAAGCCCGCGCTCGATCTGCTTTACGACAACGCGCCGACGCTGAAAGCCGAACCGGATCTTTACTGGATTGCCAAGGGCGGTGCCGATCCGGTGGAGTTCCTGTCGAAGTTCAAGAATCGCGCGCCGATGATCCATTGCAAGGACATGGACAAGACCGACGGCAGCTTCGCCGAGGTCGGCTACGGCAAGCTGGACTGGAATGCCATTCTCAAGGTCTGCAAAGAAATCGGCGCGGTCGGTTATCTGGTCGAGCAGGACAAGTGTAAACGCGACCCGTTCGACAGCCTCAAGATGAGTCTGGAGTTCCTGAAGTCGAAAGGGCTGAAGTAGCCGCCGCGTGGCGCAACAAAGCAGGCAAGAATGCCTGCGCTGCCGTCGTTCACCAGCGCACGTTCCAGAACGCCGTGTCGTGCTGCGTCATGGCCTTGGCTTCATCCACGGTGGCCCAGCGTTCCTCGAAGTGCTTGCCCCACGAGTCGGAGAGGGCAATCTCGCCGGTCTTGGCGTTGTAGCCGACGATCATGCGGATGTGGCCGTTGTTGACTTCGCCGCCGGGACTGTCGGGCATCTGGAGCATCTTCGGGCCAACTTTCGAGACATTGCGCGCGCTCTTGAGTTTCTCCGGCCACGCTTTCCAGTCCATGACCGTCAGGCGTTCTTTCGAGCGGCTGCTGATTCCCTTGTCCATCTCCGGGTCGAAAAAGATGCCCCACATCAACGGGAAACCTTTGTCTATGTATTTGGCCAGGTTCGACACCGTCAGCGTGAGGCAGAGTTGCTCGAACCGCCGGCCGTTGCGCCGGGCCAGCGCCTCGACGTTCTCAAACATCAGATTCGCCGACGTGCCACCGCCCACCTTGGTCTGGCCCGCCAGCGCGAGCACATACATGTCGGCCTGAATCCCGATGTAGCGAAGATAACGCTCCCACGTCGCCGGAGCGCAGTAACCCTTCGGACCCTGGTTGACCATCGGGATTTCCGTGACGACCACGTCGCCGTTGTCGCGTTTCTTCACGCGCTGGCTGAGCGTGTCGCGCAACTGCTGGTAGGCGATCACTTCCGCGCGTCCCTCGCGGTCGGCCAGTTCAGCGGGAACGACCCGCACGCCGACGTAATTCTCCGGCGTCTCCAACAGGATCGCGTGGCCTTTCCAATTCCAGCGCCGCACCTTGTAGCGAATCTTCCGCGTCTGCCCAAAAAACGTCTGCGTCGGCTCGCCGAGCACCGGCTTCAGCGACGCTTCGATCGCCTGCGTGTCGCGCTCGAACTGCTTGGGGTTGCAGCGGTCGCCAGAGTTGGCGAACACCATCGAGACCTGCGTCACGCGGCCTTTTTCCGCATAGAGTGCCAACGAATACGGTCGCGCGCCGAGCACGCGCGCGTCTTCCTTCGCGTAGAGCCGGTAGCTCGCGAGCGTCGTCGTGCGCGACTCCTCCGGCCAGCCGAGTCGCTTGCCCACGTCGCGCTCGTTGTCGGTCCAAAGCGAATCGCTTTGCCACAACGGCGAACCGAAAACGGTGTTCAGGTTCTGGAACCTGGCCACGCCGGGAAGAGCAGCCCATGTGGAAACGACAACAATCATGAAACACGCAAGAGTCACGAGGAGAGCAAGACCGCCGGCCGTGGCGCGGCTCGTCATGATTTCCAACTGCGGCGTTTTGACGGTCTTTGCGGTATTTGTGTGTCTCATGGTTCCAACGCCGAACTATTTCTTATGATTTCACGATACCTGCGCCGTTAATAGCCCAAAGCCTGGAAGCTGGAACAGTAAAACAAACCTGCGCCGCGTGAGATGGCGGAGGCTCAGGCGAAGCTGACGATTTCCCGGACCTTGCCGATCAGATCGCCCAACTGAAACGGCTTGAGCAAGTAGCCGCGAACGTCGTTCCGGAGTCGTTTGGCCGCTTCGATGTCGTCGCAGAAGCCCGTGATCAGCAAAACCGGCACTTCGGGATCAATCTTACGCAGACAATCAAACACCCGGTCCCCGTTCATCACAGGCATGCAAAAATCCAGCAGGACCAGGCTGATGTTTCGCGACTGTCCCCTGAACAACTCGATGCCTTCCTGCGGACTGGAGGCGGTGTGAACACTGTAACCCTCGTTCTCCAACCCCATGCGGATCATGTTAAGGACACTGACGTTGTCGTCAATGACGAGAATCGCCGGATGCGGGTGCCTTGCCCCGGGTATCGGCTGCCCCGACGCTTTGCACAGCGCCAGACAGAAGATGGAGACTGCCACCAGTCCGATTGCCGCGATCACCAAAAACGTCATCATAACTTGACTCAGCAAATCTCCAGACTACACGGCGGCGTTGTAGCAGAAAGCCCGGCAGTTTTCCAACAACAAAATGCAGTCATGCCCGCTGCTCTGAAATGGTTGTAAACCGCGCGGAACCCGCTAGAATGCGACTTCAATATGATTCCCGATTTCCTGTTCACGCTGCCGCTGGCAGACATCAGCTACTCGTTCAGCGCGGCGCATCTGCCGGGCAAGGTCGTCATCGGCATCCTGATGGTGTTCTCGATTTTTGCGTGGACGGTCATGTTCACCAAGTTGGGCGAGGTCAGTCGCACGCGGCGTTTGAACAAACAGTTTCTGGAGGCGTTCCGGTCGGAGAAAAGCGCGTTCGATCTTTTCAGCCAGCGCGTGCGTGTGGAGGGTTGCTCCTTGTTTGAAATCTACACGGCCGGTTGCAAGGAGCTGAAGAACTATCACGGCGTCGAGTCCGAGCCGACGGTGGCGATGGGGTTGCTGGCGCCGGCCGGCGGCAAGCGCGTCACACTCAAGCAGATGGACCATATCAAAGGCGTGATCGAGCGGACGGTGGCAGAGCAGGGGTTGAAACTGGAGCAGGGCCTCGTGATGCTCGCGACAGCCGTCAGCGGCGCGCCTTTTCTCGGATTGCTCGGCACGGTTTGGGGCGTCATGGACGCATTCGGCGAGATCGCGATCCAGGGCAACGCCAGCCTCACGACGATGGCGCCCGGCGTCAGCGGCGCGCTGATTACAACGGTGACCGGCCTGCTCGTCGCCATTCCCTCGATGTTCGCCTACAACTGGCTGGTCCACAGCATCCGCGGGATGACGGTGGAGATGGACAATTTTGCAAGCGAGCTGGCCACCGCGCTGGAGCGCGAGTTTGTGCGGGAGTGAAGTTGCCATGCGCCGTTTCTCCCAACGTCATCTGTCGGTGCTGGCGGAGATCAACATCACGCCGCTGCTGGACCTGGCGTTCGTGCTGCTGATCATCTTCATCATCACGACGCCGCTGTTCGAGCAGTCCATCGGCGTCAATCTCGCCAAGGCCGCCAAGGCACAGCAGCAGAAGCCTACGCCCGGCCGCACGGTGAGCATTGACAAGACGGGCCAGATTTACATTGACCGCTCGCCGGTGGACCTCGACACGCTGCGGGCGTCCATGACCGCACTGCACAATGAAGACCAGGACGTGGCCGTGCTCATCCGGGTGGACAAACAGCAGCAGTTCGAGAAATTTGTGCTGGTGCTGGATGCGCTCAAGAGCGCCGGCATCAGCCACGTGGGCATCGTGGCATTGAGTGAAGGTCAGTCGCGTTAGCGATGGAAGCGAAGAATGACGATCCAAGATACCGCTGGAACCTGTTCGTTTCGGCGGTGCTGCATGTCCTGCTGATCGGCGCGATGATGATGTGGGCGGCTTTCGCGCCGAAGCAGGCTGATCAACCGGTGTGGCTCGAACTCGGCATGGGCGGCGAAGCCGGTGGCGGCAGCGGCAGCGAAGGCGGCGGCAACTCGGAGCCATCCCTGCCCTCGACGACGCCGGCCGAGGAACCCGCGCCCGCGCCGCCCGGCGAGCCTGCCGTGGTTGAAGAAACGCCGAAGCCGCCTCCCAAACCGGTGGCGAAATTTGACACGGTCAAGCCCGCGCCTCCGCCGAAGGAGGACACGCGCCAGCCCGTGATCCACACCGAGCAGCCGAAGAAGATCGAGAAACCCAAGCCGCAAGCCAAAGCGCAGGTCAAGCCTCCCCCTCAACCGAAGGTCGAAGCGACAAACAAAGTCAAGACCTCCACCACGCTGGTGCAGCGGACAAAAACCGGCGTGCCAAACTCCAAGGCAGTGAACAGCAAGGGCACCGGCCCCGCCAACAGCAAGGGCAAGAGCACCAAGCTGGCTGGCCGCAGTTTCAACGCGGACAGTTTCAAGAAAGGCATGTTCAACAAGTTGGGCTACGGCTCTCATGGCGGCACCGGGCCTGGCACCGGCAGCGGCAGCAAGTCAGGTCCGGGAACGGGCCGCGGTTCCGGCCAATATGCGGGCGCAGGCTCCGGCCCGGGATCGAGACTGGGCACAGGCTCGGGTTCCGGCACCGGACCGGGCACCGGCGGCGGTCTGCCTTCGGAGTTCGGCTGGTATTATCTCTTGATCAAGGACGCGATGGATCGCGCGTGGACGCAGCCGAGCCAGTTGCAGGGGCGCCTGAACTGCGTGGTTTTCATCCGTATCCAGCGCGACGGCACCATCAGCTACGTCTGGTTCGACCAGCGGTCGGGCAATCCCGTGATGGACGAGTCGGTGCTTTCTGCGGTAAATAGTGTGCGCCGGATTCGACCGTTGCCGCCCGGCCTGGGCAACGCTTATGTGGACATCCCGGTGGCGTTCGAACTGAAACCCAAAGGGCCGGGTTGATTTTTTAAGGAGTCATTAATGAAATATCGTATGTGGAGTGTCTTGGTTTTGTGCGGAGTCGCGGGCGCTGTCATGGCGGCGACGCCGGCGCGGATTGTTATCAGCAAGGGTTCGGCGCCGAAGATCAACATCGCCGTCGAGTCGTTCGGCGGTGACGCCAACGCGCAGCAAGTCGCGGCAGTGCTCGCCAGCGATCTGGTGCGCTCGGATTGGTTCAACTACGTCGCGGCGGCCAATGCGGAAGTGATTGTGCGTGGCAGCATGTCGGGCGGCACTCTCAACGGGGCGGTCTTCAGCCGCGGCGGCTCGACGCCGGTGCTGCAAAAAGTTTGCGCGGGCGATGGCTCCAACCCGCGCAGCGTGGCGCACCAGATGGCCGACGAGATCGTGCGCAACATCGCCGGCAAACCCGGCATTGCGCAAACCAAAATCGCGTGCGTCGCCAACGGCACAGGCAGCAAGGAGATTTACGTGATGGACTACGACGGCGCGAACGTGAAGCGCCTCACCAACGACCACACGCTCACCGTGCGGCCGCGCTTTGGCCCGAACCGCCGCACGCTCGTTTATACCAGCTACCGCAGCGGCTGGCCGGACGTTTACATCATGGCCGACGTCGCCGCGCCCGCGCCGCGCCGCGTGGCCTATTATCCCGGCCTGAACACCGGCGGCTCGATCTCGCCTGACGGCCGGCGGCTCGCCGTCATCCTCAGCAAGGACGGCAATCCTGAACTCTACGTGATGGACCTGGCCAGCAGCGCGTTGACGCGGCTGAGCCGCACGCGGCAGGCGGAATCATCGCCGTGCTGGTCGCCGGACGGTTCGCAAATCTGTTTCGTCAGCGACCGCGCGGGCCAGCCGCAGCTCTACATGATCCCGGCCTCCGGCGGCGAGGCGAGGCGCGTCACGTTCGGCGGTTACAAGACCGAACCGGACTGGGCGAGCTGGTCGGTGTCGGCGGAAGTGCCGGACATTTGTTTCTCCGCGCGCGCCGGCCGGCAGTTCCAGGTGTTTGGCCTGAAGTCGCGCACGGGCGAGGAACTGCTGCTGACGCAGGACGCCGCGGACAACGAAGACCCGTGCTGGGCGCCGGATGGACGGCACATCGTTTACGCGCGGACGGTCAACCACCGGTCGTCGCTTTATATCCTTGACGCCTTTACGGGCCGGACGATAGAACTCAACCCGAATTTGCGCGTCTTGGGCGATTGCACTGCGCCCGCGTGGTCGCGTTGAGTTTCGGATTTGGCATTGTGGAAAACATATTGGATCGTTAAGGAGAAAAGATGAACACCAGATTGTTGACAAAGATTAGCGTTCTCAGCCTCGCCGTCGTTTTCAGCGCCGGCATGGTCGGCTGCAAGAAGAAGACTCATGCCACTCCCGGACCCGGACCCGGCGGTTTGGAAGGCCTCGGCCCCGTCGCCGTGGCACCGTCAATGGACACCGGCATCATGCCACCGCGCAGCGGAGACCCGACCCAGCGCAACCAGCCGCCGCGTCTCGCCGCTGACACCGTGCATTTCGCGTTCGACAGCTCCGTCGTTAATCCTAGCGAGCGCCCGAAGCTCGACGACATGGCCGCCTACATGCGCGAGAACCCGAACCAGATCATCACCATCGAGGGCCACTGCGACGAGCGCGGCACGGCCGAATATAACCGTTCGTTGGGCGAGCGGCGTGGGCAGGCGTGCCGCGAGTATCTGGCCAGCGTCGGCGTGGACGGCAACAAGCTGCAGACCATCAGCTATGGCAAGGAAAAGCCGGCTGATCTCGGTCACGGCGAAGAAGCGTGGGCGAAAAACCGCCGCGCCGAGTTCATCATCACCGGCCAGTAATCGCGACGGCTGGTTTTCAATTCGGAACGGCCCGGATGACGCGCGTGTCCGGGCCGTTTTGTCCGGCGGAGTTGGAGTTTTACATTTGACCACAACGGTCTTAACCTTCGGTGAATCTTAGGAACGGAGAAGAGACATGAACGTAATACTGGGAGTTTGGGACCTCGGGATGGGACAGATCATCCTCATCTTGCTGGTGGTGCTGCTGATGTTCGGCGCGAAAAAGCTGCCCGATCTGGCCAAGGGTCTGGGCCAGGGCATCAAGGAATTCAAGAAAGCCACGCGCGACATCCAGGACGAAGTCACGAAGGCGGCCAACGCCCCGGACGAGATTTCCCGCCCCACGCCGCCCGAACCGCCGAAGTCGGCCTCTTCCGAATCGCAGAAACCGGAACCGCCGAGCGCGTAAGACGCGCGCCTCGCGCCACTGAGCGCGGGGCAATAGGCAAGACCTGCCATGGCCGAGCCATCCGACACGCCGCCGCCCGATCAGGAGTTGGACGAAGAGGGAGAGCTGGAAACCAAACCGTTTCTGGACCACCTCGAAGACCTGCGTTGGACTCTGCTGAAATCGTTGGCGGCGCTGTTCATCACCATCTCGGTGGCGTTCTACGGCCTGCCATTGATCATGAGCGCGCTGGAGTGGCCGCTGCATGGGGTCGGCGAGGTCCTTCGGGAACCGGTCCCGTTTGCCACCCGCGACCTGCGGCACGCCGGCGACCTGGCCGCCAAGCTGAAGAACCCGCCCGACGCCATCTCGCGCCATCTCTCGGAACATTTCTCCGCCGACACGAAGAAGCAATTGCAGGCGTATGATCCCGCCAAGCTTTCAGCCAAGCCGCTGCGGTCGGCTCTGGTGGATGACCTCAACAGAATCACAGAGAGCGAGTGCCTCTACACGCCGGAACGTTTCGCGAACATCAAGCTGACCGATGAGGCGTTGGAGTGGCTGCAACAAAAACCCGGCGGCAAGGACCTCGTCCGGCTCAACCGCTTGCTCTTGGAGGAGGCCTTCCCGTCCGAACTGGCGAAGCTCAAGGAACCGAACGATTTCGAGCCGGGCAAATTCCTCAACACCATCGGCCCCGGCGAAGTCTTCATCTTCTCCATCAAGCTCGCCGTCTATACCGGCACGCTTTTGGCGCTGCCGTTCATCCTCTACTACATCGGCCAGTTCATCCTGCCGGCGCTGACGCGGCGCGAGAAGCGCTACATCTGGCCGGCGTTCACCATCGGCGGCGGATTGTTCTTCGTCGGCGCGGGCTTCTGCTTTTTCTGGATCATGCCGCGGGCGCTGGCCGTCAGCATCGCCTGGGCGCGGTGGATGCACGTGGACGTCACGTTCTGGCGCGTTGGCGAATACGTCTCCTTCGTCACCGGTTTCATGCTCGGCATGGGGCTGGCGTTCGAGACGCCGGTGGTGCTGCTGTCGCTGGTGAAGATGGGCGTCCTCAGCCACGAGGGTTTGAAAAAGGGCCGCCGCTTCTGGATTGTGTTTGCGCTCGTGGCCGGCGCGTTGCTGACGACGCCGGAGGTCTTCACCCAGCTCGTCATGGCCGTCGTCCTCTGCGCGCTCTACGAACTCAGCGTCTGGGGCGCATGGCTCATCGAACGCCGCGAGCGCATGGCGGAAAAATCGGACTGATCGGCGCGGCGCGCGCAACCGGAGACTCTCATGGCCCTGAAATCCTCTTACGACCTCGCAATGGAGCGGCTCGGCAAATCGCTCGGCCCGGAGCGCAAGCTGACCGGCGAGCAGAAAAAGCAGCTCGCAGAGATTGACTCCATCTATAAGGCGAAGATCGCCGACCTGGAGCTTTCCTTTGGCGACAAGATCGCCGCCGCCCGCGCCGCCGAGGACTTCGAGAAGGTCGAGAAGCTGGAGCAGACGCTATTCAGCGAGCGTCAGAAACTGCGCGAGGAGTGCGAGTCAAAGAAGGAAAAGCGCCGCAAGCTTTCCTGAGCGACCGTCCGCTTTCCCGAAAGCTTGGGACATCGGCTGCAGTTCTGCGCTCTGCGTCCCTCTGACTTCTGACTTCCGACCTCTTTCCACCATCCCACTCCCAATCGCCTCCCGCCGTCTCTACTTCACTTCCGTGAATTTCGCCTTGGGCGCGCCGCAAACCGGGCACTTGTCGGGCGCTTCTCCGACAACGGTGTGACCGCAGGTTTCACACACATGGATCGCTGCCGCTGGCAGGTCCTTGCCGTTCTGCACCGCCGCTGCCGCTTCGGAGTAGAGCTTGTGATGAACCTCCTCGACGGCCATCGCGTTCTTGAACGACCTCAGGGCCGCTTGATTGGACTCGGCTGCCGCGTTCTGCACAAACTCCGGATACATCTTCTGGAATTCATGGGCTTCCCCCGCAACCGCTGCCTGCAGGTTCTCCGTCGTGCTGCCCACGCCGTTCATCGCGCGAAGATGGGCGTGCGCATGCACCGTTTCTGCTGCGGCCGCCGCCCGGAACAACCGCGCCACTTGCGGATATCCGTCCGCATCCGCCTTCTTCGCGAACGCAAGATAACGGCGGTTGGCCTGGCTCTCCCCAGCAAACGCTTCCTTCAAGTTTTCAACACTCTTCATCCAATATCTCCTGTTTTTTAGGTTTGGCCGTGGATGATACCCGATTGGATCGGGCAAACACCAGTCTCTGAACTCTCTCCCAACTGCCGTCTGACCGTTGAGAGTTTGCCGGACGACGCGCTCGACGCGGCCGGAGAGAGAATGTATAATTCAGTCAGATTCGGAGGTTTTATGACGAAGAAAATGTTCTTGTGGTTGTGCCCGGCAATACTGGCAGCCGGGCTGATATCAACACCCGTTCTGGCTCAGGATCGCGAGCGTGCTGGACTTGATGATCGTCTGAACCGGCTGGAGCGGCGCATCACTGAAATGGCCGAACGCCAGGAGAAGGCGATCCAACAACGCCTGGCTCCCGGACTGCATCGCCCGGGCGGGAATCCTGCGGTAGCACCCTGCGCGGCATGTCCACTTTTGCCGGCGCAACCGAAGGCGGTGCAGCCGCCAATAGGGCCGAAGTGCCCGGTCAGGTGTTGCCCATGGCTTCTGGTGAGCCTGCTGGCGCTGGCGGCGACCGTCAACATCCTGCTCGCGGTCTGGATTTTCACGGACATCCGTAAACGCGGCGATGGGCACGGCATCTTTGTCGCCCTGGCGCTGGTGGCGGGAATCCCGACGGCGATTATCTACGCGCTGGTGCGAATCGGCGACAAGAAGTCCTGAGCCGGCTCGCGGTCGCGATCCAGAATCGTTGTCATGCCCCGGCTGCGCGGTCGGGGCGGCGCGGCGGTAGCTGCAAGAAGCGGTTGTGCGTGACATCCAACAAGGTGTTTTCCCAACTGCCAACGCCTGCCTTCCATCTTCCAGCCGCCCGCTGGAATCACAGGACACCCTTGCTTTTCAGATACGGCACGAAATCCTGGTCAGTAACCTTGATGTGGTTGATCAACCAGTTTTTCAGGTAATTCATCACTTCGATGGTAACCCCGGTTTCGCCGGCCTGCGCTTTCCGCTGCAAGTCGAGCACCCGGGCGACGCAGACATCATGGAGGGCTTTGTGTTCGGCATACCTGGGATACCCGTGCGCGGACATGAGCTTTTCTTCGTCGGCAAAATGGGTGCGTGTATAGTCAGTCATCCCGGCAAACGTTTGCCCCAAAATGATTTTGCCCTTGCCGGCCAACATCGCCTCGTGCAGATCGTTGATGAGACCCACCCAACGCTCGTGTTGCGTGTCAACCGTCCACAAACCGGTCTTGATGCTGTCGTCCCAGACAATAAGAGCCATGGCTTTGATGCTTAGCATTGGGCTTGCGCAAACGGCAAGCCCAACTTCATGCCTGCGGCTGGCGACATCATGAAAAAACGCCGCCAGCACACTCAAGGAGGGTAAGGGCGAAGCCGTGGAATCCCCGAAGGGACAGACACCGCCCTGTTGGCGTGCTGGCGACAAGCGCGAATAATAGGCTCAGATTCAGAGAGGACAAGGCAAAATCACTTTGCCCCTAGCCGATCCGTCAAACGAACCGGAAGGCCAAAATCTCTCTACTCCCTGACCTCTACTCCCTGACCTCTACTCCCTGACCTCTACTCCCTGACCTCTACTCCCTGACCTCTACTCCCTGACCTCTACTCCCTGACCTCTGACCTCTGACCTCTGATTTCTGTTCTCTGGCCTCTGGCCTCTGCCCCCCGCCTGCCGCTTGAGTTTTCCCGCCGCTTCCCTTACAACAGCAGCATGGCAATTCCCGCTGCGATCCAGGAACTGGTGGAGCGTTTCCAAAACAACCACGACGCCTACCGCTCCGCCACCTACAACGAAACGCAGTGCCGGCTCGAATTCATCAACCCGTTCTTCCTGGCCCTCGGCTGGGACATGGACAACAAGGCCGGTCACTCCGAAACCTACAAGGACGTCATCCACGAAGACGCCATCAAGATCGGCGAGGCCACCAAGGCGCCCGACTACTGCTTCCGCGTCGGCGGCGCGCGCAAGTTCTTCCTCGAAGCCAAGCGCCCCTCCGTCAGCCTCAAGGACGACATCGCCCCCGCCTACCAGCTCCGTCGCTACGCCTGGACCACCAAGCTGCCGATGAGCGTGCTCACCGACTTCGAGGAGTTCGCTGTCTATGACTGCCGCGTGCGGCCCGCGCCCACCGACAAGCCTTCCACCGGCCGCGTGCTCTACATCGGTTTCGAGGACTACGCCCAACGCTGGGACGACATCGCCGCCATCTTCTCCAAGGACGCCGTCCTCAAGGGCCAGTTCGACAAGTTCGCCGAGTCCAACAAGGTCAAGAAAGGCACCGCCGACGTTGACGACGAGTTCCTGAAGGAAATCGAGTCCTGGCGCGAGCTGCTCGCCCGCAACCTCGCCCTGCGCAACCCGCAGCTCACCCAGCGCGAGCTGAACTTCGCCGTCACCCGCACCATTGACCGCGTCATCTTCCTGCGCATCTGCGAAGGCCGCGGCATCGAGCACTACGGCCGACTCCAGGCCCTCCTTAACGGCGCGCAAATCTATCCACGCCTCTGCGAACTCTTCCAGCGCGCCGACGAACGCTACAACTCCGGCCTCTTCCACTTCACCACCGAGAAGGAGCGCCCTGAAGCCCCCGACGCGCTCACGCTCTCGCTTGCCCTCGATGACAAGCCGCTCAAGGAGATCATCGAGAACCTCTACTATCCGAAAAGCCCCTACGCCTTTAGCGTCCTGCCCGCCGAAGTGCTCGGCCAGGTCTATGAACAGTTCCTCGGCAAAGTCATCCGCCTCACCGAAGGCCATCAGGCCAAGGTCGAGGAAAAGCCCGAGGTCAAAAAAGCCGGCGGCGTCTATTACACCCCCGCTTACATCGTGGACTACATCGTCAAGAACACAGTGGGGAAATTGCTGGGTGTAGGCCGCGTGCCCTCACGCGGCGAATCCGCTGACGTGCCCGCCACAGACGCCGGGTCGGGGGACCCGGCCTACAAGACTCTCACCCCGCGCCAGGCCGCCAAGCTCCGCATCCTCGATCCGGCCTGCGGTTCCGGCTCGTTCCTCATCGGCGCTTACCAATACCTCCTCGACTGGCATCGCGATTACTACGTGGCGGAAATGCAGCGCGCGACAGGAAAAGAAACCACGGAACACACAGAACACACGGATAAACAACCTTCCGTGTCTTCAGTGTCTTCCGTGGTGAACAAACTCCCCCTCTACCAATCCGCCGGCGGCGAATGGAAACTCACCAGCGACGAGCGCAAGCGCATCCTCCTCAACAACATCTATGGCGTGGACATTGACGCCCAGGCCGTCGAAACCACCAAGCTCTCGCTGCTCCTCAAAGTCCTCGAAGGCGAGAACGAGCAGACCATCTCCCGCCAACTCCAGATGTTCCACCAGCGCGCCCTGCCCGACCTCGGCGACAACATCAAGTGCGGCAACAGCCTCATCGGCCCCGATTTCTACGCCAACCAGCAGATGACCCTGCTCGGCGAGGAAGAGCGGATGCGCATCAACGTCTTCGATTGGAACGCCGAGTTTCCCGCCATCATGAAAAACGGCGGCTTCGACGCCGTCATCGGCAACCCGCCTTACGTGAGGATTCAGGGTTTCCCGCCGGAGCAGATAGACTACTTCAGCAAACACTACCGGTCAGCCGTTAAGAACTGCGACCTTTACGTTAGCTTTGTCGAGCGATCGTTCAGTTTGCTGAAGCAAGGCGGCTGTTTGGGAAAGATCGTGCCGAATAAATTTTTCAAGACCGACTACGGCGAAGGCTTGCGCAGCTTGTTGAGCGAGCAAGAAGGCGTGGCCGAGATCGTTGATTTCGGGGCGGAACAGGTTTTCGACGCGACCACATACACTTGTCTGCTTTTCCTTTGCAAGCAGGCGAACGCGACCTTCCGTTACGCACAGTCTGAAGCCAAACCGCAAGCCTTGCAGGCAATGCGATTCCAAGAGAAAAGCTCGACGCAACTTTCTGGCAAGCCGTGGTCTTTCGAAAGTGGCGAGGTAGCCGCCTTGTTCGCGAAGCTCGGCATGAACTCAAAGCGACTCCTCGACATACCCGCAGACATGAGCCGAGGCAGCAGCACGGGCGATGATGAGGTGTTTGTAATCGAAAGCACCGACACCAGCTTGGAAGCTGGCATCCTCCGTGAGCCGGTTTTTGCCACGGACTACGGCCGATACAGATTTGAACCGTGCGGAAAATGGCGCGTCGTTTTCCCATACATTTGCGAGAATGGCGACTTTCGCCTCTACTCGGAAGAGGAACTCGCGACAGGTTTCCCAAAGGCCCTTGCCTACCTTCGCCTGCATCAGGCAGCGTTGAAAAAGCGGAAACAGTTCAAGGAGTGGTTTGGCTTTAGTGCGCCGCGCAATCTGGAACTCCATGACCGTGCGCACATCATTGTTCCGCTGCTCGCGAATCGTGGCTGTTTCGCTCTCGTGCCGGAGACTCGGAAAGGCACGCTTTGTCCGATGGCCAGCGGAGGCTTCACGATTTCGCTCTCCGCCGAATGTCCGCTCGACGCCCGATATGTTCTTGCCCTTCTCAATTCCAAGCTCTTGTTCTGGAAGCTGGAGCAACTGAGCAATGTTTTCCGCGGCGGATGGATTACATGCACCAAGCAATACTTCGGCGAACTTCCCATCCGCGCCATCAACTTCTCATCCCCCGCTGACAAAGCGGCGCACGACCGGCTGGTGTCGCATGTGGAAACGATGCTGGCGTTGCAGTCGCAGAAGACCGCGGCGCGGACGCCGGAGGCGCTGAAGGCGCTAGAGCGGCAGATCGCGGCGACCGACGCCGAGATTGACCGGCGGGTGTATGCGCTCTACGGGCTGACGGCGGAGGAAGTGAAGATCGTCGAGGGCGCGGCTTAATCAACTCGGTTTCAACCCCCGTTACCAAGCACCAAAAAGCTTGCTCTGGAAAAAGCCAGGTCTTAGCCTTCGCGGATTCGGCGTAGGGCGTAAACGGCAGCTTTGGTCAGACACGTGAAGATATCGCTTTTTATACCGTGCTTCATTGACGCGTGCTATCCGCAGGTCGGGATCAGCATGGTGAAGGTGTTGGAACGGCTCGGCCATCAGGTGGAGTATCCGGAAGAGTTCACCTGTTGCGGCCAGCCGGCGTTCAACTCCGGCTATTGGGACGAGGCGCGCGCGGTGGCCGAGAAGGTGCTCGCCATGTATCGCAGCGCCGAGATCATCGTCGGCGTCTCCGGCTCCTGCGGCGCGATGATGATGACGTTCTACAAGGAACTGTTCCACGGCACGCCGCTCGAAGCCGAGGCGAAGGCGCACGCGGCGAAAGTCTGGGAGTTTTCTGATTTCCTCGTGACCAAACTCGGTGTGACCGACGTGGGCGCGAAGTTCCCGGCGAAGGTGACGTTCCACGACGGCTGCCACGGCTTGCGCGAGGTGGGCCTGAAGAAGCAGCCGCGCGCGTTGCTGGCGAAGGTGCAGGGGCTGGAACTGGTCGAGATGGACGCGGCGGAAAGCTGCTGCGGCTTCGGTGGCACCTTCTCGGTAAAGTTCCCGATGATCTCCACCGCGATGGGCGAGGTGAAGTGCGACTCTGCCCTCAAGACCAACGCGGACTACATCGTGTCGTGCGATTCCAGTTGCCTCATGCACATCCAGGGCCTGGCGGACCGGCAAAAGAAGCCGTTGCGCACGATGCACCTGGCGGAGGTGTTGGCAAAGCAATGAGCACCGTCGCTGAAACTTTCAAAGAAACCGCCCGGCGGATGACACGCGACCTGCGTCACCGTTCGTGGATCCAGAACGCGCTCGGCAAATACTACATCGGCCGAGATGAGAAGAAGGCGCGGTTCCAGAACTGGCAGGAGGCGCGCCAGGCTGCGGCGGAGATCAAGTGGGACGCGGTCAACCACCTCGACAAGTATCTCGAACAGTTCGTCAGCAAGATCGAAGCGCGCGGCACGAAAGTGTTCTGGGCCAGCACCGGCCAGCAGGCGTGCGATTACATCGTCAATGTCGCCAAGAAGCACCGTGTCCGTTCCATCGTCAAATCGAAGGCGATGACCGGCGAGGAAATCCACCTCGCGCAGGCGCTGGAAAAATCCGGCGTCGAGGTCGTGGAGACGGACCTGGGCGAATACATCGTCCAGCTCCGCGAGGAAGCGCCCTACCACATCGTCTTCCCGGCGATGCACCTGACGCGCCACGAAATCAGCGACCTCTTCAACAAGAAGCTCGGTAGCGCGCCGACGGACAGCCCGGAAGAATTGACGATGATCGCGCGGCGGACGCTGCGGAAAAAATACTGCGCCGCCGATATGGGCATCTCCGGCGCGAACTTCGCCGTCGCCGAGACGGGCATGATTTCCCTCACAACGAACGAAGGCAACGGCCGGCTCTCGACCTCGTTGCCAAGGATTCACGTCGCGTTGATCGGCATCGAGAAGGTGCTGCCGACGCTCGACGACCTGGCACTGTTCCTGCCGATGCTGGCAACGGCTGGCGCGGCGCAGGCGGTCAGTTGCTACAACACGTTCATCGCCGGCCCGCGCCAGGAACGTGAGCCGGACGGACCAGATGAGTTTCACGTGGTGCTGCTCGACAACGGCCGCACCCGCCTGCTGGCCGACGCCGAGCAACGCGACACGTTGCACTGCATCCGTTGTGGCGCGTGCCTCAACGTCTGCCCAATCTACAAGAACATCGGCGGCCACACCTACGGGACAACCTACATGGGGCCGATCGGCTCGGTCCTCACGCCGCACCTGCGCGGCCTGACGGAGTGGAAGCATCTGTCGTTCGCCTCGTCGCTCTGCGGCGCATGCACCGAAACCTGCCCGGTGAAGATTGACCTGCATCATCACCTGCTCCAGAACCGCCGCAACGCCATCCGCTGCAAGTCGCCGTGGTGGGAAAAACTGATCTTCAAGGGCTTCGTCATATTGATGAATTATCCGCTGCTTTACCGGCTCGGCGTGAAGTTTGGCTGGCTTGGCCAGAAGTTCCACTGGCTCATCAAAGGCACGAAGCTCGACCCGGTGTATGCGTGGACCCAGTCGCGAGAGCTGCCGCCGCTGGCCCGCAACAGCTTCAAGGATTACTGGCGGAGGAAACAATCGTGAGCGAGCGCGAACAGATTCTCGGACGCATCCGCGAGGCGCTACGCGTCGCCGCGCCGAAGCCGGGCTTACTCTCCGGTCCAGGCCAGCGCGTGCCCGCCCACGAAAAGCGGCCGACGGATTTCTCGCCCTGGCTGCCTGCGGTGGGTGACAGCTTCGAGGAGCGCGCGGCGCTGTTCGCGAAGAACTCGGCGGAACTCAAGACCGATTTTCAACTCGTCGCCAACCGTGACGAACTCCAAACCAAACTTCTCGCGTTGGCCCACGCCGAAGGCTGGAAAAAGATAGCGACGCACGCCGGCGAACTGACCAACTACGCTTTTGCCGCACTGGGCCTGCCGGTGGTGCAAACCGGTGGCCGTTATAAGATGGACGAACTCGAGTCTTCCGACGCCGGCATCACCGAGTGCGACGCGCTCGTGGCGCAAACCGGTTCGGTCGTCCTCTCGACGCGGAGCGCCGGCGGACGCGCGCTGTCGGTTTTGCCGCCGCACCACGTCGTGCTCGCACGTCGCGACCAGTTGCTGCGCGATCTGCCCGCAGCGTTCACTGCACTGAAGCAACGTTATGGCAGCAGTTATCCCAGTATGATGTGTCTCATCACCGGTCCCAGCCGCACGGGCGACATCGAGCGCATCCTCGTCCTTGGCGCCCACGGCCCGAAGAAGCTGACGATCTTCTGCATGTGAGCGGTGGAGCATCGGTGCTTGGGTTTATGATGACCCGCGACATCGCAATCCAGGTTTTCAAGTGGCTGGCGCTGCTGGCGCTGCTGTGGCTGTTCCTGCGCTGGTTTGAGTGGCGCAGCGTTTTCATTCCCTATCGCCAGGTCGAAAACACGCCGGCAGATTTCCGGCTGCGTTTTGAAGACGTGACACTCACGACTGCCGACGGCGTGAGAATCAACGGTTGGTATGTGCCGCAGGCTGACGCGAAACTCACCGTCCTCTTTTGCCACGGCAACGCTGGCAACATCGGCCACCGGTTCGAGAAGCTGCTCATTCTCCGCGACGCCGGCGTCAATGTTTTCATCTTCGATTACCGCGGCTACGGCCGCAGCGAGGGCTGGCCGTCGGAGCAAGGCACCTACAACGACGCGCTCGCCGCTTACGATTGGCTGCGCCGGGAAAAGTCGGTCGCGCCGGAGCGGCTCGTCCTACAGGGCGAATCGCTCGGCTGCGCGGTGGCCATCGAACTCGCCCGCCAGCATCCCGTCGGTGGGCTGGTGTTGGAGAGCGGCTTCGCCAGCGTCCCGGAGATGGCGCGCGCGGTTTATCCGTGGCTGCCGCTGCACCTGATCTGCCAGATCCGCTACGATTCGATCTCGAAGATTGGCTCGGTGAAGGCACCGCTGCTAAGCCTGCACAGCCGCGAGGATGAAATCGTGCCGTTCAGCCAGGCGGAGCGGTTGTTCGCCGCCGCGCCGGGGCCAAAAAAGCTGGTGGAGCTTCGCGGCGACCACAATGGCGGCTTCGCCGCAAGCGAGCGCGTCTATCGCGCGGCGCTGAGCGAGTTCTTCCGGTCGCTGGGCGGGTAACCGTCCATCACGCCGTCATCACGGTCTTGTCGTGTTCGTAGGTGGGCGCGCAACAACAAAGGAACACGAGCGGTTCGTCACCGGTGTTGACGATGCTGTGGCGCTGGCTCGCCGGGATGGCGATAGCGTCGAGCGGGCCGACAGCGCGTTGGTCGCTGCCCATGCACATCAGGCCGCGGCCCTGGAGGATGTAGTAAATCTCATCGGTGGCGACGTGATAATGTTCCTGCGTTGCGCCGCCCGGCGGCAATATAGCCTCGGCGAGGCTCAGGTTGCGGATGCAGGAGTTTCGATACGCCATCAGTTCGCGAATTTCCGAGCCGTCCTTGGTGATGAATGGCGTAGTGGCGTTGCGTTGAATGACGTCCATAAGCGGACTTCATCATAAAGCCTCCGGACTGGGAGGCGAGGAAAGAGTTGTGGCGCGACTTGGCTACACCGGCGTCTTCTTCAACAGTCGCACGGTGAGCGCAAGCAACCCAACGACAGCCACCAACAGCACGCCCCAGAGCGCCAGCGTTGGTGGCGCGCTCTGGAAGTAGTCCGCTGCGCTGCGACGGTGCGCGGGGTTCGGCTCCAGCGGCGCGAGCGATGCAGGCACGGCGGAATAGGCGAGCACCTCGCGTCGCAAGCTCTGGATGTCGTAGCGTGGCGACTGCGCCCGCTCGTTGGCGAGCAGCAGACGGTAGCCGTCTTCTTCAGACTTCAGTTTGAACACGACCCGCGGCACGGAAACGATCGCGCGGACCTTCTCCAGCGTGAGCGGCGCGTTGTCGCCTTCCTCGATCTGGAGAAACAGCGTGTCGTAACGACCGCCATCCAGGTTGAGTTGAACCGGACCGCGCTGCCCGGCTTGTCTCGACAGTTCGCGGGAAGAAAGCACGCGGTCGCCGTGCCGCGGCTCGCGGGATGGTGCCGTCAGCGTTACGGGTCGGGAAAAGAAAGTCTCGGCAACGTTGAGGCGCAGTTGATGCAACGGTAGCGTCATCGCTTTGCCGTCGGCACCTTCGACGGTGAGCCGGTAGCGGCTGACGACGCCGCGCTGGCCACGCTTCGCTGGTCGCGTGTCCGGTTCAACACGCAGTGTGACTTCCGCCTCGGCTGCGTTGGATTCGAGGATAAATGGAATCTGTCTGCCAAAACTGCCAACAATGCGCAGGTCGCCGAGATCGGGCCGCAACACCGCCAGATCGTTTGCCGCGAGCGTGACGGTGTAGATGTCCTCGCGTTTGGGTAAGGTGAGTCCTCGCACCATCTTCCACTGCCGCGTCTCGATCACCGCGCCGTGTGCGGCGACGAACTGCATCGGCGGCACGGGCCGGTAACGCGGGTTGGGCGTTTCAGTCCCAAGCTCGGCGGTGATGAACTGCGGGTTGAGACCCAGCCGCGCTTTCAGCATCTCCAGGTCGTAAACCGCCGCGCGCGTCGCGGTGTTGCCGTAGTAGAGCGTCCACGGCCCCACGCCGACGACGGGGAACAGCACGCGCGAGGCGACGCCGCTCACCATCACGCGCAGGTTGCGCAGCGGCGGGCTGTCGCCGTTTTGCACCTCCAGCATCAACCGACCGCCGCGCGGCGGGCTTGCGTAAAACGAGAGCGCCTCGCCGCTCAACCCGTCGTCTTCGAGTTTGAGGCGGTAAACCTCGCCTTTGCCAAGCATGACGCGTGTCCGCCGGCCGCTCACTTCCCGTTCCTCGATCAGCGTGACACGGCGCGAGAACGCCACGTCATCGGATTCGATCTCCACTTTCTCGACTGGCAGACTCGGTGGCAGGTCAAGACGGTAACGACGCGCGGTTCCCTCGTCGGACTGCGATTCGATGCCCGCGCGCCGGCTCCAGCGTTCGCCGGCCACATCGCGCGCAATGCGTGCAGTCACGCCGCGGATCAAAATTGGCGCCGACCGCTGATCGTCGGCAGTCAGCCGCAGGTAACGCGCGGTCTGCGGCGTCGGCAACTGGATGACGGTGTGGTGGACGCGGAAGTTCCACTGCCGGTCGAAGATGCCGGCGTCAGCCACCAGTTCGCGCCAGCCAGTGGCATCACTCGACGCCTCGACGCGAAACCGTTTGGCGAAGTCAGTGGCATCAATTCGCAACTCGACCGTGTCGAACTGCCGCGGCTCCCGGAAATCCACAGTCCACACGGTGCGCAACTTCTTGTCCGAACGGACATCGGCAAGGTCTCCGTCCCAGTGGCGCGCGGCCTTCCGGTCGGTCTTTTGATCCACAACAAACGGCACCTCGTGGCCGTCCGTGCCGATGAGGCGCAAATCACGTAGATCAGGCCGCGCAACGGCGGCGACCTCCGGCGGCAACGGTAGCGCCGCAAAACTGGCCGGCTGGCCAGCGACGGTGACGCTGCGCCGGAACTTCCAGCCGCTGCGCGCCTCGTCGAGGTCGGCGTATCCGGCGCGGACGAGCGACGGCGCGGGCAGCAACGCCAGCGTAAGAAACAGAATTAGGATTCGAGCATTCATGACATGGGTTCCTTTCGGAACACGAACCGTTGATAGAGCAGCGACACCGCAATGAGCGCGACGGCCAGGCCGAGGAACGACAGGATGCGGTGCAGGCCGGTGAGACTGGAGAGGTCGTAGAGGAACACTTTGCCGATGGTCAGCAGCATGAAGCCAAGCGAGATGAACCGCAGAGGCTTGACCTTCCGCCACATGCCGATGATCAGCAGCGCCAGCGCGTAGAGGCCCCACGCCACCGACGTAGTCAGGTCACGGTCGTAGCGGCGCTCCCACTGGAGTTCAAGATAACGCCCGGCGGAGTAATAATCGGCGATTTCGAGGTTGATCAGCGCGAAAATGAGCAGGAGACCGAGAAATCCGACGACCGGCGCGAGGCCGAGCTTGCCGCCGTAGAAAAACGCGCGCTCGTTGTCAGTCATGCGCTCAACCTCGACCGATTGCATCAGCCGCGCCCCAACGAGAGCGCAGACCGCCGCGACGCCGTAGGTGTAGAGAATCCAGTTGAGGATCGGCCAGCCGCGCTCCTCATACCGCAACACTTCCGGGTTCACCAGCAACCGCGCCGCCACGACCGCGAACAGCGCCGCGCCAAAATACTTCAGGCCCGGATGCGGCACGCGCCGGTAGAGCCACCACACCGCCGCCGCCTCCAGCGCCCAGCCGAGCGTGATCCATTGCTTGTCTAGTTGGAGCGGAATCGCGACGCTGACGAACCCGAGCGCGACGGCGGCGAAGAGGGCGATGTTGCGCAGCCTGGAATCTCCAGCATCCTGCCCTCCTTCTGCCGGAAATCGCTTCAGCACTTGCGCCAATGCCGCGACCGACAGACCGGCCATCGCCACCGGCAGCACGGCGATGAAGTTCTTGCCCCACGCCGCGACGAACGCGTTGTAGAGCACGAGGAAGAACAGCGGCCCGCTTAGTCCCGATGCGAACCACGGCCAGAGCCGCTGCGGCCACGCTGGCACGAGCGACTTCGGCATCGCAAACGGCAGCGCAAGGAACGCCAGATAGAACGCCGTGTAGATCGGCATCGCCACCGCTACATCCGAGTCGTGGAAGTAGTTGAAGTGCCACGCCGTCGCAAAGCCCGCTGACACGCCCAAGCTGGCCACCACCAGCCACGACCAGTCGCGGCGCAGCGCGGAGCCGACGAGCAGCACAACGAGGAACGCCATCGCCAGGAACAGCGGCCACGGGTCGCCGCCAAGCTCAGACGAGGTGAGGCATCCGAACAGGCCGGCGACTGCAATCAGCGCCGTCGTCACCGCGCCGGCTTCGTGTTCGTTGGCGCGTTCCGGCAAGCCGTCGCGTTCCTTCGCCTGGCGCAGTGCCGACACGAGCGACCAGCCAAGTGCCAGCAACAGCGGCAGACTCAGGTTACGCAACAGTGTTTCGCCGACCGTGTTGCGGAAGAACCAAAATTGAACGATGAGGCCAAGCGCGACACCGCCGGCCGGCGCGACGTGTGGCAGAGCGTCGTCGCTGTTGCGCTCGAACACCACCGCCGCCAGTGCCGCCAGCAGGCACAGGAACACCCACGGCGGCTCGCCGAGTTTGTTGGCCACGAGCACGCATGTGAACAGCGCCAGCCCGATGCCCGCAACGAGGCCGGTGGCTTCGAGGACTTCTCGCGCTGCGGCGGCCACGTTCGGCACAAATCGCCTCGCCGCGCGCGGCATCAGGTTGAAGAGCGCGCAGAGGCCGATGGCCGACAAGCTCGCGCCCCAGACGTTGGACTGCGCGAGCGCCTGCGTGGACCACACGAAAAGCGTCAGCGCCGTTGCAATGGCGCCGCTCACCGCGATCCAGACCTGGCCACGCGCCAGCGTAATCACGAGCATCGCCACGTCGAGGCAGGCGATAAGGCCGAACAGCAGCGGCCACTCGACGGCGTAGGCGCGCTGTCCGGCCATGTAGAACGCGAACAAGAACGGCGCCAACCCGCCGAGCATCGCCGCGCGCAGCGTTGTCTTCTCATCGGCTCTCTTCGCCGCCAGCGGAAGCGCCAGGTAGAGCAGCCCGAACAGCGTGAAGATGCCGGTGCCGAGCAGCATCTTTTCCGGCGCCATGAACTTGTGGAACCAGCCGATCTCGATGGCAAACGTCGCCGCCAGGCTCAGCAGCACGATGGCGTTCCACTGTTTGCGCACGGCGACCCAGAGCAGGCCGACATCGAGCAGCAGGATGTAGCTGAACAAGCCGATGGGCCGGTCTTCGCCCGTCGAGAGAACGATGGGTGTCGCGAATCCGCCGAGCAGGCCGAGCGCCGCGATGAACATCGCATCGTGCCGCACCGCCAGCAGGCAAGCCACGACCGTGACCATCGCCATCAACGCGAACGTCGGCAGCATCGGCACGAGGTGATAGACGCCGTATGCCGCGAAAAAGCCGGCGTAGAGCACCGCCACACCCGCGCCGCACAGGGCGTTGGCTGTGACGGCGTAGCCTTTGCGCAGGCCGAACTCCGACCCCACAAGCATCGCGATGCCGGACAGGATTATCAACGCCACCTGCATTGCCGGCGTGATGAGGCTGTTGTCGAAGGCGTATTTCAGAAACAGGCTCGCCGCGATGACGAACGCAATCGCGCCAAGCCACGCCGCGCCGCGCACGCCGAGCAGAGCCTCCCAATCGAACGATGGCTTCGGCGTGGCGGGTGTCGCGACCGGCTTGAGCGGCAAAACCGGCGGTGGCGCGGCCTCGTCTTGCCACTCCGGTTCGCGCGGCTCAATTATCTCCTCAGGCTTCTCGGCAACAAGCAGCGAAGCCGGCTCAGGCGGACGCGGCGCAGTCGCAATCACTGGCGGCGGAGCTGGCAGCACGACTGGCGCGGCAGGTGTGACAACCGCCGGTTGTTTTGCCTCAGGCGATGGCGGCTGTGATTTAAGAAGGTGCGTCAGGTTGGAACGAAGCGCCTCCAGTTCGGCTTCGTGCTCCTGAACTTTCCGTTGCAGTTCCGCGACGCGGTTGTGGCTGATGACGGCAAGAATGACGGAAACGACCGGCGCCACCAGCAGCACCAAGCCGAGAAGCACCAGAAACGGTGCGATTGCGTGACTCATGGTCGCTTGCTCCTTTCAGGGGTTATCGTTTCCACGATTCGACAATCAGATCGCTCAGCGCGGCTTTGCCGGAGGACATCAGCGCCACTTCAGCGACGAGGCTGCGCGCGTTGCGGGCCTGCTCCAGTTTCTTGCCCGCGCCTTCCTGCACGTAGTAGGCCTCAATGCCAAACTCGATGTGTGGAATGCCCCTTTGGGGGTCGTATTTACCACGGATGAATTTGCCGGAGGCCGGCTTGAGGACACTAGCCTTCACGCCGTGCCAGAACTTGCCGTTCGCGTCCAGCTCCAGCGTCACATAGACAGTCCGCTCCTCCAGCCATGCGTCACGGTTCCAGTAACCCCACAGGCGGTTGTTCGCGTCGGGAATACCTTCAATGCCCGCAGCCGGCACGTTGCTGATGTCGTAGCTGAGAATGACGTAGTCGCCGCGCATCATGTCGCGCGGGTCCACCGGCGTCACCTTCAGCCGGATCGTCTCGCCGACCATCAGCGGCAGCGCGTGAAGCACGATCATGCTCGCGAGCACGGCCAGTTGAAACGCGATGGTCGTCCAGAGCACGGCGCGCTCGTGGTCGCGCAACCAGTGTGCAGCGCGGCCGAGCCACGTCGCCCCGGCGAGCGAAGCCGCCTCGGGATCGGCGCTGATCGCGCTCTCTTGTCCCTGGCGCACCTCCTTCCGCTTCCGCCAATACATGCCCAGCCCCAGCAGCGCCGCACCGCAGAGCGCAAACATCAGCGCCGCGCCGAGCATGCCGCCGGCGCCGCCGAACAGATGGCAGTAGCAGCAGACCGCCCAGAGCACGAAACAGAACACGCCGAACGCGAATGGCAGCCCGCGGTCGTCGCGGATGCCCACACGCATCAGCCACAGCGAGAGCGCGATCTGGGCGACGTTGGCGACGACCAGCGGCAGCACCCAATCATGTCCCTCGCCGCCGCCGACGAGGCGTATCGCGCTCCAGAGGCCCATGAACGCCATCGCCAACGCGAGGCCCGCCGGCAGCCATTGCGCGCGGAACACGTCCAGCAACCGCTCGCCCGGACCGCGCGCGCTGCCGGCGGGTTTCGGTTTGAAGAGGCCCGCCATCACCAGTGTCGCCGCCAGCAAGACGAGGATGGCGATGACCGGCGCGAAAGCCAGCGTTCTCCATTCCGAATACCATCCGTAGCGATCCGAGTGCGAGATCTCGCGAAAGAACCAGTCAGAGCTGAGCGGCACCAGCGCGCCTGCCGTCAGCAGCACGCCGTAGAACCGATACGGAAGCGCCAGGCGATTTCCCCGCCGGTGGTTTTCCGCGACGATCAACAGCAACGCGCCGACCGAGCCAATGACGAACACCGATTGCCAATCCAGATTCCACGAGAACGCTTGCAGGATCACCCACCAAGCCACTAGTGGCACATAGAGCCACAGCGCGCCGACTGAAGCTCGACGATACGCCCACGCCAGACCGGGCAGCGCCAGCAATGGCAGACTGAATGCGCCCCTAGGCCAGCCGTCAACCACCGCCAAACCCAGATGCCGATAACCAAGAATCTCCGTGCCCGCCCACGTCGCCAGCAGGCCGACGTAGAGGCAGTGGATCAACAGTGTGTCGAGGCAGAGCGCGAACGGCAGCACCCCGATCGCCCACCACCAGAATCCGTCGGGATAATGCGCGTTGAGGTGAAACGCCTGCGCCACGAGCCAGATGCTCGCGCCGAAAAACAAGCAACCGAGGAAAAACACCAGTTCCGACGCCCGACGCCCGCCGCGCCCAAATCGCAGATACAGCCCCGCGCCATGCGTCGCCGCGAGCACGGTGAAGACGACCGTGAGTTTCGCAACGCGCGGTATCGCCTCCCAGTTGTAGCCCATCAACAACAGCGCCGCCGCACCGAACAGCAGCGCCGCCAGACCGATGATGGTGAACGTGAACCGCGACCGTTTGCGCGCGCCGGCCTCCTCGGGCGTCTCGTAGCACGCGGTGATCTGTTCGGCCTGCTGCGGCGTCACGATGCCGCGCCCGCGCCACTCAGCAACCTCCCTTCGCAGCCAACGCGCTTGTTTGTCTGAAAGTATGCGCCGCTCCATCGGCATCTCCTTTATTCACCGGCACAAAAACCCGCGCACGCCGTGAGAATAACACCGTCCGCCACGACGGCAACGATTATAAAGCCGGAAACCAAAGCTGATCGTGAAGCGGACATTCCTCTCCGCCCCGCATTCGGTTCTGGGTTGAACGCTGATGACTTCATTGGCCTGTAGAATGAGGCGCAATGTCTGGCCGGATATAACGGGCCGGTGTTCAGACGTTACAGGCTGTGTCCACGAGACAGGCCCGCAGTTGCGCCCACGTGAAGTCCCCTGCCACCGGTTCCCGCACGCCCTGTCGCCGCCGGCTGGCCGTTGCAGGCTTCCTCGCCGTGCTGCAAAACGTCGAGGCCGCGGAGTTCGCCCACCTCGGTCACACGCAGACCGGTGCCGGCGTCCACGCGCTTCAAAATCACGACACCTCCCGCCACGGTAGCAATGATTGCAGGTCGCGAGTCGAACGGAGCGGTTCATGATCGCGCTGGCAATGCGGACTGGGACTGGCCATAAATAGCCGCAGGTTGCGATTCGTGAAGAGTCCCAAAGAAAACCAAAACGTGCTGGCCAACGACCGCGGCGGCGCTTGGCGAATGGCGCTGTGCCTGGCGGTGGTGACGCTTGCGGTTTTCTGGCAAGCGACGCAGTGCGATTTCGTCAATTACGACGACAACGATTACGTCACGAGCAACAGCCACGTGCAAGAGGGTTTGACAGCAGAAAGCATCCACTGGGCATTCACTGCCGATTACGAGAATCTCTGGATGCCGCTGACGTGGCTTTCGCACATGGCGGACTGGCAGATTTACCGGGACAACGCCTGGGGACATCATCTGACCAGCGTTCTACTTCACACTGCCAACACGGTGCTGCTGTTCCTCCTGCTGCGGTTCATGACCGGCAGCGTGTGGCGGAGCGCGCTGGTCGCCGCGCTGTTCGCGCTGCATCCGCTGCACGTCGAAACGGCGGCGTGGGTGTCAGAACGGAAAGGAGTGCTGAGCACGTTCTTCTGGCTGCTGACGCTTTGGGCTTACGCGCGGTATGCGCGGTTCAAAGATGAAGGCCTGAAAATTCGATCGGGGAGCAGCTACGCGCTGGCACTTTTATTCTTCGCCTGCGGTTTGATGACCAAGCCGATCGTGGTGACGCTGCCTTTTGTGCTGTTGTTGCTGGACTACTGGCCACTGGAACGGTGGAAGCAAGCGATAGCGGAGCAGAAGATTTGGACACGGGAAAGGTGGCGGTGGCTTTTGGCAGAGAAGATTCCGTTTCTTTTCCTAGCCGGCATTTGCAGCGCGGTGACGTTCTGCGAGGCACCAGCGGGTGATCTCTCAGCGGGCCAGCGCATCAGCAACGCGCTGATCTCCTACCTGCGTTATCTGGGCAAGACAATCTGGCCTGTCCATCTGACCATTCCGTATCCGCATCCGCGGGACTGGCCGGCTTGGGAAACAGTGCTGGCTGCCGCGCTTTTGACGGCGACAACCGGCTTCGTCGTCCGGCAGACGCGACGGCGGCCTTATCTGGTAATGGGCTGGTTCTGGTTTTTCGGCACGCTGGTGCCGGTTCTCGGTCTGGTGCGAATGGGGTTTTACTCGATCGCAGACCGCTACACCTACGTCTCTCTGATCGGGATTTTTGTGATGATGGCTTGGGCGGCAGGCGAACTCTCGTCGCGGTGGAACAAATGGAAACACGCGACCATCGCGGTTGCGGTGCTGTTGCTGTGTTTGTGCGCATGGCGCACAAATGACCAACTCCGATGCTGGCAGAACAGTGGCACGCTGTTCTCTCACGCACTCCAAGCGACGAAGAACAATTTCCTAGCCCACAATAACCTCGGTTCTCACCTCTACAGTCATGGTCGTCATGACGAGGCGATGAAACACTACATCGAGGCGGTGAAGATCTATCCGCAATACAACATCACTTGGGAAAACATTTTTTGCGCACTGGCTGATAAGAAACTCGATCAAAAGGCCATCGCTCATTACGTGCAAGCACTCAAATCGAAGCCCAACATCGCCGCCGTGCCTCGAAGCAACTGGAGCACGATGGGGTTCATAACGTTGGGAGTGGCGATCGGAATCCTGTTCCTGAAAGCAACAAAACAGACAGCAAGTGTAATTCGCTTGCCTAATCTTGACCGCTCAAAGGACGATAACCAGCGGAAAGAGTAAGGACCGGTTGCGCGCACCAGCTCAGGTGTGCATCGTCAGCAGAAACTCGGCATTGCTCTTGGTCTTCTTCAGACGCTCGAGAACCAGCTCCATCGCCTCCACCGGCGGCACGCCGGAGAGGGCGCGGCGCAGGAGGTAGATGCGGCTCATCTCGTCGGGATGGTAGAGCAGTTCCTCTTTGCGCGTGCCACTCTTCTCGATGTTGATGGCCGGAAAGACGCGTTTATCCACCAAGTGGCGGTCAAGGCACAGTTCCATATTGCCCGTGCCCTTGAACTCCTCAAAGATGACCTCATCCATGCGCGAGCCGGTGTCAATCAACGCGGTGGCAATGATCGTCAGCGAGCCGCCTTCCTCGATGTTGCGCGCGGCGCCGAAGAACCGCTTGGGCTTGTGAAGCGCGTTGGCATCCACACCGCCGGAGAGAATCTTGCCGGAATGCGGTTGGAGTGTGTTGTAGGCGCGCGCGAGACGCGTGATGGAGTCGAGCAGGATCACCACGTCTTTCTTGTGCTCGACGAGGCGTTTGGCCTTCTCGATGACCATCTCGGCGACCTGCGCGTGGCGCTCGGGCGGCTCGTCAAAGCAGGAGCTGACGACCTCGCCCTTGACGGTGCGCTCCATATCGGTGACCTCCTCCGGGCGCTCGTCAATGAGCAGGACGATGAGGAAAATGTCGGGATGATTGGTGGCAATGGAGTTGGCAAGCTTCTGTAGCAGGATGGTCTTGCCGGTGCGCGGCGGCGCGACGATCAGGCCGCGCTGGCCCATGCCAATGGGCACGAGCATGTCCATCGCGCGCATCGCAATTTCGTCCGGTTTGCTGGTGATTTCGAGCTGGATGCGTCGAGTGGGGAACAGCGGTGTGAGGTTGTCGAAGAGGACCTTGTCCTTGGCCTTCTCCGGGTCTTCACCGAAGACGCCTTCGAGCTTCAGCAGCGCGAAAAACTTCTCCTTGTCCTTCGGCGGGCGGATCTGGCCGGAGATCAAATCGCCGTTGGCGAGGTCGAAGCGGCGGATTTGCGACGGCGAGACGTAGATGTCTTCGGGGCATGGCAGGTAGTTGTAGCTGGGCGAGCGCAGGAAACCGAAACCGTCGGGCAGGATCTCCAGCGAGCCTTCGCCGATCATGATGACGTTGGCCTTGACGGCGGTGGCCTCGAGGATCTTGAAGATGACCTCGTGCTTCTTGAGGACGCCAACGCCTTCGATGTTCAGTTCGCGCGCCAGCTTGTTGAGCTGCGGCACGACGATCTTCTGCAGGTCGGCAAGGTAGATGTTGCCGCCTTCGGCAATCGCCTTGCGGACGCGTTCTTCGCTCGCCGCCGAGATACTGGCGTGCACTTCAGGCGCGCCTTTCTTGATAGCCCTCTCTTCAGAGGCGATCGATTCGGAAGCAGCCGCACTCTTTTTCGATGTTCTAGCCATTCTAGCCATATATGTTTCCTCTCAATTTGAAATTTTGCCACCCGCCGGCGCCAAAGACTCCAACCGTCTCCAAATCCTGGTCATCTGCTGTTCCAGCACCGCCAACGAGCATTCGTTCCATGCCACAAAATCTGCGCGCTCCATCTTCGCCGCCATCGGCGACTGGGCGCGAATCCGCGCCTCGGCCTGCGCTTCCGCAAAGCCGCGCTCACACAACCGCCTCCGCTGCGTTGCCTCGGCACATCCAACTGCAATTACCGCGTCGAACCAGTCCTGCACGCCCACTTCGTAGAGCAACGGAATCACCACCGCCACCACGCCACGCCAGCCAGCGCGCTTCAACTCGATCAGCTCGCCCTGCCACGCAGCGCGAACCTCCGGATGAACAACGTCGTTCAACCGCTGCCGCTGCCGTGCGTCAGCGAACACAACGTCACCGAGCCGCTCACGGTTTATCGCGCCGTCGGCTTTCAAAATCTCGCGACCGAAAGCGCGCACCACCGCATCGAACGCCGGCATGCCCGGATCGAGCGCACGACGCGCCAACTCGTCCGTGTCTATAACATGCGCGCCGAGTGCTGCCAGCGTCGCCGCGGCTGTTGACTTGCCGGAGGCGATGCCACCTGTCAATCCTGCTTGAATCAACCTGTTCATCGGCCACCTGAAGAGTGGCATCGCTCGATGGCACTCAAAAAGGGGATTAGTTTCACTGCCAGAACGCGCTGGCGTCACAAACTTCGGAAGGCAAGCCATTCCAAAACCGCGACCAACTCTAACGCAACATCCTGCGATGTCAAGCAACCGTCAGCCCAACGATAACTGCCCTTGCGGCGACTGCCGCGCCTGTCGCCGCGTTTCTTCCAGCAACGACTTGAAACCAAACCGCTCAAACAACGCCGCCAGCCGATCATGATCCGGCTCGCCGCGGCGCAACCGGTCCCATTCGACCGGCACGGGCAGCGTGGCGTTCAACGTCATCAACACGCGGTTCTGCCGGATCCGGTCGGCGCACTGCTCGATCGCAGCGCGCAGCTTTGCGTTGGCGACTTCGCTGCTGCGCGCCAGCACCGCTTCCGCGCCACCAAACTGCGCCAGCAGATGCGCCGCCGTCTTCTCACCGACGCCCGGCACGCCAGGAATGTTGTCGGAGCTGTCGCCGGTCAGGCAAAGCAGGTCCAGCATCTGTTCCGGCGGCACGCCGTAACGTTCGCGCACGGCGTCGCGGTCCACGAGCACGTTGCCCTTGGGCAGCAGCCGCACGCCGGCGACCCGGTCATTGACCAACTGCATCAAATCCTTGTCCGCGGTGGCAATCAGCACGCGCGCGTCGCCGGCTTGCCGGCAGACGGAAGCGATGACATCGTCCGCCTCGAAACCCGGCTGTTCCAGCGACACGACGCGCATGGCGTCAAGCACTTCACGGATGGCGGGCAACTGGACGCGCAGGTCGTCGGGCATCGGCTTGCGCTGGGCCTTGTAAGTTTCCAACACTTTCAGCCGCTCCTCGGGCAAGCCGACATCCCACGCGACGGTCCAGTGGGTCGGCTGGAAGTCGTCGGCCATCTTGCGCAGCATCTTCAGGAAACCGAAGACAGCGTTGGTCGGCTCGCCACGCGCGTTGGTCAATTTGGGAATGGCAAAGAACGCCCGGTATGCGTAGCTGTGGCCGTCAACGATAAGCAGGGTTTTGTCAGCCATGCGCGTGGCACCAACAACGTCAGCCGGCAACGCCGATATGCTTCCGAATCAAACCGAACGCAACGCTCAGGGCCGGGGCGCGACTGCCGCAGGCGCAACGGGCGCGGCAGGCGCAACCTCCATGGACGACACGTGCGACGGCGGCGGAGCGATCAGGTCGCCATAAGGGTCAATCAATCGGGCGGTGACAAACACCATCAGGTTCTTCTTGATGGTATTCTCAAGCTCGTTTCTGAACAGCTTGCCAACCAGCGGGAGGTCGCCGAGGAATGGCACCTTGTCCTGAATCTTGGTGGCGTCTTCGCGCATCAAGCCGCCGAGCACGACCGTGGAGCCGTCGAACACCATGACGCTGGTGGTGACACGACGCGTGGAGAAGACCGGCTGCGGGAACGGAAAATCCAAAGCAAAATTACTCGTGGTTTGGGTGCTGCCTGCAATGGTTCGGCTGCCATAATCAATGAACCCGTCGAAATCGCTGACCTCGGGAATCAGTGTGAGGTTGATCAGACCGGTTTCACCAATCTGCGGCGTCACATTCAGCGTCACGCCCAGATTGCGTGTCTGGAAGCCGCCAGGAGTCGGAGGTGAAATCATGGGCACATTGCTCGCAGCCCCGCTGCCGCCGGATGCCGTGGCCACGCGAGGCGGCTCAAACTCGGTCGGGTAGATGAACTCGCGCACGACTTCGATTTTGGCCTGCTGGCCGCTGATCGTGGTCACTTTCGGAGCGCAGAGCAAATCAACATTCTTGCGCTGCGACAAGGCACGCAGAATGACTTGGAATTGGGGATTCGTCAGCAAGCCGGTCATCCTTGCCACAGCGTCATTGACACCCGTGGCGCTGACTGTGCCACCGCTTAACAAAGAGTCCAGTTTATTACCCGACAGCACACCCGCTTGGTTGGCGAACCGATTCCCTTGGGTCAACTTCTCCGTGGCAGAGGCTACTGGAGTTTGGTCGCTTGGATAAACGGGGAAAGAGGGGCCAAAAGAACTGTTGGCCGTGCCGCCTCCGACGCTGAACGCCGGGTTGACGCTTGATTCGGAGCCGTGGATGCTGCCAAAACCCCAGTCGCCCAGAATCCAGTCAAAGCCCAGTTCGCGCAGGTCGGTCTGCTGGATTTCGATGAACTTCGCCTCAATGGTCACCTGCGTGCCGCCAGCGCGCCGCAGGGTGTTCAGAATGCCTTCGATGGCATCCAGATTATCCTGTGTGTTGGTCACAAAGAGCCGGCTAGTTGCCGCCTGATAGCTCACGGCGGCTCCTTGATCGAACTTCACACCCGCATCTACAAAGAACTTCTTGATGTCTTCGCTCGAGACACCGCTGCCACCACCCGCCGTCGGAGCAGCAGGCATCGGAGCGGCAGGAGCTGGCGCGCCGGGGGCGCCCCCACCAGCCGCGCCCGTCGCGCTACCCGACATGACAGTGGTAAAGATACCAGGCGGCACCTGGAAATCACGCGTCTGCATAACACCGGGCGGCTGATAAGAGATCGGCACAATAAGAATGGCATACTTGTCCACAACGAACTTCAAACCGGCGATATCCGTCACGTAACGCAGCGCATCGCGCAACGGCACATCCAGCAGGTTCAGCGTGATTGCAGGCGTGCCACTGATAGGAGCGGCCGTGGGCGCTGCGGGCAATGGCGCTGCCGGCATTGCCGCCGGCAGAGGCGCAGGAACTGGCTCGGCTGCCGGCGCTCCCGGCGCTCCCGGCGCTCCCGGCACGCCGCCCGGAACAGGCGCAGGGCCGGGCGCAGGAAGCGGCGCAGCAGCAGGAGGCGCCGCTTCTGGAGCGGGAGCCGCTCCCCCGCCACCGCCTGCCAGACCGCCGCCGAAAACGATGTTCACGCCGTTGCCGCCTTGCTGTTTGTCTATCAAGCGACTCTGCTCAGCCAGGAATTGGATAACGTCAACAATGTTGGCTTCCCTGAACTCGATTTTCGGAAGCCGGATCGTATTGAGCTTCTTGTCGAGTTGTTCTTTTTCCGGCGAAATGGGTGTGGTCGGCGCTTGGGACGGCCTAGCCGTAGTGCGGGGTGCCTTCACCGGCGGCGCCCACGCTTCAAGAGTTTCGGCGGCATATTGCGAGCGCACGCGAGCCATGTCCACTTGGGCGGTGTGGTAGCGCTGCTCGTTGATCTGCCGCAGCAACAGGCGTGCTTCTTCGTTGTAGCGATCCATCGCCAGTGCCGCGTTGATCTTTTCCGCAGCCAAGTCAAGCTGATTGCTCTGGAAAGCCAGTCGCGCGTCGCGCAAAAGCTGCGTCGTCTGGTTCTGCGCCTTCCTGAACTCCGGCGCCTCGTCCACCGCGGGAATGGTCCTCGGCACGGTGTCAAGATCGGGTGCGGCTGCGGCCTTGGGGCCTTTATCAGGCTGCGCGGCGCGCTGGTCGGCGGTCCTGATAATGCCCTTGGCTGCGGCGTTGGCGGGATCGAACTTCAGAACTTCGTTCGCCGCCTGGCGCGCATCCTCGTAGTTCTTCGTCCGGATAGAAGCCTTGCCTTTGTTGATATAGGCGGTCACGACACCGGCCTTGGCGGCGGCCATTTCCTTGGCGGCGACGGGACCTTTGGGCAATGTGCGAAGAGCTTTTGCATACGCCTCGGCCGCCTCGTCGAACTTGCCGGCCTTCATCGCGGCTTCGGCATCGGCGAGCGCCTTCTGGCCGCGGATGAGTTGTTCCTTGCGGCGGATGATCTCCTGCTCGCTAAGTTCTTCGGGCGTGGCCAGAGCCGCGGCGCCGACACTGGCCAATTGGTTCTCGGTCTGGGCGCGCAAGGGCGCGGCCCACAACCCCAAGGCCAGACTGCCACACAGCAGTGCGGATAAAAATTGGTCGGCTTTCTTCATACTTCCTTTCACACTCTCAGCGCGTCTTGCGCCTGCAATCAAGGCCCGGCACCAGCCCATGGCCTCTCGGCTTGCTTGTTCAAACCTACTGCGGGAAACGCCCTAAAATCTTTGAACAACCCGCGGGCGTTTCCTGTATTCCTTCTGGATTTGAATACCTTTGAATATCAGTAGCGGTGGATTGGTGTCAAGGCGAACGAGTTCATAAGCCTTGCCTTTGTAGTTGAATTTCGAGCCTTGCTTCAGCTCGCCGCTCTGCTCTCCGCTGACTCTGGACTGGTAACGGGCCACCGGCTCGCTTTCCAAAGTCTGCTTTTCGACGATCAACAAGACCTCCTTGATGACGCCGGCAGATTTCCGTTGGAGCGTAAGCTCGGAAACATCCGAAACCTGTTCCCCACCTATCTTGGGATTGAACCACTTCACTTTCTTCTCCAGATAGCGAAGCACAGTGAACTCCTCCATCGTGCCATAGATGGCCTGCTTGATGGGAGGATCGCCGATCTTGACGAACCGGCTGCCCGCGCCGGCGATGTTGATCTGGAACACCGCAGTCGTGCCAGCCCCGGAAGCCACGCCCATGAATTTTATCGGGAATGTGCGGGAAGCCACCCACCAATCAAGTTCTTCGGCCGGGTCGCCGGCGATCACTACCACCTCCCGCGGCTCTTCGCTCGCCAGGAACAGATCCTTGCCGTTCCACTTCCACACTTCGGGAATGAACGGCCGCGAGCCGTCGTTGGTCCTCCATGACGGCGGACTCTTCAGCAGCGTCGCGATCTGCATCAGTTCGTTGGTATCCAAGGGCTTGGCGGGCGAAAGGTTCTTGTCAATCACGGGAAGTTCCGCCCCGTCAAAACCCAGTTTGTTCACCAACGTCAGCGCGGTGGCGATCATCATCAGTGAGACAACCGCCAACGCAATCTTTTCGTAATGTTTCTTCAAAAACTCCATGACACTCCAGCCTGTGGCCCGCGCCTTACTTGCCGCCCGGCGGATTGGCACCGGGCGGATTCGCGCCCGGTGACGACGGCTCTCGAAACTCCACCAGGTCCACGCGCATTTTCACTTGGATTTTTTCCAGACCAAAAACAGCAACCGCCTCCATGAGCTGGCGGGCCTCGCCCGGCCGCGCAGCGGGCTGCCCGCCGGGCACTCCGGGGATCATGGCTTCAGGCGGCGGTGGTTCCGCAGAGGCTTCAGCCGTCGGTTGTGCCTTGCCCATCGCCTCAGATCGGCCTCCCGCCAGCATCTCGTTGCCGCGTGTGTTGAGGACCGCCACTGAGCGAACAATGAAAAACCGCGGCGATGATTCCAGCGTGCCGAGGATGCCGCGCAACCCTTGTGAATCACAAGTGAACTCCAACTCAAAGGGCAACGTCCGCGTAATCTCGTTGGGGTTGTCGCGAATGGCCGCGCTGAAAAACTCGTCGCCGCTCCCCCTGACCGTCGGCGGCATCATAGCCGCTGCATTGGGATCCTTCGGAATCTCCGCGCCGACCGGCGCGCGGCGGATCGCTGTAATCGAGACGATGCGATTGGTAAAAAGGATGTCCGAGAACGTCTCGATCGCACCCCATTGCGTAAGCAACGAATTAATTTCGTTGGTCGTAGGCGTAGCACCGTGAGTGACATAACGACCGAAGCCAAAACCGAACTCCTGCGGCACCGCGACTCCGAATTTTTTAGCCGCCGCCACCAGCTTGTTCTTACGTTGCACAAGCATCGGATTGAACGCAGAAGGCTGGACTTTCTGCGACGGCGGATTGACGCTGGCCAAGCTAGTCAGCCACCGGGCTACGCTAAGGTTTGGGTCGGTGCCAGAAAGTGCGGCAACGGTATTGGAAAGAATGACCACGTTTTCCAAATGGGGGAAGGGCTTCCGACGCATCAACCCATCTAGCTCGCCGCGCTTGCCCTCCAACGTGGTGGACGCTTTCTCTTCTTTCACGTAGTTCTCGTAAACTTCGAAATAATAAACATAGCCCAGCACACCGAGGCTGATGATCGCCCCGATCGTCAAACCGATGTTGTCTTTGAGCCAGGAGAGCAGGTTTTTCATAACGGAATCGGCACCTTCAGTTGCGCCGTGATGCTGAAGGTGAAGTCCATATCGCCTTCCTTGGGAGTGGGTCCCTTGGTGATGTTGGTGGTCTTCTCGTCGAAGTGGGAACTCTCGCGCAGTTTGGTCAGGAACTCCGTTGGCTTCTGCAGCCGCTCCGGCTCGCTGGGTTTGTTGATGCTACCACCAACAATCAACAACTCGGTGATCTGCGGCGTCTTGGATCCCGGCGGCGGCTTCGACAGATCGGGTTGGCCGCTCGGCATGGCCTCGGCTGGGGGCGGCGCAAGTTCCATGCCGCCCGTCAGTCCTCCGACAGCCACACCTGCTGACGCCGGCTGAAGCTGGATGATCCAAGTGTCTGCAGGCAGCCGCTGCGTGAGATCCTCGATTATCTGATGCCACCGAACGCGCGCTTCGGCCAGCTTCTTGATCTCATCCTTAACCTGGCCGTAGCGTTCAACGTTCTTCTGCTGGCGCGTGATCTGGCTTTCGAGCTTGCGCAGCGCGCGAATCCGAGGCTCCGTTTCGTTGTCCAAAAGCTTCTGTTCAACTTCCGCGCGCTGGTTGAAGTAGTAGCCCCAGCTTGCGCCGACCAACGCCAAGCCGACCGCGCAGCCTAAGAAGTAGATTTTCTTCTTGTTGAACTCGCGCCGCTCGATGACGTAAGGCGGCAGCAGGTTCACCTCGATGGGACACTCGCCCGCCGCCAGCCGTAATCCCAACCCAACCGCGCCACCGTAGCCGCAAGCTTCCGCCGCCAGCTTCTCGCGGTCAATATGCGGCGCGAGCGCGATGTTGCGGAACGGGTTGAAGAACTCGACGGGAATCTGGAGCTTCTCGTTGAAGAAATGGTCCACGTAAGGCAGCGCCACCGAACCGCCCGTCAACAACAGCTTGTTCGGCTGCTGGCCGCCTTGCTGCGTGCGGTAGAAAATCACCGACCGCGTCACGTCGGCGTGGATGCGGGTCATGACGTTGCGGATGACCTTGCAGAGCCGCGCCGTCAATGCGTCTTCAGGCTCCTCGTAGGCGCCACCCAGCCCGACGAAACCTTTCCGGCGCTTCAACTCCTCGGCTTGCGCGAAGGAGAGCTTCTGGTCCTCAAACTCGCGCATGATCTCTTGCGTGATCGTGTTGCCACCGATCGGCACGGCGCGCGTAAAAATCTTCTCCTTCTCGATGAAGATCAAGTTGGTCGTCTTGGCGCCAATGTCCGCCACCAGCATGCAGCCCTCTTCGACTTCGTAATTGTAGCGGACGGCGTTGTAGAGGGCCAGCGAGCTGACATCCACCAGCTCGACGTGCAGCCCGGCGGCGTCCACCGCCTTGGCCAACGACTCGATGATGTCACTCTTGATAGCGACCAGCACCACCTCGTATTCACCCTTCTCCGACGCGCCGCCAATGAGCTGGTAACCCCACACCACCTCGGACATGGGGAAGGGGACGTTCTGCTGCGCCTCGAAGCCGACCATGCGCTCGATGTTCTCCGGCGTCGCTGCAGGCAACTTGACGAAACGCGTGAACACCGACTGGCCTGCCACCGAGATGACCGCGCGACTCCGACGCACGCCGTGCTCGCGCAACATCTGCTTGAGCGTGGCAGTGATGACGCCGCTGCGGTCGGCTTCCTGGCCGGAGTCTCCCGGCAAATCCATGACGCCGTATTTGAGCAGCCGCACGCCGCCGGACTTCTCGCGCTCCAGCACCGCCAGTTTGACGGATGCCGCGCCGATGTCCAGTCCTAGAACTCGATTTGCTTTCAAGGCGATTTGAATGACTGACTGATTTAAGGCGATAGCCGGCCGGCCCGATCTCGCCGTTGCCGATTACCGCAATGGTTACTGTCGCTTGCTGGTCGTGAACTTCGACCATTCGTAGTCAGCATAGAGCGTTGGCGCGAACGGCGACTCGTCTATGCGCATCAACAGCCCCGGCTGCGGTGTGAACTGCTGCCACCACTGCTTGCGTGTGTGTTTGGTGTCGTCGAAGCTCCACAACCGGCCCTGCACCCATATCTCCACGCCAACGTCCATCGAGGTTTGAACAGTGGTGCCCATCCACCGCTCCATCACCATGGGATGCATAAACATGGCCACCACGTGCCGGCGGGCTTTCTTCACATAAATGTAGGTGTCGCTGCCGGTGGCCAGCGTCTGCTGTCTGCCGCCCATCAGCACATACCATTTGACCTCAATGTCATCCGCCCACTCAGGCTGGCTGTCGAATTCACACTCGAACAGTTTCCACGGCACCCGTCCAGCCTCGTTGCCGCCGCGGCCGCTCTCCCCACCACCACTTCGCGGGTTATAACTACGAATTTCTATCCGTTTGATCTGGAAATCCATTTTCGCAGCGCGAGGCTGCACTTGCGCGAACGCTTCGCTTGCACCGGATACCAGCAGCGCCATGACCGCCGGCACCAGCCATTGCAACGATTTCAAATAAATTTTCATCGTCATCTCCATTTCCTCGCCCGTCAACATTCCTTACACCATCTGGTTCAACGGAAGATTTTCAACCGTTATCGCACCTTACTGAAAACGTCACAGACGGTCAATAAGAACAATTCCCTGGCTCAGAGACATCGCGACAAGACTTCGCGCAGTTCGGACCGGCTGAGCTGGATCGGGTTGCCCTTCATACTGCTGGCGGCGGCGGCTTTCTCAATAAGCACTGGGAAATGGGTTGGTTTCACGCCGTAAACACGCAGCGGCTCGATCTCCAGCGCCTCGCACAACTCGCTCACCCACGTTACGCCATCGTCCGCCGTCGCGCGCGGATCGCCGGCGATCAATTGCGCGACCTCGTCGTAACGGCGCAGCGTTTCGCTACCGGGACGACGTCCGCGCAGCGCCTGGATGTTCACCTCCATCACGCGCGGCAGCAGCCTCGCACAGACCGCGCCGTGCGGCGCCGGAAACCTGCCGCCCAGCGGCGCCGCAAAACCATGCACCGCGCCGAGGCCGGCGTTCGCCAGCGACAGCCCGCCGAACAGGCTCGCCAGCGACATATCTTCGCGCGCCGCCGCGTCGTCGCCGTGCTCGCAGGCGCGGCGCAGCGATTGCGCCACGAGCCGCATGCCGGCGCGGCAGAACGCGTCAGTCATCGGGTTGGCTTTCGCCGACACGAACGGCTCGATGAGCTGGCTGAGCGCGTCGAGGCCGGAGTTGGCAGTAGCCTGGCGCGGCAGACGGTGCGTGAGGGTCGAGTCCACGATGACCACCCGCGGCAGGATGAACGGGCTGCGGAGACTGACCTTGACACGATGTTGCGGCGAGCCGATGACGGCGTTGCGTGTAACCTCCGCGCCACTGCCCGCGGTCGTCGGGATGGTGATGCACGGCGCGGACGGCGCGCTGATCGGTTTGCCGCGACCGATGACTTCGAGATAGTCGAGCAGGTCGCCGCCGTTGGTGAGCAACGCGGCGATGGCCTTGGCCGCGTCGAGCGCGCTGCCGCCGCCGAAACCGATGATGACGTCGCAGCGTTTGTCCCGCGCGCACTGTGTGCCCTCGCGCACCGAAACCGTTGTCGGTTCGCCCGCGACGGAAAACGTGGCGCACTTCACACCCGCCGCACGCAACACTGAGAGCAACGGTTTGGCGCGCTGTGCCGTCCGTCCGGTCACGACCAGCGCACGTTTACCGAACACTTTCGCGATCGGCCCGGCTTCGCGCAGCGTGCCGGGGCCGAAAATGATGCGTGTCGCGGTGGCAAACTCAAAGTTCATCGCGGGTCACCAGCCTGTATCGGGCGGAAAGATGTTGGCCAATTTCACGCTCGTGCGCGGCCCGGCCATCATCGGGGCCACCGCGTCGCGCCATGCGGCGTAGTGCGCGGTCTCCTTGTGTCTGGTCGGAGCGTCCGGCGTGCGATACACCTCCACGAGAACGAACCGCGTCGGGGCGTCGCTTTGCTGGCAGACATCGAACCGTGCAATGCCCGGCTCCTTGACGCTGTTGCGAGCGTTTTCCAGCGAGGCTTGTTTGAAGGCTTCGACGCACTCGGGTTTCACATGGACGTGGACATGAACAATCAACATGCTCATGTCCGACAGGCTAACAGAGTGTGCGAAGCCCGGCAAGCATCATGGACCCACATGCGGGAATTGGGAGGAACTCCGCTCTATGCTACCGCCGCTGATCGCTGCGCGGCGATCTCGCGGACCTTTCTCAAGTCCAATTTGCCGGTGCCGAGGTGCGGGAGGGACTCGATGCGGAAGAACTGGTTGGCGCGCGGCACCCAGAGGTTGGGAAGGTTGGCTTGCGGCAGTTTGTCGAGGACGGGCTGGAGCTTGTCGTCGGGCAACGTGTGGAGCACCACGAGACGCTCGCCTTTCTTCTCGTCGGGGACGCCGGTGACCACGAACGTCTGCTCCGTGACGCCGGCCAGTTCGTGCAGCTTTTCCTCCACCTTCACGTGCGGCACCATCTCGCCGCCGATCTTGCTGAAGCGGCTCAGGCGGTCGGTGATCGCGATGAAACCGTCCTCGTCCTCGGTCGCGATGTCGCCGGTGACATACCAGCCGTCGCGCAACACCTCCGCGGTCTTCTCAGGACGGCCGAGGTAGCCTTTCATGACGTTCGGGCCGCGAACCAGCATCAGGCCGGGCTGGCCGGTGGGCACGGGTTCCATCGTGTCGGGGTCCACGATGCGCACGCTCACGCCCGGCAGCGGATGGCCGATCTTGCCGCGCTTGGCGCCGACCTGGCGGAAGCCGGCGGCGCGGAAGTCGCGCGTGTTCACCGTCACGACGGGCGAGCACTCGGTGCAGCCGTAGCCCTCCATCGGCCGGATGCCGAACTGGTCCTCGAACGCCTGCGCCAGCCGTTCCGGCAGTTTCTCCGCACCGGTCATCACGAAGCGCAGGCTGCCGAAATCCTCCGGCGTGCAGCCGCGCATATACATCTGGAGGAACGTCGGCGTCGCCAGCAGGAACGTGACGCCGTATTGGCCGGTGAGCGCGCCGATGGCCCGCGCGTCGAGCGGGCTGGGATGATAGACCACGCCCGTGCCGAGCACCGCCGGCAGGATCAACGCGCCGGTGAAGCCGAACGAGTGGAAGAACGGCAGGATGCCGAGGACGCGGTCGGCGCCGTTGAAGGCAAACGTCTGGCCGAGCTGCTGGACGTTCGAGGCAATGTTGTAGTGGGTCAACATCACGCCCTTCGGGTCGCCGGTGCTGCCGCTGGAGAAGATGACCGTGGCGAGATCGTCGAGGGCGACCTTCTTCCGGCGTCCGACGGCGCGCTCCAGCAGCAACGCGGGCAACGTCCACGCCAGCGCGAACGCCGCAAGCTTCTCGACGAACGTCGGCTTCGCGGCGATGTCCTCGACGAACACCGCCTCCGCAGGCACGGTGAGTTTCACGCGCTCCAGAAACTCCCGCGACGTGATCACCGTCTTCAATCCGCATTGCCGCGCGCAGGAGGCGAGCGTTTCGTTGGAGACGGTGTAGTTGAGGTTCACGGGCACCTTGCCCATGAGCAGCGCGGCCCAGTTCACCAGCGCGCCCGCCACCGACGGCGGCAGCAGGATGCCGACCATCTCCTGGCCGTCCCATGTTTTCCGCAGCCGCCGCGCGAGATAGACCGTCTTCGTCAGCGCCGCGCCGGCAGTCACCTTCGGCGTGCGCCCGTCGGCCATCGCGAAGCGCCACGGATGCAGCCGCGCGCCGCGCACAAACTTCCGTTGGAGCGGCTCCATCCAGCGGCGGCGGTGCGGCCACGCCTCGCTTTGCAGTTCCTGCACGACCTGCCGCACCTCAAACGGCGTTGCCGTCGCCGGCAGCGGCGCGCCGAAGCTCACCGTCACCGGATACGGCACGCGGTGCGGCAGTTTCCAGACGAAGCGGCCTTTCTCGAAGCTGAAGATGCTGCCCCAGACGCCGTCGAGCGCCACGGGGATGATCGGAGCGTTCACGCCGTGCATGATCCGCTCGAAGCCGCGCCGGAACGGCAACAGTTGGCCGATGCGCGTGATCTGCCCCTCGGCGAAGATGCAAACGACCTCGCCGGCCTTGATCGCCTCGCTCGCCTCGCGGAGCGACTTGATCATGTCGCGCGGCCGGAGCTGTGACGAAATCGGGATCGCCTTCATGATCCGCGCCACCGGCTTGATCAGCGGGTGATCGTAGATGCCCTTGAACATGATGAACCGGATGGGTCGGTCGGTCGCCGCGTTCAAGAGCAGCGCGTCCACGAACGAGAGGTGATTGCACACGAACAACGCGCCGCCGCGCTCCGGGATGTTGTCGCGACCCAGCACGCGGAGGCGGTAGATCGTCCGCGTCAGCATCCAGAACACCAGCCGCAACAGCGCGTCCGGCAGCAGCACCAGCACATAGACCGTCCCCGCCAGCGTCGCCGCCGCGCTGAGCAGGAACACCGCGCGCGGCGAGAGATGCGCCACCGAGGTCATCAGGAAATACACGCCCGACGCCGCGAAGATGCCGACGAACGACAGCAGATTCGCCGCCGCGAGCACGCCGCCCTTGCGCGCCGGGTCGGGCCGGTGCTGGATGAGCGCGTTCACCGGCACCGCGAAGAAGCCCGCGAAGAAACCGAACCCCGCCAGTTCCGCGCCGACGCCGGTCGCCGTCAGGCCCGGCTGCGCCAACGCCGCGCCGAACACGCACAGTCCCACCGAGCCGATCGGGATGAGGCCGTATTCGATCTTGCCGCCGGAGAGATAGCCCGCCGCGAAACTGCCGACGCCGATGCCGATGGCCAGCACCGCCATGAGGTAGCTGATCTGCGTCGCGGTGATTTGCAACACGTCCGTGCCGAGGAAGACGATGTTGAGCTGCAGCAACATGCCGAGGAACCAGAAGTAGGTGTTGCCCAGCACCGACAGCCAGAGCACGCGGTCGCCGGAGATGAGCCGCACCTGCGCGAAGAGGTCGGCGAGAAAATTCGCGTGGAACTTCTTCGCCGGATCGGCCGCCGGCACGCGGCTGATGCCGAAGCTCGCCGCCAGCCCGGCCACCGCCACCGCCAGCAACGCCGCGCCCGACCAGATCTGCCGCCCGCGGAACGTCTCGCACAACCAGCCGCCCGCCACCGTGCCGAGGATGATCGCCACGAACGTCCCCAGCTCCAGCACGCCGTTGCCCCACGACAGCCGCCTCGGCGGCAGCAGCTCCGGCAACAGGCCGTATTTCGCGGGGCCGAACAACGCGCTGCGCACGCCCATCAGGAAGATGGCGAGGAGCAGCAGGCCGTGCAGGTTCAGCGCCAGACCCGAGATCGCCAGCATCATCAGCGGCAGCTCCGATACCTTCGTGCCGATCGTCACCGCCCGCTTGCTGAACCGGTCCGCCAGAAACCCGCCCGCCATCGAGAAGAGGATGAACGGCACCGAGAAGAGCATGCCGATGATGAGCACCATCCGGTCGCGCTCCGCCGGCGACAAGCCCGCGCCGACGATGAGGAAGATGACGAGATTGCGCAGCGCGTTGTCGCTGAACGCATTCTGGAACTGCGTCACGATCAGGCTCCAGAACCCGCGTTCCGACAAAGGCTGTTGTTCAGTAATCACCGGAAGGAGGTTTCCTATAATAGCGTTCGTTCGTGGAGATCCCTCGCAACCAACTTGAGGGTTTCAAGCCCTGATAAAAAATATAGAAGACTGCACCCCAAATTGGGCTAGACAGGAACAAGCTTCCCTCGAACGACTCGGGGAAAACAAACCAGCCAGGGAAATGCAGGAATATGGCTGCCGGCCAAAAAAGACATGGCAACAACCGGCCTAGTTCTCCCAGACAAACTGTCCCAAACGAACAAACTGCCCAGCCGGTCAGGTGTTCGCGCAGCTTGGAGCTTCTCATTTTCCTCTCGTGTCGCCTGAGAGAATCGGAAGATTGATTTGTTCTCGGCTTAGTCATGCTCACGCCTCACAAGGCGCAGCCATTCTGGCAATGTAACGGCGGAAAATCAACCGCGGGCGGCGTGGCGGAGGGGGCGATTGTCGAGCAGTGTTTCTGCGGAAGCGGAATTGTCGCCGGTCGTCGAAATCGCCGGAGTCTTTGCCTTGGCTCATTCCATTTGCATCAGGTTCGCCAGAGGAGGTTGACAATTCTGCGGTTTCAACTAGACCATCGGTCAGCAGGTGAAATACGAAGCTGAGAAACGTTACACAGTGAAATAGACTACAGGTTTCAAGAAAAGGCGCCATGACTCCTATCCTGTTGAGTATCCTCCGAGCCGTGTTCCGGCTCGCCAAGTGGAGTCTCATCGTCATCTTTGCCGTCGAGGCCGTCAGTTTCATCGTGGTTGTGTCGTCTAACTTCGTCCTTTACGGGAGCCGATTTGAGGGCAGTCGCGCGCGTTACGATCCGTATGCGCTTTTCCTGCACCGTGACGGCCCGCGTGGGACGGCCTTCAACCGCAAGTCGGGTGTTCCTTCACGTGATCGTCTGTTATGGATGCTGGGTGGTTCGACAACACGCGGCAGCACAGACGATGATGCCAAGACAATTTCAAGCTTCCTCTCCCGCGATCTCAATCGCGACACCGAGGGCCTCTGTTGGACGATCCGCAACTTTGGTGTAAACTCGTTCAATAGTCTGTTGCAGGCGAAGTATCTGCAGAAATTGCTGATCGAGGAGCCGGAGAAACCCGACCTTGTCATCTTCTTTGATGGAGCCAACGACGCGACTTATTACGCGATGTTTCGGACGCCCGACGCGCATTTCGGTTACAACAAGGTTCGTGGCATCATTGAGAGCTACCGCAACCGATGGTTCGGCATCCTCAAGCCTGTCTATGCAGCGGCCTATGCCTCTTACACCAAGGAACTGTGGGAGAAGATCACTCAAACCATGACCTGCATCCCCCAAGACTCGCCCGAACTGACAGTGTTCGCCGACTCCGTGAAGAAACGATACGCCTTCCTTGACCGGCTCTGCCGCTTGCTGGGCATCCAGTTTGTTGTGTTCTGGCAACCAACGCGATGGGTGGAAACCGCGCCGATAACGCCAGCCATCCGCAACATGGAGCACAGTGGCATGATCAGCGCGGACCGCCTGCCTGCATACGCCCATAACATGCGCGTCATTTCCGACGCGGTTGTCTCACGCGTCGGTTCACTCGGTTGCTTTGTGGATTTCCGAAACGTGCTGACTTCCCGAACCAATCTCGTCTATCGCGAAGACGGCGTGCATTTCCTGGATGAAGGCCGCGAACTGGTGGCCAAGGCTATTGAGGCAACCATTCGCAAACGCATTCTGGAACTGCGTCACGATCAGGCTCCAGAACCCGCGTTCGGACAAAGTAGGACAGGCATCCTGCCTGTCGGGTCTCGATAACGACTGGACAGGCAAGATGCCTGTCCCACTCTTTTCAGTATTTGTTCCCGTCTCAGACATGCTCACGCCTCACAAGGCGCAACCATTCTGGCAATGTAACGGCGGAAAATCAATCGCGGGTAAGAACAGCGTCGGAAGACGGCGAACCAGCGATGATGGTAAACGGTGCTAGTAAACGGCTATCGGAGTAATCTGAAGCTCATGCGCCCCAGACTGCCGGTCTACTGGAGACCACACCCTTCCATAGATTGTGAGTGGTATGGCCCTTCCGATAGACTGTGCATAGTTCCCAGCGATGCTCGGTTCCAAACTATCCTTCCGCAAGGTTATGGATATCGTGATTTCCTTGGCCCCATCTCCCAAGTAATCTGTCACTGGATGCTTATAGACGCAGCTGTAGAACCCATTTGCTCCCTCCGTAATGCGGAACTTCCCTTCGATTAGCACCCAACCCCTCGCTTGTTCAAGGCGTATGAGTGTTTTCTCTGCGGCACGTTTCTGCAACTCACTGCGGCTTTTCTGGACATCAGCTTCCGGCAGCGAAAGAAGAAATTTGGAAGACAGTTCCAAGACTGCCCTGTCGAGTGCCTGCAAATCAGAAAGGTCGATATCAACCAATTCTAGCCCAAGTGTCACTTGGTCGTTGTTAATCGCCTCACGCTGCCATCTCCGGAACTTCTCGCTTAGTGAACTATCAGGGAGCTTGATGTCACTTATCCATTTGCTGAGGTTTTTGCCTCCGGCTTTCGATTCGAGGATTTTCGGAAGCGTGGCAGAAATTTCTCCGCTCATTTCACTGACGATTTCATTAACCACCTTCTCGATGGTGGGTTCTTTGAAGTAGTCGTTATAGAAATTATCGATCTGTTGCTTGTCCGCATAGTGAAAGGCGATTGACGGAATATTGAGATAGCTTTGCTTCTTCTGTTCGATCGCGTCCGTTTGTGTCCTAACCTTGTCCCCCACTTCGAACCGAAGCTCCTTCCCAGGCCGCAAAGAACGCTGCAATTGTGAATTAATAATGCGACCGCCCCACCATGCAATGAACCCGCTCAAAACCACTAAACATCCAGTTATAGCCAGCCCATACGAGATACTGGACGGAATCCAGCCCAGCCATTGTATCGCGGCCAAACCTATGCCACTTATCACAAATCCCAAACCCAACCTCTCCCATATGATTGACGTTCTTGGTTCGTTCATAAGTCTCCTATTTCGAAAAATTCTTCGCTTTCGCTAACATCACGTCGGAATTGTAATGACGTTGATCGAATACTTGATACTTGCGGAACCGCCGGCGAGATCGAGTGTGATGTTCCAATAGCCGGAGTGTGGCGGCGTTAGAATTGCAGGGAACTCCTTAAAGAAGCCGCCGTAGTAGCTGTAGGACTCGCCACGTTTGTAACGACTGAAGTTGCTGTCGTCGGTCATCAACACGTTACACTGAGTATCGCATTCCACTCGAATGTGTTGGTTGCCAGCGAGGTATTCCCGCGCATGTATGAACTGCATATGCTTTTCCAGTTTTCTCTGCCTTTGAAAACGCCAGAGCCATAGCCCCAGTTCAGTCGGTTTGTATCAGGTCGGATTGGGAATTGGCGAGAGCTATTCCGGGCCATCTTCCCAGCCCTCGACGCATCGCCAGCCGCATTCTTCCGCTCGCGCCTTCGCTCCCCTCGCCCGCCGGGGCGGCCGGCCGGCCGCTCCGCGTTCATCTCCAGCGCCGCCGCAGCGTTGCGGGCCGCCGCGGGGTCGTTGCGGTGCGTCAAGGGATGCGCGCGGCGGCACAAGGGGCGATTGTTCCGACCCGCAGGATGTTTGCTGCGTCCCAAGGGCTGCACCCCGCGCCGCATGGGGTGCGCCCCGTGAGACAAGGGCTGCACCCCGCGCCGCATGGGGTGCGCCCCGTGAGACAAGGGCTGCACCCCGCGCCGCATGGGGTGCGCCCCGTGAGACAAGGGGTGCGCCCCGCGTCAGATGGGGTGCATCCCGTGCCGCGTGGGCTGCACCCCGCAGCGCGCGGGGTGTGCCCCTTTTCATGCGGGGTGCGCCCCGTGCCGCATGGGCTTCGCCCCGTGTCGCGCGGGGTGCGCCCCTTTTGGCTGGAGGTGCACCCCATACGGCACGGGCTTCGCCCCACGCCGCGCGGGCTGCGCCCCTTTTGACGCGGGGTGCGCCCCAAATGGCAGGGGATTCACCCCGTGCCGCGCGGGGCGTGCCCCATGACGCTCAAAACACGTGATTTACGCCTCCAGAAGCCTGCCGACCCGCTTTCCGAACAGCCGGCGGTGAGACACGGCCGACATGTTGTAGGCCCGCTGCCCTCAGCGGGCGCCTATTGATGACCATCGCCGCGTGAGGGCACGCGGCCTGCACAGCAACCCTTTCCCAGACACGCTTGGAATAGCTCTTTACCATGCGTGCTCAAACCGAATAGAATCATGTCTGCTGTAAAGGAGCACTTGTTTGGAATCACTTTGAACTGCATACATTTCAAATCTTACCGGCATACGCGTTCATGGATGTTGCTTGGAATGGTGGCGATGTTGGGAGTCCACACAAGCCAAGCGGCGATCACGTTTAATTTCAATTACACGGACACGGCAGGAACAGGATGGTATGACACCACGTATGGCCAGACACGGCGGGACGCGTTGGTCTATTCGGCTAACCAACTGGGCCAGTATTTTAATGCAACCGCAACGATTGGTTATACGGTCAGTTCCATAACGGATCCGGACACCAATACGCTGGCGAGCGCGGGTAGCAACGCTTACGGGCCTTTGGTCCCTGGATTCGAACCGACGATAGTCCAGTATAAGATACAAAGCGGTTATAGCGGATCTGTGAGTTACACAGACGGCAGCATTGACTGGAACTTCGGCAAGTCCTGGAGCTACTCCTATACGCCGTCCGGCGTCAGCGCGGGCGAGAATGATTTCGTGTCCACGGCCATGCATGAGCTGCTGCACTCGTTTGGATTCATCTCTACCATTGAAAACAACGGGACTGGCGCGTTGGGCAAACCGATTGGAGATCCCGACCTGTGGTATACGTTCGACAGATATCTGACCACTTCCAGCGGGTCCAGCATGATTGACCCAATCACCTATGCGTTCGACCCTGCGCAATTGGGAACTTTGACGGGTGGTGTCGGAGCCATGAGGTTTAACGGCACGTATGCGACGCCCACCTTCACAGACGGTGTGCCGATCTATACTCCGACGACTTGGTCGGGAGGCAGCAGCGGCAGCCACACGGATGATCTGACGTTTAACGGTTCCACCTATCCCGAACTGATGATGAACGCAGCATCGGGCACCGGTCCGGGAGTGCGAAGCCTCAGCAGCTACGAGCAGGGCATTCTAAAGGACATCGGATATAACGTGGTGCCGGAGCCGGGCTGTGCGATGCTCTGTTTGGCGGGGTCGTTCGCGATGTGTTTTTTCCGCAGGCACCGTCGGGGGCCTGCCTGAAACGCCAGCCCTCGCCGCCCCACGGGCCGGGGCCGGCGCACGCTGCCAAGACGCCCGCTCGCAACGCCAGGGGAAAGTTCTCATCTCCACAGTCCCGCTCAACTTTTCCGTCGCGCCATCCGCATACTTCCGCCCGCGCCTTCGCTTCCCTTGCCCGCCGGGCCGGCCGGCTATTACGCGGGTGAAGACCAGAGGAACCACGGAATGCACGAAATGCACGGAAGAAAACAGGAACAATTCCGCCTTCCGTGCATTCCGTGCATTTCGTGGTTGAATAGAAGCTGCTCAACAGAGAAACCGCGGCAAACAAAAAGAGCGCCTCGTTTGCACGAGACGCTCTCTTGTTGGGAACTAAAGTTCCTGTGGAGTAGCTGCCAGTTTAGCGGTTGCCGCCGCCGTAGCCGCCACTACCACCGCCGTAACCGCCGCCGCCGCCGCCACTGGGACGCGCCTCGCGCGGACGGGCTTCGCTAACGGTCATGGCGCGGCTGTCGAGTTCCTTGCCGTTGAGCTGGGCGATGGCCGCGGTGGCCTCCTCCTGGGTGCCCATGGTGACGAAGGCGAACCCGCGTGACTTCTGGGTGAACTTGTCCATGATAAGGTCGCACGTGGCGACGGTGCCTGCGGTTTTGAACAGGTCCGAGATGTCGTTTTCGGTGGTGTTAAACGACAGGTTTCCTACAAATAGCTTGGTAGCCATAATTATTACTGAACTTTCTGCTGCTGTGGGAGCTTAGCGGTGACTGTTCCCGAAGGATCGGGTTTCTGATCATCACCAGCTATGGGGGGCTACCTGACAATCTACCAACTCACTGTTAAATCCTCGCCTCTGCGAGCAAGGCAACCATAGGGCCGTTGGCCGCAATAGCAACAACCATTACCGGAAATCGCACCCCCCCCCTGCCCAGGCTCACGCGGCTCATGGCAGCGAAATGACCCAAAAGAGTTACCATCGGTTGTCGCTATTGGCTGGGTTCTGTGAGACGCTATAAGGCATGGAAACTATGTTTACGGCGGACGCGGTTCATTATGTGACGCGGGAAGGCAACGACTACAGTATCCGGTTTGTGGGGAAACGGGCTCCTTTGAGGAACACTTGGTTCATTTTCGAGGTGAAGAATCTTTCCAAGAACACGGTCACTGAACAGGGGATTTCCGTTGGACGGCAGTTTCTCAAGATCGTCGAGGACACGGAGGGGTTTTCAGAGAAGAGCATGTGCGAACTGGCGCTGCTCCGCCTGAAGATCGCCTTGGAAAGAAAAGAAGAGGACACCACGGCGAACCGGCCGCGACCGACGCTGGACTGCGGCTACGATCTGCACAGCATCGAATCCGTGGACAAGCCCGTCTCGATGAAGACCGAAACCAGCCAGTTTCAGAAAATGCTCAGCCGGGCGCATCGAAACATCAGCGAGCCGGTTGTGGCTCCCCAACTCGTCCGTCTTCGCTACGGAGGCAATCGCAAAGTCCATCGTTGGGGCCGCATCTGACGGTGACCATGCAGGCAGGGGCAGAGTAAGATAGGCGTCCCGTCTGTCCCATCATCCATCCATAAGCAGGCGAGACGCCTGTCCTGCTTTCTTTACAAAGCAGATTCGCGTTGTCAGCGACCGTCTCGAACCCCGATGTAAAACTCTCAGATGGAGAAGTCTGTGTATTCGGGCTTCACGGCTTCGGTGGGCGGGAATAGCATGCCGGCGGCAACGGTGGCGTTGGTGCCTTGTTCGATGAGGATGAAGGAGCCGGTGAGACGGTTGGTGGCGTAGCCGTCGAAGATGAGGGGCTTGGAGGCCTTGAGCCGAATTTCACCGATGTCGTTCAAGGCCAGCTCGGGCGCGTCCGGCTCCGGTTCGAAGGTGGAGACGTTGATGCGGTCTTCGATCTCGGTGACAACGGCCTGGACGGTCTGGGTGGTGTGTTTGAGCAAATACCGCTTGCCGCGTTGGAGCGGACGCGGGTGCATCCAGCAAACCTTCGCGTGCAGGTCGCTGCTCGCGCCGGGGAGGTTGTCGGGGCCGATAATCATGTCGCCGCGGCTCACATCAATGTCGTCTTCGAGGACAAGCGTGACGGAGCGCGGGCAGAAGGCTTCCTGAAGCGGACCGTCGTAGGTCCAGATTTCCTTCACGCGGCTGATGAGGCCGCTGGGCAGGACCATGACCTTCTGGCCAACCTTGACGATGCCGCCGGCGATCTGGCCGCTGAAGCCGCGAAAGTCATGGAGGCGCGCATCGGTGGGGTTGTTGGGGCGATTGACCCATTGCACAGGGAGGCGGAAGCCGCTGAGGTTCCAGTCGCTGCCGATGTGGACGCTCTCAAGATGGCCGAGGAGCGTGGGGCCGGTATACCAAGGGGTCTTCGGCGACGGGTCCACGACGTTGTCGCCGTTGAGCGCACTCATAGGGAGGAACTTCACGTCTTTCATATCAAGGCGCGGGAGGAATTCCTCGAATTGGTCGCGGATTTCGATGAAGCGTTCTTCGCTCCAGCCCATGAGGTCCATTTTGTTGATCGCGATGACAAGGTGCGGGATGCGCAGGAGCGACGCGATGCAGGTGTGGCGGCGGCTCTGTTCGATGACGCCCTGGCGCGCATCCACAAGGACAATGGAGAGGTTGGCGGTGGAGGCGCCGGTGACCATGTTGCGGGTGTATTGGACGTGGCCCGGCGTGTCGGCGACGATGAACTTGCGCTTGGGCGTGGCGAAGTAGCGGTAGGCGACGTCAATGGTGATGCCCTGCTCGCGCTCGGCGCGGAGGCCGTCGGTGAGGTTGGCGAGGTTGATCTGGCCGCCGCCGGTGATGTCGGCGGAGCGTTCGAGTGCCTCGATCTGGTCCTCCATCAGGTTCTTGGAGTCGTAGAGGAGGCGGCCGATGAGCGTGGACTTGCCGTCGTCAACGGAACCGCAGGTGTTGAAGCGAAGGATGTCAACGGGATGATGAGCAGGAACGGGCATAAAAATTGGGAGATGGGAGTTGGGAGTTAGGAGATTGGGATGGAAGATGGGGGTCAGGGTTCGGAACGACGGGCTTGAGTGGAACGGATCAGACCGGAAATCAATCGGCCGGTCTGCCCAGCCAGCAAGAGGAGTTGTTTGTGGTCGTCCTGCGAGATATAGCCGGCGTCGAGCATGATATAAGAAAGCGACCGCGCTTCGCCGCACGACGCTCGTGCCACGTTGTAGAACTGAAGCTTCTCCGCCGGATGGAGTCGCTCAAAACCTTCGGCGATGTTGGTCATGGCCGACACGGCGGCACGTTGCGCCTGATCTCTCAAGCCAAAATCCTTGGAAGCAGATGAACGTCGGAAGATTGCATAGACAAGTCGCACCAATTCCCTGGCGACCTTCCAAGCTTCCAACTCCTCGAATGTTGAAATTCTATCAGCCATGTTCCACTTCCTATCTCTCAACTTCCATCTCCTATCTGCTTAGAAATAGCCGGCTTTTTTGCGGTCTTCCATCGCTGCTTCGGAAGACTTGTCGTCTGCGCGAGTGCCGCGTTCGGTAACACGGGCGGCGGCGATTTCAGCGACGATGTCGTCCACGCTGTCGGCGCGGGATTCAATCATGCCGGTGCTGATCATGTCGGCGATGGTGCGCACGCGGACGACGAGCTTCGCCCGCTTCTCGGCCGTCTTCGGGCGCGCGCCGGCGTAAGGATCGGGACGCGAAGCATCGGCGTGATCCGGTGGAATGGGCAGCCACTGGCCGCCGCGGCGGAAGCACTCGCGTTCGTGGCTGAAGTAAATGTTCGGCACTTCGAGCTTTTCCTTGCGGATGTATTCCCACACGTCCATCTCGGTCCAGTTGGAGAGCGGAAAGACGCGCATGTTTTCGCCGGGGCTGAGCCGGGCGTTGTAAAGGTTCCAGATTTCGGGGCGCTGGTTCTTCGGGTCCCACTGGCCAAAGCCGTCGCGGAAGCTGAAGAAACGCTCCTTGGCGCGGGCTTTCTCCTCGTCGCGCCGCGCGCCGCCGATGCAGCAATCGAAGCGGAACTCCTCGATCGCGCCGAGCAGCACGGGAATCTGGAGCCGGTTGCGGCTGACTTCGCCAAGCGACGCTGTGGCCAAGCCGCGCGCAAGCACGTCATCCACGGTGCGGACGATGAGCTTGGAGCCGAGTTCCTTCGCACGGCGGTCGCGGAACTCGAGGAGTTCGGGAAACTCGTGGCCGGTCTCGATGTTCAGGAACGGCATCGGGATGTCGGAGGGGCGGAACGCCTTTTCCGCCAGACGCAGCATGCAGACGGAGTCCTTGCCGCCGGAGAAGAGCAACACGGGCCGCTCGAATTCCGCAGCGACCTCACGCATGACGTGGATGGCCTCGGTTTCGAGATACTGAAGATGGTCGAGATGATAACTGTTCATTGAAGAAAGAAGAAAAGCCCGGGCGTCAGCGCTCAGGCATTCACGGCCTTGCCGCCCCACGCCGTGTGCAGGCCGCACTCGCGCTTCTCGTCGGCCTTGGCGGGATCGAAGTAGTCCCACTCGTTCGGCAGATTGTGTTTCTGGAGGTAAGCCTCCATGTCGGCGTCGGTGAGGTAGAAAACGGGACTCACCTTCAGCGCGCCGAAGTTTGGGTCGGCCATGACGATATCGAGGCCGGCGCGAATCGCGTTTTGCGTCCTGCGCAACGCGGTGATCCAGATGGTTGGCGCGAGTTCCTTCATGCCGCGCTGGAACGGCTCCAGCTTCATCACCGTGCTGAACTTCTTCAGCCCCTCCTCGTCGTCGGACTGCGGCGCCGGCCCGTAGATCGCTTCGCGATGTTTCCGCGTGATCCGCGGGATGTATGCCTTGATGTTCAACTTGAGCAATGAGCGGAGTTGCTCGGCGTGCTTGTAGGTCGCGGCGCGGTTGTAACCGTGATCCACCCAGAGCACCGGGATGTCTGGTTGAACCTGTGTGACTAGGTGAAGGATGACGGCCTCGTAGGGACGGAAGTTCGTCGAGACGATGGCGTGCCCCCCGCCCTGCGCGATGGCCCAGCGGGTGATTTCGAGCGGCGACTTATCGTGCAACTCAGCGTTGGCTTTGGCGATTTGATCAGGAGTCATGGCGAATCAATTAGCAGCAGTTGGTTGTTCTTTCCAAAGAACGCGCTCCACCCAGTCACCGAACCGTTCGCCGGCGTGGCGCTCCTGCGCGTAACGCGCGAGCAACGGGCGAAGTTCGGTGATGATGTCGGTGTCCTTGACTGTGTCCTTGTAAAGGCGGTTGAGCCGAGTGCTGGCTTCGTTGCCGCCGAGGTAAATCTGGTATTTGCCCGGCGCTTTGCCGACGAAACCAATCTCCGCCATGTAAGGCCGCGCGCAGCCGTTCGGGCAGCCGGTCATGCGGATGTTGATTTCCTGGTCGCCCAAGCCGACTTCGTTGAGCAGCGCCTCGATCCGCGTGATCAGATTCGGCAGATAACGCTCCGCTTCTGCCAACGCGAGGCCGCACGTCGGCAGCGAGACGCACGCCATCGAAGCGCGACGGAGCAAGCTGCCTTGGCGTTCTACTCTCACACCATGCCCGGCAAAAATCCGGGTGATTTCGCTTTGGTGCTCCGGCGCGATGTTAGCGAGAATGACGTTGTTGGCCGGCGTGAGACGGATTTCCGGCTGATACTTCGCGATGACCTCGCGCAGCGCCGTCTTCATCCGCCAGTCGTCCTTGTCCTTGATGCGGCCGGTTTCGACGAATAAGCCGAGGAACAAACGGCCACCCGCCTGCCGGTGCCAGCCGAAGGCGTCGCCCTGCTTCTCGAACTTGAACGGCCTGGCCTCCGCCAGCTTGAAACCGAGACGGCGCTCCAGTTCTTCGCGGAACCATTGCGCGCCGCGGTCGTGGAGGATGTATTTCAGGCGCGCGTGCTTACGGTTGGAGCGGTCGCCGAAATCACGATGGATGGTCAGCGCCGCCCTGGCCACGTCCACAACTTTCTCCGGCGGCAGGAAGCCGATGACATCCGCGGCGCGCGGGAAGGTCGCGTCGTTGTTGTGACTGCGGCCCATGCCGCCGCCGGCGGTGAGATTGAATCCCGCGAGATTGCCGTCCGCGTCCGCAATGGCGATGAAGCCGCAGCAGTTCGTGAGAATGTCCACGTCGTTCAACGGCGGGATCGCGAAGCCGATCTTGAACTTCCGCGGCAGGTAGGTCTTGCCGTAGAGTGGATCGGCGAAATTCTTATTTTCCGGCTCGTCCAGGTTGAGTTGAACGCCTTCCATCCAGATGGAGTGATACGCCCTTGTGCGCGGCGAGAGCGCCGCCGCCGCCTGGCGCGCGTATTCCTGCACTTGCCCTCCGAGACCGTTCGTGGCGGGCGTGGGCGGCGCCATGACGTTGCGGTTCACGTCACCGCAGGTCGCGAACGTGGTGAGCAGGGCGTCGTTGATCCCCTTGACCAGCGGCCCAAGACCCGTCTTTACGATGCTATGGAACTGCAGGCTCTGGCGCGACGTGACGCGGAGCGTGTTGTTCGCGTAGCGCGCGGAGAGATCGTCGCAAGCCAGATACTGCGCGGGAGTGAGCAAGCCGCCGGGCACACGAAGGCGGGCCATGAGGATGTATTTCTTGCCGGTCTTGCGCAGGTCACGATCGTCCTCTTGGTAGACGCCGTGGAACTTGAGGAACTGGTTGTCGTCTTCGGAAAAGCGGTCGGTGCTGGCATCGGCCAGCGTTTGAGCAATGGTGCCGGCGAGCGTAGGGCAGTTCCCTTTCAACACTTCGTTCGGCGAAGGTTTTGCGGCTTCAATGGTCGAACTCATATTTGTCTCGTTGAAAACTCTTTCTTGTTTCAGGCGAATGGTGTGGATAATACGCGTAATCTACCTGTTGTCAATGGACATTACGTATAAATGTTTAATACGATAAACACGGCATATTGTATCAACTAAGTAGAAGCTTAAACTAATACTTGATTATACCAATGTAGATTCGTAATATAATGACGATAATGAAACTGTCCTTGCGCGGTGAATACGCTTTACGCGCCTTGGTGGCGCTCGGCGAGAATTACGAGAGCGATGTCGTTCGGATTCAGAACATCTCCGAAGAGCGGGGGATTCCGAAACGTTTTCTGGAGCAGATCCTGAACAGCCTCAAGTCGGGAGGCTTTGTCGAGAGCCGGCGAGGCGTCGCGGGCGGCTACCGGTTGGCTCGTCCGCCGGAAGATATCACGCTTGGTGCGCTCATTCGTTATGTCGAGCGGTCGTTGATCCCGCTCCCTCTCGCGAGCGGCAAGCTCCACCGCAAAGACAACCGCCCGGACGAAGTGCAGGCCGCAATTCGAAGTGTGATGCAGGAAGTGCGTGAAGCGATCCTGACGGTTCTGGAACGCATGACGGTTGCCGACTTGTGCGAGCGCGCCCGCAGGTTGCGCGGCGAACCGACTGGCGCAACGGACTACATTATATGAGATTGTCGTGAGCGGACGAAAACCTATGACAACAGAAAACCAAGACGGATTCAGCACACGGGCCGTTCACAAAGGCCGCGGCTTTGCCGGCACGACCGGCGCCGTGATGCCACCGGTGTTCATGACCTCGACGTTCCAGAAGGACAACCCGGACGGCTTTGATTACACACGCTCCGGCAATCCCAACTTCCGGCTTGTCGAGGAAGCCATCGCCTCGCTCGAAGGCGCGCAGTTCGCCACCTGTTTTGCCAGCGGCGTGTCGGCGATCACGGCGGTAATCTCGTGTCTGAAGAGCGGCGACCTTGTGTTGGCAGAGGAGAATATTTACGGCTGCACCTACAGGCTCTTGGAGCGGGTGTTCAATAAGTTCGGCCTCCTAGCGCGCTACTGCGACCTCAGCCAGCCGGCCCACTGGGAGGAAATCCGCCGCCAGAAACCCGCCGTCGTCTGGCTGGAAAGCCCCACCAACCCGCTGCTGAAGATCCTCGACATCGCCGGCATCAGCGCCGCCGCCGCCGAAACCGGCGCAACCGTGGTCGTGGACAACACCTTCGCCTCGCCTTACCTCCAGCGTCCGTTGGAACTCGGCGCGACGCTCTCGCTCTCGTCCACCACCAAATACGTCAACGGCCACAGCGACTGCCTCGGCGGCATCGTCGCTACCAACGACACCACGTGGCACAAACGGATGCTCTTTGCCCAGAAGGCACTCGGCCTGCAACCATCACCGTTCGACGCTTGGCTCACTACACGTGGCCAGCGCACGCTCGCACTGCGCATGGAGCGCCACTGCGCCAACGCTCTCGAACTGGCGCGTTGGCTGGAGACACGTCGCGGCGTTCGCATGGTGCGCTATCCGTTCCTACCAAGCCATCCGCAGCATGAACTGGCCCGCCGTCAGATGAAGGCCGGCTCCGGCATTCTCATCGCGGAATTCGACTGTTCCACGGAAGCCGCGCTGAAGTTTTGCCGAAAACTGCGGCTCTTCACGCTGGCGGAAAGTCTCGGTGGCGTCGAGAGCCTTGTCTGCCATCCGCCAACAATGACGCACGCGCAGGTTCCCGCCGAGGTCCGGCGCAAAGTCGGCATCGGCGACGGCCTCATCCGCTTCTCCGTCGGCATTGAAGACATCGCCGATTTGCGCCGCGACATTGACCAGGCTCTTACCGAGGTGATCGGTTGAGTTCGCGCGACTTGTTGCGAGAGCCGGTGTGGAAGGCTGAGGAACTGGGCCGGCCGATTCCGGATTCCGTTCACGCGGTGTCGGTGGCTTTGCCGCGCTGGCAGGATGTCGTTGGCTATGAGGAGAAATCGCCGGAAGTGATGGCGCGGCTCAGCAGCGGTTACCCGCGTTTTGTCATCCATCCGCTCGTGCAGGAACTCGCGCGCTTCATCGGCGGCGGCCAGCCGTGCCTGCCGTTTCCTTCCGCGAACGCGGCGGCGATGTGCGCGGAATTTGTTCGCAAGAACAGCGGTGAAAATGCGCAACTCGTGACGCGCGAAAACGTTCATGGTGTGGTGACAGCCGACGCTGGCACGCTCGCGCTGAAAGCATTCTGGCAGCACACCGGCCTCATCGTCTCCACGCGGCAGGCCGAAGCCATCCTCGCCGGCCGCAGCGGCGACGCCAATGCAGCAGAGGCGCGCCGCTCATTGCGCCGGCAACTGGCTGGCTTCTACGATTGTGCAGAAGATGACGTTTTCCTGACGCCGACCGGCATGACGGCGCAGTTCGCGGCGCTGCGGGCGGTGATGCAGCGCAGCCCCGGTCTGCCGACGGCACAACTTGGTTTTCCCTACGTGGACACACTGAAGCTCCAGCAGAAATTCGGCCACGGCGCGACGCTGCTCCACAACCTCGACACCATCACCGACGACCTGCATGCGCTGATTCACAGCCGGTCGCTCGCGGCGTGCTTCGGCGAGATTCCCGGCAACCCGCTGCTCGGCTCGGCCGATCTCAGCCGCATCCAGCCGTTGCTGCGTGAACACCGCGTGCCGCTCGTCGCCGACGACGTGGTGGCGACGCCGTTCAATGTGGACCTCAGCCGCCACGCCGACCTCACCGCCACCAGCCTCACCAAATACATCGTCGGCACCGGCGATGCGATGGGTGGCGCGCTTATCTGCAATCCGCGCTCGCCACTCTACCGCGAACTCAAACCGATCGTGCGCGACCAGCACGAAGAATTGTTGTGGGGCGAAGATGCCGCGCTGTTCGATGCCCAGGCGCGCAGCTTTCCCGACCGGATGAAACGGCATAACGTCAACGGCCTCCTGATCGCCGAGCGACTGCGCGCGCATCCGGCGGTGGAAAAGGTCTGGTATCCGAAGTGGGAGTTCAGCGAAGCCTACGAAGCCGTGCGCCGGCCCGATGGCGGCTTTGGCTCGCTCATCACCTTCCTGCCAAAGAATGCCGAGACCACCTCGCCGCGCATCTACGACAACATGGCGGTTTGCAAAGGCCACAGCCTCGGCACCGTCTTCACGCTCGCCTGTCCGTTCACACTGCTGGCGCACTACACCGAACTGGACTGGGCCGAGTCGTGCGGCGTCTCACGCTACCTCATCCGGATCTCAGTAGGGCTGGAAGACCCGGAGGATTTGTGGCGGCGGCTGGAAACCGCGTTTGGAAGCCAAGCGACGCTTCCGTCGGCAGCCGTGACTTGACAGCATCAGGCTGTAGCTACACACTGTAGCTATGACGACGGCGAAACTCTTCAAACACGGCGGCAGCCAAGCCGTGCGCCTGCCCAAGGAATTCCGCTTCGACGGCACCGAAGTCGCCATCGAGAAGCGCGGCGACGAAGTCATTCTGCGGCCCAAGCCCCGGCTGAAGCTCAAGACGCTCGCGGACTTGGCGCGTCACATGCGGGAACGCTTCCCGCAAGGCGCGCGTTTTCCCGACCGCGAACAACCCCGCGAGCAGCAGAAACGCGATTTGAACCTCGATTGAGATGTCATGACGGCGGGATACCTTCTCGACACCAACGTCTGCATTGACTTCCTGCGCGCCGAAGCGCCGGCGGCTCTTTCCTTGAAACGCGCGGCGCTCGAACTGAGCGCCATCTCCAGCGTGACGCTCGCGGAATTGGAGGTGGGCGCAGCCAAGTCGGAGCGCCCGGCCGAACACCGGCAACGGGTGGAGGAGTTTTTGGTTTACGTGACGGTGTTGGATTTTGACGCAGCCGCCGCCAGGCACTATGGCGAAATACGCGTCCACCTTGAGCGAAAAGGCACGCCCATCGGGCCGCTGGACACGCTCATTGCTGCCCACGCCCGCAGCCTTGGCGCCACGCTCGTCACCGCCAACCTCAACGAGTTCAAGCGCGTGCCCGGCTTGAAATGTGTGGCTTGGGAGCGGCAGTAAATCCGAGAAGCTGAGCTTGCCCACCAAACGCGGCCTCGAAGACCCCGAAGACATCTGGCAGCGGCTGGACAGCGCGTTGAGAAGCTAAAGCGCGTCTTCTTCCAACTTCCGGTTGCTCACCAACAGCTCGCCCGCCAAGAAGCTTTGCGCCTCTGCGTCTTTGCGTAAGCCTCGCCGCATCCGTGTGAATCCGTGTTCATCTGTGGCCAAGATTCCTCCGCACCTTCGCCACACACCGCTCCGCATCGCGCAGCTCGTGCTCCCAAATCCGCACCACTCGCCAGCCCGCCCGCCGAAGAGTCCGCGTCACCCGCCGGTCCCGCGCCTTGTTCGCCGCCAGCTTTCGCCGCCAGAACGTTCGGTTGTTTGCCGGCTGGTTAGCTTCGGACACGTTCGGTTTCTCAGGCGTCTTCCCGCTTCCGATCAGCCGCCCGGTCCTCCAGCAGTTCCTGCACGGCGGATTTTTCGCCAGGCTTCAGATTGAAGATGCCGTGAAAGGACTCGATGTATTCGCGGGTTACCGGCTGCATTATGAGCCGGCCGTTCTCTTCGATGAAGACGATGCGTGTGCCGGGTTTGATGTTGAAGCGGCGGCGGATTTTGGCTGGCACGACCAACTGGCCCTTGGATTTAACACGGGCTGTCTCCATAAGCGTTTTCCGATTCCACCGGAAGTTTCTCGCAGGTTCTTTGGTGAAGCAAGGATGCAATCCAACATAAACCGCGTGCGGCAAGACCTCGTCAGCCCACACGTTTCGCGTGTCGTGTGGGCAATACTGGCGCGTGATTCATGAAGTGGGCGCGGCGTTTGCGAAAAGATGGCGCAGCGGGGTGAGGCGGTTTGCCGAGATTCGGGCTGTTTTCAGCACGTTGCGATTCCTTCGAGCCGCTGGCACGGGTGTTGCAGCTTCATGTGTCGTGAGTCTGCGGCATGAGGCCGCAGCGAGTAGAACAAAACAAACTCTTAAATCGGAGGACAGAACCATGTCACTGGTAAGATGGCATCGAACCGCAGAGCCGCTCCGAATGTTGGAGGGCCTGCAAGAGGAAATGAACCGGCTGTTCAATACGTCGCTCGTCCGCTTCCCGGAGTTTGGGACGGCGGAAGGTGCGGCGTTTTGGACGCCCGCGCTGGATATGCACGAGACCAAGGATGACCTGGTGGTCCAGTGCGAACTGCCCGGCATGAAGCTCGAAGACATCAGCGTTAGCCTGCGCGAGAACACGCTCACCATCGAGGGTGAGCGCAAGAAAGTCGCGGAGACGAAGGAAGAGAACTACTATCGCGTGGAGCGGTGGTATGGGAAATTCCATCGTTCGATGGAGCTGCCGACGCTCGTGGACGGCGAGAAGGTGCAGGCGACCTACGAGAGCGGCGTGCTCAAGATCGTCATGCCGAAACGGCCCGAAGTGAAGCCGAAGCAAATCCAGGTGAAGGTTTCCTGACGAGACCACACCGGACCGCGTCGGCTCAACGGAAAGAACCATTGAAAGGTGAACGCCCGGCCGTTCGTTGGAGCGAGCCGGGCGTTCCGCCTTGATGAGCAAAGACACAGCGAGAGAGCAGGACAAAATGAACCTGAACCAATTCACCGAGAAAGCCCAGGAGGCGCTGCAAACGGCGCAGGCCATCGCGGCGCGGCATCATCACCAACAACTGGAGCCGGAGCACGTCCTCGCGGCGCTGCTGGAGGACGCCGAGGGCCTCGCGCCGCGGCTGGTCCAGCACGCCGGCTGCAATCCGCAGAACATCACCGACGCCATCGCCCACGCGCTCGCCGCCAAACCGTCCGTGACCGGTCCCGGCGCGGATGAGATCCGCGCCAGCCAGCGGCTCGCGCGGTTGCTCGATACGGCCCATCGCGAGGCGAAGCGGATGAAGGATGATTACGTCAGCGTCGAGCATCTGCTGCTGGCGTTGATCGAGGAAGGCCGCCGCGAAACCGGCGGCCGGCTGCTCAGCGAAGCCGGCCTCACGCATGACAAGCTGATGAAGTCGCTCGCCGCCGTTCGTGGCAACCAGCGTGTGACTTCGCCGACTCTGGAGACGACTTACCAGGCGCTGGAGCGTTACGGCCGCGACCTCACGAAGCTCGCGCAGTCGGGCAAGCTCGATCCGGTTATCGGCCGCGACGACGAGATTCGCCGCTGCATCCAGATTCTGTCGCGGCGCACAAAAAATAATCCCGTGCTCATCGGTGATCCCGGTGTTGGCAAGACCGCCATCGTCGAGGGCCTCGCCCAACGCATTATTCGCGGCGACGTGCCGGAGGGCCTCAAGGACAAGAAGATCGTCGTCCTCGACATGAGCGCGCTGGTGGCCGGCGCGAAATTTCGCGGCGAGTTCGAGGAACGGCTCAAGGCGGTGCTTAAGGAAGTCACGAGCGCCGAGGGCCGGATCATCCTGTTCATTGACGAGATGCACACGATCGTCGGCGCCGGCAAGGCCGAAGGTTCGATGGACGCCGGCAACATGCTCAAGCCGATGCTCGCGCGCGGCGAACTGCACTGCATCGGCGCGACCACGCTCGACGAGTATCACAAGCACGTCGAGAAGGACAAGGCGCTGGAGCGGCGTTTTCAAACGGTGCTGGTGGACCAGCCAAGCGTCGAGGAAACCATCAGCATCCTGCGCGGCCTGCGCGAGCGTTACGAAGTCCATCACGGAATCCGCATCAAGGACGCAGCCATCGTCGCTGCAGCGACATTGTCGAACCGCTACGTCAGCGACCGGTTCCTGCCGGACAAGGCGATTGACCTCGTGGACGAGGCGGGCGCGCGGTTGCGCACGGAGATTGACTCGCTACCGACCGAACTGGACGAAGTCAGCCGCCGGATGATGCAACTCCAGATCGAGCGCGAGGCGTTGAAGAAGGAAAAAGACGCCGCGTCGCATGAGCGGTTGCACGTGCTGGAGAAAGAACTGGCCGAACTGAAGGGCCGCGGTGACATGCTGCGCGCCCAGTGGGAGAACGAAAAGAAAGCCATCGGCAACGCGCGCAGCCTGCGCGAGCAGATTGAGCATACGCGCGGCGAGATCGAGAAGGCCGAGCGCGCCTATGACCTCAACAAGCTGGCCGAGTTGAAATACGGCCGGCTCACCGAGCTGGAGAAGAAGTTGAAAGTGGCCGAAGCGGCGCTGGAAAAGCAAGGCACGCGCCTGTTGAAAGAAGAGGTGGACGCGGAGGATGTCGCGTTCATCGTCAGCCGCTGGACGGGCATTCCGGTGACGAAGCTGCTCGAAGGCGAGAAGGCGAAGTTACTTCACCTCGCCGACGAGTTGCACCGGCGCGTCATTGGCCAGGACGAAGCCGTTACGGCCGTCGCCGACGCGGTGATGCGCGCGCGGGCCGGGCTGAAAGACCCAAACCGGCCCATCGGCAGTTTCATCTTCCTCGGCCCGACCGGCGTCGGCAAGACAGAGCTGGGCCGCGCGTTGGCGGAGTGCCTCTTCGACGACGAGCACAACATGGTGCGCATTGACATGAGCGAATACATGGAGAAGCACACCGTGTCGCGGCTCATCGGCGCGCCGCCGGGCTACGTCGGCTTCGAGGAAGGCGGCCAGCTCACCGAGGCGATCCGGCGGCGGCCGTTCGCGGTGATCCTGTTCGACGAGATCGAGAAGGCGCACCACGACGTGTTCAACGTGCTGCTCCAGATCCTCGACGACGGCCGGCTTACTGACGGGCAAGGCCACATCGTGGATTTCAAGAACACGGTCATCATCATGACCAGCAACATTGGCAGTCAGCACATTCTCGATGCGAAGCTCACCAGCGAGCGCGATTACGAGCGGATGAAGGAGGACGTGATCGGCGAGATGCGCCAGCATTTCCGTCCGGAGTTCCTCAACCGCGTGGACGAAGTGCTCGTCTTCCACGCGCTGCGGCCGGAGGAGTTGGTGAAGATCGTGGACATCCAACTTGCGCGGTTCACGGCGCAGCTTGCGGAACGACGGATTACGCTCGAAGTTGCCGCCCGGGCCAAGCAGCACTTGGCCGAGTTGGGCTATGACCCGGTTTACGGAGCGCGGCCGATCAAGAGAATGATTCAACGCGAACTGGAGACACCGCTGTCAAAGAGGTTGCTGACTGGCGAAGTCGCCGACGGTTCGCGTGTCCGAGTGGATTTGAAGGACGGTGAACTGACGTGGAGTTGCCAGAAGCAAGGTGAAGAAGCCGCGACCGGTTCGCGCCGGAGCGCGGCAAACAAGCAATGAAGGTTGATAAACCATGAAGAACAATTGGAAGGTCATCAGTTTTGTGGTCGGGGGTATCGCCACAGCGTGGCTTGTTGGCCACGTTGTGTCGCCCGTGACGGCCCAGACGCCAAGCGCACCGCCGACGCAGGCGTTGGCGGCGGCACAGTCGCTGAGCGACGCGTTTGCGTGGGTGGCCGAGTCGGTGAAGCCCGCCGTCGTCAGCATCGTGGCGACCAAATACGTTTCCATGCCGCGTAATTTTCACTGGTTCTTCACGCCCGGAGAGGACGACGAAGAACAGGATGTCACGCCGCCACGCGGCCGCGGTGGCCGGGGTGAGACGCGCAAGTTTCGGCAGGAAGGCATCGGATCGGGCGTCCTGATCGACAAGGACGGCTACATCCTCACCAACAACCACGTCGTCAAGGGCATGGATGAATTGAAGGTGTTCATGAACGACAAGCGCGAGTTCGACGCGAAGGTCGTTGGCACCGATCCGAAAACCGACCTCGCCATCGTCAAGATCAACGGCAAGAACCTGCCGAGCGTGCCGCTGGCCGATTCGGCGGCATTGCGCGTGGGCGAGTGGGTCGTGGCAGTGGGCAGCCCGTATGGTTTGCCGCAGACCGTCACCGCAGGCATTGTGTCGGCGCTGGGCCGCAGCGGCGTGCTCGACGGTCGCGACGGCTACGAAGACTTCATCCAAACCGATGCCGCCATCAACCGCGGCAACTCCGGTGGCCCGCTGGTGAACCTCCAAGGTAAGATCGTCGGTCTTAACACGGCCATCTACAGCTCCAGCGGCGGCAACACCGGTGTTGGCTTTGCGATTCCATCGTCCATTATCGCCGGCGTGCTGCCGAGCTTGAAAGCCGGCAAGGCCGTCCAGCGCGGCCAGCTTGGCGTGATGATTCAAGACCTGAACGAAGATCTGGCGCAGCAGTTCGGCGTGAAGCAAACCAAGGGCGTGCTCGTGGCGCAGGTGAACAAAGACTCCGCCGCCGAGAAGGCCGGCATCCAGCCCGGCGACGTCATCGCCCAATACAACGGCAAACACATTGAGGACGTCAACGACCTCCGCAACCGCGTTGCTGCCACCGCGCCCGGCGCGAAGTCAACGATCGTTGTCATCCGCAAAAGCAAGGAAGTTACGTTGCCCGTCACGGTAGGCACTGCCACCGAGACTGCAACGGCCGCTGCCGCTGAAGAGGAAAGCGGAGTGTCGAATCTCGGCATGACCGTCACCAACCTCACCAAAGACTTGGAGCGCAAGCTCGACTACAAGGGAGAAAAAGGCGTCATCGTCACCGATGTGGATCAGAACAGTCTCGCCTATCGCCGCGGCGTCCGTGAAGGCGACCTGATCGTCGAGGTCAACCGCCAACCGGTGACTGCGGTGGGCGAGTTTGAGAAAGCCGTCAAAGGCGCGCGCAACAACGTGCTGCTGCTGATCAAGAACAAGGAAGGCAGCCGTTTCGTCCCCTTGCACAAGAAGTGATTGCCCCGTGTGAAAACACCGGGTCGCGGCTGTTGCGCGAAGCGTTAACGCTCAGGGCACCCTTGGCAGGATCGCGACGAGCAGAATTCTGAGCCGCGCCATCTTCTCGACAGTGATGGTGCCCTGCGGCGTCTCGACGACTTCGCCGGGATGCGCGAGGCGGCCGAGGCGATTCGTGACGTAACCGGCAATGGTGTCGGCTTGCTCGTCTTCGAGATTCCAGCCAAAGCGGTCGTTCAACTCGCGCAACCGCACGTCGCCACGCACCAGCAGCCGGCCATCGGGCATTTTCTGGATGTCCGGTTGTCGCGTGTCCGCTGCTTCCTGCACTTCGCCGAAGACTTCCGCGACGACATCGTCAAGTGTCGCCATGCCAGCAACGCCACCGTGTTCGTCGGTAACGACGGCAATTTGCGAATGGTGTTGTTGAAAACTACGCAACAGATCGTCGAGCCGCACCGTTTCCGGCACGAACAACGGCGCGCGAACCAGTTTGCGGATGTCGAGCGGTTCCTTCGACTTTCTCATGTGGCTGAACACATCCTGCACGTGCAGAATGCCGACGATGTTGTCGAGCGTGCGGTCATAGACCGGCAGCCGCTGGTGGCCGCTGCGGGCAGCGCGGTCGAGCAATTCATCGGTCGAAAGCCTTCCATCGAGCGCGACGAGGTCTGTGCGCGGCACCATCACATCGCGCGCCGTCAGGTCCGGCACGCGAAACGCCCGTTCCACCAGCTTGCCTTCCAGTTCATCTATCACGCCGGCTTGGCGGCTCTGGCGGACCAAGATCTGGAGTTCGTCCACGGAATGAACGCCGTGCAGTTCACTGCCGGGTTCCAATCCCAGCAGCCGCACGACGCCATTGCTGAACGCGTTCAGCCCCCACACCAACGGCCGCATCAACGTCACCGTCAATCTCATCAGCGGCATCACCCACAGCGATGTCGCTTCGCCACGTTGCACAGCCACGACCTTCGGCACTTGCTCGCCGAAGACCACGTGCAGGAACGTGATCAACACAAACGCCAGCGTTACGGCGATCGTATGCGCGGCGGTTTCCGCAAGTATCGGCGACGTCCAACTGAACAGCGGCAACAACAGGTGCGCAATCGCCGGTTCGCCGATCCAGCCAAGGCCGAGACTGGCCATCGTGATGCCGACCTGCGCGCCGGCGATGTAGGTGCCGAGGTCGCGCATGGCGGCTAGCACGGTCTTTGCGCTCGTGTGGCCTGCAGCCACCATTTCCTCCATGCGGCTACGGCGCACGCTGACCAGCGCAAATTCCGCCGCCACGAAGAAGGCATTGGTCAACACCAGCGCCGCCACGCCCAGCAGCTTCAATATGTCCCATGTTAACGAATCCATACAGTCTCCCTAAGTGCGTCGCCAAACTCTCATGTCCGTTTGGGCAGATAGATGTGAACCGGCGAGCCGAACGTTGCTTCGGCCGCCTCGCCGACGGCTTCGGCAAAAGTTGGGTGCGCGAAAATCGTGTGGCCGACTTGTTCCGCTGTCGCACCAAGCGAGATGGCAAGCGCGATCGTGGCAATCAACTCGCCTGCGGCGGGGCCGATGACTTGGCCACCGAGCAACCGGCGCGTTTCGGCGTCGGCAACGAGCTTTACGAAGCCGTCGGTTTCACCGCTGGCTTGGGCACGCCCAAGCGCGGCCATCGGGAACTTGCCGACGCGCACGGCGCGGCCTTGGGCCTGCGCTTCAGCTTCGGTGAGACCAACGGAGGCGACTTCCGGATGCGTAAAGACCACGCTGGGCACGGCGGTGTAGTCCATCGTCGCGTTTCCGCCGAGCGCGTTCGCCACCGCCACGCGCGCCTGGGCGCTGGCAACGTGCGCGAGCGGAAACCTGCCGACGACATCGCCGATGGCGTAAATGCCCGGCGCGCTCGTCTCCATCCGTTCGTTCACCTCGACGCGGCCGCGCGCCGTCAACTTCACGCCAGCGGCATCGCAGCCAATGTCGCCGGTGTTCGGCACGCGCCCGACGGAGATCAACACGCGGTCGAAGTCCGGCTCGAACTCGCTCACCGTCTCGCCGACGCGGACCTCGATGCCGGCCTTGCGGAAGAACTTGGCGAGCGCCGCGCCCAACTCGGCATCCATGCCGGGCAGCAGGTTGGCGAGCGCCTCGACGACGGTCACTTCCGATCCGAGCGCGCGGAAAATGCAAGCAAACTCGCAGCCGATGTAGCCGCCGCCGATGATGAGCAGTTTCTTCGGCGGCTCGGCCAGGTGCAGCGCGTGGTTGCTGTTGATGACGCGCCGGCCGTCCACGGGCGGCAACCCCGATGGCGACGGCGCGGGCTGCGAGCCGGTGGCGAGGATGATGCGCGACGCGGTCAGGACGTCATTGCCGACTTGGATCCGACCGCCGCCGAGCAACTGAGCGCGTCCGCTGACGAACTGGATGCCGTTCTTTCGAAACAAAAACTCCAACCCCTTGCTCATCGCGGCAGTGACTTTGCGGGTGCGGCGAAGCATGGCATCGGCAACGAGCCGCGGCTCGGCGGAAACGCTGGCCGGGTCGAGGCCGAAGTCGGTTGCGCGCTGCACGGTGCGGAGCGCCTCGACGCTCGCGAGCAGCGTCTTGGTCGGGATGCAGCCGAGGTGCAGGCAGACGCCGCCGGGAGGCGCGTCGCTGACAAGCGTGACGCGGGCGCCGCGTTGGGCGGCGCGGATGGCGGCGACATAACCGCCGGGGCCGGCGCCGATGACAAGGAGGTCTGGAGTTTCATTGGCCACAGTGGGCGCAGGTTAGCGGCGGCTGGCGGCGGCGGCCAGATTTTTCTGACGGGTGTGTGGCAAGTCAAGTTGTGGTGGCGGCCTTTTGGAGAAAACGGTAGATTTTGACATGATCGCAGAAAAAACTGCTTGCGAATCTTAGCGGCCCGGTTTCTTCTGGAAGAGAAGCATGACGACTCTAATCAAGATTGCAGTCGTTTGCAGTTTGGCGGGACTTACCTCGACGGCGTTTGCGCAGAAAACCGTGTTGCGCGTCGGGCATTTCCCAAACGTGACACACGCTCAAGGCATGATCGGCCACGGATTAAGCCGCGAGGAAAAAGGCTGGTTCGAGCAGCGGTTGGGGCCGGACGTGGAGGTGCAGTGGTTCGTCTATAACGCCGGGCCAAGCGCAATGGAGGCTATTTTCACCAAGGGCCTCGACATCACCTACGTCGGCCCGAATCCGGCCATCAACGCGCACCTGAAATCGCGCGGCGAGGAAATCCGCATCGTGGCCGGCGCGTGCAGCGGCGGCGCGGCGTTGGTGGTGCGGGCGGACGGGCGCATCAAAACGGACGGGGATTTTCGAGGCCGGAAGGTGGCGACGCCACAACTCGGCAACACGCAGGACGTGGCCGCGCGGGCATGGCTGCGGTCGAAAGGATTCCGCGTGACGATGACCGGCGGCGATGTGTTGGTGGTGCCGACGGCCAATCCCGACCAGCTCGCGTTGTTCCAGAAAGGCGATCTCGATGCTGTGTGGACAGTGGAACCTTGGGTGACGCGGCTGGCGCTGGAGGCGAAAGGACGCGTGTATCTGGAGGAAAGCGCGCTCTGGCCGCAAACCGGCGGCCGGTATGTCACGACGCATCTGGCCAGCAGCGTGAGGTTCCTGAAGCAGCAGCCCGCGCTGCTCAAGCGTTGGATCGCCGCGCATGTCGAGCTGACACAGTGGATCAACCAGCGTCCCGACGAGGCCAAGCGCATCCTGAACGCCGAGATCAAGGCGGAGACGACGAGGGCGCTGCCGGGCGAGACGTTGAACGGCGCGTGGAAGCGATTGGAACTGACACATGACCCGGTCTGCGCGTCGCTGCTGAAATCCGCCGAGGACGCTCACCGCATCGGCTTCGTGCGGGAGAAGCCGGATCTGTCGCGCATCTACGATTTGAAGTTGCTCAACGAGGTTTTGCGTGACAAAGGTTTGACGGAGATTCCATGAGTGTGGCCCACGAAGAACTGCGCCCCGCTGCGCCGCTGAAGCTGGAGGTGGAGCACGTCTCGAAGACGTTCCACAGCAAGCGCGCGACGGTCCGTGCGCTGGACGACGTAAGCCTGACGGTGGGCGAGGGCGAATTCGTCTGTCTGGTCGGACCGAGCGGCTGCGGCAAATCCACGCTCCTGAACATCATTGCGGGGCTGGACACGGCCGACAGCGGCCACGTGCTCGCCGACGGCAAGCCCGTGGCCGGACCCGGCCGCGACCGGATGGTGATGTTTCAGGAGTCGGCGTTGTTCCCGTGGCTCGACGTGATGGACAATGTGATGTTCGGGCTGAAGCTCAAGCCCAGCCTGAGCAACCGCGAGCGGGTTGAGGTGGCCAGCTTTTATCTGCAACTGGTGGGGCTGGAAAGATTCCACCACGCCGACATCCACGAATTGTCCGGGGGGATGAAGCAGCGCGTGGCGCTGGCGCGGGCGCTGGCGCCGAATCCGCGCGTGCTGCTGATGGACGAGCCGTTCGGGGCGCTGGACGCACTGACGCGGGAACAGTTGTATGGCGACATCCAGGAGATCTGGCAGAAGCGGCGCAAGACGATCGTCTTCGTCACGCACAACGTGCGCGAGGCGGTCTGCCTCGGCGAGCGCGTGCTGCTGTTCTCGCCACGGCCCGGCCGCATCCAAGAGGAGTTCCGGATTGATCTGCCGCACCCGCGCGATATTAACAGCGTCAGTCTGGCGGAGCACGCCGCGCAGATCATGCGGGCGCTGAAACGACACTTGCAACCCGCAGACTCGGAGGCGCCAGAATGAAGCGCGCTGTGACAGCGGCGGTTGTCTTCGCGACACTGATCGCGCTGTGGGAGACGCTGGTGCGCGCGGGCATCTGGTCGCCGGTGATGGTGCCGTCGCCGCTCAGCGTGGTTGAATACATCATCGGCGCGATCCGCGACGGCACATTGTGGCACGCCACGCTCGTGACGCTGCGGCGACTGGTGGCCGGCTACGCGCTGGGTGTGATTATCGGGCTGCCGCTCGGTCTGTTGACGGCACGGTTCAAGTTCTGCGAAGACACGCTGGGCATCATCGCGCTCGGCCTGCAAACTCTGCCGAGCATCTGCTGGGTGCCGTTGGCGATGCTGTGGTTCGGCCAGACCGAGGCGGCAATGCTGTTCGTCGTCATCATGGGCACGGTCTGGTCCGTCGTGATCGCCACCGATAACGGCGTGCGCAACGTGCCGCCGATTTACGCCCGCGCCGCGCAGACGATGGGATCGAAGCGGCTGCACACGTGGGTGAAGGTGAAACTGCCCGCGTCGTTGCCCTTCGTCGTCAGCGGCATGAAACAGGGCTGGGCGTTCGCGTGGCGCTCGCTGATGGCAGCGGAGGTTTATGTGACGATCCTGACCGGCTTCGGCCTTGGCCACTTGCTGCATTACGGCCGGGAACTGCACGCGATGGATCAGGTCATCGCCATCATGCTGGTGATCATCCTGATCGGCCTGCTCGTCGACAAAGTCCTGTTCTCGCCTTGGGAGAAGTTTCTCCACCGCCGCTGGGGCACAACGAAATAGCGGTTTCAGACTGCCAGGAAGCCGGTTGTCGGAACTGAGTGGGGCGAGTTTCCAAACTCGCCCGTGAGTCATTCACAGAGCAGGCGAGTTCGGAAACTCGCCCCACTTCCCGGCAGCCGCCAAACAAAAAGAGCGCCCCGCTTGCGCGAGACGCTCTTTTGTTTGGGAACGGAAATCGTTCCGCAGTCGGATTAACGCCGGCCGCCGCGACCACCGTCGCGATAACCGCCGCCACCGCCGCCGCCACGACCGCCGCCAAAGCCGCCGCCACCACCACCGCCACGGGGGCGTTCTTCGCGGGGACGGGCTTCGTTGACCGTCAGGGCACGGCCGTCGAGTTCCTTGCCGTTGAACTGGGAGACGGCCGCCGTGGCCTCCTCCTGCGATCCCATCGTCACGAACGCAAAGCCGCGGGACTTGCCCGTGAACTTGTCCGTGATGAGTTCACACGCGGTGACATTGCCGGCCTGTTTGAAGAGGTCGAGCACTTCACCTTCGGTGGTGTTGAACGACAGGTTGCCTACGAATAGCTTTGTAGCCATTTGTTACTGTTTTCCTTCTGCTGCCGTGGGAGCTTGCGTGACTGTTCCCGACTTCTTCGGGTTTCGGATCATCACCAGCTATCGAGGCTGCCTGACAATCTACCAACTCACCGCGAACCGCTTCCAACTGCGAGCGGCGGAACAGTAACCAAAAGTCTCTGAATTTCAACCATCTTTTTTCGCAAAAAAGCCGCCTAAACCAAGCTCCTGCCATCGCAACGTTGCAAGCCCGTTTCCGCGCAAGATACGAACGGTTCCCAAACAAAAAGGGCGCCTCGTTTGCACGAGACGCCCTCTTGTCAGAACAAAAGTTCCGTCAGCCGCGGACGCAAATCCACGGCCCTGCGAACGGCTTAATACCGGCCGCCGCGACCGCCGCGATCACCACCGCGACCGCCGCCGCCGTAACCGCCGCCGCCGCCGCCGCCACGGGGACGCTCCTCGCGCGGACGGGCTTCGTTGACCGTCAGGGCACGGCCGTCGAGTTCTTTGCCGTTGAATTGAGTGACGGCCGCAGTGGCCTCCTCTTGCGTTCCCATCGTCACGAACGCGAACCCGCGGGACTTGCTGGTGAACTTGTCCACGATGAGTTCGCACGAGCTGACGTTGCCTGCCTGCTTGAACAGGTCGAGGATATCGCCTTCTGTGGTGTTAAACGACAGGTTTCCTACGAATAGCTTTGTAGCCATTTTATACTATTTTCCTTCTGCTGCGGTGGGAGCTAGGCGGTGACTGTTCCCGACTTCTTCGGGTTTCGGATCATCACCAGCTATCGAGGCTGCCTGACAATCTACCAACTCACTGCTGAATCTGCCTACTGCGAGCACGCCCGACGTTACGCAAACGCGAGAGAATAGCAACAGGATTTTCCAAGAATCTGCCAGCCCTGTTATCGCGCCGACGCGAACGCGTTTTTCCTTGCCGACCTGCCGCTGGCGGCCTATCACCTGTCTCCGAAACTTCGCCATGATCACCATCGTTGCCGCACCCGACAAATTCAAAGGCTCGCTGACCGCGGAAGAAGCCGCCGATGCCATCGAACGCGGCGTCCGCCGGGTCTGGCCACGGGCGCGCGTCGTGAAAGCGCCGATGGCCGACGGCGGCGAAGGCACGCTCCGCGCGCTGGTGCATGCCACCGGCGGGAGGATTCTTCACCAGCGCGTGATGGGGCCGCTTGGCGAACCGGTGCGCGCGGCCTTCGGCGTGCTCGGCGACGGCGAGACGGCGGTGATTGAGATGGCCGAGGCAAGTGGTTACAAGCTGGTGTCAGCGGCGCGGCGCAATCCGCTCGTCACCACCACCTACGGCACGGGTGAGCTGATTCTGGCTGCGTTACGGCGCGGTTGCCGACGGCTCATCGTCGGCATTGGCGGCAGCGCGACCAATGACGGCGGCGCGGGCATGGCGCAGGCACTCGGAGCGCGGCTACTGGACGCGCGTGGCCGCGAACTGCCGCGCGGCATTGGCGGCGGCGCGTTGAATCGCATAGCAACGATTCTCCTTCCGAACCCCGAACCCCGAACCCCGAACCCCGGAATCCTTGTTGCCAGCGACGTGCACAATCCGCTCGTTGGCCTGCGCGGTGCGAGCGCCGTATTCGGACCACAAAAAGGTGCAACGCCAGCGATGGTGAAGCAGCTTGATGCGAACCTCCGGCACTGGGCAAAGGTGATTGCGGAATGCGGAATGCGGAACGTGGATTACAAATCGCTGACGACTTTCCCCGGCGGCGGCGCGGCGGGCGGGTTGGGCGCAGGATTGCGGGCGTTTCTCGGCGCGAAGTTCCAGCCGGGTGTGGAGATCGTCATTGAGCACGCGCGGTTGGCGGAGAAGCTGCGCGACGCAGACCTCGTCATAACCGGCGAAGGCAGACTGGACCGCTCGACGCTCGACGGCAAGGCACCACTTGGCGTAGTGCGGCTGGCACGGCGGCTCGGCGTGCCGGTGATCGCCATTGGCGGTTCGCTGGCACCGGATGCTGAAGCGGCCTTTCGGCGGGCGGGTTTCGCAGCGGCGTTGCCGTTAATGACCGGGCCGATGAGCTTGGAGAAGGCGATGCGACAGGCGAGCGAACTCTTGACGCTGACGACAGCGCGTGCGATGCAACTGACACGCATTGGCACGTTGGTTCAAATCAAAAAACAAGAATCTAGAATCCAGAATTGATGAAAACAGCACTTCTTTTCGCCGGACAAGGCGCGCAAGTGGTTGGCATGGGCAAAAAACTGGCCGCGGCATCGCCCGCAGCACGGCAGGTATTCGAACGCGCCAACGCTGTGCTCGGTTACGATCTGGCACGGATTTGTTTCGACGGGCCGGAGGCGGAACTGACCAAAACCGACAACGCGCAACCGGCGATTTTCGCGACCTCCATCGCGTGTCTGGAAGCGTTGCGCGCGGAACTGGGCAAGCAAGGACGGTCACTGGAGTTCACGGCGACGGCGGGCCTGTCGCTCGGCGAGTTCACGGCGCACGTGGCGGCGGGGACGATGAGCTTCGAGGACGGCCTGAAGCTGGTGCGGTTGCGCGGGCAGGCGATGCAGGCAGCGTGCGAAGCGACGGCGGGCACGATGGCGGCGGTGATGAACCTGGACGAAGCCGTGTGCGCCGAGGTCTGCAAGGAAAGCGGCGCGGAAGTGGCGAACCTCAACTGTCCCGGCCAGATCGTGATCAGCGGCGAGAAGACCGCCATCGCTGCGGCGTGCGAGAAGGCGAAGGCGCGCGGCGCGAAGCGAGCGTTGCCACTGAACGTGGCGGGCGCGTATCATTCGCGCTTGATGGCGAACGCGCAGGCACCGCTGGCAAACGCACTGGCGGGCACAACGTTGGTCACGCCGAAGGTGATGGTGGTTTCCAACGTGACAGCCAAACCGGCGGCAACGCCGGAGGAAGTTCGCGACTTGCTGGTCCGGCAGGTCGTTTCGTCGGTTTATTGGGATGCCTCGATGCGCTGGCTGCTGGCGCAGGGATTTCAGCGGTTCATCGAGCTTGGGCCCGGCACGGTGCTGGCGGGGTTCATGAAACGAATTGATTCCTCCGTGCAGGTGCTGTCCGTGAACGACTGCGCGTCTCTCGCCGCCGTCACCGCCAGACTCTAACGCCTTTGGGGGGGCGGTCGTATCAGGAAGAATGTGGGCCTCAACGCCTCGACGGCTGGAGCGCAGAGGAGGCTTGCCGCTCGCGGCGGGGCGTCGCATAGTGACGGCGTGGCAGGATTGATTCCCGATCATGTGCTTGACCAAGTCCGTCACGCCAACGACATCGTTGACGTGATCGGCTCCTATCTGCCCAACATCAAGCGCACCGGCTCGACGTTCAAGACGCTCTGCCCGTTCCACAAAGAGAAGACGCCGTCGTTCAACGTCAACCCCAACATGCAGCTCTTCAAGTGCTTCGGCTGCGGCGTCGGCGGCGACGTTTTCAAGTTCGTCATGCTCTGGGACCGGCTGGAGTTCCGCGAAGCGGTGGAGTTGCTGGCCAAACGCGCGAACATTCCGCTGGAGATCGGTCCCGACCGCGACCGCGGCGCGGCGCCGCAGAAGGCGACGCTCTACAAGCTGCACGACGAGGTGGCGGACTTTTTCCACTGGCAGTTGATGAAGGAGCCGGCGGCGCAGATAGCGCGCGATTACCTGAAGAAGCGGAAGGTAACGATGGAGGCGGCGCGCGAGTTCATGCTCGGCTACGCGCCGGACGCCTGGGACGCGACGTTGCAGTGGGGCGCGTCGCGGAAACATCCACCGCAACTGCTGGCGCTGGCCGGCTTGGTCGTCGAACGCGAAGGTGGCGGCTACTACGACCGGTTTCGCGGGCGGTTGATGTTTCCAATTCGCGACGAACAGGCGCGCGTCATCGGCTTCAGTGGTCGCGTGCTGTCCGGCGACGAGAAAACGGCGAAGTATGTGAACTCGCCGGAGTCGCCGATCTTCACGAAAGGTCGCGTGCTCTACGGCCTCGACAAGACCAAGCGGGCGCTGGTGGACGCCAAGCAGGCCATCGTTTGTGAAGGCCAGCTTGACTTGATCGCCTGCTACACCAACGGCGTGCAGAACATCGTCGCGCCGCAAGGCACCGCGTTCACGGGTGATCACGGGCGCATCCTGCGGCGCTACGTGGACGAGGTGGTGCTCTGCTTCGACTCCGACGCTGCCGGGCAGGGAGCGGCTGTGCGCAGCGTGGATGAGTTGCTCGCCGCCGGTCTCGTTGTGCGCGTCGCCACGATGCCTGCCGGGCACGATCCCGACAGCTTGGTGCGCGAGGAAGGTGCGGACAAGCTTCGTGCGGTGATCGCGGGGGCGCGGCCGTTCTTCGAGTTTCATCTCGATTACCTCTGCGCACGGCATAATCCGCAGTCGGACACCGGCAAGGTGCAGATCAGCCGCGGGCTGGCGGAGTCGCTGATGAAGGTTTCCAACGCCGTGCTGCGCGCCACCTACGTCCAGCGCAGCGCAGCGCGGCTCGGCGTGCCGGAGTCGGCGCTGCTGGAAGAAATGGGCAAGCTGCGTCGCAGTCGCGAGCGTGCCGTTGAACCGTCGCCCGACACCGAAGCTTCGCCGGAACAGCCGTCCCGGCCAGCGCCGTTGCCAGCGGAAAAAATGTTGCTGCAACTCGTGCTCGGTTGCAAAGGCGTCGTCGTGCCAGCCTGCGAGGCGTTCGATCCGCAATGGCTCACGACCAGCGCCGCCGGCGAGATGCTCACGACGATTCATCAACTTCACGCCGCTGGCCAATGGCGTGGGCCGGACCAGTTGCTGGATGAGTTTCCCGACGCGCAGGAGTTGCTGGCGGAACTGCTGGTGGGTTTTCGCGAACCTCCCTCGCCGCAGCATGCGGCGCTGGACTGCGCGCAGGCGCTGCGGCGACGCTGGATTCAGGCCCGCATCGAGGTGCTCACCAACCATTTGCGGCAGCCCGGTCTTACCTCCGAACAAATTCTCGGTATCCAGAAGCAAATCCTTGACTTGCGCAGGTGAGGCGTTCATATTGCGCGACTTTCGGCCCGCAAGGGCTTGACGTTTTTATAATGGGATAACTATGCCTAAGAAGAGCGCGACGACGCCTAGTAGTGCCGCAAAACCTGCCATCTCTGCGAAGGAAGAGCGGAACGAGAAAATTAAGGAATTGGTCAAGCTGGCCCAAGAGCAGGGCTACCTGACCTACGACGACATCAACGACGCGCTGCCCGACAGCGTCATGACGGCGGAGGAGCTTGACGCGATCCTGATCCTGTTGCGCGGCATGGACATCGAGATCATCGAGGCATCGGAAGTGGACCGGTTCAAGCAGGAGGCGCCGGAGCCAGAAGAGGAAAAACCCACCGAGCGGCTCGACATCCTCGACGACCCGGTCCGCATGTATTTGAAGCAGATGGGCCAGGTGCCGCTGCTGACGCGCGAGCAGGAAGTCGAGATTTCCAAGCGCATCGAGACCGCCGAACTGAACATGACGAAGATCCTGCATCGGTTCGGCTTCATCGCGAAAGAGTATCTCTCGATCGCTCTGCGGCTGCTCGAAGGCAGGGAATACGACAAGATGCACAAGCTCTACGGGAGCCTCGATTTTCCCGAACACCTGATCGGCGGCAACAAGGAGCGGTTCGACCGCGTGATTCTCGACAAGAAAATAGACAGCCGCGAGAAATACATGAAGGCGCTGCCCGCGCTTGCCCGCCAGGTCGCCACGCTCGACCACGCGGTGGACAAGCGTTACCAAGCTGCGATCAAGCTCGCCGGCACGAGTCGGAAGAAAGCCCTCCGCGGCGTTCAGGAGGCGGAAAAGAAGGTCCAGGCCAAGTTCAAGGATTTCTTCTTCAAGCCGAAGGTGCTTGAGGAATTCGTTGAGAAAGCCGACAAGTTCCGCGAAGAGACGGAGACGGCGCTGTTCGAGCTGGAGCGGCTCCGCGCCAATGGCCACGGCCACGACGCGCACGCGAAGGAATTGGAGCGCAAGCTGCACGAGTTCGAATTGCAGGCGCGCATGTCCACCGAGGAGATTCCCAGCTCCCACACCGAGTTGAAGAGCTGGATGCGCAAGGCCATCCAAGCCAAGTCCGAAATGGTTGAGGCCAACCTGCGCCTCGTCATCAGCATCGCCAAGAAATACACCAACCGCGGCCTCTCGTTCCTCGACCTCATCCAGGAAGGCAACATGGGCCTGATGAAGGCGGTCGAGAAGTTCGAGTATCGCCGCGGCTACAAGTTCTCCACCTACGCCACGTGGTGGATTCGGCAGGCCATCACCCGCAGCATCGCCGATCAGGCCCGCACCATCCGCATCCCGGTGCACATGATCGAGACGATCAACAAGCTGATGCGAGTGCAGAAGCAGCTCCTGCAAGAACTCGGCCGCGAACCGTCCGCCGAGGAGGTCGCCGAGGAAATCCAGATGCCCGTGGACCGCGTGCGCGCCGTGCTCAAGATGGCGCAGCAGCCGATCTCGCTCCAATCGCCCGTTGGCGACAGCGACGACACCAGCTTTGGCGATTTCATCGAGGACAAGACCGCCGAGAACCCGCTAGTGATGACGGCTTACGCGCTCTTGAAGGAGAAGCTCAACGACGTGCTCGACTCGCTGACCGGCCGCGAGCGCCGCGTGCTGGAACTGCGCTTCGGCCTTGCCGACGGCTACAGCCGCACGCTGGAGGAAGTCGGCAAGCAGTTCAAGGTCACCCGCGAGCGCATCCGTCAGATCGAGGCGAAGGCGTTGCGCAAGATGCGCCACCCGACGCGCATCCGGCAGCTTGAGGGTTTCCTCGACATGACGCAGGAGTAGGCGCTTGCCCCTGCGCGGCGGTCTCGATCGGAAAAGCGCGAGGTCCGGCTTATGCCATTTCGAGTTCTCAGCCAGCAAGAGGCCGCGGACTATCTGCACCTGACCGCTGCGGACATCGAGCGGCTCGTGAAGAAGGACGACATCCCTTTTGAGATGCGCGGTAAACGTCTCGTGTTTCGCCAGCAGGACATTGACGAGTGGGCTTCCCAGCGCATCCTCAAACTCGCCGACAAGCCGCTGGCCGCGTATCACCAGAAAACCACCCGCGCCACTCAAGCCGCGTTCCCGACCGCTACCATCATGCCGGATATGATCCAGCCCGCGTTCATTGCGCCCAGCCTGACGGCCAAGACGAAAGCCTCCGTCATCCGCGACATGGTGGCACTCGCCGCGAGCACCGGCAGGGTTTACGACCCGCGCGCCCTGATCGCTAGCGTTGAAGAGCGCGAAGAACTCTGTCCCACAGCGTTTCCCGGCGGCCTGGCGCTGCTGCACTCGCGCTACCAGCAGCCCGCCTTCTCCGAAGAGCCGTTCATCGTCCTCGGCCGCGCTCTCCAGCCCATCCACTTCGGCTCGCCCGACGGCCGGCCGACCGACCTTTTCTTTCTGGTCTGCTGCCAGGACGTGAAAATCCACCTCCACACCTTGGCGCGCATCTGCCTAATGGCGCAGAAATCGGCGTTGCTCCACCAGCTCCGCGAAGCCGACGACGACGCCTCCATGTATGACTGCCTCGTGAACGCCGAGAAGGACGTGCTGGAAAAGCAAAATGTCGTTGAGTGATTCATGGTCATCTGATTTGCAGAACGTTCGTCTTCAACAACAACAACACCGTGAAGTTCTGTTTCAGCTTGTTCACCCGGCCTGATTCAAACACTGGCAAGATTCTCACCAACGCGGCGGCGCGGCGGAATTTGCTGGAAATCCGCGAGGGCATCCTGCGACTGATGGGTGTTTTTCGCGGGCGCGGCGTCAGAGTGATTTTACTTCAATCACTCTGCCCGTGCGCGCCGACTTGTAGCACGCGGCAAGCACCTTCTGGCTTTGGAGGCCGATGGTGGCGCTATTCGACGGCTCGCGATTCTCGATGATGGCCGCAGAGAATTCCTCAATCTCGGCGCGGTAGGTGTTGAACGGCGGCGGAGCGATGGTCATGTCACCGTCAGCACCGCGCGCCTGCTGCGCGTCGTAGCCGCCGGCGCCTTCTTTCAAGAACGCGACCATCTCACCCGCAGCGCCTTGCCCGATGGTGCCTTTGGCGAGAATGCTGCCGAGGGAGCCGTAGAGTTCGAGCCGGTTCTGGCTGGCCTCGTCGGGCATGCAGAAGAACGTGTCCACCGTGCCCAGCGCTCCGTTCTCGAAGAACAACGACGCGAGGGCGCTATCCTCGCTGGTGTAGCTGTGGACGGTGCGGTTCGTGAAACAACTCACGGCCTTCACGGGACCGAAAAACATCTCCAGCAGATCAATGCAGTGGCCACCCATGTCCATCAGCGAGCCACCGCCACCAGTCTTCAAGTCCTGCCGCCACGCACCGGGCATCGGCGGATACCAGCAGGAGAGCTGGGCGCGGCCAAAGACCGGCTTGCCGAGTTTGCCGTCGCGGATGAGTTTCAGCGCGGCTTGATGCTGGGCGAGGAAACGCATCAGGAACGCCGTGCCGAATTTCACGCCGGCCTTCTTGCACACGGCGATCATTGCCTCGGCATCGGGAACGGTCATGCCGAGCGGTTTCTCACTCAGCACGTGCTTGCCGGCCTTGGCGCAAGCCAGTGCCTGTTCACGATGCACGTTCGGCGGCGAGGCGATATAGACCGCTTCAATGTCGCTGCGGAGCAGTTCGTCCACGCTAGCAACTGCGCGCGCCTTGAATTGCTTCGCAACGGCTTGGTTGGCTTCGGCGTTCAGATCGAACACCGCGATCAATTCGGCGTTTGATGCCGGCGTGATGCCTTCAGGAATGGTCCGCCGACGGGCGATGCCGCCGGAACCGATGACGCCCCATTTGATTTTCATTGGAGTATTGGAGTGACGGAGTTTCGGAGTGGTGGTTGTTGGACTCATTACTCCAACACTCCACCACTCCATGACTCCAAGTTGTTATTTCGCGAACGCGCGGATAACCTTCTTCAGCGCCGCGCCGATCTGCTCGCAATGATGCGGCTCAAAAGTCGGGTAGGCAAAACAGGTGAACGTGTGGCTTTGGTGCCAGATGGCGTTCGGAACCTGCACCTTTGAATAATCCACGTTTGCGGCGGTGGTGTATTCCTTCGACTTGAACGGGAAACCGGAGCGACCGAAGGCGTTCCGGGCCGTGTAAGCATTCTCCGTGTGGCACTGCGGCCAGAACACCCGCCAGCACGGCGCGCCCTCGGCGCCAGCGGCCTTCACAAACTCGTTGATGTCGCAGCGCATGTTCTCGATATCGAGCGAGAAGGCCATGACGAACCAGCCGTTCTGGCGCTCGGGCGTGTCTATCGGCCGGAACTTCACCAACGGCTCGTCCGCGAGCGCGTCCATGATGATATGCGCGTTGCGGCGGCGGCGCGGCATGTTCCAGGTTTCCATCCGGTCCAGTTCGGCGAGGCCGATGGCCGATTGCATCTCGGTCATGCGGTAGTTCCAACCAACCATGTTGTGGATGTAGGAGAGTTTCTGTTCGAGTTCGAGCAGGTTGAGGCGGTCCTTCACGTCGTAGCCGTGGTCGCGGAAGCTGCGCGCCAGCCACGCGAGGTCTTCGTTGTCGGTGGTGACCATGCCGCCCTCGCCGCCGGTGGTGAACGTCTTGCTCTGGCAAAAGCTGCAGCCCGCGATATCGCTGAGTGTGCCGGTTTTCTTGCCCTTATAGATGCCGCCGAACGCCTCGGCGTTGTCCTCGACGACGAAGATCTTGTGCTTCTTCGCGAAGGCCCGAACCTTGTCCATGTCGGCGACGTTACCGTAGAGGTGGACAGGCATGATGGCCTTCGTGCGCTCGTTGACGAGTTTTTCGGCCGATTCAACGCTGATGCAATGGTCGTCAAGGTTCACATCGGCGAAGCGCGGGATGGCCCCGGCTTGGACGATCGAGAAGCCTGACGCGATGAACGTGTAGCTCGGCACGATGACTTCGTCGCCGGGGCCAATGCCGAGGGCGGTAAGACCGACATGGAGGGCGGAGGTGCCGTTGGTGGTGCTGATGGCGAACTTGCTCCCCTGCCACTCGGCAAACCGCTTCTCAAACTCCATGCCCTTGCGGCCGGTCCAGTAGTTGACCTTGCCGGAGCGCAGCACGGCCTCGACAGCCTTGATGGCGTTCTCATCGAAGGTCGGCCAGTGTGGGAGTTTACCTTTGACGGTGGGCGTGCCGCCCTTGATGGCGAGTGTGTCGGTGCTCATGTTTTTTCTCCTGGGTTGTGTTGGTCTGCTAAAATCAGTTGGTGCGAATCTCAGCCTCGCAAGAAGCTTTAGCGAAACCACCGGTTTTTAGCTACCCGCTTTACCACGGGTTCTGATACTTTTCTGACGCGCGGCTGCCGCGACAGATGAAACTCATCTTTCAAACACTGACCACCGGCTCAGAGGAAGGGTTTGCTTTCAAATCCATCCGCACCCGCCACTTCGAGTGCCCCTGGCATTTTCATCCGGAATACGAGTTGATCCTCACGCTGCACTGCCCCGGTTACCGTCTGGTAGGCGACAACATCACGCATTTGCGCCGCGGCGACCTCGTGCTCGTCGGCGCGCGCCTGCCGCACGTCTGGCAACGCGACTCACACAGCGGCGCAGCCCCAGCGCATATTCTGCTGGCGCAGTTCGAGGAAAAGTTCATGGGAGACGCTTGTCTGAAGCTACCGGCCATGGCACCCATCCGGCAACTCCTTCGTCGAGCCGCTGTGGGACTCCAGTTCACGGGGCGCACGCGCGACCGGGTGGACGGCCTGATGCACGCAATGGCGCACACAACAGGACTGCGCCGATTGGTCTTGTTCCTCACCGCACTCGAAGCAATGGCCTCGTCGCGTGAAGTCCGCCCCATCGCCAGTGCCGGTTTTACGGCCGAACTCAATCCGTTCAACCAAGAGCGCATGGCGGGCCTGCTGAAATTCATCAACGACCGAATTGATCAACCCATCCGCCTGAACGAGGTGGCGCGGATGGCCAACCTGAGCGAAGGCGCGTTCAGCCGGTTCTTCCAGCGACACACGGCACGGACGTTTCCGGCGTTTGTGAACGAACTGCGCGTAGGTCGCGCCTGCCGGTTGCTGGCGGAGACCGAACAGAGCATCACCGACATCTCGATGACCTGCGGTTTCGCCAATCTCTCGAACTTCAACCGCCAGTTCCTGCGACTGAAACGCGCGACGCCAAGCGAATTCCGGCGACAGATCAATCCGACGAACCCCACAATGTGAGAATCATTGCGGTTTTGCGCTACAACCGGCAACCCATTGCTGCCACTTGGCGGTGAGGTCTTTAACGATGTCCGGATGCTGAACGGCAAGATCGGTCGTCTCGGTGCCATCGCGGGCGAGGTCGTAGAGTTCCCACGGCGATTTCTCGTTCTTCGAGATGATCTTCCAATCGCCCACGCGGAAGGCGCGGTGCTGCGGGACGCGCCACGCGAGGAAATCGCGCGGGCCGAGCGGTTCGCCACGGAAGACGGGCGCGAGACTGCGGCCATCGAGCGGGAGCGGTTTGCGGCCGTTGAAAGCCGTGGGGTATTTCGCGCCTGCCAACTCGAGGAATGTCGGCATCAGGTCAATGAAATGGCCGGCGTCATTCACGATCTTGCCGCGCGCGGCGATGCCCGCGGGCCAGTGCGCGATGAGCGGAGTGCGAATGCCGCCCTCGTAACCCGTGAGCTTGGTGCTGCGGAACGGCGTGTTGCTCATAAGCGCCCACGCAAGGCCGTAGGCGGCGAAGGTGTCGGCTGGGCCGGGCAGGACATCCGGCCCGCTGGCGACGCGGACAGGCTGGCGGTCGAGCCGCCACGAGCTTTTTGGTTTGAACCCAAAGCCGCCAGTGCTCGGCTTCAAGCCGCCGTCAGGGGCGGCGCCGTTGTCGGACATGAAGAGCACGAGCGTGTTCTCCAACTCGCCGCGTTTGCGCAACGCGTCGAGAATTCGACCCGTGCTGCGGTCAATCGAAGCCACCTGCGCCGCGTAGACCGCCATGCGCTCGGCCTGCCAGTCCTTGAACTTGTCCTCGGCCCACGCGTGGACGGTCGTCGGGCGCGGCGCGGGCGTCCACGCGGTAGGCACGAGGCCGTTCGCCCGCTGGAGTCTCAACCGCTCCGCGCGCCACTCGTCCCAGCCGCGCTCGCGGTAACGGGCGCGATGTGGCGCGATGTCGGCCTCGCTCGCGTGCAACGGCCAGTGCGGCGCGATGTGCGCAACGTAGAGGAAAAATGGTTTCTTGTTCGTCGCCGGTTTCGCCGCGCGGTCGTCGAGGAACTTCAGCGCGTGGTCCGTCAGCGCGTCGGTGAGATAGAAGTCGGAGGGCAGCTTGACCCGACGCGTGTCGAGGTAAAACGGGTTGAATTGCACCTCGTTGAAATAACTGATCTTGCCCGCGCACATCGGGCCGAAGAAGCGATGGAAGCCGCGTTGAGCCGGCAGGTCGGGGTCCTGCCATTTGCCGACCATCATCGTGTGATAACCGGCGCGTTGGACAGCCTCGCCCAACGTGATGCTGCGCTTGAAATCCGTCGGTTGATTCCAATGCGCGCCGGAGTGGCCGACACGTTGCGCGTAAAGCCCCGTGAGCAGCGACGCGCGCGACGGCCCGCAAACGGCGTTGTTATAGAACTGCGTGAATCGCAGTCCGCCCTTCGCGAGCGAATCAATGTTCGGCGTGGGAATCTCGCCGCCGTAGCAGCCAACGTCCGACCATCCGAGATCGTCGGCGAGGATGAGGAGGATATTGGGCTGCTTTCCGTGAGTCCGTTGGCCGTCCTTTCCGAACACGGCGCGATAGAACTGCCAGTTGTCATCGCCGAGCGCGTTGAGCAACGCCAACGTGTTGTGATCCACGCCGGGCAGCACGTTGAAGGTGTGCGGGATGTTCAGCTTCTCGAGGCGCTCGGAGAAACGGTGGTTGAGGTCCAAGGTCGAATCGAGGTCTCCGGTGGCCATGCGCACGCGAGTTTTGTCACGCACCGCCGCGGCGTTTCGCTCTGCCAGCACCCACGGGCTTTGCGCTTTGAAGTAGTTGAGGTCGCCGCCATAGACCGTTTGCAGGATGCGTTCGCGCTCTTCGGGCTTGGCGGTGGCGCGCGGCCCCTTGAACTCCAGGTCCAGCGGCCCGCCCGCGAGTATCGAGACCGCGCCGAAGACATCGGGATACTTGAAGCCCAGCCGCGCTGCGCCGTAACCGCCCATGCTGAACCCTTCGATGAGCCGCCCCTCGCGCGAGGCGATGGTGCGGAACGTGGCGTCAATGTGCGACACGAGTTCCTTGACCACCAACGTCTCCATCGGCACGCGCCCGTCCTTCGAGTCGCACCACATGCTGCTCGTCAGTCCATTGGCGAAAACGACGAGCATCGGCGGCGTCTTGCCCGCCTCGATGGCGCTGTCAAAGTGCGCCGCGAGTCGCGTGACGCCCGCGAGTCCGCCACCGGTGCCGTGCAGCCAATACATCACGGGAAAGCGCCGTTCCTTCTCCGTGTCGTAAATCTTCGGCTTGTAGATGAAGAAGCTGACTTTCGATTTCGCCGCCGCACTGTCGAAGGTGCAGTGCTGAAGCCGGGGCGCGCGAATGGCGGGCAGAACCCATTGGGGAGTGTGGGCCGCGGCTCCAGACACAGCGGGCGGTGAGGCTGGAATACTGGCAGGCGCATCGGCGGCGTCGAGGTTCATCGCAGCCAGCGCGACCGCGGCGAAGGCTGGGAGAAAAAAGAAAAGCTTGTGCTTCATCGTGTCGCCTTGTGTTTCACAAAACGGTGTCACTTGACCTCTTGCTGCTTTGTCACGCTGGTCTCGCGCATCCAAGTGCAAAGTTGCTTTTCGAGTTGTTGCTGGACGGCCGCGACGGACGGTTTGCCATAAAGATTGGTCAGCTCTTCCGGATCGCTCTTGAGGTCGAACAGCTCGTGGCGGCTGCCGTTGGCGAGCGGGCGGCCTTCCGCATCGAGATAGAGGACCAGTTTCCACCGATCGGTGCGGATCATCCGCATGTGCGGCTTTTCACCGTTGTTGCCGAGGTAAATCATGTCGTAGGTGTCGCAGTAGAAATCGCGCCACTTCACGCCACTCTGGCCCTTGAGCAGCGGCATCAGGCTGCGGCCGTCGAGTTGCAGCCGTTTTTCGTCGCCCGCGCCGGTGGCTTCGATGAGTGTGGGCAAGATGTCAATCGTGGACACCAGCGCGTCGCTGGTCTGGCCGGGCTTGATCGCGGCGGGCCAGCGGACGATGAAAGGCACGAGGACTGACGTGTCGAACAGGTTGGGCCGCGTGTTGCGTTTGTTGCTGTCGAGAATCCAGCCGTTGCCTTTGCCTCTCATGCCGTGGTGCCCGATATTGAATCCGTTGTCGCCCATGAAGATGATGAGGGTATTCTCCGCGAGGCCAAGTTCATCCAGCGTCGCCAGCAGCCGGCCGAGGTTGCGGTCGGCGCAGGTGAGGTGCGCGTAATAGACGCTCAGCAGTCGGCGAAGCTCTGTCGTCTCCATCGTTGTCCCCGGAAACCGTGAGAGATCGGGAACCGTCAACGGCCGGTCCTTGTAGTGCGCCAGATCTTCCTCCGTGGTGAACTGCGTCGCTTCGTGCGGCACATAGACGTTGAAGAACAGGAAGAACGACTTGGTGCGGCTGTCGCGAACGAAGCGAATGGCGCGGTCAGTCAGGATGTCGGTGTGGCGGGGATCGCGGACGAACGAGGCATCCAGTTTCTTGCCATCGAGCAGAATCGGAATCTTGGCGGAGTTGGCGTATTGCTTGCCCGGCGCGATGTAACGAAAGCCCTCGGCCACATCGAAGCCGAAGATCTGCGGGTAATGCTTCTCGCCGTAGCCAAGGTGCCATTTGCCGATCAGCGCACTGGTGTAGCCAACGCCCTTGAGCACGGAAGCGATCGTGGGAGTCCCGGCGGTCAGGCCGTTGTCGGGCAGAACGGGGACGGGACTGCCGTAAGGGATGAAATCCGGGATGCCGGTCCGGTGCGTGTATTGGCCGGTCAACTGCATGGCCCGCGAGGGCGAGCAGACTGGTTTGCTGAACGCCCGGTTGAACCTCATGCCTTCGCGGGCCAACCGGTCCATGTGTGGCGTGTGAATCTCCTTGTTGCCGTAGCAGCCGACGGCCCACTGCGCGTGGTCGTCGGTATTCATAATGATGATGTTCGGCGTGCGCGACGCGGCGATGAGATTCGGCGTAGCCAACGCGAACGCTGCGAGAGCCAGCAAGTGAATCAGCCGTTTGGCTTTCATGGAGCGTTTGCAGGAATGAACTTCTGCGTAGCGAGCCACACAAGCGACTTGGCCTTCCATTCTTCCCAGAGCGGGCCTTTGCAGCCGTTGAAGCCATGGCCGCCGGAGGGGAGCTCGAGATATTCCACCGGCACATGATGGGCTTTCATCGCCGCGACGAAGTTGCGACTGTTCTCCGGCGGCACGCCCGTGTCGTTGGCGGCGTGCGTGAGGAACGCGGGCGGGGTCTGGTCGGTGACCTGTGTTTCGTTCGAGAACAACCGCACCAGCTCCGGCTTGGGATTTTCACCGAGGAGTTTGGTTCTCGACAGCGCGTGCGTCTTCTCGCCCATCGTGACGACCGGGTAAACGAGCAGGATGAAATCCGGCCGGCAGTTTACGCGTTCGACGGGATCAGCGTCGCCGGGCCGCCCCGCATCGAAATGCGTGCCTGCCGTGGAGGCCACGTGACCGCCGGCAGAAAAACCGAGGATGCCAATGCGGCGCGGGTCAATCTTCCACTCCGCCGCCTTCGCGCGCGTGATTCGGATGGCACGCTGGGCATCGAACAACGGCACAAACGATCGGCCATCCGGCAGCCGATACTCCAGCAAAATGGCGGTGATACCGTGCGCGTTGAGCCAGTCGGCAATGGGATAACCTTCGCGGTTGGTCACGTGCCGGATGTAGCCACCGCCGGGACAGATCACCACCGCCGCGCCCGTGGCGTTGTCCGGCGGCGGCAAATAAACCTTCAACTCATTTGTGCTCGTCTCGAACACGCCGTCACCCACCGGTGCTTTGCCAGGCCAGAGCGGCATCTTAATCGGCGTGTCCGCTGCCTGCGTGAGGTTGGCGGCAACGATAAAACACACCACTGGCAAAATCCTGAATGTCTTCATGATGTTTCTAGGCTGCGTGCGACTTTCATTCTCAACTCAACCCAAGTCCCCAGTCAACTGCGCTTCGAGACCGGAGAGAGCGAGTTCTTGACGCCGCGAGCCGCGGCGCACGGTGAGTGTTTTCGGTTTGTCTTCGAGGTTCCACACGAGCACGGATCGCGCGGAGGGATACCACGCGCACACCGCCGGCTCGTCTTCGAGGACGTGAGGCACGTCGCGCAACTTCTCGACAATGCGCCGCTTGAAGGCAAACACCGCCTCCAGCGATTCCGCGACCGGCTCGCCGTCCGCGAGCGGCGGTTTTACGGAGGGACGATGGACGAACTTCGTGCCGCGCGAAACGAGTTGTTTCCCCACCACCGCTTGCGCGTCGAAGTTGGAGAGAAAAGTCCAGCCATCGCGCGCGGGCGTGTCGGTCACCTCAAACGGCACACCGGCCGCCAGGAATAGACTAAACGGGTTGTCATCGCCCACCCATCGGCTGCGTTCGCCCCAGAAATGTTTGAACGGCCCGCGCGGTTTGTGGCCGGCCAGCCGCGCGTGCAGGGCGGCCTGCGTCTTCATCGCCGGCGCGAGCGTCTCCCAGTGCGACCGCGGGAACGGATCGAGGCCGCTCATGAACATCGTCTGCCGCACGTCAGCGAGGGTCGAGATGACCAGCTTCGCCGCCATGTTCCGCGCGGAGAGCTTGTTGGAGGGAAACGCGGTCGTTTCGCTGAACGCCAGATCCGGCTGCGCGAACCGCCGGTGCATCAGCACGCTGAACAGTTCCTTGGTTTTGCATCCGATGGGGTTGAAGGACGCGTCGTTGAACGCCCCTTCGCCGACGCGAAACAGCGCGTCGCGGTAATCCGTCAGCCGGATGCCGGCTTTTTCCGAACCGAGCACCATCACCATGATGCCGAGCCGGCCCGCGCCGGCCACGCGCTCTTGCGCGCGGAAACTTGCCGTCAGTCCGTCGCAGGTGAACCCCACCCAGTCGCGCAGCAGGGGCGTGAACCGCCGCTGGCGCACATCGTCCAGCAATTCATCCCATCGCCCCGCTGCGTAACCGCCGCGTCGCAGAAACTGCTCGCGGTGCTCCGCGCAAAAGCAGCCGCCGATTTGGCCGGGATGGCGCGCGAGCCGGAAATCATCGTCGAGGAAGAACCGAGTGAACTTCGCTTGCCGCAGTTCGCGGACGGCGGCGACGTTCTCCGCCGTGGCCGGGTCGTGCAGTGACGTGCCCACGCCCGTCTTGCCGTCAATGAGTGTGGCGAGCTTCCAGTGCTGCGGCGGCGTGAGCGGGAAACCGCTGCTGGTTGTTTCCAGCGCGTTGCCCGGGTGACCGAGCGGTAGATTGATCACGTGCGCCAGCAGCCCGGCCGATTCCAGTTTCGCGCGGGTCGCCTGCAGCTTCTCCAGTGGCCACGGCCAATGACCGTAACAAAAGCCCGCGAGCCAGACGGCGTTGACGCCCGCGTCACGGATGGTGGCGAGCAACTGCGGGTCGCGGTCGAAGGCATCCGGCGCGAGACAAAGATGGAATCGCCGCGGCCCGCCTGCCCCGGCGGCGGAGAGATTTAGCGGCGGCATCAACCATCCCAGACCCGCCGCACAGCCGGTCTTCAGCAAGCTTCGCCTGCTCCATCGCGTCGTCATGGCATTAATGGATCAATCCAGATCGGGCTGGCCCAGGCGACTTCGCCGTCGGTTTGGGTCACGCGCACGTAGTAGAACGTGAATGGATGGTTGCAGAACTTCGCGGCGGGCATCCACGTCTTGTCAATCGGCTCGGTGTCCTGCCATGTGATGCTCAGGTCCATTTGGCCGTTGCCGGGGCGCGAATGCACGACCTTGTTGTTCCGGATGATGTCGAGTTGCGCCACGGGCGCTGTGCCGTGGAACTCCACGACAAGCTTCCGCGCAGAACTCAGCGCGGGGTCGTCCTTCAGGCTCAACTCGGAACCGAGCGGACGGCCATTCAGCTTGTAGGTGAGCAACATCCGCGAGCCGGTCGTGGCGACGACGCGGCGGTTGCGCATGGCCTCGAAAATGGCGCGGCGGCTACGCTCGGCGGTCTCGACGCTCATCATGCCTTGCTTGTATGGCCCGAAACGGAATTCAGTCCCCCAGTGGCCGCTGTGGTCGTCGCCACCACCGGTGAAACCGACGCGCCAGCCCAGCGCGAGCGCGTTGCGCACATAGCCCGTGGCGAAGGGCGTGACCTTGCCGGGGCGTTCGGGGACGGTGTTGCCGTCCTCCGGCGGGCATTCGAAGCTTCCGCGGGTTTGGAAAATCTCGACCAACCGTTCGTGTTCGGGGCTGTAGTCCTTCCAGTCGCAGAAATTGCCGCCGTGTGCGGGGTGATGGACGATGACAAGCGCCTTCTCTTTTGCCTTCCGCAGGGCCTCGAACAACTGCGGGGGCGAGGGATGTTCCCCGTCATCCGAACGATACATGGGGCGGTCGTCTTCGAGGTAATAGACATTGCGGTCGCCGTCGCCGTTCTTGCGCCACTTGGCCCATTCGTAGCCGAGAAACGCGACGAACTCCGGCGGCTTGTTCCATCGCTTCACGGCCTGGCGCGTTACCGCCCAGAACTCGTCGGAGGTCTCGAAAAGGTGGTCGTGGTCCGACGAAGCGGCGAAGTCCAGCAGGACCTCGTCCTTGAGCTGGTGGAAGTAGTCGTCAATGCAGCCGGTGCCGTCGGACAGTTCTGTGTGGCCGTGGATCATGCCCCAGCAGACGAGATCATCCGTCTCGGCGCAACGTGTCGGGTTGGTCACAGCTTGCAGGCCGGAGTCCGCTTCGCGCACCGTGAGCCGATGGATGCCCGCAGCCGGCAGCGACACCGTTGCCCGCAGGCAGGTCGAGCCGGGGACTTTTTCGATCTGCGCCGGGATGGGCATCTCGTCAAGCGAGACGGTGATCGAGCGCAGTTCGCGATGCGAGAGATTGCCGATTTTGTCTTCCGGCCGGACGAGAACGGCGAAGGGGCGTCCCGGCCGCGTCGTTGCCGGCACATACGCGCGAAGGTGGTTCGTGGCGTCTCCGAGTATGTGCATGGTGCAGGCCGCGACGATGCGGTGGTCCGTCCCTTTGGCCCACACATCGCCCCCGGCCCATTGCGGGAACTTCGGCTCGGCTTCCTCCTTGGCGACGCTGTAGAGGACGAAGAACTTGTTGAACGCGTGCTCAGGGCTGACGCGGATGCCTTTGCCTCCTCCGCTGCGGTCACCGAGAACAACGATGATCTTCCGGCCCGTCTTGAAGCCGCTCTCCGGCGTCGAGAGCACAAATGTTCCCGCTTGTTTGGCCGGCTGCACGGAGAGGCGCGACCCGTCATCGGCTTCGGCCGAGATGTAGCCGTCCGCGCGCGGATTGCCGCCCTGCGCGCCGGGAAAAACTCCCTTGTTGTTTCGTCCGCCCCAAAGCTGGAGCTTCAGCACGGCTCCCGGCGGCACGTCCTTGCTGAGCTGGAATGGGACACGCCACGTCGAGAACCCGCCGGCGATGGCGAACGGCGGCTCCGCATGTGTCAGCGCGATCTCCTCGGGGATTCGGATGGGCCGCCTCCAAGGCGGCATGGCGGTCGCGGCCGGCGTTGTTTGTGGTTCGGCCGCAAGACCGGCTTGTCCTGCCAGCAACACGGCGACCCAACTCTCGATAGCGACCATCATCAATGTCTTCATTGCAGTATCTCTCATATTTGCTTCTCCTGCATCGTCACGCTCGCCTCACCAAAACCGCCAATACCGATACACACGCATTTGGTTCATGGCCTCACTTCAACAGTTCCAGTTCGCCCTCCGGGATGCGGACGATCTTGTGGGGCCCAACCTTGATGCGCGGCAACTTGTCCCAGCGCGCGGCGGCATCCTTCCATCGCTGGACACGCGCCGGGTCGAGCAGCGGGTCGGCCCGCTTCTCGCGCCAAGCCTGTATCGCAACTTCGAGCCGCTTTCGCGTGGCGGCGTGGGCCGGCTCGTCGGCGAGGTTCCTGGTTTCGTTGGGATCCGTTTGCAAATCGAACAACTCCACCGGCGCCAGCCTCCCGGCGGTCAGGCTGCCGACATTCACGCCGCCGGACTCGAAATCCAGAAACTCCTCCGACTCGTGGCCGTGGTCGGAGGTCACCAGATTCAGCAGGAGCTTGTAGCGAGCGTCACGGACGGAGCGCTGGCCACGGAACATCTGCGGCTCATGGAAGTTCTCCTCGGTGAACAGGAACTCCCGCCAGTCCTTGCCGCCCGGTTCGCCGCGCAGCAACGGTTGAAGAGCGGTGCCGACGAGGTTGTCGGGGGCCTTTACGCCCACGCCAGCCAGCAACGTCGGCATCACGTCGAGCAACGACACCAGTTCGTCACGCGACTGGCCGGGCTTGGCCACACCGGGCCAGCGCACGATCATCGGCACGCGGACGCCGGTTTCGTAGCTCCACGTCTTGCCGCGCGGCATGGCGGTGCCGTTGTCGCCGACGAAGATGACGATGGTGTTGTCGGCAAAGCCGGCCGCGTGCAGTTCGTCCAACAACAGGCCCATGCCGGCGTCCACGCGCAGCACCGCGTTGAGCAGCCGCGCGGTGGCGAGGCGGTTCTTCGCGGCATCCGGCGCGCCGAGCGGCAGCGGCTCCTTGATGTCGGCGGCGGTGAGCGGCTTTTCTGGCAGGCCGACAATCTGGTCGGTGTCCTTCGTCAGCGGGACGTGCGGGTCGAAGTAGTTCACGTAGTAGAAGAACGGCTTATCCGCCGCCTTCGCCGACGCGAAGAACTCGCGGCTCTGCTCGGCCACCCAGCGCACGTTGCGCGTCGGCAGTGGGGCCATCCGCACCTTTGCCGGCATCCAGTCGAACGGGAAATCCGCCGCCGGCTCGACGTGCAGTTTGCCGATGATGCCGGTGCGATAGCCCGCCGCCTTGAGCAGCGCCGGCAGTGTTGGCTGGCCGGGATGCATCCTGAAGCCAAGCTGCGAAAGGCCGACCAAGCCATTCTGGTGCGGCCAGCGCCCGGTGAGCAGTGCCGCGCGCGACTGGCTGCACGAGGATTCCGCGACGTAGGCGTTTCCGAACCGCACGCCTGATGCGGCGAGCGCGTCGAGCCTCGGCGTGGCGATGCGCTTTTCGCCGTAGCATGAGAGCAGGCAGCCGAGGTCGTCAGCGGTGATGAGAAGGACGTTCGGTGGTCGCGACTCGGCACTTGAACCCGTGGCGGACAACGCGAGCGTGCCAATGGCCAACAGGAAAAACAGCAGCTTGTGCTTCATGCTCTTAGGCTGGCTAAATCATTTCAAAACTGGTGGTCCATTGCTTTTAACAGCCCGTGGCTCACTTGTATCCTCGTGTTTCATGGACATTCTTCCTCCTGCCTTACTCCGGCCCGTCTGCGAGCCAAGCATTCCGGATCGTGTATAACCCCCCCTGCCAGCCGTAGAATTTGAACCGTTGCGGTTCTGCCAGCATTTGTGTCTGGGCCGGATCAGAGATCGTCACCGGTCCGATCTTCTGCCCGTCAACCCAGCCGATGATCGTGCCGCCATCGCGCTGGAGTTTGACGGCATACGTTTTGCCCGGAACGAAAGACTGGCCTACGTAGGGAGTGAGTCCCGTGGAATGGCCATCCGCCCCGCAGACCGCCAACCGCATGCCCTTATCAGAGACCTCAACCGCCACTCCGCCGCGGATGAGTTGACGGGCCGACGGGGCCAGGGACAAGAAGATGTAAGACTCTTTTCCTGACCCTGTGATTTCGGCGCTCAAGCTGCACCGCTCGCCCACCGCATACTCGACCACCGGAGCAACTTCCTTGTAAGCGACAACCTTCGAAACGCCGTAGCGGAAGGTGTCACCCAGCCGCTGATCCCACGGCACGCGGCAGGCCAGCGTCGAGTTTTTGTGGTTTGAGATGCTCCACGCTACCGAGGTCGCCCAGAGTTCGTCGCCCACCAGCGACAACGACCAGCAATCGGCAGTGGCGCCACCATCTTCGACGGGGTTAGTGCCGTCGTTGAACCCCCATGAACCCGGCACCACCCGCCAACGCTCCGGGTTCAACGGATCGTCCAGGTCGAACTCATAGAGCCGTTGAATGCTCGTCACGTCGTTGACGTTGGGAATCTGCCAGGCACAGATGTAGCCCTTATCACCGCGAACGAATCCGCCACTGCCCTCATCCTGATTGCGATTGAGCGTGGGCGCATTCCGGATCTGCTCGTGGGTCAGGGTCGTCTTCAGGTTGGGCAGGATCGCGCCACGAACACTTATGTCTGATCCTCCGTGCTGCCAGCACAGAACGTAATCCTTGGTCTGGGCGCGCGGAAATATGCGGGCGCAAATCATGCGCTCGCTGCCGGCATCCCTGGCAGTGCCGCGCGGATATTTCTCCCAGAGAAAATGCGGTTTGCCCCAGGGGCCGGCGAAACTCTTGGTCTGCGAGCGCAACAGGTAACCCCAACTGAATTTCCAATCCGCGAAGCCGTTGGTCCCGTCCACCACGCCGAGGATCAGGCAGGGCGTTCCGTCGAGGTCGCGAAAGGCGAACGGATCAGCAACATAGGTGATGCCCGCCGGCAGTTCCATGACAAGGCCCAACGCCTCCCACCCGTTTGTTCCCAGCCGTCTCTTGTAGGCATAGGTGCGCGCATAGGAGCCGCCGCGCCCGCCGCCGTATTGCTCGTCCACGGAATAGAAGGCGGTGAATTGAAACAGCGATCCATCGGCGTCGCCCACGACGACCGAGTTGTTTTGCGGCGCGCATTGCGGATCGAACTGTTTCTGGTTCCCCGTGCAAACCACCTCGCGCTGAGACCACGCGATGCGGCTCACCGGCCCCGCGCCCTTGGTCTGCCGGAACGGTTCGCGCATTCCGAGCAGCGGCCAACGCCCCGCGAACTGGAGACCGGCGACGACACCGCTGACCATGGGTTCGGCGGAGACAACTTCCAGTGTTACTTCGTCCCCGGCCTTCAACTCCAGCGGCCTGGCCAGTGCGGCGCGGTATTCCTGGGCGACGTCCAAGGGTGGAAACACCTTGCCCTTCTGCCGCGTGTAAAGGTTAAGCGGCGTTCCGTAAACCGGGATGGTGACCCGTTCGGCCGAAAGTCCGCCCGCGGAACGGAGGACAACCACGACCGGCTCGTGGCGGGGGCCAACACAGTTGGCCAGCCGTGTATAGAAGCCGGTAACCGTCTCAGCGCGCGCGGCCTTGTGGCGAAAGACGACCGCGCCCGCCCTTACCTCGGCCGCCGCTATAGCGGCTTCGGTCTTCGCGCTTCCGTCACCACGGGTGTCGGATGAAGCCTGGTGGAAGCTCACCGATGCTGGCGTTGCTTTGCCCTGAGTGGAAGCGTGGAAGTAGGCGGCCAAACCAATCAAGTGCCCTTGGACTTCAATATCGGGTTCGTTGCACCAATGCGCCCCGGCCCGGTCATCGTAAGCCTTTTGAGGCGGAGGTGGCGCACGGTCTGGATAGGTTTTCGCGATAAACTGCCGGTCATGGGTCGGCCCTTTGACGAGCAGACCCGGCGGCGCCGGCGAATCCTTGTGACTGAAGAAAGGTCCGTAGTGCGGGTTGCGCACCGGATTCGAGCCAACGCCGGTGACGAACACCTTGCCGAGCGGGTTTGCGCCCAGCACGAAATGCAACTGCCGCAGCGCGGCTTCGCGATACGGCGCGCGGCCGGTCAACTCGAACGCCATCGCCAGTTCCCACCCCATTTGCAGCGCGTTGCCGCATGTGTGCCGATGCTTCCAATTTTCGGCGGTGAGGGCTGAGCCGTAGCCTTCGGCTTGCGTGATGGCCACCAGGCGGTCGCACTCCGCGCGCAGACCGGAGAGGATCCTGTCCTGGATGCCCTGGTTTGCGCCTTGCTTGATGAAACAGTAGCTGATGAGCGCCTCATGCAGGTTGTAGTCGCGGATGGTTTGGGTGTTTACGGGTGCGGCCGGATACGGACTTTGCAGTTGGGCGAATCGTTTGAGGAAATCGTCGTGATAAACACGCTCGCCGGTGGTGCGAAACAGTTCGACCGCCAACCAGAGGCGATCAGGCTCATCCACGCGCTTCAAATAGCTGCCGATGGTTTTCGGGGCGACGATTTGGGGATGCGCTTGCAGCCAGCTCCAACACAACCGGGCGCGATCAAGGCAGGACCGCGCAAACTTCGGGTCGCGGGCTTGAAAGACGCGAGCCGCCTTCGCCAAGACAGCGCCCACCTTGGCGGTGTGTGATGAATACACCGCGCCGATGAAACGCACGGTGGGATCCTCGTGCGGCATTACCAGGATTCCCAGCTTGTCCCCCATGCCAGTGGAGACACCCCCGTCAGACGCCTGCATTTTGAACAACCATTCCAATCCCCACCGCGCCTCCGTCAGCAGGTCCGGCCAGTTGCCGTTACGCTCCTCCGGTTGCAGTCGTGACGGCACTTTGTCAAATGCGCCGGGAAACAACTCATCCGGCCACAACATCCGGCTCACCGCCTGCGCGGCCGACATGGTCGAGCGATTGTAATCCGCGCCGTTGTGCCAGGCCCCGGTGGCTTCGCGACCGTCCGGCGCGCGTTTATCACCGATGACCATGATCGCGCCATCGCGCAGGTGGCACGGCGGATGCCCCACCACCTCGTTCTTGACCGCATAGCCGCACCGGCTCAGGTAGAGGCCGTGGAGCGCCGTCTGCAACAGCGGGACATAAACACCGTCGCCGATTTTGAACGGCCACGAGCGCGTGCCATCGGGAAGCTGGATGATATAGGTTCCCGGCTGCCGCAAGGCGGTGAAGTCGCCTTTCCAGACATCGCAACCCGCGAATTGATCATGAACGGGACCGGTCAACTTGCCTTCGAGGGCGACCGCATTTCGCTCGTTGAGAATCTGAAAGCCCGCAATCGCTCTGGCCACGCGAAAGTCCTTTGCGTCTGCGATGCGATAGCCGACCTGGTTGATGGCGATATCTTCCGAACCGGCGGCGTGAGCGGGAGGAGCGAGATCCGGCCACAACATGACGGCGGTCAACGTGGCGGGGATCAAGGCAACGACGCGGCGGACTGCGCTTCGTACCGCTGCAAATGATGGCGTGTCGGTTTCGGATGCGCGTGGTTTGATCCGAGGCGTTGCCACACGCATTTGGCGCCACGGGGATTCAAGGTTCATGGTCATCTCAGGGAAATGGACTTCACACGAATATACTCACCAGGACTGCCCACAGGAATCGGATCGAACCGCAGGCGGGTAATCGCGCCTCGATACTCGGGCGCGGCCGAGAGTGTGACCTCGTAACGGTGATACGCATCATCGCCAATGATCGGAAATGTCAGACTGCGATCCGCGGCGAAACCCGGCGCGTCTTGGCGGCTCCAAAAGACCTGGGCCATCGTATGGCGGGTGTGGCAGGCGGCTTCAATGAAGAGCTTGGGCGCGTCTACCGCGAGCCAGAAAGCGGCAGGGCCGATCAACTGTGGATCGTTTCGCTCCACGAGAATCTTCAATTCACCCCGAATCGGCCAACCGGTGTCCGTGGCGTTGACAAAGTGCCAGTGTTGGCGGTCGCGCTCGAACTGCCAGCGCGGGGGGGAAGGTTTTGCGACCTGCTTGGACACGTAGCGCCGGATGTCCCCCACTGGGCCGAGGATCAACTCGTAGCGGAACTGGTACGTGATGTTGTGGTCGATGATCTCCATGAGCACCGGCGCGATATAGCCCGTGGGGTTGTCCTTGGGGCCGCCGGCACCCGGCTTGCCGGCGAAGCCGCCGCTAAACTGAAACACGTCCGGCGCCCAAATGCCCACCCCCCATCCGGCGTCGTTGACGAGCGCCGCCCAATTCTCAGTTGCCTGCCAGTGGGTCCACGGCATCTTGGCCGGGATCTGCGTGAGCGGGCCGCCGGTGAACGGCCGGTCGCCGGCGTACGTCATCAACCGCCACCAAGGACCGTTGGTGTAAATAGCGGGCAACTCCTGCCCCCGGCCGGCATATTGAGCGGTGTCAGCACGCTGGTTGACGAAGCGGCAGCGCGCCTGCACCACCGGGCCGGCCAGGCGCAGCCAGCATTCGAAGGTGCATTCGCCGGGTTCGTTGTTCAGTGGCCAGTGCATCGGCACGCACTTGACGTAAAGTTCCTGGCCGTCGTTGCGGTGTTCCACGATGTGCGACCGGTTTCCGTAACAGTCGCCTGACTGGATCGGGTTCCAGCCGATTCCCGTCCATGCCGCGTTGGGTTGCTTGCCGTTGGGGGCGTACGGCACCGGACCGGAATAGTGTGACATTTGGATTTGCCGGCCCCAGTCAAAGCTGTTGACGAGATTGGTCGCGCCACTACCTGAGGCCGAAAGCCAGGTAATGGCTCCGCCGAGATTGAGATCCACCCCGATGCGTATGACTCCATTGTCGAGATAACTCATCCGCGACTCGGCTGCGAACGAGGTGGCGCAAAGTCCGGCAAGCCAGATAACGGCCGCCAAAATCCGAGCTGTGGCGGCCTTCTTCAAAATCGTATGGGTATTGAGCATGTCGTGCGCTTGAAGCAATGCCGCAAACGCGTCCCCAGTAATCGAGCTGAAGGAGCGGGTCGATTTCATCAAACACATGCGAGAATGATCTGTTGATTCGTCGGCGATGTCATAGGTATGGGCACTGGGGGCTGCACGCGCCAGGCCTTTCACCAAAACCGCCAATACAAATACACCCAGACGACAATATAAACCGACCACCATAACAAAACGCTCTGATACCACGGGCGGCGGACGCCGTCATCATATTGGCGGAGCACCGCGGGCGTCCAGTGAAACGGCCGCCACAGATTCTCGGCGGGCGGCGGCGTGCGCAACGACACGATCACAATGCCCGCCATGGTGATCACCTGCGCGATGGCCGCCAGGTAGAGCCAGTGCAGCGAGATGCCGACCGCCGGCGCGCCCAACGCGATCGCCAACGTGATCGCTGAGCCGCCGATCAGGCCGAACAACGCGCCTGGATAATTGGTCCGCTTCCACAGCAGGCCGAGCAGCATCACGGAGATGAACGGCGTCGCCAAGTAGGTCACGCCGTTTTGGAAATAACGAAATACGCCGCCCAAGTGCGCGACCGACGGCGCGATCAGCGCCGCAAGGACCAGCGCGGCCGGGGAGGCGATGCGCCCCATCCGCACCAGCCGCGCGTCGTCCGCGTCGGGATGGAACATTCGCCGGTAAACGTCCAGGCTGAAAATGGTCGCCGTGGAATTGGCCAGCGCGCTCGTGGCGGACATTACTGCCGCAAGAAACCCCGCGAGAATGACGCCGCGCAAGCCCCAGTCCGGCGCGAGGTATTTCAGCGCGAAGGGAAACGCCTGGTCCTGGTTTTCCAACGGCGGCGCGGCGTGCATCACGTTGGTCCAGTGGAATACGATCAGACCGAGGAAACAGGTCACCAGCGGGCGGAGCAGGTTGATGACGCCCGCCCACAAGACGCCCATCAGCCCGTCCCATGTCGAGCGCGCGCCGAGGATGCGCTGTGCCATCACCTGATTGCCGGCGGAGTAAAAGATGAAAACGCCGAACGTGGCCAGCACGATGCCTGGAAACGGCGCCGATGGATCGTTCGCGGGAAGACAGAGGTGAAACCGATCCGGCCTGGCGGCTTCCATCGCGGCCCAACCGCCCGGCACTTTCCCCAACGCGAGGAAGAACAGGACCACGCCGCCGCCCACCAGCATGACGCACTGTAGCGCGTCCGTCCAGATGACCGACGAGAGGCCGCCCTTGGTGGTGTAGAGCGCGATGACCACGACCATGCCCCACAGGACGACGTGGAAATTCCAGCCGGTCAGGTCCGTCAGCGCGAGAGTGCCGCTGTAGAGCACCGGCACCATGAACACGAACACGTAAGCCGCCAGCATGACCCAACTGTAAATGTCCGCGCACAACGGCCCGAACCGGCGCGCGAGAAACTCCGGCACGGTCGTGATGCGGTTGCGGAGCCACATCGGGACGAACACCAGCGTCAGCAGGCCGTAAGTGGGCACGAGCCACCATTCCCAGTTGGCGATGCCCATGCCGTTCTTGTAAGCGGCGCCGACGGTGCCGACGATCTGCTCGCTCGACACGCTGGTGGAGACGAACGCCGCGCCGATGATATACCACGGCAGTCGGCCCGACGCGAGGAAGTAGCCACGCGCGGTCTTCTCCTGGTTTCGCGCCGCCCAAAGCCCCACCGCCACCACGGCCACCAGCGAGACGACGATGATGCCGATATCCAGAGGACTGAGTGCAAAGTTCATTTGGTGGTTTCTTCCGACACGTCCGCGGAGCGCAAGATGGTGAGTTGATCTATTAGCCCCTCGAACGGCCAGTCGTTTTGTTTGCCGCGGCAGCCGACGAACAGGGGAGTCTCGGACGGCTCCGGGTTTCCGTGCTGGGCCGGCACACGCCTTTTCAACTTGCCGTTGACGAAGAGGCCCACACTATGGCCATCGTATGAACAGGCGACGTGATACCACGTGCGTGGCTGTGGGCAGGCGTCCCGAACCGGGTAGTTGTGCTTGTTGCCGTTGGCGGTCACAACGAAATGGAGTGTGGTTCCATTGAGATAGATGCTGTAGCTGCTGCTGTCGGGCGCGCCCCTGTGGATCAGAGATTGAGGCGAGTCTTTTTCCAGATCGTTCGGCCAGAACCACAAGCTTACGGTGAATGGCATGTGCAGGTTCAAATCGCTGGCGGCGGCAACCGAAGCGCGGCTGGTGCGGCCATTGAACTTGAGCGCCCCGCCCGACGGCCCGTAACTCCACGCGACATCCTCCAGCACCAGCGGATGTTTTCCGGATTCGTCGCGGGCCACGCCGCCCTTGTCTTCATCGCACGGCCACGCGGCGACGATGTCCTTCGCCGGCGGTGATGCGATGCGCGAGAAAGCGGATGGCGCCGCGACGACGGCGATGACAGTTGCCGGCTCGCTTTGTTTGCGGTCGTTACCGAAGACGAGGGTCGCCGCCGGCAACGTGAATTCACCCGCTCGGGCCGGCCGGATCATGTAGGAGATGATCCGTTCTTCCTGGGCGCGCAGCGCCACCATCCATTCCAGTGTCTCGACGGTCTCGACGCCGGCGGGAACTGTATCGGTGACGCGCACCTCGGACGGCATGAAGGAATTGTTGCGGACGCGAATCTCGACCGGCACCGCGTCGCCCGGCCTGACTTTCGCTTCGCCAGCGCGCTTTGTGACCGAGAGCTTGGCGGTGGCCGGGGTGAACGCTTCCAGCGCGGCCGACCCGGCGTCGCCTTTCGACTGAAACCGCAGGCCGCTCGCGTAGCGCAGCAGGCAATCCAGCAGCGCCGTGGACTCCGGCACGGCGCTCATGAGATTGAGGCCGCTGACCAGCAGCATCCCGCGACCAACGGGTAACTCGAACAGACACGACCGCAAATGACACGGCTCGTGCAGCGGATGCGACAGACCGTAGATGATCGGCGTGACCGGGAAGGGGAAGGCATCCAAGTTCACCGCGCTTTCCAGCAGTCGCCGAATCTGTGCTCCCGCCGCGCCGTCGTTTGGGAAACTCTCCAGTGCAGGATGCTGGCGCATCGCCAGACCGAGCTGGCTGTCACGCGCCGGCGCCCACCATCCGGTCGCCAATTGACGCCGATCCGACAAGAAAGAGGCGGGCGAGATGAGAAGCACGCGCCCGCCGCGCTGCAGGAAATCAAGATCGGCTAGCTCAATCTTGTCGGCGACGAGCAGGTCGTCATCGGCGTTTGCAGCGGTCGCGGGATAGCGCCGGGCCAGCTTCGCCGCGTCGCCCCGGAAGCGGACGCCGCCCGGCAATGAACCCGCCAGCGCGGCCCGCGAGAACGACCAGATCTCCCATTCGTTTTCCAGATGCAAGGCACCTTGCTTCAGTTCGCACGCAAACGTCAGCTTCGCGTTCCGCCGCAGCTCTGGCAGAACGATCTCAACCTCGCCAACGTCGGTTACATCGCCCGCGAGTGCCGTCACGTCTGGCAGAGCGCCCTTGGCGAGGATTTCCTGGCCGGCGGTCAGCCGCCATTGCAGAGAGGCGTTGCGGATGTTCAGGCCGGTGTAATTCGACACCGAAAGTTTTTCCGGCAGGCGGCTGCCTTGCCACGCGACGGTGTTTGGCATTGCGGCCAACACAGCCGCCGCATCGTTGAAGCGCCGAAATTCGCCGGCGGTCCACGCCTTCGGTTGCCACATCATGTCGAACAAGCCCTGGCCGTATTCCCAGAAGTCCGTGATGGTCCAGTAACAGTAACCCGCCAGCCCGCGTTGATTGCGTCGCGCATTCTCGATGGCTTCCTTCTGCCGGAGCTTTTGGAAGTAACGCGAAGCCCGAACAGACTCCCGGACTTCTGCTTCAAGCCCTTTCGTTTTCGCCCAGGCGGCCAGCCGCTCCATCGCCACCGGCTGGAATGCGCCCGTGAACCGTGGCAGCAACGCCGGGTCGGGAATCGTCGGGGCATTGAGAAACTCGTGGTGAATGACCGGTTTGCGCTGGAGCGCCTCCACGAGGTTGGGACCGGCGTCGGCAGCCACCCACAAGTCCGCCGTGTCCCGCAACGGGCCGCGGCAGCCGTCGCTGTCAATGGCGAATCGGGCGGGATCGAGTGCCTTGGCCAGGTGGTAGAGTTCCGACAGCGGCTTGCCGCCGAACATGGACTCGTTGGTCATCGAGTAGGTGGCCAACGAAGGATGGTTGCGGTAGTTCCTGATCATTGCTCGGAGCCGTTCGGGCGTAGGGCCAAAAGGCAGTTCCGGCTGGACCATGATCCCCGCCTCATCCGCCGCGTCGAAGTATTCAGGGAGCGGAATCCACGTGTGGTTGCGCACGTAGTTGAAACCGAACTCGCGCGCCCGCTTGAACCGCCATAGTTCTTCCTCGCGCGAGGCAGGTGGGGCCACGGTCATCGGATAGATGCAATCGTTCCCGTAAGCCCGCAGGAAAACCTGCTGGTTGTTGATGAACACGGCGTTGCCCCGAACCTCGCGTTTGCAGAAGCCAAACCGCTCACTCCAAGTGTCCAGCAGTTCCTTGCCGCGGCTCAGCCGCAGATCGAGCCGGTAAAGCCGGGGCGACTCTGGCGACCACGCGCGCACGTTGCCCACCGGCAATTTCAGCGCGACTTTCTGCCCGGTCACTTTCTCCATGCAACAGCCGGAAGAATCCGCCGCACCACTGCCCATCAACCGCGCTTCCGCGTCAATGTGGAGTTCGGCGGGAAGCGGGCCAGCGTTCTCCAACTCGACCTCGACCTCGACGATGCTGCGATCGAGGTCCGGCCGGATCACCGCTCCGCCGATGGACACCGCCGCCGTCGCCTCCAGCACGACGCTGCGATGGATGCCGCCCCACTGCCACATGTAGTTGATGCAACCCAGCGTGACTCGCTTGCGGTTATCAATCCGCACAAGCACCGTGGCATGGCCGCCGGGTTTCACGAGGTCGCTCACGTCAAATCCGAACGGCTCGAAATACACATCATGGGCGCCGAGATAGACCCCGTTGCACCAAACGTCCGCCGATGGATGCACGCCGCCGAAGTTCAGCCAAACTCGCCGCCCTGACCATGCCTTCGGCACCGACACCGTTTTCCGGAACCACGCCGGCCCTTGATAGCTGCCTCGAAGCCGGACTGTTTCCTTTTCGTAGCCGATCCGTTCCGCCGGGCCACCGAAACCCTGCGCCTCCCAACAACCCGGCACCTTGATCTTGTCAGGGAACGGCGTCTGACTCGTATGCCAGTCTGCAGCTTTCCCAACGTCCGTCGGATCCATCTTGAACTCCCACTCGCCGTCCAGACTGAGCAGCGAACGCACCGGCGAAGGCAGCACGGGATTGACACGAGCGAAATGCTTGGGCCGGCCAACCGGCGCGGACGGCTGTGCTCCCACCGCCAACGAAACAGAGGCGGCGAGGATGGCGATGGCAAGCGGATTGAGCACGAACTTCATCTTGTCGCCTGACCGGGGTCACTGGCCTTGAACTCGCGACAGGCGTCGCCGAGAAGTTGTTTGAGGATGTTGTCCTGCGGATGGCCTTCGCCGAGATGCTGGATGAAGCTCTCGGCAAACGGGAATCCCGCCGCGCGACCTTCAGCTTTCGACGAGCGTTTCATCATCTCCAAATAATTGTCCTCCTTGAGGACGATGCGGAGCCATTCGCGCTGCGAAGCGTGACAAGCCAGCATCCGCGTCTTGATTTTCATGGTGGCGGTGACGTTCACCGCGCAGGTCAACGGCAGCCGTCGCCCGAAGATGTCCCGACGACCGACGGCGTTCGCATAGTAGAGATACGGCATCTTCGATGTCGGCGGGACGGCGGCTCCGCAGTCATAGTTCGGCACGGGGCCGATGAACGCGGCGTTGCGCACGAGGCGCGAAGTTTCCTCGTGGTCAATCAGGTAGTCCATCGGTGGATGCGTGAAGACGATGGTGGGATTGACCTCGCGCATAACGCGGACAGCACGGCGGCGATACGCGTCGCTGTATTCCACTTCGAGGTCTTCGCCGCCGGCGAAGTGAAACTGCGCGCCGAGGATGTCGGCAGAAGCTTGCGCTTCCTTCAACCGTTGCTCGCGGATCACAAAGCGCGGCAGCGTCGGTGAACCGACATCGCCGCCGGCCATGACGGCGATGTGGATTTCGCAGCCACGTTTCGCGAGCAGCGTCAGCGTGCCGGCGCAGAGGATCTCCACGTCGTCGGGATGGCAGCCGAAGGCCAGAACTCTGTGTGTTGGTTTCATGTGGTTTCTCCTTTAGGGCAAGGTTACGTCTCGGGGGTTTCTCGAAGAACAAAGCGAAGCTCCTGCGCGTCGCCGGAGATTTGCAGCAATCCGCGGCCCTTCGTGAGCGCGCGCGGACTCACGTCGCTGACGACGAAGTGGTCGGGCACCTGGATCAGCCGGGGCAGCACACCGCGGTCGGAGGCGCGGACGGTCAGGCGGCAACGCTGGCGGTCGAGCATCCGCGCTTCGAGCGAGACGCTGCCGCGCGTGGTGCGAAGATTTTGCAGCGCGGTGACGCCGTTGTTGGCCAGCCATAAGAAAGGCACGCCGCCCAGCAGCGTCACACGGCCGTCGTGCTCGAAATAGAGGCTGTTGAGCATCATCTCCAACATGCGGCCGTTGCCGCTGCCGTTCGGCTGCCACGGCGTGAAGTTCGCGTGCGTGCGCGAGAACCGCTCCTGCACTTGAAACGTGTCCTGCGTCATCCCGTAACGGAGGTTGATGCGATTCGCGGCAAACGCCTTCTTCCACTCGCCCTGCCGCAGGTAGGCGTGATGCCAGGAAAATTCGCCGACGCCCATGTAGGCGATGTCGGCGGTCATCCGGCCTGTGAAGAAGCCGTCCATCAACTTCTCCTCGAAATAAGCCACGAAACGCCGGAAGTGGTCTGAGCGAACATCGAGCGCACCGATGTAGGCGAGGATGATGGCACTGCAAATCCGCTCGAAGCCGGGTTCAATGCGCTTCTCCTTTCCTGTAAGAATCTTTCGCTCGATGTAGCCGTCAGGCCGTGTCATGCCTTCGATGGCGCGCGTCAGGTCGGCGCGATACATGTCCAGCTCGCGGCGGAACTCGGCCGCCTGCGCGTGCCGCGTCTGCTCCAGCAGCGTCACCGCTTTCTCCAAGCCCCAGAACGTGAACGCATCCGTCACCGCCACGATGCGCCCGATGTCGCCGTCGGTGGCGCACCCGAACGGCATCAGCCCGTAATAGAGCGGGCGTGAGCCGTCGGGGTTGAGTTTCCGCGTCGCGCGCAGTTCGCCGACGATCCAGTTCATCGCCTTGAGCATCTTCGGCAGGTAAGCCTTCAGGAACTCCTCGTCGCGCGAATACAGGTAGTAGTCAGTGGCCAGCGCGAGCGCCGAGCCAGTGGTGTTGAGCCATTTCGGGCCGGTGGTGCCGATGGCGCCGGCGGTCGTCGTCAGTTCGCCTTCGGGAGGATGGCCGCCGTCTTGCAAGCTGAAGATGAATTCCAGCGAACGGCGCACTGGCTCGAAGTGGCCGAGCCGCAGCATCGGCAGGAGCATGAACATCGCCTCCCACACCCAGACGAAGAACCGCTCGGAACTCCCGCCCTGCGTCGGCATCAGGCTCTTCTCGCCGGGAAACTGCACGAGCAACTGGAGCGTGGAGAGTTGCAGCTCGGTGAAGATCCTATCCCAGCTCTCGTTCGGAAAAACCAACTGCGCATGTTCGTGGCTGAACTGCGACTGGAAATGTTTCAGCGCCGCCGCGCGTCCCGCCTGCGGGTCGGCCCGCATCAACCGTTCGCGGTCCTCCACCGTTGCACCCTCGAAGTCCGTCAGCAGGGCGATCCAGAACCGCTTCTGTTCGCCGGCCCGCAGTTCGGCGGAGAAGTGCATAACATCCTGCACGCTCGCCAGCCGCATGGATGGCGCGACGCGATATTCCGGCCCAGGATTGAAATATCGTGGCAGCCGCTTGGCATCGAACTCCTTCTTCGCCTCCCACTCCAACATCCAGTCGCCGGGGATTGTCCTGCCGATCGGGGCCGCATCGCGGCAGATGGCGTTGTCCTTGAGCTGGACTTTGTCGCACGGCAGCCATTTCGTCGCGTCCCAGTAGAACGGCACGTAATGCGGATCGAAGATGCGGGACTCCATCTGGAAGTTGACCTTCGCGCGGACATGCGCCCGCCGCGCTGCATCGGCGTCGTTCCTCACCGAGACGCCGATCCACAACACGCTCTGCCGCTCATCCAGCGGGCAGCAGAAGTAGTCGAACTCGTAGAGGAGGTCGCAGATGAAGTAACTGGCGTGCGCCAGCGGATACTTCCCCTCGGCGAGCGACAGTTGCGTTGCGCGGAAATCGGGCACGAGCGGTGGATCATCCACCGCAAATTGGACGACGAAAGTCTCCAGCGTTCGCGCGGCTTTCCAGGAAGCGGGATCGCCAGTCGAGAGCTTCGGCAACACGCGACGGCGGCAGACGTTCAGCGCGCAGTCCACGTGGACGAAATCCCGTTGGAAAACCGGCTGGATCGGCAGATGCACTGTCAGCGGCGGCGTGTAGCCTTCGCCTTTGTCCGCGAGGACGCTTGCCCACGATTCGCGGTTGAGCGTCGCATAGGTCGTCGCCTTCTCGTGAGCGCCGGGCGCAGTGGCGTTAAGCGTCCGCGCCGTCGCCTCCGGTTCCTTCGCCGAAAGCAAAGCCGGCATTGCGCCCGCGCCGAGCGCAGCGGCGGAAAAGAAATCACGGCGGGAAAGTCGGCGAGTCGGGCCACCGTTGGTCGCACAAGCGTGTTCGGATTCGCTGTCGGGTTGGGTTGCAGAATTCATTGTCGCTCCTTTCCAAAGTCAGTGTGTCATGAGTCGCTCGTCCGTTCGAGCCGACTCTTCTTATTTGCAGATCACCGCCACGACCTTCCGGTATGCCGCGATAATATCCTGCACGTCCTCGTCGGTCAGGACGGAGGCGACGCACGTGATCATCGTGCGGCTGAGCAGGTCATCGAGATGCGGGCACGCGCCCTTGGCGTAAGAGATGTTGGCCGAGGCGCGGTTCTCCGCGAGTTGCCACGGCGAGGCGGCGGAGAGGCCGCGTTTGTTCACGAGGCTGGCCACGTTGTAGTAGATGTGCAGGCCCCACTGGTCCATGTGGATTGGGTAAAGGCCGTCCTTGGCCGCCACGATGCCCTCGGCCCGCAACGCCTCGGTGAACCTCAACGACTGCTGGCGCGTGGGAAAGACGGTCAACAGGAACGAGCCGGCGTCGCCTTCGGAATCGAGCACTTCGCGGAAAGTCAGCGTGCCTGCGAGGGCCTTCTTGATCTTGTTCTTGGCGGAACGCATCGCGCCGGTGATGCGGTCGAGTTTCCTGAGTTGCACGCGCGCGACCGCGCCGGTCAGTTCGCTCATGCGGCAGCCGATGCCCCAAAGCTGGAGCGACGGATCGTCGAAGACCAACCGGCCCGCGTCGTTGCGCGCGTAGCCCAGGTCATGGATGGCGAACGCGCGGCGGTAGAGGCGCGGATCGTTGGTCACGACCATGCCGCCTTCACCGGAGGTCATGTGCTTGTTCATCTGGAAGGAGAAGATTGCCATGTCGCCGAACGCGCCCGCCCTGACGCCGTGCTGGCTCGCGCCGTTGGCTTGCGCGCTGTCCTCGATGACCTTGAGCTTGTGCTGCTTGGCCAGCGCGACGATGTCCTTGATGCGACCGATCACGCCGCCCATGTGAACGACGAGGATGGCCTTGGTGCGCGGCGTGATTTTGCGGGCCGCGTCCTTGGGGTTCATGCTGAAGGTGTCGTCGCAATCCACCAGCACCGGGATTGCGCCGCTGCGGACAACCGCACCGACGGTGGCCACCCAAAAGTAGCCAGGAATGAGCACCTCGTCGCCGGGGCCGACGCCGAGCGCGCCGAGCGCCACCTGCAACGCGCCCGTGCCGCTGCTCACCGCGAGCGCGTATTTCGTCCCGACGTATGCCGCAAACTCCTGTTCGAGCTTGGAGACCTCGTTCTGCAAATCCAGCCCGTAGTAGCGGAACAGCGTCTTCGACTTGCAGACGCGCGCCGCCGCCTCGATCTCCTGCTCGTCCATGAAGTGCGCGCCGCACCATTCCTGCGGCAGGGGCTTGCTCCTCACCGGAACGCCGCCTTCGATTGCCAGTTTCCCATTCATGCTCATCGTTTGGTCTTCGTTTGTATGTTCGCGGCACACGCCACCAAAAGTCTCTGCGCCTGGCCCGGCCGGCCGACGAAATAAACCGGCGATCCGGTCAACGCGACCGCGGGACCGGCCACCGCGCGGCCCATGAGATCCTTGCAGGCCGCGCCGGCGGGGATGTGGGCCGTTGCTTTCTCGTCGGGATCCCAGAGCACCAGCACTGATTGCTTGCCGGTCTCAAACGCGAAGATGAAACCGCCGCCATTAGTCTTGTCCGCCACGAACCTCGGACTTGGCCCCATCATCTCCGTGAAGACGGCCATCGCCGGGAAGACCTTCCGCACCGCGCCATCAGCAAACATGCAGCTCTCTGTGCCGGGCTTGTTCACCGAGCCGGTGCAACCGGAATGCAGGAAAATTTTCTCGCCGCCGCGCCCCAGAAAGATCGCGCAGTAGCGGATGATGTAATCAGCCGCCTGTTTCTCACTGAGCAGTTGCGGTTCGGACCACAGGCCGGGGATTGGCAGGAACGGTTTGCGCGGCAGGTCGTCGCTGCCGTAGTAGGAAAACTCCGTCATCCAGATCGGCTTCGGACCGCCGCAAGCTCTCATGGTCGCCAGCAGTTTGTCGAAGGACGCGATGCGCGTCTCCGGTTTGACGAACCAAGGATAGTCATGCAGGCCGAAAATATCCACACAGTCCAGCAACCCCGCCTCCAACATCGGCTGGATATATCGGCCACCGGGTGGCATCGCGGGGCCGCCCATGATCCGCGCGCCGGGATTGGCCGCGCGGATCGCCGGAGCAACCGCCCGGAGCAGGTCGAGGTAATCGCCGACGGTGAAACTCTTCAGCGCCGTCGTCCGGTCTATGAACTGGAAGTCGGGCAACGAATAGGTCGTGAAAAGCGGTTCATTCAAGAATTCCCATACGCGAATCTGGCTCCGGTAACGGCCGACGACGGTCTTGGAAAACCCGGCCAGCTCGTTCACGTCCCGCGGCGGCCAAGCCCAACGCGCGCGGACGAGCAACTCCTGGTCGTCGCCCTTGCCGCCACGGCGGTAGCGGGGCGAAGCGGTCCGGATCGTTTCGAGGTCCGGCGCGGACGAGTTCCAGTCGGTGGACGGGAACGGAATCATCGCCATCAGGTTCAGGCGCTGCGCGGCGACGCGGTTGATCTGCGGGTCGCTGACCTCCCAGCGATACTGACCGCGCGCCGGCTCGATATGCTGCCACTTCAACGACCAGTCGCGATGCCAGCTCACGCCGGCCTTCTTCGTTAGCGCGAGCAACGACGGCGTTGGGTAAGCGTGATTGATGCCGAGCACCGTCTCCCGCGTCGTGCGCGGCGGGACGATGGCCACGCGCAACAAGCGCGATTCCTGCGCCTCGCCGGCCTTCCATTCGGCCACGACGCGATAGAACCCCCGCCAATCGGCCGGCAACGCGAGGAGCTTTTCCGCTGCTGATTTTGCCGGCACCTCGAACTCGACATCGCGCAACTCAGCCGGTTGGTCGGCAAAATCGGTTACCTTGAACCGGATGTGCGCATGGGCCGTCGCCCCGGCGCTGTTGAACGCCGCGATCTTCAACGTCGCCGGTTTCCCCGCGATGAACACGCCCGCAGGTTCTGTGGGCATCACGCCGATTTCCAAATCGCTTCGCGGCGCGAACGCCGTTGCCTGTGCGCCCTTTTCAAGCTGGATGGCGTCCACGTCCACCGTGACGTCCTCCTCGCGCGTCAGGTTCGGCCCGGCGAGCACAAAGAGAAACGGATGCTTCGGCGTGAACGTGTGGAAGTATCGCTTCCACTGGCGGGTCAACGTGACGTTTTGGAGAATCTGCTCGCGCGCACCGTCCCATCCTTTGCCGGCATCCTCGTTCTGCACGCCGAACGCGCCGCGCACGCCGTTGCGCGTAGCCCGCATGTCGAGCGAGATCGTGTAAGGCTGGCCGGGCACAACCTCGATCCAGCCGACGCTAGCTGCCAACGGCCACAGTTCGCGGCGGTTCACCGGCTCAAAGTAGTCGAAGTTGAAAACCGGCGTGTGTTTGCCGCCGAGCGGGATGCGCAGGAACGACCGGCCGTGCGGCGCACCCGACTTCACCACCGCGCCATGCAGAGCATCGAAGTTACCCCAGTTCTCGACCAGCGGCGCCCAAGAATTTTTATAGCCGGCGCCTTCGCCCAACGACGACCATCCGGCGCTCCCCGTTTCAAACGAACCATTGGGCACCAGATTCCTGCCACCCATCGGCGCAACAGTGTGGGTGAAGCGCACCATCTGCTCCGTCTCGCTTCCGAGGGAAACTGTCAGGCCTATGCCAAGCAGGACCGAACAGAACGGAACCACGACGGACTGACTCGCACGATCTACGATGTTCATTGCTTGAACTCCATTAGCTGGCGCGGAGGATAGACTGCAACCGAATGCTTGCCAAAGACGGACGGATGGAGAAAATCGGAATTGTATGGACATTTCAGCACCCGCTGTTCGGCCGGCTGGGCATTGGCTGCGCGAAGCCATGCGGTGCGTGCTGCACGCGCAGCCGGCTGACATCGTTGGGCGCACGGGCTGGCCGGCGCGACCGATGCGCGTCAGGCCTGACGCGTCGCACCGTTACCCGCTCGGCTTGCACTGCAACAACATTCCGGAAGTCTGCATCCCGCTCGAAGGCCGGGCTATCCTGGACATTGACGACCGACGCTACGCCGTTGAGCCGCCGCGCATCGGCGTGCTTGAGCCGGGTGTGCGGCACTCTGAGGGTTTCGCGCGCGACCGCCGGGGTTACCACATGCTGTGGCTGATGATCTCGCGACCATCGGTCCTTGTGAGCATGATTCAATACCGGCCGCGGAAGGGATGGGATTGCATTGCACAATACGTCGCGCAAACGCCGCCGGGCGCCGCGCTCTTCGAACGTCTTCGCGACGGGGCACGTCCGCTGACTCCAGCGCAGTTCGAGCCATTCCGCGCCGAAGTCCTGGCCACGCTCGGCGTCCTGCTACACCAGGCAATGCAACAAGCCGCCGCGAGCCGTTGTGGTTCGACGGCGATCAACCAGCATGAAGCCGCCCTGCAACACCTGCGCGAACAGATGGACCATCAGTGCGACCGCCTGCCGAACGTGGCGCATCTCGCCGAGATGATCCGCGTGACGCCGGAGTATTTGAATCGCCTCTTCCGATCATGGACCGGCAAGAGTGTGCATCAATATCACCTCCACCGGCAGATGCACGAGGCGATGAGGCTCTGCAAAGGCAGCGGCCTGCTGGTCAAAGAAATCGCGCATCAAGTCGGTTTCACGGACCCGCTCTACTTCAGCCGCACGTTCCACAAATTCCACGGCTGTTCACCCAACGACGCCCGAGGAACGCGATAGCCTCAAGCTGGTCACGCGATTTATATTCGAGCCAACCGTCCGCCATGAAAATCACAGCTATGAAGCTTGTTGAGGGCGTTCGCTCCATCCGCACTCTCATGGCGACGCCCGCCCTGCTGGCCGCCGCGTGTTTGGTGAGCAGCGCGCGGGCCGCTAACCCGGCTGCCACGCCGCCACAGGTCATTGACACGGCGTGCCGGGTAAAACTCGCCATCTCGACCGCATCGTTCGGCCGCGCATTCCGTGAGAAGAAACTGGACATTCTCGACTTCCCCGCCATGTGCGGCCGCGCGGGCTTGGACGCGATCGAACTCAACGACTTCTACCTCAAGGGCGACTGGACTATCATCCGCGAACTCAAACGGCGGGCCACCCGACACGGGATTGGCATCTGCGCTGTAGCCGCCGAGGCCAACTTCTACCGCGCCACGCCAGTTGAGATCGAGCGCGAGCGCGCTCATCTCGAACAATACCTCGACATCGCCTACTACCTCGGCGCGCCACGGCTGCGGGTGAATACGTGCCCCTACAACAAAAGTCTCCCCGCCGCCATCATCCCCCGAGGCGTGACGCATGAGATGGCATTCGCCGCCGCCGTGCGGACGTTCCGCTCGCTCATTCCCGCTGCGGAGAAGAAGGGCATCACCCTGGTCCTGGAGAACCACGGCGGCATCTCCCGCACGTCAGCCGACCAGATCAAAATCACCGAGGCGGTCAGCTCAGAGTGGTTCCGCATCAATCTCGACACGGGCAACTATCACGCCGATCCGATGGCCGGCACGGAACCGTTCGAGGATTTTCTCCAAGCGACCGTGAAGGTTGCGCCCTATCTTGCATTTTGCCACGCGAAAGTCTGGGATGTGACCGACGACCTGCGCGAGCCAACCCTCGACTACGACCGCTTTTTCACGGTGCTGCGGCGCATCGGCTATTGCGGGCCGGTCTCCATCGAGTATATGGGCAGGAAAGACCCGCTGGAGATGCTGCCAAAGTGTGTCGCGTTGATGAAGCGTTGTCGTGGCGGACGATGAGCCAAGCGCCTCGCGTAAGGCGCGGTATCGGAGGGAGGAACTTGTTTTGCATCGCGACCTGCGCTGCGGTAAAACTCGCGGGTATGAAGCTCAGGCAACTCACGGCATTGGCGTGTGTCTTGGTTGGAAGTCTGATTGCGTGGGGCGACGAACCCAAGCCGCCGAATCTGGTCCTGATCCTCTGCGACAACCTCAGCCCGTGGCCGATTGGGTGCTACGGCAACAAAGACATCCTGACGCCGAACATTGACCGGCTCGCGGCGGAAGGGATGCGTTTCACGCGAGCCTACAGTGTCAACGGCGTCTGCTCGCCGACGCGGGCGACGTTTCTCACGGGGCTGATTCCCTCGCAGCACGGCGTCCATAGTTTTTTCCAACCGGAGAAGAGCAATCCGGAATGCGCAATCCGGGAGTTTGCGAGCCTGCCGAAGATCCTGTCGCAAGCCGGCTACACGTGCGGCTTGTCGGGCAAGTGGCATCTCGGCGGTGCTCTCGCGGGACCGCAGGAGGGATTTAGCTACTGGTTCACAAAAAACCCCGGCAGCACGGAGACGTTCTACGGCGACCAGATGATCTGGCAGGGCAAACTCTACAAGGAGCCGAAATACACCACCGACGCAATGACCGACCACGCGGTCGAGTTTCTGGAGCAAAGCCACAAGAAGCCGTTCTTCCTTTATCTCGCCTACAACGCACCCTACGGCCTCGGTAAAATCATGCGTGAGGTCCATCAGAACCGACACACAGACTACTACGCCGGCAAGAACATGGACTCGTTCCCGCGCGAGCCGATCAGCCCATGGCTGGTGCACAACCGCGACTTCATGAGCAACCTCGTCAGCATGCGCAGCTACGCCGCCGCCATGAGCGGTCTTGACGATGGCGTGGGGCGCATCATGGAAACGTTGCGGCGGATCGGCCGTGACCGCGACACGTTGGTGGTATTCACGGCTGACCAAGGCCTCTGCGGCGGCCACGGCGGTTATTGGGGCATGGGCGACCACACGCGGCCGCTTGGCGCGCGCGAACCGGCGGTGATGATCCCGCTGATCTGGCGTCAACCCGGCGCGATTCCAAGAGGAACGGTGTGCGACTTGATGACAAGCAACTACGACTTCTTGCCAACCGTGCTGGCACGGATGGGACTGGATGCAAGGATCCCGAAGAAGCCCACGCTACCGGGCAGGAACTACGCCCGCGCGCTGTCGAACGAGACGATCGCATGGGACAATGTCACCTTTTATGAGTTGGAGAACGTGCGAATGGTGCGAACGGAGGACTGGAAACTAATCATTCGGAATCCGAACGGCCCGGACGAGCTTTACGATATGAAGAAGGATTTTGGCGAGCGCGAGAACCTCATCCACTGGCCTGAACATGCAGCGATTAAGAAACAGTTGCAGAAGCAACTCGACGACTTCTTCGCCCAATACGCGGTCCCCCAATACGACCTGTGGAAGGGCGGACGCTCCAAGGCGAAGCGGTTGTCACAATAATTCGATCACTTCAAAAGCCGCCGCAGCCGGTCCCAAATGTGCGTGACCAAACTGGCCTGTGCTGTCTCTCCGGAGCCTTGAACCGGCACGCGGACAGACTCCCATCGCTCGCCGCCCAATCGGAACAACACCGAACACACGCGCGCGCCACCGCTGTCAACGACGACGCCGGTTACGATCACCCAGTCGCCGCCGGCAGCTTGAGCAAGGGCTTTCAACTCGCGGCCATTCGATTTCAGCAATCCTCGCATCGCATCCTCTCCCGGTGCCACGTAAGCGCCCTTCAGGAGACGCGGTGTTTCCGACAAGCCGGCCAGACTCGCCGCGAGACGGCCACCACTGCCGATCTCCACTAACGTCAACTGCGCGTTCCGCGCCAGCAGTGTCCGCGCGACGTGCTCCTCCAACGACGCGCCGTCGTCTGCGTAGATGTATTCGCCAAGATGCTCGCGAATCTGCGCGGCCAGTTGTTCGAGCCGCTTCCGGTCGTCCGCACTGTCGCCCGGCAACATGAAGGTAAAATCCACGCGACCGCCTTCAAACTGCGAGCCAACCACCACGTCGGGCATCAATGGCACATGCTGGCTCATGGTCTGGTCAATGAGCGACTGGCCGATGCCGACGAAGCGGAGCGTGATGGAACTTCCCGGCGAGCGGACGCCAAACTTTTGGCGCAGATAAGGAACGAGTTCGTCCTTCACCATCGGCTGCAACTCACGCGGCGGGCCGGGCAACGCGACGATGATCTTGTCGCCCCACTCGAACACGAGACCGACGGCGGTGCCGGCGGCGGCCTTCAGGTAAGTGCCGCGTGTGGGCACCATCGTCTGACGGCGGAGGTTCGGGCGAATCTGGTCGCGCGGCGTCCTGTGCCGTTGCTCCATCGCCGCCAGCACGTCGGGCTGTTCGTGTAGCTTGATGCCGGTGAACTGCGCCAGTGCGTCGCGGGTAACATCGTTGACCGTCGGGCCGAGACCGCCGGTGACAATCACCAATGGCACCTTCTGCGCTGCGGCGCGAACGGCACCCTGGATGTCGGCGACTTTGTCGTCCACGATCGTCGAGCCAATGCAATGGCAGCCAAGCGCGTGCAATGTCCGTGTAATGAACGCCGTGTGCGCGTCAGGGAAAACGCCGCGCAACAGTTCCTCGCCAGTGATGACGATCATGTAGTCGAGTGGCGGCCTCGTTTCAGCCGCGTGCAGCGAGGCAATGACGAACAGGAGCGGAAGCAGAAATCTCATGGTTTGGCCATTATGACGAATTCAAATCCAAGCTTCAACTAGAGCGTTTCCTCTGTCATTATCCACGGCCATGAAAGCTCGCATCGCAATTGCGACTGTCTGGTTTCTCGCCGTTTCAACCGCCCTCACCGTCGAGCCGTTCAAGATCGGCGTCGCCACCGTGGACATCACGCCGACAGGCCCCGTGTGGATGCATGGCTACGCCGGCCGCAAGTCGCCCTCCACGGGTGTCTTCAAGAACCTCAGCGCTTCCTGTGTCGTCTTCGACAACGGCCGCACACGTGCCGGCGTGATGGCGATTGATGTTTGCTATATCGGCACGCAACAACTCGCCAGCATTCGCGAGGCGGCGGAGAAACTCGGCATCCCGCTACACCAGATGATGGTGAACTCTTCGCACACGCACTGTGGACCGGCCTTCAGCAGCCGGAACGGCGACTATCTGAGCTTGTTCGCAGCGCGAACTTCCAACCTCGTCGAGGCCGCCGTCGCCAATCTGAAAGAGGCAACGCTGGACTACACGGTTGGCCAGTCGCTCGTGGGCCTCAACCGCCGCCAAGTCGGCAAAGACGGCAAGGTCGCCGGCATCGCGCCGGAACCGCGCAAGCGGATTGACATGGAGGTGCCTGTGCTGCGCGTGCTTGGCGACACCAACCAAGTTCGCGCGCTGATGTTCGGCTACACGTGCCATCCGGTGACAATGGGCGGCTACGAGATCAGCCCCGATTATCCCGGCCCTGCTCGCGAATGGATCGCCGCGGCGTTCACAAACTGCCAGCCGGTGTTCCTGCAAGGCTTCGGCGGCGACGTGCGGCCGCGCATTGCCACGGCTAACGGAAAGTTCGGCTATGTGCTGGTGGATGGGAAGCAGATGCTCACCGAGCTGGGCCACCAACTCGGACGCGACGTCGTCAGCGCCGCGTGTGTGCCGCTGCAACCGGTGGCAGTGCCACTCGGCAAGGCGATGCCGTTGGCGGGCGTCAGCGAGAAACTGGCGTTGCCTCTGAAGGTGACGACCAAGGTGGATCGCGACCTCCGGCCGCGATCATCGTCCGCGAAGCCCACATCACTCCCAGAGAAATCGCGCCCGGAGGCCGCGACCCACCCAAAGGATCCGAAGCAAACGCGTGAGATCGAACTGGCCGTGCTGCGCGTTGGCAACATCTACATGGTCTTTGGCCAAGGCGAGCTGTGCTCGGAGATCGGCCTGCGCATCAAGCGTGAGTTGGCCGACTGGAGCAAACGGACGCGCTCGCACATCTGGACCTGCGGTTACTCGCACTGGGGCGGCGGCTACATCCCGCACGCGGCGGCGTATCCGGAGGGCGGCTACGAGGTAAATTCCTCCAGCGTCGGCCCCGGCGCGGAGGCGATCATCGTCCGGAGAGCGGTAGCAATGGTCAAGGTTCTCCAAAGTCGGAAGTAGTTGCTGCGCTCCTTGGCACGCCAGCTTTGACAATCAGTTTCTCCCTTTGAAGGGTGCGAACGTCTTGATTCCATGAGCCATTGGCTCATTCACCCCGGAGCGTCTCTTTCACAGACCTGCCACAAACAGCCACGCCCATACCCATCTGTTTCCTGTCAAAGACATATCGCCTCGCGGCAACAGCATCGCTACAATGCAGTGCCAGTGACCGAACTCATGGCCAACAAGGAAGACGCCAGCACGTCGTCGCGGTATTTGCAGCGACTGCCAATGCTGGCCATTGCTTACGCGGTGATCGTGCTTTTTGCCGGTCTCGGTGTGCGTGGACTGAACGAACCGGATGAGGGGCGCTATGCCGAGGAAGCGCGCGAAATGCTGGAGCGATTGCAAACGAACCGGCTCGCCTGGCTGGAGGAAACGCTCGACGGCGAGCCTTACTACAGCAAACCGCCGCTCACCAACTGGCTCACGTGCGTCACGATGAAGTTGCTCGGCCTTAACGAATGGGGCGCGCGAATGCCCGCAGCGCTGGCGGCGCTGGGCACGGTGCTGGTGGCAATGATGCTGGCGCGGCGAATGGGGGGCGAGCGTTGGGCGGCGTTGGCGGGTGTGGTCTTGCCGACAAGCCTGATGTTCTTCGTCGTCGGCCGGCTCATCACAACGGACATGATCCTGGTGTTCTTCATGACCTTGGCGCTGGCAGCGTTTTGGTTCTGGTTTGAGGGCGGCGGGCGGCGGGCGCTGGTGTTCTTCTGGCTCGCGCTGGCCGGCGCGATGACGACCAAAGGCCCGGTCGGCGTGGCGGTGCCGTTGCTGGTGATCGTCGTGACGCTTGTCGTGCTGCGCCAGCCGCGACGGTTGCTGGAGCTTGGCTGGCTGTGGGGACTGCCGCTGTTCGCGGTGCTGGGACTGAGCTGGTATTTGCAAGCATGCATCCGGTTTGACCTCTGGTGGTTCTTCCTCGGCCAACAAGTTGCGGGTCATTACTTCAAGGACGCGCAGGGGCATCCGCAGCCGATCTGGTATTACGCGGTGCTGCTGGTGGTCGGCTCGCTGCCGTGGACGCTATGCGCGCTGACGGCGGGCTGGCGCTGGCGCGAGGAAACGCAGTCGCCACAGGCGCGCGCGCAACGCGTATTTCTGGTGATCTGGGTCGTGACAGGCTTGGTGTTTTTCAGCATGAGCCGGACGAAGCTGGCTACCTACATCCTGCCGGTCATGGTGCCGATGGGACTGCTCGCGGCGCGGTTTTGGGAGGACATGCTGACAACAACAGAACAACCTGCCGCGGGCGCATGGCGTCGCGTGACGGCGTGGAGCAGCGTGGTGTTCACGGCGCTGGTGCCGGTGTGCCTTTGGTATTGGCTCTACCGCAAGATCGGCCCGGCGCGGCCCGACTACGCGTGGGTTTGGCAGGTTGTCGGCGGAGCGGGCGCGGCGGTGTTGCTGCTGGCGGTATTCTGGGCGCGGCACTCCGCCATGCGGCTACTAGGCTTGGGAGTCGTCGCGCTGCCGGTGTTTCTGATCGCGGCGATGGGCGCGCTGGCGAACTTCGAAGATCTGATGGAGAGCAACTACAGCTTCCGGACAATCGGCTATGCGTTGCGCGATCATGCGAAGCCGGATGACATGGTGGCATTTGCGATGACCCATGACCGCGGCCACGGCATTTGTTTCTACTCGCGCCGGCTGATCTCCAAGCCACGCCTCGGCGAATCGCCCGCCGGGATGCAGCATCCCCCGCCGGACCGCTTGCTGAAGAGCGTGGACCAGATCTGGGAATGGGCGCGGCAGGGACGGCGGGTGTTCTGCGTCATCCCGACGGAGAGACGAGATCTGTTTTTGAAAGCTGCCCCGGTTCCATTTGCGGAGCTGCTCCACACGCGCAGCTATACGCTATGGCTGGCGCCGCCGCCAGCGAGGTGAGACGGCTCGCCGGGCTTCTCGGCTTCGTCAATCAACATGATCGGGACGTCGTTGCGGACCGGGTAGCGCAGACCGCACGCGGTGTCCTGGCAAACCAGCCGGTTACCTTCCAATTTCACCGCTGTCTTGCACTTCGGGCAGGCGAGAATGTCGAGCAATGCCTTCTCAACCATATAGCTTCTCCGCTTCCGCCAGCGCCGCCGTCAACACCCGGCGCACTGGCACCTTCGCTTTCGCCGCGGCGCACTTGCAGGATTCGAACTCCGGCGATGCCGAAACGATCTTCCCGCCAAGCCGGCCGACTTTCACTTCGATGCGACCGAACGTGGTCTTCACCACCACCATCGTGCGATCGAGCTTGAGCCGTTGCGCATCCGTGCGTCGCACGCCGAACGCCGTCGTGTTTTCCAGCAGCAGACGGGAGAGCCGGTCGGCGTCGGCTGGCGCGCACAACACACTCAACATCACACCCGGCCGGCTCTTCTTCATCTGAATCGGCGTGTGAAACACGTCAAGCGCGCCGGCGGCAAGCGCCTTGTCCATCACGTCACCGAGCACTTGCGGGCTAACGTCGTCGAGGTTGGTTTCCAGCACCGCCACGCGGTCCGACTCGCGCGCGTCGCCGCCCTCGGCTTCGCCGAGCAACGCGCGCAACACGTTCGGCGACTTCGGCAAATTGCGTGAGCCAAGACCGTAACCGATCGCGCTCGCAGCCATCGCCGGCATCGGGCCGAACTCCGTCACAAACTCCCGCAGCAACGCCGCGCCCGTCGGCGTGATCAACTCCGCCTCTTCGTCACCGGCATAGATCGGCACGCCCTTGAGCAATTCCACCGTCGCCGGCGCCGGCACGGGGAAACGGCCGTGAGCGCAATCCACAAAACCAAATCCCGTCCGCAGCGGCGCGGAGGCAACAACGCGCTCGACGTCCAGCGCGCGCAATCCGATGCACGCACCGACGAAGTCCACGATGCTGTCCACCGCGCCAACTTCGTGGAAATGCACCTTCTCCGGCGCAACACCGTGAATCTTTCCCTCCGCCACCGCCAGCCGCCGGAACGCGCCGACCGCGCGTTGCTTCACCTCAGTAGCGAGCGCCGACGATTCGATGAGCCGCTTGATGTCGCGAAACGAGCGGCCGTGATGCTCGTGATCGCCGTGGCCGTGGTGGTGATGGTGGTCGTGCTCATGGACGGCGACGTCGAACTTGACGCCCGTGATTCCCTGCCGTTCGCCGCGCTGGGCCGACACTTCAAACTCATCGAGCTTCAACTTCGCCAATTCGCGGCGGAGTGTCTTGAGGTCAAGTCCGAGATCAATCAGCGCGCCGAGAAGCATGTCGCCGCTGATGCCGCCGACGCAATCGAGATAGAGCAATTTCATGCCGCCGCGAGACTAATCCCGCCCGCCATGGTTGTCCACTTTTCGCTGGCACATCTCGCTGACGCTGGGTGACCTGCGGCCCTTTTTCATCGCGCATGCAGAAAGACTTCCTTGCGACAGTGCCTTTTGAGGACGTGCGCTTCTGGCGTGCACTTCGCCGGCGTTCCGCGTATGAATATCGTGTAGCAGGATGGTTTGCGGAAAGTGATGGGTGCCTGGTGGCCCCCGCGGTCTTCAAAACCGTCGTGGCTGGCGCAAGCCGGCCAGGTAGGTTCGATTCCTGCCCTTTCCGCCAGTTTTTCTGTGCGTCGAAACCTAAAACCAAAATGAACCGCGGACGACAAATCCGGCTCACGTCACTGGCCTCCTGCGCTGGGTGAGCTTCCAAGCTCGGCCAAAAGGCCCTGTCGCAGGTCCTGCGACAGATCCCGCAAGTGACCGACCGCCATGTTCTCGTTGGCTCCAACACAGCCGACGACGCAGGGGTTTATCGTCTCGACGCCCGGCGCGCGCTCGTGCAGACGCTCGATTTCTTCACGCCGATCGTGGACGACCCGTTCACTTACGGCTCTATCGCCGCCACCAACTCGCTCAGCGACGTTTACGCGATGGGTGGCCGGCCGCTCACCGCGATGAACATCGTCGCGATGCCGCAAGATGTGGTCTCGCCGGAAATGCTCGGTGAGATTCTGCGTGGCGGCGCGGAAAAATGCCGCGAGGCTGGCTGCGTCGTCATCGGCGGCCACTCGATCAAGAATCCTGAGCCGATCTACGGTCTCAGCGTCACCGGCCTCGTGGATCCGCGTTGCGTTCTTACCAACGCCGGCGCCCGCGTCGGCGACACGCTCATCCTTACCAAACCGCTCGGCACCGGCATTGTCACCACCGCCATCAAACGCAAGAAAGCGCCGCGCGCCGCCGTGCTCGCCGCTGTGCGCTCGATGACCCGCCTCAACGACATCGGTCCCGCGCTCGCCGCCACCGGCCGCGTCCATGCGCTCACCGACGTGACCGGCTTCGGTCTGCTCGGCCACCTGCGCTCGATGTGCCGTGAGAGCGGTGTCGGGGCCGAGATTTGGGCCGACGCCGTGCCGGCGCTGCCGCATACTTGGAAACTCATCGCCGCCGACTGTGTTCCTGGCGGCACGCGCAACAACCTCGACTTCGCCAACGAAATCGTCCGCTGGGACACCGCCGTCACCGATGCGCAGAAACTTCTGCTTGCCGACGCGCAAACCTCCGGCGGGCTGCTCATCTGCGTCGGCTCACGTCACGCCGAAGAAATCTTGCGCCTCTGCCGCCGCCGTCGCACTCTGTGTGCGGAAGTGATCGGACGAATTACACGCGACAGGAGCATCCATGTCACTACGAGCCATTCCGCAGGTTGAGAAGGTTCTTCAGCAACTCGGCGACACCGGTCTGCCGCGCCCCGTCGTCGTCGCTGTCGTCCGGCGCGAACTGGCGGAACTCCGCAAGCGTGCCGCGAAGACCGTCATCGCGCCCGACGCTGTCATCGCCTCGATTCGTTCCGCGCTCGTCACACTCCGCGCCCAGCGCATCCAGCCGGTCATCAACGGCACCGGCATCCTCGTCCACACTAACTTCGGCCGCGCCCCCCTCGACCCGCGTGTCCTCGAAACGCTGTGCGACATCGGCGGCAGCTACAACAATCTCGAATACGACCTGACCGGCGGCGCACGTGGCGGACGGGCCGCCTACCTCGAACTCGCGCTGGCGGTGCTCTGCGGCGCGGAAGCCGCCACCGTCGTCAACAACTGCGCCGCCGCGCTTGTGTTGGCGCTCCGCCACTTCGCGACGGGCCGCGAGGTCGTCATCTCGCGCGGCGAACTCGTTCAAATCGGCGGCGGCTTCCGCATCCCGGAGATTCTCGAAGCCAGCGGCGCGAAACTGCGCGAGATCGGCACGACTAACAAGACCACGCTCAACGACTATGCCCGCGCCATCGGCAAGGAAACCGCGCTGATTCTGAAAGTCCACCGCAGCAACTTTTTCATGGGCGGCTTCGTCGAGTCGCCGTCCACCGAGGGAATCGCCGTGCTGGCGCGCAAGAAACGAGTGCCGTTCATCGAAGACCTCGGCAGCGGCGCGGTGATCGAGACGCAGCGGTTCGGCGTGGAGCACGAACCGACGCCGGCCGAGACGCTCAAGCGCGGCGTGGACATCGTCACGTTCAGCGGCGACAAGCTGCTCGGCGGCCCACAAGCCGGCATCATCGCCGGCCGCGCCAAACTGGTCGCCACGCTCAAGAGGGATCCGTTCTTTCGCGCGCTCCGCTGCGACAAACTGATTCTCTCGGCGCTGCAAACCACCGCCGACCTTTACCTCAATGGCGAAGAGTCGCAGGTCCGCCTCGTCACATTGCTCGCCGAAGCTCGAGAGAAGTTACAAGCTCGCGCTGACGGGATTGTCGCGGCGCTGGCGGGCGCGCCGCTGAAGGCTTCCACGGGCGTCGGCCGCGGCCAGGTCGGTGGTGGCACGCTACCGCGGTCGCAATTTGAGTCGGTGACGTTGGACATCATGCCGCCGGTGCCGCTGGAAGAATTCACGCGACGTTTGCGGAACCACGCACCGCCGGTGATCGGCTACGTCGAGCGCGGCGTCTTCAAACTCGACCTGCGCACGGTTTTCCCGGCGCAAGATGACACCGTCGTCAAGGCGATCAGGCTCGCAGCGACATGACCGCGCCGCGCAACTTCATCCTCGGCACCGCCGGCCATGTGGACCATGGTAAGTCGGCGTTGGTAAAGGTGCTGACCGGCACCGATCCCGACCGGTTGCCGGAGGAGAAGGAGCGGGGCATCACGATAGACCTCGGCTTCGCCAACCTGGCGCTCGGCGATTTCAACATCGGTATCGTGGACGTGCCGGGACACGAAGATTTCGTGCGCAATGCCGCGAGCGGCATCGCGTTCATGAACACAGTGCTCTTCGTTGTCGCGGCCAACGAAGGCTGGATGCCGCAGAGCGAGGAACACCTGCAAATCCTCGACTACCTCGACGTGCAACGCGGCATCTTCGTTGTCACCAAGTGCGACTTGCCGGCGGTGGCCTTCACCCCGCCGCTCCCCGACTGGCCCGTCGTCCGCGTCTCCGCGCACACGGGCGAGGGCATCGAGCAACTCCAGCAGACCATCGTCACCACGCTGGCCGGCGCGCCACCGCCCGATGACATCGGCAAGCCGCGCCTGCACGTGGATCGCGTGTTCACGCTGAAAGGCATAGGCACCGTCGTCACCGGCACGCTGACTGGCGGGTCGTTGAAACGCGGCGACAAGCTCGTAATCCAGTCGGGAGGCGTCGTGACGCGGGCGCGCTCGCTTCACAATCACGGTCGCGAGACGAACTCGATCGGCCCCGGTGCGCGCTGCGCGATCAATCTCGCCGACGTGCCTGTCGAGGGCGTGCATCGCGGCGACGTGGTCACGCTGCCGGAGCTTGGCGGACCGTGTGACACGGTGGATATCGCGCTGCGCATTTCTCCGCGGGCGAAGACGAAGATGAAGCACAACGAAGTCATCAACGTCTCGCTCGGCAGCGGCCACTGGCGGGCGCGCGTGGCGCTGTTCGATATCAAGGAGCTTCGGCCCGGCGAGCGAGCCATCGGACAGTTGCGGTTTGAAGTGCCGGTTTATTGTTTCGCCGGCGACCGTTTCATCATCCGCGAAGCGACGACGATCGCCGGCGGCGTTATTCTTGACGCTGACGCCCGGCGCGGCGGACCGAAGGAATCGCGAGTCCACTCGATGACAACAGGCCAGCCGACGACAGCCGATCTGGCTCGCGCGTGGCTCGCGCGCGACGGTGTCGTGCCGCGCTCCGCGCTGTTGGTGAAGTCGCGGTTCAGCGCGGCGATGGTGGAGGCGGCATTGCGCGAGATGGGCGCGAAGGTCTGCGCGGCGTTTGCCGCCGACGGCGCGCTCTGGAAGAACACGCTGGCCCGCGCGGCGACGGCCATTGACCAACTCCATCGCGACAAGCCGGAAAAACCGGGCTTTTCACTCTCGGAATTACAGGCGATGCTCGGCGCGGGTGACGAGGTGTTCAGCGAGATGCTCGGCGACCTGTGCGCGGGTAGCCAGTTCGTGCGCGACGAGACGATCATCCGGCAGCCGGCGCACAAGCCGAAGGCGACCGGCCAGCTCAACGCGACGGCGGAGGTGCTGCTGAAGAAGCTGGCGGCCGATCCGTTCAACACGCCGCGCCGCAAGGAATGCGACCCGCAGGCGCTGCGCTACCTGCGCGACGCGAAGCTTGTCGTGGAGTTCGGCGACGACGAGGTGCTGCTGAAGGAGAGCTACGACGAGGCGTGCCGGCGGGTGCGGGAGTTTCTGAAGCAGCGCGGTCAGGCGACGATGTCGGAGTTGCGCGAGCTGTTGAAGACCAACCGCCGCATCGCGGTGCCGTTGCTGGAGCGGATGGACAAGGACGGGGTGACGGTGCGCACCGGCGACGTGCGCAAGTTGAAGAATATTTCATCATGAGAACACTGACTCGCACATTAGCGTTGACCCTGTTTCTCTGCAGTGTAGTGGCCTTGCTCGCCCAACAGCGCACGGGCAAACACTCCGGCGATTTGCGGGCGCCGGACACGTTGCGCGTCAGCGATGCGGCGCCGGACTTCAAGCTCAAGACCAAGGATGGCAGCCGCGAGGTCACGCTCTCCAGCTTCAAAGGCAAACGGCCGGTGGTGCTGGTGTTTGGCAGCTTCACGTGACCACCTTTCCGGGACCAGGTTGGCTCCCTCGAACAAATCTACGACCGCTACAAGGGGAAGGCGGAGTTCTTCGTGGTCTATATCAAGGAGGCGCATCCGAGCGACGGGTGGGCCATGCCGGCGAATGAGCGGCAGGGTATCTCGATCCCCGACCCGAAAAACTACGACGAGCGCGTGAAGGTCGCTGACAGGGCGTGTTCGACGTTGCGCATCAAACTGCCATGTCTGGTGGACGGCATGGACAACGCCGTCAACCGCGCCTACTCGGCATGGCCCGACCGCGTTTACGTCGTGGACCGCGACGGCAAGATCGCGGTCAAGGCCGAGCAAGGGCCGCGCGGCTTCGGGCCGGGCGTGGAACAAACGCGCGAGTGGCTGTCCAAACTGTAAACTGACCCGCAAGCCAGAAATCGTTGTGTTTGGAGGCGCGCGTCTTGTCGGTAAAGCCGTCCGTGGGAAGTCCAGACATTTCCATGTTGCCGAGACGGACGGATATGGTAGAGTCCAACCGGTTCCCTCGGTTGGGAATCTATAGTTAACAACCAGCAACCACTAGGAAACACATGACACGACTGCTGAGTCCATTGGTCGCCGTCGCGCTGGTCGTGGGGTGCTTGGTCGCCACAGAGTTGGCGCCCACCGCCTCCGCAGCCGATGCGGCGAAAGGTCGTGTGTATCTGATCGGTATCCCTGGAGCCACGTGAGGGAGTTGTCCAGCGATCGTCCGTGAGGCGATCTCATCCCTGCCCGGCGTGGCCGAGGTCAAGTTCGATCATGATACACTGACGGCCACCGTCACCATGAAGGACGATAAGTGCGAGCTCGCCAAGAAGGATGCCAACAAGGCTCTGACTGCCAAGGGTGACCGCTACAAAATCGGTTCCTTCAAAGCAAAGAAGTAACCTGCGGGTAGGTTAGATTGAGCCGGAGGCGGCGCGAGTCGCCTCCGGCTTTTCTTTGGCCTCCATCTCTGCGGTTTTGCGGTCAGTCGCCATTGATCGCGCCGTCGTTTTCCCTACGTTCCTTCGGGAGCATTTTTCAGCCACCGCCGTCCAATGCGGTGTATGAAAACTTGGATCAAGCTCCTCACCCTGTTCGGAATCACCAACGCCGCCCTCGCCGACGGCCTCATCGTCATTCACACGCCAACGCACGTGCCGCACGGTCACTACGCGTTCGCGCCGCTGGAGGTCGCCTACCATCACGTCAACGTTAAGATTGACGGGCAGGTCGCCACCACCGCCATTGACCAGGAGTTCTACAACCCCAACCCGCAACAGCTCGAAGGCACCTATCTCTTCCCCGTGCCGAAGGGCGCGCAGGTCAACAAGTTCACGATGGAAATCGGCGGCCGGCAGGTCGAGGCCGAGTTGATGTCCGCCGACAAGGCCCGCCACATCTACGAGGATATCGTCCGCAAGATGCGCGACCCGGCGCTGCTGGAGTATGCCGGCCGCGATCTGTTCAAGGTGCGCATCTTCCCCATCGAACCGCACAGCCGCAAACGCATCACGCTCTCCTACTCGCAGGTGCTTCGCGCCGACAGCGGTCTTGTCAGCTACGTCTATCCGCTCAACACGGAAAAATTCTCTGCTGCGCCCATCAAGACCGTCAGTGTGAAGGTGGAACTGGCAACCAAGCGCCCGCTCAAGACGATCTATTCGCCCAGCCACAGCGTCGAGATTCGCCGCCACGGGCCGCGCGGTGCGACGGTCGGCTTCGAATCGAAGAACGTGCGGCCCGACACGGATTTCCAGGTCGTTTTCTCGACCGAAGACGCCGACGTGGGCGTGAACCTGATGACCTATAGGAACGACAACGGTGACGGCTACTTCCTGCTGCTCGCGTCGCCCGGCGCAGACATTAGGAGCAACCGGATCGTGCCGAAGGACGTGACGTTCGTGCTCGACACCTCCGGCTCGATGGCCGGCAACAAGCTCGCGCAAGCCAAGAAGGCCCTCCAGTTCTGCGTCGAGAATCTCAACGACAGCGACCGCTTCGAGTTGATCCGCTTCTCGACCGAAGCCGAGCCGCTCTTCGACAAACTCGTCAAGGCGAGCGAAGAGAACCGACAGCGAGCGGGCGACTTCATCAAGGGCCTGAAACCCATCGGCGGCACGACCATTGAGGAGGCGTTGCGCAGGGCGCTGGAGTTGCGCCCCGACCGTTCCGACCGGCCCTACGTCGTCATCTTCCTCACCGACGGTCAGCCCACCGTCGGCGTCACCGACGAAAAGCAAATCCTCTCCAGCGTCAAGCGAGCCGGCGGCAACACGCGCGTCTTCTGCTTCGGCATCGGCACCGACGTGAACACGCATCTGCTCGACAGCATCACCGACGCGACGCGCGCGTTCAGCCAATACGTCCTGCCCGACGAGGACATCGAACTGAAGGTCTCCAGCTTCTTTACCAAGATCAAGGAACCCGTGCTCGCCAATCCCGCGCTTCGGCTCGGCAGCGACATCCGGGCGAGCCGCGTCTATCCGTCGCCGCTGCCCGACCTGTTCAAGGGCGAGCAACTCATCGTCGTCGGTCGCTACAGTGGCGATGGCCACGCCGCCGTCACCATCGAAGGCACCGTCAACGGCGCCGTGAAGAAATTCACCGACGAAGTAAGCTTCCCGTCGCGCGACACCGAGCACGACTTCATCCCCCGTCTTTGGGCCACGCGTCGCATCGGCTTTCTGCTCGACGAAATCCGCCTCCACGGCGAGAACCGCGAGTTGCGCGACGAAGTGACCGACTTGGCGCGCCAATACGGCATCGTCACACCTTACACCGCCTACCTCATCGTCGAGGACGAGTCGCGCCGCAACGTGCCCGTGCTGTGGCGGTCATTGCAGACGTTCGACGCCGACCGCGAGGCGCGCGATGTGATGGGTCGGACTTGGATTACGCTCAACATGCAAAAGGCCGGCGGCCAAGCTGTTTCAGGCGCGCGCAGCTCTTCAGCGTTCAAACTGGCCCCCAACGCCGCCGAAGCGATTGCCGTCGGAAGGAATGAGGCGCAGCAAAGCGTTGTTGCGGCCAGCCCGGTGCCCACCCAAACAACTGCGCGCGTCGTCCAATATGCGCAGCAGCAACGATTCGTTCACGGGCGTGCCTTTTTCCAGAACGGTAGCCAGTGGATTGACTCTAACGTCCAGGCCATGCCGAACGCGCAGCGCGTCCAGGTGAAGTTCAATTCACAGGATTACTTCGACTTGATTGCAAAGCATCCGCACGCGCTGCCGTGGTTCGCCGTCAGCCGCAACGTGCAGGTCGCGTTGGACAACACAGTTTATGAAGTCACGGAATAACCAGAAAGGAACTACCATGAAGACAACGACATTCATCCTCACCATCACCCTCACCGCGAGTCTCGCGTGCAGCGCGTTCGCCAAGAGCGCGCCGGAGCAGGAACGGCCGGTTGACCTCGTGATCTGCCTCGACACGAGCAACTCGATGGACGGGTTGATCAACGCAGCCAAGCAAAAGCTCTGGGACATCGTCAACGAACTCGCCAAGGCGAGGCCCAAGCCGCACCTGCGCGTGGCGCTTTACGCCTATGGCACGCCGGGCTATGGCGCCGAGACCGGCTACGTCCGCAAACAGATTGACCTCACCGACGACCTCGACGCGGTCTATGGAAAGCTGACGGCGCTCGTCACCCGTGGCGGCACGGAGTATGTCGCTCGCGTTGTGCGCGCCAGCGTGTTGGAGCAGCCGTGGAGCGGCGAGAAGGACGCGCTCAAGATCATTGTCGTCGCGGGCAACGAACCGGCCACGCAGGACACACAGTTCAAGACCGCCGATGTTTGCAAGGACGCCATCACCCACGGCATCATCGTCAACGCCATCTACTGCGGCCCGCCGACCAGCAACGAAGCCAACGGCTGGCGCGACGTGGCGCGCGCGGCAGACGGCCAGTTCGCCAGCATTGACCAGGACCGCGGCACCATCGTTGTGAGCACGCCGTTCGACCAGAAGCTCGCGGCGCTCGGCGGCGAGATCAATCGGACCTATCTCGCCTATGGTGCCCGCGCCACCGAAGGCCAAAACATGCAGAACGCCGCTGACATGAGCGCCGCGGCGGCCAGCCCGGCGGTCTTCGCGAGCCGCACGGTGGCCAAGGCCGGCGGCCAGTATCGCAATGCCTCTTGGGACCTCGTAGATGCGATGGGTCAGAAGGACTTCGACCTGGCGAAGATGAAAGAAGAAGAACTGCCCGCCGAGATGAAGCCAATGTCGCTCGACCAACGCCGCGCCCACCTCGACGCGATGGCCAAGAAGCGCGCCGACGTGCAGCAGGAGATCAACCAGCTCAACGTGCAACGCCAGAAATTCATCGCCGAGGAGATGAAGAAGGGCGGCAAGTCCACCGACAAGGCATTCGATGCCGCCATGCTCAACGCCATCCGCGAGCAAGCCGTGCGCAAGAACTTCGCGTTCGAGAAATAGAGGCGGCGGAACTGGAAGTCCGTTTACTTCTTCCAACTCCGCTCGATTTCCTCCAGCGACTGGCCCTTGGTCTCCGGCACCGCGCGCCAGACCAACAGCACCAGCACGAGGCAGAAGCCGGCATAGACGTAGAACGGGAAGGCGTGGTTGAACTCGCGCACGAACCATGACTCCTTCGCATCGAGCAGCGGGAACGTCTGCGTCACGATGTAGTCGGCCACCCACAGGAAAAACGTCGCCAAGCCCAGCGCGCGGCCGCGAATCGCCGTTGGATAGATTTCCGCGAGGATGACCCAAGTCACGGGGCCGACCGACAGGCCGAAGCAGGCGATGTAGAGAACGATAAACACGAGCATCCAGCCACCCGCCGCTGCCGGCTCGCTCATGGTTTGCGCGAGCACGCCCATTGCCAGCAGGCTCACGCCCATGCCCGCTGCCCCGATGAGCATCAGCGGTTTGCGACCCCACTGGTCCACCGTCGCAATGGCGATGAGCGTGAAAAGGACGCCAGCGCCGTTGATGATCATCTGCTGGAGCAGGCCTGCGTCCACGCCGGTGGACTGGCTCATCGTCTTGAAGATCGTCGCACCGAAATACATGAATACGTTGATACCGGTGACCTGCTGCAAGATCGCCAGTGCGATGCCGATGACCAGCGGTCGGCGCAGTTGGCGCGAGAAAACCTCGCCCCATGTGCCGCGTTCCTGCGCCAGCGCCGCACGGATACTTGCGCTCTCTGCCTCGGCGAACGCCCCGCCGCCCACGCGCCGCAAGATGGCCAGCGCGGTTTCGTCGCGGTGCTGCTCGATGAGCCAGCGCGGACTTTCTGGGATGACCAGCAACAGCGCGGCGAAGAGCAGTGCCGGGAAAATCCCCGTCCCGAACATCCAGCGCCAGCCGCTCTGGATGAGCCACGCCTGGTCGCCGCAGCTGGCGATGTAGTAGTTGATGAACGATGTCGTCGCGATGCCGCCGACGATGGCGATCTGGTTCACCGCGACCATTCGCCCCCGAATTCGTGCAGGCGTGATCTCGGCGATATACATCGGCGTAGAAATCGAAGCGATGCCGATGCCGACGCCGCCGAGGACGCGAAACACGATGAAGGTCCAGATGTCATGCGGCAGCGCCGTGCCGATGGCCGACGCCAGAAACATCGCTGCCGCGAGGAACATCGCGCACTTGCGCCCAAACCGATCCGACAGCGGCCCGACGAGAAGCACGCCCGCCGCGCAACCGATGAGCACGCAGCCCGACGCCCAGCCTTTCATGAAATCGTTGAGGCCGAACTTCGCCGTCAGCGGCTCGATGGCGCCAGAGATGACGCCAGTGTCGTAGCCGAAGAGCAACCCGCCGAGCGTGGCGACGAAGCAAACGAGAACCACGTAGGCGGCAGAGTAGTCCTCTCGCTCCGCAAGAGGCACGTTGTGTTGTTTCATATTCCGTCCGCATTCTAGCGGTTTACGCGCCCTACGGGAACAGCCAAACGGCCAATTCATTGAACAGAATGCCAGCCATGCGATGCCGGATTTCAGATCGAGCGCGCACGCCGGTCAGATGACAGGTTGAAAACCTGCCCCGCTTTGGTTGAAGATGCTCAACAATGAATAACGATGTATTGACCCAGCGCCTGCGGGCGGCTGCGGAGTTGATGGAAGCGATATCCAAGGATCGCAGCCTGCTTGCACAGGTTGCGGATGAGGAGCGGGAACGCTTGCTGAAGGCAGCCGGCGAAATCTCGCGGCCTGATGCCATCGCGCGCCGTCAGTTGGTCAAGGTCAGGCAGCGCCTGCGCCGCGCTGCGAAGATCCAGCGAGACCAGGACGTGCTTAACAAGACCGGCATCCGCAAGCTGCGGCGCAAGTCGGTGTTCACGACGCCGAATTATCACCCGCCGTCCGGATTCAAGCAGGAGGAAGTGGAAACTGACCCGGACTTTCGCGAGGTCGTCGAGCCGCAGAACTGCTACATCTGCAAACGAGATTACACCACCATCCACCATTTCTATGACCAGCTTTGCCCGGATTGCGCGGCGCTGAATTTGCAGAAGCGGACCGAGATGACTGATCTGAGCGGACGCGTTGCGTTGCTGACCGGCGGGCGCGTCAAGATTGGTTACCAAGCCGGGATCAAGTTGCTGCGGGCTGGTGCGCAGCTCATTGTTTCCACGCGCTTCCCGCGCGACGCGGCAGTGCGTTATGCCAAGGAGCCGGACTTCGAACAATGGGGGCATCGCCTGGAGATCTTCGGGCTGGATTTGCGCCACACGCCGAGCGTCGAGGCGTTCTGCCGGCATTTGATGACGACCCGCAACCGGCTCGATTTCATCATCAATAATGCCTGTCAGACCGTGCGGCGGCCGCCGGAGTTTTATGCGCACATGATGGTTGGTGAAACCGGACCGATGGACGCAATACCCGAGAACGCGCGGCGCCTGCTCGGGGCTTACGAGGGATTGCGCGGTTATCATTTGCTGCCAACGGGCGAGACGGCGTTGTGTGAGCGCGGCGTGCCGCAGGCCGTGGGCATCACGCACGCGGCGGCGCTTTCGCAGGTGCCGCTATCACCGGCGGAACTCGCGGCGCGCCGCGATTTGTTTCCGGAGGGCAAACTCGATCAGGATTTGCAACAGGTGGATTTGCGCGACCGGAATTCCTGGCGGCTGATGATGGCGGAAGTTTCATCCGTGGAGCTGCTGGAGGTGCATTTGGTGAACGCGGTCGCGCCGTTCGTGCTGAACGCCCGCTTGAAGCCGTTGATGCTACGAGCGCCGGAACGCGACAAGCACATCGTGAACGTCTCCGCGGTGGAGGGGCAGTTTTACCGGCCTTCCAAGACCACGCGTCATCCGCACACGAACATGGCGAAGGCGGCGTTGAACATGATGACGCGCACCTCGGCGGCCGATTATCACACCGACGGCATCCACATGAACAGCGTGGATACCGGCTGGGTCACCGACGAAGATCCGGCACAGATTGCGGAGCGGAAGAAACACGAGCATCGTTTTCATCCGCCGCTGGACATCGTGGACGGCGCGGCGCGGATTGTGGACCCGATCATCAGCGGCTTCAACACCGGCGAGCACGTCTGGGGACAATTCCTGAAGGATTATCAGCCGACGGATTGGTAGAACGGTCGAGCGGCCGGCGAATGTTTTCTGGTTGGTTACTCTGCGGCCCGGGGCAACGGCGGGGGCGTGTAGGAGAGGCATCTCCACTCCGCCAGCAGTTTTAGGTAGAAGTAAGGATCCGGCCACGAGGAGGACGGCTCAACGATGGTCGTCTCCGGCCATTCGTTAAAATTGGTCAGCAGCGCCACGTCCGCGCCGCGCCCCACTGCATGGTGATGCTGTCGCCGACGAGCAGCACATCAATGGGGCCTTTGCTTGCCTCCGCCTCTTTCACCAGCTTCGCGTGCATATTCAGCCAACTGGTTCCGCCCCAGTATCCGGCCGAAGGCGTGACCGGCCACATGGCCGGCAGGTGCTTCTTCTGTTCCGCTCCCGGTCGGCGCTCGTGCTCAGGCTTCAACACGTATTGCTTATCTTCTTCCGTCAACGGCCAGCCGGTCTTCTGCGGTTCGGCGGTCGTGCAGGGATAGTCCACGGCGTGGAGCATCGCTGGCGATACCAGCAGCAGGGCGGCGAGGGTGATGAAGACACGGTTCACGGCTTTGCTTCCGTTTGTTTCGGCGGTGTTTACTTCCCCGGAATCGCCAGCAGACTTCGCTGCGTTGGCAGATACAAGACGCCGTCCGCCGCCGTCGGCGTGATCGGCGCGGTTTGCAGCTTCGTCCTCGACAGCGCCTCCAGCGTCTTCCCGGCTTTCAGCACCCACAAAGCGCCCGATTCGGTGCCGATGTAAACCTTCCCGTCCGCAACGAACGGCGAGGCGCACCACGTCCGACCGCCGAGCGGATGCACCCAAAGCCGTTCGCCTTTCACCGCATCGAAACAATGCGCGTTGCCCGGCGTGTCCACGATGTAGAGCAGACCATCCGCAATCGCCGGCGTCGCCAGCGTCCGGTCCACCAGCGTCGAGTCCCAGACCTTCTTCCCCGTCGCCGCGTCCACGCACGACAGGCAGCCTTGTCCGTCGCCGTGCACCGGACTCTGCCCGATCGCCACATAGACGCGGCCGTTCCAAAACAGCGGTGAGCCGATGATTTCGCTCGGCCCGTCCGGGAGACGTTTGCGGTGCGTCGAATACGGCATCTTCACGCCGTCGCGCATCCGGTATCCCGGCGGGTTGCAGTCGTAAGACCACGCCTTCTTCAACACCTGCACGCCGTCGCGCGACGCCGACGGCAACTCGAACGCATACAAGACTCCGTCGCCACCGCCAAAGAAGACCAGCGTGCGCCCGTTCACCTTACCCGCGATGGGCGACGACCAGTTGCAGTGGAACAACCGCTCGCCGATCCGCTCCCCATCGCGCGCCACGAGCCGGCCGGTTTTCTTGTCGAGCACGATCAGCGTCGGCGCCTGCGGCGCTGGCACCTTGTCGTGGCGGTCGTCTTGGCCGTTCGACGTGCAGGCGAACACCAGATCGCCGACGATCAGTGGCGTGCTCCCGCAAACATCGTGCGGCACCACGCCAAGCTCCTTGATGAAATCATACCGCCACACCACCGCGCCGTTGATCCGGTCCACGCACAACACCTCGCCGCGGTTGCCGACCACGAACACCCATTCGCCGTCCACCACCGGCCGCGAACAAATCCCGCACCGCCACTGGTCGAAATGAAACGGCGGCGTCACGCCTTCCATGTAGCGCGGACTTGGCAGTTCCCAGATCAACTTGCCCGTCGCCTGCTCCACACACATCAACACGCCGCCGCCGGTCGGCTCGTAGCCGGGCCGTTGCACCGCGCTGTCGTCCGTCGCCAAAAATATCCGGCCGCGGTCAATCGTTGGGATCGAGTATTGGTGCGCGCCGAGTTTGAGTTCCCACAACGGCGTTGCCCCACCCGGATCCGCCGGCAACTCCCTGCCATGAATGGCCAGCGGCGCCAACAGCAAGGCGGCGAAGAAGAGAATCCGCCTGTTCATCGTCGTTCCCTTCCTGTCACCACATCTTGAGCTTGAGTTGGCCGGCACCGGGATTCTCAAACGGGCCGGCTGTCGGCGTTGTCTTGCTGCGTCGCTTGCCGAAGTAATCGCCGTCAACCTTCAGCGGCGAGCCGTTGGGATTTACGTAGCGAACGCCAGGAATCTTGGCCTTGCCCAACAGTTCCGTGGTGATGAGCGTCGTTGTCGCCTTTGACAGCGACGGAGGCAACGTCAGGTGGAGATGCGGTTGGCCGGCTTCGTCAACGAGCTTGCAGTCAAAAGTCTCCGGCAGCGTCAGCGGATTCGCCTCCTTGCCGTAGGGCCGCGCGCTGTTGAGATAGACGTTGCCGCCGGTCTGCAGCGGAAACTCGCGACTGTCGTAAACCCAAAGGCCAAAACCAACGGAGCGCGGCACGGCTTTCTTTGCCTTCGGCGCGACTGCCGGAGTTTCGGCTACGCCGACAAAGATGTTGTTGTAGAAGCGGTCATCGCCGCCCTTGGTGTTCACCAAGCCGGCGACTTTCGTCGAATGCGCAGGATGATAGGGCGTGTCGCGGCGCGGTTCGGGTTGGCTAATGATTTTGCCGGTGATCAGGTTGTGAGCGTAAGCGCCGCCTTCGGAGACATCCAGCAGGGTGGTGGCGGACAGGAAGATGTTGTTGTCCACGACGAACGGGCCGTGGTTCACCTCGACGAACAAATCCTCGCGGGCGTTGTCGTGGAAGAGGTTTCGCGTGACGCGCGTGCCTTGGGCCATCCAGTCGAGCCAGAGTCCGCGGCAGGTGCGGTAGATGTGATTGCCACTGATCTCGGTGTCAATGGCGGCGTGAAACTTGATGCCCGCCATCTCCGCACCGGTGAACAACTGCCGGACGTGGATGTCGTGGATGACGTTGCCGGTGACGGTGCTGAACGAGCAGCCAAGGCTGCCGACGATGCCGGCTTGTTCACAGTGCGAGACGGTGTTGTTGCGGACGATGTGGTGGCCGATGTTTTCCTTCGTCCACGCGATGGGATGAGCGTGGGCACGCTCGATGGTCTTGACGTAGCCCTCGGCGCTATTGGCGGAGATGTTATCGAACTCGTCGCCATGTTTGCCGAGCGCGATGCCGGAGCAGATAGAGTGACTGACGGTGTTGCTCTCGATGATCCAGCCCTTGCTCCAATGCGTGCCGATCAAACCGACCTGCTCGGCGGTTGGCGGCGCCCACGGCGTGGCCGCGTGGCGCATGGTGAAGCCGCGCACAGTGATGAAACTCCGGCCCGGTTTGTCGGGGTAGAGGACGGTGCGGCGCACGTTGATCTCCACCAATTGCTCGTTCGGGTTGACGCCCCTGAACTGCACCCAAAGCGTCGTCTTCTCGCCTTCAACCTTGCCGAACCACAGCGGCGTCTCGCTGGCCGGTTTCAGCACGTCGTCGAGCTTTGCTGCCTCGGTCAGCCACTCGCCGTTGAGATAGACCGCGCCGGTGTGGTGCTCGCGGCCCTTCGGATTGAACCAGTCGCCACGGATGAGGTCGCTGTAGGGATTGAAGTCGCCAAAGAACGGATTCGGCAGCGTCACCTTCCAGACATCGTCCTGAACCTTCGCCCAGTTCTTGACAACCTCCGAGCCTTTGATCTCGACCTTCTCGCCGGTCGCAGCTTGATAGACGATGCGTTTCTTGTCGGACGAGCCGCCGCGAGGCGGATTGATGCGCTCGCGGTAGATGCCCTCATGCACGGTGATGACATCGCCCGGCTGCGCGAGGTCCGCGGCGCGCTGGATCGTGCGGAGCGGCGCGGCCTTTGTGCCGCGGTTGGTGTCGTTGCCAGTGGTGGCCACGTGGAACTCAGCGGCATGAATGGTGGTGGCAAGCGCGACAGCGCTCGTGAACTGAATCAGTGTCCTTGTCATGTGGTGGCCCTTTTCCTGAGGGTAAAGTGGTCTTATCGCTGGCTGTCCTTGATGGCTTTGAACATCGCCAGCAGGTTCGCGGCGGGCGTGGGGCCTTGGATGTTGTGGACGGTGTCGAAAACGAAGCCGCCGCCTTCACCGAAAATCTCGATCCGCTCGCGCACCTCGCGATAGACCTCGTCCGGCGTGCCGAACGGCAGCGTCTGCTGCGTGTTCGCGCCGCCGCCCCAGAACGTCAGGTGTTTGCCGAACTCCTTCTTGAGCGTCCGCGCGTCCATGCAGGCGGCGGAGCATTGGACCGGGTTGAGAATGTCGAAGCCGGCCTCGACGAAATCCGGCAGCAGGTCGAAGACGGAGCCGCAGGAGTGGATAAAGGTCTTCCACGAAGACTTCGCGTGGACGAGGTCGTTGACGCGCTTGTGGAACGGCTTGAAGAGTTCGCGATACGCCTGCTTGGAGATGAACGGCCCGCGCTGCGTGCCGAAGTCGGTGCCGGTGAGAAAGACGGCCTGCACGCGGTCGCCGAGCAACGGGATGAGTTTCTCCAGGTTCTTGAGCGCGATCTCGCACTGCTTATCGAAGATGGCGAGCACGTAGTCCTTGCGGACGGCGGTGGAGACATACCACTCCTCGATGTCGCGGATGCCTTTCGGGTGCTTCATCCACGGCGCGGGCACGAGCGCGATGTCGCCGAACGCCGCGCCGGGCATCGTGAGGATGATGCCGCGCTTGCCGTCGTCGAGCGCCTCGATGCGCTGGCGATACCACGCGAGGTTCACGTCGGTGAACTCTGCGAATTCTTCGAGGTTGTCGGCGGGGTTGAGCTTGTCGTCGTCCACCGGCGGCTGGCGGATGATCGAGTCGAAAAAGAACGCGCCTTTTGGCATGTGACCGCTCGGCGGCGCGGTCGTGTCACCTTCGGGGTAAATCACCCAGCCGCCGTCGTCGGCCTTGGTGATGTTGAAGCTCTCCGGCACGAGCGCCTCGGTGCCATCGAAGAGCGTGAACGGCTTCCAACCGGCATTCTCGAAGCCGAACATCGTCGCGCGCGGCCTCAGCCCGATCACGTCAATGCCGAGCGCGTCGCAGAGTGCGTCGTCCACCTCGCCGAGCATCTGGTAAGGCTCGACGACTTTGACGCGGTAGCTGTCGTCACCGAGCGCCGCGCGCCGCAGCCGCGTGACGGCTGAGACGTGAATGCCGGTGACGGCCGTGCCGCCGATGTCCACGGGGACGCGGTCGGGTTGTTGGTGATTAAGCGCCTTCTGGAGTCGTTCGCGAGAAGTCATAATGGCCGGCATACTACGCAACTGCGGCGCGGTTTCAATACCTCGTTGGCGGTTGCGGTGCCGGCACCAAACGCTTTATCCCTCCGCCCGTTTTCGCTCCAGCGTTTCGGTGAGTTGGTAGGTTGCGCCGATCTTGGTCTTGAACTCGACCAGCTTGTCGCCAAGGCGGACTTTACAGAGGCGGCCGAGCTTGGAGCGGATCGTCGCCTCAGCCAGCGCGCCGTCCTTCCAAACAATGTCCGCCTCGAAGCCGCCGCGGGCGCAGAGACCCTTGACGCTTCCGGCCGGCCACGCGGCGGGCAACGCCGGCAGCAGGTTGATCTCGCCGCCGTGCGATTGCAGCAGCATCTCGGCGATGCCGGCGCACGCGCCGAAGTTGCCGTCAATCTGGAACGGCGGAAGATCGTTGAGAAGGTTTGGCATCGTGGAGCGGCGCAGCAGCGTGATGAGGTTGTCGTGCGCCTTGTTGCCGTCGGCGAGCCGCGCCCAGAGGTTGATGAGCCACGCGCGGCTCCAGCCGCTGAACGTCCCGCCGCCGGTCACGCGGCGCTCCAGCGTTTTGCGCGCCGTGGTCGCCCACTCGCGCGTGCCGTGAACGGTGATCTGGCTGCCGGGATGCAGCGCGAAGAGATGCGAGAAGTGACGATGGTTCGGCTCAACCTCCTCGTATTCCTCCGACCACTCCATGAACCGGCCGTCCTTGCCGGCGCGATGCCCGCGCAGTCGGCCGCGCGCGGCGTTGATCTTTTGCAGGAACGCCTTGTCCGGCCCCTTGTCGGCGGTGAGCAACTGGCCCGCCTCGACGAGCGCGTTGAAAAGCTCGCGCACGATCTGTATGTCCACCGACGGCCCCATGCAAAGGAAGCCGATGTAGCCGTTCGGCATCCGATACGCATTCTGCGGCGAACACGACGGCCCGGTGACAAGCCGGCCGCTCGTGTCCTCCACCAGATACTCCAGCAGAAATTCCGCCGCTTCCTTCATCACCGGCCAGGCGCGGTCGCGCAGAAACGCCGTGTCGCCGCTGAAGAGGTAGCGTTCCCAGAAATGCAGCGAGAGCCACGCCGCGCCCATCGGCCAGAGGCTGAACCGCACCGAATCGCCCGACGGCGCCGTGTCGCCCCACAGTTCCGTCGCGCCGTGCGCCATGAAGCCGCGGCAACCATACATCCGCCGCGCCGTCTCGCGGCCCGACGGCCGCATCCGGTCCACGTGATCGAAGAGCGGCGCGTGGCACTCGGCGAGGTTACACGACTCGGCGGGCCAGTAGTTCATCTGCGCGTTGACGTCGAGCGTGTATTTGCTTTCCCACGGCGGCGTCATGCTGTCGTTCCAGAGACCCTGGAGATTCGCCGGCAGCGAACCGGCCCGGCTCGACGCGATGAGCAGGTAACGGCCGAACTGGAAATAGAGCGCCATCAGCGCCGCGTCCTGGCCGCCGGCGCGAAACGCCTCGACGCGCCTGTCAGTCGGCACGTTCGGCTTGTCGGGTCCGCCGAGGTCGAGCGCAACGCGGGAGAAAAGCCGTCGGTGATCGTCGCTGTGCTCGTCGCGGAGCCGCGAGTATGGCTTCGCCGCCGCTTTGGCGAGCTGCTGTTCGCAAAGCTGGCGCGGTTCCGGCGCGCGGAAAGTCGTGTTCGCCGCCACCAGCAGCGTCACCGCATCGGCGCGTTCGACGATGACGTTGTCGCCGAGCACGCGGACCACGCCGCCTTCGGCGACGGCCTTAAGCAGCGCGCAGTAGCGCACACCGTCGGGGCCGCACTGGTCCTGCATGAACACCGTATCGCCACCCACCACACCGGTGGCGCTCTCGAACGGCCGGCGGCTGAGATTCGCCGAAAGTGAAATCTGTCCGGGATGATCGCTGGCGAGCCGCACCACAAGAACCTGGTCCAACGCGCTGGAGAAAATCTCACGGACGAACCGCGCGCCTCGCAACATATAGCTCACACGCGCCACGCCGTAGGCGAGATCGAGTTCCCGACGATACTCCACAAAGCCCTTGTGCGGGAGCAATGCCGCCTCGTCCTGGCCCCGGCCAAAGAAGTAGAGGTTCAGGTCGCCGAGCGGTTGATACGGCGCCTGATGGCGCGGCGTCGCCTGCATCCCATGCTCGGCGAGGAACTCCGCCTGCGCGACCTTGCCCTCGAAGAGCAGCTTCCGCACCTCCGGCAGCGTTTTGAGCGCGTCGGGGTTGATGCGGTCGCGCAACCCGCCGTGCCACATCGAGTCCTCGTTGAGCAGGATGCGCTCCTGGTCAATCTTCCCGAAGATCATCGCGCCGAGCCTGCCATTGCCGACCGGCAAAGCTTCCGGCCACTTGATGGCCGGCCTGTCATACCAAAGTTTCATTCAACCTTTCGTTGGAGACCTTGCCCGCCAGAGGCGCGAACGGCGCGCAAGGAACGGACCGCGCAGGTCCTAGTCGCGGAAGTTCTGGAATTGCAGAGCCACGGTAAATTCGTGTCCCCGCACCGCTGCCATCACCGCTTGCAGTTCGTCACGGCTCTTGCCGGTCACGCGGATCTGCTGATCCTGAATCTGCGTCGTGACCTTGTGCTTCCCGTCACGAATGAAGGTGGTGATCTGCTTGGCGATCTCCGTCTCGATGCCCTGCTTGATCTTGATGGACTGCCGCGCGTGGCCGAGCGGCGAAATGTCCGGCTCGCCCTGGTCGAGACTCTTGAGGCTGATGTTGCGTTTGGCGAGCTTGCCGAGGACGATTTCGGAGAGACCTTTGATTTTGAACTCATCCTCAGCAGAGAGCTTGATCTCGTCCTTTTCGAGAATGATCTCCGCCTTGCTTCCCTTGTAGTCGAAGCGGTTGGCCAATTCTTTCTTGGCGATGTTGACGGCGTTCTCGATTTCCATCGAGCTAACCTGGCTGACAATGTCGAATGAAGGCATGGCGGCATGTTAATTCGTCAGAGGAAAAAGGGAAGGATTTTGAGCGGCGAAGGCGCAAATCGTAGTTGCGTTGGATCAGGCAGTTAGTTACGAGCTAAAGAGTTTGCCGTTTTCGTGGAAGAGCGCATGGCAATCTCGGCAAAGCACAATCAGGTCCTGATAAAGCTCCTCACCAATCCGACGGTAATCTCGATGGTGAACATGAAGTTCCGTATTTCGCGCGTTACAAACTTGACAGGAAAACCCAGCACTTCTGAGGTGTTGAATTCGCCTGTTTTGCCATTCTGGCGTCCTCAGGTAGTCCCTATAATTCATGGATTTGAGTTCGACTAATCGTTTCTGATCTGCCGCGACTTCTGCATGTCGAAGAGCCTTCCATTCAGCTACACGCGCTGCATATTGTTCCCGCCCCTCGGTGAAATGCTTAGCTTCACACTTCTTGCACAATAGTCGCCATTCTTCCCAGCGTCCGTCTTCTTCAATCTGCTCCATCTGTTGAATCGCGTTATGCAGAGCTTCTCGTGAAGTGAAGACAAGTTCTTGTCCGCATTTCAAACAACGGATTCCAGAACCGGCTGGTAGGATATAACGGCGAAACACCTGTGTAGATGGAAAGCCGCGCATTGCTTTCATCAGCGCGACAGAAGACACTTCTGGAAAACTCCAATAAACGTAAGAGACTACCTCCTTAAACATCTCCTCGTTCGGAGTATTCTCTCGCAATAGTGATGCGCGTTCGTTGAGGCGTTTCTCCAGCGACTCCAGAACCATCTGCGCATCGCGCATATCCGCCACGATAGCCTCAATTCCCTGGACAGCGGCTATGTTAGAACAATTTGGGGCAATATGCTTTGACCATGCGGCAAGCCTTCTTCGCATTATAGGAGTCATGGTAGAAAAATAGGGAGTATACCCACTTGAACATAGGCAATCATAACCACAATTCATAGTGTAGATAAGGCCACTAACAGCGTCAACGCTAGCGGGCGTAGCGCAAATCGTAGTTGCGCGGCGCGCGACGTTCGGGTTGTATCGGCGGTTCCGTGACTATGAACAAGAGCGCGCTTATCAAGAAGATCATCGCCGACCTCGAAGGGAAGCTGGCACTCTACGCCAAAGCGGCCCGCACCGCGCGCGACGAGGCCACGGACGACCAGAGCAAGGCCGAGGACAAATACGACACCCGTGGGCTGGAGGCATCGTATCTGGCGCGTGGACAATCCATGCACGCTGCGGAAACCGAACAGGCCCTCGAACAGTTCCAGCGGCTCGTCGTGCGCGCTTTTAAGCCAAAAGAGCCGATAGATGTCGGTGCGCTGGTCGAGCTGGAGGGCAAAGACGGGCGGACGTTTTACTTCATCGGGCCGTGCGCCGGTGGGACGGAGATCGTCCACGAGAAGAAAGAGGTGCTGGTCATCACGCCTCAATCGCCGCTGGGCCAGCAACTCGTCGGCAAGAAGCAGGGCAATCGTTTGAAGATCAAGATCGGCCGGTTGCCGGACGATTATCAGGTGGTCGCGGTGTCCTAGCGCGCACTGGCGAATGGCTCCAGCGCCATCGGTTCGTCGTGACCGAGGAACGTCTCGCAAACGCGGAAGAAATCCGCCTTCGTCGTCACGCGACAGATGTCGTGCAGAAACTTCCCGCTCGGCTCCACACCGACGCCAAGAAACCCCAGATACTTCTTCATGGCGTGCACCTGCGTTGCCTCGCGCACGCCGGGCAAGACAATCGCCTCGTAGAGCGCCCGCACGTAGGCCAGCACATCGCGGCCGCGTGGCTGGAAGACCGGCTTGCCGCGAAGGTGCTGGCGGATTTGCTGGAACAGCCAAGGATTTCTAACCGCCCCGCGCCCGAGCATCAGCCCGCGCGCCCCGGTGAACTTCAACACGTCCCCCGCTTTCCGCGCCGAGTTGATATCGCCGTTGGCCAGCACCGGGCACGGCATCGCCGCCACGGCACGCGCGATGAAATCGTAATGCACCTCGCCGCCATACCTCTCGGCGACGGTGCGTCCGTGCACCACGAGCAGGTCGAGCGAGTGTTTCGCAAAGATCGGCAGCAATTCTTCAAAAACCGCCGGATCGTCGAAGCCGATGCGCGTTTTGACCGTGAACCTGATCTGCACCGCGTCGCGCAACGCGCCGAGGATGGCATCCACTCGGGCCGGCTCGCGCAGCAATCCCCCGCCGGCACTCTTGCGGTAAACCACCGGCATGGGACAGCCGAGATTCAAATCCACCGCGGCGATGGGGAGGCGCTGTAGTTCGCGTGCCGTGCGGACGAGCGCCGGAATGTTGTTGCCGACCAACTGCGCGACGACGGGCCGGCCGGTGGGATTGCGGTTGATGGCGTCGAGGATCCATTTCTCCGGGCGTGAATCGCGATGGACCCGGAAATACTCCGTGAAGTAAACGTCCGGCCCGCCATACGCCGCCATCAGTTTCCAGAACGGCAGGGTGGTGACATCCTGCATCGGCGCGAGCGCGAGCATCGACTCGCCGCCGCGAAGCATGGTTTCAAATTGAGTCCGACAGTCCAATCGCATCTACCTTTGACAGGAGCCGCTGGTTTTCGCAATGCAAGTTCATCCAACGGCAACCCGGTATTTTTTCTGTTCACGCGCTCGGCGGATTGGATAGGGTTGCTCGCAATGAAAGCAACACCATGAACGACAAACTGAGCCGTAGAGGTTTCATTCAAAACTCCGTTCTCGCCACCACGGGACTGGCTGCCGGCGCTGGAATACCCGTGTGCACCAACGCGGCCGAAAACAAACCTACCGCTCCGGCATCGAAACCATTGTTGCCAACGGGAAAGATCGGCGGGCTGCAATTCACCCGGCTCATTCTCGGCGGCAACCTGCTGACCCGCTACAATCACCCCCGCGACCTCGGCTACATCAACAAGCTGGTCCGCTCTTACAACACCGACGCCAAGGTTCGCGAGACGATCGAACTCGCCGAGACGAACGGCATCAACACGCTCTCGGTGAACGTCACGCCGGCCGTCTGCAAGACGCTCAACGAGCACCGCAAGAACGGCGGCAAGATGCAGTGGATCCTTTATTCCACCAGCAACATCGAGGACACCACGGCCTATGACACTCAGATTCGGCAGATGGTGGATGACGGCACAGAGGCGATTTACATCTGGGGCGTCCACTGCGACAAATATCTTTCCGAAGGGAAGTTCAGCGTGATCGCCAAGACGCTGGAGCGCATCAAGCTGCACAACGTGCCGTGCGGCATCGGCGCCCACGATCTGGCGGTCGTGCAGCAGTGCGAGAAGGACAAGCTGCCGGCGGATTTCTACATCAAGACGCTGCACCATCATCGTTATCCGACCGCGCCGCGCACCGGCGAAGCCGCGCGCAACACGTCGGAAGTTCCCGGTTACTGGTGCCGCAATCCCGAAGAGACCGTCGCGTTTATGAAGACGGTCGAGAAGCCGTGGATCGCATTCAAGGTGATGGCGGCGGGTGCGATTCCGCCAAAGAATGCCTTCCCCTACGCGTTCAGCAGCGGCGGCGATTTCGTTCTGGCCGGTATGTTCGACTTCGATGTTGCGGAAGATTGCGAAATCGCCCGCACCGCAGTCGCGCAAGCGCAGGGCCGCGCCCGGGCGTGGCGGGCGTGATGCGCCGACAAAGACGGGAAACATTACGGTTGACCGGCGGTCATGGCGGTTGAACGCGCTTCCCGGTGGAGCAACGACCCGGCTGAACGCCGCCGCCACGCACCATTGCTCACTGCCACGATGACGCGGCTGTTTGCCACCGCCGGAATTATTGCGCCAGCGGCTTGAACTTGAACTTCTGCCCACCGAGGCTGGCCTCATACATCAGCCCGCCCCTGGCCAGCGTGAACACCGCCACGCCGAGCTGATATTTGGCGTTACTCGACACGCCCTCCGCTGCCGCGACCGCGCTCACCTGCGCGCTGAACGCCAACTCGCTCTTCTTGAACGAGTCCAGTGCCTCCGGCGTCTCGAAGAAGATCAGCTCGGCATACGACTGTCCGCCCAACGCCAGCCCGATTGTCACCTGCGTCAGCGACGCCGTGCCGACCAGCTTGCCCTTTTCATAAACACAGCCGCCGCCATGCGCCGCACCAATGCCGATGGCGCCCTTGGTCACGTCGGGAAATACCGCATAGCCGACCGCACTCTCCAGAAACTTCTTCAGGCCGGGATCGGCCTTCAAGAACAGCGCGAGCGCATCCTGCACCTGCTTGTCTGTCTCCGCCGCCAGCGCGCGGTCCACGCCGGCGAGTGAGAGAATCAATATCGCCGCCGCCCAGACCCAAATGTTCTTCATGGTGCCTTCTCCTTATCTTTCTGCCGTCCGACTTTCCTACGATCACTCCTTCCGCAGCCAACCGCACTGGAAACTAGGCCGATGCCACGCTGCGAGCAAGCATGAGTTTCCTCCATCCAGCTCCCTGATTTCAGCGCGCAAGGAGCGCCGTCTTGACATCTGCGGCTGAAATCCAGTATTTGGAATGCCACCGAGATCAATACCGAGACGGGATAGAGTGTAGTTGGGGGCAAGTTGCACATTTCCCCACAGGCGAGCACCGGCGTGGAGCTTCGTCTCTTACCTCATCTTACAAGGATGGAGCAAACAAGAAGCGGTCTATGAACGAGAACGATCTAGGTAAATCAGGTTCGCAGAGAGAGCGCCATCCTCAGAGGCAGACTTTGCCCGATCCTGCTATCTGCCGCGCCGTGGCATTAGGCACAGGTTTGCTGGTGCACTGTCTGGTTGAGGGGCCCTCTGAATGCACATACGCAATGTTTTCCGGCCCCCATGTTTTCTGCAACCATCCAGATCGGCTTAAAACCGTCGAACAATCGAGGGCGGAACAAAAGAAGAAGAAGTCGTGAGTCGGTTTTGCGCCGGCCGGCTGCCGGCGCGGCACTGTTGAACGAGATTTTTAAGCGGTGAGTAGTGGACGAGGCGTCCCGCTTGTCGGATGGTTGTCATCATGGCCAGACAGGCAGGATGCCTGTCCCGCTTTCCGAATCCAGCATTCTTGATGTGGCTTTGCGGCGGCGGGACGGGTAGGATGCCGCGGCAACAGGGAACAGGCATGAGCCAGACACTGAACAAGAAGCAGATGGACGCCATTCTCCACAGCGACTTGCACGATCCGTTCGGCGTGCTCGGCGCGCATGTGGTCACGCTGCGCGGGCAGAAGCAGGTGGCGATCCGGGCGTTCCTGCGCGACGCGAAGGAGGTCGTGGCGACCGAACTCGACGGCGAGCGCCGCGCGTGGCCGATGAAGCGCACGCATGAGCACGGCTTGTTTGAGTTGTTGATTCCCGACCAGCGGCAACTGTTCCGCTACGAACTGCGCATTACAGATTTCCGCGGCGGACAGCGCGTGACTCGCGATCCGTATTCGTTCTGGCCGGTGCTCGGGGAGTTGGACCTGCATTTGTTCAACGAGGGAAATCACCTGCGGCTGTGGGAGAAACTCGGCGCGCACTTGATAACGGTGGACGGCGTTAGCGGCGTGCATTTCGCGGTGTGGGCGCCGAACGCGCAGCGCGTGAGCTTGGTGGGCGACTTCAACGGCTGGGACGGGCGCTGGCATCCGATGCGCGCGCTCGGCGCGTCGGGCGTGTGGGAGTTGTTCGTGCCGGGGTTGAAGGCCGGCGACAAATACAAGTTTGAGATCAAGACGAAGGAAGGCCATCTGCGCCTGAAGACGGACCCGCTGGCGTTCTTCCACGAGGTGCGGCCCTCGACGTCCTCCATCGTCTGGGACATCAACCGCTACGAGTGGCAGGACAAGGAGTGGATGGAGAAGCGCGCAAAGACAGTGCTGCTGGACAAACCGGTGAGCATCTACGAAGTCCACCTCGGCTCGTGGCGGCGCGGCCCGCACAACGAGTTCCTGAGCTACCGTGAGCTGGCGGAACAGTTGATTGATTACGTGGTGGAGATGGGCTACACGCATATCGAGCTGCTGCCGGTGGCGGAGCATCCGTTCGACGGCTCGTGGGGCTACCAGGTCACCGGCTACTACGCGCCGACGAGCCGGTTCGGCACGCCGGAGGATTTTATGTTCTTCGTGGATCGCTGCCACCAACGCGGCGTCGGCGTCATTGTGGACTGGGTGCCGGCGCATTTTCCGAAGGACGACTTCGCGCTGCGGTGGTTCGACGGCACCGCGCTCTACGAGCACGCCGACCCACGCAAAGGCGAGCACCAGGACTGGGGCACGATGATCTTCAACTACGGCCGCCACGAAGTGCGCAATTTCCTCGTCGCGAACGCGCTCTTCTGGTTTGACCGCTATCACATTGACGGGCTGCGCGTGGACGCGGTGGCCTCGATGCTCTATCTGGACTACTCGCGCAAGGCCGGTGAGTGGATCCCGAACCAATACGGCGGCAACGAGAACCTCGAAGCCATCGCGTTCATGAAGCGCACGAACGAGGTCGTCTATGGCCAGTTCCCCGGTGTGATGATGATCGCGGAAGAATCCACGGCGTTCAGCGGCGTTTCGAAGCCGGTCTATCTCGGCGGCCTCGGCTTCGGCTTCAAGTGGAACATGGGCTGGATGCACGACGTGCTCGACTATTTCGCCAAGGAGCCAATCTACCGCCGCTTCCACCAGAACAACCTGACGTTCGGCCTGGTCTATGCGTTCTTCGAGAACTTCGTGCTGGTGCTTTCGCACGACGAGGTGGTTCACGGCAAATGCAGCCTGATCAGCAAAATGCCCGGCGACGACTGGCAGAAGTTCGCCAACCTGCGGCTGCTGTTGGCATTCATGACGGCACATCCCGGCAAGAAGATGCTCTTCATGGGTGGCGAGCTGGGCCAGTGGAAGGAATGGGACGCTGCCAACAGCATTGACTGGCACTTGCTCGACTTCGACCGGCACAAGGCCCTCCAGCGTGCCGTCAAGGACCTGAACCACTTCTACCGTGCCGAGCCAGCGCTGTGGGAGCAGGATCACACACATCAGGGTTTCGAGTGGATTGATTTCCACGACGCCGACAGCAGCGTGGTGACGTTCCTGCGGCGCTCGAAATCCGGTGGCGAACCAGTCATCTGCGTCTTCAACTTCACACCGGTGGTTCGCAAGAACTACCGCGTCGGCGTGCCCGACGGCGGCTTCTACAGGGAGATGTTCAACACCGACGCGGGATTCTATGGCGGCAGCGACGTGGGCAACGCGGGTGGCGTCGTGGCCGAGCCGGTGCCGCAAGCCGGCCGGCCGCATTCGATCAAGGTGACGCTGCCGCCGCTCGGCGCGCTGATGTTCAAACACTCCGGCCTTCCCACACTGCCAGCGCCGCCGCCGAAGCCCACGGAAACCAGCGATGCCCCTTAACGAACGGCTCGTCTTTCTCAAGCAGTTTGTCCGCAACTTCGCGCACACCGGCGCCGTCACCGCCAGCTCGCGGTTCTTGGCGAAGGCCATTACCGACCACGTCCGGCCGGGCCACGCGCCGGTGAAGATTCTCGAAGTCGGCGCCGGCACCGGCGCGTTCACGCAGCGGCTCATGAAGTTGCTGCGACCCGGCGACAAGCTCGTCGTTTACGAAATCAACCAGGAATTCGCCGACCTGCTGCGGAAACGTTTCGGCGGCAACCCGCAGGTGGAGATCGTCTGCGCGCCGATCCAAGCCATCGAACTCAAACCAACGTTCGACTTCATCGTCGCCGGCCTGCCGTTGAACAATTTCCCGCCCGAACTGGTCCGCGAAATCCTCGAAACGCTGCGCGGCGTCGCCAAGCCGGGCGCGACCGCCAGCTATTTCGAATACGCCGCCATCCGCCGGCTCAAGTCGCCGTTCGTCGGCAAAACCGAGCGCGAACGCCTCCGCCGCGTCGCCGCCGTCATGGCCGAGTTCCTGCGCCACCACCACATCCGCAGCCGCTTCGTCCTCTTTAACGTCCCGCCTGCCTTCGCGCGGCAGTTGAAGTTCCACTGAGCGAACTGCGCGAGCTTGAAAGCTCCCGTCGCTCAGGTAAGTTTGCCGTGACCAAGGTTCAACATGGAAACGAAACGCTTTGCCGGATTCCTTATGATCGCGTGCCTCGCGGCAGCCTGTGGCTGTGGCCGGCAGGACGATCCCCGCGCCGCGAAGTCAGCGTCGCCGCCAGCCGCCGCTGACACGAGCGACTGGCCGATGTTCCGCGGCAACCCGCAACTGACCGGCGTCGCAGCCGGCTCGCTCGCGCCAAAGCTGAAGCTCGCGTGGACGTTCAAAGCCGAAGATTCCGTTGAATCGTCGGCGGCCATCGTCGGCAACACAGTTTTTATCGGCTCCGACAGCAACGCGCTGCACGCGCTTGACCTCGCCACCGGCAAGCTGCGCTGGACCTATCGCGCTCCGGGCGCAGTGAAGGCGTCCCCAGCCGTGCGCGACGGCGCGGTATTTGTCGGCGACGACAGCGGCATGTTTCACGCCGTGAACGCCACCACTGGCCGCACCAACTGGACGTTCGAGGCCGGAGGCGAAATCATCTCGTCGGCGAACTGCGTCGGCGACCGCGTGCTTTTCGGGTGCTACGACGAGAACCTCTACTGTCTGAACGCCGCCGACGGAAAGCTGGCGTGGAAATTCCAAACAGCTGGCCGCGTCCATGCGACGCCGGCGGTTGTGGACGGCAAGACGTTCATCGCCGGTTGCGACGGCCAACTGCGCGCGATTGACGTGGCCAGCGGCAAGGAAGTGTCGAGCTGCGAACTGGGTTCCTACGCCGCCGCGTCGCCGGCCATCGCTGGCGCGCGCGCGTTTCTCGGCACGCTCGGCGACCAGTTCGTTTGCGTCAACTGGCAGACCGCGAAGATGGAGTGGCAATACGCGCCAAAAGACCAGGAGGTTCAGTTCTATTCGTCGGCTGCTGTGGCGGGCGACCGCGTGGTGGTCGGCGCCCGTGACAAGCGCGTGCATTGCTTCAATGTCACGAGCGGCGCGGAGGTCTGGAGTTTCGAGACGAAGTCGAAGGTGGAATCATCGCCGCTGATCGTTGGCGAGCGCGTGTTCGTCGGCTCGCATGACGGCAACCTCTACGAACTGGACCTGAAGACCGGGGAGAAGCGCTGGCAGTTCGCTGCGGGCGCGGCGGTTGACTCTTCGCCCGTGGCGGCGCGCGGGAGGCTTGTGGTTGCCTCAGGGGATGGCAGCGTCTATTGTTTCGCCCCTGCCGCGGCGGAATGACGACGGAAACCGGCGCGGCGCTGCACAATGCCAGACGAACTTGTTTTCATGATGGGAAACTTCGCGGCGCGGTTTCCCACCGACCGGCGCTACACGCTCAACCACATGTGGCTGAGCGCGGAAGGCGACTCTCTTCGGTTTGGCCTTTCCGCATACGCGATTCGGCTGTTGCGCGAAATCTACTTTCTGGAATGGTCCGTGGACGCACGCGCAACGGTCCGTCAGAAAGACGAAATTGGCGCGGTCGAAAGTTCCAAAGCCGTCGCCGCGCTCTACGCGCCAGCTGACGGGACGATCACGCGCTTCAACGCCGAGGCGCTCGCCGACCCGTCCGTTGTTAATAAAGATGGCTACGGTGCCGGCTGGCTGTTCGAGATGAACGGCAACGCCAGCGACACGATGGAGCCGGCGCAGTATCTCCGGTATCTGGAAACAAGCTGGACCAAGGCACAGGCGTTACTGAAAGGACAGGCTGCGCAATGAGCCTGCTCACCGCCATCATTTCCCGATCGCCCAGCCAGGATCCGCGCAAGCGTGAACTGGAAGAGCAGATTCTCGACGCGCTCACCCGCGAACCGGACGTGACAACGGTGACGATGCCACACCTCTACGACCTCGCCGAAGCCGACGCGGTGCTGCGCTCGGCAACAGGCCCGCTGCTGGTGCTCGCGTGGCTCTACCCGCGCGCCATCCACTGGACACTCGACCGGCTGGGCATCAAAGGCCAGTGCGGCGAAATGCAACTCCACCGCGCCGACTCGGCGGAGGAAAATCCGAAGGGCAGCGCGAGCGCGCCAAACGTGCCGGCCCGCACAATCTGGTCGCTGGACCTTCGCGACGGCGACGACGCCTCGCTGCACATCGCTGAAATCCAACGCATCCTCCGCAACCTGCGCGCCTCAAATCTCACCGCCATCCCGACACCGTCCGCCAATCCGAAATCAGAAATCAGAGACCAGAAATCAGAAATCTCTCACCGCTGGTATCCGATCATTGACTTCGGCCGCTGCAACAATTGCATGGAGTGCATTGATTTCTGTCTCTTCGGCGTCTATGGCGTGGACGACAACGCGCACATCGTCGTCGAGAGTCCCGATAACTGCAAACCCGGCTGTCCTGCTTGCAGCCGAGTCTGTCCGGAGAACGCCATCCTCTTCCCGATGCACCGCTCTCCCGCCATCGCCGGCGCACCGGGTGCCGGTCCCGACGCGCGCAAGCTTGATCTCTCGGAACTCTTCGGCGCGCCCGCCGCCGCCCAACTCGCCACCGACGAGCGCAACGCGGCGCTGGCCGGTGCCGGCAAGGAAACAAAGCCAAAGGACGATCTCGACAAGTTGATGGACGCGCTAGACGACGCGAAGCTGTGAAAGCGAACGGTCCAACCACAATGCCGCATCTCCCTCGCGACGGTTTCCGCATCGTCCTGACGGCGGACCGCACGCTGATGGCGGATTACCCGACGCTGTTCGACGGCATCATGGGCACCGTGCAGACCAACGTCGTGCCGGAGTTCATCATGCGGCGCTTTCTCTCGCCACCCGTGCCTACCGCCGGCCCGCGCGCACGCAAAGCGCCGCTGGGTCTGCGCCGCATTGAAGCCAGCCTGCTGCGCGGCGGATTCTCGCCGGACGACATCGTCATCGTGCCGCCGGAGAACCTCGCCGCCGTCGTCGGCCGCGACACGCAGGTTGTCGCCGTCGCTTCCGGCGATCCGTTCGGCCTCGGCATGAGCAACACCACCATGACCGACATGGCCGGCGGCCGGCTCTACACCGAGTTGTGGTTCGGCGCGTTGCTGCGCCAAATCAAGGAACTGAAGCAACGCTTCGGCTTTCGCGTCGTCACTGGCGGCGCGGGCGCGTGGCAGTTCGCGCAACGCGAGGAACAACGCACCGCGCTCGGCGTAGACACGGTTGTCAGCGGCTACGCCGAGGGCGTGGTGGCGGCGTTGTTTCGCAAACTCGCCGATGGCGGCGATGCGCCGGCGTTCATTCAAGCCGACACGCCGCCAGCGGCGGACATTCCCGCCATCGCCGGCCCGACTTCGATGGGTGTCGTGGAGATCAGCCGCGGTTGCGGCAAAGGCTGCGACTTCTGCACTGTGGCGAGCGAGCCGATGCTGCATCTGCCGGAGGAAGCCATTCTCGCCGACGTGCAGACCAATCTTGCCGGCGGCGTGGACAACATCGTGCTCATCAGCGAGGACTTCTTCCGCTACGGCACGCCGAGCCATATCAATGGCGTCAATCCGCCCGCGCTCAAGTCACTCGTCCGGAAAATCCGCGACCTGCGCGGCCTGCGCCTCATCCAACTCGACCACGCCAACATCATCTCCGCCGCCCGCTGCAGCGACGATGACCTGCGCGAAGTTTACTCCGTCATGACCGAGGGGCAGCAACACCGTTACCTCTGGCTCAACCTCGGCGTCGAGACGGCCAGCGGCGAACTGCTGGAGCGCAACATGCGCGGCGGCAAGATTCGCCCGTGGACGCCGGACGAATGGGCCGATCTCTGCGAAGACACCTGCCGCCGCGTCGTGCGCGCGGGCTTCTTCCCATTCATCAGCGTCATCCTCGGCCTGCCCGGCGAGACGCCCGACGACGTGCGCAAGACCGTCCGGCTGATCGAGCGGCTGTATCACGAAGAGCTCTGCGTCTTTCCGATCTTCCATGCGCCGGTGTTGCCGGAACACGGCAAGCCGTTCACCATCGCCGACATGACGCCCGACCATTGGCGGCTGTTCCGACTCGGCTACGAGCTGAACTTCAAATGGATCCCAAAGATGTATTGGGACAACCAAGTCGGCGCCGGCGCCGGCATCAGTAAACGGCTGTTCATCCAGATGACGGGCCGCCTCCAAACCTTGCAGTGGAAGGCGAAATTTGCGTGGGGCGCGAAGAAGTTGTGGGAACCGAAACCAAGACGCGAGACAGCGGCGTGAGCAGCGAAATCACCAACGCTGACATCGCCCGCTGCCACCAAGCAGCGCGCGCGGCATTGCTGGCCGAGCGCAACAGCTACGGCTTCTGGCCGGGCGAACTCTCCACCTCCGCTCTCTCGACCGCGACGGCGGTGTGTGCGCTGGCGTGTGTATCGGAAAGGTGGATCGCGACCTCCGGGCGCGATTCTTCCGCCGCACAACAGCCATCGCGCCCGGAGGTCGCGATCCACCAATTGATCCGCAACGGCCTCCGTTATCTCGCCGACCATCAAAACGCCGACGGCGGCTGGGGCGACACGCTGAAAAGCCGCAGCAACATCTCCACCACGATGCTCGCGCGCGCCACGTTTCACATCGCCGGTGCGGCGGACGAATACTGCCGCTGTCTCGAACGCGCCGACGAACACGTCCAGCGCGCTGGCGGCATCGCGGCGGTCCGCGCCCGCTATGGCAAGGACAAGACATTTGCCGTGCCAATCCTGATGACATGCGCTTTGGCAGGTCTCGCCGACTGGAGCGAAGTGGATGCGCTGCCATTTGAGCTGGCGTGCGTGCCGGCGCGATTTTTCGCGGCGCTGCGGCTGCCGGTAGTGAGCTACGCTCTGCCGGCGCTGATCGCCATAGGGCAGGCGCGGTTCGCGAAACGTCCGCCGCGAAATCCACTGGCGCGCGCCGTGCGCGCGGCGTCGGTTGAAAAGAGCTTGCGCGTGTTGGAAGCAATCCAACCCAGCAGCGGCGGATTTCTGGAGGCAACGCCGTTGACGAGTTTCGTGACGATGGCGCTGGCGAGTTGCGGCCGGGCGGACCATCCCGCTGCGCGGAAAGCTGTCGAGTTTCTCGTGAATTCCGCGCGACCTGACGGCAGTTGGCCGATTGACAGCAACCTCTCTTGCTGGCTGACCACGTTAACGATGAATGCGTTGGATGGGAACGTTCCGAATGCTGAGAAGACTCGCGACTGGATTCTCTCGTGCCAGTTCCGCGAGGTTCATCCTTACACCAACGCAGCGCCGGGCGGCTGGGGCTGGACGCATTTGCCGGGTAGCGTGCCTGACGCCGATGACACGGCCGGCGCTTTGCTGGCTCTGAGCCGACTGCCTCTCAACGACGCCTCGCGCGATGCGGCGCAGCGCGGCGTGCGATGGTTGCTGGGCTTGCAGAATCGCGATGGCGGCTGGCCAACGTTCTGTCGCGGCTGGACGAACCTGCCGTTCGACCGTAGCGGCGCGGACCTGACGGCACATGTGATCCGCGCGCTGGCAGCATGGCGCAGGCCTGTAGCGGCGGTCTCTGACCGCCGTTCGTCGGCAAGCCAAGACCCGGCGGTCAGAGACCGCCGCTACAGCGAAGCAGTTGACCGCGCCATCGCGGCGGGTTTTAGCTATCTGGCGCGCGAGCAGCGGCCGGACGGCTCGTGGTTGCCGCTGTGGTTTGGCAACGAGCACGTGGCGGGCGATGAGAACCCGGTTTACGGCTCGGCGCGCGTGCTGGCGGCGTATAAAGCGCTCGGCTTGAATGACGACGCGGCGGCGCGGTGCGGTCGAGCTTGGTTGCTTGCTGCGCAGAACGACGACGGCGGTTGGGGCGGAGCGAAGGGCGCGCCGTCGAGCGTCGAGGAAACGGCGCTGGCGGTTTCGGCGCTGTGCGGGTGCAGTAATGGCAAGACCGCAGTCCAGCGCGGCTTGCACTGGCTTGCGGCACAGCTCGAAGCGGGCGCGCTCGGCGAACCGTCCCCAATCGGGTTTTACTTTGCGAAACTCTGGTATTTTGAGAAGCTCTATCCGCTGATTTTTGCGGCCGAGGCATTTCGGTTGGCAGCGGTCGGCGATGCACTGAACAAAACGGATGCGCGAAAGCCGATGACAGGTTAGGATGCGGGCAACAGATTCTATGGCGACCGGAACAGAGAATGTCTCATCGGCCGGCCCGGCGCGGGTCAGACACCGCGAACCGGAAGCGCACGACTTGAGCACGGCGCATCTGAAGCTGATCCCACCGGCGAAGGAACTGCGGTTGAAGATTCGCCTGGAGGCTGTGCGCGTGGCGGCGAACCTCGACAGGTCGCGTCCGCTGACGAAGGAACTGCTGCGGGGTCACGCTGAACAACTGATGCGGGCGGTGGGACTGCCGCCGGGTTATCTCGGCTTCACGATGGTCGCGATCAGCAACGAGTTCTGGCGCGAGCAGTTCATGGCGGTGGATTTCAAGCGGCGGTTGCTGCTGTTGCCGCACTGCCTCAAGCATTCCGAAACGTGCCCGGCGGATTACGACGCCGCAGGGCTGAACTGCACCGGTTGCGGCGGCTGCGTGATCGCGGACTTCAAGCTCACCGCGGACGAACTCGGCTACAAAGTGCTCGTGGCCGAAGGGACGCCGGCGATGTTGAAGGTCCTCACCTGCGGCGAAGTGGACGCGGTGCTCGGTATTGCCTGCCTGAACGCGTTGGAGCGCGCTTTTGACAAGGTTCTCAAGGTCGGCGTGCCGTCGCTGGCGGTGCCGCTGCTGTCGAACGATTGCGCAGCGACGACGGTGGACATTGACTGGGTCAACGAAGCGGTGAAGCTTCGCGCGACCGCGCCGCCGAAACGCACGCGCACCTACCTGCCGCTGTTGCGCGCCGCAAACGAGATGTTTACTGAATCTCAGCTCAGCGTGCTCGCGCCGCGCAGTCGTGGCGCGACAACCGCTGACGCAACCGACCCCATCGCGGCGACGGAATCGCTCGGCTACGACTGGGTTGCTTCGGGCGGCAAACGGTTCCGGCCGTTCATCACACTGGCGGCTTACGATGCAATGAACGGCGGCAAGAACGTCCGGCCCGCGGATATGAGCACGCCGGTGGAGCTTCCGGCCGCGGTCAGGCGCGTAGCGATGGCGATGGAGGTTTTTCACAAAGCGTCGTTGTTGCACGACGACATCGAGGACGACGACACGTATCGTTACGGCCGCGAGACGCTCCACCGCCGCCACGGCGTGCCGACCGCGATCAACGTCGGCGACTATCTGATTGGCCTTGGCTACCGGCTCGTCAGTCGCGAGGCGAAGGCGCTCGGCGCCGACGCGGTGACCGACATCCTCGAACGGCTGTCGCAAGCGCACGAGAAGCTCGCCGAAGGCCAGGGTGCGGAGTTGTTCTGGCGCGACGGCGGCAACAAGGAAATCAAGCCGCTGGATGCGCTGAAGATTTACGCGCTCAAGACCGCGCCAGCGTTCGAGGCCGCGCTCTACGCCGGCATGCGGTTGGCCGGCCCCGCCGCCGCCCACGAGCCGCTCATTGCCGAGTTCTCGCGAAACCTCGGCGTTGCCTACCAGATCATCAACGATCTGGAAGACTGGGACGGCGACGACGACAACAAACTCGTGCGCGGCCAGGACGTGCTGAGCGCGCGGCCGACGTTGCTGCTCGCGCTGGCGCTGGAAACGGCAACGCCGGCACAGAAACGCGAATTGCACGAGATTCTCGGCGACAAGGAAAAGTGCGAGTGCGCGATCCATCGCGTGCGGCAGATTTACGCCTCCCACCAGGTCTTCGAGCAAGCCGAGACGATGGTGCGGAAATACCGCGAACGCTGTGAGACCGTTGCCAATGGCGCAACACCCGACGCCTTGCGTGAGCTGTTGACCTTCTTTGTGAACACCATGCTCGAACGCGACCTGCCGCCGTTGCCGGCCGGACAGTGAAGCGGCTTGCGCGGCAGCGCTGCTGACCGATGAAGATCGCCTACATCGCAGCCGGAGCAGCCGGTATGTATTGCGGGGCGTGCATCCACGATAACACGCTCGCCGCCGCGCTCGCGCAACTCGGCCACGACGTGCCGCTCATCCCAACCTACACACCGACGCGCACCGACGAAGCGAACGTAAGCCTGCCGCGCGTTTTCTTCGGCGGCATCAACGTCTTTCTCCAACAGAAGTTCGCGCTGTTTCGCCACACGCCTTGGTGGCTGGATCGCGCATTCGATTCGCCAGTGTTGCTGCGCATGGCGTCGCGGCTCGCAAGCCACACGAACCCGGCGGAGCTGGGCGCGCTGACGGTTTCGATGCTACGCGGCGAGGAGGGCAATCAGCGGAAGGAGTTGCGGAAGCTCATCGCATGGCTCAAAGAAGAGGTCCGGCCTCAGATCGTCTGCCTCACCAACGCGCTGCTGGTTGGCATGGCGCGCGAGATCAAGCGAGAGCTGCAAGTGCCGATCGTCTGCGGCCTGCCGGGCGAGGATATTTTTCTCGACGGCCTGCCGGAGCCTTCGCAGTCGGAAGCGCGCACCCTGCTGCGCGAGCGATGCCGCGACGTGGACGGTTTCATCGCTATGAGCCGTTACTACGGTGACTTCATGACGGATTACCTCGGCGTGCCGCGCGAGCGTATCCATGTCGTCCGGCCCGGCCTCAATCTCGAAGGCTTTGGGGAAATGCGGATTGCGGAATGCGGAATGCGGAATGAGCTGGTCGTTATCGGGTATTTCGCGCGGATTGCACCGGAAAAGGGACTGCATCTGCTCTGCGAAGCTTACCGAATCTTGCGGCAAATGCCGGGCATCGGGCCGACCCGGCTGCGAGCGGGTGGTTGGCTCGGCGAGTCCGGTCGCGCGTATCTGGAGAAGATCCAACGCGACATGGCGGCGTGGGGGATGGCGGAGCAGTTCGAATACGTCGGCGAGTTGGACCGAGCGAGCAAGATCGAGTTTCTGCGGAGCCTCGACGTGTTCTCGATGCCGACAACCTATCGCGAGCCGAAGGGATTGCCGGTGCTGGAGGCGCTGGCCTGCGGCGCGCCGTTTGTGCAGCCAGAGCACGGCGTGTTTCCTGAGTTTGCGCAAGCAACCGGCGGAGGCGTGCTAGTGAAGCCAAACGATCCGCAGGCGCTCGCCGAAGGTCTGGCGCGGTTGGTGGGAGATTCCAAACTGCGCGAAGAACTGGGCCGGCGCGGCCGCGAGGCGGTGCATCGCGATTTCGGCGACGCGCGGATGGCGGAGCAAACGCTGGAGGTGTTCCGGCGTTTTCTGACAAATCAATAGTTGGAACCCGCGGCGGGTTTGGCGCTAATCTGGCGGCGATGTTTGAGTTCACTTATCTGGAGCGATTGCACCTGCGGCTGGCGGGCGGCGTGGCCGGCCTGCCCGCCGAGCGTATCGCGATGTGCCGCAAGTTTCTGGAATCGCGACAGCGGACCGATGGCGGGTTTGCCGGGCGTCAGGGGGAATCGGACCTTTACTACACGGGTTTTGCGCTGCGCGGACTGGCGATCGCCGGCGTGCTCACGCGTGAGGTGTGCGAGCGGGCGGCAGCTTTTGTCAGGCCACGGATTGGCCAGCCGGCGAGCGTCATAGATGTTGTCTCGCTACTCTACGCGGGTCGTCTGATTCAAATGGCGGGCGGGCCGGACGTGCTGGGTGACCAACCGGTGGACTGGCCGGGGCGCTTGGCGGCGGCGGTGGAGGCGCATCGCAGTCCCGACGGCGGTTATGCAAAGAAAGCCGGCGCGGCAATGGGCAGCACTTATCACACGTTTCTGGCGGCGGTGGTTTACGAGATGATCCAGCAGCCGCTACCGGAGCCGGCGCGGATCGCCGGGTTTCTGAAAGGCCGCCTGCGCGACGACGGCGGGTTTGTGGAACTGCAGGTGATGAAACGCAGCGGCGCAAATCCAACGGCAGCGGCGGTGGCGTTGACGCAGATGTTGGGAGACGACGCCCTAACGCGAGGCGCGGCGGACGCGCTGGCCGGACTGCAATCGCCAACCGAAGGCGGTTTCTGCGCCAACCGCGCCATGCCGGTGGCAGACCTGCTCTCGACTTTCACGGCGCTGGTGACGATGCTGGACCTCGGCGCGATGGACCGCGTGGATCGCGAGGCGGCGCGGCGGTTTGTGGAGTCGCTTGCAATGCCGTCAGGCGGATTTCGCGCAGGTGTGTGGGACGACCAAGCGGACGTGGAATACACGTTCTACGGTCTCGGCTCACTGGCGCTTCTGGCCGGAACCTCTGCGTAAGGAATCCCGCCGCAAACCGTCAGGCGGTTTACTCGCGTGCGTCTTTCGATTCCAGCTTCTGCCAGAGCGCGCCGTAGGCGGCGATGACCGCGAAGCAGAGCATTGGCACGGCGAAGCCAATCTTCATCCCGCCCTTGTCGGCGATCCAACCCATGAACGGCGTCATGATGGCGCCGCCGACGATGGACATTACGAGCACGGACGAACCGAGCTTGGTGTGCTCGCCGAGGCCGCGGATGCTCAGCGCGAAAATGGTCGGGAACATGATGGACATGAAGAAGAAGCTGGCCATGAGACAGCCCACGCCGAACCAGCCGCCGCCGGCCATCGCCACCACCATCAAGATCGTGTTGATCACCGCGTAAACAGACAGGGCCTTGTGAGGTTTCATCAGTCCGACCACGGCACTGCCGGTAAACCGGCCGAACGTGAACAGGGCAAACGCAATCGTTTGCAGTTTGCCGCCAGCCTGATCGCTCATGCCTTGGATGTTTACGACGGCGTAGTTAATGAAGAAGCTAAAGATGCCGGTCTGCGCCGCGACATAAAGGAACTGGGACAGCACGCCGAAGGTAAAATGCGTTCGCTTGGCAAGCGGTTTGGTGCTCTTGCCTTCCACCTCCCCCTTGAACTCCTCCGTCGCGTGCAAGTCCGGAACGTTGGAGAAAATGAAACAGATCAACAGGATGGCCACGGCGATGCCGATGCCGAGGTAGGGAATGTAGAGCTTCTCGTTGCTAACGTTGACCTCTTGCGTGGCAGACAGGATGATGATGCTGCCAATGAACATGCCGGAAATCCAGCCGACGCCATTGCAGGTCTGGGCGAGGTTGATGCGCGTGGCGCCGCTCTCCGGCGGGCCGAGCACGGTCGTGTAGGGATTGGCGATGGTTTCGAGACAGGCCAGACCCGTGGCGATCAGGAACAGGCCCGCCAGGAATGCGCCGTAGGTGTTGATCTGCGTCGCCGGAATAAACCAGAACGCGCCAGCAGCAGTGAGCGCCAGCCCGATGATGATGCCACTCTTGTAGCCAAACCGCCGCGCGAACATGCCCGCCGGCAGAGCCATCAGGAAGTAGCCCATGTAGAACGCATTCTGGACGAAGCCCGACTGGAATTTCGTGATCTTCAGCGAGTTCTGGAAGTGCTTGTTCAGGTTGTCGAGCAGCCCGCTGCAAAAGCCCCACAACAGAAACAGCGAGCAAATCAGAATGAACGTGACGATGTAGTTCTTCCCATCGGCGGTGCGGAAGAGGTTCGCGAAGCCTTTGGGTTGGCCGGCTCCGGAAGCCGAAGAACGGGACATGGGTGACGGTGGTATGGCTGCCATAATGGCCGTGTCTGGTAGCAAGGCACGCCGAGCGAAGCAAGCAAATGTTGCAAATGTTGCGGCGCAGAGTTGGCTGATGTGGTGTCCCGAAAATCTGCCATCCACCCGGCCGCTTGCCAGAAGCAACGGACTTGGAAGTCCGTTCTACGACCGGGCGATAGCTTGTGGAAAAGTAGAACGGACTTCCAAGTCCGTTCCGGTCGGAAAGAGACGTCAGGCCCGCCTAAAAGACATACCGCACGCCGAGCCTCGTGAGGTGCCGCTCATACTCGCGGCCCTCGGTGTCGGGCACTTCGCTGTTGGTGCCGTCGTAGGAGTAACGCAGCTCCGCGCTAAGGTGTTTGTTGAACTGGTAAGTCAACCCAACGGTGGGCGTATAGATGCCGTCGTTGCGGATCGTGGGTGCGTAGTCCGCCAGATAGCTGGTGAAACCGAGGCTGCTGCTCAGCGCGTCGGAAAACTTGTGGCTCCACGTCGCGTCGCAGATAAGCTCCTGCAGTTGGTTGCGACCGGTGTAGGCAGGGCGCGTGTAACGATTGGCCGAGAGTTTCACCACGTCGGCCTTGCCCAGCGTCAGCGTTGCGGCAAAGTCCACGAAAAGCTCATTCTGTTTCCGTTCGAAACCGGCCGCGACGTTGGGTCCGAAGCGGCGGAGTTCCGGACCGGCGAGCAGGGAGAACTTCAGCCACGGCAGCGGATTTCCTTCAGCGCCGAAGAGGGGACGCTGGTAGTCGTTGGAGTATTCCACCGGGTTGCCCAGAATCGCCTCCTGGTCTTGATGGCCGTAACGATAACCCGCCACCAGCCAGATTTTCTCCAAGACCTTGTAGCCGACGTCAACGCCGCCGTTCATATCGTCGCGGTCGGCGTAGTTGATGTAGCCAGCGGCGCTGCTGCGGTCGGTCCTGTAGTCATTCAGATACCAACCGCCCACCGGCCGGATGAACCAGTCGCCGACCGGGTATTGCAACTTGAAGCTTTCCCTCAGGTTAACCGCCGCGCGCCGGTCACGGATGGGAACACCGCCGATGGCCGGCGCGCAGCCGGGACCGGTGAACGTCGGGCCGGTTTTGCTGCCGTCAATCCACGTCACCGAATTCAGCACCTCGTAGCTGGCGTCGCCGAGCCTGCCGACGAAGTTCAGGTTACCGCGGTGATCGTTGTGGTTTTCTGTCGGCTCGGAGTGATAACGCACGATCTCCGGCGAATAACTGGCGGCCAACAACAACTCCGACCCCGGCGTCCACTCCGCGCCGACGGATGGCGCCACTGAAGTGACAAACGACTGGCGGTGCGCAAGGCTGGTGACGTCCTGGAGGAAGACGTTGCTATCGAACGATTCGCTCGCCGTGATGTTCGTGACAGCACGCCAATCGTGGCGTCTCGGGGGCGGCGCGGATCCGATGGCCGCCCGGCTCGCTTGGGACTGCGCGTGGCTGAAAACAACCGTCGCGAACAGGAACAGCAGCAACCCGATGCGCGCACCAGCCCGGGCTGTGCATGCTGTTCTGAAAGTTCTTTGTTGCCTTCCATCCATAAAAATTAAACGACCATCTTGCGGCTATAAGTGGAGATGTGGCTACTCGGATATTGTCGGGTAATTGTCCCGCCTTGACCGGCCGTTTCAGAAAATGCCCACGACCCGAGCGGTGATCGACTGGCAGATGTCCATGTCTGCGACGACCAGAAGTTGAAGGTGGTCTGGACGTAAACAAAGTCGGCGTCCATGGCACCACCGACACGAGACGACTATCACGGTTTGGGGTTACCGCCCGTGGCGTTCGCGTTCCGATAGCCGTTTTTCGCAAAGACCTGGCCGCCCTTGGTGGGCGAGGCCATGTAGTGCGCCAACCGCAGCGCCTCCGCCGGTTGTTTGCTCGACTTGAGCAGCGCAACGCTCGCGTTCTCCTCCAACTTCTCGAATTCGGCGACGGTCACCGACTCAGTTGCTGCGAACTGCGGCACCACCGAATCCCAGACAATCGCCGCATCCACGCTCCCCAGCGCAGCGTCGGCGGCCACGTCCATCACCGTTGGTTTGAAGACCATTGCGTGAGAAGCGAACGCTTGCCACCGCTCTCCGAGCGCCTTGCGCACGACGCGGCTGATGCTGGCGCTCTCAGGATTGGCCAGCGCCAGGCGCAAGCCCGGTTTCAGCAGGTCGTCAAGCGCGCGGATGTTTTTCGGATTGCCCTTGGTCACGATGATGACCGGCCGCTGCTTGACCAGAGGAGTGACTTCGCCGATCAAGCCGTTCTTGCGCGCGTCGGCTATGGTGCCGTCGTCCGCGGAGAGGAAGAGGTCGCCGGTCTTGCTGACGCGGGCGGCGCTGAGCAGCGATGCGCTGCCGCCGTATTGCAGGGAAACGGCCCAGCCGTGTTCCTTCTGGAAGTCGGCGGCGATGGCCTCGACGGGCTTCTTGAGGCTAGCGGCGCAGTAAACCATCAGCGTGCCGCGCCCTTGAGGTAAGCGCGACTGCATATGGAACCGGCCGAGCAACCCCAAACCGACCGCAACGGCCACAAGGAGAGAGAGGATGTATTTCATAGTGGGGATCAAAAGTTGAAGGTGGTCTGCACGTAAACCCAATTGGCGTCCACGGCGGCACCGTTGGCTGCCACGGAGCCGACGGATTGCTTGATGTAGTCGCCGACGAAGAAGTGGCCGCAACCGACCTCCAGTTTCAACCACGCCTTGGGAGAATACCTGGCGACTACGTCCACTTCCGAGCCGACATACGAATTGTAAGTCGGATGGATGCCATAGCCGTTGAGGTTTCGCCCGCTGCCCGACTCGGGATACAGAAGATCGTTCGTATCGGCCAGCCAGAAGCCCATGCAATCCACCGCGATGGTCAAATCCCTGCGCGGCGTCAGGGATGCGGAAACGCGCGGAATGTGCATGTTGCGCTGGCAAAACAAGTCCATCTGCCCATAGAAACCATGAATCGTCCCGAAAAGGTTCTCGAAAGTTTCGTTCTTTCCGTCCGTCGAACTGCTGTCACCCGACCCGCCTTCGTAGCCCACACCAAGGCGCGGCGCTCCCCAAACATTCATCCACGTGTAACCGCCGCTGCCGAAAACCGCGTAAGCTTCCTGGTCCAGCCGTTTCTTCAGAGTGGCGCTGTAAATGGAGCCGGATTGGCCGGCAGCTTCGACGCTGTAGTCCCAACCACCCAACTTGCCGGGCAACGACTTGAAGCGCATGCCCACCGTGTAGATGTCGCGCGCGGTGGTGGGCGTGCCGGGCACATTGTAGGCTAAAGCGCTCACTGCGTTGGTGTCGGCGTTGCGTGCAAGAAAATAGAGTTGTGTCTCCTGCCACGGCACCAGCTTCTGGCTCGACGCATAAACGCCGGAAAACCAATCGTGATCGTTGCCCTCATTGAAGTGGTCTTGATAAGGCACGACCACGTGGCTCACAAACGCATCCACCGAGAACGCATCCGTCACAAACCGCAGCTTGGCCGCGTCGAACACACGACCGGCAATGCTCCAACCCGAGTTGCCAACAAACCGCTGGTCACCGTAAATCAGTTCCTGCCGGCCGACTTTTGCCACAAGAGGAAATTGCTTGGGGTCGCCCAGTTGGATGAAGGCTTGCTGCAAATCGCACTCGTCGGCGTCCGGCGAGGGCACGCGTTGGTCCCAAAATGCGTTGTTGTTGCGCATTTCGGCATAGACCGTAAACCACGAAACCGGCGAGTAGCCGACATGGAACTTCTCGCGCACCCACAACTCGTCGTTGTCATTCGGCTGTCCCCTGCCGATGAAATCGGTGTTTGCATTGATTGGCGTGGTCAACGGTCTGGTGCCGGATGGGGTGGCGGTCATCGAGCTGCAACCGGGAACTGCGCCTTCGGAATCCGCGTAACGCAGGCGAAACTCACCGCCGATGTCCCACGCCCGCATCTCCTCGGACTGTTTACGCATCCAATTGTTCAACAGGCCGGCACTTGCAGCCGCAGACGCGGAAACCACCTTTGTCGTCGCGCCGCCAGCATCGGCACCAGCGCTTTCCGCCACCAGCAACGCCATCGTCAAGCCGGCCAATGGCACTTTGACGGCATACAGTTCTTTCAGAACCAAAGACCACAATCTCATCATAAGCTCCCTGCACTCCTCGGAAAACTATCCACCACTTATCAGGATATACGTCGGGGATCGGCAAAAAGGGACTTGCAGGGTCATTTTCTTTGCGAACGCATCTCTGCCTAATTGATGCGCGAGAAATGCTCCTCACTGCCCATCGCCATTTCCACCTTTCCCCTGATGGATGCCCGTTGGAGTTCGCGCTTCAAGCGCCGCGCCGGTTCAGGCAACGCTCGATGGCCTCCAGAAGAATCGCCTCGTCCAGAATGGGCTTGGTCAGGTAATCGTCGAATCCAGCGGCTATAAACTTGTCCCGGTCACTCACCGTATCGTAGGCCGTCAAGGCGATGACAGGGATCTGCTTCAGCGCCGCGTCGGCGCGGATTCGCCGCAACACCTCCATGCCGTCCATGTCCGGCAGCGAGATGTCCAGCAACACGAGATCGGGATTTTGCTTCCGCAGACCCTCGCAGGCGTCCATGCCGTTCTCATACTCGGCCACCTCGTAGCGCTCGCCCAGGATCGCCCGGACGAGCAGACGGTTGTCCGGGTTGTCCTCCACGATAGCAATCTTCTTCACGGGATGTCCCGTTCCCGTTCCAGCTCCGGCTGGACGCGGGCAAAGGCGGCCTCCAATTCGCGCAACAGCGGGGGAATCTGTTCGACTTGTTCATCTATCGCGAGCCGCTCGATCCGGCTGGCCATTTCCTGCACCGCGCGCGCCCCGACGTTGGCGGCGCTGGAGCGGATGGGATGAACGGCATGTTGGATGGCGTCGAGATCGCCGGCCCGCTCGCCTTCGCGGGCGGCTTCGAGTTTCTTCGGGACGTATTCCAGCACAATGCCGAGCATCTCGCGGACCAGTTTCCGCCCGCCGATCTTTTCCAACCGGCCTATGGCTGCTCTATCCCAATTAATGTCATCGCTCACGGATGTTCCCTTCGTTTGTTCTACCGCGACACCGGCGAATTCTCTGCAAAGACCGCGCTGACGTCAACAACGAGAGGCGGCGTTCCTTTCACGCTCATGTGGCCGGAGGGTCGCCGGAAGGCAAAGAGTCTTTCAACGCGCGCAGGTGCGCGCGGCTGGGACGGTCTTTGAGCATGCCGTTCAGTATCCGCTCCAGGTCGTCGCCCCATTCCTCGGCCTTCTTCAGGACAGCCTGGGCCTCCGAGCCGAGCCGCTTGGCTTCGTCGGTGGTAAGTTCCTTGGCGGTGACGACAAAGACCGGGATGTGCCAATGGCGCGGGTTTTTGCGGATGGTGTCGAGGAAAGACATTCCGTCCATCTCCGGCATCATGAGGTCGAGGAGGATCAGATTGGGCGCGAACGTTTCCAACATCGCCAGGGCTTCGCGACCGTTGGTGGCCATGCGCAGTTCGGAGACGCGGCCCTGGAGATGCGCGGCAAAGAGGCGGCGGTCGTCTTCGTTGTCCTCGACGACGAGGATGCGAGAGCGGGGGATGAGGCTGATGACGCGCAGGAGGTCTTCGCGGGAGACGGGTTTTTGCAGCATCTCGATGGCACCGAGGACGGTGCCGCGCCTCTCGCGCGCAACAACGCTGACAACGATGACCGGGACCTCTTTCAGGTCGGCGTCGGCCTTGAGTTGCCGCAGCACCTCCCAGCCGTCCGTCTGCGGCATAAGCAGGTCGAGTGTAATGAGGTCGGGCCGGATTTCCTTCGCCATCCGCAGGCCCAATTCCCCGCTGTCGGCTGCGACGACGTGACAACCGAATTGTTCGATGAGATTAGTCAGCAGCACGCGCGAGTCGGCTTCGTCGTCTATGATGAGGACGAGTTTGCCGCGCAGGGGCTGCGTGGCCTCCATGGCGCGGATGCGGCGCGTGACTTCAGCGGCGGCTTCGGCGGCGGAGAAACCATGCACTTCAGCCAACGGAGCGGGACGCACTGTGATGCCGGCCGATGTCGGACGCGTCGCCAGGACGATGCTGAAGGCGGAACCTTTGCCAAGTTCACTGGCGACTTCGAGCCGGTAGCCCATCAACTCGCACAGCGCCTTCGAAATGGTGAGACCGAGGCCGGTGCCGCCGTATCTGCGGGTCGTGCTGGGGTCGGCTTGTTGAAATGCCTCGAAGATGGCCGCAAGCCGGTCTTCGGGAATGCCGATGCCGGTGTCGGTGACGGTGATGCAAACGGGCCGGTGGGTGCCTTCCTCGACGGCGACGCTGACGGTGACGCTGCCTCGTTCGGTAAACTTCAGCGCATTGCCAACGAGGTTGATGATGACCTGCTTGAGCTTGCCGGCGTCGGTTTCCAACGGGGCGATGCGGTCAGGCAGTTCAGCGACGAGTTTGACCGGACGGTCGCGAAGTTGCGGCTCGAACTGGCCGATGATGACGCCAATCAGGCGATCCAGCGTCACCATCGAGGTCTCGATCTCCACGCGCTTGGCTTCGATCTTGGAAAGGTCGAGGACCTGGTTGATCAGATCGAGCAGATGTTTGCCGTTGGCAACGATCCGCTCCAGAAACGTCAACTCTTCCGCGTGCAGGCTTCCGCTCTTGTTCTTCAGCAGGATGTTGGTAAAGCCGATGACGGAGTTCAGCGGCGTGCGCAACTCGTGACTCATGTTGGCAAGAAACTGGCTCTTGGTGCGACTCGCCGCCTCGGCAGTCTCCTTGGCGTGACGCAGTTCCTCTTGGGCACGCTTGCGTTCAGCGATTTCCACCGCCAAGTCGTCTCGGGAAACCGTGACTGACTTCAGTTTCCCTGTCATCGCGTCGAAGGAACTCGCGAGTTGTCCGACTTCGTCCTGCGATCCAGTGCTCACCTTGTGGTTCAGATTACCGGAGCCGATGATCTCGGTTCCTTTCTGAAGCCGCTCAATGGGCAAAACGACGCCATGATCGAACAGCCACGAGATGCTGATCAAAATCACCACGATCAACCCGACGGAAGCCAGCATGATCACAGAGATCTGGTTGTGCGCAGACGCCGCGCGCTGTCGGCAGAGAGCGGACAATTCCGACGCATCGGATACCATCGTTTGAGTCCGGGCGTCCAACTGGCCCACAAACCGTTGCTTTAACTCGGCCGAGGCGGCGGAGCCTTCCGGAAGTTTGCCGGGCGTCCTCTGTATCCCCACCAGACTGGAAAAAATGTTCCGAATCTCCTGATTGTTCTGCCGGCATTCCTTGAGAATGGCCTGGCTTTCCGGATCGTCAAACTCAGCACCTTTGAGCAATCGCGCCAAGGAATCGTGTTTCATCAGCCACTGCATTTGCGCCCGCTCGCTGCCGTGCAACATGTAGTCCGTCGTCAGAATCCCCAGCTCGAACAAATCGCGGGTTAATCTATTCGCGACCGCGTTTTCCTGCCAAGCCCCGCTGATCTGCCTGAACGCCGTCATTAACGTGACCGAAGCGAACGCGATAACGCCCATCGAACAGAGGATGACGATGTGCAACTTGGTTTTGATCTTCATCGCTTTATTCTTAGCGAATGACACTCACCGCTGACGGCTTGACCGACAGCATTGCGTCGAGATGGATAAACTGCAAGTAGTTTGGCATCGTTGCGCCCTCCACCAGATGCCCGTCCATGGCCCAACGCGCTTGATCTTCCAACGCAACCAACAGTGATTGGTTGAGCCGCACCCGAAGATCCAGACGAGGCCAGAGCCGGCTCAGAGTCAGCTCGCTGACGGCAAACGCACGGGCCACGATCGCCATGGCCTGTTGCGGGTGGCCTTTCGCGAACGTTTCTGCGGCAACGAGCGCTCGAAGGAGGCGGCGAACCGTTTCTGGACGCTCCTCCAAAGAACGACCGCACATCAGCAGGTTGTAGCATTCCACGTAAAGCCCCGGTTCCTCGAACGTCACGGCGTTGGCGCCCAGCAGCGCCGCCGCCTGGCTGATGAGCGGTTCCCGCATGGAACACGCATCCACCTCGCCCCGCGCCAGAGCTTGGGGAAAATCGGCAGGCGCCATGCTGCAAATCGTCACGTCCTTTTCCGACAAGCCTTGCTTCAGTAAAAACATATGCAGGAAAAACTGCACCGCCGAAGCCTCTTGCGTGGCGATACGCTTGCCTTTCAGGTCCTGCGGCTTGGCGATGCCGTGATCTCTGCGCGCAACAATCCAAGTGTCGTTGTCCGACGAGCCAATGCCCGCCACGACGGAGAAATCCCGTCGCTTGAAACTGCTGAACACGATCGGCGTAACAGCGGCCGTTGCAGCCTGTAGCTCCCCCGCCAGCATCGCATCCAACGCCAGCTTCCCGCTCGCATATTTCCGGACCGACACGTCAACGCCCTCGCGCGCAAAAAAACCTTCCGCGTCTGCGATGACCGCCAGCGACGCCAGCGGCACCATGCCGATGCCCAGTGTCACCGGCGCCACCTTCTTTGTCGCAGGCGGCAGCTCCGGCTTGCACGAGAAGCTCATCACCACTGCGAGCGCCATGAAACCGCACAACGCAGCCAAACCTGCCACGGTCCTCACTCTCGTTCTTCGCCGGGGCGTTGCCATGGTTCTCTAGCGAATGATGCTGACCGCCGACGGTTTCACCGCAAGCATCGTGTCGAGATGAACAAGCTGCAAATAGTTTGGCATCGCCACTTTTTCCGCCAAGTGGTCGCCGATGGCCCAACGTGCCTGATCTTCCAGCGCGACCAACAGCGATTGGCTCAACCTTACCCGCAGGTCCAAACGGGGCCAAAGCCGGCGCAACGCCGGTTCTGGCATCGAGACCGTTCGGGCCACGATGGCCATTGCGCGCTGTGGCTTGCTCTTCGCAAAGGTTTCGGCGGCGAGGAGCGCGCGAACGATACGCCGCGCTGTTTCCGGCTGCTCCTTTAGAAAGCGGTCAGAGGCCACGAGGTTGTAGTATTCCACATAAAGCCCCGGCTCCTCAAACGTCGCCGCGTTGGTTCCCAGCAACGCAGTCGCCTGGCTGGCAAATGGCTCGCGGACGGACGCCGCGTCCACATCGCCGCGGGCCAGGGCTTGGGGAAACTCAGCTTGCGGCATGTAACAGATCGTCACGTCCTTCTCCAACAGATCGTGCTTCAGCAAGAACATGTGCAGGAAGAACTGCGCCACCGAGGTTTTCTGTGTGGCAACGCGCTTGCCCTTCAGGTCCGCTGGCCGGACGACACCGCTGTCCTTTCGCGCCACAATCGTCACGTCGTTGTCCCATGAAGCCACGCAGGCCAAGATGCGAAAGTCCCGGCGCTTGAGACTGCCGAACACCACCGGCGTGTCTCCGGCTACCGCAATCTGGGCGTCCCCGGCCAGGAGTGCATCCATTGCGACCACGCCCGTCGCGCACTTCTTGACCGTCAGCGCGACACCCTCACGTGAAAACAATCGTTCGTGGTCTGCGATGATCGCCAGCGATGTCAGCGGTAACATGCCCACCGCCATCGTCACCGGCACCGCCTTCGGCAGCGGTTTTGGCTTGCACGAACAACTCAACACTGGGCCTAGAACGAGGAGCGCACATAGCGCCGCCAACTGCGTGGCGGTCTTCGCTTTTATTCCCCGGTTGTTTCTCATCAATGAAGCTCCCTCTCGCCACAAAAAATTTTAGTCCAATACCAGCCAGAACGAAAGTATTTTTTCCTTTTCGCTTATCGCGCCTGCTACCGCCTGCCGTGATGAAAACCGACTGTTGCGCGCTTCAGCTTCGCGCCCGCGTTATCCTGGATGACCGTGTTCACGCATGAAGGATCCACGCGGACTGTCGCCGGACGATTTCGAAAAACGTTGCCGATCATCCGCAGATCGTGGCCGTTGGGGGCAAAAGTCACCGCTTCATCGGCGCACCCCTCGCCGAGCACGAACACGTTGTCGCGCACGATGACGGGACCGTAGCTGCCCTTCTCCTCGTGCAACGTAAAGTAAAGCTCCGGCCAGCGACGATACTCCCCGGTCTCATAACTGCGGCGACCGCGCCGCGGATCGCTCTCGCCCTTGGTCGTGTTGTTCACGAAGACGTTGCCTTGCAGGATGAAGTTCTTCGGCTGGTTGATCCAACTGCCTCGCCCGCCGTTGCGAAAGGTGTTGCCGATGATTGTCACGTCCTCGCAGGACTTCTCTACGCTCATCACGCGCGAGCCGTTCGTGCCATTCACCTGGTTACCGGTAATCGTGGCGTTCTTGCAAAACTCCGCCAGGAAGAACGCGCCCATCCGCGAGCCGATGATGTGGTTGTTTGCGAACACCACGTTCCGGCAACGCTGCACGTGCATCGTGTCGCCCAGCGCGCTGAGCTGACAACCAGTAATTCGCACGTCGCGCGCGCACATGATGTCCACCCCGCCCTTGCCCGACGCCGATCCGGTGGGCGCGTAAAGCCCGTGGAACATGCCGGAGAAGTTGTAGGCAAACTGCACGCCGTCACCGCTCGCGCCTTGGAACCGAATCGGCTTTCCGCCAGGCTGCTCCGATACTTTGATGTGGTCGGCGGCCGATTCGATAACGAAGTATTGCCGGCCCCGCGTGATGTTCTTCGGCAGCGTGCCGCCGAAGAAGCAAAGCCCGTGTCTTGGCTCCGCGTCCTTGCTGACACCGATGGGCCGCTCGCGATTGTCAAAACACACACGGTCATCGCCGTCGGCCATCCACACGCCGGTGCGCGTGAGATCGTTGCGGAAGTAACGCCGCGCGCGCTCCACCTCCCACGGCTCGTAATCCTCCGGCCAGACAATGACCTGCCACAGATAGCCGTAGTCCCACATAAACTTCCCGCTCCGCAACAGCGTGCAACTCTCGACGTGGACGCGCTCGGCGAACGTCACCACCTCGCTCTCGCTGCCCCGCTTGCCTGCACCTTCGACGCCGATGACCGCGCCCGCGACGCCATCCGAGCGCACGTCGCGAAACAGGATGTCACTCGTCGCGCCGCCCGGCGTCGTGCCGATGACGAAGATGCGCGTGCTCACATTCGGTTCCCAAGAGTTCTCCCGTCGCGCCGGATCAAAACAATAACCTTGGAAGAAGCCGCCGTGCCAAGCGAACGCCGTCACGTTCGTGCCGCTGAAGATAACGAGCCGCGCCTTGTCGCCAAGTTGCTTCGGCAGATGAAAGCGCGCCCCGTGTGCAAAGACCGTCGTTCTCGACGGAATAACCGCCGGCTTTTCCCCCGCGACGAAGTAATCGCCCGGCGGAATCGTCACCACGCCCCCGCCGCGCTTCGCCACATCGGCGAAGCACGCCACCAGCGCCGGTGAGTCATCCGTCACGCCATCAGCCTTCGGCGCATACGCCGCAAGATCCACCACCGCACGGCCCGCGGGAGAAGCCTCGACGCCCCACGCGACCGTGGCGTAGATGGCGAACGCCAACACTAAAGAGGATTGGGGTTTCATGGCTTCGGAAATCACTTGGTCACAACCGCGTCCTTGGGCGCGTCGGGCGCGACTTCGGCAGGCTTGTCCACACCGCTGAGGTCGTTGGCGATGAGCGTGATGTTGCGGCTCTTGTCGCCGGAGAGCTTCAGGAACGCGCCGTCCTTCGCGCGAGGCTGACAACCGCGGACGAGCGCGCCGCGCACTTGCGCCAGGCCAAGCATCGCAGCGCCGCCGGGCCAGAACGCGGCGTCGAGGCCGTCCACTGCCAGATTCTCCACGTCGTCGAACACCATCGCGTGGCGCAGGTCGGCGGCGGCAGTCCGCAACTGGATGTTTGAGAAGCGCAGCCCTTTCACGTGCCGGCAGTAGAAGCCGTAAGCCGGCAGATCGCCAAACATCGAGGACTCCGGATACTTCTTCGGAAGCTCAGCCACTTCCTTCTCCGCCAGCTTGCGCTCGCCGCCGCCCTCGAACTCGAACATGAGGTTGCTGAGCGAGACGTTCTCAACGGGCGCGTTGGTCAGGCCGGTGATCGAGCAGCCGATCTTCCCGACGCCGGTGGCGACGATGTTGTTGATGACCACGTCGCGGAAACTGCCGACGGGCGGTGGCTCCATGCCCTCCTTGAACGGACGCGCGCGGTCGCTGAGCCGCAGGAACAGCGGAACGTTGACGCCGTGGATGCTGATGTTGGAAATGGCGATGCGTTCCAGTTGCCCGCCGTCCACCAGTTCCAACGAAATGCCGCCCATGCCGCGGCTGCGACCGTAGGTGACGTTGGTGTGCGACGGCGAGGTGACGACGCAGTTGGCAATGGTGATGTTCTTGAAACCGCCGTTAGATTCGGTGCCCATCTTGATCGCGTTGCAGTGGCTGCGGGCCACGCAATCGCTGATGGTGATGCTGTCGCACGGCCGCTCGAACGTGCTCTTGAGCGTGATGGCGTCATCGTCGCTCTCGAAGACGCACTGCGACACCGTGCAGTCCTTGCAACCGTCGAGGTCGAGGCCGTCGTTGTTGGCGTTGCCGAAGTTCCAGACGCGCACGCCGCGCATGGTCACGCGCTCGCAGCCGAGATAATGCTGCATCCACATCGCCGACTTTTGCAGCCGCAAACCTTCCACCAGCACATCACGGCAGTTGACGAGCCGGATGAGATAGGGGCGGTTTTCGTAGGGCCGCGAGCGGTCCTTCATCTTGAAGCTCTTGCCCTGCCCGTCAATCAGCCCGCGTCCGATAATGCCAACGTTCTCCAGGTTTTCGCCTGCGATGAGGCTCTGCTTGACGTAGCTGTCCGTGTAAGAACGGATGGCGGGAATGTTGTGCGGGTAATGCGCGATGTTTGTGCTGCCGAGCAACGTCGCGCCGGCCTCAATGCGCAGCGTCACGTGGCTGCGCAGGTAGATCGTGCCGGAGAGGAATTTCCCGCCTGCCAACACCACCGTGCCGCCACCTGCCGCCGCACAGGCGTTCATCGCCTTCTGGATCGGCCCGGTGCAGAGCGTGGTGCCACCGGCCCGCGCGCCGAAGTCGCGGACATCGAAGACAGAGTCGGCTGCAAGCGTCGTTGTGCTCATCCACGCAGTAAGAATCGAGACGGCAATGCAGTTGCGAGTCATGGCTGTTGATCTCCGGTTTGTGCTTATGGCGCAAGGCCAGTTTCTGCTAACGTGGCTCGGGTTTCAAGTCCCAGCCGATAACGCGAAAGAACTTGCTGTCGTCGACCGATGGCCTCGTGTGCATCCAGCATGATGTGATACGTGGTGGCCAGTGAGTGGGCAAGGATTAGCGATGTTTCCTCTCTCAATGCGTGCCAGAATGTTCAGGGAAGGATGATGCCGCTGACAACAGGCGGGCTCGATGGAATGTTGGTAACACACATACCACTGCCGCAAACTGCCAGACCTGTTCGGAACCTTGTTACCGAGGATCTGAAGCGAAAGGAGTGACCTTCCTCAATCGCTCAAGGCGCAACCGCCAGAGACTGTTCGATTGGCAGTGTCCGAATAGTTCGTAGCCCGCCAGCGCCAGAAGCTCCCGCTTGGCTGCCTCCTTTAGCTTGTAGCCCTCGGTCACGATGACATGGGGCTGAAACTGTGAGAAATCGAGACCCTGAAGCACTTCGAAGTCCATCCCTTCCGCATCAATAGCGAGGACGTCAATCTCCTTGGGCGCCTTGCATTGCTGCAACACCTCGGTGAGCCGCAAGACATCCACCTCAATGACCTCGCCTGTCAGGCGATGCTTCAATGTGTCATCATTGCAAAGAGTGGAGAGGCATGCCTCATCACCGTCCTTACCTATGTGCAACGGCATCCGGCCTTTGGTGTTGGAACATGCGGCTTGACACATTTGGACGCGAGGCTGGGACTGATACGCAGCCCGCAAGCGTTCAAACGCAACCGGGTGCGGTTCAACCAAAATCGCCTTCCAGCCGAGTCGAATGAAGGGCCGTGACACGGAGCCGAAGTAAGGATCATTTGCACCCACGTCCACGATGAACCCATCACGTTTCTGTGGAAGCACCGCACATATCATTTCGAACTCGCCATCTGTCGTGTCTCGTCTCAGCGATTGTCGAAAACGGCCATACTGATGGATTAAGTTCCATGCTTTTGCTCGAAAACTCTTCGGGAGCGTTTTGCGCACCAGTTTCCGAGGCCAGGAATCGTAGGTGATGGTAAACATTGCTCGTCAACTCAAAGGATAGGAGTTTTGATTCTAAACCACCAGAGTGAGGCGCTGGCTTTCTGCCCTGCGGGCGCAGCCCACCAAGGCCGGAAGCCAGCCGGAAAAGCGTGCTGAGGAAAAATCCTCGCCCCATCGCGTTGCGATGGGTCTATTGTCGTCGCTAACGTGTTCATCTGTATGTTTGTTCAACTTCGCTGGCATCGTAGCAGCTTGGCCACCCCCGACAAATTCAAAATCTGTTTGGCAAACAAGAAGGTCTTCACAGACGGCTTCACGACACTGTCATCACGCAAGACCAAGCACCCTGTCCATCCGCTTGGCCAAGTCGGCGAGGTTGTCCCAATCGCCGCTGGCGACTTCGGCGGCGGCCCAGCCGCTGAACCCGATCTTCGCCAGCTCTTCGCGCACGCCAGCCCAGTTGATGCTGCCTTCACCAAGCGGCGACCTGAAACCGGCGATCATGCCTTCCTTCATCGCCACGGGCAGGCTGTATTCTTTGATGTCGAGCTTGCCAATGCGTTTGCCAAGGACCTGAATCCAATGCTCGCTCACGCCCCAGCGCATTACGTTGCCCACATCGTAGTGGACGCCAACCCACGGATGGCGGATCTCATCCACGTAACGCATCATGTCGAGCGGGCTGATGAGAAAACTTGCCCAGACATTCTCGATGAGGATCTTGACGCGCACCTGCTCGGCATGCGGCGCGGCGGCTTTGATGACGGTCTGCGTCTCGCGCCAGGTGTCCCAGTAAGGCTTCTTCGGGTCGGTGCGTGCGGTGACGAGGACGCTGTCGCCGCCGAGTTTCTTGCAAAGGTCGAGCGCAGCCTCGATGCCTCGCTCGCCGGCACCGGTCACGCCGTCAATCACCAGCCCGCTCTCCTTGCTCGCGGCGACCCACTCGTCAGCGTTCTTGACCTGGCTGCAAGTTGGTTCCACTCCATCGAAACCGCAGGCCTTGAGTTTGCGAAACGCCTCGACCAGCGGCAACGACTGGTTTTTGACCATGCCCCACTTCAGGCTTTTGCGAATGCGGAGCTTGGCCGTGGCGGCCGGCGCATTGCCCGGCAGGAAGGCGCCTGCGGCGGCAATGGAAGCCGCGGCGGAAAGGAAGCTTCGACGGGACAGTGCGGGATTGGTTATGTGGTGGGATTTCATGGTGTGGTTCTGGTTTCAGTGTCTGAATCTTGATCCTACGTCTTCAGGCCAAAGCCGAAAGGATAAGCCTCCGAAATCCGCACGGGCAGCAGTCCCTTCGGCTGGAGCGAGCCGAAGAGCGCCTCCACCGCTGCGTCAATGGACGCTTCAGCGTCGCTGAAGGTGCAGAGCGCAACCGCCGCCTTGGGCAGCTCGGCCATGACGTAGGGATTACCGAAATTTAGCAGCGCCACCGCGCGTCCCGCCGCCGCCGTGCGCGCGATGAGTTCGCGGTAACGAGCGGGCACGCAAATGGCATCCTCCGCATACGACCGGACGCGCGTGAACAAACCGAACACGACCACGTCGGCGGCCTGCGCGGCCGCAAATGCGCGCTCGATCTCCTCCGGTTTCAGCGCGGACGAGAGCACGAGCGTCCGGGCGTCCGGATGGCGTTGGCGGACCTGCTCGTTCAGCAGGTGGTTGGTCGGCGAAAACTTCCACGCGAGGTCCTGCTCGACCGTGGCCGAGCCGCCGTTGCTGATGACGGCCAGCTTCGCCGTCGGCGACACGGGCAAGCCACGGTTCTCCAGCAACGTGACACTTTCGCGCGCGATACGCCGCGCCACTTCCGCGCCGGCTTTGGTGGCGAAACGCTCCGGGAGTTTCTCCACGTCCACGAGCCGGTTCGCAAACAGGCCCAGTTCGCGTTTGAGCCGCCAGACGCGCGTGATGGATTGCTCCACCTGCGCGAGCGGAATGCGCTCCTTGCGGACGGCGCGCGCGAGGGCGTCAATCGTGATACGCGGGTCGGAGTTGTAATCCTGGAGGATCATGTCGTGACCGGCGGCAACGGTCTCGATGGCGGCTTCCTCGATGCCGTAGTTGTCCTTGATGGCCCGCATCGTGAGGCTGTCGGACATGATGACGCCGTCGAAGCCAAGCTTCTCGCGCAGCAGGCCAGTTACGATCTTGCGCGAGAGCGTCGCGGGAATTGTCCGATCCGGCTCCAGCGCGGGATAATGGCAGTGGTTGGTGCAGACCGCCCGCGCGAGGCCGCGCCGGATGACCTCGGCGAACGGTTTGAAATCCACCGTCTCCAGCTCCGCCAGGCTGCGCCGGATCTCCGGAATGGCGATGTGCGAGTCGCCGCTGGACGCGCCGTGGCCGGGGAAGTGCATCAGGAGCGACGCTGCGCCGCCATCGAGCGTGCCGCGTGCGAGTTCGCTGCCGAGTTCGGTGACAAGGTCCACGTTGTCACCGAGGCTGCGCAAGTTGATGATGGGGTTGTCGGGGCTGGTGTTGACGTCGAGGTTGGGCACACCGGCGAGGTGATAGCCGAGCGCGCGCGCCTCGACCGCCTCAACGCGCGCTGCCTCGCGGCACAGTTCACGCGAGCGCGTGGCCGCCAGCCGCATGGCCTGGCCCAGCCGCAGATCGGTCCCACCACTGTAGCTGACGCCGCCGAAGCCAAGGAGCAGCGGATACTTCGAGAGCTTCTGGAACCGGTTGGTGAACTCCGCCACTTCCCGCGGCGACAGTTTCGTCAACGAAGGCGTCAGACCGCTGATGATGCCTTGCTTGGCGTATTTCTCCGTCAACGGCCAGTCCTGAAGCCGGGCGATGACCAGTTGCCCCACCTTTTCCTCCAACGACATCGCGCCAAGATCGGGCAACGGCCCTCCTTGTGCAAAGATTGCTGATTGTCCGCCGGTGAATAGACTGCCACCGAAGAGAAACGCAGAACCTTTGCGCAGGAAAGTGCGTCGCGAAATCGTTTTCATGGATGCGTCACTTCTGCACCAGTTCGCTTACGGCCGGCGCGTTCTGGTCTTCGTTCAGCCGCGAGCGTAACGCCGGACGACTGCGTTCGCAAAGACAAACGAGAACACGGGAACTTGCTTTATCAGCTCTTCTGGCGACGAGCCAGCCGGTTGCTGGCCAGCCACAGCGACAGACCGAACAACAGCAGGCACCGCCGCTTTCACGATGGTCAGCCGAGTTCGCGTTCACGTGCCTTCGCGGACGCCAAGCGTCATCGAACCCCAAATCGTGCAGACCTTCGACTAGTCTTTCATCTGCAAGGCCAGATAGCGCCGCAACAGTTCGCGGTTCTTCGCGTCGTAAAACTCCACGGGATTATAGTCGTCGGTCAGCACGACACCGTTGTCGAGGTTCACGGCAAAGACGCTGCTGAAGGCTTGCGTCACCAACCGGCGCGAGTTTGGATGCACCCGCTCCATGTCGGGCTTCTGCCGTAACGTCAGCTCTGGCTGGTTCGACGCCACCATGAAGGTGTTGCCGTTGCCGGCTTGGTGGATGCGCACGCTCTTAAAGACCACGCCCAGCGTCCGGGCCATTGAGGCGGTGAAGAAGTCGCTCTCGCCGCTGGTGCCGCCAAACATATTGATCACCAGCGTGCCGTCGGCTCGAAGCAACCGGCGCATCGCGGCGAAAGCTTCGCGCGTGAAGAGATGCGACGGCGACGAATCACCCAGGAACGCGTCAAGGATAATGGTGTCGTATTGCTTCTTGCAGCGGCTGACGAAGTAACGTCCGTCGCCGAAATGAATGTTGAGTTTCTGCGGCTCCAGGTTGAAATACCTCACCCCCACCGGCAGCACGGCGGGATTGATCTCCACCACGTCCACACGCGCGCCGTCGCGGGCCAGTTCGCCCGGCACGATGCCGACGCCCAGCCCGATGCACAACGCGTCGGCGATCTGCGGCGTGTAGGCGCGCGCCAAGCCATGTAACATATAGGTATACATCGAAACGCTCTTGCGCTCCTTCGGGTCGTAGGAGTTCTGGTTGAGGAAATCGTTCAGGTAGCTGCGCCGCACCGGCTCCTCGGCCCATTCCACAACCTGAAGCTGGCCGAAGTTCGAGTTGGCCCGATACAACTCCCGGATTCCTTCGTTGTGTAAATGGTCCCGTTGAACGCCCGCGTAGCCGGTGCCCGCGCCGATGGCCACAGTCAGCAGGATGGGCGCGAGCTTGGAAACCTTCCGGGCCGGGCCGGCGAAGTAGCCCACCGCCACCGCCATCAACGCCAACGCCGTCAGATACATGGTCACTGAGTTTGGCAGGAACGGAATGAGCACGTAACCGATCAGGACGGTGCCCACGACGCTGCCCGCAGTGCTGATGGCTGTGAGCCGGCCGACGTTGCCGCCGACGGTCTCTACCGAGCCGGTCAACATGCGGACGAAAAACGGCCCCACCATCGCGAGCAACCCCAGCGGCACGAAAAACAAAAACGCCGACGCCAGCAGCGACCCCGCAGCCAGTTCGAACTCCAAGCACCCATACGCCACCGGCTCACAGACCAGCACCGACACGCACAAATAGACCGCTGCGGCCGCGATCGCGCCGTAGAGTCTGCCAAGCTGCGGCGAGCGGTCCACCCAGCGGCCTCCGATGTAGTAGCCGCAAGTCAGCGCGACGAGCGTCACCGCGATTTGCGCCGTCCAGACGAAATGCGACGTGCCGAGGTAGGGCGCAAGCATCTTCGCGCCGAGGATTTCCACGATCATGATCGCCGCGCCTGTGATTGCCGCTGTCACATACAAGTAACGGCGCAAGCCGGGAGTGAGTGGGACGTTTCGCGAGAGAGGTTGTTTATGTTTCACGGTGTCAGTTCGGTGAATGAATCATCTTGTCGTCACACTGTCTTCAAGCCCAGCAGCCGGTCCATCGAGTCGGCCGTCTGGTAGATCAGCGCTTCCGGATAATGCGGATACGGGTGGAAATACTCGAACGTCAGGTAGCCACGGTAGCCGACCTGATCGAACGCATCCATCACCGCCGGCCAGTTCGTCGTGCCGTCGAGTAACGGACGAAAGCATTCCAGCGAGTGGTCGGTCGCCTTCTTGGAAAATTCCTTCAGGTGGACGTTCCGTATCCGTTTGCCGAGCGCGGAAATCCAGTGCTCCGGGTAGTGGAAGAGCATGATATTGCCGGTGTCGAAGTGGACGCGGACGTGTTCGCTCTGGAAACTGTCCACGAACGCGTTCATCTCGGCCGGTGTCATGAGGTAGCCACTGAAGAAGATGTTCTCGATGTTGAGATAGACGCCGAGCTTCGTCGCTGCCGGCAACAGTTTCGCCACCGCCTCGCGTGCGCGGCGGTCGCACACGTCGAACGGCACCGGCTCGTAGTCCGTCCGCCATGGGATGTTCACCGCGCCGGGCACCACGAGCAGGTTGTCCGTGCCGACATCGTGCGCCGCCTGAACCATCTTCGCGGCCAGTTCCAGGCCACGCTCGCGCTTGGCGGCGTCGCCGCTGCTGAGCGGATACGGCCAGAACAGGAACGAACAGAGTCCGCTGATGGCGATGCCAATCTTGTCGGCCAGCTTGCGGATGGCGCGGCATTCCGCCGGGCCGGCCTTGGGCGAGAGATCATTGTCGAGGTCGTAGTTCAACTCGACCGCGTCGAAACCCGCGGCCTTGGCCAGCCGCAAGCACTCCTCCAGATTCATCCGTTCCGGATAGGGGAATGCCCAGAGGTTGATGGACTTCTTCATGGCGTAACGCTTCGGCGACTCACGCCGTGCGTCCGGCTTGGCCGCCTCCGCCGCGCCGGCGACGCTCTGAGCAAACGCCGCCGCGCCGCCCGCTGCCGCCAGCGCCGTGCTAATGGCCGCGCGCCGGGTCATGTGCTGGTCGAACGAGTTGTCGCGTCGGGTTGTCATGGTAACCTCTGGGTTGGAAACTGAATGCGGTGAAAATACCGCAACAGCTCCGCCAGACCAAGCGGGAATAGTTTCCCGACGTCGTTGAAGCGAGATACTGCGCGAGCGTGGAAGACACCGCTTATCGGGTCAAACTCACCCGACCCTTACGCGACCGACGGTTTCGCGTCGCGCAGCTTCTTCGGCTCGTAAACACAGAAAGGTTCCTCGGCCATGTAGTTGCCGTCGGCGTAGTAGGCGCGGGCGCGGCAGCCGAGACAGATGCGCTTGAACTCGCAGCAACCGCACTTGCCTTCGAGTTGGTCCGGGTCGCGCAACTTGGCGAAAAGTTCCGACTTTTCCCAAATCTCGCGGATGGGCTGCTTGGTGACGTTGCCGGCACTCAGCGGCAGGTAGCCGCAAGGGAAGACCTCGCCAGTGTGCGACACGAAACAAATCGAGCTGCCGGCGAGACAGCCTTTGGTCATCGCGGCCATGTCGTGGCGCGGCTTGCCGTGGCCGTGCCCCGGCTCGACGCGGATGCCATCGGCGACGGCGCGCTGGCGGACGACGCGGAAGTAATGCGGCGCGCACGTCGCCTTCACGTGCATCTGGCGGAGCTGGCTCTTGTCGTAGAGCCAGTGCAGCACCCGCTCGTATTCCGCGGCGGGCAGCGTATTGGACTCGGCGATCTGCACGCCGCAGCCGACCGGCACGAGCATGAACAGGTGCAGTGCGTCGGCGCCGAGTTCCAGTGCCATCGCGTAAAGTTTTTCCGCTTGATGGACGTTGTGACGGGTGATCGTGCAGTTGATCTGCATGCTCATGCCGCGTTGCTTGAGGTTGCGGAAACCGTGCAGCGCCGCGGCGAGTGAGCCGGGCTGGCGGCGGAAATCGTCGTGCGTCGTTTCGTCCGCGCCGTCAATGCTTATGGAGACGCGGCGGATGCCGGCGTCCACGATGCGCCCGGCCATGCGCTCGTCAATGAGCGTGCCATTGGTGGCGAGTGCCACGGCCAATCCGTTGCTCTTCGCCTCGGTGGCGATCTGGAAAATATCGGGTCGGAAGAGAGGCTCGCCGCCGGAGAGCACGAGGATAGGCTTGGCGAAGCTTGCCAGCTCGCGGACGAATTGAAGCGCGCGCTCGGTCTGCATATCGTTCAGCATGAGCTGCCGGGCGACGTCGAGGCGGCGGCAATGGACGCATTCGAGGTTGCAGCCCGCCGTCGTTTCCCAGAACAGCAGCCGCAGTTCGTTTTCGCTATGAGATTCCTGATTCATCCGTTCGTTCGATTCGGTTTATTTGACGTTACTATCGCTTGAAAAGCTCGCTTGTCCAGCGCGGTATGGTGGCGGGCGAACTGCCGAACTTGAACCCCTGGCTTTTTGCCTCTTGCGGTTCGGGAAATGCCGTGCTAACGGTCGCCTTGACCGGTTTGTAGGATGAGTAAAGGCGCAAAACCAACCACGACTTGGAAAGACATCTGGTGGCAGCAAGACCGGGTGACCGCACCGCAACGTCCGGCGTCGGAGCGCGTGCATGATTTCCGCGAGATCGAAGAGACGGTGGATGACGAAGCCGCCAAACGCGAGGCGTCGCGATGTATTGACTGCGCCGACCCGCAATGCGTCGAGGCGTGCCCGATCGGGAACCACGTCAGGGATTGGCTGGTGCTGGTGGCTGAGGGGAAGTTTCTGGAGGCGGCGGCGGTCTGCCAGACCACGAGTAGTTTTCCTGAAATCCACGCCCGGCTTTGCGCGCAGGAACGGCAGTGCGAACGGGGCTGCGTGCTGGGCGAGCATGGCGAGTCGGTCGCGATCGGCCTCGTCGAGAGGTTCGTCAACGAGTATGCGTTCGAGCACGGCGGCGTGGATGTGCAGCCGGTCCCGGTTCGGTTCAGGCAGCCGGTGGCGGTGATCGGTTCCGGCCCGGCCGGTCTCACGTGCGCCGACCTGCTGAATCAGCGTGGTTATCCGGTGACGGTGTTCGAAGCGGCAGAGCAATTGGGCGGGTCGCTGATGTTTCGCATTCCGGGGTTCAAGCTCGACAAGGACATTTTGAAACGCCGTATCGCGGTGTTTGAAAAGCGGGGAATTTTATTCCGCTGCGGCATCCAGATCGGCAGGGACACGTCCATCACGCAGATGTTCCGGGAGGGGTTTCAGGCCGTCTTCCTCGGCACCGGTTCACAGAAGCCGCGCGAACTGGACGTGGAGGGCCGCAATCTCCAGAACGTGTTTCAGGCGTTGCCGTTCCTGGCAGAGACGCAAGCGGCCGCCGAAGTCCGGGCGATTCCGCTGCGTGACCGCAAGGTGGTGGTCGTCGGCTGCGGTGACATGGCGATGGATTGCCTGCGCACGTCGTTGCGGCTCGGCGCCAGTTCGGTCACGTGCATCTATCGCCGCGACTCCACCAGCATGCCGGCCACGAAGCGCGAGTTTGCCAACGCGCAGGCCGAAGGCGCCAAGTTTTTCTGGATGGCGCGGCCGACCCGCATTTTGGGCAATGACCAGGGCCGAGTCCGGGGCGTGGAATGCGAGCGCACGAAACTCACCGACATCAACGAAAGCGAACGCCGCGACCTGACGCCGAACACGCTGAACTTCGTCGTCGAGGCGGACATCGTGGTTCTTGCCATCGGATTCGAGGTGACGCCGCCGCCCGTGACGGCCACGGAAGCGTCGTTGCGTCTTAGTGATGAGGGAACCATCGCGGTGGATCAGGACGGCATGACGAGCATTCCCGGGGTTTTTGCCGCGGGCGAAGCCGTCACTCGCGCCGGTATTCTAGGTAACGCCGTCCGTGGCGGACGCGAAGCTGCCGCAGCGATTGACCGCTATCTGGCTGCAAAGCGCTGAGAACGCAAGCAATGTCCCGCCCTTGCATCTCAGCCGGATTCCACCAGCACCTCTTCCCGGCTTCGAGTCCGGCTAGCTTCTGTTGTTGTAATCCGGGCCGGACTCAGGGTAGGAAACGGGCGCGATGAATAAGCAGCCCATCAAACATCTGCGCTGGTATATCGCGGTCTTGCTTTGCCTGGCCTCGGCGCTGAACTATCTCGATCGCCAAACGCTGTCGGTGCTGATCGGCACCATCAAGGCAGATCTCGGCCTCAACAACGCCGATTACGGCGCCATCAACGCGTGGTTCCTGGCCAGCTACGGTGTCATGTATGCCGTCAGCGGGCTGGTCATTGACCGCATCGGCACACGGCGCGGGTTTACACTCTTCGTGTCGGGCTGGTCGCTCGCCAACATGCTGCATATCTTCGCCGCCACGGTGGGCCAGTTCTCGTTCTTCCGGTTCCTGCTCGGCGTGTTCGAGCCGGGCAGTTTCACCGGCGGCATGCGCGCAGTGAGCGAATGGTTCCCAATGCGCGACCGCGCTCTCGCCGTCGGCATCTTCAACGCCGGCACCGCGTTCGGCTCGATGTTCGCCGCGCCGGTGGTCTCCTTCATCGCGTTCTACTTCGGCTGGCGCGCGGCGTTTCTCGTCACCGGCGCGCTGGGTTTCGTCTGGGTCGCCGCGTGGATGCTGCTTTTCAAGCTGCCGAAAGATCACCCTCGGCTCGGTGAGGAAGAGCGCCAGTTGATCCTCGCCGATCGGAGCGAGGAGAGCGAACAGCCGGTGTCGCTGTTGCGTCTGCTGCGGATGCGCGAGACGTGGGGCTGCGTGCTGGTGCGCGTGTTGACGGATCCGATCAGCTATTTCCTGTTGTTCTGGATGCCGCTCTACTTCCAGCACAGCCACGGCTTTGACCTGAAGCAGATCGGAATGTTCGTCTGGATTCCGTATGCGGTGGCCGCGGTCGGTAATATCTTCGGCGGCGCGATGCCACGCTGGCTCATCAGCCGCGGCTGGGAACTCAACCGCGCGCGCAAGACCACGATGACGGTGATGACCTTCCTGATGCCGGCGTTCTGCGTGCTGGCGACGCAGGTCAGCAATCCCGCGCTGGCGCTGGTTATCGTGGCCGGGATGACGTTCTGCCATGCGAGCTGGGGCAACATCACGCTCGTGGCGGAGGTGTTTCCGAAGAACGCCGTCGGCACGGTCACCGGACTCGGCGGCGCGCTGGGGTCTCTGATGAGCGCGCTGTCGCAACTTTACATCGGCCGCGTGGTGGAAGCCCTGGGTTTCGCACCGATCTTCATCGCCTGCGCCGTCCTGTATCCGGTGGCGCTGCTGCTGGTGCAGTTAATGATCGGCAAGCTCGGCGTCGTGCGGAAAGTTTGAGCGAAATCGTCACGGCTGCCCTGACAAACGAAAAAGGACGCCGACTCCGGCGTCCCTTCTCTCATGCGGGGCGAACAACAATTCCTGTTACTTACCCATCAAGTGCTCCAGCACCATCTGATCTAGCGCCTGGTAATCGCGGTCGGCGATCAGCTTCTGCGCGGCGGCTTCGTTGAACGTCTTCACCTTCTCCAGCAGGCGCAGGAACGTGCGGCGACTGTTGTCGAGGTGGGCCGTCCAGTGCTCCAGCTTGGTGCTGCGGAAAGGATGCACGTCGAAGGCGACGTATTCGCCGCCACTGCCGTAGCGATTGCGCCAGAGCGCGCGGACCTGGTTGAACGCGCCGCGCAGATTGTTGCTCCCGAACGGCTTGTCCTGGTCGAACTTCAGCCCGTTCTGGTCATTGAGATGCAGCGACCAGAGCTTGCCGAACGCCATCGCGAAATCAATCTCGTCCGCCGGATCCAGCCCGGCGAGAATCGAGTGCGCCGACTCCATGACGCAGCCAACGCGCTTCGGGTCGCGCGTCAAGTGCGCCACCGCCACCGCGTGGCCGATCGTCGGGATGTAGGCGTGGTCCATCGGCTCGTTTGGCTTCGGCTCGATGGCGATGCGAATTTTCTTGTCGTGGCCGAGCATCGCGTCGAGCGCCTCCACCAGATACTCCACGCTGCGCTTGCCGCTCTTGGACTCGCGCAGGTATGTGCCGTCGCGCGCCAGCCAGAGCACCATCAGCTCGGTGTCGAGGAGGCGGGCGATGTCAATGCAACGCTTGGTGCGCTCGATGGCGTAGGCGCGGGCCTTGGGACAGTTGCTCGTGTAAGCACCGTCAATCGTCATCGGGCTGAACCAGAGCCGCGGCGCGACCATCTCGGCCGCGACGCCGGCGGCGTCGAGCTTCTTCTTCAACGCCTTCGCCTCGCCGCGAACCTGCGCGGCGGACTTGTTGTCGAGGTCCGGCACCGCGTCGTCGTCGTGGAACATCATCGCGTCGTAGCCAAGCTTCTTGAGCTGCGCGAGCTTCCAGTCGAATGTTTGGATCGGGCGGGTGGGCGGGCCGTAAGGATCAGCGCCTTCGCTGAGGTTCCACGGCCCGAAGCTGAACTTGAAGGAATGTTCTTTTGGCATGGTGCGCGCAGATTAGGCGAACGGCGTTTTTTTGAAAGCGAAAAATGCGGCCGCGCGGAAGTCCCCTGCGGAATCCGGCACGCCTGCCGTTTGACAGCGTCCGCGTTCTCGCCTATCAATTGGCAGCAATGGTTGCGCCAACGACAACACTCGAACCGCCGCGCCCGGTCGCGCTCGACGCGCTCCGGGCCGAAGTGCTGGATTTGAAACGCCGGCGCAACGCCGTCATCCTGGCGCACAACTACCAGTTGCCGGAAATCCAGGACGTGGCGGACTTCGTCGGCGATTCGCTCGGCCTGTCGCAGCAGGCGGCGGCCACCTCGGCGGATGTCATCGCGTTCTGCGGCGTCCACTTCATGTGCGAGACGGCGAAGATTCTCTGTCCGGAGCGGACGGTCATCATGCCCGATCCCGATGCGGGCTGCTCGCTGGCCGACTCGTGCAACGCCGACGCGCTCGCGGCTTGGAAGCAGCGGCACCCAGAGCACGCGGTTGTGAGCTACATCAATTGCAGCGCCGGCGTGAAGGCACTCAGCGATGTCATCTGCACTTCCGGCAATGCGGTGAAGATTGTCCAGAGCATTCCTGCCAGCCGGCCGATTTTGTTTTGCCCCGACCAGAACCTAGGCCAGTGGGTCATGCAGAAGACCGGGCGGGCGATGGAGCTGTGGCCGGGCGTTTGTTACGTTCACGTCCAGTGGACGCACGAGGCCATCCGGAAAATCAAAGACGAACATCCCGGCGCGCTGTTGGTGGCGCATCCGGAATGCGTCGGGCCGGTCCGCCAGCTCGCCGACGAGGTTTGCTCGACCGAGAAAATGGTGAAGTTCTGCCGCGACAACCCGGCGGCGGCGTTCATCATCGCCACAGAGATCGGCATGCTCCACCGGCTGCGCAAGGAGTGTCCCGGCAAGACGTTCATCCCCGCCGCGACCGACAACTGCCGCTGCAACGAGTGCCGCTTCATGAAGCTCAACACGTTGGAGAAACTCCGCGATTGCCTGCGCGACCTCTCCAACCGCATCGAGCTGCCCGCCGAGACTTGCCGCCGCGCCCGCGCGCCGATCCAGCGAATGCTGGATGTCAGCGCGGCGTAACGAGGTTACTGCGATGTCCGCCGACTCACGCCGGCTTGATCGCGAGCGCCGCACCGTTGCGGCAATGATTCGACTCTACTGCAACCACCAGCATGGAAGATCGGGCCATCTTTGCGCGGAATGCGCGGAGTTGTGGGATTACGTCCAACTCCGATTGGAGCGGTGTCCGTTTCAGGAAAACAAGCCAACGTGCGCGAAGTGCTCGGCTCACTGCTATCAGCCAGCCCGGCGCACGCAGATTCAAGCCATCATGCGCCACGCCGGCCCGCGGATGCTCTGGCGGCACCCGGTTCTCGCGATACAACACTTGTTGGATGGGACCAAGAAAACGGAGCGCAAAATGTAGGCGCGCCTCACGCTTTGCGTTTCACTTCCACCTGCGACGGCAGTGAGAAATAAGCCATCACCGGGCCAGCCACCATTGCCGCGAATGCCGGCAGATACTCGATCATCCTGACGCCGACTGACACCGCGCCGTGGCCCGAACCGGCCAACCCGCCCCAGTAGCTCAGCAACACCGTTGCGCTCAGCAACATCCAGCCGGGATTCGGATAGAAGCAGAGGAACGGCACCAAGAACGCCACGTAATGCGGATACACCACCGGGCTGAAAAACAAGAAGACGCCGGTGAGGATGTAGAACGAGCGGATCGTGTTCATCCGCAGCACAATCACCGCCAGCAAGACGGCCAGCCATGCGCCAGCGGCGATCAGCTTCGGGACGGCGTGCGCGAGTGGCACGCCGCCGGGCAACTGCGGCGTCCATCGGGTGTCGCACAACATCGCCAGCACGCTGAAGCCCGAGTCGTTGAACTGCAAGCCACCAACGCACTGCCGCAGGCCATCGAAAAAATGAGCGCCAGCACCGGAGAACGGCAGGTAGAACAACCACACAATCAGCGGCACCAGCAGCCAATACCGCGCCTTGATCTGCCGCATCACCAGCGGCACCAGCGGCAGCGCGAAGTAGTGCGTGCACACCGCGCCGGCGAGGCTCGCCGCTGCCAGGGTTTGCTCGATCACGCCGGCCCACCGCCGCCGGGGGATTTGCGGCGTCGCCAGATAAACCGCCGACAGCCCGAGGAACATCGCCAGCGTCAGGAAATGGCCGCTGCCGGCAAACTCCACGATCGGCAGCGGACACCACGCGTAGATGAGCGCCATGTTCTCGTTCATCCCGCGCAGCCGCAGCAGCCGAATCAGCAACCACACCACGCCGAGGTCCACGAAAGCGAAGAACGCCTTCAGCAAGCCCGGCCCGTGCGGCGAGATGCTCGCAACGATACGGAACAGCAACTCGCTTAACGGCGGGGAAACCGCAGGCATGTCGGGCGCAGCAACGAGCAAACTCATCTCGGGCGCGAGGAAGTTCATCCGCGGCGAGGCAGGTGGTTCTACGTAGGGATTGTGGCCGAACGTCTGCGCGCGCCCCTCCCACAAACTGCGGTTGGCTTCGCTGGAGAGCATCGGCGGCGCGAACCAGAGTGTCACCCGGAAGAAGATCGCAAAGACAAAGATCCCGCGCAACGCCACCGATGGCGGCAACTGCCGCGCGTATCGTAACGCCAGCACATACGGCACGAACGACAGGAACCAGACCGGCAGCAGCGCCGCAGCGCAGGCGGGTTGCCGTCCCATCCGCGTCAGAAGGATCGTTACCACGGCCAGCAGCAGTTGCAGCGCGATGCCCAGCCGCCACAACGGCCATGCCGCCGTCTTCTCGGTCGGGCTGCTCGGCGTGATCAGCGGTTTGTAGGCGCCCGAACTTGCTGATGGAGTGCTGGACGGTAGCATGGTTCCAGCAGGCGTGATGTTGCCGCCAACAGCGCGGCTATGACGCGCCGGCGGTTGCGGTGAGGTTGGCGCACGCTTTGACGGTGTTCTTCATCAACATCGCGATCGTCAGCGGCCCGACGCCGCCGGGCACCGGGCTGATTTTCGAAGCGACTTCCTTCACGGCGTCAAAATCCACGTCGCCCACCAGCCGCGAGCCGCTTTTCCTCGTCGCGTCCGGCACCGAGTTGATGCCGACATCAATGACCACCGCGCCCGGCTTGACCATGCCGGCTTTCACGAACCGCGGCTGGCCAATCGCCGCCACCAGAATGTCCGCCTGCCGCGTAAACGCGCCGATGTCCGGCGTGCGCGAGTGGCAGACCGTCACAGTGGCGTCGCCAGTCCTGCTCTTCAGGCTCAACAGCAATTGCAGTGGCCGGCCGACGCGGATGCTGCGGCCGACGATGACCGCGTTGCTGCCGGCGATCTTCACGCCGCTGCGCACCAACATCTCGATCACGCCCGCCGGCGTGCAGGCAACGAGACAAGGCTGGCCCACGGCGAGCCGGCCGAGATTCATGGGATGAAAACCGTCCACGTCCTTCGCCGGTGCGATGCGTTCCCACATCGTCTCCTCACGGAGCGGCTTCGGCAACGGCGACTGCACCAGCACGCCGTGAATGTGCGGGTCGGCGTTGAGCGCGTCTATTTCCGCCAGCAGTTCCGCCTCGCTCGTCGTCGCTGGCAGTTGCTTGAGCACCGAATGGAAACCCAACTCGCGCGCCATTTTTTCCTTGTTGGCGACATAGACTTTCGACGGCGGGTCTTCACCGACGAGGATCACGGCCAGGCCGGGCGTGATGCCGCGCGTCTTCAACTGCGCGGCCTCGGCGCGGGTTTCTTCGTGGATTTGCGCGGCGATGAGCCGTCCGTCAATGATTTCAGCGGCCATAAGCGTGAGTCGGGCGTTTACTTCATCAGTTCGACCTGATTGGCACGGATCAGCGGCTGGTTCCAGCCCTTCTGCCAATGTTCACCACCGGTGACGCGAACGTGTTTGCCTTCGTATTGGTCGAGATTGACGGTCGTGCTGGAGAGGAAACTCAACACCATCGCCAGCGGCTTGTCGGTGGACATGAGTTGATGCGTGCCGGGCTTCTTGAACAACCCGGTGGCGGGCCGGACCCAGCCTTCCTTCGTGACGATCTTGGTGGATGGATCCTCGACGACCGATGGCGGCACGGTCGTTGGCGGCGCAGGCGGCATGGGAACCGCCGGCGTTGAAACTTTGGCGACTTCCGGCTGGGGTGTCGGCAGCGGCGCAGGCACCGGCACGGGCTGAGGAATCTCCGCCTTCGGGGCCACGACCTTGGGCGGCTCGACTTTGGGGGCTTCGAGTTTCGCCATCTCAACAACGGGTGCGGGCGGCAGATGCGGCACGATCGCAGCCACCGTCGGTGCCGGCGGTGGCTCAGCCTTTGGCACTTCCACCTTGGGCTTCACAATCTTCGGAGCTTCCAGCTTCGGGGACTCGGCTTTCGGAAGCTCCACTTTCGGCATTTCAACGACTGTCGGCGCTGGAGGAGGTTCCACTTTCGGTGCTTCCACCTTCGGCGGCTCGACTTTGGGGGCCTCGATCTTGGGCGGTTCCACCTTTGGCGGTTCTATCTTCGGAGCCTGGACTCTTGGTGGCTCAATTTTCGGAGGTTCTGCTTTTGGAAGTTCGACTTTCGGGGCTTCGACCTTCGGCATTTCAACCGCGGCCGGCACGGGCGGCGGCGGCACGCCCGCTGCCTCAACTTTCGGAACCTCTATCTTTGGAGCTACAGCTTTTGGCGGTGCGGCTTTCGGCATTTCGACTTTCGGGGCTTCCACTTTCGGCTCGGCTTTTGCGACTTCCATTATTGGCGCTGCCGGCTTGGCGACCGCAGGAGCAGGCGGCTCGACGATCTTCGGAGGCTCAATCTTCTGCGGCTCGGCCTTCGCGACTTCAACTTTCGGCAAGCCGGGGATCGGTTCGGCCGGCGGCTTCGGCGTTGTTTTCTTCGTCGCGGGTTTTGTTGTTTTCGTCTTGGCCGTCTTTGGCGGCTTTTCCTTCTTGGTTGCTGCTGTTTCAGCTTTTTTCAACGCCTCCGCTTTCGCCGCGGATTTCTCCGCTACAGCAGGGGCGGGCGGCATTGCCGCAGGCGCCTCAACCGGCGGCGGCGGCGCGGGCGTCACGGCCGGCGGGGCGCTCGGCTCAACGGCCGGTTTCGCCGGCTCAGACGGCGCAGCAGGTGGAGTCACGGTTTCTGACATTGGCGCGGGCGAAGGAGGCACGGCGGGCGCGGTGACCGGCGACGCCGGTGCTGCGGGCGCAGCAGGACGCGCAGCCGTCGGCATAGCGCTGGTCTGGATGAATTTGGCGGCAACGAAGGCGAAGCAGTTGGTCGTGGGCTTGATCTTCACCCAATCGTCCTGTGTCTGCTCGGCCTGGACGACCTCGCCTTTGTTGATCTTGCCAACGACAGTGTAACTGGTGCCGGGACCGGCGCGCAGGCGGACGTCGGTCTTGGCCACCGTCGTGCCGGCGGCATCGAGCATGTTCTTGTGGACCCAGACGCGGCCGGCGGCCGGCATGTGGATCTTCGCAAACACCACCGGCTCGGCCGCAGCGGCGGGCACTGGCTCGGCCAGCTCCACTTGGTCGCCTTGATTGAGCTGGAACAGCACTTCGGAAGTGGCCTTGGCGGCCGCGCGAACGTTGACGCGGTCGCCGGTGACGGTCGCGAGGTCGGCGGCGGTGGCGGTGGCGCTCCCCGCGACGAGCAGCGCGCTAACCCATGCGAGATATTTTTGCCAACTCTTGGTCATTGAGCAGTCTCCATTTGCCGGGCTTGAGGTCGCCCAGATTGATCGGCCCGATGCTGAGCCTCTTGAGCCGGATCACCTCGTGACCCAGCTCAGCCAGCATCACGCGAATCTGGCGCTTCTTTCCCTGACTGAGAACCATCTGGAACGTGGATGTCTCGCCGGCCGGCCGCACGCCGAACACTTTGTCGGCCACCATGCGCTCGCCGCCGATGATCATGCCTTTCTGCAACCGTTCCATCTCAGCGGCCGTCAGCGAACCGCGGATGCCGACCTCGTAGGTCTTCGGAATTTTGTGGCGCGGATGCGCCAGCCGCTGCGCCAGATCGCCGTCGTTCGTGATGAGCAGCAATCCTTCGCTGTCACGGTCCAGCCGCCCGATGCTGAACACGCGCGGCCAGTCCTCCGGCAACAAGTCAATCGCGAGCTTCTCCGCGTGACTGTCGCGGTTGCTGCACGTGTAACCGACCGGCTTGTAGAGCGCGGCGTAGGTCAACCGTTGCGTGCTCAGCGGCCGGCCGTTCAGCGTAATGCGGTCCGCCGCCGGCTGCACGCGCGAACCGAGCGCAGCGATGCGCCCGTTGACGCGGACACGGCCCGCCACGATCAACTGTTCACAAGCGCGCCGCGATCCCAGACCCGCGGAGGCGAGAAATCGCTGCAAGCGCACGCCAATAGACTCGTCGGAAGTCTTCACGGCACGAAGCCGGAGCGAGAATTGTTACTCGGGCTTGGTTTTCGGCAGACCGAACACACGGTCGCCAACTTTCCACTGCCCGCGCTTCTTCATCAACTCGACACGTTCAAACCGCTTCAGCACGTTGCGTTTTGCCTTCAACGTGCCGGAGGCTTTCAAGCTGCTGTGCAAACCCATAAATCCGTTTTCCTTCTTTCTCAGACAACCTTACCACCCAAAAACAACCTGTGGCTTCTACCACAGCGCGCCACGCCTGAAAATACTTATTTGCAGCCCTGTAACTCAAGCGGCCTTCGCCCGTCAAGCCGACGGTCCCGCCGTCTCGCTCAACTTCGCCGCCGCCTGTTCCCACTTCGCCGTCGCTTGCGCCAAGTCGTCGGTGACGCCGCTCAACTCGCGGTTCACAGTCATGGCTCGTCCGGGCTGCTGATAGGTTTCGGGTTTCTCCAGCTCGGCCGTGAGTTCCTTTTGCCGTTGCTCCAACCGCGCGATTTTCTTCTCCAACTCATCCACGTTCTGCTGCTGCGCCCGCCGATCACGGGAACGGGACTGCCGCGCTTCGGCTTCGAACCGCTTCTGATCGCGCGATCGCGCCCGTTTGTCGTCGGTCGCGGCTGCTGCGGGTGATTCCTCCTTCCCGCCCGCGGTGAGCGCGGCTCGCGCGGAGATGGCGGCGGTTTTATCGAGGTAATACTGGTAATCGCCGTGATAAGGCGTGAGTTGGCCGGCGTTCACGTGCAGGACGTGCCGCGCCAGCTTGCGGATGAAGTAAACGTCGTGGCTGATGAAGATGAGCGTGCCCTCGTATTGCTCCAGCGCGCTGATGAGCGCGTCAATGCTCGGCATGTCGAGGTGCGTCGTCGGCTCGTCCATCAACAGCAGGTTCGGCGGATCGAGCAGCAGCTTCACCAGCGCCAGCCGGCTTTTCTCGCCGCCACTGAGCACGGCCACCGGCTTGAACACGTCATCGCCGCGAAACAAAAACGAGCCGAGCACGGTGCGCGCGGTCTCCACGGAAATCCTCTGCTTTGTGTCAAGCGCCTCCTCCAGCACGGTGCGCTCCGCTTTCAACATCTCCACGCGATACTGCGCGTAGTAACCGGTCTTGACGTTCAGGCCCGGCTCGCGCGTGCCGGACTGGAACTGCAGAACGCCCGCCAGGATTTTCAACAGCGTGGACTTGCCCGCGCCGTTCGGGCCGACGAGCACCATGCGCTGGCCGCGCTCGGCCTCGAAGTTCATGCCGCGATAAACGACGGTGTCGCCGTAAGCGTGGTGGATGTCCTTCAGCGCGATCACGCGATGGCCGCTGCGCGGCGGCTGCGGGAACCGGAACTTGATCGTGCGCGAGTCACTCACCGGCGCCTCGATCTTCTCCATGCGCTCGATCTGTTTGAGCTTCGCCTGCGCCTGCGAGGCTTTGCTGGCCTTGGCGCGGAACCGGTCGGCAAATTCCTGCAACCGCTGAATGTCGCGCTGCTGGTTCTTGTAGGCGGCCAGAAGCTGCTCCGCCTGCGCCTCGCGCTGGACCAGATACTCATCGTAGTTGCCGCGGTAGCGCAGCAGCCGGTTCTGGCGAATCTCCACGATGCTGCCGACGAGCTGGTTCAGGAACTCCCGGTCGTGCGAGATCATCAAGATCGCGCCGGGATACGTCTTCAGGTATTGCTGAAACCACTGTAGCGCGTCGAGGTCGAGATGGTTCGTTGGTTCGTCGAGCATCAGCAGGTCGGGTTGCTGGACGAGCAGCCGCGCCAAGTGCGCGCGCATCACCCAGCCGCCGCTCATCGCGCTTGCGGACCGGTAGAAATCATGTTCGCGGAACGCCAAGCCATGCAGGATGGCCTTGGCCTTCGGTTCGAGCTGGTAACCGCCCAGCGTCTCGAACCGCGACTGCGCGTCGTGAAAAGCTTCCGTCTCGGTGGCGTCGCCGTCCTCGAACGCCTTTAGCTCCCGTCGCAGCGCCGTGATCTCCGGCGTGATCGCCGTCGCCAGCTCCAGCACCGTTTCGTCGCCGACCGGCACGTTTTCCTGCGGCAAATGGCCGATCTCCGCGCCGCGCTCGATGGCGACATCGCCTTCGTCGGGCGTATCGTGGCCGAGGATGAGCGAGAACAACGTGGACTTGCCCGCGCCGTTCGGCCCGACCAGCCCGATGCGGTCGCCGCGGTTTACCTGCAACGTCGCGTCCTCGAACAGGACACGCGCGCTAAAAGCCTTTGTCATTCCCGAAATCGTCAGCATAAAAAGCTGGGAAGGTTACGAGCCGCGAACGAAGCAAGCAAGCATGGAGTCCGACCACACCCCGCCTTTTTCGTTGACCGTTCCGAGTGTCGCCGCTAAGTTCGCCAGCCTTTATGTTGCATATCTTTCGTCGTCATCAGAAAGTTACAATGGCGGTGGTCGCCGTCGTGATAATCATCACGTTCGTGTTCTGGGGATCGCAAACCGGCGGTGACGCCCGCGACCGGATAGCGCGTCCCAGTCCCGGCCGGATGAATGGCAAGCCTGTGCCCTACGCGGAATTCGAGTGGCAACAGCGCTCATTCTGCCTGATGTATTACCTGCGGCAGGGACAGATGATTGACCGCCGCCGCATGGAGCAGCAGCTCCAGGCCCCGACATGGCAACGGCTGCTCGTCTCGCGCAAGATCGAGAAGCTGGGCATTTACGTGCCGGTGGAAGATGCCGTGGAGTTCATCCAGCAACTGCCCGTTTTTCAGGGCGACAAGGGATTTGATCCGGAACGTTACCGCCGGTTCGTTGGCGCGACGTTGCCGCAGTGGGGCCTGAACGAGGAGGAGTTCGTGTCCATCGTCCGCGGGCAGCTCGCGATTGACAAACTTCAGGACATCGTCGCCAGCACGGCGAAGGTCACGCCGCTCGACGTTCAGCAGGCATACAACGAGGCCAACGTTCAACTCTCCATCGTGGTGGTCGCGTTCAACGCCACCAACTACACCGCGCAAATCAAGCTCTCCGACAAGGACATCAAGGATGAGTTCGAGAAGAGCAAGGAAACCTACCGCATCCCGGAGCGCGTGAAGGTCAGCTACCTGAAGTTCAGCCTCGGCGACTGCCTGCCGAAAGTGCAGGTCACCGACGCCGAGATCAAGGAACGCTACGACAAGGAAAAGGAAACCTTCACCGACCCGAAGACCAAACAAGCCAAGCCGCTCGCCGCCGTTCGCGACGACATCCGCAAGGAGATCGCCCGGCCGCGCGCCATGAAGCTGGTCAACGAGGCGGCGAACCAGATCAACGACGCCGTCCTGCCCGACCCGCGCAACCCCACCGAGAAGAAGCCCGACCTTACCGCCGTCGCCCAGCAGCGCGGCTTGGCGCTGGCCACGACCGATTTCTTCAGCGAGAAGGACGAGTTGAAATTCATTAGCGCGCCAAAGTTCCAGAAGGCCGCCATGACACTCAGCACGGACAGCCCTTACGAGATGGTGCCGGCGCCGGACGGCGTTTATTTCATCCAGTTCGTCGCGCGCAAGGCGAGCGAGCTGCCGACGCTGGACGCCGCGCGCTCCAAGGTGGTGGAGGACCTCAAACGAATGCGCGCGCTGGAAATGGCGCGCAAGGATGGCCGCGAGAAATACACAAAGTTCAAGGCCGCGATCGAGTCGCCGGCCAAACCCAAGCCGGCTCTGGACCAACTGGGCGCCGCCGCTGGCCTCGCGCCGCTGACGCCGCCGGCGTTCACGCTTTCGGAGCCGCCGCGCGATTTGCCTTACGCGCGGCTGGTGTTGTCCACGTGCGAATTCCTGGCGCCGGGCGAACTGGGTGAGTTCGTTGACACGGCCGCCGGCGGCTTGGTGGTGCAGGTCAAGCAGCGCACGCCGGCCGATCCGAAGAAGCTGGCTGCGGAGGAGAAGTCACTGCGGCACCGGCTGCTTTTCGGCGAGCGTTTCTTCGGCTACGGCCAGCCCGGCCAGCGCGACATCGCCTTCAATAACTGGCTCGAAATCGAGGCCCGCAACGCCAACATCGAGCCGGCACGCCAGCCCGACGCGGGCAAAGGCGCGCAACCCGAAGAGCAATAAAAGTGGTCCTCACGCTCCGCGTGAGGATTGTCCTCGAAACCATCACGCGGAGCGTGATGACTACTTTGCCTGAGCGGACGAGACTCCCGCTCTCGCCACGCGCCGGTTACTTCACCGGCATGAACTGCACGCACACCGGCGCGCCCACTTCGATGTTCTGGCCCGTCGGCGTCAACTTCCCGCTCTTCTGATCAATGCGGAAGACGACGACGTTGTCGGTGCTTTGGTTGGCCGCCAGCAAATACGCGCCGGTCGGGTCTATGCCGAAGCAGCGCGGAGCTTTGCCCTGGGTGGATTCGTGGCCGACGGGTGTGAGCTTGCCGGTTTCCTGATCAACGGCAAAGATCGCGATGGTGTCGTGGCCCCGGTTGGAGCCGTAGATGAACTTCCCCGACGGATGCGCCAGCACCTCCGCCGTGCTGTAGCCGGGCTGGACGGACTCGCCGGCGGGCAGCGTCGAGAACGTTTGCAGTTCCTTCAACTCGCCGCGCTTCGCGTCGTAGCTGAACGTCGTCATCGTGCATAACATCTCGTTGATCACGTAAGCGAAACGGCTGTTCGGATGAAACGCGATGTGGCGCGGGCCGGAACCGGGCGGCACGACGCCAAAGGCCGGCTCGTTTGGAGTGAGCGCGCCTTTGGCCGCGTCGAGGCGGTAGATCATCACCTTGTCGAGGCCGAGGTCAGGCACGAAGACGAAGCGGTTGGCCGCGTCGAGATTGATGGCGTGGGCGTGCGGGCCGGCCTGGCGTTTCGGGTTGACGCTGGAGCCGGTGTGCTGGACGAACGCCGAGGCTTCGCTGAGCGAGCCGTCTTTCTTGATCGGCAGCACCGCCACGCTGCCGCCGCCGTAATTCGCCGCGAACGCGTGCCTGCCAGCGTTGTCCACGCTGACGTGGCACGGGCCGGCGCCGACGGTGGACTGTTGGTTCAGCAGCGTGAGCTTCCCCGTCACCGCGTCAATCGCGAACGCGCTGATCGCGCCGCCCTTCTTACCGCCGACGCTGGCAATCTCGCCGACGGCGTAGAGAAACCGGTGGCTCGGATGCACTGCGACGAATGACGGGTTCTTCGTCTCCGCGGCCAGTTCCGGCGCGCCGAGCTTGCCCGTCGCGGCGTCGAAGCGGCTCACGTAGATGCCCTTGCTTTTTCCAGCCGTGTAGGTGCCGAAGTAAACGAGATATTGGTTGCTGGCGGATGAAGTCATGGTGGGTTCTCCGAAGGATGCCGTCGCCGCGAGAAGAACCGGGGCGATCAGGCCGATGCTTGCGATGCGTGGGAAGCGAAGCGTTTTCATGCCGCCATGAGACACCAGCCGCTTCACGCGTTCAAGCAGCTTCTTGATGGAACCGTTGCGCAGAATCCGCTTTGCGGCGGCGACGGTTTTTGACAGAGTCGGCACAACGATTCAACGGAGAACCCAAGATCATGTTCCATCGCCTCAGCATCCTCTCGCTCACACTCGCCGCGCTCGCACCCCTCACATTGCGCGCGGAAAACTGGCCGCAGTGGCGCGGACCTTTCTTTAACGGCTCCACCACGGAGACCGGCCTGCCGACGCAGTGGAGCAAGACCGAGAACGTCGCATGGGTCGCGCCGCTGCCCGGCAAAGGCAGCGCGACGCCGATTGTGTGGGGCGACTCGGTGTTTGTCACCAGTCCCGACGCGGAGAAGAACCTGCTGCTGTTCTGCCTCGACGCTGCCAGCGGCAAGGTGCGCTGGCAGCAGTGCGTGGTGGCGGGCGGCGATTTCTCCAAGGGCAAGAACAACGCCTGCTCGCCATCGGTGGTCACCGATGGCAAATTGGCTATCGCGACGTTCGCCACGGGCGACATCGCGGCGTTTAATTTCGCTGGGCGGAAGGTCTGGTCACGCGCGCTGGCAAAGGAGTTCGGCAAGCTCTCCTACATGTGGATTTACGGTTCCAGCCCGTTGCTTTATCGCGGGAAGCTCTACGTGCAGGTGCTCCAGCGCGATCCGCCCACCTACCAGCACTCGCTCGACGACAAGCCGAATCGCGAGTCGTTCCTGCTCTGCCTCGATCCGCAGACCGGCAAGACGCTCTGGCGTCAACTCCGCAAGACTGACGCCATCGAGGAATCACAAGAGTCCTACGCCACGCCGCTGCCCTACGAAGGCGCGCGCGGCACGGAGATCATCCTCTTCGGCGGCGATTACGTCACCGGCCATCGCGCCGACAACGGCGCGGAACTGTGGCGCTGCGGCTCGTTCAACACCGGAAAGGAAAGGTTCTGGCGAGTCATTACTTCGCCAGCGACCGCATCGGGATTCATCTACCTCGGTCTGCCCAAGCGCCATCCGTTCCACGCGCTCAAAGCTGGCACCACCGGCCTCGTCTCGCCCGACGCGCAGACCGCGTGGAAGCTCGACGACCTGATGCCGGACGTTTGCACGCCGTTGACCTACCAAGGCAAACTTTTCGTGCTCGACGGCGACAAACAACTCCTCGCCTGCCTCGACCCGAAGACCGGCGAGAAGAAATGGCAAGGGAGCATCGGCAAGAAGGAAACCTACAGCGCCTCACCGACCGGCGCAGACGGAAAAATCTACTGCATCGGCGAGCGCGGCACGATCGTTGTGCTTTCGGCGGGCGATGAGTTCAAGATTCTCGCTACTTTCACGATGGACGAGATACCAATGCTCTCCTCCGTCGTCGCGGCGAACGGCCGGTTGCTCATCCGCACCGCGAGCAGTCTTTACTGCGTCGGTGGGAAAAAGTAGCCGCAGTTATCTCCCCGACACGTCGAGGCAGGCGCCTTCCTTGGTGCTGCGGACGTAGACGCGGCCGTTGCTGATGGCGAAGGTGTTCCAGCACTTACCTTGGACGGCTTGGAACTTGCCGAGTTGCTTGTAGCCTTTCGGCGAAGCCTCGATCAACAGCAACTCGCCGGTGTCGCTCAGCGTCAGGAAGTTGTTACCGACCAGCACGACACCGCCGGGGCCGAAGCCGTCCTTGGACCACTTCTCCTTGCCCGTGGCCACCTCGATGCACTTGAGCGGGCCGGTGCCGAACTGTTTGAAGCTGAACGGCCCGTAAAGAAAGCCGTCCTTGACGACCGGCGTGCTCCAGTGATTGCAGATCGTGTTGCCTTCGCTACGCCAGAGTTCCGTGGCGGTAAACTTGCCGCCCGCCTTGGCGATCTTCGCCGCGCTGGAACCAACGCCGTAGCCGGCCGAGCAATACACGATGTCACCCGACACGACGGGCGAGGCCGCCGTCGAGACTTTGAAAGGAAACGCGTGGCGCCAGAGTTCTTTGCCGGTCGCAGGCTCCACGGACACCAAGCCCGATTTCACGAAGAAAATCACCTGCTTCACGCCGAGGATCGTCGCCACGATCGGCGAGGCGTGTGTCAGCGTTTCGGTCGCGCCTTTCCATGCCACCTTGCCGTCCTTCTTGTTGACCGCCGCCAGTGTGCCACCATCGCCGGCGCAGACGAAAATGAGGTCGCCGTCCATCACAGGCGACGCCGCGCTCTGCCAGCGGATCATCTTGCCTCCAAGTTCCTGGCAGAGGTCCTTCTTCCATATCTCCTTGCCGCTCTTGGCGTCGAGGCAGAACAGCGCGAGCTGGGCGGACAACACGTAAACGCGGTCGCCGTCAATCGTCGGCGTCGAACGCGGGCCGTCGCCGCCCTTGTTCTCCTTCGCGCCGCTGTCGCCACCGCCGTCGTATTTGGCCGAGCCGAGCGGCACGGACCAGAGCTGCTTGCCGGTGTTGGCGTCGAGTGCGACGCACACCTCCTCGCCGCCTCCCAGCACCAGCGTGTAAGCCCTGCCACCGCCCACCGAGAAACAACTGAACCCGCCAAGTGTCGGCGCCTTCCAGACCGCGCGCGGCGCAGTCCACGTCGCGAGGATTTTCTCCGTGCAGATGCCGTCGTGGTTTGCGCCGCGGTATTGCGGCCAATCGGTGTCGGGAACAAGCGCCATCTCGCGGCGACGTTCGCAGCCTGCGAGAAGCGCGCAAACGACCGCAGCAAGAACTAGAGGGCCAAAGCCTTTTACGAGGGTGGCGTTGACTGAAGAAACTGGTTTCATGGCGTGAAGGGTCGCCAAAAACCGGAGATCGTCAAGCCTAATGAACGAACGACCAGCAGCTCACTTCATTGCCGCAGCCTTGCCAGGTTTCTGCTTCAGGATCGCCTGCGCGTGGCGGGCGTAGTGGCCGTGCAGGTCCTCGGCGTAGGCGCGGAGGGTCTTCTCGCCGAGTCCGCCGCAATCCCCGCAGCGATATAGCGCGCGCGCCAGGAACAGCTCCCTCAGCGCGGAGCCGCGGCCGGTGTTGTCCGTGCCGCTCGCCGGAGTCTTGGCCAGCGCAGTAGTAATGTTCGTGACGGCATGGCCGCCGATATCAGGCTTTTGCAGCAGCTCGGCCAGCAGTTTGGCGGCGGCGGGATTGGCGAACGATTCGAGCGCGAGGGAGACAGCGCGGAAGTGCGAGAACGCGCTGTCAGCGTTGAGCAAGCGGGCTTTCGCTATGATCGGCTCCAGCGCGCGCGGGTCGCGGCTGCGGCCGAGGGCGATGATGAGGCTGTCGAGCGGGCTGATGCTGGCGCCGAACTGGCCCATCGCCTTGAACTGCCAGCCCTCGTCCCATGCCGGCGTCGCGGCCACCGCCTTGGCGAGCGCGCCCGCGCCCGCCGCGTCGCCGAGCATGGCGAGGACGTGTCCGTAAACCAGCCGCGATTTGTCGTCGCCGGCCTTCGCGAGCGCCTCGCGCAGCGGCTGCCTGGCGGTGTCCGGCTGGGCGAGCACGAGCTCGATGCCGCTGAAGTCGTTGGTGAGCTGCGAGACGGCTTCGGCGATTTTCTCGTTCGGCATCGGGAATGAGTCGGTTTCCGCCAGCACGGAGTCGGGCAGAATGCCCTTCTTGATGAGATTCCGCTGGAGCGCCTTGATGTCTAGCGCGCGCGCGGCGCAGCCCCGCCGGGCGATCATCGCGGCAGCCGTGCCGGCGGCGTAGCCCTGGTTCTGCACGTCCGGCTGCATGCGGATGAGCGGGATGGCGTCGCGATGCGCGCTGACGCCGAGACCGGTGACGAGGATGCCATCCAGCCCGCGCGGTAACAGGCAGCGATACGGCACGTGGACGAAGATGTCCTGCTTGTGTGGCGGGCGCAGCGTGAACATCGGATGGACTGTGTAGCCGTGCGTGTCGTAGTTGCTCTTGGCGATGACCACCGTGTCGGGGAACGTGCGGCAGGCCCACTCGTCCACCGGCGTGATGGTGAAGTCGCCGACGATCTGCCGGCGTTCGCGCGTGTCAATCAACTGTCCGAGGTCGTAGGCCGTCTTGAACTTTTCGCGCGCCGCGACAAAGCAGCGCCAGATGTCCATGATGTCCGTCTCGTCCACGAAGGTGTAATCGGTGTTCGTGTAGCCGGGGCCGAGTTGGCGCGGCGGCAGGCCGGTGCCTTGCACCGCAACGTCGTCTTCGGCGGTGTAGGTGCAGGTCGCGCCTGCGGCGGCAGCGATGTCGGCGTTGCCGGTCGAATCCACGACCATTTTCGCCAGCACCACGCCGCGCCCCTGCGGCGTCGCGACGGTGACACCTTTGACGCGGCCGTTTTCCACGAACGCGCCCGCGCCGAGCGCGCCGCACCAGATGTCCACGCCAGCTTTGCGTAGCTCGCGACGATACCACTCGCTCTTCCAATCAGCGTTCCATGAGCTCGCCTTGAAGCGTGGATCCTTTGGTCCAATTTTCTCCAACCCAGCGTCCACCTCGGCGGTGAAGCCAACGCGGTTGCCGTGGTAATAGGTGCTGATCAGCCCCACCGTGCCAACGCCGCCGAACTGGTGCAGATATTCGATGAGCAACGTCTTCGCGCCTTGCCGACCCGCAGCGATGGCCGCCGGCGCGCCGCCGGTGCCGCCGCCGACCACGATCACGTCGTATTCGCCCAGCACGGTCACGCCACGCCGCTCCGCCGGCACTGTCGGTGCCTTGGCAACGCGCGGGTTGAACTCCGCGCCTACCTCGCGGGCTTCGCCTTTGACCTTGGCAGACACCTCGCTGCCGGGCAGACGGACGCCTTCGAGCTTCGGCTGGCTCTTCGCCGCCGCAGCCGCCGCTTTGCCAATGCGCGCGCCGACATCCATGAAGTTCAGCGGGCGCAGCAGTTCCGCCGCCGCCTCGCGCGAGAGATCGGCGCAGCCGTTCAACACAAACAGCCGCTCGATGGCCGCGGGCCGGAAGGCATCGATCGAAACCTTGTCCGCGCCGGGCCACGCGCCGATCTGCGACTCCTTGCCGCGGAACGAGTCCGGCGGCACCATGAACGGCGACTCCGAGGCGTCGAGTTGCTCCTTCGTCCACGTCCGGTCGCGGACGATCTGCTCGGCGTTGGCGAACGACTTGAAACTCGCGTCCTTCATCGGCACCCGCAGACGATACTCGTGAACAACGTGGCTCTCGCCTTTGCGGTCGGTGGCCGCCACCGGCGTTCCGCGTTTGCTCAACTCAATGTTCTTGCCAGCGCTCGCCTTGCCGCCGACGACGATCTGGTTGATCGTCATCACGCCAGCGGGGAACTTCGTGAAGACCGCGTCGGTCAAGCGCGCGATGGTGCCGCGCTCAGTGGCGTCAATGATCGTCTTCGCGACCACCGCCTGCCGGCCGGAGCGGTTGGCCATGACGATGCCGGCCGGGTAACCGCTGCTGTCCTTGAGCAGCTCGGTGGCGTAGCAGCCGTAGAGGAACTGCACGCCCGCCTGCAACAACGCTTGATCCAGCGCGAGCTTCACCTGCATCGGCGTGACCGGCTGCGGACCGGTGGGCGACGCCTGCCGTTGCGCGCCCGCAGGCTCGACGATGATCTCAGCAAGCAACATGCGCTTGGCACGCGAGGTCTTCTTTACGTCGAACTTCAAATAGCGCGTCTTGACCTGGGCTGGCGCGAACATCGGCATTGCACGGTCCTCAACCGTGCCGGCGTCAAGGCTCTCGTTCTTGATGACGGCAACCTGCGTCCACTGCTTGCGGTCGTCGCTGGCGAAAACGGTGGCCTTGTCCACCTCGAAATCGCCGGAGCGCTGGTAAGCCAGGATGGCGACGGCTTGCAGGCTCTGCGGTTTGCCGAGATCGAGCATGAGCGTGACATCGTCATCGAACTGCACGCTTTCCTTGGCGGCGTTGCCGTATTTGCTGTCGCCGAGCAACGACGGCGGCGCGGTGTCCTTGTGGACGCGGCTCGCCGGTTTGTCGGCGGTGTAAGTGAACTTAACGCTGCTCAGCGGCGGCGCCACGCGTGGCGAGGGCTTGAAAATCGCCTGTGCCAGTTCGGTCGCCGGCTTTTCGCCCGGCTCCAGCCAGAGCCGGTAGGAGCCGCAGATGTCCTCGCCGAGATAATGCCGCGGCGCGGCCAGGAAAACCTTCGCGCCGTTCTTCGCCGCCTCCACCGCCGCAGCGACCGCGCCGGAACTGCCGCCGACCACGACCACGTCCACGTCGGCCACCACCGGCAGCGACCGGGCCGACTCAGGCACTTCTTTGGCGCAGAGCGGGCCGGTGCCGACGCCCAGCAGACACAGCAGTGCGAACGTCACGACTTTGCCGGCGTGATGGAGAAAGCGAAACCGTGGGGTGCGATGATGAGATTTCATTGCCGCGATTTATCGTCACTTCGAGCGGCGTTGTCAATCCGGCAGGCAGTGACGAAACGCCGCAGTTTTGGTTTTGCAATAATGCTCCGGCACAGCTAGAGGAAACGCTGTGAACACAACATCGCATCGCATCGTGCGGGACAAGGCTGGCCTGGTGGTGGTGGACATTCAAGAGCGGTTGCTGCCTGCGATCCACGAGAAAGAACGTGTCGTTGCCAACGCCGTGCGGCTCGTCAAAGGCGCGGCCATCATGGGCCTGCCGATCTTCGTCACCGAGCAATACCGCAAGGGCATCGGCCCGACCGTGCCGGAAGTGGCCGCCGCCGTGCCGGGCTTTGCGCCAATGGAAAAGCTCACGTTCAGTTCGTGCGGCGCGGAAGGCTTCGTCGCCGCGCTCGAAGCCAAGGGTGTCCGCGACGTCATCCTCTGCGGCATCGAGGCGCACGTGTGCGTGACACAAACCTGTCTGGACCTTATCGCCAGAGGTTTCCGGGCTTTCGTCGCAGCCGACGCGATCTCGTCGCGGACGCCGGAAAACTACCGTGTCGCCGTGGAAAGAATGCGTGACGCGGGCGCGATCATTGTGACGACCGAGATGATGCTCTTCGAGCTGCTTGGCCGAGCGGGCACCGACGAGTTCAAACAGGTCCTGCCGCTGGTGAAGTGACCGCGCGAGCGGAAACCGTCACCACTCCTTCTCGGTCACCGAGTCGTAGAACTTGACGATCTCGCGGTAGCCGTCGGCTTCCATGAACTTCATGGCGGACTTCGGGTGCATGTTCAGGTGGCCGGTGACCATGTAGGGAATCGCAAAGCCCCAGCGCAGTTCCTCACGCATCGGCTCGACGTGGTCCTGAATGCATTGCAGGACCGGCCGCAAGTGGAACTTCGGGTTGTGGAGGAAGCTCAGGAGCAATTCCATCTGGCAGTTGCCTGCGCCGCGGCCGAGACCGGCCATGCTGGCGTCGAGCAACGTCGCGCCCTGGATGATCGCCTCGATGGTGTTGGCGAAGGCGAGCTGCATGTTGTTGTGGCAGTGAATGCCCACCTGCTTGCCGGCCGGCTTCGCGTGCTTCATGAACTTTGCCATCAACGCGCGAATCTGCTCGCTGTAAAACGTGCCGAAGCTGTCCACGACGTAGAGTGTGCCCACCGGCGACGCACAGAGCGCCTCCAGCGCGTTTTCCAATTCGAGGTCCGGCACTGTGGAAACCGCCATCAAGTTGACCGTGGTCTCGTAACCCTTGTCGTGGGCGTCCTTGACCATGTCGAGCGCGGCCGGAATCTGGTGGATGTAGGTGGCGACACGCACCATGTCGAGCACGCTCTTGTCGCGCGGCAGGATGTCGTCGTGGTAATCCGTCCGCTCGGCGTCGGCCATGACCGAGAGCTTCACGGCCGGATCCTTCTCGCCGATGGCTTTTCGCAGGTCGTCCTCGTCGCAAAACCTCCACGCGCCGACGTCGTTGCGGGAGTAAAGTTTCTTCGACGCCTTGTAGCCCATCTCCATGTAGTCCACGCCGGCAGCGACGTTGGTCCGGTAGACACCGCTGACGAAATCCTGGCTGAACTTGTGTTCGTTCATCAAGCCGCCGTCGCGAATCGTGCAATCGAGCACCTTGATCTCCGGGCGATAGGTAATCCATCCCTTCATGCCGGTTGGTTGGGCTTCTTCTGACATGGCGTTATCCTTCATTTGAGTTTCACCAAAGTTGCGAATGCTAAACGCACTGACGCGTTCTAGCAAACATTTTGATGGCAAGCGAATAAAAATACCGATGGCCATTAAAATACGCTCATTAACGAGAACTTTTTGCCGCCAACGGCAACTAACATTAAAAGCAACCGACCTCATCAGAGCAAACTGAAGGCGGCTTGTTCGCGGAATGGTTGATGGAGAACCTGTGGAAATAACGACTGTATACCGGATGAAATGGATGGGTGCGGTGTTGGCGATGCTGCTCTGCGGCAGCGGCCTCATGGTTTCGGCCCAACCAGACACGTCCTCGCCCGACGAAAAATCATCCCTGGCTCCGCGCCTCGATGGGATCGTAGTCACGCCGACTCGCACTGAGAAGACTCTGTTCGACGCGCCTTACACGGCGCAAACCGTCACCGCGGAGGAGATCCAAACGCGGCAGTTGTCGCGCACGCTGCCGGAGGCGTTGAAGGAAACGCCGGGCGTTATGGTGCAGAAGACCGCCTACGGCCAAGGCTCGCCGTTCATCCGCGGATTCACAGGATTCCGGACGTTGATTTTGATTGATGGCATCCGGTTGAACAACTCCGTCTTCCGCGAAGGGCCAAACCAATACTGGAACACCGTGGACCCGCTCTCGGTGGAACGATTGGAGGTAGTCAAAGGCCCCAGCTCGGTGCTCTACGGCAGCGACGCCATCGGTGGCACTGTCAACGCCATCACACAGCGCCGACAGGAGTTTGGCGAAGGATTCTCCTGGAGCCGGAGCGCCTACTACCGCTACGCCAGCGCCGAGGACTCGCACACCGGGCGCGCTACCATCAGCGGTAACTTGGACAAACAATTCGGGTTTCTGATCGGTGTGTCGCCGAAGAACTACGGCGACCTGCGCTCCGCTTCGCCGGTGGGAGAGCAGAGCCACACCGGCTACACCGAACTGGACGGCGACGTGAAGGCCGAATACTTCTTCACTCCCGACTCGAAGCTGGTCGTGGCCTTCCAGCGCGTGGACCAGGACGACGCGTGGCGCACTCATCGGACGATCTACGGCAAGAGTTGGGAAGGCACCACCGTCGGCACGGAGAGGCAACGCTCCTACGACCAGAACCGCGACCTTGTTTACGTGCAGTATCACGCGGAGAAGCTCGAAGGCCCCGTGGAGGTTATCCGGGCCAGTCTCTCCTTCCAGAAGCAGGCGGAGGATGAGACCATCGTGGCAGCGAACGGCACCGGCACGCAACAGGGCTTCGACGTGGGCACCGCCGGCGCGTGGTTCCAACTCGAAAGCCCCAGTTCGATGGGGCGCTGGACTTACGGCATGGAATATTACCGCGACGACGTCAGTTCCTACAACCGGACCTACACGGCGGGAGGTGCTCTTAGCGCCATCGCGATCCAAGGGCCGGTGGCTGACGACTCCACCTACAACCTGCTGGGCGTGTTCGCCCAGGACGACATTCCGCTCGGCGACCGGTTCAACTTCATCGCCGGGGGACGTTATACTTACGCTGCTGTTGACGCCGGCAGAATGCGCAATCCCACCACGGGCGCTCCCACCTCTCTCTCTAACTCGTGGAACTCCGGCGTCGGCAGCGGCCGTCTTCTCTATCGTCTCGACGAGAACAACCACTGGCATTTGTTTGCGGGTGCCTCACAAGGGTTCCGTGCCCCGAACCTCTCCGACCTGACCCGGCTCGACACCGCCCGCACCGGGGAACTTGAGACAGCCGCGCCGAACCTGAAGCCGGAGCAGTTCATCACCTCGGAGGTCGGCGTCAAAGCCCTCTACGAAAACTGGTCCGCGGAACTCTCCTACTACTACACCGTCATTGACGACATGATCGTGCGCCAGCCGACCGGCAACATCATTGGCGGTTTGCGGGAGGTCACCAAGAACAACGGCGGCAACGGCTTTGTGCAGGGCCTTGAATTCAGCACCCGCTACCGGTTTCATCCAGAGTGGACGGTGGCGGGTTGGGCAACGTGGATGGACGGCCAAGCGGACCAATACCCAACCTCAGCGCCCGTCGTGGCGCGCGAACCGTTGAGCCGCATGATGCCGCCCACCGGCTACCTGAGCATGATGTGGGAACACACGAATAAAAAATTCTGGGCCGAGGCTCTGACGACCATCGCCGCCAAACAGGACCGGCTCAGCACCGAGGACAAGCGCGACACGCAGCGCATTCCACCCGGCGGCACATCCGGCTACGCGGTGTTCACCGTCCGCGGCGGCTGGCGCATCACGCCGAACGTGAGCCTGACCGTGGCGGTGGAGAACCTGGCCGACGAGGACTACCGCATCGTCGGCTCCGGCATCAACGAACCCGGCCGGAACATCGTCGGCAGCTTCTCCGCGAAGTTCTGAAGCGGCCTCAGTTCTCCAGCTTTGTCTTCATCCTCCCGTCGAACGTCACGAAGAGCGAGCCGTTGGTGACGCTCAGCCGCACGGCTTCATTGACGGCGGTGGCGATGAGAGCTTGCTGCGGCAGAGGGCGGGTCTTCTCAAACTGAGCGATTAGTTTACGGCGCTCGGCAACACTGACGCCGCAGAGGCGATGGATGTCGTGCATCGGCTGGAGAATGCTGTCGCCGCCGTAGCCGACCCACTCGGTTTTCGTCGGATCGTCCCAGTCGTTGTAGGGCTTGAAGAAGTGCGGATTGAACCGCTGCACGCCGCCGCTCTGCGTGACGAAGTTGGAATTGCGGTCGGCGTTGTCGGCACGATATTCGCCCTGCGTGCAGGTCAGTTGGAAGCCCTGGTTGGTCAGGTTCGGATTTGAGTCCGGCAACACCCACGAAGTCTGCACGTAGAACACCGCGTCGTTTTCCCACTCGACGACCGCCTGCACAGCGTCCCAAGCTGTGTGGCCGAGTTGCTTGAGCAACTTGTGCTGCCGGAACGCCGCAACGCGCCGCGGCTTCAGCCCGGTGATGAAATGGAACGCGTCCACGTAGTGGCAGCCGATGTATTCAAAGCTGCTGCTCTGGTCCGCCCAGCGGCCGAACACCTTCAGCGGCATCTCGCGGCGTTCCTCGATCCACGCGTGGCCGCAAAGCGCCTCGCCGAGTTCGCCGGTGGAGTATTTGTATTTGGCGGCGCGCACGGCCTTGTCGTGGCGTTTGTGGTAGTCGGTATAGACGTAGCGGTTCGCCTTCGCGGCAGCGGCGACGATCTGATGCGCCTCCGCCACGCGCAAGCAGAGCGGTTTTTGCACGATCACGTCGAAGCCCGCCGCCAGCGCGTCGAGGATCACCGGCGTGTGCAGGTGGTCCGGCGTGGCGACGATGACACAGCCGGGCCTCTTCAGTTTCTTGATCGCCTCCTTGTAGCAGTCGGAATGCGACGCCTCCGGGTCCTTGTCCGCCGGCCAGCCGGCAAATTCCTCCGCCGGGAAAACCTTCCGCAAGTCCAGAACCGTCTGCGCCCGGCGCGACGCCACGCTGACGCCGCCAACCAGTCCGACGCGGCGCGCTTGGAACACCGTCGGCAGGACGACCTCAGCGGAAATCATGCCGCCGCCGACGACAAGGACGTTGAGAGGCTTCGGGGCTGTAGTTCTGGTGCTCATGATGATCAAGAAGTGCGCGAAGGATATGTTCGCGCAACCGGGGGAGCAAATGTTTTCAGACGCCTGAAAATGTTGGACAGCGGCGGCGCGGGCCAACAGACTTCACCAACCATGAGTGACGCACACCAATCATTTGCCGGCGTCATCTTCGACATGGACGGCGTGCTGTGCCTGTCGGAGCCGTTCATTGCCGAGGCCGGCTGCCGGATGTTTGCCGAAGCCCACGGCGTCACGGTGCGGCCGGAGGATTTCGTGCCGTTCGTCGGCACGGGCGAGGACCGATTCCTCGGCGGCGTCGCCGAAAAATACGGCGTCACGCTCTCCATGCCGCGCGACAAGGAGCGCACCTACGCCATCTACCTCGACATCATCAAAGGCCGGCTCCGGCCGCTGCCGGGCGTGCGCGAGTTCATCGCCGGCTGCCGCCACCGCGGCCTGCGCCTCGCCGTGGCCACGAGCGCCGACCGCGTGAAGATGGACGGCAACCTACATGAGATCGGCCTGCCGGCGGAAACGTTCGACGCCTGCGTCACCGGCAGCGAGATCGTCCATAAGAAACCGAACCCGGAGATTTTTCAGCGCGCCGCTGAGAAGCTGGCGCTGCCATCGTCTCGTTGTCTGGTCATCGAGGACGCGCCGAACGGCGTCGCCGCGGGCAAAGCCGCCGGCAGTCGTTGTCTCGGCCTGACCACGAGCTTCGACGCCGCGACGCTCACGAAAGCCGGCGCGGACTGGATCGCGCCCGATTTGTCGCGCGTGCCAGCGACCATTTTTGTTGCGCCATGAATGCAAAGCATTGTTTATAGTCGGAGCACGAAACGAGAGAACCCAATCATGAACACATCCACGAAGATCAGCCGCCGTTCCGCAATCACCGTCATGGCCGCCGCTGCCGGCACGCTCGTCGCTGCGGAGAGCGCCGCGCCGAAGCTCAAGGGTCGCATCCGCCACTCGGTCTCGAAGTGGTGCTACGGAAAGATTCCGCTCGACGAGTTTTGCCGCGCCGTGAAGGAAATGGGCATCGAGTCGGTCGAGCTGCTCGGCCAGAAGGATTGGGAAACAGTCCAGAAGCACGGCCTGACCTGCGCTATGTGCAACGGCCCCGCCGGCTGGAGCATCCCCAAGGGCTGGAACCGCGTCGAGAACCACGACAAGCTCGTTGCCGCTTACGAGCAGATGATTCCCATTGTTGCCAACGCCGGCCTGCCGAATCTGATTTGTTTCTCCGGCAACCGCGACGGCCTCGACGACCAGAAGGGCATGGAGAACTGCGTCGCCGGCCTGAAGCGGCTGATGAAGCTCGCCGAAGAGAAAAAGGTGACGCTGGTGATGGAACTGCTCAACAGCAAGCGCAACCACAAGGACTACCAATGCGACCACACTGCGTGGGGCGTGGAGGTCTGCAAGCGTGTCGGCTCGGAGCGGATGAAGTTGCTCTACGACATCTATCACATGCAGATCATGGAGGGCGATGTCATCGCCACAATCAAGGAAAGCCACCCATACATCGCCCACTACCACACGGGCGGCGTGCCCGGCCGCAATGAGATTGACGACACGCAGGAGCTGAACTACGCGACCATCTGCCGTGCCATCGTCGCGACCGGCTACAAGGGTTTCGTCGGCCAAGAGTTCATCCCAAAACGCGATCCGTTCACCTCGCTGCGACAGTCCATCCAGATTTGCGACGTGTAGGTCGCACCGGTTTTACCAAGACAGATTCCTGCCGTTGACGGCGCTCACGGAATCGTTTCGTTCGTCAACGAGGTCAGTGTTTGCCACATTTTTTCGGGTGTTCCGCTCTTGAGCAGCGCGTTGCGCGCCTTGGCCGTGCGGAACGTGCCGACCAGCCCCGCCAGCAGCCGCAAATAGAACGCGCTCGCCGCGGTGGGGATCACGATGAAGAAGACGATCTTCGTCAGCTCGCCGTCGGGCGCGCCGAACTTCAACCCGCTTTCCTTCAGACCCAGAGCAAACGTGAGGCTGCCGCCGTCCACGTTGCGCACGTGCGGAAACGCCAGACCGCTCTCTACCGCCGTGCTGATCATGGATTCGCGCCGCATCGCCAGTTCGGCGAGATTAACGCCGTCTTCAATGAACCCTTGCGTGGCTATCAACGCTGCCAGTTCCTTGACAGCGTCCTCGCGGTTGGTTGCGGCCAGCTTCGGCAGCATCAACGCCGTATCGGAAAAACGCCCGATGCCGGTGGGCAGCTTGTTTCTTGCGCCTGGCGCTTTCTCCGGCCGACGCGGCTGCCCTTCCGGATAGTAGAGAAACCGGCCGCAATGCGGACAAACATGAATCTGTTCCGACCTGCGCACTTCGTTGACGAGCGCGTGCGGCACCGCGAGGCCGCAGCCGGAACAGTTGTTCCGCGTGATGGGCACCACCATCAAGGGCACCCGCTCATGCATCCGCTGGAAGCGGGTGGCGATGTCCTCCGGCAGCTTTTCGAACAGCTTGGCAATCACTTCCTCCAACGACGTCAGTCGCGCCTCGGGATTCGAAGCCTTTTGCTCCGACAATGCAAAATTCAACTCCTGCAACTGGATCAACTGATTCAAAGTGTGTTTCATGGCGACTCCGATTGGCTCGATTTGGAAGTTAGTTTACCGCAATCTGCTCACAGGCAGAAATGAAAAATGTTGTTTACGCTCGCGCTTCCGGCGGCTAAAAGCCACACTAAATTTCAGTCACATGAAACGCTTCACTCTTTCCATGATCGGTTCGCTGGCGCTTGTCTGCACGCCGCTCAACGCCGCCGAAAACCCCGTCTTGACAGCCGACGCAGCGCGCGTCGTGCTGCGCACCGACCGCCTTACGCTCGCGCTCGGCAAGGCCGAAAAAGGCGCCATTGTCTCGCTCGTGGACAACGTGAGCGGCATAGAGTTCGCCGCAGCGCAGAAGACGCCACGGCTGTTCAGCTTGGCCTTCTCGAAGAAAGCCGAGGCCAGCGGCGAGCGGCTCTATCTGTCCAGCCGCGATGCGAAGAGCTTTTCCGCCGAGGTGAAGCGCGGCGTGGCAACGCTCGATTACGACGGGCTGGGTGAATGGCCGGTTCAAGTGACATGCACGGCGAGTGTGAAGCCGGGCGATCCGCTCGTGCGCTGGCGGCTCTCCGTGAAGATTCCCGACGCGCTGGTGCTGGAGGAAGTGCACTTCCCATTCGTGGTGATGCGTGTGCCGTTGGGCGACAGCGTGACAGACGACGCAGCGGTGTTCGGTCACACGAAAGGCGGCGTTATTCGCAAACCGGGCGCGATGAAGACCGGTGCGCGCGCCTATGGCCGGCAGCCGGGCAGTCTGACGGCGCAGTTCGGGTGTTACTACGACGACCACGGCGGGTTTTACATGGCGGCTTACGACGGCAAGGGTTACCCCAAGGATTTCGAGATGCGCCGCACGGCCGAGGGCGTCGAGATGGACTGGAATCCGCACTGCTTCGCCTCAAAGGCTTACGTGATGGATTTCGACGTGGTGATGACGACGTTCGCGGGTGCCGACAAGGCGACGCCGACAGACTGGCGCGACGCCGCGGACATCTACAAGGCGTGGGCGCTGCGGCAGCCGTGGTGCGCGACCACTTACGACAAGCGCCGAGATATTCCCGCGTGGATGAAGTCGGGCCCGGCGATGGTGCGGTTCGGCCGCGAATGGCTCGCAGAGCCGGCGCGCATCGAGAAGTGGCTGGCGGATTATTGGAAGAAGAACTTTCCCGATGCACCGCTGATCACAGCATATTGGGGCTGGGAAAAGGTCGGCTACTGGGTGACGCCGGATTATTTCCCGCTCTTCCCGTCGGACGAGCAGTTCACGAACCTCGTGGCGCGGTCACGCGCGCTCGGCTGCCACGCGTTCCCGTGGCCGTCGGGCTATCATTGGACGTTGATGTATCGCAAGCAGGACGATGGGAGTTTCTACTGGGATGACCGCAAGCGATTCGATGAAACAGTGCGCTCGCACGCCGTGCATCAACGCGACGGCAAGCTCTACGTCCGCACGCCGAGTTGGCTGGCTGGCGGCGACACGGCCACGATGTGCCCCGGCGACCCGTGGACGATCCGCTGGTGGAACGAGGACATCAGCGCGCCGCTGGCCCGGCGCGGCTGCGAGATGATCCAGGTGGACCAAGTGGTCGGCGGCGGATTCCCGTTTTGCTACAGCCGCAAACACGCGCATCCGCCGGGCCCGGGGCTGTGGATGACCGAGGTTTTCACGAAGCAACTGCGGACGATGTTCAACGCGTGCCGGAAGATCGAGCGCGATGCGGTCGTCTGCGTCGAGGAACCGAACGAACGTTTCAACCATCTCGTCGGCATTCAGGACTACCGCGACTGCGAAACGCCGCACGAGCCAGCCTCGGTGTTCAACTATCTCTACCACGAGTTCCTGCCAACGTTTCAGAGCAACCCGCACGCGGGCGACACGGCGATGGCCGCCTACTGTTTCGCCAACGGCCAGATACCGCACCTCGTGCCGTCGTTGCGCGCCGGCGGGCTGGCGCTGTCCAACGGCGGCTTCGAGGAAACCAACTCCACGCGCAGCTTCTTCGCCGGTTGGGAACATCTGCGCGGCTACCAAGGCCGGGTGTGGAACGGCACGGCTTATCGCGACGAGGCCGAGAAGCACGGTGGTGCGGCGAGTCTTCGTCTGGAAAACGCTACAGATACCGACGTGGTGCAGGTTTCGCAAAATGTCACCGTCGGCGACGGCCTGATCGTGGGCAAGCGATACCGGCTCAGCGCGTGGCTGAAAACCGACGCAATGGCGCGACCGAGCGGCATCAGTCTTGCCCTTCTCAAGCCGGAGTTGAAGAACGCTGGCACCGGCGGGCGGCTGGCGTTTCCCGCAACCGGCGCAGATTGGACGCACTGTTCGGCGGAGTTCACGGTGCCGCAAGGCGCGACGACACTTCGCATGATGATCCACATCGAAGGCAAAGCGAAGGCGTGGGTGGACGACATGACGCTGGAGGAGGTTTTGTCCGATGGCGCGACACGTGTCGCGATTTTTTCCAACACGCCGCCTGACCACAAGCTGATGACGCGATGGGTGGAGCTTTATCACGGCGAAGGCCGGCCTTGGCTGCAATTTGGCCGGATGCTTCACCCGCCGAAGCTGACGGCCGAAACAATCACCTGGCGCGGCAAGCCGATGTCCGCCGTCCAGCATAACGCTTGGCGCACCCCTGACGGCAGCGAAGCTGTCATCGCCGTCAACGCCACGCTCACGAAGCAAACTGCCACTCTGAATTGGAAAGGCCGCGAGGAGAAGCTCGCGTTCGAGCCCGGCGACGCGGTGTTGATCAAGTAAACGAAGTTGGAGTTCCAGTCACGTTCAGCGGACCAGCCGCAGATCGGCCCAGTCGGCGCGGTCGCCGGTGTCTTCCTCGCGGGCGAAATCCACCAGCAGTTCCAGTCGCTCCACTCCGGCGACGGCAACGCGCAGCGGCCTTGGAGCGTCGGCGCCGTTCACCGTCGCACGGAAAAGTTCCCGGCCGTCGCCGCGCACGACGAATTGCACGCGGCCAAGCTTGCCGCCCTCGTCATCGAGTCCGATGACGCCGGTAAGCAACGAGAACTTCTTGTCGAGCTGGTAGGCCAGCGATGAGCGCGAATGGACACCAAGACCGCGCTCGAACACACGGCCGCGCAGCGTCAGCGGCCGGCCCGACACGCTCGCGTCGCGCCGCCACGGGAAGCGCGTGCCGAACCAGCCGGCCTCGACGACGACGGCCGGCTCCAGTTCGCTCACGAACAAGCTGCGCCCCCAGAGCGCGTCCACGACCGCAACAGTGTCGAGCGGCACTGTCACCGCGCCGAGCGATGTCGTAGCGAGCGTCACCGAGTCTGGTGTCAGCGCGCGAAGTTCGCCGACGAGAAGCGAGCCGTCGCAACCGCACACAGCGGCAAGCTTCTCGCGCGGCGTCGCGGCCGGCTGGCTGGCGGCGAGCACGAGCGCGCCGGCGAGTGACAGCGGAATCTCTCGCTCTTCGTCCTGCCAGCGAAACACGACGCGTTTCTCGTCGAGCGATTGCAGAACGCCGTCGAGCCGCACCCACTCGCCCGCCTTGCGCACGAACAGCGCATCCTGCCGCAGCCGGCTGCCAGCGGTTTGCCGGATCTCGCGCCGCGTCGCCTCTGGAATCGTGCCCGGCGGCGCGAACCAGACGACGGACGCAGCACTCAGCGGCAGTTCCGTGAGGCCGGTCAGCGGTGTTTCCACCAGCAACCGCTCGTTGCGGATCCGCAGCCGCTCCGTGCGCAACGCGTCGCCCGCGGCGGTTTGCACAAGGAAACCGAGCCGCCAACGGTCGGGCGGCGGCGGGTCGGCGAGCCGAAGCTCCTCGATTGAGCCGACGGCGAGAGATGAAAACGCGGAGGGTTCGACGGCGCGCTCAGTGCCGTCATGCAGCCGGACGGTGGCGGCGTGGATCGGTGAGGCGAGAGTGAGGGTCAGCGCAAACCAAAGTGGCGCAAATTTCCAACTGGCGGGTGGTGTAATCCATAGTGCCGGACGGCGTGGTTCGCCAAGCGTTGGTGTCCCGCCTTTAGGCGGTGAAGAATGCACGCAATCGCCGGCTGAAGCCGGGACACCAACAGGGCGGCAACATTTGCCGAACCGAGAGTCTGGGCTGCACCAGCTTGCGGGAGTCGTCAAGAACGAGTTTCGCAAGCTGGAAGCTTGCGCCACTTTGCGCGCGCTCATTTCGTTCCCGCCGGCGGTTTGGAGGTGGAGAGTTGCTTGAAATACTCCGTGAGGATTTGCTCGTAGCGGTCGGGGAACTTGTCCTTCAACGTTTGCAGGAACTTCTCGCGCGCCTCCGGCGGCAACTTGCCCCACGCGTCGGAATCGCCGCCGCCGTAAATCTTGCGGAGCTTCGCGGCCTCGGCGGCGGCACCGGCCGGCAGCGTGGAGACCTGCGCGGGGTTGGACGGTTGCTTGTTGCCCTGCGCCTGCTGCGGTGACGCTTCGGGTTGTTTGGCAGGCTGCTTGCGACGCAGTTGCGGCATGGCGGTGGCTTTCGACTGCGCCTTCTGGGCCTGCGCGATGAGGTCGTTGAGGCTGCGGATGATCTTGGTCTGCACGATCTGCGTCGGCTTGCCGGTGACCGTCTCGCCAAGCTGGTCCTCAACCGTGCGCATGTCGCCGAGAATCGGCAAGAGCGGGTTGCGTGCGTCTTGCAACGCCTTGGCCATGTATTCCTTGAGCGGATCCACAGCGGTCGGGTCGGCGGGACCGACGGCGGGGCGGGATGCGGAAAGCTCGGCCCACTTCTTGCGGAGCGCGTCAGTGGTCTGGGCGACTTCCTTCTCGCGCTGGCTGAGTTGCTTGGCGGCAGCGGTTTCCTGCGGCGTGGGCTTCTCGCGGCCGGCGCGGTCCTCGTCGAGCGAGCGGGTGCCGCGGTTGACACGGTCCTGTAACATGCGGAGCATTTTTAACTCCGCAGCCGGCGGTAGCAGCATCGTCTTCGACATGCCGCCGGCGCCACCGCCTCCAGCGGCGCCGGCCGCGGCGCGACGCGCCTCCTCTTCCTGAAGCGCTTCGAGCAGTTCCTGGAAATTCATCTCGGCCAGCTTCTGCGCCTCCTGCACCGGCGCGCCGGTCTGGACCTTCTTCAACCGCGCGTCGGTGTCACGAAGCAGGCCAGCGGTTTGCTGCAACACCTGGCCGAAAACGGCGGTGGTGCCGTCGTCGCGGAGTTTCTTGTGGAGCGCCTCGCTGCGGTCGGCCAGCGCGGCTTCGTCGGCGGCGAGACCGGCGGCCTTGAGCGCGGCTTCGCGCGGCGGCGATTTCTTTGGCTCGATCTGCTTGTCGAGCGCGGCAGTGGCGGAGGTGACGGTCTTCTGTTTTTCGAGCATCGTCTTGAGGCCGTCCTTGAGTTCCGCGCGCATCCGCTCCGCCTGCGCAGCTTTCTCGGCTTCGAGCCGCTGCTGGAGCTGGCCGATGGTAGCCTGGAGTTCGTCGAGCGCCTGCTGCTGGTGGGTGTTGGCTTCGGCGGCTTTACGGTCGCCAAGGGCCTGTTCGGCCTTTTGCATTTCGCTGGCAGCGCGGCCGAGCGCCTTGGGGTCCACGGTGTCGGGAGGAAATTTATCGGGTTGCTTGGTGTCGGCGGCGGTCTTCTCCGTGTCGCCGCGCGTGGCGGCTTGCTCGCCTTTTTGTTTATCGAGCGCGGCGGGATCGGCGTGCTTGCCCTCGGCCTCGGCCTTCATGGCTTCGCCGGACTGCTTTTCGAGCTTCTGCTGACGCTCGATGATTTTCTCCAGCGTATCGCGCAACTGCTGGAGGTTGGCGAGCCGCTTTTGCAGTTCCTCCCACGACAGTTCCTGGCCCTGCAGCAACTGGAGCACGCGCTGGAACTGCTCGATCACACGCGCCTGGCGTTCGGCGGCGGTCTTGGTCTTGCTCGCCAGCAACGACTGGATAACCTCCTGCAACTCCGACAGCACGACGCCGTCGCGTGACGCCTTGAGCGCCGACCGGATGCGCGCGGCGCCGTCGGGATCGCTGGCGGCGAGAAGTTCACCGAGCCGCCCGAGCTGCTGCTCGATCTCCTCGTAACGCTCGCGCAGGTGCTGCTGCTTGAAGGCGATTTCGCGAGAGGAGGAGTCGGCGGCGTGAAGCGGGGCGAAGGCGATCAGGGCCATCAAAGGCAAACCGTAATGCGTAATGCGTAATGCGTAATGCGTCATGGTTTGGCTTTCGCGGCGGCAGCTTCGAACTTCTTCAGCCGGTCGGTCAGGTCGAGGCTTTCCGGCTCCAACTCAATGGCCTGCTTCTGAAGCTCGACGGCGCGCACGGGCTGGCCGAGGCGCAGGTGGACCTCGGCGAGCGTGTCGAGATAAGCGGCGGTGTCGGGCTGGATTTCCAGCGATTTCTGCGAAAACTTTCGGGCTTCGTCGAGGCTGGTCTCGGTGTTGGCGAGCAGCCAGGCGAGGTTGTTGTAGCCTTCGGCGTCGTCGGGCTGTTCAGCGATGCGTGCGCGATAATGCTCGCTGGAGTTCTTGACCAGTTCCGCCGCCTCCTGCGCCGCGCCGCGTTTGCGGAGTAGTTCTACCAGCGCGATGACGGCGTCGGGATGGTTGGGCGTAAGCTTGAGCGTCTCGCGCAGCGCCTTCTCCTGCGCGGCGAGGTTGCCGGTCTTGCCGTGGCGGTTGGCCTCAAGCAGCAACAGGCGGCACTTGAGGTTGTTGATCTGGTCGGCGATGACGGCGCTGCCGCCCCTCTCCTCGAACACCTTGTAAAGATGAATGGCCGCGTCCAGTTGCTCTGCTTCCTTGTCGGGCTGGCGGCGATGGGAATGGATGTCAGCCAGCCGCAACCGCGCCGTGACCTCAAATGCGCGGTCGCCCTCATCGGCGCCAACCATGTCCAGCACGCGCTGAAACTCGCCAGCAGCCAGATCGAGCCAGCGCCGTTGCATCAGGTAGGTGCCAACGAAAAGATGCTGCTCCGGATCGTGCGGCGCCAACGAGCGCGCCGTGGCAATAAAATCCTTCTCCAGTTGTTTGTCGCCACGGGCCGCTGCGGCGCGGGCCAGCAAATAGAGGGCACGCGGATCGCCGGCCAGCCAGTCGGCGCAACGTTTCCATTCCGCCTCGACGCGTTGCGGTTGGTTGCGCTCGACGAGCAAGGCCAGCAGGTTCAACGCGGCGTTCGGGTCCTTGGTTTCATCGGCCACCTGCCGCCAGCAGGTCTCGATGGCGTCGAATTGTTTCTTCAACCGATACAGCGTCGTCAGCTCCGTGGTGACGAGGTTCAACAGGCCGGCGGAGTCCGCCTCCGCGCCGGCCTTCAACCGATCACGCGCCATAGTCCAGGCCTGCTCCATCCGCTCGACAGCGCGGTCTGGCTGCGCCCACGCCAGCAGGCGTAATGTCGCCAACCGCGGCGGTAGATGCGCAGCAAGAATCATGGTGCGGCACTTCGTCACCCACGGCCGCATCCGGACCGCCAACTGCCACGCGACGGCTTCGTTTGGCTCGTAAGCGATGAGGCGCAGCAACGCAGGCGCGGATTTTTCGATCGGCAACGCCGTCAGCCGGTAGCCGGTTTCCTGGCGGCTGCTGGCCTGCAACTGGTTGTAGTTTTGCAGCGCCTTGACCACCTCCGGCGGATCATCGGGACTGATCAGCGGCAGACGCGCCAGCAACTCGCGCACATGCGGCAGCGCTGGCGGCGGGGCGGTCGCCAGCGCACGCACCAACGCATCGGCCGCCGTCATGCCGCAGCGTGCCAGCTTTTGGATCGCCAAGTCGCGTAGCAACGCGGAGTCGGCACCGAGGTTCTTGATCTGCCACTCGATGTCGCGCGCCACGGCGTCCGCGTCGGTCACGTCGGCCCTCGTAGAGACCGTGAGCGCCAGCGCGGCAAGGATGATGAGAATCCGTTTCACCGTTATCCAAGAATAGACGATACGGCAGCACGCTGCAACGCCGCCGACACCGGCGCGCAAGAAGCTTGGCGCGGCAGGGCGGTTTCGGGTAGGAAAGATGGCCATGTTCAAGCCACTGATTGATTGGTATATGGCGACGTTGGATTCGGGCGGTTATCCGCTCGTGGCGTTGTTGATGGCGGTCGAAAGCTCCATCGCGCCGCTGCCGAGCGAGGTGGTGATCCCGCCGGCGGCGCACATCGCCTACACGACGGGGAAGTTCAGCATGATCGGGCTGGTGATCGCGGGCGCGATCGGCTCATGGATTGGCGCGACGGCGATGTATTGGGCGTCGCGGTGGCTGGGCCGGCCGCTGGTGTTGCGCTACGGCAAATACATCTTCATTTCCCCGGAAAAAGTTCACGGCGCGGAGCGTTGGGCCGCGCACTACGGCTCGATGGGCATTTTCGTCTCGCGGCTGCTGCCGGTAGTGCGGCATCTCATCGGCATCCCGGCCGGCATCGTCGAGATGAACTACACGAAGTTCTCTATCTACACGCTGCTCGGCTCGGCCATCTGGAGCGCTGTGCTCTGCTACATCGGCGTGGTGGCGGGGCAGGATGAGAAGCTGATGGCGGGCGAGTTCCATCGCATCGCGATGTGGCTGGCTGGCGCGGCGGTGGTGCTCGGCGGCATCTACTATTTCTTCGTCCACCGGCACATGAAGGGCGGGCACAGCGACAGCCCGCCGCCACAGCCATGAATCGGCGTCGTTTTCTGGGCGTTTGTGCCGCGGGCTTTGCTGCCAGCCGCGCCCGCTCCGCCCAGAAGGACGCTACGCCGGAAAACCCGGCCAACGACGTGAAGCAGCTTTGCCGCGACTACATCGCCGGCTTCGGCAGCACAAACACCCAGGTCTGCTACCACCATCGCCTCAACGGCCCGCGCGGACTCGGCGCGCTCGCCAAGCCCGACGAGATCGCCAGAGCGATGGTCAACGGCCAGCCCAAGCCTTTTGGCTACGGCTCCGGCATCCAGGACGTGCCGCTGGAGAACGGCCAGTTCCTCTTCGCGCTCTGCGATGCCTACGACGTCACGCGCGACGAGGAACTGGCCAAGACAGCCCGCTGGATTTTCGCCGGCCTCAAACGCGTCGCCACCGTCAGCCCGGAGCCGGGTTTCGTGCCGCGCGGGCCGCATCCCGACGGCAAGAGCTACTACCCCGACTCCTCGCGCGACCAGCACTGTGCCTACATCGAGGCGCTGTGGCGTTATTCGAAAAGTCCGCTCGTGAGCGTGGAAGACAAGACGTTCATCGCCGACACGCTGGCGAAGATCGCCCGGCGCATGGAGCGCAACGACTGGGTGCTCAAGGTCGAGGACAACAGCCGCCAAGCCCACGTCGGCTACACGTGGAAACAGTCCACCCTCTTCGGCGCGTGCTCCCTCATGAGCTGCCTCGCCGCCGCGCGAGAGACGACCGGCGATAAACACTGGGCGGAGCTTCGCGAACGGCTGGGCGCCGAAAAAGACGGTCTTCGCTGGAAACTGTTATCGTCCAACACGCCGGAGAAGTGGCGACCCTTCACTCTCTACAGCAACCAGTTTTTCACGTCGCTGGCGCTCGTCGCCCGCATAGATCCGGACGCGGCCCGCGCCAACGGCGTTCGAGCGCTCATGAAGGCAATGGCCAGGCGAGCGTTGCGCACGAATGTTTTCGACGAGACATGCTGGCGGCGGCTCGATTGGGCGGGCGAATCCATGACGCCGGCCATCGAAAATGCGCTGGCGTCATTCGGCCTCTCGATCCAACGTCCCGCCACCGTCTTTGATCTCTTCGCCAAGTTCGACCCGCAGCAGCTTGACACGAAAGACCGTTTCGTGAAGGCGGTCAACGAGAAGCTGCTCTTCGGCATTCCCACCGTGGCGTTCCACAAGGCACTGTTGTCAGGAGATGCTGCGTTGATTCGCGAGGTCGCCGCGCCCGTGCGCCGCATGGTTCGCGCGATGCTGGAACACGGCCGTCACTACGACGGCGGCGAGAACTTCAACCGCGCCGTCATCCTCGGCTTGCACGCGCTGGCCGTCGAGACACGATAGCGGTTCGCGACGGCAGCGACGCAAAACGGCCCGTTCATGGCGCAAAAGGGCCGGTGACGGCAATGACGGTTTGTGGCAACATAACGGCCATGAAACCAACCGGTTTGCTGATTGTGGGGTTCGCGTCTGGTTTGTTTGGAGCGATGCCGTGCGCGTTGCAGGCGGGTGCGGGCGAATCGGAGCGGGCCATCCCCGCGGATGCGTTGAAGGCCGATCCGTGGGTGACGCCGCCGCGCAATCTGGAGGAGACCAAGGAACGCGTTGCGGAGCTTCGCGCGAGCTATGCACCCTACTTGCGGAGCTTACCGGAGAAGCTGGATGTCCGCGCTCGGCAGGATTTGGGCGGGCAGTGGCGGTCGAAGTTCGAGGTCACCCACTCTGAAGACGGCAAACGACCGGAGCCGCCGGAATGGTTTCGAGAGAACTACGACGACTCGGGTTGGGAGCCAACGACGGTGCCGGAGTGGCGTTGGTCTCCCATCAAGAAAGGTGGACGATGGTATCCGGCCAGTTGCATCCTGTGGTATCGCACGCGTTTCGCCGCCGCGCCGGCGCCATCGGGGCGGCGCGTGTTCCTGTGTTTCGCCGGCGTGGATTGGGAAGCAGAGGTGTGGCTCAACGGCAAATTCCTCGGCCGCCACAAGGTTTATTACGAAGCGTTCCGGTTCGATGTCACCGGCCTGCTGAAGGAGAAGAACACGCTGGCGGTGCGCGTGATCGAAGGGCCGGCGTTCCGCGAGCCGATGAGCCAGTGGTCGCTGCTGCCGTTCTCGCCGGGCGACGCCGCGCCCAACCAGCGGCACGTGCTCGGCGACCGCGCGAAATCCATCCCGGATTTTCCGTTCGGCACGACGTCGTCGCTTGGCAGTGGGTTCGGCATTCATCGCGAGGTGTTCCTGGAAACGACGGCCGAGGCGTGCGTGACGGAGATTTTCGCGCGCGGCTATCCGACGGCGAACGAAGCGAAAGTGACCGTCGAGACCGACGCGTTGGCGGCGAAGGAGCTGACGCTCGACGTGGAGGTTCTGCCGGAGAATTTCGAGGGCCGCGCGTATCGAAAGATCGCGCGCGTCCACCTGCCGCAGGGCGCGGGCAAGCAGGCTGTGACGATTCCTATGCCCGGCGCGCGGTTGTGGTGGCCGGCGGAGCCGTGTCTTTACCGGTGTCGCGTTGTGCTGCGCGACGGCGGGCGTGTGGTGGATGCGCGCGATGTGCTGTTCGGCTGCCGGAGCTTCGGCATGGTGTCGGCGAAGAATCCCCGACCGGGTTTGCCGGAGGGCCAGTTCCTGCTCAACGGCCGGCCTGTTTATCTGCGCGCCTCGAACGCGTCGGCGGCGTTCAATGCGTTCTGGTATTGGAACGAGCCGGACAAACTGCTGGAGGCGGCGCTGCTGTTGAAGGCGGCCAACTTCAACGCACTGCGCATCTGCCAACACGTGAGCTTCCCCGAAGTGCGCGAGCTGTTCGACCGGCTCGGCATCATGACGGAGCAGGACCAAGGCGCCGGCTTCGCGGAGAAAGGCCACGAAAGCGATTCCGATCTGGCACAGACCGGCGCGCCGCTGGCGCGGACGTGTTTCAACAACCCTGGCGTCGTGCTGCTGTCGTTCGTCAACGAATGCCACCTCGATGTCACCGATGTCGTCGAGGCGGCGTTGACGGCCGACCCGGAGCGCATCCTCGTGCCGACCAGCGGTGCGACCTACACGCTGCGCAAGCCGGAATACGAGGATCGCGTGATCGGCGATTTTCATCCTTACGACGCGTGGTATGGCGGCCTGCATAGGCTGTGGGAGACCGCCACGCCGCGAAAGCCGGCACGCTTGCAGACGGCCGGCGAGTTCGGCGCTGAGGCGCTCGACGCCTACGAGACGATGGCGGTGAATTATCCGGCGCATTGGGGCAAGCCGCCCGCGATCACCGAGGACAAACTTTGGGGCGCGCGCCAGGCCGGCAAGAGCGACGATCTGCGGCAGATCTTCGGCTTCCGCGGCAAACCGCCGACCAACCTCGCCGAATACATCACCGCCAGCCAGACCTATCAAGCCGACACGCTCGCGGAGGCCACGAAAGGTTTTCGTCTCTCGAAGCAAGCGATTGCGGGCTACTTCCAGTTTCATTTCGTGGACGCCACCGCGGCGCACTGGCCGAAGTCCATCGTCAGCCATGACCTGCGGCCGAAGATGGCCTACTACGAAATGGCGCAGGTCAACCAACCCATCGTGCCGCTCTACCGCCTGATCGAGCGCGGCGCGGCCATCGAGTTGTGGGTCGCCAACGACCTGGCCGTCGCGTTGCCCGGCTGCAAGGTGAAGTGGACCGTGCAGGCGGGCGACCATCAGCTCAACGGCGAACTCGCGGGCGATATCCGCGCCAATGACGCCGCATGTCTGGGCCGCATGGACCTGACACAACTCCCCGCCGGCTCGGACGCGATCAACATCGCGCTGACGCTGAGCGACTCCAAAGGCCGGAAGGTCTCGGAATATCAGCGCGAGATTTACCGGTCATTCCGCGAAGTGGATCAGGCGGTGGAGCGTGCGCGAGTCGTCACTCCGAAGCGGCCCATTCAGGGCAAGACCAACCTCGCATTGAAGAAAACCGTCACTGCCACGAGCGCACGCGATCGTCAGGACGCCGCGCAAGCCGTGGACGGCTACACGCGCACCGGCTGGCGCGCCGCCGGCAACGCGTTGCCGCAATCGTTTATGGTGGACCTGGGCGAGCGCGTCACGTTGTGCGGCGCGCGGCTCATCTGGGAGGACGACGGCAAACGGGAGTTCGCGTTCCAGTTCTCCGACGACAACGAACACTGGCGACCCGTCTCTGGCAAACAACGGACGACCATCCTGCAGGTGCCGCGTCCACCGTTGATGTTCCTGGACCAATACGTTCTCTTCGAAGCCGCGGGCCGTTACGTGCGGATCACCATCACCGCCACGCCCGCCGGCGTCCCCGCCAGCTTCAACGAGATCGAGCTATACAAGAAGTGACCGGCACTTCACTCAAGGCAGCTTCTCGGCAAGAACCTTGTCGGACTGCTTCTTGCGGAACGCCTTCAGCTTCTCGCGCAACTCCGGCCGCGAGTTGGCAAGGATGGCGATAGCCAGCAGCGCCGCGTTGGTGGCTCCGGCCTTGCCGATGCCCAGCGTGCCCACGGGAATGCCGCCGGGCATCTGCACGGTGGACAACAGCGAATCCAGCCCCTTGAGCGACGCGCTCTCCATCGGCACACCGAGCACCGGCAGCGTCGTGTGGGCTGCGACCGCGCCCGCCAGGTGCGCCGCGCCGCCCGCTGCCGCGATGACGACTTCGAGGCCGCGCTGCTCCGCCGTGGACACGAATTCGGTGACCGCCTGCGGCGTGCGATGGGCCGACATCACGCGGCAGTCATTGGCCACGCCAAATTCGTCCAGCATCGCCTTGCAGTGCTGCATGACATCCCAGTCCGACTTGCTGCCCATAATCACCGCCACCAGTGGTTTGTTGCTCATCGTCCTCGTCCTCGTAATCGAATCACTTCTTCGCTGCCATCCGGTTCGCGATCAGCGCCGCCGTCGCGCCCGCGCCGAAGCCGTTGTCAATGTTCACCACCGTCAGGCCGGGCGCGCAGCTTTGCAGCATCGTCATGAGCGCCCCTTCGCCGTGACCGCCGTAACCGTAGCCGGTCGAGACCGGCACGCCGATGACCGGTGCGTGCAACAGCCCGCGCACGACCGCCGGCAGCGCGCCCTCCATGCCGGCGCAAACGACCGCGCAGGCAATGTCCGCGTCGTGCATCTGGTGCAACGGCTCGATCAACCGATGGATGCCCGCAATGCCAACATCGTAAAATTTCAGCACCTCGCAACCCATCAACTCGGCCGTCACACGCGCTTCCTCCGCCACGCGCAGATCCGCCGTGCCAGCAGCAACGACGGCGATACGACCACCGGTGCGTTTCGGCATGAAGCCGCGCCGCCGCGCCACCAATGTTCGCGCCAGCGGGTTGTAGTCGAGTTGTAAACGCTTGCCGAGCTTGCGCCGGACGAGCGCCGCGCATTCCTCGGTGACGTGCGTGGCCAGCGCCTGGCTCGCGGCTTGGGCCAGCCGCGCGAGGATGGCCACGACCTGCTGGTTGGTTTTGCTGGCGGCGAACACCGCCTCCGGGATGCCGGTGCGTTCATGTCGCTTCGTGTCGAGCCTTGCGAAATGGCCGACCGTCTCGACGGCGTGCAAACGCGCCGCACTTCCCGTGGTTTGTCTGTGCTTGGCCGTTTTCAAAGCACGACATTCATGCCAACAAATCCGCTTTCCCACAAGCGCCAAGAATGGCAGAGCGTCTTCGGGGCAAAGACAAACAGTCCGACGCCTCGGCAAAGCAGCTACTTCGGGGTCGCATCGGCTGGCGGGATCTCTGCCAGCAGCTTCTTTTTCAAGTTGTGGCTGTCCAGTTCCTCCTCCAACAGTTGCTCGTAGAGCTTGCGCGGAACCTGGCTGCCGTAGTGGCGGATGTGTTCGATGATCATTTCCATCTCCGGCGCCTTGGCGGTCCGCAGGCGGGTCAATCCCAACAACATCTGGTGCAGCCCGTCCGTCTGGCCGCCGCGATTGAAGACAACCTCGCCGCGCAGGGCGCGGGCCATTCCCTCGGAGCGAACGTCGCGGAGGGCCTGGGTGACACGAATAATTTCGTCGTAGGTTTCCAGCGCCTTCGTTTCCTGGCCGACGGAGCGCGCGGCCTGAGCGACGCGGAACATCACCATCAGCCGCTCGCGCCTCGCCTCGACAGCGGTGAGGCAGGTCGCCGCCAGCTCGAAACAAGCCAACGCCTCGGCCGGTTCGTTCGCGCCCGCGTGAATGTCGCCCATCAACGCGCAAACGCGGCCTTGCGACAGCCGGTCGGAGGTCAACCGCAACACCTCCAGGCAGGCGCGCAGGTGGTTCAGCGCAGCGGCGTTGTCACCGGCTTGGCGCGCTTCCTGAGCCTTGTTGTAATACTCGAGGACTTTTTGTTCTTCAGGACTCATACGGTGGCAGCGTCTCGGAATCGCTGAGTGTCGAAGACCGGGGCAAGGGTGGCAACAGATTCATGGTTTCTGCAAGCTCGTTGTTCGGTCACTGCACCGTCGGGGTGATCCACAGTTGCATCGGCACCGGCTGGCGGCTGCGGTCATATGTGGCGAAGAAATTCCGGTGGAACTCTTCGTTCTCGCCCGGCGCGCTGCCAACCTCGATCTCTTCGCCGTTGGCGACCGTTTTCTCCAGCATCATGCTTTCAAGCGCGAGATTGCGCTGCGTCACACCAGCTATGAAACTCACCGCCGGCATCGCTTGCAGGCGGATGGCGTCGCCGCGCAGCTTCGGCACGACGTAAAGGTTCGCCTTCACCTGCGTCCAGCGCGGCATCGCAGGCCAAAGGTTGCGGCCGGCGCCCCATTGGAACAGCCACGCGGCGTGCGGCGCGGCCGGCGAGACCATCAGCCATGCGCCTTTGCCGCTGGGGACGGTAACGGTGGTTTCATTGGCGGCAGGTTTCAGCGTTGGCACGGGCGCACCGCGACGTTCACCGGGGTTGACGACCGGCGGCGGCGGACCGCCGAAGCGGATTTTTCCAGGACCGAACGGGCTGGACTGCATGCCCGTCAGTCCCGTGCGGTCGCCGCCTGAGATGCCGACGGTCTGGGTCGTGTTCGGCAGTGTGACGAACTCCGGATAGCGGACGCGGAGCGTGATGTTGCGCGGCGGCCGCTGCAACGACTGGATCAGCGGGCCGATGGATGCAAGCCGGTCGGCGGTGTCGGTGACGCAGATCTGGGTGCGCTGCGGGTTCAGCCAGACCTTGGCCTCCGGTGACGTCACCAGCTTGGCGCGCTCCATTACTTCCTCCGGATCGGCGATGCCGAGCAGGTAGGAACGTGTCACCGGCTCCGCAGCGAAGCCAAGGCTCACAAACCACAACATGAACACCAATACCCGGCGCATCGGCGCGAACCATATCAGACTCACCGCCGCTGGTCTATCCTGCGGGGGCGGGACTGAAATACTTCACTTTCCTCTTGTGCCGGCGGGGGAGTGGTCGGAAAGTTGTTTCTTTTTAGAAGAGAGTGAAAACGGATTCAACCAATTCAATCGCGAAAATCGAGCCCTGTTCTTCGAGGCGGCGTTCGCTGCGCCTGGTGGCAACGGCGTGGGCGTTCGGCGCGGCGTGGATGTTTACCGTGCAGGGCGCGGCGGTGACGCAGTTCGGAAAGCTGCTGCATCTGCCGAAGTTCTGGTTCGGCGTGCTCTCGGCGCTGCCGTTCATCGGCGCGCTGACACAACCGGCGGCGAGCTACTTCATCGAGCGCTACGGCCGCCGCAAGCTGCTGTTCCTGGTGACGGGTATCACGCACCGGCTGCTGTGGGTGGCGGTGGCGTTGATTCCGTGGATCTGTCCGAACGCGTGGTGGTGGCCGGCGTTGATGGCGCTGACCACGGTTTCGTATCTTTGCGGGCATCTCTCCGGTCCCGCGTGGGTGTCGTGGATGGCGGACCTGGTGCCGGTGCGGATTCGCGGGCGATACTTCTCGCGCCGGAACCAGATCGGCCAGATGTCCGGCGTGTGCGTGACGCTGCTGGTCGGTTACGCGCTGGATGTCGGCCAAGCCGCAAGCTCGCTGTGGTTGATGCGGGTCTGCTCGATCGTCCTGGCGCTCGCGGGGATCTCCGGCGCGGTGGATTACCTGATGCACCAGCTTGTGCCGGACATCACGGCTGCGAAGCCGCACGCCGGCGTGAAGTTCTGGAAATTGATGCGCGAGCCGCTGCGCGACCGCAATTTCCGCCGGTTCCTCGGCTTCAACGCGGCGTTGACGTTCAGCATCGCCTACGTCTCGCAGTTCGTGTGGCTGTATCTGTTCGATGTCGTCCATCTGTCGAACACGCAGGCAAACCTGATGTGGATGGTGATGCAGCTCGCTGTCTGGGCGGTCTCGTATCCGCTCTGGGGCCGCATCATTGACAAGGCGGGGCGCAAGCCGGTGCTGCTGGTGGCGGGGCTGATGTTTGCGTTCAGCGGCGCAGCATGGATTTTCGTGACGCCGGAGAACTGGATCGCCGGTTACGTAGCCGTGATTCTGGCGACGGCGGCATGGCCGGGCGTGGATCTGGCCAACTTCAGCTTGTTGCTGGCGATGAGCACTTCGCACGGCGGTCGGCGGCAAGGCAGCGCCTATGTGGCGGTCAACAGCTTCGTCGTGGGCGTGGCTGGCGTGGCTAGCGGCGTGATCGGCGGTGCGATCGCACAGACGTTGCGTGGCTGGCACGCGACGGTGTTCGGCTGGCCGCTGACATATCACAGCGTGCTGTTTCTGCTCACGCTCGTGATGCGGTTGGTGGCGGTGGGCTGGGCGTTCCGTCTCGAAGACCCGCGCGCCCACGGTCCGCGCGCGACGTTGCGGTATCTGGCCACGGACATTTACTCCAACGCCCAGCAGGTCGTCCTGGCTCCCGTGCGGCTGCTGGCGCGCGTGGGACGCTGGACCTACCGGCTCAACCAGCCACGCAAACACTGACCTTACGGGCTACAACTGCACGCGTTGCCGCAGTTCGGCGTGGCGCGTCTTGCCGCTGATGGTCTTCGGCAGCGATTCGACGAACTCCACCTCGCGGGGATACTTGTAAGGCGCGGTGACCCGTTTGCAGTGATTCTGCAACTCGGCCCGCAGCGCGTCGCTGGCGGCAAAGCCTTTGCGCAGAACCACGAACGCCTTGACGATCTGCCCGCGCACGCTGTCCGGAACGCCAACCACACCGGCCTCCAACACTGCCGGATGCTCGATCAGCGCGCTCTCGACCTCGAACGGGCCGATGCGGTAGCCGGAACTCTTGATGACATCATCAGCACGTCCCACGAACCGGTAGTAACCGTCGGCATCGCGGATGACACGGTCGTGGGTGAGATACCAGTCGCCGCGGAACCGCTCGGCGTTCTCTCTGGAATTGCGCCAGTATTCGCGGAACAAACCAAGCGGCCGGCGCGGCGCGATGCGCACCGCCAGCTCGCCCTCTTCGCCGTCCGGCACTTCGCGCAAGTGCTCGTCCAACACCGCCAGCTCGAAGCCCGGCGTGGCGCGGCCCATCCAGCCCGGCCGCACTTCGTGGCCGAGCGACCGGAAGTTGCCGACCAATACGACCGACTCGGTCTGGCCGTAGCCTTCGTAAATGGTCAGGCCCGTTGCGGCCTTCCACGCGTTCACCACCTCCGCGTTCAACGGCTCGCCCGCGCTAACGCAATGCCGCAGATGCGGAAACCGCCACGCCGACAAATCCTCGCGCACGATCATCCGCAACGCCGTCGGCGGCGCGCACCACGTCGTGATCGGATACTGCGCGAGCGTTTGCAACGCCGTGACCGGCCCGAACTTTCCGGCCGCGCCCAGTGTGAACACACACGCTCCCATCTGCCACGGCCCGAAGAAGCTCGACCACGCCGCCTTGGCCCAACCGGTGTCCGAGATGGTCCACAACACATCGCCCGGTTTCAGGTCGAGCCACAGCTCCCCCGTCACGCGATGACCGAGGCCGTAGCTGGCCTGCGTGTGGACCACCATCTTCGGCTGGCCGGTCGTGCCGCTGGTGAAGTAGATGATGCCCGGTTCGTCACCACGCGTCGGCTCCGGATCAAAAGCGGCGTCGGCCGCGCGCAGCCCGGCATCGAAATCCACCCAGCCAGCCGGCACAGCTCCGGCGCTCGCTGCGTTCACGAGAATCCGTATTCCCTGAAAATCCTCCACTTTCGCCGCGCCGTCGCCATCGGTGACGATCGCGCCGGCTTCAGCGGACTCCGCCCGGAACCGGATATCTTTGGCGGTCAGCAACGACGTTCCCGGAATCGGCACCGCGCCGAGCCGGATCAACCCCAGCATTGCCACCCACCACTGCAGCACGCGCGGGAGAACGACGAGCACCCGGTCGCCCCGACGGATGCCCTGCCGCGCAAAAAAAGATGCGGCGCGGCGGGAACTCTCGGCCAGTTGACGGAAGGAAAACGTCCGCTCGTTGCCGCCGGGACTGTCCACGACCCAAAGCGCCATCGCATCCGGGCACTCAGACGCCCAACGGTCCATGACATCGCGGACGAAGTTGAAATGTTGCGGCGGTTCAGCCATGCCACGACTCTACCGATGCCGCCGCGAAACTGAACCTGAAAATGACTCCGCTCGCCCACCGTGGTGAAGGCGTATAGCGTTGGCAGTCCTCCGCAAGAGGATTAACGCCGGAGATGTTTCGAAGTCCAAGGATGAATCAACCGCATCAGCCGGCCTTATCTTCGGATTGTCCTTTTCTTGGTCGGCGCTGTGCCCTCATCCCTTCGATTCGATTCAGATAATGGTCAAGCATTTCTGGGAAATGACGGAGAACTCGAAGACTTCGCGTATCTTCTCGACCCATAAACATCTCTCCCATTGGGCCGTGCATGCAAAACTCAACACAACGCCGAAGTTTGTGAGCCGATGCTGCAACTTGCTCGGCATTCCGACTCTCGAGGGCGCGGTAGACCTCCATGCCCAATTCATAGAACCACGGCAGATCGTCTCGGAACATGGAAATGAAGATGAGCCATCCAAGACCGGGAGATGCCATCTTGTCTTCCATTATTGGGTTGAAGAGCATTTCTTCCATCATCATAGGATGAAAGTCGCGTTCTCGTCCCATGATGCCCCGGCGCATTGAACGCCCCAGCTTCTCTTCCACGTTGTCGGGAAGTGTGCGGAACATGACCTTCACTTCTTCAAACAGTTTGGCGATTGTCGTCTCGTCAACTTTGGCGGAACCGTCACCGTGACCGGTTGCGCCGCGCTTCTTCATCAAGGTCGTGACGCTTTCGAGAAAGGCCACAACATGACGCCGGACAGCTTCCTCACGAGGGGATGCATCTGGGTTTCGCCGAATCAACTGGATTGCGAGCTTCGTGAGGGAGTCATCATCGGCGGCGCAATTCTGAAACTGTGCAAAGGGGCCTGTGCTGGCCTTTTCAAGGGGCACGCCGATAGCGACGCCAAATGCTGGCGTGCCTGATTTCCCTTTGGCAACTCCCGTCTCGTAAAGAATCCACGGGCGATCAATGCTATGTTGTGTCAAGAGGGCAACAACGTCCGTGGCTTCACCGAGTTTTGCCATGATCGTTTTGAACCATTCCTCACCAAACTCAATCCCTCGGGTGCCTTTTCGGTCGGATGAGCAGAATGGCTTGAGAATTCCACCGCTGACATCCGTGAGCAGGTTGCCGAAGGCTTCGGCGAGATCGGCGTCGCGACTATCGTGACTGATGAAAACCGTTGGATTTGCCCTCGCAACGCGTGGTGTTTCCACAGGCGCTTCGGTCGCTGTTAATATGATCTGCTGTGTCTTTCTTGCTGACATGTCTAACTCCTCCTTTGATTCTTCGTCGACCAACGCCAGCGATGTGAGCGCGAGGCCCGCCACGGGCCGAAGCTACCCACCATCTCGTTGTTGGCACTCCTTTTTTGTGGAATGAAGCCGATGGAAGAAACTGCGTCCAACGAGCGCCCCCTCCCAATGCAAAAGTTTTTCTCCCGCAAGGTCGTTGATCCGTTGCTCAATCTCAGCGATACGCATTGAGCATCTCGCAATGCACTGTCCTAATCGCCACCAGACGCATAGGACGATGTTGCACGCCGCGATGAGGGCAACGGCCTGGCCGGATGTGAGCGGCGATGTTCTGAAAAGCGCAAAGGCGCCAATCGCTCCAGCGATTGCGAGGAATTGGAAACGCTGACTGGAACGCTGAAGGATTTCCACGCGCAGTGTATCGTATTCCTTGAAAAGGACCTCCACCTTTTCGGATTGTGTCATGTCTCCATCCTTCTTGCGGTGCCAACAATAAATGGACTGTCTGTATAACACGGCCATGTCAAACTGTCCACGACAGCCTAAACTGTCCCGTCTCGGAGCGTCGTCCGCTTCGACTTCACCGCAATCGTCAACTCGCCACCGAATGGTTTCCCCGCTGGTTTCGTTGATTGACCGGAACGCAAATGACCTTCTGTCGGGTGGAACAACTCATCGGATCGGCGGGAGGTTGGAGGAGGCCGAAAGCCGTGGGCACTCTGCAAGAGCGGGGCGACAGTTCACCACCAGCGTTTTTCTGCGCGGAAGCGGCTGGCAACTTCACCCCGGTTTGTGCCGCGTCCGAACGCTTGCACGCCCAGCGGTCCATGACATCGCGAGCAAAGTTGAAACATCCCGACGGTTCCGCCATGCAACGACCCTACTGATGCCGGCGCGAAACTGAATCTGAAAATGATCCCGCTTTCCCGCAAAAACACTGACGGGCGTTTTTGACTGTAAATGGGATCACGTTTTGGGTTTACTGATCAACGAAGCCATGGCGCGACAAACACCGCCAGAACAAGAATTCTGGAGTGTTGACACAGGTCAACACACCAGACGCCGACGCCCGGTAGCATTCGGCAAACGTCAACGTCAAGGAAGCCCGGAGCCAACATGAACCAGCCCATTGCATGCCGCCTTAAGCTGTCACGAACTCTCTGCCTTTTCGCGGCCGCCGCCGTCGCCGCGCTGGGCACGGTCAGCCGCGCTGCCGATTCTGCCAGTCCGCCCGCGCCGCAACCGGCCTACGCCACGGCGCTGCCGAAGCTGGCGACGCCCGACAACCCGCTGAGTCTCTTCGACGGCAAGCTGGTGTTCGACGTGCAGGAGCGCATGCGGGTGGAGGAGCGCGACAACAACTTCGATTTCAACAGCGGCGCCAACGCGGCGACGGACGACCTGTTTGTGTTGAACCGTTTCCGCCTCGGCATGCTCGCCAGGCCACTGGACTTCGTCACGGTTTACGGGCAGGGGCAGGATTCACGCGAGCTGGCTGCGCGGCGGCAATCGGTGCCGTTTGTGCTCGGCGCGGAGGGCGACGACCCGTTCGACCTGCGGCAGGGCTGGGTGGAGTTTGGAAACTTGAAGAAGTTTCCGCTCAGCCTGCGCGCCGGCCGGCAGGAATTGCTCTACGGCGACGAGCGGCTCGTGGGCAACTTCGAGTGGAACAACTTCGCCCGCACGTTCGACGCGGTGAAGCTTCACTACGAGAATCCCGACGCGCGGCTGTGGGTGGACGGCTTCGTCGGCCATGTCGTGACCATCCAAGGCAGGGGGCCGGCGCAGAACGTCGGTTTCATCACGGACGACAGCAACTGGAACGACACGCTCGCGGGCCTCTATGCCAGCACGACGCTGCTGCCGGTCCAGACCACGGACGTGTATCTCTTCTACCGGCAGAAGCCGAGCAGCGATCCGCTTTACATGGACAGCCTCGGCAACACAGCCCGCGCCTACGACATCGCGCAGGAGATTTTCACGATGGGGTTCCGGGTCAAGTCCACGCCAGGCAGGCTGAACGGCTTCGACTACGAGGCCGAGGGCGCCTATCAGATTGGCCGCTCGGCGGGCCAGCAGGTTGCAGCGTTCCCCGGCCCGCAGATGCTCGAACACAACGCGTTCGCCGCCCACGTCGGCGCCGGCTACACGTGGGAGAAGTGGGACTGGAAGCCGCGGCTCGGCGTCGAATACAACATCGCCTCCGGCGACTCCGATCCCAACGACAACACCGACCAGTCGTTCCTGAATCTTTTCCCCACCAACCACAAGTTTTACGGTTACATGGATTTCTTCGCATGGAAGAACGTCCACAATCCCGCCCTTAGCCTGAAGCTGACGCCCTACCAAGATCCGAAGGCTGCCTGGCGCGCGTTTACCGTCCAGCTCGACGGCCATGCGTTTTGGCTCTACACCAACGAGGACGCTTGGTATCGCGCCAACGCCGTCACCCGCGTGCGCCCGCTCAACGCCGCCGCCCGCAACGCCGACTCGTTCGTAGGTGAGGAGATTGATCTGACGCTCGCCTACTCGCCGTGGAAGTTCCTCAAGCTCCAAACTGGCTACAGCCATTTCTTTGCCGGCGACTACGTGGCTCAGACCGGCAACGCTAGCGACGCAAACTTCGGCTACCTGCAAGCAACCATCAGTTTCTGAGCCGGCTGCGTGCGCATTGGCGGTGTCGTAGAACGGGCTTTCAAGCCCGTTTCTCCCTGTGTGTAACGGAACGGATGTGGACATCCGTTCTACGATGGCCATGCGCGTTTCTGGCAAAGGTTCTGATGCCGACGAGTCCGGCTAGTCCGCGGCAATCAGCGTCAGGCCGGCGAACCAAACGGTGCCGGCGGTTTTCCGGCGGAGGCCGTCGAGCAGCAGCGGGCAATCCCATCGCAGCGTGCCGTGGTCTACGCCGTCGTTGGCGCCGCCCCAGTGGCTGGCCCGACGGACGCCCAGGTCGAACGTCACCCATCGCCAGCCGGTCCACTCGATCTTCGGCCCGCCGAACTGGAAGGTCTGGCCGCTCTTGTCGCAAACGCGCAGGTTCAGTGTGCAGCCGGAGTTGTCGCCGAAGACCCAGACGCCGAGCGCCTGAGGTTTGGCCGGGAGCGCGAGCGGTTTGGTTGCATCCGGCACGCAGCGGACGAATCGCCAGCCTTCGCCGAAGTTGTAATCGAGCCGGAACGCTTTCGGGAACGGCGCGTCCTTCCCGCCGGGCGCGTCGGCGAGGGCAATGCTGGCGGTGGCGGCGACTTTCGCGTCGCCGTCGAGCGCTGCGCGAAACGCCGGCACTTCGATGCTGCGATAAACTTGTGGCGGAACCTCCGCCGCGATGTTGCCAGAGCGATCGCGCAATTGCGCACCCGTCGGGCCGTTACCGGCGCTGCTCAGGACGATGTTCGTTTCGCGCTGGCCGGCGCCGAGTAAAACCTTGTTGGTGGAAACGCCTGCGACGGCAACGCCAACGAATGCCGCCGCTGCCGGATTCTGGACTTGCAGCCGCATCCCATCCGACGCCGGCGCAAGCGTCACGGCCAGCGGATTGGCGATGACGAACGATACGCGCTCGGAAGAGCGCGCGAACGTCGTCCAGACCTTCGCGCCAGTTTCACGCTGGAACTCCGCCTGCACAGTGACGGTGGCTGTCGCCGAGTCGCGCCGGTGAAGTGTGCCGCGAATGTCCCGCGTCACCGTCCGCTGCGGTGGCAACTCCACGGTCAGCGGCTTGGGCCGGTTGCCGGCCATCCCATCCACGGCCAGTGCCACGCGCAACGGTTCGGGATAGGGATTGCGCAGCGTCACCCGCACCAGCGCGCCGCCAACCTTCCCAGCTTCGACCAGCACGCCGGAGCTGGCCGATGCCGACCACGCCGCCGCCATCGTCAACGAGCACGTGCGCTGGCGCAGCGTGATGTATTTTGGCAACGGGCCAAGGTCGAGCGTGAGCCGGTCGCGGTCCAAGCGCGGCGCGTAACTTCCACCGTCGCCGTTCACCGCAGTGACCTGATCCGCGCCCGCCAGTTCCAGGTCAAGCGCAACGGCGCGCGGCTCGCCAAGCGTCCACGCCGCGAGCTTGTGGTCGCCGGCAGTGTTCTCGCACAGCAGGATGAAATCGTCCTCGCTTGTCACTCCAGCCGCAAAAAGCCGGCGCGCGACGCGATAGCCGACCAGTTCGCGCGTCATCGCCTGAACGGCGACGTAGCTCGGCTTCGGTTTCAAGCGGTTGTCCACGACGCCGAAGTTGTGCTCGTTGTAGGTCGCATCCGTGCCGTCGTTCTTCCAGTCATACCAGATCGAAAGCGGCACGTCGTTGAGGAGGTTGGCGAGCTGCTGGCGGGCGATGAACGCCGCCTGCGTGTCCAGCGAGACACCCCTGTCATGGGTGGCGTAGCCCCACTCGCCGCTGACAACCGGCAGGTCCCGCTTGCCGGCGGGGGCGTATTTCGCGATGAGGCCGCGCAGCCGCAGGTAATCGGCGGCGGCGCTCTCCGGCGGCTGGCTGTAGGACCGATACGGATGCACGCTGACGGCGTCGAGATATTTCAGGATGCCCGACGCGAACATCGTCTCGAAGAAATCCCACGGGAACCCGGACGAGGCGGGCGCGACAATCGTCGCCTGCGGGTCGGCGGCGCGCACGGCACGGCACGTCGCCAGCGCTAGGGCGATGTATTGCACCACGTCCGGCTTCGGTTTCCAGAAGCTGATGTTCGGCTCGTTCCAGATCTCCCAGATAATGTGCCGGCCGCGGTAACGCTTCGCCGCCGCGCCGGCCCAACGCGCGAACGCCGCGACGCTCTCCGGATGCTGCGGCGAGGCGATGTCCTTGCGATCAAGCTTGGTGCGCTTGTCGGTGATGGTGATCGTCTCTTCGTAGAGCGCGTTGGAGTAATCGAGGATGTAGATTGCGCGCAGGCCGCGCTTCTCCAGATTCGACGTCAGTTCGTCGTAGGCCGACCAGTCGTATTCGCCTTTCTTGCGCTCAATGCCCTGCCAGGTGAAGTCCATGCGGATGAACTTGAACCCCGCCGCCGCAATGAGGTCGAGGTCAGCCTCGCGGCCCTTGGTGAAATGAATGTTGACGCCAACGCCCGCGGGCAGGACCGGCGGGGGCAGTTCGGCGGCAAGGAGCAGCGACGGCAGGATGGCGAGTAGAGCAAGTGATTTCATCAAGGCGTCGAGCCTGGCCGGTTAATGATGACAGAAGGGCAGGCGGGACGCCTGTCCTACCGGATTCGCTTGGCGAAGGCCAGGCCTTCCATTTCCACCAGCAAATCCGACCGGCAAACATCCGCCACGACGTAGATGACCGGGAGGTTCTTGCCGCATCGCTTTTCGCAGACCCTGCGAATGATCGCGTAGTCCTGCGGCCGTTTCACGTAAACGCGCAGCTTCGCCAAGTCCCGCAGCGTGGCGCCCGCGCCGGGCGCGCCGTGCCGCGCGAGGTTCTTTTGTGAGAGCAGCAACTCGATGTTGGTAAGCGTCTGGTCGGCCTGTTTGCCGGGATTGCCGGTGTGCAGCGTCTTGGAGTTCACAATGCTCGCTGTGCCCGAGATCCAGATGACAACGTAGTCGCCGATCGCCTCGGCCATGGCGCGGACGAACTTCGGGCTTTTCGGCGAATAGACCGCCTCATACTCGTAAACGGGCGTCTGTTGCGGGTTCTCCAGCGGCAGGATGAAAACATCCTTGCGATCCGTGTCAATGGCCGTGGCGCTCATCGTGATCCCCGAGCCGCACATGCCGATGCCCGTGCTCGCCGGGTAAACGGCCTGGCGCACGCCGGCCATCACGTGCCCGCGTCCAAATTGAACGCCTTCGTAAAAATCCGTCCGGGCGCGGTTGAGTTCCATGTAGCGCTCGAGGTCGCCTTCGGGGCCGGTGATGTTACCGAGGTAGAGCCATGTGCGGATGAGGTGGTCCATCTCAACGCCGGCCTTCTTGAGCTTCTGCTTCATCTGGCTGAACGCGTCGAGCGATTGCTCGTAAACGCTGCCGGTCGTGTTCCGGGGCGTGATGCCGCCGCAGTGGGTCCACGTGACGTTGCCCATGCTGACCTGGAGCACGTTGGGCAGCGGCCGTTCGACATACACCGTCTTGCCGCCGGTGGCCCAGACCTCGATCGCCAGCGCCGCGCCGGAGCAGGGCGGTTGGTGGACAAACGTCGTGACGGGTGGCTCGTCCACATAACGCGCGGCGAGAATCTGCTCGCAAAGGGTCTGGTCGTTGAGGTCCTTGAGGAAGACCGTCTGGACAGTCACGTTCATCTTCTCGCGCTGCTGTTCGAGGACGGTGCGCAGGCTGCGCAACGCTTCGCCGAGTTGCAGGTGGACCGGGCCGCGGCCGACCGGCGTGATCATCAGCGCGAGGCGGGTGACTTTCCCCATCTCGATGACGGCGTATTGGACGCCGGGAGCGCTGAACCGTTTGACGATCCGGCCCGCGGATCGGCGGACGGTGGTCCTGGCGATGGCTGTGGTTTTTTGCGACGAGGTGTTGGCGGCTTTGAGGTTCTTGCTTTTCATTGGTTTGTTCCGTTGAAAATTGGTGGAGCTTTCTATCCGATGCGCACCCAATACGTCAAGCGATGTTGCAACCTTTCCAGTTGAACCGTGACGATTCCTCGTCCAAGATAAGCACGCGCCAAGAGAAATCGAAGAGTGAAAACACGCCGTTCATACTATTATGGTCAGATCGTTCAGGGGTTGGAATACAACCCACGGTTGTTCCTGTATCTGCTGATATTCGCGGTGGTGTTGGTGTATGCGTATCAGTTCGCCTCACAGGTTTCCACTCAGTGGATGGTGGCGGGCTTCGCCTCTCTCGGCATCCTGGCCGGGCTGGCCATCATGGTCTGGCCCTTCCAAGCCGTGATGTTGTATCTGGGACTGGCAATCTGGTATCATGCGTTTCTGCGCGGTGAAACGATGGTGGGCATGGGCAGCGCGCTGGTTTATCCGGGCGACGTTTTTGTGGGGGCGTTTTTGGTGGTGGAGTTTTTTCGCGGTTGCATGCGGCAGACCCATCTCTACACCGCGACCGATCGCTGGATGGTGGCCTTGTATGCTTGGGCGCTCTGTTGCGTGACGCGCGGAGTGTTCGAATACGGTTATTCGTCGATTGGCGAGAGTCGCGAGTTCCTGCACTGCATTTCATACTTCATCGCCATCCATTACGTGACACGGGTTGAGCAAACAGATTCAGTGCTTCGCTGGCTGAAGTGGATTGCGGTCATCTCCAGTGTTTATCAGGTTTACAATTTCGTGTTTGTCAACCAGTTCTCGCCTCGCTTTGCCGGCGGCGGGCCGCTAGCGGTCTTTGCCAGCTTGAATGTTGTGGTGCTGGCTGTTTTGTTGGGACGCGATCACATCAAGAAGACGTTGTCGATGTTGCCGATTGCGGCTGCGGTGGGCTGCATAGCGCTGGCGGGAGGGCTGTATTTCCTGATCGAATACACGGGAGAAGCCGCTGTTATTTGGCTGAAAATCCCCATTGGCGCCTGCTTAGTGTGGGCCACAGCGATCATCCTTCAATATCGTGTGCCTGCCGCAATCGCTCTGATGCTGCAATTCGCCCTTGTGCTTTATAGCAGCCAGCGGGCGTCAACAATGTGCGTGCTCGCCACGATCCCTTTTTTGCTTTGGATCGGCCGCCGACATTTCTTGAAAGCTGTCCTGCTGATTGGCATGTCCGTGACGCTTTTCATAGCGTGGCTCGCGTTCATGAACCCAACCTTTGGCGGCCAATTGATTCCTTATATGCAAAAACAGTTCACTGGAATAGTGGCTCCGCACGAGGATCCGACCGCCGCTTGGCGTCTTTATGGGTGGCGGTGGGAAATGGAGAGGATTTTCTCTAATCCCTTTTGGGTCTTGATCGGCCAAGGTTTCGGCGGCTACTACGACTGGTATTTCAACCTCACGGACGCTGTCATCCGCACGGCTCCGCACAACGTCTATGTCCAGATCTGGTCCAAGCAGGGTTTCGTCGGGCTGGGGCTTTTTGGGGCCGTTCTTCTGTCGTTTTTCCGCAGCGGTTTTCGATTTCTCATTCGCAGTCAAAACGAGTTGCACCGCTCCATTATGATGATCTTAATGCTTGAGGTATTCGGCAATTTGGTAAACCAGATAGGAGGTCAGTTCGTGGCAAGCTTATGGGTCGTTCTGGCTCTGGGCACCGTGTTGCCCCGATTGTGGCTAGCAGAGCAACCCGGATCATCGGCGATTCGCACGGGCGCCACCTCCCCGCTGCACCACCGCGAACAGGCTCGCACCTTGCCGCGGTCGCCGACGTTAATTTCGCAGCGCTTGCACTCGTGATTCGACGCTGGACAGATCGTTCCACATCGCCGAACACGGCTGAAGAACAATGGCGGTCAAATGGTTTTCACGTCCTCCTGGCTAGTGTATTCCGTTTTGGCTGAATAACGGACGGGACGGCATAGAAAGATTTGACGCGGCCCACCGAGTGCCATTAGCTATCCGTTCAGTGGAAGTTTTGTTAAGCTATCAAAGAGATGCGTGCAACAGCAGCTATTTCAAAAAGCCCGAACGGAAGACCGCAACCAAATCATGTGTTGATTTTGGGAGCTGGCCCGTCAGGGTTGGGCGCCGGCTACGAACTAAGCCGCCACGGCGTGGCTTGCACGGTGTTGGACAAGAACGACCGAGTCGGTGGCTTGGCACGCACCTTTGTTGTCAAGGGGTTCAGGTTCGACGTGGGTCCGCACCGGTTTTTCACCAAAGACTCTCTCATTAACGAGCTTTGGCACAGAGTGCTCGGCAAAGACTTCATCCTGGTCCCGCGGCTGACGCGGATTTACTACCGCAATCGGTTTTTCCATTACCCGCTGAAACCTGTCAATGCCTTGCTTGGCCTGGGGGTGGGGCGGTCGCTGGCAGCTTTCGGCAGCTACCTGTATGCTCGCGTCTTTTACCGCCATAAAGAAGCTCGCTCGTTCCAAGAGTGGATCACTTTCCAATTCGGCCGTCGGCTTTACGAGACGTTTTTCAAGACCTACACAGAAAAAGTCTGGGGAATCCCGTGCTCGGAGATCAGCGCCGAATGGGCCGCCCAGCGCATCCGCGGACTGAATCTCTGGCGGGCGATCAAGAATGCTTTTCTAGGCAACCGCGGACGGATTCGCACCTTGGCCAACCAGTTCCATTACCCACGGCTGGGAGCTGGCATGCTTTACGACAGAATGGCCGACTCCATTCGCGCGGCGGGCAACCCGATTCACCTCAACACCTGCGTTGAAGTGATCCTGCGCCAGGGGAACGCCGTTACAGCCGTCCGTTCTTCGGATAATCGCCAGTTCCCCGTCGGCCCTGACGATCATTTGCTGTCGAGCATCCCCATCACCGAGTTTGTGGTCAAACTGGATCCACCGCCGCCCGCCGAGATTCTTGAAGCGGCGAGAGAGATGAAGTATCGCGACCACATTACAGTCAACCTGATTTACGTCGGCCCGAATCCGTTTCCTGATAACTGGATTTACGTTCACTCGCCCGAAGTGCGCATGGCACGGCTGACCAATTACTCCAACTTCAGCCGCGATATGGTCCCTTCGACGGATTCGCACGGACTTGGCGTCGAATATTTCTGTTTCCGCAAGGACGACCTTTGGCAAATGAGCGACGAAGCCTTGATCAAACTGGCCGTGGAGGAAACCCAGCAAATGGGCCTTATCCGTCCCGAGAATGTTCGGGACGCTTTCGTGGTCCGGGAGAAAGACTCTTATCCGACCTACTACGCCGGCTACTTGCCCCATTACGAAACGCTCAAGAACTACGTCCAGACGCTGACCAACGTCCAGATGATTGGCCGCGGGGGCATGTTCAAATATAACAACCAAGACCACGCAGCGCTCACCGGACTTCTGGCGGCGCGGAATTTGCTGAGCGAAACCCATGATCTCTGGGCCGTCAATGCCGATGAGGAATACCTTGAAGAAGCTCACGAGAACAAGACTGTTGCAAAGAGCGGTTTGACAGCATCCACGCCCGCGCGGTGAAGGTCCGGTGTTTTTCTTGCGTCGAGAAGCGGGCCTTCTCACCGATGGCTGTGTATGTTCGAGTTGAGCGTTGAGATGCGTCAACGGCGCTGCTGCGGAACCAGAAACGCAAAGTAATCGGCCGATCCAAGCCTCCGCCATCCGCCTTCTGGGAATCTGCTGCAATCCTTGTGCGCAACGATAACCTTCGCGCCACTATCCTGAAACGCTTGCCGGACCTTGGAACGAAGCGATTCATCGAACATCCATCGCTCATTCTGCGGCTTCATTTCAGCAACGATCCTTACTCTGGCCAGCCTCACCCACGGTCCTGCATCGTCTTCTCCGATGTAGCCGACTTCGTCTCCCTCGCACACGCCCAAAGCCCTCAGTTCATTGGCCACCTGCCATTGTGGATGTTCTGCAAGCCGCCGCTCCCTGCCGACGGCCCGAAAGGCTGACACCGCAATCATCATGGCCATTCCCATGACCATGCCCAGAACCACCACCTCGAACAACCGCCGACGCGCAGCCGCCCCCGCCACCCACAAACTGCCGAAAAGGCTCATCCAAATAAGAACGACATACGCCCCGACATATCTCGTTTCAAACTGCACCAATCCATAAACAACGATTGCCGCCAACGCGGGAATCAAGACACCAGCCTGTCCGAAAATGGCAAGCCGCAACGCGGCCGTCTGCCGCCGAATCGTAATCCACATGATCACTGCGCCGACCAACAAAACTCCCATCTGTTCCACGAACAGCTTGTAGCATTCCAAGGCGCTTCGGCCTATGACATTGAGTTGCTTCCGAAGGTTGAATGAGGGCCGCAGTCCTTCCCACCAATAAGAAGGATCGTAAGTCCGGGGATTGCTTCCACCAACCGTGGTTCCAAACTCTATGATTGGCGGGTCCTCCAACAACCTCCGGGGTGGGTTCTTGAGGTAGTCGGCCTTGCTGTCCACAAACCAGCAATAATTCAACTTCCCGGCATCTCCAACAGTCAGGCGCCCCTTCGTCAAAGACAAAACCGTCACCCAAGGCGCTGCAACAACGGCCAGCGACATCAGCGCAACCAAACCACGCAACAACTTCAAGCGCGCGGGATTCTCTCCCATCGCAACCACCGCTACGAACACAAGCGCAACAGGCAGCATGGCGGTTTTTGCCATGTATCCAACCCCCAGCACGACTCCCAAAGCCACGACGTTCGTCCATTTCGCCGGAGCGCAGCGGGATCGCAGCACCAGCCCTGCCGCAAGATAGGCAAAGCCGGCTACAAGCATGTCCGGAGTTACCGTCTGGATTGTTATCAAATCCAAGGAACTCCATGTGAACAGGCTATAGCCCAGAACTCGCAAGGGCCACTTCGGCAACGTCTGTCGCCCGGACTGGCCGGCTGCCTTCTCGCTCCAATCCGTTAATGCGCGAAGGAAGAATTCGAAACACGCCAACGCACCCAAGAAAATCGCGAAATTGACCAGATGGACGAAAGCAAACTCCCAGAATGCAGAAGGCTGGAAGATGGCCAAAGCCGCTCCCATCAACCACGAATATAAGGGGCTCCAGTAACTATTGATCGCCAACGCCCAGTCCCCTCGAAAATAAGCGTCCCCAATGTCCAGATACGAAACTCCATCCGGATTCATGTAGTGGCGACCGGCCCAAGTGTGGATAAGCCCTAGCGCGCCAATAAGCACATAGCCCGCTCTGAACGAACACAACCATTCGAGCTTGCAGTCAGCGGTCGTCTTCAAGACTGCCATTCTATCTGCACCTTCCCGGGATTCCACGCTCAACATGCATTGCCTGAACCTTGGCTTTGGTTTGACATGCGGTTTTTCCGTTTGAACCCTAGTGACTTGTCATTCAGTATAGCGAACAGTGAAAGAATTGGAACGTGAAAAGAACCCTTGTTCGTATTCATTGCAGTCAAGCTGCTCGCTCGTTGCTTCGAGACGGTCGCCACTGTGGCCGCTGTTAAGAGTCGAGGCAAACCTGCGCTGATGCAGATGATTACCCACCGTTGTTGCCTATGACACTAAACTGTGGCTGGCTTCGGGCTTCCCTCTTGTTTGTAGGTATCGTTTTTTACGCTGGTTCAGCCTGGACTCCAGCGTGGTCCACCGTGGACGATGGCAATGAAATGCTTCGTGTCGTGGAGCTTCGGCAGCGGCTTGAGACGATGGGATTTTCGTTCGCCGCCATTGGCACTCACGCCGCCGATGGAGGGCTGTTCCGTCCAGCTTTCTCGTGCCTGAAACTGATTGAATATGGTCTCTTCGGCTTTGACGCTTGGAAACACCATCTGGCGCACCTTGTGATCCTGCTGGTGCTCTGTCAACTGTTGTTCTCCATCGTCCATCGCGGCACCCTGTCGGATGGGGCGGCTTGGTTGAGCGGGTTGATGTGGGTGTTCTTCTCGCCGGACGTGGAGAACTGGTATCGGCTCAATGAAGCTTCTTCGTTTTATCCACTGGCCTTCGCGCTGCCGTCGCTTTGGTGCGTGGTGCGTGCTTTTTCCACCGCCTCCGAACGGGTCGTGCTGCGCTGGACGCTGATCGTATTGTCCGGTGTGCTCTTGGTGCCGGCGACTTTTACCCGTGAGACCAGTGTGGCTTTCGCGGGTTTTGCGGCGGCCCTAGTGATCGGCTGCTTGTTGGGCATCGAGCCGTTGCTGACTCGCCGGAATCTGGCTTTGGCTGTAGGCCATCTGGCGGCTCATCTGGCGGTGGCTTTGGCGTGGTATGTCCTTAAACAGATGACGGGCGTCCAACCGATCTCGGCGGGCGGTTACACGTCGGACTATCAACTGTCGGCCGGCGTGTTCATTGCGACGGCATTCAAGTATGCTGACGTTGTTTGGAACGGCTATCAGTTGTTGTTCCCCATCGCGCTGGTGTTGATTGGACAACGGTTGTGGTCATGGGCTCGCGGCAGGCGTGTCCTCGACTCTTGGGACGGTTGGGCGCTGGTGGGCCTTTGCTGGTTTGCCGCCGTGCTGGCCATCCTGCTGCCGTGGAAGCATCCGATAGCTCGATACTTGGGGTCGGGAGTGCCAGGCCTCGCCCTGTTCGTGGGCGTGACGTTGTGGCGGTTTCTGAGTGAATCCGCCTCCAATCGGAGCGGCGCCCGATTGCCTGGCACGCAGTGGGTTCGTTGGGTCGTGATCGCCAATCTGGCCATCTTGCCGGCCATCTCGTTGGTCCGGAACTACAACTACCTGATCTTCCGGCACGATTACGACCTTGCAGGGTTCCAAGTCGTGGGAACAGTGGCCAAAGAAGCACCGCCTCATGCTCGCTTGTTCATGAACATGCCGGCGGACAGCCAGTTCATCTTCAACGAGATGATGAAGCTGCTCAGGATTCTCCACGGACGGGCCGACTTAGCTCAAGTCAACTTCAACGCGACGGGACGGCCGGAGCCAAGACGCGGGGACTTCTTGCTCGTGTATGTTCGTGAACCTGCGACGCCTCGAAGCACCGAGGCGAGCTTGCCGGAGTCTTTTCACGCGGCAACTCTGGAACGGCTGAAAGACCGGCTGAGCTTCGTGAGCCGGTTTCGATACGAGCGCCAGCTTCTGAATTCCTACCCCGACGCGCCGGTTTTCAACCTGGTGACACGACTCGGCATCCAGTTGCCGGACTATCTTGGAATGAAGCCGGAACACAGACGGGCGCTGTTCATGCGCGAGCCGTCGCTGGTCGAATGGCGGATCTATCGGTTTGAGATGTGATCGCCCCCCGCCGCCCTGTGGCTTCCGTTGTCGCTCCCCCAGGAACGCCACCGAAACTGCCTTACGCCAGCCCCCGCTTTTTCAATTCGCGCGCCGCTTCCTCGAACTTGTCCCTGGCCTCGGCCTCGCGCGACCACTCGATCAGCTCGCGCATCCCCTCATCAAAACTGACGGCCGGTTTGTAGCCGAGCAGCTTCCGAGCTTTGGAAATGTCGGGGAAACAATGCCGCACGTCGCCCTTGCGGAACTTGCCGACGATATCGGCTTCGATGTCCACGCCGTAGAGTCTGGCCAGCACTTGCGCCACCTCCGCCACACTGAACGGATGGCCGGTGCCGACGTTGAACACATGGCCGTCGGCGCTCTCCTTCTCCATCGCCAACAAATTCGCCTGCACGATGTCGTGGACACTCACAAAGTCGCGCGTCTGGCCGCCGTCCTCGTAGATCACAGGCCGGTTGCCGTTCTTGATGCGGCTCATAAAGATGGCGCATACACCCGTGTAGGGATTCGACAGCGATTGGCGCGGCCCATAGACGTTGAAGTAACGCAGCGCCACCGTCGGCAGACCGTAGGTCCGGCCGAACATCAGCACCATCTCCTCCTGGTCCTTCTTGTTCTGCGCGTAAATCGAGTTGCAGATCAACTCCGCCGTCTCCGGCGTCGGCGCGGGCTTGACCAGCTTGCCGCACTGCGGACAGCGCAGCTCCCACACGCCGCTGGCCACGTCGTCCTCGCTGCGTAACGGCGGCCGGATCTTCCCATGCTTGCCGCACTCGTATAGCCCCTCGCCGTAGCTCGACATCGAGGCCGCCACCACCAGCTTCTGACAGCGGTGCTTGTTGTTGGCGAGGATGTCGAGCAGGTTAGCCGTGCCGAGCACGTTCACGTCGGTGTAGCGGCTGACTTGATACTGCGATTGCCCCACACCGACCATCGCCGCCTCGTGAAAAACCACCTCCGCCGGCAAGACGACCTTCTGGAAGGCCGCCATGTTGCGAACGTCGCCTTTGACATAGCGGGCGCCCTTGTTCAAATAATCCGGCCGCTTCCGACCGTGGACCTGCGGCTCAAAACTGTCGAACACCGTCACCTCGTGGCCACGCCTAACCAGTTCGTCCACGAGAAATGATCCAATGAACCCAGCTCCGCCAGTAACCAGAATCCTCTTGCTCATATCTCTCCTGCCATTTCTTGTTCTGCGATGGCTTCCAACCGCTGCCGCAACTGTTCGTGGGCGCGAAGCATCGCTGCCGCTTCCGCCGTGCTAAGCAGCCGCGACCGCTGCACCTGCCGGCGCTTGCGCCACTCGCGGCGCAGAAACACCAGCGAACTCAACGCGCCGCGGCACCGCACCCGGCTCTCCTCGTCGCCTTTGATCGCCCACCAGACCACTCGCGCTTGTCGCAGCGCCATCTGCGGCGCATAGCGTATCCACAGGCCCAGTGGCAGGTTCTTGAACAACACAAACCAGCGATTGCGGCCGCTGATGAACGCGTTGCGTTCCCTGAACTTCCGGCCGGTTGCGTTACCCACATGGTAGGCAACGGCTTGGGGCGCGTAAAGGCATTTGAAACCCGCCAACTGTAAACGCCAAGCCAGATCCACGTCCTCGTGGAAGGTGTAATAGTCCTCGTCCAGCAACCCCACCCGATCCAGCGCCGAACGCCGATAGATCACTGTGCAGCCCGAACCACCGAAGACATAACGCGGCATCGGCAGGCTGGGCCGCCAGGCCATCCCGCGCCCAATGTTGAACGCGTCGCCGCTCGGCAGGAAGCCGTCGCCCAGCGAGTAGATGAGCTTGCTGTCGTGATAGTCCAGCGTCAGGCACGCCGCCGAGCCAATCGTCTCGTCGTTGCCCATCGCCTTCACCAACGCCTCCAGCCAGTCCGGCTCGGCGCGCGCGTCGGTGTTGAAGAGGGCGATGAATTCGCCCTGCGCCGCACGCATCCCCTCGTTGCACGCGCCGGTGAAACCGCGGTCGTCCGGCTGGCGGATGAGGCGCACGTCGGGAAAAGTCGCCGCCACGTAGTCGGCCGAGCCGTCGTTGGAGTTCTGGTCCACGAGGATGATCTCGACCGGCTGCAACGTCTGCGCCTGCAACGAGCGGAGGCATCGCTCCAGCCAGCCCTTGGCGTTGAGGTTCGGGATGACGACGCTGACGATGGGTTTCACGATTCCTCCGGCAAAGCAGGCGAGTTCGGCCCTTTCCACAGCGTGTCATCCATGAAACACCGCTCGAAACCGCCGCACGCATACTCCCAGTTGATGTGATTGTGCACCCAGTCGCAACCGTTGTGCGCCAGCCGTTTGCGCAGTTCGACATCCGTGGCGAGCCGCTGGATGTTCTCTGCCAGCGCCTTCACGTCGCGCGGCGGCGACACGAGCGCTGTCTTTTCATGGAACGCAAACTCCTCGCTGCCGCCGTTATCGGTCGTGGCCACCGCGCACTGGCAGGCCATTGCCTCCATCGGCGGCGCGCCCAGCCCTTCGCGGTGGCTGGGCCAGATGAAAATGTCGTGATCGTGGTAGAGATCGGCCATCGCCGACTCCGGCACCATGCCGGCGACGCGGTGCGGTGTTTGCAGGCCGACCGAGCGCGTTCCGTAAAGCGTCAACGTCATGCCCGGCACCTCGCGCGCCGCCCGCTCGAACGCGGCGATCCCGTCGGCAGCGCCCTTGACCTCCAGCGTGTGATACAACAGCAGGCAGCGCGGCGGCCGTCGAAATTCCCGCTGCGGGCGCAACACATACTGTTCATAATCAATCGGTGGCACGATCTTCACCGATGGCTGGGCGAACTTCTCCCACATCAACCGGCCCAGCCAGGAAGCGTTGACCACCTGCCGCATCGGAAGCCGATAGCCGTCGTCGCACGCCGCCGTGTCCTTGATCCAATCCGTCTCGTAGGCCTGGACGTAGTAAAGCTTCTTCCCTTTGCCGGACGAGAGGGCCGCCACGGCATGCGCATTCGACCAGCAAGTCGCCATCACCACATCCGCTTCCGGCACGTAACGGTCTTCGAGGCCCGGACAGCGCACAACCGGCACGCGCACGTCAAACCAGTCCACCCACGGCCGCGCTCCCCAATCGCGAAGTTTGATCCGGGTAAATCCTCGCGGCTTCCACCACGGCACGTCGGTCTGGGCGTAGATCAACCACACGTCGTGGCCGCGCGCCGCCAGCCGGTTGGAAACCTCCATCACCGTTTTGTTGCCGCCGGTGAGGTTCAGGAAAGGCAGGACAAGCTGGATGCGCAACTTGCGAATCGGTGACGGGTTCATGGGCGCGTTGCGATCCTTGTTTTCTCAGTCCCAAGCCCAGCAGAAACACCAATTGCAGAATGCTCCACGAGCCTAATCACTGGTTTCATCTTGGTCTGGCCGATCCTCTTCGTAGAATAGACTTTCGTGCAAGGCACTTCTGCGTGTTTGTATCCCATCATGATCACTTTGAACAACAGGTAAGGCTCCAGTTCATGCCTCCCTCCGCGTCACCCGCGCTTCGCTGCTGTCACTCCGTTGCCGGCGCTCGTTCAGTTCTATCAAGAAGTCCCGAAAACGTTTCGCCATGACCTTCCAGTCGTAGCTTTGCTCAACCAACTGTCGCCCGGCCTCTCCCAATCGCCGCCGCAGCGTGTCGTCTTGCAGTAATCGCACTACTTGGGCGGCAAAGTCAGCCGGTTCATCAGCAATCAGGATGCTTCTCTCATGCTCCACGGCCAAGCCTTCGCAACCTTTGGTAGTCGAGACCACCGCCTTCCCTGCCGCGAACGCCTCCAGAATCTTGCTCCGGATGCCGCCACCCTGAATGAGCGGCACTACCTCAATGCACGCCCGGCGCAATATGTCCTTTGTGTGTTCGACAAACCCGACAATCTCTACATGAGGTCCGGCAAGCTGTTGCACGCTCGCCGGTGGATCCTTGCCAACAACCAGAAGCCGAAACCCCGGCACTTCGCGGACGATTGCGGGCAGTATGTCGCGGCAAAACCAGTGAACACCCTGCTCGTTAGGCGAACTGCTCAAGTAGCCGATGAACAGCGCTGTGTCTGCCTCCAGACCATCCGGGTGCGGCTCGTAGAGGGAATAGTCCACACCGTTCGGTATCATTGCACGCGGCACGGTCGGGAAACTCACCGCCACCCAAGCGTCATCCACCGGCGAACAAGACACAATGCCGTCCTGCAACGACAGCCAGCGCCGTTCATAACGCACCAAGGCCTGCCAGTCGCCCCTGCGTTCTTCCCTCAACCGTCCGGCAGGTGTTTCGCGCCACCACTGGTTCCATAAATCGGATTCGACATTCTGCGTGTTGAGCACCGTGATTCCCCGCTGCGCGCGTGGCAACCAGCCGACGATGTTGGCGAGGAAGGTTGTGGACAACACAGTGAAATCAAAACGTCGTCCTTGGATGGCCTGCTTGATCGCCTGATGCAAGTCGTCGTGACTCAACGCCTCCACTTGAGAATTGGCCGGCACTACATGGCGCCGCAATGACTTGATTGCGTATTTGATCTTGCGCCGGACCCGGTGGCGCAACCGCCGGTCGCGGTCGGCCAACACTACTTCGATGCCTAGTTCCTCATACGAAGGCAAATAGTTCACCCGTGGAATTGGCTCCCGACAGGGCGGGGCCACCAGCGTGATCTGGAAATACGGCGCCAGCCATCGCGCCAAATGGTAGTAACGCATCGAGCTGCCCGCCAGCGGCGGGTAGAAACACAACGGCTCGATCAACAGCAGACTGGGTTTGCTGCTCATTTCTCCTATCCTAGCTCAAACGCGCTGCAACCAAAGGCTGGCTCCAATGTCGTTTATACACATTGGCATGCACTCTTTGAGTTTCTCCCCATAAAATGTCCCGATAAAGTGATTCCAGATGCAGATTTTGAAAACAGAGTTGTGCGCCAAAAAGGCTCGCAACATGTAAGCCTCATTCCAATAACGGTTGATCTTGAACCACTCCTTAGGATACTCGAACGGATAGAAGACATCGTGAAAGTGGACAAAAACACCTACGGGCAACCTCGGAAGGATTTCAAATAAAATACGATTGACATCGCTATCCACTTTTGAAACATGGGAGGAATCTACAAAAAGAATGTCGCCCGCGCTGAGTTCGCTGAACCGTGCCAGTTCCACATCTTGAAGAGGTATCGAAATAAGCTCGACTGCCTCAAGATCACCAGGTTTCAAGCGCGAGCGAAATCGTTCGTCGTGGGGATCAATAAACGTCAGCCGGATGCGGCCACCGAAAAATCGTTCGTTTGTATCTAGCGCCAAGAATGATGAGAAACCGGACCCGATCTCGATCAATCGCTTTGGTTGAGCAAACCGAATCATGCAATACAAGAGGATGGCATCTGCGTGGCGGAAGTATTCGTTGTTGAAGAAGTATCTCAACCTGACACTCGGCTCCTCGTCCCAAGGGTGTTCTCCGCAAAACCGCTTCAACTCATCAAGCAGCTTCAATTGCCCTTCCACGTTTAGATCCACCCCCGGAAGCTGGCGCAGTGAGCGATCAAATATGCGCGCCTCGTTCCGATACAAGTTTTCCATCGATGGGATCGGAGAATAAAAATGTCCTGGATTGACCCGATTATAGACCTGCCGCAGTGCGTCACGCTCGGCCAAGTGTCGTCTAACAACAGGTATGTTTTTTAGGAGTGATTTGATGAATGGAATCATTTTTCAGCCTCCGAGAATCAGAACATCCGATGCGTGTCATCCTTTCAAAGTCCCGTGTCCTTGCTGACTTTCGCGAACGCGGCGCAGCGGTAAACGAGTCCAAGCTTGGCGAGTTTGCGACCGCCGCCTAAAGCCGGGGTTCAAACCGGCCCTGGATTCCGTGCTTGATTTTCAATGCCCCAAACCACAGCTTGTCACGGTTGTTATTGCCATGCCGTTTTCCACAGCCAACAAACACAATCTTGTCCGTAGTTTGGAAGCGTCCCTCCTCGGCGCCCGCCTCCTTGGCGCGCGCCGCGCTTGTCGGAAATGGCTGACCGACATCCTCTTCAAGCTGAGTGCTTCCAGCGCTTTCGCCTACCGTTGGTGGCTGGTGCGCGCCCGGGGCGCCTCTTGGCGACCCAAACCGACCGCCGCGCCATGGATGAATCAAGCGCTCAAGACCAAAGCCGAGTGGCTTCACGCTACGAACGTCGCCCAACAAGCCGGACTGAATCTCCACCCCTGCACCCCAAAGAACTGGGACCATCTGGCCGCCGTAGCGGCCATCCGCCAACAAACCGGTCCGGACGCAAAAGTGCTCGATGCCGGCGGCGAGAGCTACTCGACCATTGTGGACTGGCTGTTCCTCTACAGCTACCAGCAGTTGTTCGTCCTGAACTACGTTTTCGAGTCTGACTTCAAGCGCGGGCCGGTGCATTATCAGCGCGGCGATATCACACTCTCGCCCTACCCCGACGGCTTCTTCGATGCCGTCACCTGCATGAGCGTCATCGAACATGGCGTGCCGCTGGACAAGTTCCTGGTGGAAATGAAGCGCATCCTGCGTCCCGGTGGCCTATTGATCGTCAGCACCGATTATTGGCCCACGCCGCTGCCCACGGAGGGCAAGAAAGCCTACGGCGCCGACGTGAAAGTATTTACCGAGTTGGAGACTCGGGCGTTCGTGGAGCAGGCGCGTGCTTTAGGATTCGAGCCGACCAACCCTCTGGACTACACCGCCGCTGAAAAATGCGTCCTGTGGCCGGAAGTGGGACTGGATTTCACTTTCATCGTTTTCGCGTTCGTCAAGAAAACGGCCTGACACCGGGGTCACAGGCTAGCCGCTTGTGTTGCTTCGTCTTCACGCCCCCGGCAATTGCCCCGGTGGATAGGTGGTATCAAACCGCTTCACCAACTCGTGCGCCCACACGCCATCATTGGAGTCGTTGTCGCCGACGACGATCTCGAAGTCCGTAAACGTTTGATTGGGCAAAGTCTCCATCCGTTCTTCCAAGAACAGACGGGTATTCAGATTGGGTGGACAAATTGAAATCTGCGGTGTGTTCATCATGCTCGGTGCCGCCACGAAACCACCATCTCCTCGAAAATCGTGTCGAGGTTCTTGGTAATATCCCATCTCGGATAGTGACAACGCATCTTGGCTAGGTTGCTGATGTAGCAGATGTGGTCGCCTTCGCGCGCCTTGTCCACGTATTCCCAGCGCATCGGCTTGCCAGTAAGTTTCTCAACGCGCGCAAAAGCTTCTAGAATTGAGCAGGAGTTTCCACGCCCTCCACCGATGTTATACACCTCAGCGCACCGCGGCGCGGCGATGAACTGCTCGGCGAACCTGGCCACGTCGTGGGAATGGATATTGTCGCGCACCTGTTTGCCCTTGTAGCCGAACACGCGGTAGGCGCCGCCCGTGACATTGATTTTCACTAGATAGCTCAGGAAGCCGTGCAACTCGACGCCGGAATGCGACGGCCCTGTCAGACAGCCGCCCCGCAGGCAGCAGGTTGGCATGTTGAAATAGCGGCCGAATTCCTGCACTAGGATGTCGCCTGCCACCTTGGACGCGCCAAACAACGAGTGCTTCGACTGATCAATTGTAAAATCCTCCGCGATCCCGTCCGCGTAACGCAAGTCGGCATAATCCCAACGCGTCGGCAGTTCCTTCAACGCGATGCGGTTCGGCGCGTCGCCATAGACCTTGTTCGTTGAGAGATGCACCAGAGGCGACTCGGGACATGTGTGGCGCATTGCCTCCAACAGGTTCAGCGTGCCGACCGCGTTGACGTCGAAGTCATCGAACACACGCTGCGCCGCCAGATCGTGGCTCGGCTGCGCCGCAGTATGGATGGCCGCATCGGGCCGCAGCAGCCCGACCAGTGCTTTCACGGCGTCGCGCTGGCGGATGTCCAACTCATGATGGGTAAAGCGCGGGAGCGCCTTGACGAGCCGCTGCTGATTCCATCGCGTGTCCCCCTGCGGCCCGAAGAAACTGGCCCGCATGTTATTGTCCACGCCATGAACTTCCCATCCCAGATCGTGGAAATGCCGGACCATCTCCGATCCGATCAAGCCGTTTGAACCTGTTACGAGTATCGTTTTCACATGATCACCATGGCGCATCTTCGTCATCGCTTCCATCGCAACCATCGTTTCAGCCTTCGTTCGCGCGCTTCGCCTGCCAGCGCCCGCAACGCCAAGCCGATGCCACCGCCGCGAATCGAGTAAACCGGCGAACGGATAAACACCGCCAACAGCCACGCCAGACAGCACACACGCCGACCCGCTGCATAAGCACTGTAAGATGATGTCAACCAAGCGCTCTTTGACCGGTGAAACCAGACTCTTACCCAGTAAACATGGCATTCCGTCCACATCCACCAGAACCGCCACTTGGTCGGCGCGCCCCAATACAACCGGCTGACGGCGGTCAGTTCGGCGTCGAGGGTGTTTTCAAATGCGTTTGTTTTGAATGCGGCTGACTTGGCTGCAGGATGCAGACAGAATTCCGAGAATAGATGCGGCACGTAATGAAACGGAAATTTCTGGATCATCCGCAGCCACCATTCGTAATCCGAAACCACTCGGAGTTTCTCGTTCATCAAACCAACTTCCTCCACCACGCGGCGGCGGAAAAACACCGCTACAGTCGCCGGCAAGGCATAGTAAGGCGGCTTGGTCCAGAACCGCACCAGTCGGTCCCGCGTCACTTCACCCGCTCGGATCACTTCCAACACCCGTCCGCACCCATCGCGAGCACGAGCATCGCCGTTGATCACACAACAATCCGGCTGCCGGCTCATCTCTTGCGCGGCTACACCCAACGCGCCCGGAAGGTAAATATCGTCCGAACCGAGCCAGGCCATTAATTCGCCAGTGGCCTTGCGAAAACCTTTGTTCGAAGCCTCCTCGGGGCCGGAGTCGCGCTCACTGGCCCAATGCGACAACCACTTCTCATATTTGCGGACGATCGCGACACTGCCATCGGTGGAACCGCCGTCAATGACGATGTATTCGAGGTCGGGGTAACCCTGTAGCAATACCGACCGGATTGTCATCTCCAAGAACTTCTCGAAGTTATAGCTGGGCGTAACGATGCTGAACTTCGGCCACGGCCGTCCATCCGGCATGGCTTCCGGCAACGGTGGCACCTCCTCCGTCCAAGGCCAACCAGTTTTTCCCGGCGGCGGCACGGGTAATTCTGCAAGAGTTGGGCAACGCATTACAGCATCACACTCTCTTCACGCAACAACCACCAAAAACCAAACCAAGCGATCTTGATCGCCCTCCTTTTCTAAAAAAATAGCGGGGCATCTTAAAGACTGGTTTGTGAACGCGATTCATCATCACTTCACTCATGACCCGTTCGGATTCAACAGGCACATCGCCGGCAGCGCATCCAGCGGTTCTCTTACTAAACGGACTTGTTGTCTCGCACTGAACGCCACCATTGCCTCAAGGCGTCGTATTTCTTGTTCCCCAAGACATTTCTCAAACAACTAAAACAACAGGTCCGAAGAGCGGAAGGCTGCCATTGGATAAGCCGAAATGGCTCGAATAAGAGCGCGGTTTCAAGGACAAACCGTCGCCATCGAGACAGTTGACTAAGATGCAACATCCTCGCGTATTTTTCTTCAAACGGCGTCCCGATCCGACGAAGGGACATCCTGAGCCGATGGATTTCTGGATTCTCTCGCAGTGGCAGAATTCTTCCCGACGAAAAAGCCTCTACAGCAGCCATGGCATGGCAATCAACGTGCGGACAGATGATTTCGCGCCAGCGTTTAATGGTAAAACCGATGCCCTTGCCACTTGACGGCGGGTGTCCAAAAAGCCAAAGCGCAACTTTAGGATCGTGCCAGATCTCGGCTATACCCGCATTGACCATTCGCCAACCCAAATCGTAGGGGCCGCAGAGATAGCCTCGGTAGGAGTGATGCTCATCGAAACCTCCAAAGTGAATTGCATCGGATCTCCTCACAGACATGCAAGCACTGAGGTTAGGTCGTAACTCCTGCCAAGGGAACTTCTGGAGTTCGTTGATGTCTGACAGTTTCTGCGGGTATTGATGCAACGTCCTCCACTCGTAATGCATCAGGACCAGTGGCTTCGGCTCAGCCTCGCCGTTCGCGCGAAAAGTGCGATCAATTGATGAAATGAAGTCGGACGGAAAAACAGCGTCACTGTCGCAAATCGTAATGATCGAACCTCTTGCATGCAACAAGCCAATGTTGTAGCCCACGTGCTTGTGACAAACTCCTTTCAGCCCACACGTGATGACCACATCCGCCTTCTCCATCACTTCGTCAACCACGCGATCATGGAGTTCCACCCAGATCAATTCATACTGGTCTCGTGGCACATCTTGTTTGGACAACCAGTCAAGTGCGTGAAATCTCTCGCGATATGACCAATCCAGAAGGATTATCGATACTTGGGGAAATGTCGGCTGTCGCTTATCCTTCAGCACTTTGACACTGTTTTCTCTCCGAGTTAAACCCACGTCTGCATTGAGACCAACTCGTTGCTCGCAGCCTAACTCGTTAGATTGCGCTTCCAGATTGCTTTCAACTGGTGCAGCGTTCCGCGTGCGCGCGCAGCGTGAGTTTCCGTATGACACCCCAATATTCTTGCAAATATTGGGGAGTTTCCTCTCGCCATTCACCATGGCTTGCAACGAGTCGCACCAAAACCTTTTGTAATCAAAGGTCTGGTGAAACCACTGCCAACCTGCCAGAGCGATCCGCAGCCGCTCGCTTTCATGGGCGAGGTAATACAAAATCTTATTCGCGCAATCTTCAAATCCTTCATAGTAAACGATACAGTCATCGGGCACTATTTGCTTCAATTCGGTATTACGCTCTGAAAGGCAAAGCGCACCGCAGGCCATGTAGTGGAATACCTTGCCTTTAATCTGATTCCGAAGCAGCACCGTTTGAGAGCTAAGGCAAATTTTTGATTGGTTTATGATATCAACATATCGCTCGATAGGTATCCATTGATCAGTGAGCCCTCGTTCAGGCGGGCCCTTTGCGCTATCTACCAGTCCACCAAACTTATTAAACGACACTCCGCTTGACGCCAATCTCTGGCGTAAATACCGGATAAGCTTTGCCCTCTCCCCTTCGTTGCTTCCGACGAGCGTTACGTCATAAATTTTGCCTAACGCTTTCTGGTGCAACAAGTCCGTAAATACAATATTCCCCCCAGTAAACAACACATTTCTGACTTCTGGCACAATACTCACCAATGAAGCATAACGGAGGTAATTTGACACGGAATCGGCAACCCCGAAATAATTGCAGTTGAGAAACCACTCCATCTCATGAGGCTGTTGCTCAATTTGCGTATCCCAGACATGAGTAAACACCGGGACTCCGCCATTCATGATCTGTTGGAATACGTTGCGATCAATAGATTCGTGCGGCCACGAAGTAGAATACACTACCAAGTCTGGATTAAAGTCAGATACTTCCAGGAGCGCCTTTCTGTTCATGGCCTCGCGCCCTTCGTTCCTAAGAACTCTTTGATACACGTAGTCTCGATGCGAGGTAACAACTCCGCTGTTCAGAATGGGCAGCCTCAACTCATAGTTAGACGGCTCCAGATCAAAGCTCACATACTGTTCTGGATTAAAAAAAAGAACTTTCATCACGCCAACTCATTCCGAGGCTTGGAAGGACTGTTGAAGAACGCACACGGCGTCATTAAGATCTCGACCATGTGCAAAAGGTTGACATTCGACGATGTGAAATGAACAAGCGTTGCTCCACGAATCCGTTCGAAGCGTTCCAGCAACAAGACTCAGAGAAATCAGGTAATGTCCATTTGTTAATGTAAGCGGTCCGATTTCGACTCGTATTCTTTTGATCGCCTTATCGAAAAAGATATCGTGATAAGCACCGGATGCTCCCATGGCGACAAGTTCGCCAGCTTGGCCGTAGATTCTAAATTCTATGCTGTAGTGGTCGGAGGGCACATTTCCGTTCACAGAAACGACCAGGCTGAGCTTTTCATGGTATTTGAATATGTTGGCCAGCCGACCTTGTTGATCCCGCATTTCAACACTGCTGATGTAGAATTCCAAGTGTTTGGCATCGTCCTCACTTCGTTCGCGAAATGACGGCTCGTTCGTTGAACTTCGTATCTGAGTCTGCTCATACTCTCCAACCACATCGCAAGCATTGCCAACGAGCCTAATTCTGCCGTTGTCTATCCAAGAAACATTTTCGCAAAGACCGCGAATTGCACCCATGTCATGACTAATGAAAAGAACAGTCCTGCCGCCATGGGATATATCTTGCATCTTGCCCAGGCATTTCTTTCGAAAGGTTATATCGCCGACAGCGAGCACCTCATCCACCAGCAAAATCTCCGATTCGAGATGCGCCGCTACCGCGAAGGCCAGCCGGACATACATGCCGCTGGAGTAAAACTTCACAGGCGTGTCTATGAATTTCTCGACTTCGGCGAAGGCGACGATCTCGTCGAATTTGCGGGCTATCTCGGCGCGTTTCATGCCGAGGATGGAGCCGTTGAGGAAGATATTCTCGCGGCCGGTCAGCTCACGGTGGAAGCCGGTGCCGACTTCCAGCAGGCTGGCGATGCGACCGTGGTATTCGATACGGCCGGTGGTGGGCGGAGTGATGCGGGAGAGGATTTTCAGCAGCGTGCTCTTGCCCGCGCCGTTGCGGCCGATAATGCCGACAACTTCGCCGCGCTTGACCTCCAAATTGACGTCCTTGAGCGCCCAAAAATACTCCGGCGATGCAGAGAGGTGTTGCTCGTGAATCTCCTGAAGCGTTGGATGGCCTTTGCTGTTGCGCCGGAACAGACCCTTGGCCCAATCGGTGATGTCGGCACGCAGGTTGGTATTCAACGGCGCGGCACCACCGTAGCGGTAACGCTTGCCGAGGCCGGTAATGGAGATGGCGACGTCGCTCATGGAAGTTCAGCCACGAAAAGGCACAAGAGACGCAAAACGACGGAGCGGTTGGAAGTTCTCGTGCCTTTTTTATCTTTTTGTGGCCATCTCATGGAGTTCCGACATATCTTTTTGTGGCCATAGTCCGTTCATAGGATGTCCGCCAGTTTCGCCTCTCGTTTGCGGAAGAACCACAGCCCGCCTGCGAGATAGAGCGCCGCCATCAGCGTGCAGGAGCCGATCAACTCCCACGGCAACGCCACGCCTTGCAGCGCGGCGCGATAGCCGGTAACGACGCCGGCCATCGGGTTGAGGAACAGCCAGTCCCGCGCCCACGCCGGCAGACGCGAGGCGGGATAGATGACCGGTGTGGCCAGCATCCAGACTTGCACGAGAAACGTGACGGCGTGCTTCACGTCGCGGTATTGGGCGTTGAGCGCGCCGAGGGCCAGTCCGAAACCGAGGACGGTCACTGCCTGGATGGCCAGCAGCAGCGGCGTGACGGCGACCAACTGCCAGTGCCAGTAGCCCATCCAAAGCGCGACGATGTTGAGCATCGTCCACCCAATGGAGAAGTCCACGAACGACGTGCAGACCACTGCGCCCGGCACGACGAGCCGCGGGAAGTAGATCTTGCTGATGAGTTGGGCGTTGCTCTCCATGCTCATCGCCGAGGAGGAGAGCGCGCTGGCGAAGGTGTTCCAAGGCACGAGCGCGCCAAGGTAGAAGATGGCGTAAGGCAACCCGTCGGTTGGCATTTTGGCAATGCCGCCGAAGATGCCCGCAAACGCGCCTGCCATAAACAGCGGCTGGAGGATGACCCATATCACGCCCAAGGCCGTTTGCTTGTAGCGCACTTTGATGTCGCGTTCCACGAACGTCCAGAAAAGCTCGCGGTAATCCCAAAGGTCCGCCAGAAACTGCCGGAGTCGTTCGTGCCGGTCGGCGGAAATTCTGGTGATAGTGTTCATGCGTGGCAGAGGTCAGAGGTCAGCAGGAATTTTGAGGGGGCGTTGATCATGCTACCCAACATTTTCTCAACTTCATTGCAAGCTGCCTTCAACCCGAAAACCAAAATTGAGTGCGTATAAGTTAGGCAGGGACAGCGCGCTGCACTGTCCTGCTTCGCTCTTGGCGAGTGGACTTTCTGGTAACGCAATGGGAACAGGAAAATGTCCCATCAGACTTCTGACATTCTGTCTTCTGTCCTCCAAACAAGCTACCGCCCTTCAGGTGCATCCCGTAAACTTCCAGGACTCCCAGCTCCGTCGTCCTTCGTCAATCCGAAGGTCATGACTTGTTTCGACGGCGGTCCAGCGATGAACCGCCTCACTCCAATTCCGCGCTTACAACAAATGATCCAGCAACGGGTTGTTCAGAAGCCCGTTGATCTTCGCGTGAAACTGCCGCGCCCGCTGCAACCGCTCCGTCACCACCTTGGTTTCCTCGCGCTCGGGTTGGGGGGACTTCTTCAAGGCGTCCGCCAGCGTCGTCTCGACGTTTCCAAGGCGCACCGCCGCCGTGTCCATTTTCTTGCGTAACGTCGCCAGCACTCCATGCCGCAGCATCGCCTTGAAATCAGTCTCGGCTTCGTAGAAATCCCGCCGGTCGCTCTTGACCCAGATGTGTTTGACCGCGGACCAACTCTCAAGCTGCCGCACGGTGGTGCTGACACTGGCCTTGCTGACGCCAAGTTCTTCCGCGATCTCGTCCAGACAGAGGGGCCTCGGACTGAGATAAAGCAAAGCAAAGACCTGCCCGATGACCTGCCCCAAACCGAACGACTGCGTGGTATGGCCACCCGATTCGATAAACCGGAGGCAAGCGGCGGTCAGTTCCGGTGATTCAACATGCTCTGTGAGAGATTTCATATCGTTCAGTATAGACTGAACGTAGTTAACAACCCAAAAGCCACAGTGGCAAGCGTTATTTTCCTGCCAATAAGCCCATCTTTCAAGGGGGTGTCGTCCGTCCGCTGGCCCACAGGATCGCCATCGTCGTGACCACCCAGACAGCGCACACCAGCAGCAACGGCCAATCGCTCCACACCAGCCGCGCCGGTTGGTCCGCTCCGCGGCCTTTGTAGAGCAGACGCAGGTAACGCCACACGCCTGCCGCCACCAGAGCCAGCGTGTAAACCATTGCCAGCGGATGCTTGCCGCTCATTACAAATACCGCGTAGCTCGCCAGAGTCGCCACCGCCGCCACCGCCAGAAGCCCATCGAGCATCCGTTCCGTGTAATGGTCGAACACCGACCGGTGTTGCGCCGAGTCCTCGCCGTGCGCCAGCAATTCCCCGCGACGCTTGCCCGCGCCCAACAGCAACGCCAACGAGAACACGCAACTGATCGCGTAACCGCTCGCCGTCACCCCTACTGCGGCACAACCCGCGAAGACCCGCACAAGGAACCCCACGGCCACGCAAATCACATCAAGAAAAACGACGTGCTTCAGCCACTTTGAATACGCGACGTTCAACAGCAAATAGACCACCGCCCACATTCCAAACTCCCGGCCCAGCGACACACCCGCCACGGCCGTCGCAATCCCGACCATCGCCAACCCCGCCACGGCCGCCCTCCCGCCGAGTTCTCCGCTGGCAATCGGCCGCAGGCGCTTCTGTGGATGCTGCCGGTCTTGAAGCCGGTCGCATAGGTCGTTGATCACATACGCCATCCCCGACAAACCGCAGAACACCGCGAACGCCAACAGCGCATGGCCAATCGCCGCGGGATCGTGAAACTGATAGGCAAAAACCAGCCCCGTGAAAACGACGAGGTTCTTCGTCCATTCCCAAGGCCGCAGACTGATCAGGAAAGCGCGCGCACTGTCTGACTTGGCGGTGTCGTTGGTGGACATGGCTCGATAAAACAATGCGCGGCGGTCAACCCGCACCGCTGCCGTCCTCCACAAACACAAACACCAGCTTCTTCGGACCGTGGACTCCCAGCACCAGCGTCTTCTCGATGTCCGTCGTCCGGCTTGGTCCCGTGATGAACATCAAACTCGCCGGCGATGCGCCCGGCCGGAGGCGGTCGGCAAATCGCTCAAAGATCGTTTCCATGTCTGGCGAAAGTTGCGCCTCGCTGCCCAGAACCACATGTGTGGGTGCCGTCAGCGTGCTAAGCCGCCCCTCCACCGGACTGCTGAACACCGCCACGGTGCCCGTCTCGGCAATGATCGCGTCGCATCCCGTCAGCGCCACGTCCGCCTCGCGCGGATCCTGGCACGTTGCCCGCGCCGCCCACGGCTGGCAGACCAGGTGTGCCGACACGAAAACCTTGCCCGTCAGCAGCGCGTCGAGATCGGCCAGCGCCGCCACGGTTCCGCCCGTTTGGGCCAGGCGCTGTTCAAATTGTTGGCGTAGCGGGTTCATGAGAAGGTTCGCGGCCGGGCTGCATGGCACGAACGTAAAGGCATCGCCATTTCCCTGCAAGCGGGAATAAAAAGGCTGGCGCATCGGAGATTCATGTTGCTTTATTAAAAGCAGCAAAATACCAATGTCGCAGACTCAGTCTGGACCTTTTCCGCATCACGAACACCATGAATCCAGTTTTGAAGGAAATCATCGAGACCGGTTTCTGCAAGAACGCCAGCGGCGATCCCGTCAAACTCGATTTCCATATTCCCACGGAAGTGGGTGAGTTCCTCCATGCGGTGGTGGCCGATGTGAAACCGACGGTGAGCCTGGAGGTTGGTTTCGCCTTTGGTGTTTCGGCGATGTTCATCTGCGACGCGCTGGTTCGGACACCGCAAACGCGCCACATCGTGATAGACCCGGTGCAGCTTCTGGAGCCGTTCAAGGGCCAGGGTTTGCATAACCTGAAGCGAGCCGGTTACGACGACATTCTTGATTTTCGCAACCTGCCCTCCCATCTGGCGCTCCCCAAACTTGAAGAGGAAGGCTGCAAGGTTGACTTCGCCTTCATTGACGGCATCCACACGTTCGACCACACGCTGGTGGACTTCTTTCACGTGGACAAAATGCTGCGCGTGGGCGGCATCGTGGCCTTCGATGATTCTTGCTGGGGCAGTGTCCGCAAAGTCTGCCGGTTCATCGCCAAGAACAGGGCTTACAAAGTCCTTCGCTGTTCAACGCCGGAACGGGATTCGCGTCTTTCACTTCAGCACAAGCTGCTGGACGCCGTGGCCGGCAAGATTCAGAAAGTGCGCGATGTGCTCAAACCCGATTTTCTACAACCAGACGTGGCGTATGGCATGTTGACCAGCCGTTGTATCGCATTTCGGAAAGAGAGCGACGACAAGCGACACTGGGGCGGGAACGACCACGTGGATTTCTGAGCCTGACCGCCACTGCTAGGACGATCGTTCCGATTCCTGATCCTTCCACAACTCGTGGAACGTCTTCTTCGCCAGCGGCGGCAAATCGCGCGTCTCCGTCCACGGCTTGCCAAGCCGGTGCAACATTGCCGGGCTGAGCAGCCGCCGCGCGACCGCGCTGCCGAAGTTGTAGAGTGTGGGGCAGCTCATCGCCACGCGCCACGCCAGCCACGCCAGCTTTTGCCAGCGCGGCACGCGACCGCGGTCCGCCGCCAGCTTCCGCTGCCAGAGCAGCGCGTGGTGGATGTCAATCTTCACCGGGCAGATGTCCGCGCAGGCGCCGCAGAGCGAGCAGTCGAACGGCAGCGATGCCGATTGCTCCGTGTCCCACAACACGGGCGACCAGACGGAGCCGATGGGGCCGTTATAGACCGACTGGTAGGCGTGACCGCCGATGCGGTGATAAACCGGGCACTGGTTCGAGCAAGCGCCGCACCGGATGCAGCAGAGCGCCTCGCGCAGATGCGGGTCGCGCAGCATCTCGCGGCGGCCGTTGTCCAGCAGCAGCACGTGGACTTCATCTGGCCCGGTCGGCTCCGTCGTAGCGCCGGCATCCTTGCCGGCGTCGCTTGTCATTTCGGACCCCGCCGGCAAGGATGCCGGCGCTACGCGCTTCCGCGGGCCGTTGATCAACGTCGTGTAAGCCGTCAGCCGCATTCCCGAGCCGCTGCGCGCCAGCAGCCGCAACAGGTGCGCCACGTCCTTCAACGTCGGCACAACCTTCTCGATGCCGGTGATCGCGATGTGGACGCGCGGGCCTTCCTTCGCCGGCAGCGTCGTGCACATCCGGCCGTTGCCTTCGTTGGTCACGAGCACGAGACTGCCGCTCTCGGCCACGCAGAAGTTCGCGCCGCTGATGCCGAGCCGCGCGGTCAGGAACTCCCGCCGCATCACGTCGCGCGCGATGAGCGTGAGCTGCGTCGGGTCGTTCGTGAACGGCACGCCGAGCTTGTCCGCCAGGATGTGCCCGACCTCGTCCCGCGACAGATGCACAATCGGCGCGGTAAGATGAAACGGCGGCTGGCCGCAAAGCTGCGCGATGTATTCGCCCAGGTCGGTTTCCATCGCCCGGATGCCCTCGGCCTCCAGCGCGCGGTTGAGGTGAATCTCCTCCGTCACCATGGACTTGGCCTTCACCGCCTTGGTGACGCCGAGCCGCTTGGCAACCGCCGCGACGTAGCGGCATGCCTCTTCCGCCGTCGCCACCCGCACCACACGGATGCCGTTGGCCGCCGCCGCGCGCTCGAACTGGTTGAGGTATTCGTCGAGCCGCTCCAGCACGCCGGCGCGGATGTCATGCGCCCGCTGCCGCATCTCCTCCCAATTGGCAAACTCGGCCACCGATTGCCGGCGCTTGTCCAGCGCGAGGTTCAACGCGCGAGCGAGCGTCGCGCGCCGCTGCGATTCGAGCACGGGCGTGCGCATCATGCCGCGCCTCCGAGCAGTTCAGCGAGATGGATCGGCCGCACCTTCGAGCCGCGCCGCGTGAGCAGCCCGCCGATGTGCATCAGGCAACCGCAGTCGCCGGCGGTGACGTAACGCGCGCCGGTCCGCTCGATCGCCGCCACCTTGTCCTCGCCCATGACCGTGGAAACCTCCGGGAACTTCACGCTGAAGACGCCGCCGAAGCCGCAGCACGTCGGCCCGTCGTTCAGCTCGACGAAATCAATCCCTTTCACGGCGCGCAGCAATTTGCGCGGCTGTTCCTGCACGCGCAGCTCGCGCAGCAGGTGGCAGGAGTCGTGATACGTCACCCGTTCGTTGAACGTCGCGCCGAGATCGGTGACGTTCAGCCGGTCCACGAGAAACTCGCTGAACTCGAAGACGCGCTCGGCCAGCGGGACGCGCGCCGGCCCGTTGCCGTCACCGAGCAGTTCCGGGTAGAAATTGCGGACCATCGCCACGCAGGAGCCGCTCGGCGCGACGACCGCCTCGAATCGGTCAAAAACCTGCACGAACCGCTTCGCCAACGCCGTCGCCTCCGAGCGCACGCCCGCGTTAAACGCTGGCTGGCCGCAGCAGGTCTGCTCCGCCGGATATTCAACGCTGTGGCCCAAACGCTTCAGGATGCGCGCCACCGCCAGTCCCGCCTGCGGGAAAAACTGGTCCACGAGGCAGGGGATAAAAAGTCCTATCTGCACGCGGCGACTCTAGTGGAGGCCGCCCCGACGGTCAATGTTGCCGGCTCGGCCGGAAGCGATCCCCCCGCCCGGAATGCAACCAAAGATGAACACCGATTCACACGGATGGCGGATAGGATGGAGGCCGCGTGCCCTCACGCGGCGATGATAGATAATGATGCCGCCGGGTCGGGGACCCAGCCTACATCATCCTCAGCGCCTCCGCCGCCTCAGCCACAACGCGCCAGCGCCAGCCAGCGTCAGCGCCCAAGTGCCGGGTTCGGGCACGATTCTAATCTCGCCCAGCGTATAGAGATGGCCCGTGTTCCATTCCATGCCCGCGGCCAGCGTCGGCAGGTTCGTTTGGGAGAACGCGCCACTTATAGAGCCGAAGTTGAACAGGTCGAACGTGTCACCCGCGTTGCCGGTGTAGCCGTTGGTGAGCGTCAGCTTCAGCCCGCCGCCCGCTGCCAGCAGGCCGCTGATGTCCAGAACGTCATTGGTGCCGGGACCGGCGAGTTCCATGTCCAGCCAAGACGAATCCGCCAGTGTCAGGTCGCCGGTGATGTTGATGGTGCCGACGGAATGTCCGGGCGCGATGATGCTGAAGTTGGTGACGCTGCCAATGATGTTGCCGCTGCCGATGAGGCTGGAGTTGGTGGAGAGCATCAGGCCGTCGGCAAAGGTGTGGGTGCCGCCGAGCAGGTCGAGGGTGGCGGACTGGACGCCGTCGCCGACGGCGAACGCCACGCCGTTGGAAACGCTGCTGGCGCCGCTGCGCAGCAGGCCCGCGCTGAAGTTCATGACGCTGTTGGCGTTGGTGAGACGGAGTTGGTCGGTGATGATAGTGCCGCGATTGAGCGTGATTGCACCGAAGCGCGCTTCAAGTGAACCTGTGGAAGCTGCATTGGTGGCGTAGAGGTTGCCGTTGGTAATAGTCAGCAGGCTAAGAGAAGAAGCTCCCACAAAAACGCTCGGTGCTTTGACTGTTCCGTTGTCAGTTATGGTTAGGTTGTTCCCAGTTCCAGCCCCTATGGGGCTAATGGTTAAAAACTCTGCGAGGTTCCAAGATGCCCCAACTCCTGTTACTAAGACAGTGTTGTTAGTAGCACCGATGATGCCGCCGCCTATCAAACTCCAGGCTGCAAAAACCTGAGCGCCGTCGGCAATAACGAGACTGGTGTTGTGAGAGTTGACGCCGAGGGTAAGTTGGCTGCTATTGCTCCAAGTTGAACCGGAACCGGTGACCATCACGGAAGCGTTGGATTTGATTAACCCGATACTGTCCGATACGAAGCCATTGTTGGCGATCGTCATGCTGTTTCCAGCAAAGTTGATGTTCAGGCCGCCGCTGCTACTCCAGACCGATCCGGAGCCGGTTACACTAACGAGATTATTGCTCGCTAAAGGGGAATTGCCGACGATGCTATCACCCGTCACATTCAGAACGCCGGCGTTGGTGACGATAAGAGCATTGAAAGAACCGTTAGTGCCAACCATATAGTTGCCGGCAATGTTGACCGTATTGCCATCGATGATGTTCGTGACTCCGCTTTCAGCCAAAGCATTTGGCGCGGCAACGATGGCGACAGCGGCGGCAAGACACAGCGCGGCGGTGTGGGGGAGGAGCTTGCTGCGACGGATGACAACGCTTAGCAATGTCCCCACTGCGGCAAACAGGATACCCGCCCATCTCCTTGTCTCAGTCTTCATCGCTGGTGTTTTTGTCTCACGACTGCTGGTTTGGCTGCAAATGTATTCTGCGGCGTTTGTCGGCCCGCTAAACACGCTGACGACGCGGAAGGGTTGGAGAGCGTTGTAGTGTCGGCCGTCCCGGCCGAGCAGCCGCAGCGTTTTGAATCCTGTTTCGCATCAGAGAAGTCCTGTCGGCCGAGACGGCCGACTCTACAACGCGCTCAGCGCCTCAACGCATTAAGAAAAGCCACAGATGAACACCGATTCACACCGATGAAGATTATCCTATCCGCGTTCATCTGTGTCCATCTGTGGTTTTACTTCTTCCTCATCGCCTCAACGCATTGATCAACTCGTTGAGCTTCGCGATGGTTGTTGGCAGGTCGGCATAGGTGTCGAGTGTTTGCACGGTGTTGGTGTTGGCGCTGGTGCCGGCGATGGCGTCGTTGAGTTGTTGAGTGGAAACTTCTCCCGGCGAACCTTGCGGGCCGACGGGCAAGGTGAAGGGGCCGTAGCTGCTGCCATCGCTCATGTCCACAGAGAGGGTGCCGTTCATTGAACTTTCGTTGGCATTTTTCTCCTTGTTGTTGTTGGGGTTGTTTCGACATCCCAAAAGGGAGCGAGCGAGTCCCACAGCGGGCCATTTGGTTCGTCCCAGTTTGGCATGCCACCATTCGTTTCCTTGGGCGCGGATTTTCCCCCAAGAGGCGAAATCTGTCTATTCAGGGCCGCCCTGATTTTGGCATCAGGAAATTCCTGACCCTCCTACGCCACAATCTCAGGCCAGAGCCGGTTTGCCGCACCGCCTCGCGCGGTGCTCATGAAGCGCTCGCGTCTCTATGGACGAGGCGCGGGGGGAGTCGTCAAGGACTTGATGATGTTCATGAAGAAGACCAATCGGGCATAAGGAGCCCATTTGAGCCTGTTCCGGGTCTGGAGTTCGGCGACGGCCTTTTCCTTTTCACCGTGGGAGGCGTGAAACATCCCCAAACGCTCGTAGTAGAGAAAGTAGTTGGGACTCATGGAGAGCGCCCGCAGATGGGCGGCTTCCGCTTCTTTCCATCGTTTCAGGAACTCCAGCGCCTGGGCCTGCCGCGAGACCGGCTCGGCCTCCAACGGGTTCAGTTTCCCGGCGCACCGATACCAGCGCAAGGCGCGTTCGGCGAGCGCGTCGGCGTTGTTGGGGGCCAGCCGCGCTTCGTTCAAGGTCACGTCGCCGAGCAGGAGGGCCACGTCATGATTGCGGGAATCCCATTTCCATGCCTGTTCCGCTGCGGCGCGAGCGCCGGCCAGTTCGGCCTTTTCATGGCGCGTCCCGGCCAGCCATTGCCACAGGCATGAGGCGCTGTTCGGCACGGCCACCACTGCGTTGGCGGCTACAAAGAGGACAATGAGCGCGGCAAGGCCCCGGCGCGCGGCAATTCCCAAGTCCACGGGTTTGATCACGGGAGGTCCCGGCTTCGTTCCGTCCGGAAGCTCCTCGGTCAGGCGGCGTGAGTGGCCCGCGAGCATCCCCATCGCCAGGATGACCGTGAGCGTCAGCGTGTAGGCGCTGAAGTGGAGGTGAAAGTCCACCGCCGAATGCAACATGCAGGCCAGGACGGCAGCCACGCTGCCGAGCAGCCATGCCGGCCGGTCGGCCCGGTCTGTATCCAGCCAGTAAGGCCAGTGCCAGCCGGAAGGTTCCGCGAGGCCGCGTTGGAGCCAGCGGCGATGAATCCGCCACGCCGTCACGAGGAAGACGCCAACCAGGAGCGCCATCAGGATGAAACCCGCGCCGCCATAATCACAAAGCGCCTGGAGGTAGTCGTTGTGAACGTATTGCGGGATGTGCTGATCCACCGGATCCCGATAGCGGCCGTAAATAGCATTGAAGATGGCAGGCCCGGCGCCGAACCACGGGTGATCCAGAGTGATTTGCCAAGCCGCCTGCCACATCCACAAGCGGCTGGTTTCAAACCAACTCAGATTCATCTCCGGGTTGAAAAATCGCGCTCGCAACGTTTCGAGGCTGCAAACGCCGCAAGCGCCAATCAGCGCGCCGACCAGCACAACCAGCACGACGGGCCACCAGCGCCGGGTGACACCCCGTATCACGGCCGCCACCACGAAGACGAGTATCGCGCCAGTCGCGACGTAACCGCCGCGCGACCCCGCAAGCACGGCGCCGCCGATCATCACGCAGGCGGCGTAAGCCAGCACGATGCGTTGCGCGGCCCCGCGCCCCGACCACAGCAGATGCGCCATCGTGACCGCCAGCACCAGGTCGAGGTAGCCTACAAAGTGGTTCGGGTTGTAAAAGGTCCCGCGCAATCGTTGAAGGCTGTCCTCATACGGAAACCACCAGACCATCTGGATACCCCGCAGCCAATTGATGAAACCATAGGCCGTGATGCCGACGGCTATCGCCACCAAAACCCAGAGCAACACGTCTTGCCGCTGCCGGCGGAAGAAGTGCTGGGTGACGAGGAAATAGACGGAGGCATACATCAACACCAGCAACATCTCCTGGCGCGAAATCCATTCCACGGGCGAGCAGGCGTAACGCGCTACCACGTAGGTCACGCCGGCCGCCAGCGGCAAATCCAGCGGTGTGCGAATCCAAACCAGTTTTCCGGCCACAGCCACTCGCGCGGCCCAGCCCAATAATGCCACCAGCGTCAGCATTTCGAGGATGTCACAGGCCCACGGTTGGATGGCGCCCAGTGCCAGCACGGCGAAGACCAGCATCAGGCACAGGGTGTAGAAGACGACACGTTCGCCGGAGCGCTCGACCACGCCGCGCCAGCCGGCGGTCGTGGTGACTTCGTTCGACGACCGACGTCGGTGACGACGTTCAGTCAGAGGTGGCATAAGAAACGATTACACGCCGCCAAGGGCGGGGCAGGAGAAAACCTAGAAGACGGACTTGGGAATCATGATGTTATCACCCGGCAGAAGCGGGATGTCCAATTCCGGGTTTTTCTCGATTCTCACGCAGTCCACCACGATCTGCTTGCCGTTGCGGGTGAGCACAACTTCGCGCTTTTTCGCAAATTCGCTGAAACCGCCAGTGGATACGATCACGCGGTATATGGTCATATCGTCGCGATAAGGCACCGCTCCTCCCTGTCCTCTCAACTCGCCGGAAAGGTAAACCATGCGCACCGTCTGCAAAACGACCGTGACCGTCAGGTAACTGTAGTAGCGCGGCACATAGACCTTGCGGACGGCATCCTGCGCCTGGTTCACGGTCAGACCGGCCACCTTGATCTTGCCGACAAAAGGCAGTTCGATGTTGCCTTCTTCATCAACCATCTTTATATGCTCCTCGCGGCCGGTGGCCATATCGAGACGGATCACGAGATTGTCCGCCGGCCGGAACGCGCTCGCCGCAGCCACCTCCGGCGCGCTGTATTGGGTGGGAGGAGTGAACGCCTTTTCGGGTGGTATTTTCGAACCACCCAAGACCCCACACCCGAGCGATCCTGCGGCAAGCACCGCAAGGGCCAACAAGCTGACGATTTTGAGAAATTGGCGAAGGTTCATCTTCAGCAAAAAGCAGACAGGTTACAGGTTAATAAGTGCCCTTGGTTTCCGATTCCTCCGGAGTTTTTTCAGTCTCTTCCGGATGGGCTTCTTCGGAGCGCGAGTAATGGTCGTAGTAGGCGTTGTAGTAGTAGTAGCTCTCGTCATGACTCATGACGATGGCGTTGAGCACCACGCCGATCAAGCGCCCGCCGACGTTCTCGACCGCCTGTTTGGCGCGGGCGGGCATCGCGCGCGGATACTTGCGATACTGGATCACCAGCACGGCAAAATCCACCTCGCTGGCCAGCACGCTGGCATCGCTGACGCCCATGATCGGCGGGCTGTCAAACAACACCAGATCGTAGCGCATCTTCAGGTCCTGGATCAGGTCGCGCATCTTTTGGGACTTGAGAATGCCGATGGCGATCTTGGGCAGCTTGCCGCTGGGCAGGAAGTGGAGATTCGGCACGTTGGTGTTCTGGATGCAGTCCTCCACCTTCACGTCGTTCATGAGCACGTCGGTCAGGCCGATCTCGTTGGAAAGACCAAACCGCTTGTGCAGGGTAGGCCGCCGCATGTCCGAGTCCACGCACAGCACTTTGTCGCCGTTTTGTGCGCAAACCACCGCCAGGTTGAAGAGCGTGGTAGTCTTGCCTTCGCCGGCGCCAGCACTGACAACCGTGATACTGTTGGCCTGCGGATCCTTCTTGCCAAACTCGATGTTGGCGCGCAGCACGCGATAGGCTTCGGCGTGCGGCGAGTCCTGGCCGACCGTGGAGAGCATCTCGATGTTCTGCGGAATCACACCCAGCACGGGCAATCCCAGATAACGTTCGACATCGTCAATGGTTTTCACGCTGGTGTCGAGATACTCGATGAAAAACGCCAGCATCACGCCCAGCACGAGGCCGGCGATGGCGGCCAGGCCGAGATAAAGCGGCACGTTCGGCTTGACCGGCGCGGTCGGCGGCCGGGCCTGGTCAATGATCTCCACGGCCGTGCGCGGCACCTTGATGCTGATGGCCTCCTGATTGACGCGTGTCTTGATGGCGTCGCGCAGGGTGGCCTGGAACTCCAGTTCCTTCTGCGCATTGTCAAAAGGAATGTATTTGGTTGGCTCCCGCTCGATGGAGGTGGCGTGAGCGGTGCGCAGTTCGCTCTCCATCGCCTCGACTTTTGCCCGGTTCACCTCATAGCCGATGACCAGCCCCTTGCGCATGACGTTGATAGCTTCGTCGAGCTGTTCGTCCAGTTTCTTCTGGGTGGCGACCGCATCTTTGACAACGGGGTGTTCCGGGCCGTAAGTCTGCAACAGTTTCACCAACTGGAGTTCCGCCGATTGCAGCGCGTTCTGAAGATTGGCAATCGTCGGATCGCCGATGATGGTGGGCGACGCGCGTTTCAATTCAGCGTTGGTCAGCTTCTGAATCTGGTCATTGCGCGTCTTTTCCACCAACATTGAGATCATGGCCGCACTGCGGTCGCCGTGAAGGCGCTGGATGGTTTCATCGTTAAGACGGGAGCGATTGCCGATGACGTCCAAATCGAGGTCTTTGCGGAGTTCGTTGACCTTCTGCTGCGCAGCCTCCACCAGTTTTTGCTGGGCATTGTATTCTTCACGCAGTTTTTCGAGGCCCATTTCGATCTGGATGGTGGGCTCCTCCAGCCGGCTGTCGCGGTAGATGAGCGCCATGGAATTCGAGAGATCCGCGGACTCGACCGGGTCGGTGGAATAAAATCCCAACTCCACAAGGCTGGAGTTGCGCACCGGCATGACGTTGAGACGACCGCGGAGAATCTGAAACGCCTGTTCCTTGGCCATGGACTCCGGGCCGCCGATCTGCCACTTGGCCACCAGTTGTTCCTTGTCCACCACGCGATAGCCGATCTTTTGCGACCGCATGATCTCCACCTGGTCCATCTGGAAAATCGGATCGTAACCACCCGCCGCCGTCGCATCAAAAATCTGGACCGTCACCTTCTCGCGCTCAATCTTCATGCGCACGTTGGCGTAGTAGATGCGCGGCAACGAGAACGTCACCGCGGCTGCCGTCAGCAACACTAGCAGGAAAACGCTGAGAATGATGGCCTTGCGCAGCTTGATAACGCGCCAATAATCAAGAAAATGTATCTTTGTCTCTTCCGGCATAATGACAATCAGTTCCGCAACGTTCGGGAACGCAAAGCAGCCTGACCCTTCAATATTAATATCACGACGCGTAACTGCTTAGCGCAGGACTACCAAAATATCAAGGCAAGAAACGGGACGCGCCACCTGTTCCGGGACGGTCAGTCCTGCGTGATCGGCGAGATTGGCCCGCGCGACCTGCCTTCTCTGAAGAAGAAGATCTTTCTGTATCGTCTGAAACACAGACTCCGGAAGAAGCT